>NZ_JPLW01000006.1:0-274021 GCF_000754115.1 Amycolatopsis sp. MJM2582
CCAGGGCCTGGTAGAGAACCACGAGTTCTCCCAGACCTGGGCCCTTTTCTCATACCCGAAACCCGCCACACCCGTGATCCGACACGCAACACGCGTGATTGCAGAGCGAACACACGTGATCCCACGGACGACACCACCACCGGCCGAGTCGTCCGTCTGATCACGCGTGTCGTCCGTCTGATCACGCGAGATCCCTCCCCAAACACGCGAGATCCGCCTGCAATCACGCGAGTCACGGCCCCGATCACGCGAGTCACGGGGGGCAGGCACGTGAGGGGAGGCGGCGGCCCCGCATTTAGAGGACTAAATGCGCGACGGGGCCCGGGGCCGGGCGCATTTAGAGGACTAAATGCGGGAGGGGGCGAGGGCGGGGAGCGAGTCGGCGAGCGGGCCGCGGACGACGGCGGTGGCCATGTGGTCGTAGGGCGTTTCGGAGCCATTGCAGATGACCACCGCGGCGCCGGCGCGGGAAGCGACACTCACCAGTGAGGCGGCCGGCTGCACGCTCAGGGAGGACCCGGCCACCAGCAGGAGATCGCTGTCGGAGACGGCGGCACGCGCGGCGCGGAGCAGGTTCTGGTCCAGGTGCTGGCCGAAGGAGACCGTGGCCGACTTCAGGATGCCGCCACACACCAGGCAGGGCGGATCGGCCTCGCCTGCCCGGACGCGTTCCAGCGTCGCGCGCATGTCCCGGTGATCGTCACAGGACAGGCAGACGGACTCGAACATCGTCCCGTGCAGTTCCAGCACCCGCTCGGGCGGAGAGCCCGCCTTCTGGTGCAGCCGGTCGATGTTCTGAGTGATGATCCACGCCGGCGACAGGCGCTCGAGGGCGTAGTGCGCCGCGTTCGGCGCGGCGTCCCAGCCGGGATGCACCAGCCGCGCCTGCCAGGTCCGCTCCCGGACCTCGCGGCTGCCTTGGTACGCCTTGAGGTTCGACATCTTCTCCGCGCCAGGGTCGCGGGTCCACAGGCCCTGCGGGCCGCGGAAGTCGGGGATCCCCGAGTCCGTGGAGATCCCGGCGCCGGTCAGTGCGACGATCCGGCCGGCGCCGGCCACGAGGGCACGGGCGGTGCTCAGGGTGCTGGTCACCGCCCCATCATCCCTCTACTTGAGCGCGCTGCCCGCCTGCCAGTCCGCCCACGACTTCGACCAGTCGCCGTAGAGGTCCCACACCGGCAGCTGCGGGCCACCGGAGTTGGTCACCTCGACGACGTCGCCGAGCCCCATGTTCTGGTAGAACCACTGCGCGTTGGCGGCGTTGAGGTTGATGCAGCCGTGCGACACGTTCGAGCTGCCCTGCGCGCCGACACTGTTCGGGTTCTCGTGGACGAACTCGCCGTCGTTGGAGATGCGCAGCGACCACTTCTCGTTCGACTTGTAGTACCCCGGCTGGCCTTGGCAGACGCCGTACGTGCACGAGTCCATCGTGTAATTCTCGTGTTTGTCCGAAATGACGTGCGCGCCCAAATGGGTGGGCGTGGCGTCCTTGCCCATGGAAATGGGCATCGATTTCGCGAGCTGGCCGTTGTGGAAGATCTGCATCTGCTCGGTGTTGCCGTCGGCCTTCGCGACCCAGGAATCGTGCACTTTGTACTTTTCGGTGCGATCGGTCGCGCCGTACACGCCATTGCCGAAATCGACACCGTAGATCATCGCCGACACCTTGAGCGTCGTCCCCGGCTGCCAATACACCTTGGGGCGGTAATGGACGTTCTTGTCGTCGATCCAGTACCAGGAGCCCTCCTGCTTCGGCGTCGACTCCACGGACAGCTTCTTCTCCACGTCGGCCTTGTTCTTCACCGGCTGGCCGAAGGTGAACACGATCGGCTGCCCGACGCCGACACCGCCGGAAGCGACCGCCGAGGGAGCCGGGATCAGGTTCGGGTTCGCCTGCTGCTTCGGGCTCAGCGTGGAGAGCCTGCTCTGTTGCTCGACGGGCTTTCCGTCGCTGCCCTGGGCATGCGCCACGATCTTGTAGGTGCTGCCGTAGCCGAGCGGTTCGGTGGTCTTCCAGCTGAGCCCGTCGCTCGCCAGTTCGCCCTTCACCTGGTTGCCCTTGTCGGCGTTGCTGACGGTGACGTCGATCAGCTTGCCGTGCTCGGCCTTGACCACCACCGGGGTCGCCGGATTGACGTTCGTCCCGCCCGCCGGGTCGATGGTCACCGAAACCGCGCTTTCGTCCGATCCGGCGCTCGGGCCGGCTGAATTCGAAGTGCCGGTGCCGCCGGAGGACGAACAGGCCGAGATCAGCAGTGTCGCGGCGAGTATTCCGGCCGTCGAAAGTAATGTCTTCTTGGGAAACATATGGGTCTCTTTTAACGTCGCTCGTTCAGCGGAAAGGTCCTTTTTCAAAACTACGCGACGAAGAAGACGTGATCGCTGCTGGATGGTTGCTTCTCAGTCCACGACGAGACCGGGCGCACCATAAAGACCGGGGCCATCGACACTCAATTCACCCAAATAGGTCTTCGCGGCGTCGTAGGCCTCGGCGGTCAAAGCCGCGGTGTGGCTGAAGTCCAGCGGGCTGACCCGCACGGGCTTCGGCCCGGGCACGTAGACCACGGGCACCTCGGCCGCGGCGATCGGCGCCTCCAGGACCGCCTGGTTCCGCATGCTGATCATCGCGGTGAACATCATCACCTCGGCGAAGGTCTGCGGGGTGCCGGGCATCTTGCCGGGGAAGGCGCAGTCGAGGACGACGAGCGATTTCGCGCCCATGGCGAGCGCTTGGCGCATCGGCACGTTGGCGACCAGGCCGCCGTCGTAGAGCATGCGCTCTCCGAAGGGCACCGGCGGATAGATCCCCGGAATCGCGCAACTGGCCAGCAGCGGCGCCAGAACGGGCCCGGAACGGATCAGCAGCGGCTCGGCGGTGTCGACGTCCGTCGCGACGACACCCAGTGGCAGCGCGAGATCTTCGAAGCGGACGCCCTCGCCGATGTGCTCGTCGACGATCGCGGCGAGCCCGGTGTTGGGGAACAGGTTGGTCTTGCTGTGCCGCAGGGTCCGCACCTGGCTGAGCACACCGCCGGGGAACGCCTCGTGCCGCGTCATCCGCGACCAGATCCGGTCGAGCCTCCCGCTGGATTCACCCCCGAGGGCGAGCACGGCGGCGTTCAGCGAACCCACCGAGGTGCCGACGACGAGGTCTGGCGCGACGCCTGCTTCGGTGAGGGCACGCAGCATCCCGACCTGCATCGCCCCGAGACTGCCGCCGCCACCGAGGACGAAACCGATCGGCTGGGGCAGGTTCAGGGCGGTCATGCCCGGAATCTAGTCGTCCGCGCCGACCTTCGCCGGAGTGGCTTCTTCGGCTGTGACCGCGAGCGCTTTCTTCTTCTTGTAGCGCAGCAGGAAGAACACGGCGACACCCACGAGCACGCCGACGATGACCAGGCCGCCGGTGTTGAGCGCGCCTTCGACCTTCTTGGCGGCTTCGCCGAGGGCGGCACCGATACCGATGTGGATGGCCGACCAGCAGGCCGCACCGGCCGCGGCGGCGGGCAGGAACTTACGGAAGGGCAGGCCCGAGGTTCCGGAAGCGGCCGGGGTCAGCGTGCGGATCACCGGAAGGAACC
This sequence comes from Amycolatopsis sp. MJM2582, assembly GCF_000754115.1. Taxonomy (NCBI): domain Bacteria; kingdom Bacillati; phylum Actinomycetota; class Actinomycetes; order Pseudonocardiales; family Pseudonocardiaceae; genus Amycolatopsis; species Amycolatopsis sp. MJM2582. The sequence continues at coordinate 3,582 of NZ_JPLW01000006.1, forward strand.
GCGCGAAGAACACCGCCCAAGCGCCTCGCCGTTCGAGGACCCCCGTCGCCTTGTCCCAGGCGTCGAGGCCGTACTTGCGGATCAGCTTCGTCTCGCGCAGGCGCGGGCCGAAGCGTTTGCCGATCGCGTAGCCGAGCGAGTCGCCGAGTGCGGCGCAGACCGTCACGACCGCCCACAGGGTCAGGAAGCGCGAGACCGACGTCGCCGTCGTGGCCGCGACCAGCAGCCCCGATTCACCGGGAGCGATGAAGCCCAGCCCGATGGTGCATTCGGCGAACACCAGTCCGCCGGTCGCCGCGACCAGTCCCGGTTCCGGGAGTCCCTGCAGCCAGTTCAGAAGATCGGTTACCAACGCCACCAGGTCACTTTACTGATTCGTGACCTGGTGGGTGGCGATGTCGCGAAGAGGGTGACCGGAGTCACCGGGCCAGCAGTGAGCTGGCTTCCTGCGCGGCGGGACCTTCGGCGGCGAGGTGGGCCAGGTTCTCCGACAGCGGCTCGCCGCGGTGGGCCTTCGTCTGGGCGAAAAGGCGACCGGCGCGGTACGAGGAGCGTACGAGCGGCCCGGCCATGACGCCGGCGAAGCCCATGGCCTCGGCGGCGTTCGAGTGCTCGACGAACTCTTCGGGCTTGACCCAGCGGTCCACGGGGTGGTGACGCGGTGACGGGCGCAGGTACTGGGTGATCGTGAGGATCTCGCAGCCCGCGTCGACCAGATCCTTCATCGCGGGCGCGACCTCTTCGGGGGTCTCGCCCATGCCGAGGATCAGGTTCGACTTCGTCACCAGACCGGCCTCACGAGCCTTCGTGATGACCTCCAACGACCGCGCGTACCGGAAACCCGGCCGGATCCGCTTGAAGATCCGCGGCACCGTCTCCACGTTGTGCGCGAGCACCTCGGGACGCGAACCGAACACCTCCGCCAGCTGATCCGGATCCGCGTTGAAATCCGGAATCAACAGCTCCACACCGGTACCCGGGTTCAACGCGTGGATCTGACGGACGGTCTCCGCGTACAGCCACGCACCACCGTCCTCCAGATCGTCACGCGCGACACCGGTGACCGTCGAGTAGCGCAAGCCCATGGCCTGCACCGACTCCGCCACCTTGCGCGGCTCGGTCCGGTCCAGCGCCTCCGGCTTGCCCGTGTCGATCTGGCAGAAGTCACACCGGCGCGTGCACTGGTCGCCACCGATCAGGAACGTCGCTTCACGGTCTTCCCAGCACTCGTAGATGTTGGGACAGCCGGCTTCTTCACAGACGGTGTGGAGGCCTTCGCGGCGCACCAGGCCTTTGAGTTCGGTGAACTCCGGACCCATCCGGGCGCGCGTCTTGATCCACGACGGCTTCTTTTCGATGGGAGTCTGGGAATTCCGGACCTCGAGCCGCAACAGCTTGCGGCCATCTGGGGCAGCACTCACACCGTCACCCTACGCCCGCCGGAGCAGTGGTCGCCGCTCACGCGGGGTCGGGGGTGACGCCCGTCAACTTGGTGGTCAGATCCCACAACGCGGCGCCGAGCGATTCGCTCCTCGCGGCGGCCAGCGGGCGCACCTTGACCGGGGCGCCGCGAAGTCCGCCGAGCCCGCGAGGGCCGATGTAATCGCCGCCTTCGGCCTCCGGGGAGGTCGCCGCGAACAGCTGCGGGAGCGTGCCCTGGCGGGCGCTCTGCGCGATGAAGATCTCGCCGATCCGGTTGCCCCCGGCGACGAGCGCGCGCACCACCGGATTGCGGTAGGAACGGGCCATCCCCGAACCGAGTCCGGTCCAGGTGTAGCCGGGATGCGCCGCCACGCTGATGACGTTTTCTCCCGCGGCGCGCAGCCTGCGGTCGAGTTCGAGCGCGAACACCTGATTGGCGAGTTTCGACTGGCCGTAGGCCGAGCCGGGGTTGTACATCCGGCGTTCGAAGTTCGGGTCGGCGACGTCGATGCGCGCGCCTGTCGCCGCGATACTCGACAAGGTGACGATGCGCGCTCCCGAACCGTTGCGCAGTGACGGCATCAGCAGCCAGGTCAGCACCGCGTGCCCGAGATGGTTCGTGCCGAACTGGGTTTCGAAACCGTCCTTGGTGTGGCCGCGCGGGGTGGCCATCACGCCCGCGTTGTTGACCAGGACGTCGAGCTTGCCGCCCGTCAGCTCCTGGACCTTCTTCGCGGCTTCGCGGACCGAGTCGAGGTCGGCGAGATCCAGCCGGACGAGCTCGGGTGCGTCCCCGGTCGCGGCCGCGCGCACCTGCTCCAGCGCCTTGGCGCCACGCTCCGGCGACCGGCAGCCGAGCAGCACGCGGGCCCCCTTGCCCGCGAGCACCTCGGACATCCGCAACCCCAGCCCCGAATTCGCGCCGGTGACGAACACGGTCCGGCCGGTCTGATCCGGGATGTCGGCCTCGGTCCAGCGCGCGTGAGCAGCCATGTCGGTCACCTAACTACATCGTCGGCGGGGCCGCTACGCCGGATCAGGCGCTCGGCGCGAGCAACCGGAGCAGGTGACCCATGGGGCTGCGGCGGCGGGCGGGCTTCGCGTGCCGTCCGTGCCGGAGCAGGGTGGCGAACGCGCTGCCGACCTGGGTGATCTCGTCGACCGGTTCCTTGCCGTCGGCCAGCCCCGCCGTCAGCGCGAGCGTGCGCAGTTCGGCTTCGTGCGACGGGATCAGCGCGGGGCACCGCTCGAGGGCCGCGTCGAGAACGGCGCGGAGGGTCTCGTGTTCGGCGATGGCGCTGTTCCAGGCGCGGGTGACGGCTTCGACGCGGTCGAGCGCGAGGTCCTGGTCGGCGTAGTCCGGATCGGTCATCTCGGCGCGGAGGTGACCGGCGAACACCTGGTTCCACTTGTACCGGAGCGCGACCAGAAGTTCCTCTTCGGTCGCGAAGTACCTGGTGGCGCCGGGGATTTCTTCGAGTGAGATGGCGTCGGACGGGTGGTGACCCGCCTGGCGCAGTGCGGCTTCGAGGATGTCGCGCCGCTGGTAGAAGTCGTTCCAGCTCATGATGTGGGCTCCCCTCCGTGACCCGGTTCATACCGCAGGTTTGCGGCATACTCCCGGTACGGACCTGACAGCAGCCAACATACCATGAGTATGGAGCGGGACCGGCGGCGTAAAGTTGTGAAGGTGGCGACAATGAGGTCAAGGCGGCTGGACTATTCCGAGTCCACCCGGTCGGCGCTCGTCGAGAGTGCCGTCGAGCTGTTCACCAAACGCGGCTACGCCGGCACGTCTCTCGACGAGATCGCCAAGCGGGCCAGGGTGACGAAAGGCGCGCTGTACCACCATTTCAGTGGGAAGCAGGCGCTGTTCGAGGCCGCCTTCGACACGGTGGAGAGCCAGGTCTTCGACCGGCTCGAAAAGATCATGAACGGCCCGGCCTCGCCGTGGGAACGGGCGCTCGCGGGATTGCGCGGCTTCCTGCAGAGCTGCCTCGACCCGGCGTACCAGCGCATCGCGATCCACGAGGCGCCGGTGGTGATGGGCTGGGAACGCTGGCGCGAGGCGGAGGAGCGGTGCAGCTTCGGCCTGGTCCGCACCGGGATCCAGTCGCTCATCGAGGTCGGCGAGGTCGACGACGTCCCGGTGGACGTCACCGCGCGGCTGCTGTTCGGCGCGTTGTCGAGCGCGGCGATCGAGATCGCTTCGTCGCCCGAGCCGAAGAAGGTCAGTGCCCAGGTCGAGGAGGTACTGGTGCGGCTGCTCGTCGGCTTCCGCCGTGTCCCGCCCGCCGAGCACGGGAAAGCGAGCTGACCGAGCCCTGGCTAGGGTGGCGGCGTGGACCTCAGGATCTTTACCGAGCCCCAGCAGGGGGCCGCCTACGATGACCTGCTCCGGGTGGCGAAGGCCACCGAGGACGCGGGCTACGACGCCTTCTTCCGCAGCGATCACTACCTGAAAATGGGTTCGGCGACCGGGCTGCCGGGGCCGACCGACGCGTGGATCACCCTCGCGGGTCTCGCCCGTGAGACCAGCCGGGTGCGGCTGGGCACCCTCGTCACCGCCGCCACCTTCCGGCATCCGTCGGTGCTCGCGATCTCGGTCGCGCAGGTGGACCAGATGTCCGGCGGCCGCGTCGAACTCGGCCTGGGTTCGGGCTGGTACGACGACGAGCACACCGCCTACGGCCTCGACCTGCCGCCGATCAAGGAGCGCTTCGACCGCTACGCCGAGCAGCTGGCCGTCGTCACCGGGCTGTGGGAGACGCCGGAGGGGGAGACGTTCTCCTTCGACGGCGAGCACTACAAGCTCGTCGACTCGCCCGGCCTGCCCAAGCCGGCGCAGCGGCCCCGGCCGCCGGTGATCATCGGTGGCGGCGGCAAGAAGCGCACCCCGGCGCTCGCCGCCCGCTACGCGGACGAGTTCAACCTGCCGTTCGTCGGCCCGGACTTCGCCGCCGAGCAGTTCGGCCGCGTCGACGACGCCGCGCGCGAGATCGGCCGCGACCCCAAGGAGATCATCCGGTCGGCCGCGCTCGTCGTCGCCGTGGGGCGTGACGACGCCGAAGTCGCGAAGCGTGCTTCGGTGCTCGGGCGCGAGGTGTCCGAGCTGCGGGAGAACGGGCTCGCGGGGACCCCGTCGGAGGTCGTCGAGAAGGTCGGGCAGTGGCGCGAGAAGACCGGGATCACCCGGCTCTACCTGCAGCTGCTGGACCTTTCGGATCTGGACCAGGTCGAGCTGATCGCTTCCGAGGTCGCTCCTCAGCTGGACTGACGCTTTGCGCGTGAAGGCCCCCTTCCCTCGGCTCAGCCGAGGGAAGGGGGCCTTCACGCGCTTCTAGACGTATTCGACGTCCACACTGGCGATGGAGCCGCCGGGGCTGAACGAGACACCCGAAGGGTTGCCGTTCACCGCCGGGTAGCCCTCTTCCCGGGTGCAGTGCACCCGGCAGTACTGGACGACGACCTTGTAGGTCCCGCTCGGACAGAAGCCCGCGGCCCAGGTCGAGCCGTTGGTCTCGGTCCAGCAGCCCGGTGGCACCGCCGAGGCGACGCCGGGGGTGGCCAGCAGTCCGCCGACGGCGGCCACGACCGCCGCGGCATACGCGATTCTGCGCATGATTCCTCCCAGTGGGGCCGCGGCGCTTCCGCGGCCCCACTGGGAGCTTGGCACAGGAATCAGCTCTGCAGAGCGAAAGTGACGCCGGGTGCGGCCGGGGCTTCGGGGCGCGGCAGCCAGCGCTCGTCGCTCACCGCCAGCTCGCCTTCCAGTGCCGCGAGGACGGCTTCCCGCGCCATCGGCAGCACCGACGCGACAGTGACCTCACGGTCGAGCTCGTAGGAAAGCGACGTCACGCCCGCGTCCCGGATGCCGCACGGGACGATCTTGTCGAAGGCGCCGAGGTCGGCGTTGCAGTTCAGCTCGAAACCGTGCATGGTCACGCCGCGCTGGACGCGGATGCCGATCGCGGCGATCTTCCGCTCCGGGCCGCGGTCGTCGGCGGGGATCCAGACACCGCTGCGGCCCTCGACCCGGCCGGTGTGCACGCCGAGCTGGTCGCAAACGGTGATCAGGGCCTCTTCGAGACGGCGCACGTAGTGCACGACGTCGATCGGGTCGGCGAGTTTGACGATCGGGTACCCGACCAGCTGGCCGGGCCCGTGCCAGGTGATCTTGCCGCCGCGGTCGACGTCGATCACCGGGGTGCCGTCGGTCGGCCTGTCCTCGGCTTCGGTGCGCTTGCCCGCCGTGTACACCGACGGGTGTTCCAGCAGCAGCATGGTGTCGGGACCCTCGCCGTCGGCGCGGGCTGTCACGTGGCGGCGCTGGAGTTCCCAGGCTTCGGTGTAGTCGATCGTCCCGATCTCGCGGACGTCGACGGGCTCGGTGGCGGCACGGCATGACGTGGTCGAAGAGCTCACGTCAGCGACACTACGCCGGGTCTTTCGGCAGGGGGAGCAGGCCCAGCCAGGCCGCCGAAATCAGGCCGACGCCACCCACCGCGAGTACGGATCCCGCTGTGTCGGTCAGCCAGTGCACGCCCAGCACGATGCGGCAGAGGGCGCCGAGCACCGTCGCGGCGACGGCGATCGTGATCGCCAAGCGCGCGAGACGCGGCCGGGTCCACGCGCACAGCAGCACTGCGACGAAACCCGTGCACGCGACGGCGACCACGTGCCCGCTCGGGTAACTCAGATCGGGGAATTCGCGTGGCCGTTCCCGGTAGAAGGCCGGTTTCGCGATCAGGCTGGTCATGCGGCACGACAGCAGGACGACGGCCAGTTTGACGCACAGGACGGTCAAGTCCCGGCGGCGCCAGGCGATCACCACCAGCACGGCGCCCAGCGCGAACGGCAGCACCGGCCCGAGGACGTGCGTGACCAGGCCCGCCACCTGCCCGGCGGGCCGGGTGTACTGGTCGCGGAACGCGTCGGCGAGGGCGACGTCCACCGGCGGCGGCCGTTCGTCGACGGACAGCCCGAGTGTGACGAAGCCGACCAGCAGCAGGACTCCGGCGAGGGTGTACAGCCCGCGCTGCAAGGTCATGTCGCGGCGGCCAGCGCGTCCTCGAGGGTCGGATGGCGGAAGGCGTATCCCGCCTCCTCCAGCGCACGCGGCATGGCTCGCTGCCCGAACAGCGCCATCTCCTCCGCCGCCTGCCCGAGGGCGATCTTCATGGCGAACCCGGGAACCTGCCAGATCGCCGGCCGGTGCACGGCGCGGCCCAGTGCCTTCGTGAAGGCGGCGTTCGTGGCGGGCTGTGGCCCCGAGAGATTCACCGCGCCCGACAGCGATTCGTTCTCCAGCGCGAAAACGATCGCGCCGACCTCGTCGTCGAGCGAGATCCAGGGCATGTACTGCTTGCCGTCGCCGAGTTTCCCGCCGAGCCCCAACCGGAACAGCGGCCGCAGGACGTCGAGGAGCCCACCGTCGCGTGCGAGCACCAGCCCGGTGCGGATGCGCACGACGCGGGCTCCGGCGGTGGCCGCGGACTCGGTGGCGCCTTCCCACGCGGTGCAGAGCTCGGCGAGGAAACCGCGGCCCACCGGGCTCGTTTCGTCCACAAGGGACGGACCGGGATCGCCGTAGTAGCCCACGGCGGAAGCGTTGACCAGCACCGGGATCCCGTGTTCGGCGACGGCTTCCGCGAGGACCTCGGTCGGTTCGACCCGGCTGTCGAGGAGCACCTGCTTGCGGGCCGCGCTCCAGCGTCCGGGCAGCAGCGGCGCGCCCGCGAGGTTCACGACCGCGTCGACGCCGTCGAGCGCGCCGTCGGCGATCTCGCCAGCGGGGGGATCCCAGCGGCGCTCGTCGGCGGCCCGCTCCTCCCGGCGGACGAGGCGGACGACCTCGTGCCCGGAACGGCGTAACCGGGTCGTCAGGGCGCTGCCGATCAGTCCGCTCGCGCCCGCGATCAGAACTCGCATGATCCGATCGTGTCCTATCCGCGATCCGGTCGCACGCTCAGGTTCTTCAGCTGCCCGGCGACGTCCGACGCGGCGGTCAGCAGCACCAGCACCGGGATCGTCGCGGTGGGACGAAGCCGGTAACTGCCGCGCTTGTCCTGCTCGACGATCCCGGCGCCGGTCAGCGCCTTGAGATGGTGGTAAAGCTGGCCGGGCGACCCGAGATCGGCGGCCTCCTGCAGGGCGGGCGCGGTCTGCGCGCCCTTCTCGGCCAGCGTCCGCACCAGTGCCACCCGCGCCGTGCTGGACAGGGCCGCGAGCACCTCGACCCGCGGCCCGTCCTCGAATCCCAGCATCGGACCGGGTGTGATGGTGATCGCCCAGCTCAGCTCGAGGGGCTCGGTCAGCTCGCCGTGGTAGCCGACGATCCCGCCGGGACTCACCGCCTGCTCGGCCTCGTGCTCGCCGTGCCGTCCTTCGAGCGCGGCGACCCGGGCTTCGAGGGCGGCGATCCGGTCGGCGAGCTCAGCGTCCATACCGGCTATCTATACCTGCGCCTCAGCGGAGCGCTCGTTCCAGGGCGGCGAAGCGCGCCGGATCGGACAATGCCGCGAGCAAGACGTCGAGGAGCACGGGGGCGTTCGCGATGTCCTGATCGCTGACGCCGGTGAACAGGATGGCCGCGGTACCCGAACGCCCGCCGGGCCAGCGGACGGAAAGTCCCGTGGTCAGCGAGCGCGGCAGGCTTCCGCCCTTGAAGAGCACTTCGCTCGCTCCGGCGGGCACGCGGTCCGCGAGCGGTTTCGCGAGGATCTCGCGCGCGGTCGGGTACAGCCCGTTCGCGATAGCGCGGTGCAGCGCGAACAGATCCGCCGCCGAGCCCTGGCCGTGTCCCTTGATCCACGGCCATTGGGTGTCGGGGGTGCTCGGCATGTCCGGCCAGCGCCTGAGCGCTTCGGCGCGGAACGCCCGATCGCGGACGAAGCGGCGCGCGACCGCGTCACCCATCGCCCGGCGGACCGCGACGGGGCTACCGGGCGGGGGCGCGTACTCCGGCATGATCAGCATCAGGACCTCGCCGCCGAGCGAACGGGTGTCCGGCCGGAACCAGCCGCCCCGCGCCGCGGCGCGCTGGAGGGCCGGGTCGCCGAGGCGGGTGCGGAAATAGTCCGTGGCGGCGTTGTCGCTGAAGAAGATCATCGCTTCGGCGAGCCTGGCCAGGGGGACGCGTTGCTCGGGGTCCTTGGCGATGCCGTAGTCGTCGCAGGGAACACCCAGCCGGTTGAGCGCCAGGAAGTGCGCGCGGCCATCGCCTACGAACGGGTGGTGGGCGTCCCAGTCGCCCATCCGGATCTGTTCCTTCGGATCGAGCCTGCCCTCGGCGACCGCCACGGCGTACGCGCTGAGATGCACGACCTTGATCGACGAGGCCATGACGCGCCGGACGTCGGGGTTGCGCGCGGCCCGGCGGCCGGCGCCGTCGTCGATCAGGACGGAGACGTCGTGCCGGTGCGCGGCGATCCAGTCGAGCCAGCCCTGTCCGGTCGTCGTGTCCGGCTGGGCCGCGCTCGCGGTCCCCGGCAGCAGCAGCGCGGCCGATCCCGCGGCGGCACCCGCCAGCAGATGGCGTCTGGTCAGCATGGTCAACACCCTCCCTCTTGTTTTCCGTAATTCCGGAATACTAGAGTTCGCGGTGGCTGTCAAACTCCCGCATTTCGTCCTCTGGATGCGGTAGTTCGTCATGCCAACGACCGCATTCAGAGGACGAAATGCGGGAGGGGGAGGGGAGGGGAAAGGCGAAGGCCCCCGCCCCGCCGAAGCGGGACGAGGGCCTTCACGGACCACCGGAGGATCAGAGACCGAGCTCGTCCTCGAAGTTGCCCTCTTCCAGACGCTGCTTGATCGTCGTGACGAAGCGGCCCGCGTCGGCCCCGTCCACCAGGCGGTGGTCGTAGGTCAGCGGCAGGAACGCCATCGACCGGACGGCGATCGTGTCGTTGCCGTCGGCGTCCGCGATCACGACCGGGCGCTTCACGACCGCGCCGGTACCGAGCATGCCGGACTGCGGCTGCACGATGATCGGCGTGTCGAACAGGGCGCCGTTGGAGCCGATGTTCGTGATCGTGAAGGTGCCACCCGACAGCTCGTCCGGCTTGATCTGGCCCGAACGCGCGCGGCCCGCCAGGTCGGCGATGCGGTGCGCGAGACCGGCGAGGCTGAGCTCACCCGCGTCGTGGATGACCACCGACAGCAGACCCTTTTCGGTGTCCACCGCGATCCCCAGGTGCACCGCACCGTGGTAGGTGATCTCCTTCGTGTCCTCGTTGTAGGACGCGTTGACGTTCGGGTGCTGCTTGAGCGCCTCGACGGTGGCCTTCGCGAAGAACGGCAGGAACGTCAGGTTGACGCCCTCGCGCTCCTTGAAGGCCGCCTTCGCCCGCTGGCGGAGCTTGGCGATCTTCGTGACGTCCACCTCGTGGACCTGCGTGAGCTGCGCGGAAACCTGCAGCGATTCGCGGGTCTTCGTGGCGGTGATCTGGCGGATCCGGCTGGCCTTCTGCACGGTGCCGCGCAGAGCCGCGAGCTCCGGCGAAACCGCGGCCTTGCGCGGAGCCGACGGGGCGGCGGCGGCAGCGGGCTGCGCGGCCGGAGCCGGGGCGGCCTTCTGCTTGGCCTCGGCGGCCGCGAGCACGTCCTGCTTGCGGATGCGGCCACCGACGCCGCTGCCGGACAGCGACGACAGGTCGATGCCGTGCTCCGAAGCGAGCTTGCGGACCAGCGGCGTCACGTACGGCGCGTTGTCCGAACCGTTGTCGCTGCTCGCCGCCGGCTTCTGCGCCTCGGCCTTGGGGGCCGGAGCGGCCTGCGGAGCCGGGGCGGGCTTCGGCGCGGGAGCCGCTTCGGCCTTGGGCTCGGGCTTCGGCTCCGGCTTGGGCTCCGGCTTCGGCTCGGGCTTGGGTTCCGGCTTCGGCTCGGCCTTCGGGGCCGGGGCGGAACCGGCGGCACCGATCACCGCGAGCACCCCGCCGACCTCGACGGTCTCGTCCTCACCGGCGCGGATCTCCAGCACGGTGCCGGCGACCGGGGACGGGACCTCGGTGTCGACCTTGTCCGTGGAGATCTCGAGCAGCGGCTCGTCGACCTCGACGCTCTCGCCGACCTGCTTGAGCCACCGGGTGACGGTGCCCTCGGTGACGCTCTCGCCCAGCTCGGGCAGCTTCACCTCGGTGCCTTCGCCGCCCGAAGCCGGCGCGGTGTCCGGCTGGGACGGCGCGGAGGCATCTTCCTTCGCGGGCTCGGGTTCCGGCTCCGGCTGCGCCTCTTCGGCGGCCGGCTCGGCCGAACCGGAGGACTCCGGCACGCCGCCGGTCCCGTCGTCGATGACGGCGAGCTCGCCGCCGACCTCGACGGTCTCGTCTTCCTGAGCGCTGATCTTCACGACCTTGCCGGCGACCGGGGACGGGACCTCGGTGTCGACCTTGTCCGTGGAGATCTCGAGCAACGGCTCGTCGACCTCGACGGTGTCGCCCTCCTGCTTCAACCACCGGGTGACGGTGCCCTCGGTGACGCTCTCACCGAGCTCCGGCAACGTGACGGAGTAGGCCATCGTTCGCTGACTCCCTTGATATGTCTTGCTTGGTCTGGTTCTTCGACGGTGAGACGTCAGCTGTGGACGTGCAGCGGCTTGCCCGCCAGGGCGAGGAACGCTTCACCGAGGGCCTCGGTCTGCGTGGGGTGCGCGTGGATGAGCGGGGCGACGTCCTCGGGGAAGGCCTCCCAGCTGTAGATCAGCTGCGCTTCGCCGATCAGCTCGCCGACGCGGTCGCCCACCATGTGCACGCCGACGACCGGGCCGTCCGGAGCCTTGATCAGCTTGACCCCACCGGAGGTCTTGAGGATCTGGCTCTTGCCGTTGCCGCCGAGGTCGTAGGTGAAGGTGGTGACGTCGGAGCCGTACTTCTCCTTCGCCTGCGACTCGGTCAGACCGACCGAAGCGACCTCGGGGTGCGAGTAGGTGACGCGCGGGATGCCGCTCTCGTCGATCACGCGCGGCTCCTGGCCGGCGATCTCTTCCGCGACGAAGATGCCCTGCTGGAACCCGCGGTGCGCGAGCTGCAGACCGGGGACGATGTCACCGACGGCGTAGACGTTCGGCAGGTTGGTGCGCAGGCGGTCGTCGGTGAGGACGAAACCGCGCTCCATCTTCACGCCTGCCTCCTCGTACCCGTGCCCGGCCGAGTTCGGGCCGCGGCCCACGGCGACCAGGAGCAGGTCGGCTTCGAGCGTCTCGCCGGACTCCAGCGACACGCTGACGCCGTTGTCGTCCTGCTTGGCGCCGGTGAACCGCACGCCGGTCTTGAAGGCGATCTTGCGACGACGGAAAGCGCGCTCGAGCTGCTTGGACGCGTACTCGTCCTCGTTCGGGACCAGGCGGGGCAGCGCCTCCACGATGGTGACGTCGACGCCGAAGGACGCCCAGACGGACGCGAATTCGACACCGATGACACCACCGCCGAGGACGATGGCCTTCTTCGGGATGTAGTCCAGCGAAAGCGCCTGCTCGCTGGCGATGATGCGCCCGCCCAGCTCCAGGCCCGGCAGCGTCCTCGAGTACGAACCGGTGGCGAGGATGACGTTCTTGCCGGTGTAGCGGGTGCCGTCGACCTCGACGGTCGTGCCGCCGACGAACGTCCCGGTGCCCTCGACGAGGTTCACCTTGTGCGCCTTGGCCAGGCCCTGGAGGCCCTTGTACAGGCGCGAGATGATCCCGTCCTTGTACTTGTTGACGCCGGCGATGTCGATGCCTTCCAGCACGGCCTTCACACCGAAGGTCTCGGCGTCGCGGGTCTCGTCGGCGACCTCCGCCGCGTGCAGGAGGGCCTTGGTCGGGATGCAGCCTCGGTGGAGGCACGTCCCGCCAAGCTTGTCCTTTTCGATCAGGGTGACGGAAAGGCCCAGCTCGGCCGCGCGGAACGCGGCGGCGTAGCCGCCCGATCCGCCACCCAGGATCACAAGGTCGGCGGAGGTGTCGGTCACTTCAATAACTCCTCGGCAAGCGGTAGGGGTGGTGCTCTGGCGCCGCTCCGCGCGGTATACGCGCGCGCGGACACTTGCCATCTTGTCACTACGTGTGGAGAGGCTGCGACCTAGGCCGCGTGCTGTGACCCACGGGACACGGTCCACGCGGACCGCCACGCTGAGCACACGCCCGCGTCGGGATAATGGACATCGGACGCGAATGGGAAGTGAGGTGGTCGGAGTGGGTCTGTTCGACTCGCTGCGCCGGCGCTCTAAGGGCGGGCAAAAGCCCGGTACGCTGCGGAAAGCCTCTTCAAACGACTTCAAGCATCTTGAGGACTGGGCGTCGTCACGGACCGGTGTCGAGGCGTACGTGGAGCCGAAGACCAACGTCACCGAGACCACCGTCGTCCTGATCGCCCATGACGGTGAGTGGACCCGGCGCCGGATCGAGAGCCTGGACGCGGCGCAGCAGTTCGGTCACAAACGGTCGATCCCCGTGTACGAGGTGGCGCGGGTCGGCTACCCGAAGCGGATGCGGGAGTACACCGAGCGGAAGAAGCGCGGCGAAGCCTGACGCCTCACGCGGATTGCGCCAAAAGGAGCAAGTACCGCTCCAGCAGCGCCCGGAACGTCGGATGCACCGTCGTGCCCAGCGCCGGGTCGATCTCGACCGTCCGCCACTGCTCGCCGGCGGACGTCAGCAGCACGACGGCCGGTTCCGAGATCACCACGACACCGCCTTCGGCGCGCAGTTCCGCCGTCCCGAGCAGCCGGGGGAAGACGACGTCCGCGGGCAGGCCGTCGCAGGTCAGGAGGAATTCGCGGTAGTCGTCGGGCAGCCGGAGCCCGAGCCGCGCCTCGGCCGCGTCGATGGTGCGGAGCGACGCCGCCGGGGGAGCGGTGCCTCCACCGCGCAGCCGGAGGATGCCCCCGATCATTTCGCGCCACGAGCCGGTGTCGGGCGGGTAGCGCTCGTACAGGGCCGCGACCAGCGCCCCGGCGCAGAGTTCCGTCCAGTCGCCGAGCCCGAGCGGGTCCGCTCCTGCGGCGAGCCGCGGCGCGAGACGTCGGGTCGCGGCGAGCACGGCGACGTCGGGGCGGCCCTGTCGCGACGCGATCTCGGCCCAGCCGTCCAGGTCGCCTCGCGCGACGGCCTCACGCAACCGATCCGGCCGCGACGGCCCGAGATGCGACACGGCCTCGCCGATCGGGGAGCCGCCGAGCAGACCGTCGAGATCGGACACGCGCCGGGCGAGGTAGTCGTCGTGGGCGCGTTCCTCGGCGTCGAGATCGAGCGGGATCATCGCCGCGGCCCAGTCGGGGTGGGCACCGCGCGCTTCGAAGAGCATCGCCCAAGCGCGGGCCTGCACGGCACCGGGGATCAGCGTCGTGACGGGTCGTTCGGTGAGCGCGTGCCAGTGCGTGACCAGCCGGTCCGCGTCCGCCATCGCCCCGGACGCGGCGAAGAGCAGCGCCGCGTGCGCGATCCGGTCGTCGAGCGTCGCGTCGTCCCCGCTGAGCACGTCCCTGATCGCGCCTTCGAGATACGCGTCCCTGTCCACGGCACCGACCTTGCCATAAAGCGCGTGAAGGCCTCCTTCCCGCGGCTCAGCCGAGGGAAGGAGGCCTTCACGCGCGAAAAGGATCAGCCGTTGGCGGCGATGTCCGCGAGGACGGCGGCGATGGTACGGACCGGGACGCCGGTGCCGCCCTTGCCGGTGTAGCCCCACGCGCCGCCGGTGTTGAACGACGGGCCAGCGATGTCGATGTGCGCCCAGGGCAGGCCCTCGGTGACGAACTCGCGCAGGAAGATGCCCGCCGCGAGCATGCCGCCCCAGCGGTGCCCGGTGACGTTGGCCAGGTCGGCGAGACGCGAGTCGAGGTCGGCGCGCAGCTCTTCCGGCAGCGGCATGGCCCAGCCGCCCTCACCGGTGGCCTGCGCGATCGAAGCGATCCGGTCGCGGAACTCGTCCGAGCCCATGACGCCCGCGGTGCGGTTGCCGAGCGCGACGACCTGCGCGCCGGTCAGCGTCGAGGTCTCGATCAGGTAGTCGGGGTTCTCCTCGCCCGCGCGCACGATCGCGTCGGCCAGCACGAGACGGCCTTCGGCGTCGGTGTTGAGCACCTCGACGGTCTTGCCGCCGTACATGCTGAGCACGTCGCCCGGCCGGTACGAGGTGGCCGAGGGCAGGTTCTCCGCCAGCGGGATGTGCGCGACGACCTCGAGCGGGTACTTCAGCTTCGCGGCCAGCACCACGGAGGCGAGCACGGCGGCCGCGCCCGACATGTCCGAGGTCATGTGGTCCATGTTCGCGGCGGGCTTGATCGAGATGCCGCCCGAGTCGAAGGTGATGCCCTTGCCGACCAGCGCGACCTTCTTCGACGCCTTCGCGGGCTTGTAGGCGATGCGCAGCAGGCGCGGCTGCCGCGACGAACCGCCGCCGACGCCGAGGATGCCGCCGAAGCCCTTGCGCTTCAACGCCTTCTCGTCGAGGACCTCGAAGTCCAGGTTGTTCGCCTCGGCCAGCGTCTTCGCGCGGTCGGCGAAGGAGGCCGGGAACAGGTCGTTCGGCGGGGTGTTGATCAGGTCGCGGGCGATGATGACCGACTCCGCGATCAGGCCGGCGGCCTTCAGCGTCGCCTTGTGGTCCTTGGCGGTGCCCTCTTCGGGGCTGACGAAGTCGACCTTCGCGACCGGGCCGTCGCCCTTCTCGGAGCGGTACTCGGTGAAGTTGTAGGCGCCGAGCACGGTGCCCTCGACGGCGGCCTGCAGATCGATCGCCGACAGCGTGACGAACGCGCGGTCGGTCCCGCTCAGCGCCCGCGCGGCGGCACCGGCGGCCCGGCGGACCTGCTCGGCGGTGACGCCGTCCGCGCCTGCCTTGCCGAGGCCGACGGCCAGCACGACACCGGCGGACAGCTTGCCCAGCGTCGGTACCTTGACGACCTCGTCGGCCTTGCCGGAGGCGCCGAGGGTGCCGAGGACCTCGGCGAGCTTGCCGTCGAAAGCGGCGTCGGCGACGGAGGAGCCGGCGGCGAGCGCCAGGCCGTCTTCACCCTGCAGGGTGCCGATGACGACGACGTCGGCGCGCGTCTTGGCAAGCGCCGCTTCGGCGTTCTCGGTCAGGGCAAGCTTCGGCACGGTCACTTCTGGCTCCTCGCGCGTTCGCGGTGGTACCGGGCGGCCGCCCGGTTGGATCGTGAGCCATGCTAATGACAGTGGGACCTGGGGGAACAGCGGGGCCGAGCAGGTGACTGGACGAACTGGAAGGGCGACGGCGTGCGACTGGCTGGCGGTCTGCTCATCGCCCTGGCGGTGGGCACCTCTGGAGCGGACTACTGGGTACTCGCCGCGGTCGTCGTCGCGGCTGTCCTCGCCGTCGCGGCGGAGGCGTTGCTGCCGGCATTGGGTGACACCCGGCCCGAACGGATCGCGGCATGCGTTTCACGGTTGGGCCTGGTCCTGGTCTTCGCGACGACGTTCGGGCAGTACCTCTTCCCGTCCGCGCCGGGAGCCGCCGCCGCGGTGTTCGCGGTCGTGGTGACCGTCGCCGACCTGGCCGGGGTCCGTCTCGGCGACTACGCCGCCCGCTGGGTCACCGGGCTGTCGCTGGCCGCCGCCGCGTCGCTGATCGCGATCTGCGTGGGCATCCCGCCGTTGGCGCAGTTCATCGCGCCGGATCCGCCGTCGGTACCCGGTCTCGGCCTCGCCGTGCTGGTCCTGCTGCCGTTCCTGCTGCCCCGCCGCCCCGGCGCGGGCCGGGCCGCCGCCGTGGGTGCCGTGGCCGTCGCGATCACGGCCGTCGCCCTCTACCAGCTGGGGCCGATCCGGCTGGGGCTTTCGGCGACCTCGTTCCGCGAGCTCCTCGCCGCGGCCGATGCGGTCTCACTGCTGCCGGTGCTGACCGTGGTGGCCGCCGTGGCGACCGTGCCCGTCGCGGTCGACGCCTTCACCGAGGGCAGGGAACGGCTTTCCCCGGAACGTCCGAAGGCGACACTCGCTTGTGGACTGATCGTGGCCGTCGCCGCCTTCTTCGCTGGGCCGGTCGTGGCCCTCGCGCTCGCGGGAGTGGGAACGCTCGCCGAACTGGTTCTGCGGGTCCGCGCCCGTCGGTACCGTTCGGAGAGTGACCGTTCAAGGCGTGCATGATCCTCTCTGGACCCCGGGCGACACGGTCGTCGAACGTTTCCTGCGACCGGACGGCTCGATCGGCCAGCACCATCCGCTGCGCGTCATCGCCGACGACGGCACCGTGCTGCTCGGCTGGCTGCCCGCGGACACCCCGATCGTCGGCAGCAGGCTCGCCGACGGACGGCTTTTCCGTGAAGCGCCCTTGGAAGAGCGGTTCCGGGTGCCGAGGGTGCGCGTGGCCGATTTCTGGCGCGACACGTCGACGCTGCGCCGCATCGCCGACGACGAATGGTCGTCGGTCTGGTGGTTCTTCGACGCCGACGGCCACTTCCTGAACTGGTACGTCAACCTCGAGGTCCCGCTGGGGCGCACGCCGTCCGGTCCCGACCGGATCGACGGCATCCTCGACGTCGCCGTGGAGCCCGGCGGACGCTGGCAGTGGAAGGATGAGGACGAGGCCGAGGAGGCCGTCCTCGCGGGCCGCATCACCGCGGGTCAGCTCGAACGCCTGCGCGCCGAGGGCGAGCGGATCGGGGCACTCGCGGACGCCGGGCGGTTCCCCTTCGACGGGACGTGGACCGACTTCCGGCCCGACCCGGACTGGCCCGCGCCCGGCCTCCCCGACGGGTTGCTCTAGCTCACCTGCAGCAGCAGGAGCAGCACCAGCACGACGTTGATCACCGTGAGGACGACCACCGACTTGGTGGACAGCTCGCGCGGGAACACCTTGCCGTGGATGTGCTTCCACCAGAAGATGCCGAAGAAACCGGCGATCAGGCCGAGGAACGCGCCGAAGCCGCTGTCGAGCAGGGCCCAGCCGTCCATCATCAGCACGCCGGTGCCGAAGGTGAGCAGCACGGCCGTCACGAAGGTCTTGACGTCGGCCCCCTTGCCGGGAACGGCGGGAGCGGCCGGGTGAGCGGGCTGCATCTGGTTGTACGTCACGCCGCCATCCTAGGGGCGCGACCCCTCCGGTGTTCGTCGTGACGGACAGATCGAGGGAGGTAAAGATATGCGGACGTCCGACTAACGTGGGTCCGACCAAGCGTTATCGTCTTGGGTATGACGACCTCGACGCAGTTCAGCCACCTCCCGCACCCGAGCCCCGCGAGCCCGGAACGCGTCGCGGACGTATTGGCCGCACCCGGTTTCGGGTTGCACTTCACCGACCACATGGTGACCGTGAAATGGAGCGCCGAGCAGGGCTGGCACGACGCGACCGTCGGGCCGTACGCGCCCTTGTCGCTCGACCCGGCCACCTCCGTGCTGCACTACGGCCAGGCGATCTTCGAAGGCCTCAAAGCGTACCGCCAGCCCGACGGCACGATCGCGGCGTTCCGCCCCGACGCGAACGCGATCCGCTTCCGTAACTCGGCCGAGCGCCTCGCCATGCCGCAGCTGCCGGTGGAGACCTTCCTCGACTCGATCCGCGAGCTGATCGCGGTCGACAGCCGCTGGGTCCCGACGAAGCCGGGCGAGTCGCTGTACCTGCGGCCGTTCATGATCTCCACCGAGGCCGGGCTCGGCGTCAACCGGCCCGCGAACGAGTACCTCTACGCGCTGATCGGCTCGCCCGCCGGCTCGTACTTCTCCGGTGGCGTGAAGCCGGTGAGCGTGTGGCTCTCGACCGAGTACGTGCGCGCCGTCCCCGGCGGCACCGGCGAGGCGAAGTGCGCGGGCAACTACGCGGCGTCGTTCGTCGCGCAGGCCCAGGCCGTGGAGAAGGGTTGCGACCAGGTCGTGTGGCTCGACGCGGTCGAGCGGCGCTGGGTCGAGGAGATGGGCGGGATGAACCTGTTCTTCGTCTTCGGCTCCGGTGACGAGGCCCGCGTCGTGACGCCGGAACTGACCGGTTCGCTGCTCCCGGGCGTGACCCGCAAGTCGCTGCTGGAGCTGGCGAAGTCGTTCGGGCACCAGGTCGAGGAGCGGCGCGTCTCCACCGACGAGTGGGAGAAGGCGGCGGCTTCGGGCGAGCTGACCGAGGTGTTCGCCTGCGGGACCGCGGCGGTCATCACGCCGGTCGGGCACGTGAAGCACGCGGGCGGCGAGTTCTCCGTCGCGGGCGGGCAGCCCGGCGAGCTGACGATGAAGCTGCGCGGCGCGCTGACCGGGATCCAGGAGGGCACCCGCCCGGCTCCGGAAGGCTGGATGTACCCGCTGGGCTGACGCCCCGGCTCCTAGAGCCCCAGTCCGTGAAGGCCTCCTTCCCTACCTTGAGCGTAGGGAAGGAGGCCTTCACGGACTTTCGCATTTAGAGGACTAAATGCGGGCGGGGTCAGGTGGCGGGGGTCTCGATCAGGGGGCCGCTGACGCCGGCCTGCTCGTGCGTGGCCATCTCCGCGAGCACCCGCGTCGCCATGAACACCAGCGGCAGGGCCGCGACGGCGCCCGTTCCCTCGCCGAGGCGGACGTCCAGGTCCAGGATCGGCTCCAGGTCGAGGTGCTCCAGTGCCAGCGCGTGCGCGGGTTCGCCGCCGCGCTGGCCCGCGGTCCACCACTGCCGCGCGCCCGGGACGAGTTCCTCGGCGACCAGGGCGGCCGCGGAGGCGACCAGGCCGTCCAGGATCACCGGCGTCTTCCGCAGCGAGGCCTGCGCGAGGAAACCCGCCATCGCGGCGATGTCCGCGCCGCCGGCGGTGCGCAGCAGCGCGACCGGGTCGGCCAGCACGGTCCTCGCCCGCCGCAGCGCGTCACGGACCGCCGCGGCCTTGCGCATCCAGGCGTTGTCGTCGATACCGGAACCACGGCCGACGACGGCCACCGGTTCGCTGCCGGTCAGCGCCGCGACCAGCACCGAGGCCGGGGTGCTGTTCCCGATCCCGAGGTCGCCCGCGATGAGCAGGTCGGCCCCGCCGTCGACCTCGGCGTCGGCGATCGCCCGGCCCGCGCGGACGGCGGCACGCGCCTCTTCGTCGGTCAGCGCGTCTTCGACGTCGATCGAGCCGGATCCGCGCCGCACCTTGAACTCGCCGATCGACCGCGTCGCGGGGGCGTCGCTGTCGACGGCCATGTCGACGACCCGGACGCTCGCGCCCGCCGAGGCGGCCAGGACGTTGATGGCCGCGCCGCCGGTCAGCATGCTTCCGACGAGTTGCGCGGTGACCTCACCCGGATAAGCCGAGACGCCCTTCGCGGCGACACCGTGGTCACCGGCGAACACCACGACCCGCGGCCGCGTGAACGGCCGCGGCGGCGACTGGCCCTGGCAGGCCGCGACCCAAACGCCCAGCTCTTCGAGCCTGCCCAGCGAACCGGCCGGTTTGATCAGTTTCGTGTGCAGGGCGATCGCCGCCGAACGCGCGTGTTCATCAGGCTGCTCGACTTCGGCGAACTCGAGGTTTTCGTCGTCCAACGCCCTGCCCCTTCGGATCGCTTTGGTGGCCGGGCCCAACCTACCCACCCGGCTGTGCCAGAGTTGCCTGTGGCTCAGACGAAGGCCGCCGGGGTGGTGCTCGCGAGCGGAGCGGGTACCCGGGTCGGCGCCAAGCTCAACAAGGTCTATCTGCCGGTGGCGGGCAAACGGGTCGTCGCGTGGTCGCTCGACGCCTTCGCGCGCGTGCCCGGAATCGACGTGCTCGTGCTGGTCATCCGGCCGCAGGACACCGAACTCGCGCACGAGGTGCTCGCCGCGCATCCGGGCGAGGTCGAGCTTGTCCACGGCGGCGCGACCCGGCAGGGTTCGGAGCTGAACGCCTTGCGCCACATGGCTTCCCGCATCGAGAGCGGTGAGATCGACGCGGTACTGCTGCACGACGCGGCCCGCCCGCTCGTGACTCCGGAACTGATCGCGGACGTCCTCGACGGCACGCGGCGCCACGGGGGAGCGGTGCCCGGTGTCGCGGCGGACGACATCGTGCGCGTCGACGGCGACACCGTTTCCGGCGCGCTGCCCGGAGCGATCAGGGTGCAGACACCACAGGGTTTCCGCGCCGCCCCGTTGCTCGAAGCGTACGAAACGGCCGAGCGTGAGGGTTTCGTCGGCACGGACACGTCTTCGTGCATGGAAAGGTTCTCCGCGCTGCCGGTGCGGTGGGTTCCGGGCAGCGCGGAGAACCTCAAGATCACCTACCCGCACGACCTCGTTGTCGCCGAGCAGGTGATCGGCCGAGGTTAGGGATCTCCCTGGTCGGCCTTGGTCGGTATGGCGGGCAGGACGGTGACCGGCCGTCGTGCCTCCATCGGGATTACGCAGTCCGGATGTGGTTGCAGCAGCTGGATCGGCGCGGCGGTGTCGCCGGGCGGCGGAATGGTGAGCACGGCGCGCAGGGTCCAGTCGGCCGTCGAGTGGTACTGCCAGGACACGAGCGCGGGCCGGAAGACGTCGGTGTCGGCGACCGTGGTGACGCGGAAGGCGCTCGCCCGTTCTTCCCCGCGGAGGATGAGGACGTCGGCGCAGGTGTCCCACTGGAACACCGCGGCGCAGACCTCCGGTTCCTCCCGGGGGCCGAAGATGTAGACGACCCACCGGCGTCTTCGAAGCTCTTCGAGCAGTTCGTCGATGCTCAGATGGTTCATCGAGCCCCCCAACGGGTTTCGGGAACTTCTCGGAGAGTAACAGGTGTACTAGAGCACCGTCCAGAATGTGTACTAGTACGTAATAATGGGGTGTGAGCAGGATCCTTGGTGCTCGCCCATTGGTGTGCTAGAACGCTTGTGCGCACCGCGCGACCTTGTGAGGAGTCACCTTGCCCGCCGTCGATCGACCCGAACCGCCGTATCTCCAGATCGCGGGGAACATTCGCGACGACATCGTTTCGGGCAGGCTCAAGGAAGGCGACGCGGTTCCGTCCGCGCGCGAGATCGCGAGGAACTGGAACGTCGCGATGGCGACGGCGATGAAGGTGCTTTCGACACTTCGCGCCGAAGGTCTGGTCCGCGCGGTACGCGGGATCGGGACAGTGGTGCAGACCAGGGCGCTGCATCGGTCCGCGCACGATCGGACGATCTCGATCGCGCGAACCGGCAAGGTCTATCCACCGGGCCACTACGCGAAAATCCGCGAAGCGGGCCTCCTGCCGGCACCGGACAGGGTGGCCGGCGCGCTCGGAATCGATGAAGGTGCTCCGGTGATCCGGCGGCGAAGGACCACGTACGCGGCCGAAGGCAGGCCGGTGTCGACGTCAGTTTCGTGGTTCGACGGAGCTGTCGCGTCGAAGGCGCCTTTGCTGTTCGAGCCGGTGCGGATCGTCGAAGGCACGGTCAAATACGTGGCGGACCGGACGGGCCGGGTACTGACCGCGACTCATTCTCAGCACGCCGCGGGGCTGGCGGGTGCCGAGGAGGCGGCGGAACTCGGCGTGGCCGAAGGTTCGGCGATTCTGTTGAGTCGCAACAGGTTCTTGTCCGCCGAGGGTGACGTACTCGAGTACGGCGAATCGGCGGCCTTGCCGGACCACTGGATTTTCTACGAATACAACATCGAGGACGGGGCATGAAGCACATTCACGCGGGTAAGGTCCGGGACCTTTACGAAATCGACGGCGACATTCTGCTCGTCGCGTCGGATCGCGTTTCGGTCTACGACGTCTCGCTGCCGACCCCGATCCCGGACAAGGGCGCACTGCTGAACCAGCTTTCCGCCTGGTGGTTCGAAAAGATGGCCGACGTGGTGCCGAACCACGTCGTCTCCACGACCGACGTGCCCGCCGAATTCGCCGGCCGCGCCATGCGCTGCAAGCCGCTGAAGATGATCCAGGTCGAGTGCATCGCGCGCGGCTACCTCACCGGTCTCGGCATGCGCGAATACCAGCGCGACGGCAAGGTTTCCGGGGTCGAGCTGCCCGCCGGTCTGGTCGAGGCGGACAAGCTGCCCGAGCCGATCTTCACGCCCACGACGAAGATCTCCGACACCGGACACGACGAGTTCATGACCTTCGCCGACGTCGTGAACGAGATCGGCCAGGAGACCGCGGACCGCATCCGCGATCTGACGCTCGAGGTCTATACCAAGGGGGCGGAGCACGCGGCGAAGAACGGCATCATCATCGCCGACACCAAGATCGAATTCGGTTTCGACGCCGACGGCGTGCTGACCCTCGGGGACGAGGTCCTCACGTCGGACTCGTCGCGGTTCTGGCCCGCCGACGAGTACGAGCCGGGCCGGACGCAGCACGCGTTCGACAAGCAGTTCGTCCGTGACTGGTCCACCACGACCGGCTGGGACAAGACGCCGCCCGGACCCGCCATCCCGGCCGAGATCGTCGAGGCGACCCGCAAGCGCTACACCGAGGTCTACGAAAGGATCACCGGGAACACCTGGATTCCCGGTGGTGGTCATGCCTGAACAGCAGGTCTACGACCCGTACCGGCTGATCGACGACGTCGAGGGCCTGCTCATCCAGCGGGGCCACGCACCGGTGCGGCTCGACGGCCGGACCGGTGACCGGGTCGCCGGCGCGAGCAGGTTGTTGCGGGGCTTGGGAATCGATCCCTTGCGCGCGCCCGGCGACGCGCTCGACCTCGACGGTCAGATCGCGTACCAGTCCCGCGTGCACGGCGACTGACGTGTGTCGCAGTTAGTCGGCTGAATGCGGGAAAAGCGTCCGCATTTAGCCGACTAACTGCGTTCTTGGGGATCAGGGGGAGCGGGTCAGCGTCGGGTCGGTCTCGGTGACGCCGTCGAGGGCCTCGTCGATCGCGGCGAGCAGATCCGCGTCCAGCTTCACGCCGGCCGCCTTCACGTTCTCGTGCACCTGCTCCGGCCGCGAGGCGCCGATGATCGCCGAAGCGACGTTCGGGTTCTGCAGCACCCACGCCACGGCCAGCTGGGCCATCGTCAGGCCCGCCTTCTCCGCGATGGGCTCGAGCCGCTGCACGCGCTCGAGGACGTCGTCGTTGAGGAAACGGGCGACCATGTTGGCGCCGCCCTTCTCGTCGGTCGCGCGGGAGCCCTCGGGCAGCGGCTGACCGGGCTTGTACTTGCCGGTGAGCACGCCCTGCGCGATCGGCGACCAGACGATCTGGCTGAGGCCCTCACGCTCGGAGGCCGGGACGACCTGCGCCTCGATGACCCGCCACAGCGCGTTGTACTGCGGCTGGTTCGAGATGAGGGGCACGTTGAGCTCGCGCGCGATCGCCGCGCCCTGGGTGATCTGCTCGGCGGTCCACTCGGAGACGCCGACGTAGAGCACCTTGCCCTGGCGGACGAGGTCGGCGAAGGCGAGGAACGTCTCTTCGAGCGGGACGGTCCGGTCGAACCGGTGTGCCTGGTAGAGGTCGACGTAGTCGGTGCCGAGTCGCTTCAGCGAAGCGTTCGCCGACTCCATGATGTGCTTGCGGCCGAGGCCCTGGTCGTTCGGGCCCTTGGGGCCGGTGGGCCAGTAGACCTTGGTGAAGATCTCCAGGCTTTCGCGGCGCAGGCCCTTCAGGCCGCGGCCGAGTACCGATTCGGCGGCCGTGTTCGCGTAGACATCGGCGGTGTCGAAGGTGGTGATGCCGACGTCGAGCGCCGCCTTGATGCAGGCCTGGGCCTGGTCCTCTTCCACCTGGGACCCGTGGGTGAGCCAGTTGCCGTACGAGATCTCACTGACATTGAGGCCGCTGCGGCCCAGTCGTCGAAACTCCATGGGCGCGACTCTACCCCAGGCCGTTAGCGTCGCTAACGACCTGGGTTTCGCCTGTTCTCAGACCTTGTCGCCGGGGCTCACCCGCGGCTTGGGGACCCGCAGCTTGCGGATCTGGCTCGCCCGGATGAAGGAGTACCAGCCGACTGAGGTGCCCTTGATCGTCTCGTTCGGGAACTTCAGGCGGACCATCTTCGCGATCCGGCGCCCGCTGAGGAAACCTTCGACGATCATGCCGAGCAGCATCACGGTGCACAGCAGCGTCGCGTACCGCTGGACCTCGGGGTACGGCAGGATCAGCGCGACGAACACCAGGATCGCCAGCGGCATGAACAGGCCGAGCAGGTTGCGCCGCGAGTCGACCAGGTCGCGGATGTACGCCTTGACGGGGCCGCGGTCGCGGGGGAGCAGGTATTTGTCCTCGCCCGCCATCATCCGCTCGCGGCGTTCCTTGGCGGCGTTGCGCTGCTTCTGCTTGTACTCCGGGTCGGCCTTCGCGGACTTGCGGAGCTCCTTGTTGCGCTTCATCGCCTCCCGCATGGTGGTCGGCGGGGGCGCCACCGGGCCGCGGCGCTTGGCTTCGGCCTCACGACGCTTGGGCGTGGCCTTGCCCTTGCCCGGCGTATACGCCTTGGCCTGGACCTCGACGGCCTGGGTGTCGGGCGTCTCGGTGTCCGTCGTGGCGGAGTCTGTGGTGCTACGGCGCAGGAACCTCACCTCACCAGGGTAGTTGCAGGCGTCACGGTGCCACGCACCAGGCCGAGCGATATGTCACCATGGAGGGGAACAGATCGGGACTCCGACGTGTTGGACCATGTGCAAGACGAGTACCCGCAGCGAGTTCGACCAGAGGGAGAACCATGACGACCGCTGAGCAGGCAGCCGCAGCTCAGGCCGAAACCGCCGAGGAGACGCACGGCGTCACCTTGACCGACGCCGCCGCCAGCAAGGCGAAGGCCCTGCTCGAGCAGGAGGGCCGCGACGACATGCACCTGCGCATCGCCGTCCAGCCCGGTGGGTGCGCCGGCCTGCGCTACCAGCTGTTCTTCGACGAGCGCACGCTCGACGGCGACCTGTTCCGTGACTTCGACGGCCTCCGTGTGGCCGTCGACCGGATGAGCGCGCCGTACGTGTCGAGCGCCGTGATCGACTTCGTCGACTCGATCGAGAAGCAGGGCTTCACGATCGACAACCCCAACGCGACCGGCAGCTGCGCCTGCGGCGACAGCTTCCACTGATCCGCGTCGAGGCATGAAGAAGGGCCGCGAACCTCACCCAGGTCGCGGCCCTTCTTCATGCCCGGAGCGGATCAGACGTAGGCGTCCAGATCGGCGACCTGGGCGAGACAACGCTCGTCCACGGTCCAGGGCGGAGCGCTCTCCCGGGGCAGGGGCATGTTCTCGGCCTGGAGGGACGACGGGATACCGGCACAGTCGGCGATGAGTTCGCCGATCGATTCCGGTTCGAGGTGATACGCGGAAGTGGTCACGAACGACAAGCTAATGACTCATGGTGGAGTCGGACACCACTACCAACCGGTAGTGTTGACGGCCGTGCCTGAAGCAACCCGTATGGGGCATGACCTGCGGGTAACTTAGCCGTCCTCGCTCCCGCGGGGCCGACCGAACAAGGAGAACCGGTGGCAGCCAGCGCCAGGATCGCGGTATCCGGCAGTATCGCAACCGACCATCTCATGCACTTCCCGGGCAGGTTCGCCGAGCAGCTCATCGCCGAGCAGCTGCACCGGGTGTCCCTGAGCTTCCTGGCGGACGATCTCGTCGTGCGGCGGGGCGGGATCGGCGCGAACATCGCCTTCGGTCTCGGGGTGCTGGGCAAGAGCCCGATCCTGGTCGGCGCGGTGGGCTCCGACTTCGCCGACTACCGTTCGTGGCTCGAGCGGCACGGCGTCGACACGGCCGGGGTGCTGGTGTCCGAGGTCGCGCACACCGCCCGGTTCGTCTGCACCACCGACGAGGACCTCTGCCAGATCGCGACCTTCTACGCGGGCGCGATGGCCGAATCCCGCAACATCGAGCTGGCGCCGGTCGCCGCGCACGCGGGTGAACTGTCGCTCGTGCTGATCAGCCCGGACGACCCCGAAGGCATGGTCCGCCACGCCGAGGAATGCCGTCAGCGCGGCTACACCTTCGCCGTCGACCCCTCGCAGCAGCTGGCCCGGATGGACGGCGCGCAGGTGCGCGCCTTCGTCGAGGGCGCGAAGTACCTGTTCAGCAACGACTACGAATGGGAACTGCTGCTGCAGAAGACCGGCTGGACCGAGGCCGAGGTCCTCGACCGCGTCGGCATGCGGATCACGACGCTCGGGGAGAAGGGCGTCGAGATCATCGGCAAGGACGGCCTCGCGCTGCAGATCGGCGCCGTCCCGGAACGCGGCAAGGTCGACCCGACCGGCGTCGGCGACGGCTTCCGCGCCGGGTTCATCGCGGGTATCGACGGCGGGCTCAGCCTGGAGCGTTCGGCGCAGCTGGGTTCGCTGATCGCCGTGCTGGTGCTGGAGACCGTGGGCACGCAAGAGTGGTCCTTCGACCGCGCCGACGTCCTGGGGCGGCTCAAGGAGGCCTTCGGGCCGGAGTCCGCCGAGGAGATCGCGGCGATCCTGCCGGTGTGAGCTGAAGGGGACTTTCCCCTCATGTGATGCAGCGAAGGGGCCCTTCACCGCGTGAGATGCGGGGAAGGGCCCCTTCGGCTTTAAGGGTTCGCCTGGTCTGCCCCGCCTCCAGCAGAATGCGCCGGTGAACACCGATGCCCTCGCGGCGAAACTCGCGCGACTGCGAGAGACGGAGGAAGACCTTCCGGAGTCTCTTCACCACCTGCGCCGGTACGACGACAAGTTCGTGATCTTCGGCGCCCATTCACACCTGTATCGCAGCCAACCGCAGGACGAAGCCGAGGTCGCGGCAGCCGAGGCCGATCTCGGCGTCGAGTTCCCGGCCGATTATCACGACTTTCTGTGCCGGGTCGGCGCCGGTGCCGGGCCCTATCACGGCCTGCTGGACATGGCCGGGCTGCGAGAGTGGGCCGAAGACCTGAAGCCGGCCGAAGAATTCCCGTTCACCGCGGCAGACGCTCGCCGGGTTCACCAGGAGTGGCGTGACTGGATGCGCGATCCCCAAGGTGACTGGTTCAAGGGCATCGAGGTGAGGTCCGACCTGCCCGGTTGTGTCGCCATCAGCGAACAGGGCTGCAGCGGTTTCACGATGCTGGTCACCACCGGCGAACTGGCGGGCTCGCTGTGGGACATGGACGAGTGGGGCTGGATGACCGCCCACGCCGCACGCTCGGGCCCTCCTGTCCCAGGCGAGGTGATCGACCTGGGGCCGACGCCGACCTTCGCGGCCTGGTACGACGCTTGGCTCACCGAGTCCCTGAAGCGGCTATCGCCGTGATCCGGTCAGGATCCCGCAGATCTCGGCGGGCCGGGACAGGTGCGGGCAGTGCCCCGCGTCGATCTCGATCGCGGTGACCCCGAGCCGTTCCCGGGCGGCCCGCCGCAGCCAGTCCGGCCGGAGGGTGCGGTCGCGGGCGGGGACGATCACCGTCGACGGGATCTCCGGCGCCGCCCCGGCGGGATGCGCCGCGAGCACCGCCGGGTTGAACAGCCGCAGGCTCTCGAGCGCCGGCCGTTCGGTTTCGGGATCGCAGTCGTGGAAGAGGAATTCCGACGCCTTCTCGGGATCCGCCGTCGGGTCCACGCCGATCCAGTCCGGTGCGAGCACGTCCCGCGCCTCGTCCCGCAGGCTCCGTCCACCGGCGAAATCGGGGATGTAGGCGGCGACCCACACCAGCGCCCGCGCGTCGAGGGCTTCGGCGATGGCGGGCAGCAGGACTCCCGCGCCGGAATGCGCCACGACCACCGGCCGCTCGCCGTCGTACTGGTCTCGCGCGTGCTGCGCGTAGCCCTCGACCGGCAGTTCCCGCGGGGTCAGCAGATCCACCGCGATCGTGCGGTGCCCGGCGGCGGTGAGCAGCTTCGCCACCCTGTCCCAGCCCGCCGGGCTCTGCGTCGTGCCGTGCACGAGGACGAAGTCCATCGCTCCATGCTGGCCTCCACCGGGTGAACGGTGAAGGCCGGCGTCACGAGTCGTGACTAGAGTTTCACCGGGTAGACGGGTTCCGGCACCTCGGGCTTGATGCGGTTCTCGACGAAGATGCCGTGCCACAGCATGAACACCAGCAGCGCCCACAGCTGACGGCTGCGGTCGAGCTGTCCGGCCTTGTGCTCTTCGAGCAGCGCCAGGACGGCCTTCTTGTCGAGCAGCGCGTCGGTCTGCGAGTCCGAGATGATGCCCTTGGCCCAGTCGTACATCTCGTTGCGCAGCCACAGCCGGATCGGCACCGGGAAGCCCAGCTTGCGCCGGTTCAGCACGTGGCCGGGGATGATCTTCGCCAGTGCCTGGCGCAGCGCGTACTTCGTGGTGCCGTGCGCGAGCTTCTGGTCGAGCGGGATGGTCGAGGCGACCTTGAACACCTCGGCGTCGAGGAACGGCACGCGCAGTTCCAGCGAGTTCGCCATGGTCACCTTGTCGGCCTTGACCAGGATGTCGCCGCGCAGCCAGGTGTAGAGGTCGACGTGCTGCATACGCGCGACCGGGTCCCAGTTCTCGGAGATCTTGTACCAAGGCGCGGTGACGTCCTTGAAGCCGATCCCGTCCTCGTACGTGCGCAGCACCTTGCGGAGCTGGTCGTCGCGGAAGTTGCGCGCGTTGCCGTAGTAGCGGTCCTCCAGCGGCAGCGCTCCGCGCCGCAGCAGGTCCTTGCCGCGGGTGCCCTCCGGGATCTTCGTGGAGACCTTGCCGATGATCTTCCGCATCCCGCCGGGGATCTTCTCGAACGGCGCCAGCGAGATCGGCTCGTTGTAGATCGTGTAGCCGCAGAAGAGCTCGTCGGCGCCTTCGCCGGACAGCACCGCCTTGACGTGCTTGCGGGCTTCGCGCGCGATGAACCAGAGCGGCACGAGCGCCGGGTCCGCCACCGGGTCGTCGAGGTACCAGACGATGAGCGGCAGCGCCTCCATCATCTCGTCCGCCGACACCGTGCGGACCACGTGCTTCACGCCGATCGCGGCGGCCGATTCGGCGGCGACGTCGACCTCGGAGTAGCCCTCGCGCTCGAACCCGGTGGTGAACGCGATCAGGTTCGGGTTGTGCTCCTTGGCCAGCGTCGCGGTCGCCGTGGAGTCGATGCCGCCGGAGAGGAACGCGCCGACCGTGACGTCCGGGTCGGAGATCATGTGCTTGCCGACCGAGTCGCGCATCACATCGGCGATGCGCTCGTACAGCTCGTCGGCCTCGGCCTGGCTGTTCACCGGCTTCGCGTTGAACGTCGGGTGGAAGTACCGCGTGAACTCGACGTCACCGCCGGGGACCACCCGGAACGACGTGCCGGACTCGACGCGGCGGACACCGGTGTGCATCGACTCGGGTTCCGGCACGTACTGCAGCACCAGGTAGTGCTGCAGGGCCGTCCTGTCCAGCTCGTCCTGGACGCCGAGCACGCTCGAAAGCTCCAGCAGGCTCTTCTTCTCGCTGGAGAAGGCGACCTTGCCGGGGCCCGCCGAGTAGAACAGCGGCTTGATGCCGAACGGGTCCCGCGCGCCGAAGACGACCTTCTCCTGCGAGTCCCAGATCAGGAAGGCGAACATGCCGCGCAGCTTCTTGACCGCCTCGTCGCCGAGGTAGTGGTACGCCGCGACGATGGCCTCGCCGTCGCCTTCTGTGGCGAATTTCGCACCGTGTTCGGCGGCCAGCTCGTCACGCAGCTCTTTGTAGTTGTAGATCTCGCCGTTGAAGTTCAGCGTGTAGCGCTCCGGCGCCTCCGGCGGCCCCCACACCAGCGGCTGGTGGGCGTGGTCGACGTCGATGAAGGCCAGCCGGTTGAAGCCGTAGACCACCTCGGCGTCGGCCCAGGTGTCGTGCTCGTCGGGGCCGCGGTGCCGCTGGCAGCGCATGGCCGCGTCGACGGCGTCACGGGCGCTCGCAGCGTCGGCTTCGGTCGAACAGATCAGTCCAAGCAGGCCGCACACGTCTAGTTCACACACCTCTTGTTGGCCGAGCGGGGAGAAGGGCCCAGTATGCCGGTGGGTGTGTACACCCCGATGTGGTGGGGGATACGCGTGTTGGGGTTACCCCTTAGTCAGCGCGGCGCCGCAACTCGGCTAGGCTCCGGCTGTCACGAAGATCGGTCGAGGAGGCTCTGGGTGAAAGGGCAAGGCGCAGTGGGAAATCCAGAGCGCACCCCAGTTAAGCGGGCTGGTCGCGTCGCAGCGCTCGCCGCGCTGGTGATGCTGACCGCGACGGGCTGTTCCGGGGACGAGATCCTCCGCTTCGGCTGGCCGGTCGGGGTGACCCCGCAGGCGCACGACATGCGCACCTTGTGGACGTGGACCGTCATCGCCGCGCTGGCCGTCGGTGTCATCGTGTGGGCGCTGATCTTCTGGACCGCGATCTTCCACCGCAAGAAGAAGACCGCCGACGGCGCGGAAGAGGAACTGCCCCGTCAGTTCCAGTACAACATCCCGCTGGAGATCTTCACGGTCGTCGTCCCGACGATCATGGTCTGCGTGCTGTTCTTCTTCACCGCGACCACCGAGAACCGCGTGCTCGCCGAGACGGAGAACCCGGACGTCACGGTCGACATCGTCGCGTTCCAGTGGAACTGGGAGTTCAAGTACAAGAGCGACTCCAAGAACCACGAGGACCCCGAGATCACCACGGTCGGCAGCTCGACCGAGATCCCGCTGCTGGTCCTGCCGACGAACAAGACGATCCAGTACAACCTGCGGTCGGCCGACGTCATCCACTCGTTCTGGGTGCCGGAGTTCCACTTCAAGCGGGACGTCATGCCGGATCCGGAGAAGAACAACCAGGACTTCACCTTCCAGAACTCGATCGACAAGGAAGGTTCGTTCGTCGGCCGCTGCGCCGAACTGTGCGGCACCTACCACTCGGGGATGAACTTCGAGGTCAGGGCGCTCTCGCCGGACAAGTACGCGCAGTACATCCAGCTCCGCGGCACCGTGAACCCGAAGAGCGGCAAGCCGAACACGGCTTCCGAGGCGCTGACGGCGATGAACTGCGGCGAACTGTGCTCGCCCTACGCCGTCACCACCACCCCGTTCAACACCGACCGCACCGCGCGGGTCGCGTCCAACTGACCCGGCTGTTCGAGCCCGAAACAGGAGTGAGGCAACGTCCATGAAGGTCGAAGGACGGATTTTCTTCCTCGTCGCGGTCTTCTCCGTCATCGTCGCGGGTATCTACGCGTACATGACCGGAACGATGACCCGGGACGGCGTCGAGCCGGTCGGTGTGGTGGCCCTGATCCTCACCGGTGGCCTGGCCTTCCTGGCCGGGAGCTACCTGCAGTTCGTGGCGCGGCGTATCGAGCCGCGGCCGGAGGACCGGGAAGACGCCGAGATCAGCGACGGTGCCGGTGAGCTGGGCTTCTTCAGCCCGGGCAGCTACTGGCCGATCGGTCTCGCGGCGGCCGCCGCGCTGACCGGTGTCGCGCTCGCGTTCTTCCACGTCTGGCTGCTGATCATCGCGCTGGGCCTGGTCATCATCGCCATCGGCGGGCTGGTGTTCGAGTACCACACCGGTCCGAACCACGAGTGACGTTCTGACGCCGGAAGCGGCGCCTCGGTCTCCGGACCGGGGCGCCGCTTTTCGCATTCAGAGGACTAAACGCGGGCGGGCTGGGGTTCGGGGCGAGGGGCTCGCGTGCGCTTCGGGGCCAGCGCGGCCGCCAGGACGGCCAGCATCCCCACCCCTTCCGGCCAGGTCGGCCGGTGGCCGTAGGCGAGGACGTCGACGACCACCGCGACCACCGGATAGACGTAGGACAGCAGCGCCACCGTCGTGGTCGGCAGCTTCCCGATGCTCGCGTACATGAGCACGTACATCAGCGCGGTGTGCACGGTCCCCAGCAGGACCAGCCACAGCAGCCCTGAGGTGTCCGTGGGCAGCGGCGTGACCAGCAGGGCGGGTGCTAGCACGATCGTGCCGGTCACGAGCTGTACGGCCGCGAGGACGTGCGGGCGGACGTGCGTGAGCTGCTTCGCGACGAACGAGGCGCCGGCGTAGAGCGCGGCCGCGCCGAGGGCGAGCGCGATCCCCGTCAGCCGTACGGGTTTGCCGTCGGCGCCGTGCGCGGACAGGGAGATGAGGGTCACCCCGCCGAACGCGATCAGCGCCCGGACCAGCTGGCTCCTCGCCATCTTCTCGCCGAGGAACGCCGCGGCGAGACCGACCAGCATCAGCGGTTGAGTGTGGTAGACGACGGTGCTGACCCCGATCGACGAAAGCGAGTACGAAGCGAACAGCAGCACCCAGTTCCCGACCAGGAACAGGCCGCCGAGGACCGCGAGCAGCAGGTCGCGGCGGCTGAGCGTCCACGGACGGAGCCAACCGCGAGCCGCGCTCCACACCAGGAGCAGCAGGCCGCCGACGAGGCTCCTCGCGAACGCCACGGCGGGGGCGTCGGCGCCGCTTTCGAGGACGACGGCGCCGATCGTGCCGGACAGCGCCATCGCGGCCGTCCACTGCAACACGGGGTTGTTCTTGTTCATGGCGACCACTTTCGCCCTCGTGTGCGCGGTCAACCAGTGTCAGAGATGACATCGACCGCAAAACTTGTGACACACTGCCCGAATGGATGTGAAGAAGGTCGCGGTGGTGCTGGCCGATCAGGTCTCGCCGTTCGAACTCGGCGTCGCGTGCGAGGTCTTCGGCACCGATCGCAGCGCCGACGGCATCGAGGGCTGGGACTTCGCGGTCTGCTCGCCCGGCGGCGCGAACGTCCTGAGCTGGTCCGGCTTCGGGCTCGATGGGTTGCAGGGCCTGGACTTCGCGGCGTCCGCGGATCTGCTGATCGTCCCGACCTGCGCGCCCCGCAGCGCGAGCCCGCCGGAGCTGGTGCTCGAGGTCCTGCGCGACGCGGCGAGCCGGGGTGCCTGGGTCGCGGGCTTCTGCGCGGGCGTCTTCTCGCTCGGCTACGCGGGGCTGCTGGACGGGCGCAACTGCACCGTCCATTGGGTCTACGAGCAGGAGTTCCGGTCGCGCTTCCCGACGGCGAAGGTCGACCCGAAGGCGTTGTACGTCGACGACGGCGGCGTTCTCACCAGCGCGGGAACCGTGGCCGCCGTCGACCTGTGCCTGCATCTGGTGCGGGAGCTGCGCGGTGTCGCCGCGGCCACGACACTGGCCAGGCGGATGGTCGCGGCGCCGCACCGGGTCGGCGGGCAGGCCCAGTTCGTGCAGGCGCCGGTGCCCGAGACCGCCGCGCCGGACGACACCGTGCTCGCCGAAGCGCTCGAATGGATCGAGCGGCGGTTGGACCGGCCGTTCACCGTCGCGGAACTCGCCCGCCGCAGCGGTCTGGGGGAGCGCACGTTCCTGCGCCGGTTCTCGGCGGCCACCGGTACGACACCGCACCGATGGCTCACCGAGCGCCGTCTGGACCGGGCGCAGTCGCTGCTCGAAGAAGGCCGTTTGTCCATTGAGGACATCGCGGTCGCCTGCGGATACGCCTCCGCCGCCGCGCTGAGGCATCAGTTCGGCAAGCTGCGGGGGACCAGCCCGAGCGCGTACCGCAGGACGTTTTCCACCGGCTAGAAGGAGATTTCCTGTCCAACTGTCACTTGGACATGGTCGGGGACCTCGTCGTGCTCGTCGCCGACGGAGAGCGTGCCGGTCGGCTCGAACAGCAACAGCGACGCACCGTCCACTGAGGACGGTTTGTGGAACGTCCCGCGCGGGACGACGAAAACCGAACCGCGCGGCAGGGTGACGACGCGTTCGCCACCCTCTTCCCGCAACGCGATGTCCAAAGTGCCGTCGAGAACGAGGAAGAACTCGTCGGTGTTCTCGTGGACGTGCCAGACGTGCTCGCCCGCGACCTTGGCGAGACGGACGTCGTAGTCGTTGACGTGGGCGACGATCCGGGGGCTCCAGATCTCGTCGAACCCGGCCAGGGCGGTTTCCAGATCGATCGGCTGCTTGCTCATACCCCGATCCTCGTCACTGGACCGCCGGCGCAGTGAGTGCTAGGAATCGCATATGTCGCATGATTCCTCGCACAAGGTCGCCATCCTGGTCGACGAGGGCTCCAACCCCTTCGAAATGGGCGTCGCGACCGAGCTCTTCGGCCTGCGGCGGCCGGAGCTGGACAGGCCTTGGTACGACTTCACGGTGTGCGCGGCCGAGCCGTCCGTGCGGATGCACCTGGGCATGTTCACCCTCACCGGGGTCGCGGGGCTCGAAGCCCTGGAGACCGCCGACACGGTGATCGTGCCCAACCGGCCCGATCCGGAGAGCCCGGCCAGGGAGTCGGTGCTGAGTGCCGTTCGCGCCGCGTCCGAGCGAGGTGCCCGGCTGGTGAGCTTCTGCACGGGCGCCTTCACCCTCGCGCGGGCCGGGGTCCTGGATGGGCGCCGCGCGACGACGCACTGGAAATGGGCCGGACGGTTTCGCGAGCTGTTCCCCGAAGTGCTGCTGGAGCCGGACGTGCTCTTCGTCGACGACGGCGACGTCCTGACCGCGGCGGGCAGCGCGGCCGCCCTCGATCTGGGGCTGCATCTGATCAGTCGTGACCACGGCGCCGAGATCGCGAACGCGGTGAGCAGGCGGCTCGTGTTCGCCGGGCATCGGGACGGCGGGCAGCGGCAGTTCGTCGAACGTCCGCTGCCGCCGGTGCCGGACACGTCGCTGGCGCCGGTGCTCGCCTGGGCGCGTGAACGGCTGGACCGGCCGCTCACCGTCGCCGACCTCGCCGCGCGGGCGGCGGCCAGCCAGGCGACGCTGCACCGGCGGTTCCGCGCCGAACTGGGGACGACGCCGCTGGCGTGGCTCACGACGGAACGGATCGCGCTGGCGTGCCGGCTGATCGAGCGCGGGGAGCAGCGGCTGGACCGGGTGGCGCGGGCTTCGGGGTTCGGGACCGCTGCGAACCTGCGTACGCAGCTTCGGCGGGCTACGGGGTTGACGCCTACGGCTTACCGGGCGCGCTTCAGCACCGCCTCGTGATAGGTGCGTTTCGTCCTCTGAATGCGGTCCTTGCACGCGCAACTACCGCATCCAGAGGACGAAACGCGCGTCAGGCGAAGGCGATCCACCGGTTCAGCAGGTCCGCGGCGGCGCCCGAATCGATGGCCGACGCCGCCCGTTCGAGCCCGGCCGCCAGATCGTCTTCCAGCGATCCGGAGAACCCGGCGAAAGCCGCCAGCGCGGCAGCCGAGTTGAGCAGCACCGCGTCCCGCACCGGCCCGGTCTTCCCGGCCATCACCTGGCGGAACACGTCGGCGTTGTGGGCGGCGTCCCCGCCGCGCAGGTCGTCCGCGGTCGCCCTGGCGATGCCCAGCGAAGCGGGGTCGAAGCTCCGCTCGGTGATCTCGCCGCCGGAGATCACCCACACCGAACTCGTGGTCGTGGTGGTGAGCTCGTCCAGGCCGTCGTCGCCGCGCACGAGCAGCACGGTCATGCCGCGCCGCGCGAACACCTCGGCCAGCACCCGGGTCTTGTCCTGATACGCGCAGCCGATCAGCGAACTGCGCGGCTGCGCCGGGTTGGTCAGCGGACCCAGCAGGTTGAACGTCGTCGGCACGCCGAGCTCGCCGCGGGTCGGGCCCGCGTGGCGCAGGGCCGGGTGGAACTTCGGCGCGAAGCAGAAGCCGATGCCCAGTTCGTTCACGCTGCGCTGGACCGTCTCCGGCGGCAGGTCGATCGTGACGCCCAGCTCCTCCAGCACGTCCGCCGCGCCGGATTTCGACGACGCGCTCCGGTTGCCGTGCTTGGCCACCGGGGCACCCGCCGCGGCCGTCACCACCGTGGCCATGGTGGAGATGTTGACCGAATTCGACCGGTCGCCGCCGGTGCCGACGATGTCCACCGACGGCCGGTCGATGGTCACCCGTTTGGCGTGCGCCAGCATGGCGTCGGCCATACCGGAGATCTCCGCCGGTGTCTCACCCTTCGCGCGCAGCGCGACGGCGAATCCGGCGATCTGGGACGGCGTCGCCGCCCCGCTCATGATCTGGTCCATCGCCCACGCGGTGTCCTGCTCGGACAGATCCGCGCGCGCGATGAGCTGGTTGAGCAGGGACGGCCAGGTCTTGGCGGTCACGGCTCAGCCGTGCACGGCCGGCACCCGCCGGGCGCGCAGCACGTCGGCGACGGTCTCGGCGGCGGTCAGCGGGTCGAGCGGGTGGACCAGCACCGCGTCGGCCTGCGACCAGGTCGCGAGCCAGCGGTCGTCCTTGCGCCGCACCGACACCACGATCGGCGGGCAATCCTCGATCTCGTTCTTCAGCTGACGGGTCAGCCCGATGCCCCCGGTCGGCTGGGCCTCGCCGTCGAGGATGGCCAGGTCCACGTTGCCCGCGTCCATCTCGACGAGGACCTCGGAGATGCCGGACGCCTCGGTGTAGTCCACCCGGCCGAGGTCGGCGGCGGGCCTGCGGCCGACGGCGTTGATGATCGCCTCGCGCACCTCCGCCTTGTGGCTGAACACCAGGATCCGCATCGCCTGCTCGCCCATGAGCGCGCCTCCGCCTCGTCTAGTCATGTCGACCCCGCGATGTTATCCGCCATGACCGACATCACGTGGACGCACCCGACGGCTGGAGCGCGTCCCAGCCCAGGGAGTCGCCGCCGAGCCGTTGCGCGAGCCCCGCCATCCGTGACCGTTCCTGCGCGCAGTGCAGTGCGTCGAGGGTCTGGACGCGCAGTGCGTGCGCGAGGGCGAACTCCCCGTCGGATTCCTGTTCTCGCAGCTCCCAGCCGTCCTGGGCGAGGATCGAGGCCGCCTCCGCCACCTTTTCGGGCGGCAGCTTCAAGTGATGCCGCAGGATCGCGGGCGCTTCGGCGACCCAAGCGGGTGATCTCGCCAACGCCGAAGAATCCGCCTCGGCCGGATCGAACGCCTCCACGACGATCTCCACGCCGGGCGTGTCGATCGTCAGGCTGGGCGCGGAAGGCTTCCTGACCAGGTCACGAAGCCGATCTAGTAAACCCATGAGTAGCCCGGTTCCCACTTTCGTTCAGATGTGACCCGACACGCACGCGACCCGCCGTGGACCCACCCGGCGGGCGCCATGCGTGAGAGGACATAATGCGACGCGTGACAACGGCAGCTCCCACCATCAGCCAGCGGGTCCACTCGCTGAACCGGCCGAACATGGTCAGTGTCGGCACCATCGTGTGGCTGTCCAGCGAACTGATGTTCTTCGCCGGACTGTTCGCCATGTTCTTCACCGTGAAGGCGCAGAACGCGACCGGCCAGTGGCCGCCGCCGCTGCACGGTGAGCCCTTCGAGTTGAACGTCGCCTTGGCGATCCCGTTCACGGTGATCCTCGTGGCGTCCTCGTTCACCTGCCAGTTCGGCGTGTTCGCCGCCGAAAAGGGCGACGTCTTCGGCCTTCGACGCTGGTACATCATCACGTTGATCATGGGCGCGATCTTCGTCGGCGGCCAGGGTTACGAGTACCTCCACCTGATCGAAGAGGGGATGACGATCCCGTCCGGCCCGTTCGGCACGGTCTTCTTCCTCGCGACCGGGTTCCACGGCCTGCACGTCATCGGCGGGCTCATCGCGTTCGTGTACCTGCTCATCCGCACCAAGCTGAGCAAGTTCACCCCGGCCCAGGCCACCTCGGCGATCGTCGTGTCGTACTACTGGCACTTCGTCGACATCGTGTGGGTGGGTCTGTTCGCGGTGATCTACATCCTTCCGTGAACGAAGCCGCCACCACGACCTATCGGCCTGAACTGACAGCAAGGGTTGCCGCAAGATGACCTCCAGCAAGAACAACACGGAGCGCCGCTTCCGCAAGCGGTCGAAGGCACGCAGGCGGTTCGCCGGCGCGCTGGCGCTCGGGATCGCGCTGCTCAGCGTGGGCGGGTTGTACGCCGTTTTCGCCCCGGAGCCGCAGACCGCGCAGGCGCAGGGCGAATCCGCCCTCCTGCGCGAGGGCGAGAAGCTCTACAACAACACGTGTATCGAATGTCACGGGCCGAAGCTCGAAGGTGTCACCGACCGTG
Source organism: Amycolatopsis sp. MJM2582 (assembly GCF_000754115.1). NCBI lineage: Bacteria > Bacillati > Actinomycetota > Actinomycetes > Pseudonocardiales > Pseudonocardiaceae > Amycolatopsis > Amycolatopsis sp. MJM2582. The sequence goes on from NZ_JPLW01000006.1 coordinate 41,684, forward strand.
GCCCGAGCCTCATCGGCATCGGCGACGCGGCCGTGTACTTCCAGACCTCCACCGGCCGCATGCCCGCGGTGCGTCAGGAAGCCCAGGCGCAGCGGAAGCCGCCGAAGCTGTCCGAGGCCGAGATCAACGCCCTCGGCGCCTACATCCAGGCCAACGGTGGCGGCGCGCAGCGTCCCGCCGAGAAGGGTGACGCGCTGCGCGGCGACGACGTCGCGCGCGGCAGCGAGCTCTTCCGCCTCAACTGCGCCTCCTGCCACGGCTTCACCGGCCGCGGCGGCGCGCTCTCCTCGGGCAAGTTCGCCCCGAACCTGGACCCGGCCACGGAAGAGCAGATCTACACCGCGATGCTCACCGGGCCGCAGAACATGCCCAAGTTCTCCGACCGGCAGCTGTCGCCGGAGGAGAAGAAGGACATCATCGCGTTCGTGAAGTCCGTGAGCCACGGGAACAACGCTCCCGGCGGTAGCTCGCTCGGCGGACTCGGCCCGGCTTCGGAGGGCGCGATCGCGTGGATCGTCGGGATCGCCGCGCTGATCGGCGTGACGTTGTGGATTGGATCGAAGGCATGAGCGCCGAAGGGCCGAAGCCGCCGACAGAGGCGGAATTGGCGGACATGGATCGCGACCAGCTCGTCAAGCTGGGTACCGCGCTCGACGGGGTCGAGATCGTGGAGTACCCGACGCCGTGGCCGGTCGAGGGGACCCGGGCGGAGAAGCGCGCCGAGCGCGCTGTCGCCCTCTGGTTCGTGCTGGCCGCGCTGTCCGGCCTCGCGTTCGTGGTCCTCATCGCGTGGCCGCACTGGTTCGAGTACAAGGAGCCGGGTACGACCGGCTACACCAAGTACACGCTGTACACGCCGCTGCTCGGGGTCACCCTCGGGCTGGCCGTGCTCAGCCTCGGTATCGGTGTGATCCTCTACACCAAGAAGTTCATCCCGGCCGAGGTCTCGGTCCAGGAGCGCGGGGACGGCGGTTCCAAGGAGGTCGACAAGGCCACCATCGTCGCCCAGCTCGCCGACTCGGGTAGCCGCAGCACCATCGCGCGCCGCTCGATGATCAAGCGGTCCGCGGGTGCCGGTGCCGGTGTGCTCGGCCTCGCCGTCGCGGCGCTGCCGGTCGCGTCCTTCATCAAGGACCCGTGGAAGGACACCGAGAACCGCGACTCGCTGTGGCACTCGGGCTGGAAGAAGAACTTCCCGGACGAGGTCGTCTACCTGCGCCGCAACACCGGCCGTCCGCACGAGATCTCCCTGGTCAAGGCCGAGGACCTCGACGCAGGCGCGATGGAGACGGTGTTCCCGTACCGCAAGTCCGAGGAGCACGACGAGCACGCGCTGTCGGCCGCCTTCAAGCGGGTCGACAACCCGGTCATGCTGATCCGTCTCCGCCCGACCGACGCCGCCAAGGTCGTCAAGCGTCAGGGCCAGGAGGACTACAACTTCGGCGACTACTACGCGTACACGAAGATCTGCAGCCACGTGGGCTGCCCGACCTCCCTGTACGAGCAGCGGACCAACCGCATCCTCTGCCCCTGCCACCAGTCGCAGTTCGACGCGCTCCACTACGCCAAGCCGATTTTCGGGCCGGCTACGCGGCCGTTGGCCCAGCTTCCGATTACAGTGGACAAAGAGGGCTACCTGATCGCGCGCGGAGACTTCAACGAGGCCGTCGGACCGGCCTTTTGGGAGCGTAAGTCATGAGTTCACTCACCACCCCGACCAAGGGGACGAACCCGGTCGAGAAGGCCGCGGGCGCTGGTGCGAAGTGGGCCGACGACCGGTATCACCTGGCCAAGGGCATGCGGCACCAGCTCAACAAGGTGTTCCCGACGCACTGGTCGTTCCTGCTCGGCGAGATCGCGCTCTACAGCTTCATCATCCTGTTGCTGTCGGGTGTGTATCTCACGCTGTTCTTCGACCCCTCCATGGAGGAGGTCGTCTACAACGGCAGCTACACCGGTCTGCAGGGCGTCGAGATGTCGCGGGCCTTCGCGACCACGCTCGACATCTCGTTCGACGTCCGGGGCGGTCTCTTCGTCCGCCAGCTGCACCACTGGGCCGCGCTGATCTTCGTGGCTTCGATGATGGTGCACATGTTCCGGATCTTCTTCACCGGAGCGTTCCGCCGCCCGCGTGAGGCGAACTGGGTCATCGGCGCGCTGCTGCTGGTCCTGGGCATGTTCGAAGGCTTCTTCGGCTACTCGCTCCCGGACGACCTGCTCTCCGGTACCGGTATCCGCGCGACCCTGTCGGGCATCGTGCTGTCGGTGCCGGTCATGGGCACCTGGATCCACTGGGCGCTGTTCGGTGGGGAGTTCCCCGGCAACGAGATCATCCCGCGCCTGTACACGATCCACATCCTGCTGCTGCCGGGCATCATGCTCGGCCTGGTGGCCGCGCACCTGGCGCTGGTCTGGTACCAGAAGCACACGCAGTTCCCCGGCGTGCGCCGCAAGGAGACCAACGTCGTCGGCGTCCGCATCATGCCGGTCTTCGCGCTCAAGGGCGGTGCGTTCTTCGCGCTGGTCACCGGCGTCATCGCGCTGATGTCGGGTCTCTTCCAGATCAACCCGATCTGGAACATCGGCCCGTACAACGCGGCGCAGGTCTCGGCGGGTTCGCAGCCTGACTGGTACATGGCCTGGGCCGACGGCATGCTGCGGATCTGGCCCGCGTGGGAGCTCTATCTCGGGAACTACACGGTCCCGGCGGTGTTCTTCCCCGGCGCGGTCGGGATGCCGCTGCTGATCGGGTTGCTGGTGATGTATCCCTGGATCGAGCGCAAGCTGTCCAAGGACACCGCGCACCACAACCTGCTGCAGCGTCCGCGCGACGTCCCGGTCCGGACCTCGCTGGGCATCATGGCCCTGACCTTCTTCGCGGTCATCATGCTGTCGGGCTTCAACGACATCATCGCGTTCGCCTTCGACATCTCGCTGAACGCGACGACGTGGGCGGGCCGGATCGGTGTCCTGCTGCTGCCGCCGATCGCCTACTACATCACCTACCGGATCTGCCTCGGCCTCCAGCGGGCCGACCGCGAGGTGCTGGAGCACGGTGTCGAGACCGGCATCATCAAGCGCCTGCCGCACGGTGAGTTCATCGAGATCCACCAGCCGCTCGGCCCGGTGGACGACCACGGCCACGCGATCCCGCTCGAGTACCAGGGCGCGTCGGTGCCGAAGAAGATGAACAAGCTCGGCTCGGCCGGACACGCCGTCGCCGGTTCGACCTGGTCCCCGGACCCGGTCGAGGAGACGATCGCGCTGGAGCGTGCCCGGGCCAACGGGCACGGCAACGGCAAGGTCGACGACATCGGTGGCGAGCCTTCGGAGGAGCGCAAGGAGATCACCTCCGGGCACTAGTTCGTCAGACACGTGTGAAGGCCCCCTTCCCTCGGCTGAGCCGAGGGAAGGGGGCCTTCACACGTTGAAGGGTCAGCCGGTGACCTTGAGCTCCAGGGGACGCATGTCGTCGTCGCTCGGGACGACGGTCAGGCCCGCGGCGGTGAGGACGGCGGTGAGCGCCGTCCGCATCGCCGCGTGGACGGCGATCTGCCGTCGCACCTGGGGATTCTCCTTGTCGCCCGCCACCAGGAGCCGGAAGGCCTCGTCACGCCAAGGCCTCGCCACCACCCAGTCGACCCAGACCCCGCAGGAGCCCTCGAAGACGTCCACCTCGATCACGGCACCTCCGGCGTCCCGGTGATCGTCCGGATCGGGCTCGACGATCACCGGGACTCCCGCCATCCGCAACGCGGCTTCGGTCCGGTCGCCCAGAGCGAACAGCCGTTCCTGCTCGGCGGGGTGGACGCGGCGGAGCGAGGTCATCCACCTGCTCCGCTGCCCACCAAGACGCGCTGTTCCGCTTCGGCGGCCGTCGCCGCACCGGGGAAGAGGCCGCGTCTCTTGTAGGACTTCTTGATCATGTCGATCAGGCTCCCCTTGTAGATCTTGTCGATCTCGGGATCACCGGTCCACGGTACCGAGAACGACGTCTTGAGATCGGGCGCCATCTTGCTGACCCAGTCCCGTTTGCAGTCGGGGCACGGTTCGCGTTCGCTGTAGAGGCCCTTGATGTTCTTGGGGTCGAAACCCTGCTCGATGACCTGCTCGACGATGTGCTGCTCGGAGTGGCGGCCGGCGTCGTTGCTGTTGCCCGCCACGTAGCCGTCGGGGAGCTTCCCGTTCGGGTCCTTGTAGCCGGGGAGATAGGCGACGGCAACGTTCCGGCTGGTTCCGTAGCCGTTTCCGATCCGGTAGTCGAGCGCGATACTCGGCAACGTTCCCCCGTTGTCACCGTGATCCACGAGCCCGCAGGTGAAATCGGGGATGTCCGCGGTTTTCGCGGTGGCCGGTACCTGGCTGATCCGGTTGCACCATTTGCGGATGGCGTTGAAGAGCGGTTTGACCTTGTCCGCGACCTTGCGGAAGATCGCGGACTTGTTCAGGAACTTGGAAATGTTCTGGATGATCTTCACGACCGCCGAAGCCACCTTGGGCAGCTTCAGGAAGACGACGACGATCGACGCGACGTTGACCACGGTCCAAATGCAGGCCTCGATGTTGCCTTCGCCGAAGCACCGCTCCGCGTCACGCCAGCCGATCACCTCCAGCAGGACTTCGGCCCCGATCTCCAGCAGGAACGACGTCACACTGCCGCCGTTCTTGGACTGCTCTGCGGCCTGGCGGTACTCGTCCAGCAGCATCCGCCCGAATTCGGTCGCCGAGAGCATGGCGATTTCTTCCTGGGTCAGATCGGGCAGCCCGGCGCCCGTCTCCTCCGCCGCGCGGCGTCTCGCCTCCTCTTCTTCCTTGCGTTGCTGGTCTTCCGCGCGGTCGGCGGCTTGCTGGGCTTCGGTCGCGCTCTGCCGTGCCCGTTCCGCGGCGGCGGCCGCGTTGCGCGCGTGTTCTTCGGCCCGGTCGGCCGCGGCCCTGGCTTCCGCCGCCGAGGCTTCCGCGGCGGTCGCCGCGTCCCTGGCGATTTGAGCGTCCCGCTCGGCACGCGACGCCGAGTCCCTCGCCGCCTGTGCCTCGCGTTCCGCCGCGGCGGCGTTCCGGCCGGCGATGGCGGCGTCGGCGTTGGCCTCGTTGGCCGCCCCACGCGCGGTTTGCGCGTCCGCACGAGCGGCCGCGTCCGACGCGTTCGCCCGCTCGCCCGCGGCACGGGCCAGCGCGCCTTCGGCCGCGGCCGCGGCCGCCGCTTCCTGCGCTTCGGCCGCCGAGTTCGCCGCGGCGGCGGCTGATGCCGCTGCCCGCGCCGCCGCTTCGAACGCGGGTTTGACCTCTTTCTGCGCCCGAGCAGCGGCTTCGGCGGCCCGATCCGCTGCCAGCCTCGCTTCGGTGGCACGGTCGCGGGCCGCTTGCGCCTGCTCGGCTCCGACCGCCCTGGCCTGGTTGGCGACCAGGATGACGAAATCGGCGTCGAGGTCCGAACCCGCGTACGGCGCGACGACGGTGATCGCCCGGTTGGCCGGATCGGTGATCGCGCTCGACGACGCCCGCGCGGCGGTGGACGCCCGCAGGGCGATATCCGCTTGAGTGGCCGCGGAGACCGACTCGGTGAAGGCCGCGTCGGCCTCGGCGCGGGTACGCTCCGCCGCCATCAGCGAACGCATCGCCTCGCCCGCCGCCTGTTCCGCGAGCTGAACCGCGTTCCGTGCCGCCTCGGCCGCCTTGGTCTCCTCGGCGGTCGCCTCGGTCGCCTTGACGTTGGCCTGGGTGGCGTGGTGATGGGTCTCCGCCGCCGAGGCCTCGGCCCGGTTGGCCGCGTGGTTGGCCGCGGAGGCGGCGGCACGGGCTTCCTGAGCCGCGGCGCGGGCCCGTGCCGCCGCTCGGGTAGCTTCGCCCGCCGCTTGCCTCGCGACCACGGCGGCGCCGGTCGCCCGGTCGGCGGCGTCGCGGGCCGCGGTGGCCGCGGCGGTCGCGTTGTTGGCCTCGTTCCGTGCCGCGGCGGCGGCGTTCTTCGCGTCGGTCTCCGCCGCGGTGCCCCGTGCGGCGGCTTCGGCCGCGTTCAGCGCTTCCGCCTTCGCCTGCGCGGTCTGCTTCAGCCGTTCCGCGGTGAAGGCGGCGTCGCGAGCGGCTCTCGCCTTCCCTTCTTCGCCCACCGCCCGCTGTTCGGCTTCCCCGGCAAGCCGTTCCTGCTCCTGCGCGCGGAGGTTGGAGTCGTTGGCGATACCGGCTTGGCGCTGGGCTTCGCCGCGGTGACGACGCGCTTCCGCGGCCGCTTGGTCGGCACGCTGACGGGCGGCGGCCGCGTTGGCGCGTTCGGCCTCGGCGACCCTGCGGGCGTTCTTCGCCCTGTCCCGCTGCCGTTCCGCTTCTTCGCGATGCGCGCGGGTGCGTTCGGCCGAGGCCCTGGCGGCGTTGGCCGCGGCTTCGGCCGCTTCGCGAGCCTGTTTGGCCCGGACGGCCGCGTCCTTGGCCGCCACCGCCTGCACTCGCGCGGCCTCGGCCACCTGGGCGGCAGCGGTCGCGTGTTCTTCGGCGTGCAGACCCCATTGGCGAGCCTGCTCGGCGTGTTTCTCGGCGCGTTCCTGGGCGTTGCGCGCCTGGTCGGTGGCTTCGGTGGCGTCGATCGCGTGCTGTGCGGTCTCCGAGGCGTGGACCGCCGCCTGCCCGGCCGCGCTCATACCTCTCGCCATGTCGGCCCACTGAGTGCCGTAGGGGAGTCCGACGGCGACCAGTTCGGCGGCCTGGACGCCCGCCTGCTCGGCCGCGCGTACGGCATCGGCCGCGGCGTTGCGGGCGTTGCCGACCTGACGGGCGGCCTCGGCCTTGACCAAGGCGAAGGAGTCGGGCGGGTGGTTGCCCGCCGCGTCGTTCGCGTCCAGGATCTGCTTGGCCTTACGGGCTTCGTTCCCCGCGAGCACCATCGCGTTCGCGATCCGCTGGAGCGCGCGCAGCGCGTCCCCGTGCGCCACCATCAGGTTCCGCCGCGCGTTCATCGCCCGGACGGCCCGCTTGGCGAGGTCGCTCAGCTGCTCGGCGGCCCGTGCCGCTGCTTCCTGGTCACGGATCTGCTTCTCCCGCTCTTCGGCGTCACGTTTCGCCGCGGCGAGGTACCCGGTGTTCAGGAACTCGGCGATGGCCGCGTCACCCGCGTCGAGCGCGGCCTGCGCCGCCGTCTTCACGTGGTGCCCGGCGACGCCGATCAGTGCCGTGACCCTGGCGCGCAGCTCCTCCGCGCGTGCCTGGCCGCCCGCCGCGACCTGTGCGTCGCGTTCCCTCGCGATCTCCTTGCCGTAGGCGAGGAACTGCTCGCGGTCGGTATCGCTTCCCGCGAGCACCCGCTGGACCTCGGCGTTGAAGATCGGCCCGCCGGTGCCCGCCATCGCCTGGATGGCGGCCCGGTTCTGGCGCGCGGTCTCGGCTTCCCGCGCCGCGGCCCTCGCCTTGGCGGCGTCGAGGCCGGTTTCGAGGAATTCGTGCAATGCGGCTTCGGTGCCCGCGTCGAGCGCCGCGCGCGCGGCCTCACGTACTTCGGGCTCCTCGGCCAGCTCGGCGTGATCGGCGATGATCTGCCGGACGACGGGACTGCCCACCAGGGCGGGTACGCCCGATCGGCCGTCCCAGTTGCGGTACGGGTCTTCCGGTAGGGGACGGGCCGGGGACGTCGGTGGCGGCGTGGTCGGTGGTGGATCGTCGGCCGCGACCGCGGGCGCCGGTTGAATCAGCCCGGCGAGTACGGCGGTGGCCAAGAAGACAAGGAACGTTCTCAGCAGATATCTCGTTCTCGACATCAGAACCCCCAGAAATCGGTGCCTGCCGGTCGAACCGGCAGGCACCTCGGGCTTGTCAGTTGTAGTACTCTTTCGCGCCTTCGGCGGCGGTGTGTTCGATCCTTCCGTGCTGGAAGTAGCTCACGCGTTTACCGGGCACACCGGGGAAATCCATTTCGTCGGAAGTGGGATAACCGAGCCTGCTTCGTTCGTATTGCAGTGCCGCCCACCGATCGAAAATGGCTCCATAGATCAGCTTCGGGCCGATGTCCGGGTGGTACCAGATGCCTCTGGGGCCGGCGAACAGGTTGCGCATGCCCTTCCCGTCGGGCAGATATCCCGTGTCCCCGCTGGGGATGAATCCCGGAATGTTCCGGCCACCGGATTCGAGGTACTTGTTGAGCAGCGGGTCCAATATCCGGACCACGCCGTGTTGTGCCGACCAGAAGGCGCCACCCTTCTGGAAGCGTTTGTACCGGATGCCGTTCAAGATGTTTTCCGGCTGGGTCTGCGGGCCGAGGCCGTTCCAGCCCCACCAGTCCTCGTTGAGCCAGCGCTCGTCGATCTTCGTGGTGATCGAAGGGTTGGGGCCGACGGGAATCCAGCTGATGTCGGCGGCGAAGTTGCCGTCGGTGTCGAAGTTGTTCTCCTTGCTCTGGCCGTTGGCCGCCCAGAGCTCGCCCCAGTACTGCCGCAGGTAGCGGCCCGGATACGCCTTCGCCTCCAGCGTCACGTTGGTCGGATTGCCGTCCCTGCCCGCCTTGGCGCACCAGGTGGCGTTGAGTTTGTAGCCGTCGGTGCCGTCGTTGCCGGCCAGCTGGACCCGCAGGTTGGGCGCGATGCGCAGGTAGCTGCCGACCCGGGTGGCCGATTCCAGCGAGAAGCAGTTCGGGTCGGCGAGCCCGGGGACGATCTTCCAGGTGGCGTCGCCCAGTGGTGCGGTGACGACATTCGACGGCTGGGTTCCCGGGGTGGCCCAGGCATCGCCGCCGGCACTGCGGACGTGCCAGCCCCGCCGTCCGGCGGTGACGCCGGCGAACGCCTGTTCCAGCACGGTGTACTGCCCCTTGGCGAGGAAGTCCTTGACCTGGTCCCAGGTCCCGTTCGCGGCGACGTCGGCCGCGGCCGCGGCGAGCCGGGGACGGAGCCTGCTGGCGTCGGCCTTGGCCTTGATGTCGCGGACCTTCTGGCGGTCGGCCTCCTCCCGTTCGCGCAGGATCCTGGCGTCGTCCCTCGCACGGGCCTCGGCGACCCCGGTCCTGATGTAGGCGTTCCAGTCGGCGGGCAGGCCGGTGAGGGCGACGGTGGCCGCGTTCTTGATCTCGCGGTGCGCGGGGTCGGCGAGTTCCGGGGTCTTGAGCAGCTCGCGGATGAAGTCGTCGTCGGCGAGGTCGAGCCAGGCCGCGACGGCGATGACGGGAACCTTGTCGCAGGCGTCCTTCTTCGCCATCCTGGCGGCTTCCCTGCGGGCGGCCTCCTGGTTCTCCTGGTTCAACCGGTCGAGGTAGTCGAGCTGATCCTGGTGATTCAGAGCCCGGATCTTGTTCTCGATGAAGTCCTTCCAGACCGCCGCGTCACCGCCGAACGCGTCGAACGCGCCCTGCTTGAGTTTCGGCTGTTCCGGCCTCGCCTTCTGGTACACCTTGTAGATGAACATCTGATCGTTGTCGTTGAGCATGACGTCGTCGAAACCGACGATGTCGGCGTCGATCAGGATCTCCCGGCGCAGCTGGACGGTGCGGTCCCAGGCCTCCTGGCGACGCTGTCGTTCGACGCGGTCGCGGGCGGCGAAATCGAAGACGCCGGTGCGGATGAACGCCGTGGCGTCGGGGGCGGCGTTGTTGTCGAGCATGACCTTGTAGACGCGGTAGGCCTCGGCCTTGGTGACCGGGAAGTTCGTCGCGTCGATCTTGTCGTAGACCTTGAAGACGAAATTCATGTCGGTGGCCTCGCGCCATTCCTTGGTGGCTTCACCGACTTCGATCTCGAAAACCGCGCGTACCTTTTCGGTTTCGGTCGCGCTCGGCAGTTCGGCCGCCGCGGCGTCCGGGCTTTCACGGGGAACCGATGCCTCGGGGACGGACGGGGCGGGCGCCTCGACGGTCGGGCTCGGCGGCGCCGGGGGAGCGGCGTACCCGATGGCCGGGGTGATCAGGCCGCACAGCACGGTCGCGGCGGTCAGCACGGCGACACGTCCGGCCGGTCGTCTGCCGACGATCAGTGATCTTCGCATTTCACATACCTCTGTTCGGGCGAAAAAGGCCGGCCGGGGGCCCTGGAGCGTTTCCCGGGCCCCCGGCCGGAGCAGGACGAACTCGGTCAGTTGACGGTCATGAACACGAGGATTTCGTAAGTGCTGGAGTTCCAGGTCATGTAGCCGTGCTCGAAATTGCTTTGCCGTCCGATGGGGATGGTGAACTCGTCGCTGGTCGGGAAACCGAGCCTGCCGTTTTCCGCGCCGAGCGAATTCCACCTGTCGCGAATGGAACCCATCACGAATTTGGCCCCGGTCGACGGCGTCCAGTAGATCGCCATGTTGTGGCCGTGGAAATTGATCATCGACCGGTTGGTCCCGTTCACCTGGTCGGTACTCGGCAGCAACCACTTGTGCCCGCCGAGGCTCAGGTACCGGGTGAGGATCTCGCCGGTGATGAACTTCGCGCCGGTCTCCGGGCCCCAGTACAGGCGGCCGTTGGTGAATTCGCGGAACCGGACACCCGCGTCGTAGATCTCCGCGGCCTTCGGATTACCGGCGAGCCCGCGCAGGCCGTCGTTGTTGAACCAGTCCAGCATCAGCGGCGTCGACACCTCGGGATTCGGTGCGACCACCCGCCAGTTCGAGTCCTCGGTGAAGAGCCGGTCCGTGTCGAACCAGTTCCCGCCACCCTGCTGGGCGATCCAGAGCTGCGCGTCGATATGCCGCAGGATCCGGCCCGGGTGCGCCTTCGACTCCAGCTGGACCTCGCCGCCGTTGCGCCGCGGGCACCAGGTGGCGTCCTTCTTGAACTGGTCGGTGCCGTCGTTGCCGTGCAGTTTGACCCGCAGATCCTGCTGCCGCAGGTAGTTCCCGGCGCGGTCGGTGGACTCCAGCGAGTAACACAGCGGATCGGCCAGCCCGCTCGCCACCTTCCAGGTCGCGTACGGCAACGGCTTGGTTCCGTCGGTGCCGGGGTTCCCGGTGGTGATCCACGCGTCGCCCCCGCCGGTGTGGACGTGCCAGCCCCGGACGCCGGGGGTGTAGGTCCCGAACGACTGGGTCAGTACCTCGTACTGGCCCGTGCGCAGGAACGTGACCACCGCGTCGCGGTTGCCCGCCAGCGCCGCGTTGGCGGCCGCGACGAGCCGCGGCCGGAGCCCGCTGTTCTCCGCGCGGACCTTGAGCTGCCGCACGGCGTCCCGGTTGGCCTGGTCTTCCTGCGCTTCACGCCGGGCCTTGTCGCGGCCGGCCGCCGCCTTGAGCCCGGTGTCGATGAACGCCTTCCACGCCGCCGGATCCGTGCTGCGGGAGGCGCGCTCCGCCGCGTCCTTGACCTCGATGTTCGCCGGGTTGGCCAGTTCGGGCAGCCGCAGCAGCTCACGGACGAAGACGTCGTCCTCGGCGTCCAGCCAGACGTTCTGGAAGGTGGCCGGAATCTCGGCGACGGCGGTGCGCCGCTTGATGTCACGCTCTTCCCGGGCCGCCTTCTCGGCGTTCTCCTGCCGGAGGCGTTCCAGGTGTTCGATGATGTCCTGCTCGGCGAGGTCGAGGATGGTGACCTCGATGAAGGTCTTCCAAGCGGCGGCGTCGCCCTTGTACGCGGTCATCGCGCCGCTCTGGACCTTGGAGCCGCTCTTGGCCCGGCTGGCGACCTGGAAGACGAAGTTCCGGTCGGTGAGGTCGAGCAGCACGGGGTCCAACGGGATGATGCGGGCGTTCTCCAGCGCCTTCATCCGCGCGCCGATCCGGTCCCGCCGTTCGATGTCGCGGAGGATCTTCTCGTCATGATCGCGCTGGACGAATTCGTGGATACCGGTCCGGATGAACGCCGAGGCGTCGGCGACGGTGAGACCGTAGATCCGTGACGCTTCCGCCTTGGTGCGGGGGAAGGCGTCGATGCTGATCTTCTCGTAGACCTTGAAGACGAAGTTCTTGTCGGACAACCGCAGCCAATCGTCGGTCGCCTCGCCGACCTCGATCGCCTCGACCGCCAGCACCTTGTCCCGCTGTGACGCCGGGGGAACCGTGGTCGACCCGATATCGGGTTCCGCGGTCGGGACGGCGGGCGGCACCCCCTGTCCGGGTGGTGTTTCGGCCGCACCCGCCGGTGCGCCGACCAGCCCCGCGAACACGGCGGCGACGGCGGCCGCCGCTATGCCACGGCTGAGCCATGGCCTTGACATGGACGTTCTTCGCATACCCCAGTCACCTATTCTCGAGAGGAAGCCGCCGCGGGAAACCGGACGGCGGAATGATCAGCTCGGGTTCTTGATCCGCTGCTCGCCTTCGAGGGCCTTCCGCAGCAACGACTCCCAGTACTCGACGTTTTCGCCGGAGAGGGACCGGTTGTCCGTCCAGTCGCCTTCCACCGTCTTCGCGGGGTCGATGATCGCCTTCCAGTTGGGGTTCTGGGCGGCCTGCTGCGCGGCGAGCAGGATGGCGTGCCAGGTTTCCGCCTGCCGCTGGGCGAAGTCCCTCGCCTCTTCCCATTTCGACCGCACCGGCGAAACCTCGGTCCCGACCTTGCGCCAGGCGGCCGCGGCCCGGTCACGGGCCTCCTTGCCGGCTTCGCCTTCGATTTCCCGCGCGGCCTTTTCGGCGGCTTCGGCGTCGACGATCAGCTGGGTGATCGTCAGTTGCCACTGGCGGTTCTCACGCAGCATCTCTTCGCGGAACGACTCGATGTCCAGCCGCGCGCCCTGTGCCCAGCCCCAGGCGAAGAAATCCGTCAGATCGTCGTCGGTCGATCCCTCGCGGACCGCGTAGGCGGCGGCGAATCTCACCTGGGTACCCGGATCCCGCTCGGCGAGCATCCGCACGTATCGGCGGTCCTCCTCGACGAGGGCGCGCTTCTGCTCGCCAAGGTCGGCGCGGAACTTCTGATCCCGCGCCTTCGCGGCTTCGTAACCGCCACCGTGGCAGAACTGTTCCCGTTTGGACGCGGTCGCCGTCAAATGGTGGTTCGCCGCGTCGTAGACCTCCGGTGAGTAGGCCCGGAGGTGGGTCTCCAGCAGTCGCCGGAGGAAGCGCTTGTTGCCTTCGTCGCGGTTGAGCGCCCGCTGTGTGGCGTATTCGAGCCCGCCGCCCGGATAGCGGAGGAACTCGATGGACGCCGCCTCCGGGTCTTCGCTGAGCAGAGCGGTCCACGCGTCCGTCTTCACCGTGCTGTGGACGCTGTACCTGGCGTGGGTCAGGACCTCCCAGCGGGCGATCTCGCCGGGTGTCATCGCCACGGCCGTGGCGTGTACTCCGGTTTCGGCGGCGAACCCCGCCGGAACGGCGACCGTCCCGGAGAACAACGCCGCGGCGCAAAGCGCGCAGGACAAAATACGCTTGTACACTCCAAGCCCCCAGTCAGCTTCGGTGCAGGTTGAATTAACGGGTACCCTTCCCGGACGATGCCGGGAAAGGTGTCGGTGGCAACGGCATCCGGAATCAAGACCGGAGCCGGCGATGAATTCGAAGTTCTTCGAATCCTTGTCGGGAAAACGCCAGCGCTTTCCCGGCGACTGTTTCAGTCACCGGGAAAGGGTTCGGGCTTCGTCAGTGGCCGCGTATCCGGCGGCTTCGGAGATGGATCGGCGAGCAGCTTCCGCCGACGGGCGATGCGGTGGCTCGTGTGGAGTGAATGTGGCGGCGATCGCCGCGATCCCATGACGGATCGATCATCGGTACATACCCCGGAATCCCCAGTACCGGAATTCCCCCAGTGAAATTCCGATTCTGAACCCAGCTAACCGCGAATGGGCGGTTTGCGCAAGATGCACCCCGAAGGTTAAAAAGTCACCGACGGGGCGGGGTTCTTGTTTGTCCTCAAGCTCCTTCGACGCCGATGTCGAACGCGGACTCCTTGTCGGCCTTCGAGTACGAGCGGAACGCGATATGCGTGACGGTGTTCAGCACGCCGGGCACCTTGCCGATCTTCGCCGGGATCAGATCCGCGAGGTCTTCGTGGGCCGTGACCCGGACCGAAGCGACCAGGTCGACGTCACCCGCGCAGGAGTAGACCTCGCGGACACCCTCGATGTCCGCGATCGCCTGCGCCGCCTCGGGGATGGCATCGGCCTCGACCTGGATCAACACGATCGCGGTGATCACTACAGCGCCTCCTACGTCAATGAATCCGGTGTGCGAATCCTAGCCCGCCACCCGTTCCAGCGCCGTCGCGCTCGCCGCCAGGTCGAGCCACTCCTGCCAGCCACCCGCCACCGCGGCGGGCTCCGCCCAGGGATGCGTCGTGCGCACGAGCCGGACACCCGGACGGGTCAGCCAGCGCAGGAGGATGCCGATCTCCTCCGGGATCGCGCCGAAGAGCGGGCCGGGCCCCGGGATGACCGTCTCCGCCGAGGCCACGAGCATCTCGACGACCGGCATCGGCGGCACCCCGCGCCGCGCGACCCCCGCCGACGCGAGCCTGCCGTGCCGGATCACCGCCAGTTCCCAGCCGCCGTTCCCGTCCGGACCGGCGGCGATCAGCTCCGGGATACCCGCCAGCGCCGACTGCCGGTGCGCCCGGCCGACCGCGCGGATCAGCCCGGCCAGCTGATCGCGATGCTGGGCGGCCTGCTCGTAGTGTTCCGCCGCGGCGAGCCGGGCCAGCTGGTCGGCGGCGGCCCGCAGCGGACGCCCGTCCGTACCGGCGATGAGACCGGACACCGCCAGCACTCCCGGCCGGTACGCCTCGACCGTCTGCAGCCCGGCGCACGGCGCTCCGCAGCGGCCGAGCTCGGCGAGGACACAGGGCGTCCCGTTCGGCGCGGTCGCCGAGATGCGCTGGGTGCACGTCCGCAGCCCGGAGGCGCCGGCGAGGGTGTCCGCGGCGGACCGGGCGTCGGTCTGGGTGCGGAAGGGCCCCAGCATCCCGTCTCGCGGCATGCGGACCACCGAAAGGCGAGGGAACGCCTCCTCGGTCAGCGCGACCCACCACGCGTGCCGTGGGTTCTTGGAACGGCGGTTGTACATGGGGCGGTGGGCGGCGATCAGCCGGAGCTCACGGACGGCGGCTTCGAGCGCGTGCGCGCATTCCACCGCGTCGACCCGCTCGGCCAGCGCGACCATCTCCCGGATCCGGCCACGGCTCTCCGAACCGGTGAAGTACTGCCGGACCCGGCGGCGCAGATCGGACGACGTGCCGACGTAGAGGACCTCGTCGCTCGGGCCGCGGAAGAGATAGACGCCGGGCCTCGACGGCAGATGTTCGGCCAGCGACCGTTTGCGGCGCTGGGCCGCGGTCACCTCTGGCAGGTAGTCCAGCAGCTCTTCGAGGGTGTGGACGCCGAGATTGCCCACCCGTTCGAGCAGGGCGTGCAGGACGTCGACGGTGGCGCGCGCGTCGGCGAGCGCGCGGTGGTTGGGCGTCGTGCGCGCTCCGAACAACGCCGCCAGCGCGGAAAGCCGGTAGCTGGGCGTCTCGTCGCGGGAGATGACCCGGCGGGCGAGCCGGACCGTGCAGACGACGGCCGTCTTGGGCCAGTGGTAACCGTGGCCCTCGCAGGCCGCGCGCATGAATCCGGTGTCGAAGGCGGCGTTGTGCGCCACGAGCACGGCACCGGAGATGAATTCGAGGAACGCGGGGAGCACGCGCTCGATCCGGGGAGCGTCGTAGACCATCGCCCCGGTGATGCCGGTGAGCTCGACGATCTGCGGCGGGATCGGCATCCCCGGGTTGACGAAGGTGGCGAACTCGCCGACGACCTCGCCCGCGCGGATCTTGACCGCGCCGATCTCGGTGATCCCGTCCGGGCCGGGTTTCGTGCCGGTGGTCTCCAGGTCGAATACGACGAACGTGATGTCCCGCAAAGGAGTTCCCAGCTCGTCGAAGGCGAGTTGCGCCGCGCCGGGCCGCCGTCCGGTGTCCATGGTCGGGCACAGTAGGGGCGGGCACCGACAATCCCAGGATGCGCGCACGCCGTCCCATCGAGCGCGCCCCGAGGCCAGGGGGCCTACGCTGGAGCGATGCAACCGCAGCCCGCAGTGCCCGAATCGCCCGAGGACGCCACCGGCGGCCCCTCGGGTGTCGTGGCGTCGGCGGGTGCGCCGGAGCCGTCCGAAGAGGTGCCCGCCGAAGGCTGGACCGCCCTGCCGGAGACCGTGCGGGAGCGGATCGCCGAGCTGGCGGCCGCCGCCGTCGGCAAACTGCCGGTCGCCGACGTGCCGAGGCAGCTGCGCCCGGTCGCGAAGTTCGCCCCGGCGAAACGCGCGAAACTCGGCGGGACGGCGCTGCTCACCGCGTTGGGGGAGTCTTCGCAGTTCCGGGTCGCGGTCACCGAATGGCTGCGTGACCACCGCAAGGACGCCCTCGACCCGAACGCCCCCGATTCCGTCGCCGCCGCGGCCGCCGCCGTGCTGCTCGGCGAGGCGGGCGCGGCCGGACGGGTCCGGCTGGTGGCGAAGAACGCCGAGGAGACGGCGTTGCGTGCCGAACGCGACGCCGCGCTGGCGCGCAACCAGCGGCTCGAAGCGGAACTCGCCCAGGCGCGCGAAGAACTGCGTGAAGCCAAGGAGATCGCCGGTAGCGCGCGGGGCGAACGCGACGCCGAGGTCGAAAAGCTCTTGAAGCGCCTGCGGGAACAAGGTGTCCAGCTGCGCCAGGCGAAGGACGCCGTCGCCGAGGCGCACGCTCGGCTGGAGAGCGGAGGTGCCGAGAGCGCCGAAGAGATCAAGGCGCTGAAGGCGCAGTTGGACCGTGAGAGGCAGCGCGTCGCGACAGAGCGGGCGCGGGCGGAAAAGGCCGTCACGGATGCGGAGATCGCCCGTCAGTCGGCGCGTGAGGCGCGTCAGGCCGACGAGGTCAGGCTCGAGTTGCTGCTGGACACGATCGAAGGCGCGGTCGGCGGGCTCCGCCGCGAACTTTCGGTGAGCGCGCGGGGGCAGCGTCCGGCTGACATGGTGCGCGGCGCGACGTCGGGTCTGGGGGCGGGCGGCAAGATCCAGGACGTCACCGCGCTCGACCGGCATCTCGCGCTGCCCAACGTGCATTTGATCGTCGACGGCTACAACGTCACGAAGACCGGTTATCCGGAGCTGGCGCTCTCCGACCAGCGGGACAGGCTGATCCATCAGCTTTCCGCACTCGCCGCGCGGACTTCGGCCGAAGTGACCGTCGTGTTCGACGGCGCCGGCGTGCTTTCCGTGCCCGCCGCGGTGCCGCGCGGGGTGCGGGTGCTGTTCTCCGAACGCGGCGTGCTCGCGGACGACGTCATCCGGTCCCTCGTCGCGGCCGAGCCGCCGGGGCGGCCGATGGTGGTCGCGAGCACGGACCGGGCGGTGGCGGATTCGGTGCGGGGCAAGGGCGCGCATCCGGTGCCGTCGGCGGTGCTGGTGTCGCGGCTCAGCCGGGTGTAGCGCTTCCGGATGTCATGAAAGGGCCGTTCAGGACGTTTTTCGTCTTGAACGGCCCTTTCATGACATCCGGGCAGGCTCCTTGCCACGCATGAGGCCCGAAACTGTCGGTGGTCGCTCTTAATGTGCACCTCACCACTGAAAGTGAGGAGCCCGAGATGGACGACAAGGCCATCGCCGATATAGCCGACATAGAGACGCTCGTCATCGATTGCGACCGGTGCGCGGTCCGCGGTGACGCATGTCATGACTGCGTCGTCAGCGTCCTCCTCGGCGCGCCGCTCGCGCTCGAATGGGACGCCGACGAGCGGAAAGCGGTCGACGCGCTCGCCGAAGCCGGGATGGTCCCGCGCCTCCGGATGGTCGAGATCGTGGAGCAGGAGCGCCGGAAAACGGCCTGAGGACACGCCTCGACCGGGGTATTCGACGAGTGGTCGATCCGATCGGGTGAACGGTAGGTAGTCGTGATCGGCCCCAGGTTGTAACGCCCGTCACACCTTTCCGCTCATGCTGGTCCGAAGGTGTTTCGGCGCATCACGGAGAGTTTTTGCGCTTGCCATGGTGGACGCGGTGCCCGTGGTTTCGTAACCTGTCCGAGATCTCGTGGCCGGAAGTCGTCGCCAGACGGCGACACGGGATCGCCACTGAGGCAGCTTTGTCGGGGAGCTGCACCGGAACCAGCCACGCGCCAAACCTGTTGCGATAGCACTCGGCCAGGCGCGAGGCGGGAAACGCGGGGAACCGCGCGGACCTCACGGTCGGCGTCGCGGCTTCGCGGAAGAGGGCCCCCGACCTCTTCGTCCCGGGTTCCGAGTCGGTGGCCGACAGCAAAGGAGACACGCGCGACCGTGCAGTCGCATCCAGTCAAGCGCGTGGTGTCAGGAGCTTTGGCCGCGGCCGCGGTGATCACCGCGGTGACAGTGGCCCAGCCTTCAGCCACCGCTGCCCCAGGCCCCGCCCTCCAGCAGCCCCCGTCCGGTTCGGACGCCCTCGCCAAGTACCGCGACCTCGCGGCACAGGCCGAGAAGGCGAACGAAGACCTCCTCAAGGCGAAGGACGACCTCGCCGCGAAGCAGGGTGAGCTCGACAAGGCGACCGCCGACGCCGCCGCCGCCAAGGAGCTCGGTATCAAGGCGGCCGGTGACGAGAAGACCTTCCAGGCCGAGGTGAACAAGTTCGCCGGTGCCTCCTTCACCAGCGGTGTGCAGCTGAACAAGCTGTCGTCGCTGCTGTCGGGCGCGTCGACCCAGGACTTCCTGGAGCGTTCCTCGGCACTCGAGGTCCTCGCCGCGAACAAGAACACCGCTCTGACCAACCTGAGCGGTGCCGTCGCCCAGGCCGCGGCCGCGGCCAAGCAGGCGGCGGACGCCCAGAACACGGCCACCGCCGCCCGTGACACGGCCGCCAAGCTGACCACGGACATCGAGGCGCGCCAGAAGACGCTGAACGACCAGCTCAAGGAGATCGAGCGGGCCGGCGGCAACCTGAGCGCCTCGGATCGCAACGCCCAGAAGGACAAGGGCGGCGCGTTCCCCAACCTGCCCGCCCCGGGTCCCGCCGCGGCGGCGGCCCTCGCGGCCGCGAAGAGCAAGCTCGGCAGCCCGTACGGCTGGGGTGACACCGGACCGTCGTCCTTCGACTGCTCCGGTCTGATGCTCTGGGCGTACAAGCAGGCCGGTCTGACCCTGCCGCGGTCCAGCCGTCAGCAGTCGACCTTCGGCGCCCCGGTGCAGAGGTCGCAGCTCCAGCCGGGCGACCTGGTGTTCTACAACTCGCCGGTCTCGCACGTCGGCATGTACGTCGGCAACGGCATGATGGTGCACGCGCCGACCACCGGTGACGTCGTCAAGGTGTCGCCGCTGCAGAACAACTACGTCGGCGCCCGTCGCCCGACGGCCTGACGAACAGACGACAAGGGGCGGTACCGCGCGAGCGGTGCCGCCCCTTTCGCACGCGGAGGGCCAAGTAGCCTGCAGGGGTGCTGAGGACCCTGCTGGTGACCAACGACTTCCCGCCCCGGCCGGGCGGTATCCAGAACTACCTGAACTCGCTGGCCACCCGCCTGCCCGCCGACGACCTGGTCGTCTATGCCCCCTCCTGGGAATCGAGCACCGGCTCGCACGGCGAGTTCGACGCCGCCGCCCCGTTCGAGGTGGTGCGCCATCCGACGTCGCTGATGCTGCCGACCCCGGACGTGCTCAAGCGGGCGAAGGAGATCATGCGCGCCCGCGACTGCGAGGCCGTCTGGTTCGGCGCCGCGGCGCCGCTGGCGCTGCTGGGGCATCCGCTGCGCTCGGCGGGCGCGCGCCGGGTGCTGGCGTCGACGCACGGCCACGAGGTCGGCTGGTCGATGCTTCCTGGTTCACGGCAGGCACTGCGGCGGATCGGCGACACCGTCGACGTCGTCACCTACGTCAGCAAGTACACGCGTTCCCGCTTTTCGGCCGCTTTCGGCCCGATGGCGGGGCTGGAGATGCTCCCGTGCGGCGTGGACACCGCGCTCTACCGGCCGGATCCGGCCGCGGGCAAGGAGATCCGAGAGCGGCACGGGCTCGCCGACCGGCCGACGATCGTCTGTGTTTCGCGGCTGGTGCCGCGAAAAGGCCAGGACATGCTGATCAAGATCCTGCCCGAGCTCCGCAAGCGGATCCCGGACGTGGCGCTGCTGCTCGTCGGCGGCGGCCCCTACCGCAAGACGCTCACCGGGCTCGTCGGAGCGCTGGGGGTCGAAGACAGCGTCGTCATCACCGGATCGGTGCCGTGGAAGGAGTTGCCCGCGCACTACAACGCGGGCGACGTCTTCGCGATGCCGGCGCGGACGCGCGGGAAGGGGCTCGACGTCGAGGGTCTGGGCATCGTGTACCTGGAAGCCTCCGCGACCGGATTGCCGGTCGTCGCCGGGAATTCCGGCGGGGCGCCGGAAACGGTGCTGGACGAGGTCACCGGGCACGTCGTCGACGGCCGCGACGAGCAGCAGCTGAGGGAGACGCTGGCGGCGTTGCTGGCCGATCCGGTGCGGGCACGGCGGATGGGGGCCGCCGGTCGCGACTGGGTCGGCGAGAACTGGCGGTGGGACACCATGGCGAGCCGGCTTTCCGGCCTGCTCGACGGCGACCCCGTCGCGGCGGTGCGCTGAGGAATCAGGGTTCGTAGCGCGCCGGATGCTTCGGATCGTCGACGCGGATCACCACGTCCGACAGCGCCGACGGATCGACTTCCTGTTCGTAGCGCGCGTAAGCGGGAAGCGCCCAGGCGTCCGGCACCCGCCGCCTCAGCGCGCCGGGGGAGAGCCACAGATGCACGCTCAGGTCGAACGCGAGCCCCGCGCCGAACAGGAACTCCCCGTCCAGCAGGACGACGCCGCCCTCGGGCAGTTCAACGCGTTCGGCGCGCGTGGCGCGATCGCGGACCGGATCCCACAGCGACGGGAGGACGAGACCGCTGCCGTCCTCGGCGAGCGGGTCGAGCACTTCGCGTCGCAGGGCGCCGAGGTCGAGCCAGTCGCTGTAGCGCGAGTCCGGATCCTCTTTTCCGCGTTCGAAGCGCAGTGAAGCGGGGCGCAGGAAGTCGTTCGCCGAGATCCGCAACACCGCGTGACCGGCGATCCGCAGGGGATCGACCAGGGCGTCGGCGAGTTCTGTGGTGTTGGTCGCACCGGCCGCGCCGTCGACGGCGACCGCGATCCGGCGGCGGCCCGTGATCGAGGCGATGCGTTCGGTCAGTTCGGACACCAGCAGAGCGGGAGAAATCGGACGGTAGCGCACGGGAAGACATCCTCCACCCGGACCGGTGACTGCCGCACGGTACACCCGATGGGATGATGGCCCGGTGACCAAGACAACGGCCAAAACAGCCGGAAGTGGTTGGCAGGTAGGCGTTTCCCAGACGGTGCCGTACAGCGGCACCCAGGTGTGGGACTTCCTGGTCGGACGCGAGGGTGTGGGCATCTGGCTCGGTCCGGGCGCCGAACTCGGCCACGAGCTGGGCGCGGCGTACGAGACGGCCAACGGGACGACCGGCGAGATCCGCGGCCGCTCCGAAGGCGACAAGCTCCGGCTGACCTGGCGCCCGAAGGACTGGGACCACGACTCGACCCTGCAGATCACGGTGAGCGGCACCGACCAGAAGACCACGCTCCGTTTCCACCAGGAATGGCTCGCGGGCGCCGACGAACGCGAGGAACAGCGGGCATACTGGACCGAAGTGACCGAGCGAGTCGTGGCCGCGCTGGCCGAACGCTGACCGGCGCGCCGGGGAGGCGTACCGATGGGGGAACCGAAGAACCTGGAGTGGGATCTCGTCCAGGAACCACACCGGGTTTCGGCGCTGCTGCGCGAAGAGGGCCCGGCCCGCAAGGTCCGCCTGCCGCGCGGCCTCGAGGCCTGGATCGTCACCGGATACGCCGAAGCCCGCGCGATCCTCGCGGATTCCCGCGTGGGCAAGGATCCGGCGGCCATCCAGCGGCTCTTCGAACGTGACGGCTTCGTCTCGGCTGCTGACAGCGCCGTACGCGCGCTCGGCGCGCACATGCTCAACTCGGATCCGCCGGACCACACCCGGTTGCGCAGACTGGTCAATCAGGCCTTCACCTCGCGTACGGTTTCCCGGCTGCGGCCGAGGATCGAGCAGATCACCGCGGAACTGCTGGACGGCGTCGGCGACGCCGAGCGCGTCGACCTGCTGCCCGTTTTCGCCGTCCCGTTGCCGATCCGGGTGATCTGCGAACTGCTCGGCGTCCACGCGGGCGACCAGCCGGCGTTCGCGACCTGGTCGAACACGATGGTCGCCTGGTCGACGCCGGAGGAACTCCAGGCCGCGGCCGCGAAGATGCACGCGTACCTCGTCGACCTCATCGAAGAGAAACGCGCCGAGCCCGCCGAAGACCTGCTTTCGGGCCTGATCCACGCCAGCGACGAAGGCGATTCGCTCGCCGCGGACGAGTTGCTGGCCATGGCGTTCCTGCTGCTGGTGGCCGGGTTCGAGACGACGGTCAACCTGATCGCGAACAGTGTCTTGGCGCTGCTTCGCGAGCCGGAACAGCTGGCCGCCCTGCGCGCCGATCCCACGCTGCTGCCCGGCGCGGTCGAGGAGTTCCTGCGCTACGACGGCGCGATCCACCTGGCGACCATCCGGTTCACCAAGGAAACCGTGTCCGTCGGCGAAGTCGAGATCCCGGCGGGTGAGTTCGTCCTCGTCTCCCTGCTCGGCGCGAACCGGGACGCCGGACGCTTCGAAGAACCGCACCGCCTGGACGTCACCCGCTCGGCGGCGGGGCATCTCGCGTTCGGGCACGGCATCCACCACTGCGTCGGCGCCCCGCTGGCCCGTCTGGAGGCCGAGATCGCCTTGCGCGGGTTGCTGGAGCGGTTCCCCGGCCTCGGCTTGGACGCCGAGCCGGAAACGTTGCGGTGGCGGGAAAGCACCCTGGTCCACGGGCTGGAGACCCTCCCTGTGCGCCTGCGCTGAGGAGGGCGTGTCGTAGGGTCGCCGGATGGACGCCGCCGAACTCCTCGCGCTCGACGCGGAACACGTCTGGCACCCGTACGGGCCGATGCCGAGCACGATCGACTCCCTGCTGGTCCGCGAGGCGAGCGGGGTCCGGCTCACCCTCGACGACGGCCGCGAACTGGTCGACGGCATGTCGTCCTGGTGGGCGGCGATCCACGGCTACCGGAACCCGGTGCTGGACGCGGCGCTGGCGGAGCAGGCGGGCCGGATGAGTCACGTGATGTTCGGCGGGCTCACCCACGAACCGGCCATCAGGCTGGCCAAGACGCTGGTCGACCTCGCGCCGGAGGGGTTGCGGCACGTCTTCCTGTGCGACTCCGGTTCGGTGTCGGTCGAGGTCGCCGTCAAGATGTGCCTGCAGTACTGGCAGTCGGTGGGGCGCAAGGAAAAGCGGCGCCTGATGACCTGGCGCGGCGGCTACCACGGCGACACCTTCACGCCGATGAGCGTCTGCGACCCCGAGGGCGGGATGCACTCGCTGTGGCGCGGGATCCTGCCGGACCAGCTGTTCCTGCCCAAACCGCCCGGCGGTTTCGCCGACGAGCCGGATCGGGACTACCTCGATCTGCTCGCCACCGAGATCGAGCGGCACGCGGGCGAACTGGCCGCGATCATCGTCGAGCCGGTCGTGCAAGGTGCCGGCGGAATGCGGTTCCACCCGCCCGCGTACCTGCGCGCGCTGCGCGAGATCACCGAAGCGAACGACGTCCTGCTCATCTTCGACGAGATCGCCACCGGTTTCGGCCGCACCGGCCGGATGTTCGCCGCCGAGCACGCCGGGGTCACGCCCGACGTCCTGTGCCTCGGCAAGGCGCTGACCGGTGGGTACCTGACGATGGCGGCGGCGCTGTGCACGCCGGAGATCGCCGACGGTATCTCGCGCGGTGAGCTGCCCGTGCTGGCACACGGCCCGACGTTCATGGCGAATCCGCTGTCCTCGGCCGTCGCCAACGCCTCGCTGGGGATCCTGGCCGAAGGCGGCTGGAAGTCCGACGTCCCGCGGATCGAGGCCGCGCTGAAGGCCGGGCTCGAACCGGCTCGCGAGCTGCCCGCGGTCGCCGATGTGCGGGTGCTCGGCGCCATCGGCGTGATCGAACTGGACCATCCCGTGGACATGGCGGTGGCGACGGAGGTCCTCACCGGGAACGGGGTCTGGCTGCGCCCGTTCCGGAACCTGATCTACACGATGCCGCCCTACATCTCCGAGGCGGAAGACCTCGTCGCGATCACTTCCGCAATGGTCTCGGCCGCACAAAAAGCGTAAAAACGGCAAAGTTCAGCCCAAAGAGTGTGACAGCGGCCACAGCAATCCGGAGAGGCCACGCTCGGTACAGAGCGTGGTCGCGAGTTGATCTTGGTCAAGCGAACGGGCGAGTCCGATCGGGGTCCTTCTCGGGTGCTTTGCCCTGAAAGGGCGGTATGCCCTAGTTCGCGGGCGCACAAGCAAACCTGAGAAACCTTTGCGTAGCGGACTTTTGCGCGCCGATCGGGTTTCCTGCCCCCATGATCGACATCGTTGGTGACGAGCACGACACCGGGCCTCCGGGCCGCCGCAACCCCGCATCGACCCTCCTGAAGAACCTTCGCCACGACGTTCCGGCTTCGGTCGTCGTCTTCCTCGTGGCCGTCCCGCTTTCGCTCGGCGTCGCCCACGCCGCCGGAGCCCCCTTGCTCGCCGGACTCGTCTCCGCCGTCGTCGGCGGGATCGTCGCGAGCTTCTTCGGCGCCTCCGCCCTCCAGGTCAGCGGTCCCTCCGCCGCGCTGACCATCGTCATCGCGGAGACCATCGCCTCCTTCGGCTGGGCCGCCACCTGCGCGATGACCGCCGCGGCGGGCGTGGTCCAGATCCTCTTCGGCCTCACCCGCGTCGCGCGGGCGACGCTGGCGATCTCGCCCGCGATCGTGCACGGCCTGCTCGCCGGGATCGGCCTGATCCTCGTCCTCGGCCAGTTGCACGTGGTGCTGGGCGGTGTGGCGCGGAGTTCCACGATCGAGAACATCCTCGCGCTGCCGGGCCGGATCGTCGGCCACCACGACCAAGCGGCGCTGGTCGGCGTGGTCACCGTCGGTGTCCTGCTGGCGTGGACCCGGCTGCCGCGTTCGGTGCGCCGCGTCCCCGGCCCGCTGGCCGCCGTCGCGCTGGCGACCGGCCTTTCCGTCGCGGCGGGGATGGACCTGCCGCGCGTCGACCTCCCGAACGGGCTGCCGGGGCTGGGTTTCGTCCCCCAGGCGCCGTCCGGATCCGTGGCGGCGATCATCGCCGCCGTCCTCTCCATCGCGCTCATCGCCAGCCTGGAGAGCCTGCTGTCCGCCGTCGCCATCGACAAACTCCGCGACGGGCCGCGCACCGACCTCAACCGCGAACTGGTCGGCCAGGGCCTCGCGAACGTCGCCGCCGGTTCGCTCGGTGGCTTCCCGGTCACCGGCGTCGTCGTGCGCACCATGACCAACTTCGAAGCGGGCGCCCGCACCCGGATGTCGGCGATCCTGCACAGCGTCTGGATCCTCGGCTGCTGCCTGTTCCTGGCGGGCGCGCTGCGGCTGATCCCGCTCGCGGCGCTCGCCGGTCTCCTCGTCCACGTCGGCGCGAAACTGGTCAACCTCACCAATCTCCGCGAGGTCCGCCGCCACGGCGACCTGCCGGTCTATCTCGCGACCCTGCTCGGCGCGGTCGCCGTCAACCTGCTGACCGGCGTCGCCGCGGGGATCGCGGTGGCGCTCGCCTTGATGCTGCGCCGGATGTTGTTCTCCGGGATCCACGTCGAGCGGGACGGCTCGCGCACCCGCGTCGTCATCGAGGGCGCGCTCACTTTCCTTTCCGTGCCAAGGCTCACGACCGTCCTGGCCGAAGTCCCCGAGCGGGCGGAGGTGACGCTGGAGCTGTTCGTCGACTACCTCGACCACGCCGCATTCGACTGCCTGCGCGGCTGGCAGCGCGCGTACGAACGCGCCGGGGGAACGGTGATCGTTGACGAGATCGGGCATCCGTGGTTCGAACGCGGCAAGGCTGGCGTGCCGACCGTGCGCCGCGGCGTCGCGTCCCGGGTGGTGCCGCGCTGGCTGGCGCCGTGGTCGCAATGGCAGGCCGAACATCTCGAACTGCCGAGCCAGCGCGGCGGCAGTGTCCCGTTGTGCCGCGGCACTTCGGAGTTCCAGCGGCGGACGGCGCCGTTGCTGCGGAGCACTTGGGACGGGCTGGCGAACGGGCAACAGCCGCATACGCTCTTCATCACCTGTGGCGACGCGCGGATCGTGCCGAACCTGATCACCACGAGCGGACCGGGCGATCTGTTCACCGTGCGGAACATCGGGAATCTGGTCCCGCGCGCGGAAGCGGATTTCTCGGTGGGGGCGGCGATCGAGTACGCCGTCGGGCTGCTGCGGGTGCGGGAAGTAGTGGTGTGCGGGCATTCCGGCTGTGGCGCGATGAAGGCGTTGCTCGGGGACGCGCCCGACGGCCTCGCGCACCTCGGCGGCTGGCTCCGCCACGGCGAGGCGACCATGCGGCGCCGGGAAAGCGAAGGGCCGGTGCTGCTCGACGGCGAACGACCGGCGCACGAAGGCGATCGGCTCGCGCTGCACAACGTGGTGCAGCAGCTGGAAAACCTGCGCTCGTACCCGGTGGTCGACGCCGCGCTGGCGCGGGGGGAACTGCGGCTGACGGGGATGTACTTCGACGTCGGGAAGGCGAACGTGTACCTGCTCGACGAAGCGCTGCGGTCGTTCACGTCGGCGGCGGCCCCGGTGAAGTCCTGAGGCAGGGCGATCACGCGTGATCGGAGACCGATCTCGCGTGATCAGAGGCGTAACTCGCGTGATCGCGCGAGTTACGCCTTCAATCACGCGAGAGCCGGCTTCAATCACGCGAGATCGGGGTATGGGTTGACCGGGCGCCCAACCGATATTTCCCAGGATTCGGGACCAGGTAAGGCTTTTCGCAACGCGGGAGACATCTCCGGGCAACGAATCGGGGCGAAAGTGGGCCACGCCACCCGTCCGTAGGGTGATATTCACTCGATCAGGTGGTGCATATCGGACAATTCACCAGTTTCCTGGTGATCATGCTGGTGTCCACGAAAAAGCCCCTCGCCGTGCTTCGTCACGACCTGCCCGCCTCGTTGGTGGTGTTCCTCGTCGCCGTCCCGCTTTCCCTCGGGATCGCTCTCGCGTCAGGGGCGCCGATCGTCGCGGGGCTGATCGCCGCCGTGGTGGGAGGTGTGGTCGCCGGAGCCCTCGGCGGCTCCGCGCTTCAGGTCAGCGGCCCGGCCGCCGGCCTGACGGTGATCATGGCCGAGACCATCGCGACCTTCGGCTGGGCGACCACCTGCGCGATCACCGTCGCCGCGGGCGCGCTGCAGATCCTGCTGGGGCTGAGCCGGATCGCCCGCGCGGCGCTCGCCATCTCGCCGGCCATCGTCCACGGCATGCTGGCCGGGATCGGCGTCACGATCGTCCTCGGCCAGCTCCATGTCGTGCTGGGTGGATCGGCGCAGAGCTCGGCGCTCGAGAACATCGCGCAACTGCCCGCGCAGATCGTCGGCCACCACGACACCGCCGCGCTGATCGGCGTGCTCACCATCGGCATCCTGCTCGTGTGGCCGCGGCTGCCCAAGGCCGTCCGCAAGGTGCCCGGCCCGCTCGCCGCGATCGCGCTGGTGACCGTGCTTTCCGTCGCCACCGCGATGACGTTGCCGCGCGTCAACCTGCCGGGTGACCTGCTCAACATCCGCTTCGCCCCCGAATTCCCGGACACCGGCTGGGGCGCGTTCGCCGTCGCGGTGGTCACCATCGCCCTGATCGCGAGCGTGGAAAGCCTGCTGTCGGCCGTCGCCGTCGACAAGATGCACACGGGGCCGCGGTCGAACCTCGACCGCGAACTGATCGGCCAGGGCGCCGCGAACATGACTTCCGGCGCGCTCGGCGGCCTCCCGGTCACCGGGGTGATCGTCCGCAGTTCGACCAACGTCGCCGCCGGCGCCCGCACCCGGGCGTCCGCGATCCTGCACGGCGTCTGGATCCTGGTGTTCGTCGCCGCGTTCGCCGGGCTCATCCAGAACATCCCGCTGGCCGCGCTGGCCGGTCTGCTCGTCCACGTCGGCGCGAAACTGGTGAACCCCGGCCATATGAAGCAGGTCCTCAAACACGGCGACCTGGGGCTGTACCTGGTGACGCTCGCCGGTGTCGTCGTCTTCGACCTGCTCACCGGCGTCCTGCTCGGTATCGCGCTTTCGGTGCTGCTGATGCTGCGTCGCACGGTGTGGTCCGGGATCCACGCCGAGCGCGACGGCGGCGAATGGCGCGTCGTCGTCGAGGGCGTCCTGACGTTCCTTTCCGTGCCGAGGCTCAGCCGTGTGCTCGCGACCGTGCCCGACGGTGCGAAGGTGACCCTGGAACTGGTCGTCGACTACCTCGACCACGCAGCCTTCGAGAGCCTGTCGAACTGGCAGCAGGGCCATGAACGCGCCGGCGGCACGGTGATCGTCGACGAGGTCGGGCATCCGTGGTTCGCCAAGGGCAAGTCCGGCGACCCCACGCTGACCCGGACGGCGGCGGCGCGGTCGGTGCCGCGGTTCCTCGCGCCGTGGTCCGACTGGCAGGCCAAGGACGTCGAACTGCCCGGACAGCGCGGCGGGCCCACCCTGCGTGGGGCGACCGAGTTCCAGCGGCGCACGGCCGCGCTCATGCAGCCGGCGCTCAGCAAACTGGCGGGCGGCCAGTCGCCGCACACCCTGTTCATCACCTGCGGGGACGCGCGGATCGTGCCGAACATGATCACCACGAGCGGTCCCGGCGACCTGTTCACCGTGCGCAACATCGGGAACCTGGTGCCCGCCCGCCGGGCCGATCCGTCGATGGGCGCCACCGTCGAGTTCGCCGTCGGCGTGCTGAAGGTGCGCGAGATCGTGGTCTGCGGTCATTCCGGCTGCGGCGCGATGCAGGCGCTGGCCACCGGAGCCCCGGACGGCGCGCCGATGCTGGCCTCCTGGCTGCGGCACGCCGAGCCGAGCGCGCACCGCGACGCCACGGTAACCCTCGACGGCGAACGCCCGGACACCGAGGTCGACCGGCTGGCGCTCAAGAACGTGCTGCAGCAGCTGGAGCACCTGCGGCACTATCCGCTGATCGCCGAGGCGGAGGCACGCGGCGAGCTGCACCTGACCGGGATGTACTTCGACGTCGGGGCGGCGCAGGTCTACCTGTCGGACGAGGGGAGCCCGTCGTTCACCCCGGTCGGGGCCGTCACCACATCCGGGGGCTAACGGAAGCCGTTCAGCGGGACTCGATTCCGACCCACTAGATTCATCGCACGTGAGCATGCTGGTCATGACCGGCACCGGTACGGGTGTCGGCAAGACGATCTCCACCGCCGCCATCGCCGCTCTGGCCGCCGGTCAGGGCCAGCGTGTCGCCGTGCTGAAACCCGCGCAGACCGGAGTGGGCCCGGACGAGGCGGGCGACCTCTCCGACGTCCTCCGCCTCGCCGGCCCGGTCACCACCCGCGAGCTGCGGAGGTACCCGGATCCGCTGTCGCCGGAGGCGGCGGCCAGGCTTTCGGGACTGCCGACGCTCGCCCCGAGCGAGATCGCCGCCGCGGCGAGCGATCTCGACGGCGACCACGACCTGACCCTCATCGAGGGCGCGGGCGGGCTGCTGGTCCGGTTCGACGCCGACGGGGCCACGCTGGCCGACGTCGCGTGGTCGCTGGGCGCGCTGGTCATCATCGTCGCCGAGGCCGGGCTGGGCACGCTCAACGCGACCGCCCTGACCGCCGAGGTCGCCACCAAACGCGGGCTGACCGTGGCCGGGGTGATCATCGGATCCTGGCCGGACGAGCCGGATCTGGCGGCGGTGTCGAATCTGCGTGACCTGCCGGTCGCCGCCGGGGCCCCGTTGCTGGGCGTGCTGCCCGCCGGGCTGGGCACGGCCGGACCCGAGGAGTTCGCCGACCGGGCCAAGGCGGGTCTCTCGCCGTGGTTCGGCGGGGAGTTCGACCCGGAATGCTTCGTCGGCCGCGCGTCGGCGCAGAAGTGACCTGCGTCGCTGTGGCCGAGCCGCCCGGTCATGCACGATGATGTGCCTTCGCTTCACCGCCCCACCCCGAACAGGAGCCGCCTCGTGACCACTGCCCCGGAGACCGTCGACATCCTCGCCGTGGCGCGTGACCAGGTCCTCGAGCGCGGTGTGGGGCTCGGCGAGGAGCAGATCCTCGAAGTCCTGCGGCTCGACGACGAGCACCTGACCGACTTGCTGGCGCTGGCCCACGAGGTCCGGATGCGCTGGTGCGGCCCCGAGGTCGAGGTCGAGGGCATCATCAGCCTCAAAACCGGCGGCTGCCCGGAGGACTGCCACTTCTGCTCGCAGTCCGGCCGGTTCCCGACGCCGGTGCGGTCGGCGTGGCTGGACATCCCCGGCCTGGTCAAGGCCGCCCGCCAGACCGCCGAGACCGGCGCGACCGAGTTCTGCATCGTCGCCGCCGTCCGTGGCCCCGACAAGCGGCTGCTCTCGCAGGTCCGTGAGGGGATCAAGGCCATCCGCGAGGACGGCAACGACATCCAGATCGCCTGCTCGCTCGGCATGCTCACCCAGGAGCAGGTCGACGAACTCGTCGAGATGGGCGTGCACCGCTACAACCACAACCTGGAGACCGCGCGCTCGCATTTCGCGAACGTCGTCACCACGCACACGTGGGAAGAGCGCTGGGAGACCCTGCGCATGATCCGCGAGGCGGGTATAGAGGTCTGCTGCGGCGGCATCATCGGCATGGGGGAGAGCATCGAGCAGCGCGCCGAGTTCGCCGCGCAGCTGGCCGAGCTGAACCCGGACGAGTGCACGATGAACTTCCTCATCCCGCAGCCGGGTACGCCGTACGAGGGCTACGAGGTCGTCGAGGGCAAGGACGCGCTGCGTACGGTGGCCGCGTTCCGGCTGGCGATGCCCCGCCCGCTGCTCCGCTTCTCCGGCGGCCGTGAGCTGACCTTCGGCGACCTGGGCACGAAGCAGGGCATGCTCGGCGGTATCAACGCGATCATCGTCGGCAACTACCTGACCAACCTCGGCCGCCCGGCCACCGCGGATCTGGCGATGCTCGAAGAGCTGAAGATGCCGGTGAAGGCGATCAGTGACGTCCTCTGACCCGGCGGCGTACTGCGTCCACTGTGGACAGACGTCCGACGGTGGCGCGGAACATCCGGCCTGCCACAACCCCAGAACGGCACTCGAGCCGCCGCGGTACTGCACGTACTGCGCGCGGCGGATGGTCGTCCAGATCACCCCGGTCGGCTGGACGGCCCGGTGCAGCCGTCACGGTGAACTCGCCGGCTGACTTCCGCATTTCGTCCTCTGGATGCGGTAGTTGCACGCGCAAGCATCGCGTTCAGAGGACGAAACGCGGGGCGATGTGTGCCGGGTCGCGTGCGCAGGGGGCGTCATTGGTTACGCTCTGCACAAGCAGCTCGAGGGAGGAGTCCGGGGTTGGGCGAGACGACGGGTAAACCGGCGCACCTGTCTTCCAGCGTGCCCGACCCCTGGTCGGTGCCGGTGCTGCCGAGGCCACGCCGCCCGTTCCCCAAGGTCGTCGTCAAGGCCGATCTGCTGCCGGCGGTCAGCGTCCTGTCCACGGCGGGGCTGCTCGGCTTCCCGCTGGCCTGGCTGTGGGCGCGGCTCGCGCCGCCCCAGCGGATGCGGGTGATCAACGACCACGGCGGCCTCGCCCCGCTGGAGCTGGAGAGCTGGCACCGTTTCGACGACCTCGCCGTCTACGGTTTCCTCGCGCTCGGCGCCGGGCTGCTGATCGGCGTCGTGACCTGGCTGCTGCGGGAACGCCGCGGGCCGGTCGTGCTGATCGCCGCGACCGGCGGCGCGACCCTCGCGGGCTGGCTGGGGACCACGATGGGCGTTTCGTTCGCCAACGGCCGCTACGAGATCGGCGCGGCGCCCGCCGTCGGCGACGTCATCGCGAAGGCACCGCAGATCGAATCCCCGTGGATCATGCTCGCCGCGCCGTTGATGACGACGCTGGCGTACACGCTGCTGACCGCGTGGAACGGACGGGAAGACCTGGGCCGCCGCCTCGGCTGACGGATTTCCTCTAGGGTGGGCCGGGACACATCTCTAGGGGGCTTTCTCTTGACCGACGACATCGAGGTTTCCCGGCACAACGCCGTCCGCTTCCCGGGTATCAGCCCGCGCGCGTACGAACACCCCGTCGATCGCGGCGCACTGGCCACCCTGCGCGCCGTTCCGGGGTTCGCGCAGGTCGTGAAGGCGGTTTCCGGTTTCTACGCCGAACGCGGCGAGCGGCTCATGGCGCTCGCGTCCGCGATCCGGGTCGGCCCGAAGCAGTATCCGGAGCTGGACAGGCTGCGCCACGAATGTGCCGAAACCCTCGACCTCGACCGCGTGCCGAACCTGTTCGTCGCCCGCAGTCCCGAGGTCAACGCGCAGACGATCGGCATGGACGAGCCGTTCATCGTGCTCAACACCGCGGCCGTCGAGGCGATGGACCTCGCGTCGCTGCGGTTCGTGATCGGGCACGAGATGGGGCACGTGCTGTCCGGGCACGCGGTGTACCGCACGATCATGATCCGGCTGATCGGCCTGCAGATGTCGATGTCGTGGACGCCGGTGAGCGCCATCGGCATCCGCGTCGTCATCGCGGCGCTGCGCGAGTGGTACCGCAAGGCCGAACTGTCCTGCGACCGCGCCGGGCTGCTGTGCTCGCAGGATCCGACGGCGGCGCTGCGCTCGCAGATCCTGGTCGCGGGCGGGATCGACCCGTCGAAGATCGACATCCCGGCGTTCCTGCAGCAGGCGTCGGAGTACGAGTCGGTCGACGACATCCGCGACAGCTATCTGAAGTTGCGTTACGTCGAGACGATGTCGCATCCGCTGGCCGTCGTGCGTGCCGCCCAGTTGCAGAAGTGGGCCGCGTCCGAGGAGTACCGGGGGATCCTGGCCGGCGAGTACCCGCGCCGCGACGAGGACGCGCCTTCGTCCACCTGGACCGACGACCTGAAGTCGGCCGCGAAGTCGTACAAGGACTCCTGGAACAGCTCGACCGACCCGCTGACGAAGGTGTTCAGCGACGTCGGCGAGGCGGTGTCCGGGGCGGCGGGCAAGGTGTGGAGCAAGTTCGGTACCGGCAACGGGTCGGACGAGGGGTCTTCTTCGGAGTCGGGCAAGTAGCGCTTCGCGGATGTCATGAAAGGGCCGTTCAGGACGTTTCTTGTCCTGAACGGCCCTTTCATGACACGGGAGCGGCGGCTCAGTTCAGGTTCGACGGGCGGGTGAACTCGCCGAGTTCCCCCGGCGGCATCGGGACCGCGCCCAGCGTGCTCAGGAACCCGGCCTCCCGCGTCAGCAGGCGGCACGCGATCCGCAGCCGCCGCAGCGGGTTGGTCTCCTCCAGCAGGCGCTGCCGGTCCTCCAGCGGGAGCAGGCAGTCGGCGGTGAGCCGGTAAGCGAGCGCCGCGATGTCGCCGTCCTCGGGCGGGGTGGTCCAGTCTTCGTCGTTCCAGGCGGACTCGCAGTAGCGCCGGTGCGCGGCCTTCGCGACGTCGGCGAGCCTGGTCACGGTGTCGCCATGCACCGTGGCGACGCGGTCGTCGGGTACCCATTCGACCGAGCCGATCAGGTACGGCGCGGAAACGCGGTCGATCTCCAGCAGCCGGAACCGGCGCCGCGCGGTGGTGACGACGTCGAATCTGCCGTCCGGCAGCCGTTTCGCCTCGCGCAACACCGTGCTGCAGCCGAACTCGTGGACGTGTTCGGGCCCGCTGACCTCCCTGATCATCGCCGAACGCAGCGCGACCACTCCGAATTCGCGGTCCGGGACGACTTCGGCGACGAGGTCGGCCATCAGCTGCCGGTACCGCGGTTCGAAGATGTGCAACGGAAGGTGTGTTCCGGGCAGAAGCACGGTCTGTAGCGGGAACAGCGGCAAGATCGCCTTCCCGGTGGACTCCTCGCTCGGCTCGGTCACCCGTTCAAGGTACGGGGACCGGGAGGAGTTCGCAGGACGGTCACTTCCCGGTGGGCGGACGGAACACCGCGAACGGGTCGGTGATCTGCATCCCCTTGCCCGCGAAGGAGAACAGCGCCGCCGGACGGCCGCCGCTGCGTCCGGGCGGAGCGGTGTGGCCGGTGGGCAGGAGCAGCCCGCGCCGGGACAGCACACGCTGTAGGTTCGTCGCGGACACGCGGTAACCCAGCGCAGCCGAGTACAGCCTCCGCAACGCCGAAACGGTGAACTCTTCCGGGGCGAGCGCGAAGCCGAGGTTCGTGTAGCAGAGCTTCGAGCGGAGCCGGTCCCGCGCGCGCAGGACGATGGACTCGTGGTCGAACGCCGTCCGGGGGAGCTCGGAAACGTCGTGCCACTCGGTGTCTTCGGGGATCTCGGGGTCCACATCGGACGGTACGAGGCCGAGGAACGCCGTCGCGACGACGCGGGGGCCCGGCACCCGGTCCGGCGCGCTGAAGACCGCCAATTGCTCCACATGCTTCAGCTGGCGTACGTCGACCTTCTCCGCGAGCTGCCGCCGGATGGACGCCTCGACGTCTTCATCCGGGCGAAGCCTGCCGCCGGGAAGGGACCAGCGACCGAGGTGCGGATCGAGCGCGCGCCGCCACAGCAGGACCCGGAGTGTGTCCGAGCGCACTTGAAGGACCGCTCCCAAAACCTCGTGGGCGAGGGGGGTCTGGGTGTTAAGATGACTTCGCACGGTTTTCGATTATAAGGCGAAAACCGGAGACAGGTCCAGGAGGGCCAGAACGATGACGAGCACTCTGCAGAACGACTTGACCCCGTACGGTGGCGTGGTCGCCGACGCGGCTTGGGCGGAGGAGGTGCGCAGCCTCGCGCGCAAACGCGACGCCGTCCTGCTCGCGCACAACTACCAGGTCCCCGAGATCCAGGACATCGCCGATTTCACCGGCGACTCCCTCGCGCTCAGCCGTATCGCGGCGAGCAGTGACGCGTCGACCATCGTCTTCTGCGGCGTGCACTTCATGGCCGAGACGGCGAAGATCCTGGCGCCGGAGAAGACGGTCCTGATCCCGGACGCGCGGGCGGGCTGCTCGCTGGCGGACTCGATCACCGGCGACCAGCTCCGTGCCTGGAAGGCCGAGCACCCCGGCGCGGTCGTCGTGTCGTACGTGAACACCACGGCCGAGGTCAAGGCGGAGACCGACATCTGCTGCACGTCGTCGAACGCCGTCGACGTGGTCGCCTCCATCCCCGCTGACCAGGAGGTTCTCTTCCTGCCGGACCAGTTCCTCGGCGCGCACGTCAAACGCGTGACCGGCCGGGAGAACATGCACATCTGGGCCGGGGAGTGCCACGTGCACGCCGGGATCAACGGCGCCGAGCTGGCCGAGCGGGCTTCGGAGAACCCGGACGCCGATCTGTTCATCCACCCGGAATGCGGCTGCGCGACCTCGGCGCTGTACCTGGCGGGCGAAGGCGCCGTCGCCCCCGAGCGGGTCAAGATCCTCTCGACCGGCGACATGGTCCACGCCGCCCGCGACACCAAGGCGAAGTCGGTCCTCGTGGCCACCGAGATCGGGATGATCCACCAGCTGCGCAAGGCCGCGCCGGAGATCGACTTCCGCGCGGTGAACGACCGGGCGTCCTGCCGGTACATGAAGATGATCACGCCGGCCGCCCTGCTGCGGTCGCTGCGCGAGGGTGCCGACGAGGTCCACGTCGACGCCGAAACCGCCGCCCGTGCCCGCGCTTCCGTGCAGCGCATGATCGAGATCGGGCAGCCTGGCGGCGGAGAATGACCGACCCGGTTACCGCTCTCCAGGCGAAAACCCACCCGGTCTGGGAGGCCGCCGCCGATCTCGTGGTGATCGGCAGCGGGGTGGCCGGGCTCACTGCCGCGCTGCGTGCGCACGAGCTCGGCCTGCACGTCCTGGTGGTCACCAAGGCGACGGTCTCCGACGGCAACACCCGCTGGGCGCAGGGCGGTATCGCGGTCGTGCTGGAGGGCGAGCACGAGCCGGGCGACTCGGTCGGCAAGCACGCCGAGGACACGCTCACCGCCGGTGCCGGGCTGTGCGACGAGAACGCCGTCCGGTCGATCATCGCCGGCGGCCCGGCCGCGGTGGCCCGGCTGCGGGCCGAGGGGGCGCGCTTCGACCCCACGGCCGAGGGGCGGCCCGAACTGGCCCGCACACGGGAAGGCGGGCACAGCGCGTTCCGCGTCATCCACGCGGGTGGGGACGCGACCGGCGCGGAGGTCGAGCGGACGCTGGTCGCGACGGCCGGAGGACGGCGGGTCCCGGTGCTGGAGCACCACATCGCCGTCGACGCGATCCGCACGCCCGCGGGCGAGGTCGTCGGGGTGACCGTCCTGGACCACAACGGCGTGCCCGGCGTCGTCCGGGCGTCCGCGGTGCTGCTGGCCAGCGGCGGACTGGGGCAGCTTTACCAGGCGACGTCGAATCCTGAGCTCGCCACGGGGGACGGGCTGGCGCTGGCGTTGCGCGCGGGCGCGCAGGTCGCGGACGTCGAGTTCGTCCAGTTCCACCCGACGGTCCTGTTCACGCCCGGCGCGCGTGGCCGGCTCCCGCTGGTCACCGAGGCGGTGCGCGGCGAGGGCGCGACCCTGCACGACGCGACGGGTGCCTCGGTGATGCGCGGGGTCCACCCGCTCGGGGATCTCGCGCCACGGGATGTCGTTTCCGCGGCCATCACGCGCCGCATGGTGCAGGCGCCCGGCGGCGTCGACGACCACGTCTTCCTCGACGCCACCGGGATTTCCGGCTTCGCCAAAAGGTTCCCGACCGTGCACGCGGCGTGCGCGGCGATCGGGCTGGACCCGGCGAAGGAGCCGATCCCGGTCACGCCCGCGGCGCATTTCGCGTGCGGCGGTGTGGTGACCACTGTGGACGGACGGTCCGGTGTTCGCGGTCTCTACGCCGCGGGCGAGGTCGCGAGGACGGGGCTGCACGGCGCGAACCGCTTGGCCTCCAACAGTTTGCTCGAAGGTCTGGTGGTCGGGCAGCGGGTGGCGGAAGCGGTCGCCATCGACCTCGCCGCCGGCCTGCTGGGTGATCCGCGCCGCGGTGTGCTCCTGCCTCCGGTGAAGGCCCCGGTGGCCGATCGGGACGCGCTGCAGCGGGCGATGAGCCGGTACGCCGCCATCGGCCGCGACGCCGAAGGGCTGTCGGTCGTCGGCTCGGTGCTGGATCTTTCGGTGATCGAGAGTCCTTTGTGGACGCCAAAGACCGTTGAGGACGCGGCGCTCACCTTGGTGGCGGAGGCCTTGGTCGCGGCGGCCGCGCGCAGGACGGAGTCCCGCGGCTGCCACGTACGGACCGATTTCCCCGAACGCGACGACGACGTCTGGCAGCGCGGTCAGCTCATCCGGCTCAGCCCGTCGGGGCAGCCGGTGCTGGCCGATCCGATCGCTTTGGAGGGTGTGGCATGAGCGAATTCTCCCCGTGGGTGGTCAAGGCGCTGGCCGATCACGGCCTGGACGTCGCCGACGTGCGGCGCGTCGTCACGACGGCGCTGGCCGAGGATCTGCGGTACGGGCCCGACGCGACGACGAACGCCATCGTGCCCGAATCCGCGCGTGCGCTGGCCGAACTCACGCCGAGGACGGCCGGGGTGGTCGCCGGGATCCCGGTGGCGCTGGCGGTGTTCGACGTCGTGCTCGGTTCGAGCCTGGAGATCCTGGCCGCCCGTGACGACGGCGATCGGCTGACCGCCGGTGAGCCCGCGCTGGTCGTGCGCGGTCCGGTGCGGGGCCTGCTCACCGCCGAACGCACCGCGCTGAACCTGCTGTGCCACCTGTCCGGTATCGCCACCGCGACCGCCGCCTGGGTGGCCGCGGTGGAGGGAACCGGTTGCCGGGTCAGGGATTCCCGCAAGACGCTGCCCGGGCTGCGGTTGCTGGAGAAGTACGCCGTCCGCGCGGGCGGCGGGGTGAACCACCGGCTCGGGCTCGGCGACGCGGTGCTGATCAAGGACAACCACGTG
Source organism: Amycolatopsis sp. MJM2582 (assembly GCF_000754115.1). NCBI lineage: Bacteria > Bacillati > Actinomycetota > Actinomycetes > Pseudonocardiales > Pseudonocardiaceae > Amycolatopsis > Amycolatopsis sp. MJM2582. The sequence continues at coordinate 79,437 of NZ_JPLW01000006.1, forward strand.
GTCGCCGCCGGTTCGGTGACCGCCGCGCTCGCCGCCGCGCGCGAGCACGCGCCCGAACTGCACTGCGAGGTCGAGGTCGACGATCTGGCCCAGCTGGAGGAGGCGCTCACCGCGGGCGCCGACGAGGTACTGCTGGACAACTTCACGCCCGACGAATGCGCGAAAGCGGTCGACCGGCGCGACGAGGTTTCCCCGAAGACCCGCCTGGAATCCTCGGGCGGTCTGCGGCTCGACGTCGCGCGGGCGTACGCGGAGTCCGGTGTGGACTTCCTCGCCGTCGGGGCGCTCACGCATTCCTCACCCGCACTCGACCTCGGGATGGACCTGCGCTGACCTCCGGCACTAGAATTCCCTTGTGTGACAAGGGGATTCTGGAGGAATGGTGGGCTTTGCCGGTAAAAGTGCCGTCGCGGGATGCGCCGGTTTCATGGCACTGCTCGGCACCCCCGTCCCGTCGACGGCGGTCGCCGAGCAGTGCGCCAACCCGACGGGCACCTACACCGCGGCCGTTCCGTGGGGCCAGCGGCTGATCGATCCCGTGCGGCTCTGGCCGCTGTCCCGCGGCACCGGCCAGCTGGTCGCGGTGATCGGCACCGGCGTCGACGGCGGCAACGGTCAGTTCGCGCCGGGGCAGCTGCTCGGCGGGCAGGGCACCGAGGCCGAAGACTGCGACGGCCGGGGCACGATCGCCGCCGGGATCGTCGGCGCGCAACCGAATCCGTCCACGACGTTCACCGGCATCGCGCCCGGTGCCAAGATCCTGCCGATCCGCTACACCCAGGTGAACGGCGGCGGCGATCCCGGGCAGCTCGCGGGCGCCATCGAAACGGCGCTGAACCGCGGCGCCGGGATCATCCTCATCGCTGTCCCGGCCGCTTCCGACAGCCCCGCGCTGACCGGCGCCGTCTCACGCGCCAAGGAAAAGGGCGCGCTGATCGTCTCGCCCGCCGCGGGGACCCAGCAGGGCCAGACGTCGTACCCGACGGCCACACCGGGTGTGCTCGCCGTGGGTTCGACTAACCAGGCGGGGGAGGCCGTGCAGACGGAATCCGGTTCGTACGTGGGGATTTCCGCGCCCGGCGCCGAACTGGTCAGCACGTCCGCCGGCGCGGGCGGGACGGTGGCGCACCGGTGGCCAGTAAGCGATCCGAGCCTGGCCGCCGCGCATGTCGCCGGGGTCGCCGCGCTCGTGCGCGCGTATCACCCCGAGCTGTCGCCGGAGCAGGTCGTCGCGCGGCTGACGCTGACCGCGCACCGCGGTCCGAGCGGTGGACACGATCCCCGCCGGGGCTGGGGCGCGATCGACGCCTACGCCGCCGTTTCCGCCTCGATCCCGGCCGGTACGCCCGGCCCGGGAGGACCGCCGAGCGTCGGTCCGGACACCTTCGTGGTCCCCGCGGCGGCTCCGGCACCCACCAGTGCGGACAAGGTTTCGGGTGTGCTCGCCATCGCCGGGGTGGCCCTCGCCATCGCGGCGGGCGTCGTGGTGGCCGCGGTGCGGCGGGGCAAGCGCCGGGGCTGGAAACCTTCGCGATTCCGCGCCTCGTGAGCGGCAGCGGTGTACTGGGGGACACCGCCACCGCTCACGAGGTCTTTCGCGACCCCCTGGGGTTTTAGGGGACGGATACGCAGGCGGTCGAGCCCACGATGGCCACGCCGTCGCCGACGCGGGAGACGTGCACGTTGAAGTCGGCGCCGTCGCGGCTGAACTGCGCGATCAGCTCACGCGGGTTGCTGCGGTCGCGCCACCGCCAGCCCTGGCTCTCCAGCATGGGCAGGACGTCGTCGACGAGTTTGCGGATCGCGTCGGTCGCGTCGTCCACGCGGAGGCCGTACTGCCAGCAGAGCGACCGGCCCGGCTGGGTGGGGTCGCAGTCCAGCTCGCCTTCCACGGTGCGCTCCGCGCTGGTGCCGAAGGTGCCCGCGACACCGTCGATGACCGCGGTGAGGTCCTCGGCCAGCGGGTCGAGTTCGGTGTGCTTCGTGATCATGAACAGTCCCTCACAAGCCTCGTCCGACGCCTTCGATGACCATCTCGCGCAGCGAGCCGCCGGTGAAGCCTTCGTGCGTGACCGCGCCGCCCGTGATCACACCGTAGATGTTGTTCCACGAATCGGAACCGGGTTTCAGCACACCGCTGTGGGAATCGAACCCCCACTGCAGGTCGCCGTTCGCGTCGCGGCCGGTTTCCAGTTCGACGACGCCGGGGAAGCGGTCGGGGTCCGCTCCGTGCCCGGCGCCGAGCCATTCGATGAGGCCGGCGTTGCCCTGTGCGATCACGATCGGGTCGAAGGGGGCCGTCATGGAGTACCGCTGTACACCGGCCTGGCTGGCCGGGAGGTCGCTCGGGCTCCAGATCCCGTGCCCCATACCCGCGGACTCGACGTGCAGCACCTGGTCGGCCTTGAGCCCGAGCTGCTCGGCGAGCCCGACGGTCGCGCCGCCGTAGCTGTGCCCGACGGCGGTGACCACCACACCCGGTCCGGCGTGGCTGTCGATCTGGCCGCGCAGTTCGTCGCCGAACGCCTTGAGATCGGGCGCCATCGTCTGCGCGTAGTGCGCGGCCGGGCCTTCGGTGACGACGTTCTGGGGGAAGACCCCGTCGGCCCAGACCACCATCGCGGTCCGGCCGGTGGCGTCCGCGGCGACCAGGCTCTTGCCGAGGTCGGCGTAGCTCTGGAAGTTGTCGAACGAGGTGTTGACGCCGGGGACGAACAACCCGACGTTGCGGGTGCCCGGCTCGATGCGGCCGACCAGTTCGACGATGCGCCCGTTGCCGGACGGGTCGAACCTCAGGATCTGCCGGTCGTTGGCGAGGATGTCCTCGTACAGCGCGATCCGCGTGCGCGCGCTCGCGATGTCGTCGGCTTTCCCGCCCTGTGCGAGGAGGTTCGCGAGCCGCTCGCGTTCGGCGGTCAGCGCGTCGGTGACCTTCGTGCGGTTCTCGGCGATCGCGGTGGCCCACGAGCCGGTGTCGGCCGCGCCGCCGACGCCTGCCGGATTCCCGGCCTTGGGCAACGGGTTCTCCGGCATCAGCGACCGGTACGAGGCGGCGACCTGGACGTCGGCGCGCCGATAGCCGCCACCCGCGGCCGTCAGTCCCTGGTGGATGACCGTCGCCTTGGTGATCTGGCCGTCGAGTTTGCCCGAGACGTCTTTGATCGTCTTGGTGTACGTGGCCGAAGCCGCGCTGGAAGCCGAAACCTGGCCGAACGCGGTCGCGGGGACGTTCTCACCCGCCAGCGCGGTCTGCGCGGTCTTGAGCACGCCGGCGCGCTGTTCGAGTTCGGCCGCCGCCGCTTCGAGCCTGGCGGGGGCGACTCGGTAACCGCCCGCACTGGATGCCATCACCGAGCCGCCTCTCCTGGTCGGGAAAATCAGTACTGTTCGGGTTCTTCGCCGAGCACGGCGGGAGCGACCGGGGACGACTGGCCCCAGACGTTCTCGGTCTCCACGAGCCACGGCGGGATCCGTCGTCCGGAACCCATGTCGCCGCCCGCGCCCATGCCCATCGGCATCATGGGCATCATCGGCATCGCGCCCTTGGCCGCCGCCGCGCCCGCGGCACCGGCCGCTCCGCCGGCGAGCCCGCTCATCGCGCTGCCCGAGCCGCCGTCGCCCGCCAGACCGGAGAACGCGGCCGGGGCCTCACCGGGGCCGGAGAACCCGCCACCGCCACCGGCGCCGATCGCGCCACCGTCCAGCGACGGCGCGCCGCCACCGCCGATCGGGATACCGCCGCCGGCACCACCGGCGGTCGCGCCGGCCGCACCGGCACCGCCGCCCGCGGGCTCGCCGTTCTTGTCCTTGTCGTTCTTGCCGTTCGCCCACGCGGGCACCCGCGGCATGATCGAGCCGAACCGGCCGAACGCGGCGGCCGAAGCCGCGGCGAGACCGGCGGTGAACATGTCGCCGAACAACGGGTTCGACTTGGGCGGCTGGCCGGGCTGCCCGGTGGTGGGCGGCGTGGAGCCGTCCGAGGGCAGCGGATGCGTGTTGTCGCCGGGAACGACGCCGACACCCGGCGTCCCGCCGATGTTGTTGCCGACCGAACCGCCGGGGGCCGTGCCGCCACCGGTGACCGGCGGCGGGGTGACGGCGTTCGGCGAGGCCGGAATCGACTCCTCGGCCGTGGAGTACTCGCCCGCGAGCTGCGTCATCACGACGATCGCCTTGCTGTGCGCCGCGCTGGCCGCGCTCGCCGCCTGCTGCTGCGCTTCGACGTTCGCGATGGCCTGCTGACGTTGCTGGGCGGCGTTGATGATCGTCGCCTGCGACGAATCCGGCGGCAGGAGCGGCGGATTGACGGCCAGCGCGAGATCGGCGGGGGAGACGTCCGGCACCGCGACCGGCGGCGGCATCTCCTTCTTGGCCTTCACCAGCGCGTCCGCCGCGTCCTCGAGGAGGTGGTTCATCGCGTTCGCGGTCTGGGCGACCTTGCGGATTCCGCCGACGAGGTCGGTGATCATCGTGTGGTACTTGTCGGCCGCTCCGCCGGTCCAGCTGGTGGAGAAGTCCTTCAGCTCGCCGGTCAGGTTCTCGGCCTGCTCGAACAGCCCGGAGCCGGTGGACTGCCATTTGTGGGCCGCGTGGCGGGCCGTGTTGGGGTCGCCCGCCTGCAGCATCGCGTAGAGCTGCTGGTGCGAATACGCGGCGAAGTTCGTGTGCGCGGTGTCGGTCATCCCTTGTTCCCCCCGCCGTTCGAGCCGCTGTTACCGCCCAGCACGCCCCCGAGGACGTTGAGCAGCGGATCGAGCAGCCCGGTCTGCTGGCTCGAGTGGTGCATGTCGCCCGCCACCGAATCGTCGGCCGCCGCGTAACCGTCGGCGACGGTCGTCGTGACGTCCTGCGCGAACGTGATCGCGCCCTTGACCTGATCCAGCAGGCCCTGCATCTCGGCGACGGCGGCCTGGTGCGCCTTGTTGAGTGAACCCGCCTCCCCGAACTCGCCGAACAGCAGCGGCTGTTCGCTCAAGGTCAGCAGGAAGTCGTTCGGCTTGGACATCGCGTGGATCTGGGTCTCCAGTTCCCGCACGAAGTCCTTCAGTGATTCCAGATGGACGTAGTACGACTGGTCTTGCATTGATCCCGGCTCTCTCGAAATCGGCCATGCCAACAAGGGACGACTACGCGCAAAGCCGGCCGGCCGGTGCCGAGGGGGGTGAAAGCACCGGCCGGCCGACGGTTGGGGATCAGCCGGCGAACAGGCCCTGGTTGCGGTTCTCCAGGCTGTGCTGGAGATCGTGGGCGTCGCCGACCTTGCCACCGAACTGCGCGATGATCGCCACGATGTCCGCGGTGGCCTGGCGCAGGCGGGTTTCAGACGCACGGGCGGCCTCACCGGCGGAGCTGCCGGAGGCGTACCAGGTCTGGGTGATCGGCTGCAGGTTGGTGTGCAGCTGTTCGAGCTGTGAGGTGAGCGCCTTGGCCTTGGCGGCCAGCGAGGCCGAGCTGTGCTGCAGCGCGGCGAAGTTGATTTCGACGACGTCAGCCATGATTGGTGGTCCTCTCGCGGATCAGGGGTTCAGCCGGTGGATCACGGTCTGGTCGACGACTCCGCTGACGCCGGTGAGGCTTTCCCGGACCTGCTCGTCACCCGAGTTGTAGTTCCGGTTGCTCTCGTGAACGAGGCGCGACATCGTGTTGAGCTCGTTCACGGCGATGGTCATCTTCTCCTGCAGGCGGCGCTGCAGGTCCCAGAACGCGACGGCCTGGTCACCCTTGTAGTTGTGCAGGGTCTGGGTCAGCTCGCTCTCCAGGCTGGCCATCGTGGTCTTGGCGTTCGACGCGGTTTCCTCGAACCCCTGGACGGCGCGCGCCATCGCAGCTGCGTCTGCCTGATATCCCGTACCGGTCATTGATGGGCCACCTCCTCTCATCTCGCTGGAAATCCCGGTGAGCACCAGGGGACGCCCTGTCTGCTCTTGTGAAGGACACGCTAGAAAAGAGGGGAGTGCGGTCAAACGGCACAACTGCCGGTCGCGGTGACGGCACTATTACCCACAGGTCGGCGGTAGGGCTTTCCCCACCCTCGATCAGGGGGAGTACTCCAGTGTCCGGATCGGAGCTTCGCGGCACCCTCGAATCCATGGTGGACAAGGGATCCAGGGCAGTACCGCACCGCCCGCTGATGATCTTGACGGCGGCGATGGCGGTACTCGGCGTGATCGCGCTCGGGGGTCTGGTTTTCGACGATCGCAGCCTCGTCAACGCGCCCCTTTGGCTCAAACCGCTCAAGTTCACGATTTCCGTCGGGCTCTACGCGGTGACCCTGGCCTGGCTGATCGGGCAGCTGACCCGCGGCAAACGGCTCGGCTGGTGGCTCGGGACGGTGTTCGCGGTCGGCCTCGGCATGGACATGGCGCTGCTGTTCTGGCAGATCGCCGTCCGCGGGCGGACGCTGCACTTCAACCGGGAGACCCCGGTCGACCAGTGGATCAACAACATGGTCGCGAACGGCGCCTTCACCGGTTGGGCGGCGACGGCGGCCATCGCGATTCTCCTGTTGTTCCAACGTCTTCCCGACCGGGCGATGAATTCCGCGTTGCGCGCGGGTGCCGCGTTGTCGGTCGCCGGAATCGGGATCGCGCTGCTGATGTTCGGGCCGAACGAACAGCAAATGGCCCAGTTCCGCGCCGGCGAACGGCCGTCGATCGTCGGCGCCCACGCGGTCGGTGTGCCCGACGGCGGACCGGGGCTGCCGGTGCTGGGGTGGAGCACGGTCGGCGGGGACATGCGGATCCCGCACTTCTTCGGCATCCACGCGATCCAGGTGCTGCCGCTGGTCGCTTTCGGGCTGCTCAAACTCGCCGGGCGGTATCCGGTGCTCGAATCGGAATTCGTCCGGCGGAACCTGGTGCGGACCGCTTCGGTGGGCTTCGCGGGATTGCTCGTGCTGCTCACTTGGCAGGCTCAGCGAGGACAGTCCATCGTGCACCCGGACTTCTGGACGCTGGTCGCCGGCGCCGGGATCATCGCCGTCGTGGCGGCGGGTTCGGCGCTTTCGCTTCGGCCGATGCGCCAACTGGTCTGACGCTCAGTGTGTCTACTTTGGACTGGGGGCCGTCCGCACGCGAACGGCCCCCAGTCGGTCGTCTCAGACTCCCGCGGTGGTGCGGATCCAGCTGCGGCTCGCCGCGACACTGGCGTAGTTCTGGGTGCCCTGCGGGTTCGTGCCGGAGTTGCTGCCGGTCGAGCAGACGCCGACCTGGACGCCGTTCGCGAGCTGCGGGCCGCCCGAGTCGCCGTGCCAGGCGGAACCGTTGATGCCGACGCTGGCGATGGCCTGGCCGCCGTACGCGTCGCTGCTGGTGCCGGTGATGCGGACGTTGGCCGTCTTCAGGACGCTCGAAGGCGGGTTGTTGCCCTGGGTGCGGCCCCAGCCGTAGATCTGGTTCGTGGTGCCGTTGGCCGGGTTCGCGGTGCCGAGCTTCATGTAGGTCGTGCTGACCGCGGTCGTGAGGTGCAGCAAGGCGATGTCGCCACTCGGGGCGGCCTTCTGCTGGTCGACGTCGGCCTCGGTGCCCTGGTTCAGGTTGACGTTGCCGACCTTGACGTGCATGCCGGGCTTGTTGAGGCAATGCTTCGCGGTGAGGACCCACTGCGGTGCGATGATCGTGCCGGAGCAGTTGAAACCACCGAACGCGGTGGCGTCGTCCCAGTAGATCTGGGCGCCCCACGGCGCGGAACTCACGGTGCCGCCGCCGATGATGTCCTGGCCCGCGTTCGCGGCGGGGGTGGCGGCAAGGGTCAGCGCCGCGGCGGCGCCCGCCACCGTTGCGACGATCTTGGACATACGCATGAATACGCCCTTCGGCCTGCGTCGGGGAAACCGTTTCGAGTCGAAACGGTTTCACCAAGTTAGGTCGCGGTAAGGATTTTAGTAACCTACCGAAGTCGGTAACCGCCGTGACGAATGTATTGGCGCGTCCGTTGTATCCGTTTTGCTGGAAAAGTGTTCGTCTTTAGGCTGTCGGAGTGACGACCAGGGTGATCGTGCTGAACGGCGGCTCCAGTTCCGGCAAGTCGGGGATCGCCCGCTGTCTGCAAGCGGTACTGCCGGACCCCTGGCTCACCCTCGGCGTGGACACCTTGATCGGCGCCATGCCCGCCGCGGTCGACGAGGGGATCGACTTCGCCGGGGACGGCGGGGTGAGCGTCGGAGCGGGTTTCCGGCGGCTCGAAGACGCGTGGATGGCCGGTGTCGCGGCGATGGTGCGGGCGGGGGCCCGGGTCGTCATCGACGACGTTTTCCTGGGCGGCGCCGCGTCACAGCAGCGGTGGCGCGACGCGTTGGACGGGCTCGAAGTGCTCTGGGTCGGCGTCCGGTGTGACGGTGCCGTGGCCGCCGGGCGGGAGATGGCTCGCGGGGACCGGGTCGCGGGAATGGCGGAGGCGCAGGCCGAGATCGTGCACCGGGGCGTGGTCTACGACGTCGAGGTGGACACCGGGGTGAACGAGGCTCTGGCCTGTGCCCGGGAGATCGCCTCCGCTATCGGAAGGTGAGCTGCACCTTGACCAATTCGCCACCCGTGGAGAAATCGCTGCCGACGACCGAGCAACCCCCACTCAAGGTCTTGCAATCGTAAGCGCGGTCGTCGAACGACATATGCCGGTAGACCGTGGCGGTGGTCGAGATGACGCCGTTGGCGTCCGCCGTCGGATATCCGATGACGTAACAGCTGCCGTCCTCGGTGGGGCATTCGAGCAGCAGGATCTGGCGGTTGGCGTCGAGACCGCCGGCCGTGACGGTCACGGTCTGTTCGGCGGCGAGATTCGTCGACGGTGACACGGACATCGTCCAGCCTCGCGTCTGGGCCGCCGCCGTGCCGGGCAGGCCGACGACGGCGATCGCTGCGGTGACAGTGCTGGTGAACGCTCTGGTGAACGCGCTGGTGGCCGCGCGCCTCGAAAGTTTCACAATTCCCCCTTGTGTTCGATTCGCTTTCCCAGCCTGCCGTCGTTATGCGAGAGGCGTCAACCCCTTCGATTCGTTATCACGCGCGTCACAATCGAGTGCGCCGGATTTCTGAGGCGGATGACAAGCGCGCGGGTATGGATTGCCTGGTGCGAACGGCGCCGAGTACGGTTCGGTCCGCTACCTCGATTCCGTTGGCTGTGAAGGATTTGAGCCCTATGACTCTGGCGAATCGACGCGCCTTCCGGCTGCTCACGGCCGGCGTGGTGCTCTCGCTGGGAGCCTTTTCGCTGAGCTCGGCTTCCGCCGCCCAGGGCGAGGTCGACGCTCCGCGCGCGGACGCGCCCACCATGGCCGCGGGTTTGAAGGCGTCGTATTTCGTGCGGAATACCGTGTCGCGGATCGCGAAGCTGAACTCTCAACTGGCTACCGGTGAGGGACGTTTCGATGGCACTGTCGACTCGGTGAAAGAAACCCTCACGGGGTCGATCACTTTGCCACCCACGGTGGGCGCGTATTTCGTGGCTTTTCGCTTCATGCCGGTGACGAGCACTGTCAGCCTGGTTTCCGAGGGCGACCAACACGGGGTATTGGTGAAGAACCCCGGCGACGCGGGTGTGGTGGCCCCGAGGCTTTTCCCGGACGGCAAGAAGTACCTGTCGGTGATCATCGACCTCACGCTCAGTCTCGGCCTTCGGCTGAGCGACACCAAGGTCGATGGCAAGGTGCTCGATCTAGGGCCCAATTGCAAAACGGCGGCTCCGCTGACGATCAAGGTCAAGGGATTGACGGGGTTGCAGGACACGGCGCCGCCGACGGTGCTCACGAGCAGCTTCGAGATCCCGCCGTTCTCGGGATGCGGGGTGCGGGAGGATCTGGACAAGCTGCTGACCGGCATGATCTCCGGGCCTGGCAACGAGATGAGCACGACGATCGCGGTGCGGTGCATCAGTACTTGTCCTGAGGGGTAGCTGCTCGTCGGGGAGGTCTGGCATGCCCCTCAGGCTGTCCAATAAGGACACTTTTCGAGGAAAAAGAGTCTGATTTGGGCACTTTGCGCAGTGTGGCCCTGGGGTCGTGAGTGGCAATGGTCGTTCTAACCCTCTTTATCACTCACGACCCCCGCAGGAATCGGACTCCATGACATCAATCGGGCGCGCAGTCCGCGCAAGGTGTCCGTTGTGGACACTCGCGCCGGGGACATCCCCGCGAGTCATTCCGTAATCCCGCGCGGCTGGGGGGCTGCGGTGTAGGTGCGGCCGGTGGGGGTCGCGGCAAGCAACTCCAGACGCTGTTCGTACAGCCGGCTACAGCCGGTGCTCAGTCCTCCACCGGCTTCGTCCACGCCACCTGCACCAGCCCGGTCCCATGCCGCCGCGACACCAGCACACCCCGCCCGGCTGGCTGCGGTCCCGGCTTCACGTCGCCGAGCAGCGCCCCTTCATCCCGCGAGCCGGACATCACGAGACCGGGCGAACCCAGCTCCCGGATCCGTTGCAGCACAGGCTCGAACAGGGACCGTCCTGCGCCGCCGCTGCCGCGCGCGATGACGAGGTGGAGCCCGATGTCCCGTGCCTGCGGCAGGAATTCCAGCAGCGGCTGCAACGGGTTCCGGCCGACGGTCGCGACCATCTCGTAGTCGTCGACGAGCACGAACAGCTCCGGACCGCGCCACCAGGACCGGTTCCGCAACTGCTCCGGCGTGACGTCCGCGCCGGGCAGCCGGTTCCGCATCGCCTGCTGGCACTGCTCGATCAGCCCGCTCAGCACGGTTTCCGAACCCGCGTAGCCGAGCAGATGCGAATCCGGCACCGCGCCCAGCATCCCGCGCCGGTAGTCGGCGACCACGATCGCCGCTTCCTCCGGGGAGTACTTCGACACGATGCCGTGCGCGATCGCGCGCAGGAGCGAACTCTTGCCGGATTCCACATCGCCGAAGGCCAGGAAGTGCGGTTCGGTGGCGAAATCAAGGTGCACCGGCCGCAGATTCGATTCCGCGATGCCGAGCGTGACCTGCTTGCGCGGCCCGGCTTCCAGCGAGTCCAGCGGGACCTCGGCGGGCAGCAGCCGGACCTGCGGCGCCGCCGCACGATTCCAGGCCGCCGAAATCCGGCGGTTCAGATCCAGCCCACCGGCGCCGACGGTGTCCGGCCGCTGGTCCGAGTCGATCCGCGGGAGCGCCGCGAGGAAGTGCAGCTTGTCCGCGGTCAGCCCGCGTCCCGGCCGGTCCGCCGGGACGTTCTGCGCGATCTTGCGGTCGATCAGCGAGTCCGCCGGTTCACCGAGCCGCAGTTCGAACTTGGTGCCGATCGCGTCCCGCAACGGCGCCCGCATGCCCATCCACTGGTTGATCGAGACGACGACGTGGATACCGAAACCGAGCCCGCGTGACGCGAGGCTGGTGATCTGTTCCTCCAGCTGCTCGTATTCCTGGCGGATCGTGGTCCAGTTGTCCACGAACAGGAAGACGTCGCCGAATTCGCGGCCTTCCGTGCTCTCCCGGAACTCCGAGCGCCGCTGGCGGAACGTCGTGATCGACTCGATCCCGTTGGCGGAGAAGAACTCCTCGCGCTGTTCGAGCAGGGTCGTCAGCTCCGCCACCACCCGCCGGCACCGCTGGGCGTCGCGCCGCGTCGCGTAGCCGGACACGTGGGGCAACCCGGCGATCGGCGCCAGCGCGCCACCACCCATGTCCAGCACGAACAGCTGGACCTCTTCCGGTGTGTGGGTCAGCGCGAGCATCGCGGCGATGTCGCGCATCAGCGTGCTCTTGCCGCTCTGCGGCGCCCCGACGATCAGCGCGTGCCCGGCGGCACCGGAGAAATCGGCCCAGAGCATGTCGCGCCGCTGCTCGAAGGGCTTGTCCACCAACGCGACCGGGATCATCAGCTTGCCGTTGCCGCCCCAGCCCAGCGGGCACAAGCCGCGTTCGGGGTCTTCACCGAGCGGCGGCAGCAGCTGGTCCAGGGTGGGCGGTTCGGCCAGCGGAGGAAGCCAGATCTGGTGCGCCTCCGGGCCTTTGCCTTCGATCCGCGAGATCATCGCGCCGATGATCGTCTCGCCGGTGCCCTTTTCGACCGGCTCCTCGGCTTCTACGGTCACCGGGATCTCGACCGGCGCCAGCGTGAACGGCATCAGGCCGAGACTCCGGCCGTCCTTGCGCACGATCTTGCTGCGCGGCGGCAGTTCCCCCGAGACGTACGCGGCCTTGAGCCGGATGAGGGTGTCGTTGTCGGACTTCAGATACGCCGAACCAGGCACGGGCGGCAGCTGGTAGGCGTCCGCGACACCGAGCACCGCGCGGCTCTCCGACGCGGAGAAGGTCCGCAGGCCGATCCGGTACGACAGATGCGAATCGAGCCCGCGCAGCCGTCCTTCCTCCAGGCGCTGCGAGGCCAGCAGCAGATGGATCCCGAGACTCCGGCCCAGCCGCCCGATCGCGACGAACAGGTCGATGAACTCCGGCCGCGACGACAGCAGCTCGCTGAATTCGTCGATGATCACCAACAGCGACGGCAGCGGTCGCAGGTTGACGCCCGATTCCCTGGCCTTTTCGTAGTCCCGCACCGACGCGTAGTTCCCGGCGGCGTGCAGGAGCTCCTGACGCCGCAACAGTTCGCCGTTCAGCGCGTCCGCCATGCGGTCGACCAGCGCGAGGTCGTCGGACAGGTTGGTGATGACGGCGCAGGTGTGCGGCAGCCCGGTCATCCCGGCGAACGTCGCCCCGCCCTTGAAGTCGATCAGCGCGAGGTTGAGCTTCTCCGAAGAATGCGTGACGGCGAGCGCGGTGACCAGCGTCCGCAGCAGCTCGCTCTTGCCGGATCCGGTCGCGCCGATGACGAGACCGTGCGGACCCATGCCGCCTTCCGCCGATTCCTTGAGGTCGAGTTCGACGGGCCTGCCTTCGGGGTTGACACCCAACGGGATCCGCAGCCGGTCCCGTGCCGAACGCGGTGCCCAGGTGACCGCGGTGTCGGTGTCGCGCGGATCGCCGATGCCGAGCAGCCCCGCCAGCCCGAACGTCGCCGACATCGGCGCCTCGCTGACCACCGCCGCCCCCTGGAACAGCGGCGTCAGCATCCGGGACAGCGCCTCGGCGGCCCCGCGGTCCAAGGTGTCCGGCTTGCCGAGGAACCCGAGCCGCTGCTCCGTCCCGTCGCCGACGACCATGCCGAGCTGATCGGGACTCATGTGCAGGCTCAGCAGCCGGTCCGACGAGACCGAACGCGGCTGCTCCGTGCCGATCTCCACCACGGTGACGCCGAGCCTGCCTTCTTCGGCGACGAGCCGGGTGTCGCCGTGGACGTGCCCGCCGTCGACGATCACGACGACATGCGGCAGGTCCAGCCGGGTGTCCGGCCGCCGGGTGAACGCGGGCCGGTCGGCGAGGTCGGGGCCGAGGAGGTCGGCGAGCTTCCCGGAGTCCGCGTCCACGAGCCGCCGCGGACCGGCGGCGTCGGCCGCGGTCGAGGCGACATGCGGCAGCCACTTCGCCCATTCCCAGTCGTGCAGCCTGTCGTCCTTGACGCACAACGCGATCCGCAGGTCACCGGGCGAGTGGAAGGTCGCGAGCTGGGTCAGCAGCGCCCGCGCCGTGCCGAGCGTGTCCGGGCGGCGGCCGGACAGGCTGACCTGCGCGAACGATCGCAGCGAGATCGCGACCGGGAGCCCGTCCACCGTCGAGTAGGTGCGGATGAAGTGCTTGAGGTTCGTCGAGCACACCGGGTCGAGGTCTTCCAGCGGCACGGTCTGCGGAGCCTTCAGCGGTGTCGCCAGCCGCTGCGGTCCCGTCCCTACGCGCACCTGCCCGAACTGCGGATCGGATTTGCGGCGATCCCACAGTTTCCCCGTCTCGATGTACGCCCACAGATCCGCCGGGTCGGGCTGCAGCGCGGCCATCGCCGCGCGCTGGTTGTCCGCGATCTCGCGGACCTGGCCGCGCAGACCGGTCAGATACCGCTGGTAGTCCCGGCGTTCCTCGTTGATCTGCGCCTTCTTCTGCGCGCCGCCGCGGCCGAGCGACATCACCACCATGCCCACCATCGCGGTGAGGAACAACGCGCCGAAGATGTAGGTCATCACCCCGCCGTCGCGTCCGATGTAGACGAACGACATGGCGCCCATGCCCAGCATCATCGGCATGAACATCAGCAGCTGCATGGCTCCGCCGGAGGAGCCCTTCGGCAGCATCGGCGGGGACTGCAGGACGATCTCACCGGGCTGCTCGCCCAGGGCCGGCAGGCGGTCGCGAGTGGCGCTCATCAGGGTCTTTCTGGCCGCTTGTGGGTAATCCTGCCGATCATTCTGGCCACTCGTGCCGCCCTTGCGGTGGGTACTTTTGCCGTCCGCTCACGTCTGGTGGCGAACTTACGCTGCTGGTCACGCAGACGTGGGGGAACGAGAGAAGGAGAGCCATGGTCGGCACGGGCGAGTACCGGGCGGAGCCCGAGGCCATGCGCTCGGCGGTCGGGAACCTGGGCGGCATCATCATGCAGGGCATCAACGTCGTCGCCGACCTCGAACGCACCGTCCTGCAGCCGATGTCGTTCGCCACGTTCGGCAGCGCGGTGGCGGCGGCCAACACGGCGATGCAGAGCCAGCAGGTGGTCGCGGTCCGCACCCTGCTGCAGCTGCTGCAGCAGATCAACGGCTTCATCAAGAGCAGCGCCGACGCGTACCAGGCCGCCGACGAGGCGGTCGCGGGCGGATACGGCGGCCGCCCCGGCGGCGGTGCCGGATCGACGTCTTCGTCGATCTGGGGGAACTCGCACGCCTCCGAGCTGGCGACCCTGGCCATCAACGACAGCGCCGGCGCCAACGGCGAGCCGTCTTCGGTCGGCAACGTGCTGCGTTACCTGGAGGACGCGCGGCTGGGGCAGCTCGGCGACCACCCGATCACCGACACGCGGTTCCACGGCGTTTCGGATTTCAACGACTGGCTGGCCGGTGACGCCGACAACCAGGCGCGGGTCGGGGTCATCGAGGTCTACGCGGGTACGGCTCGCAACTTCGGCGACGTACCGGGCGGTGTGCACAGCGGCGACGTCGTCGTGGTCGAGCCGCTCCTGTTCTCCGACAGCAAGCCGATCATCGCCATCGCCGGAGAGGGCGGGCTGCTCTACAACCACGGACTCGTCGAAGCGGATATCAACGGCCTGGCGAAGGTCAGCGTCTACCGCCCGGCTTCCGTCTGACTTCGGGCCTGAGGAGCGACATGCTGACTTACCCCAATTCCAGCGCGATGGACGCCACGGCGTCCTCGGGCGGGCCGATCACCATCCTGCCGCAGATCCTCACCGGCCAGCCGGAGCAGATCGCGAAGCACGTGCTCGAGGTGCTCAAGAAGGCCAACGAGTTCCTCACCATGTACAACGAGGTGACGAAGGCCGCCGAGCAGCTGGGCAAGATCTGGTCCGGCGGCGCGTCGGACTCCGCGCTGAAGAAGATCACCGATTCCCTGAACTCGCTGACCAAGATCATCCAGGTCGTGCAGAAGGGTGCCGAGCTGCTCGGCATCGCCGGGACGCTGATCAAGACCGCGCAGACCGCGTACAAGGCGGTGGTCTCGGCGGTGAACCCGACGGTCGCGGGCTTGATGTCGAATCCGTGGACCTACGGTGCCGCGGTCGCGCTTTCCACCGCCACCAGTGCTTCGCTGCGCGCGTTCATCACCGCGATCGGCGCGCTGCTGAAGGCGCTCGGCGTGGTCGACCTCGCCAACCAGATCACGCAGATCGCCACCATCATCGGCGAGGTCCAGAAACTGTTCGGGCACAACGACGCCGGTGACAACGGCGCGGCGGGCAACTCGGCGGTCTCCGGCACCCCGGTCACCAACCCGCAGGCGCCGGGTTCGGTCGCCAGCGGTTCGGGGCAGGCCGCGATCGGTGGTTCCGGTGGCGGCGCGGGCGGTGGTTCGACGCCGGGCGAGACGCCGCCGTTCACCCAGTACCGGCCGCCGGCGTTGGGCGGCAACGGATCCCAGGGCAACTGGCCGGGTGGCGCCGACGCCTGGATCCCGGTGGACAGACCCTCGGGCGGCGGCGCGGGTTCATCGGGCTCGTTCCCGGGAGCGGGAGCGGTCGCGGGCAACGGGAACACCGTCACCATCACCACCGACCTGAGCACCGGCAAGTCCACCGTGCAGGCGCCGGGTGGTCAGGACATCGATATCGACATCGACATGAACTACGGCGGAAAGCACTTCGAGCAGCACATCGACATCGACGCGGGCGCGGATTCACCGGCGAAGGGCAGGTAAACCGTGTGGGGGAGCGGTGTGGTCGACGCTTCGGGCGTCGTCAGCTCGATCCTGTCGAATTACCGGCGGCTCGTGGTCGAGTACCAGCGGCGGGTCACCGGTGACCCGTCGGCGCTGACCGCGGCCGGTCAGCGGTGCGGCGAGCGGGCGTCGACGGTGTCCGGCCGGGCGGACGAGATCGGCAAGGCGTCGAAGGCGCTCAACGCGTCTTGGGAAGGCGACGCCTACACGGCGTTCTCCGTCTCCGCCGCGAAACTGTGCCAGGAACTCGGCGAGCTCGGCGCGAAACTGAGCGACCAGTCGAACCGGCTGCGGGCGGGAGCGCAGGCGCTGCAGGGCGCGAAGTCCTGTGTGGACTCGATCCTCGCGCAGTTCGACCAGTACGCCGCGCAGCTCACCAGCCAGGCGCGGACGGCGAACGCGAACGTGGTCAACGCGTTCATCTCCGCCGCCCGCCAGCTCGGCGAACGCGCGGCGCAGGCGGCGCAGGAGATCGCCGACGAGCTGAGCGAGGAACTCGCGCGGCTGTTCCCGCCGGAGGGCACCGGCCGGATCGAGCACGAGCTCGGCAAATGGGGTCGCGGCCCGTTGTACTGGCTCAACGGCGAAGCGCTCGACGGCCGCAAGCGCCCGCGTTCGCATCCGTCGTGGTTCGGCAATTCCGGCTGGAAGAAGCTCACCTGGGACGGCCTCGAAGGCACGCGCGCCCCGCGGGCGGGCGACACCCCATTCGGCAGGCCGAAGCCGGAGACCCTGGGCGGAAAGGCCTGGGGCAACACCGAGATCACCTACGCCAAGTGGAAGCAGGAGCAGGACGGCTTCACCCCGGGGTGGGACGCCAAGATCTCCACGCAGGGCTGGGACTTCAAGGCGTCCGGGCACGCCGAATTGGCCGCCTTCAAGGAAGAACTCGAAGGCAAGAAGGAATGGGGCGTCGCTTCGGCCAGTGCCAAGGGGACCGCGTTCGTCGGCGGTGAGGTGAACGGATCGCTGCAGGCTGGCGCGCACGGGGTCGGCGTGCACGCCAACGCCTTCGTGGGCGGCAAGATCGAAGGCGAGCTCGCGGCGGACGTGGCGGGCGTGGGCGTCGGTGCGAGCGGCACCCTCCAATATGGACTCGGTGCGCAGCTCGACGGCCAGGCGGTCTACGACGCCGGGCACATCAAGGTCAACTTCAAGGCGGGTGTCGCGCTCGGGCTCGGTGCCGGGGTCGGCGCGAAGATCGACATCGACCTGCCGAAGATCGCGGACACCTTCGGCGAGTACGGCGGTGCGGCCGTCGACGCGGTGAGCGGGGCGGCGGGCCAGGCGGCGGACGCCGTCGGCGAGGCGTGGGACGACGCGATCTCCTACGTGGGCACGTGGTGACGGGGATGAACGACATGGCGACACAGGACCGGGTCTCCCTTCCTCTCGGCTTCGACATCCCCGAAGGGTGGGTGCCGGTCGAGCCGTCGTCCGTGGGTGCCGAGGGCGCGGTCTTCGTGGCGGTGCACCGCGGGACCGCGTCGGAGTTCACCCCGAACATCACCCTGAGCGTCGGGCAACGGCCGGACCAGGCGCAGATCACCGACATCGCCGACGAGGCCGTCGAACGTCTCGGCCGGTCCATGGCCGCGCTCGAAGTGGTGCGGCGCAAGGTGATCGGCACCGGGATCGCGCCGGGCGTGACGCAGGTGCTGCGTATCCGCACCGGCGAAGGACAGGACCTCGTCCAGACGCAGGTGCAGCTGACCGTGCCGGGGGCGAGCCCGGCCGAGCGGCTGATCCTCGAGATCGCCTGCACCGCGACCCCCGAGGCGGCCCGCGGCCTCGGCGACGACTTCCGGCGGTTCGTGGGCAGCGTCCACGTCCGGCGGGATACCACCGCAGATGAAGGAGAAGACTCGTGACCACCGACCCCTACGCCATGCCGGACATGGACGAGTTGCTGGACCAGGTCCGCAAGCAGACCGAAGAGGTGCAGCGCATCCAGCGTTCGGTCGAGGCGATGGAGGTCAAGGCGCACTCCCGGCAGAACGAGGTCACCGTCGTGCTGCGCGGGGACGGCCGGTTCACCTCGATCGACATCGACCCGCGCGCGGTGCGTCAGTACGACGCGCGCAACCTCTCGGAGATCGTGCTGGAGGCGGTCAACAACGGGCTGCAGAAGCTGGCCGAGGCCAGCAGCGCGAAGTTCGCCCCGGTCATCGAGTCCGCCAAGTCGATCGAAGCATGACGGCCGCGATCGCGGGCTCCACCCGGCGCGTCACGGTGGTGACACCGCGGGCGCGCGTCGATGTGGCGCTGCCGCAACAGAGCACGTTCGCCGAACTCGTCCCGCAGCTCGTGCGGCTCGCGGGTGCTTCGGGGCAGGCGTCGGCCGAACATCCCGGCTGGGTGCTGTCCCGCCTCGGCGGCGCGCCGCTCGCGCTCGGGCTCACCGTGGCCGCCGCGCAGGTGCGCGACGGCGAAGTACTCCATCTGACCCCGCGGGAACGCCCGCGGGGTCCGCTGCTGTTCGACGACGTCGTCGATTCGATCGCCAGCGTCGCCGAGGCCGGGACCGGCCGCTGGGGACCGTCGGTGGCACGCAAGGCGGGCATCGTCGCGTCCGTGGTGCTGCTGCTCGCCGGTGGGCTGCTGGTGCAGGCGGCGGCGTCCGGGAGTGTGCTCGCGCCGATCGGGACCGGGCTGCTCGCGCTGGTCCTGGTTCTCGGCGGCGGCGCGCTGAGCCGCGCGTACGGCGATGCGGAGGCCGGTGCCGCCGGTGCCCTCGCCGGGGTCGGCGCGGCCCTGCTGGCCGGGATGTCGATCCTGTCGCCGCACCCGCTGTTCTCCCTGTCGGCGGGACCGCTGGCCGCCGGGCTCGCGGTGGTGACCGTGTACGGCGTGATCGCGGCCGTTTCGGTGGCGGACCGGTTGCCGTGGTTCGTCGCGGTGACCGTCGCGGCCGGACTCGGCGCGATCACCACCGCCGTCGTCCTGCTGGCCGACGTCCGCCCGGTTTCGGCGGCCGCCGTGGTCGCCGTCGTGGCGACGGCATTGGCCGCGGTGGCGCCGATGATGGCGCTGCGGCTCGGCAGGCTGCCGCTGCCGCGGGTGCCGGACGACATGGACTCGTTCCGTGCCGACGAGAACCCTTCGCTCGGCGAGGACATGGTCGGCGGGACGACGTACGCGCAGGCGTTGCTGACCGGGCTGCTCGTCGCGCTCGGGCTCGTCGTGGTCTCGGCGTCGGTGGTCCTGTCGTCGTCCGGCGGAGCCTGGGAAGCGGGGCTGTGCGCGCTGCTGGGCCTGGCGCTGATGCTGCGCTCGCGTGCGTTCGCCGGCCGTTCGCAGCGGCTCGTGCTCGTCGGTTTCGGGGCGGCGGCCTTGGTGGCGGCCGGTTTCTGGCTCGCCGCGAGTGGTCCGCGCTCGTTCGTCTTCGCCGCCGGTTGTGCCGTCGTCGTCGCGGCGGGCGTCTGTCTCACCTACGCGACGCGTGTCGCGAAGGGACGGCGTTCCCCTTACTGGGCAAGGACTCTCGATATCGTCGAGTTCGTGGTGCTGCTCTCGCTGATCCCGTTCGTCGGCATGATCGCGGGCGTATACGAGGCCGTGCGAGGCTGATCCCTCTCTTCCCGCATTTCGTCCTCTGAATGCGATCGTTGCGCGACGCGACGATCGCATTCAGAGGACGAAATGCGTCACGTCCGTGGAGGATTCCTTCCCTACCCTCAGAGAAGAAAGGAATCCTCCACGGACCGTCCCCTCAGTTCTCCAGCGCCAGCGGCAGGGTCCGCCGGACCGCCGCCGCGTGCCGTCCGTGCAGCGGGGTCACCGCGATCCCGTTCGGCCGCACCGTTTCCGCTCCCGGCCGCCCGCCGACCCGGATGGTCACCTCGGACTTCTCGCGCCCGCCGGGGGAGCGGTACAGCGTGTACGAAGTCGCGGTGAACGCCGAGCCGGGGACGTGAAGATCCAGTGTCCGCGCGAGATCCCGCTCGGACCGCGGCCGGTAGCAGACCTGCGACGCGCCGCCCCAGTCCCAGGAACGCCAGCCGTCGACCGGCGCGCCCTGGCCGCTGCCGAGCGCGACACGCAGGTTTTCCGCCACCTCACCGGCTTCGAGCACGGTGCTCTCGAACCCGGCTTCGGCCAGCGCGCCCATGAGGGACAGCGCCGCGCACGCGGTGCTCCGCAACGCGCCCAGTTCCCCGCCGCCCCTGGCGAGAGCCGCGATCGGCGCGTCCTCGGGCCGGTACCGGACGGTGAGCCAGCGAACGCGCAACACCGACTGTCCATTGGGGACTGTCCAGGTCAGCAATTGCGCGCTGGACAAAGGGATTCCGGTGCTCGTGTACGCGTCACGCAGGATGCCGACGAGCAGGTCCGGCGTCGGCGCCACGGCACCGGGGGTGAGCCGGACGATCGCGCTCCATCCGTCGCTCACCTCGGCGACGCCGAACCGGTTGCCCGCGCGGTCGACGTGCTGCCGCACCCGGACCGGGCCGGCGAGCCGGTGCAGCGGATCGGGGACTTCGGGCTTCTCCCGGCGCTTCAGCCGGTAACCGGCCCAAGTGAGCAGCCAGCCCGCGACATGGCGTCCGGCGAAACGAACCGAGGTCGTCAGCACGAGGACGCCGGCGACGGCGGCGATGCTGATCCGCGCGGCCTGCGGGACCCCGTCGACGGTGAAGGCCAGCAGGATCGCGATCCCGGCGATCTCCCAGAGCGCCGCCTGCAGCGGGCGGACCGGCAGCAGCCAGGGCAGAGGCGCCGCACCCGCGACACCTCGCGCGGGCGCGTGTTCCTTGGCCGGGCGGGCCGGGGCATCAACCGACAAGGACTTCCCCTTCTCCGTGCACGCGCCCGACGGTAACCCCGCCCCGCGCGGGGGAGGGGCGTAAAAAATACCCTCACCGCGAACCTGGGCCGGACCTAACGTGAGCACCCTCGGAACGGGTGGGCACGAACGGCGGGGGACGGGAGCGTGTGGACGCAGCGGGACCAGATCCAGGCCTACCAATTCCTCCGCAGGAGACTGGTTTCGGCACTGGTCTCGGCTGACGCCAACCATCCGGTCGCCCCGAGCCGCAGGCTCGTCATCGGCACCCTGTGCGGCCTCGGCGTGGCGTTGCTCGTCACCGCGGTGTTCGGCGTGATCGGCCTGCTGAACCCCTCCGGCGGCAAAGACTGGCTGGCCGGCGGCAAGGTGATCGTCGAGGAGGGCACCGGCGCCCGCTACATCCTCGGCCAGGACGGTGCTCTGCACCCGGTGCTCAACTACGCCTCCGCGCGGCTGATGGCGGGCGGCAACGGCGAGGCCACTGTGACCGTCCCATCGGACAAGCTCGCGAAGGCGCCGAGGGGTTCGCAGATCGGCATCCCCGGCGCCCCCGATTCGCTGCCCGCGGCGGCCGCGCTCGTCAACACCCCGTGGACGAGCTGCTCGCGCACGACCCAGGACGCGCCCGCGTCCGCCGAACCGGAGACGACGGTGCTCCTCGGCGCGCCCGCCGCCGGGATCGACCTGCCGAGGGATCAGGCCGTCGTGGTCCGCGTCCCCGAAGGGGAGCGCTACCTCGTGACGGCCGGGCGCCGCTACAAGCTCACTTCCGAAGCCGCCACGGCGTTGCAGTTCGACACCTACCCGGCGATCGCGGTGTCCTCCCGGTGGATCGGCACCGTCGCCGCCGGACGCGATCTGGCCTACCGCGCGGTCGAAGACGCCGGGCGGCCCGGCCCGAAGGTCGGCGGCGTCTCGACGAAGGTCGGTTCGGTGCTCGGGGTCGTCGACGCGATGGCGTCGCCCAACGACGCGACGTCGTACTACCTCGTCCGTGCCGAGGGGCTCGAACCGATCGGCCAGACCGAGGCGAGCCTGCTGATCAACACCCCGCAGAACGCCGACGCCTACACCGGCGTCCCGGCGCCCGTCGCGGTACGCGCGGCCGACGTCGCCGCGGTGGCGAAGGTCGGCACGGCGAGGGCGGGTGGGGCCGATCCCGCGGAGTATCCCGACCGGATCCCGCGAAAAGCGCCCGTTACCGGACAGTCCGTGACGTTATGCGCCCAGGGTTCTCGAATCGTTATCTCCGCACAAGTCCCGTTGCCGCAAGGTGCGAAGGCGATCCCGGTGACGGCGCGGACGGACGCGTTGGTCGCCGATGCCGTCTTCGTGCCCCCGTCGGGAGGCGCGGTGGTGGCGGAATCCGGTTCCGGCACGGTCTACGTCGTCACCGATACGGGCCAGAAGTACCCGGTGGCGAGCACTGAGGCACTCGCTTCCCTCGGCTACGGCCAAGCCGAACGGCAACCGGTTCCGAATGGATTGCTGGCACTGGTTCCGCGCGGTCCCGCGCTGGATCCGGCGCAAGCGGGTCGTGCGGTGTCCGCGGCGGGTGGGACGGGGTGATCGGAACGTGCAGCTGACCGAAGACAGGCCGGAGACCGACCGGGTCGACGTCGCGGTGATCGAAGACCATCCGTTGTACCGGCACGCCGTCGTCCGGGTCCTCACCGAGGCCGAAGGCATCGAACTGGGCGCGGTGGTCGATTCGGTCGCCCGGTTCCACGTCCACCCGCAGCCGCCCGGCAGCGTGGTGCTGCTCGACCTCGGCCTGCCGGGGATCGCCGGGGCGGCGGCCGTGCTCCAGGTGTGCGAACTGGGGCATCACGTGCTCGTGGTGTCCGCGCAGGCCGAGCCCGAGCAGGTGCTCGGCGCGATCGCGGCCGGTGCCAAGGGATTCCTGTCCAAGGACGTCGACGTCGACGAGCTGCTGACCGCGATCAGGACGG
Organism: Amycolatopsis sp. MJM2582; assembly: GCF_000754115.1. Classification (NCBI taxonomy): domain Bacteria; kingdom Bacillati; phylum Actinomycetota; class Actinomycetes; order Pseudonocardiales; family Pseudonocardiaceae; genus Amycolatopsis; species Amycolatopsis sp. MJM2582. The sequence continues at coordinate 102,377 of NZ_JPLW01000006.1, forward strand.
TCGCGCGCGGCCGGGCCTACGTTTCCGCGGTGGTGGCCGGAATGATCATCAAGGACAACGCCGACCGTCCCGCGTCCGCTCCGGACGTCGCGCTCTCCGCGCGGGAGAAGCAGGTCCTGCGGCTCGTCGCGGCGGGCGAACGCGACGTCGACATCGCCCGCATCCTGGGCATCGGAGTTCGGACGGTCCGCGGTTATCTGGACCGGATCCGTGACAAACTCGGAGAGAGAAGGCGGGCCGGTCTGGTCCGCAAGGCCATCCAGCTCGGGCTCGCGTCTCCGCCGGAGGTGCCCGGTCCGTCTCGGCCGGTCGCGCCCCGCGCCGACGCGGGCGGATTCGAAGGACGCCGGTGAACGCAGACGAGCAGCAGCCGAAACGCAGCACGCCGATCAACGTCGGGGTGATCGAGGATCATCCGCTGTACCGGGACGCCGTCGCGCGTGTCCTCACCGAAGCGCCCGACATCGAGCTGGGCGCCGTCGCGGACTCCGTCGCGCGGTTCGCCGTCCAGGAGCAGCCTCCCGGCAGCGTGGTCGTCCTCGACCTCAAGCTGCGTGGTGTCCAGGACGCCGCCGCGGTGCTCGAAGTGGGGCAGATGGGGCACAAGGTGCTCGTGGTGTCCGCGCACGCCGAGCAGCCCGAGGTCCTGGGCGCCATGCAGGCCGGGGCGAAAGGCTTCCTGTCCAAGGACGTCGACGGCGACGAACTCCTGCGCGCCATCCGCACCATCGCCGACGACAACGCGTACGTGTCGCCGACGCTGGCCGGGATGATCATCCAGGACAGCGAAGACCGCCACGCCGGGCCCAAGATCGTCCTCTCCGAGCGGGAGAAGCAGGTCCTGCGGCTCGTCGCGGCGGGCGAACGGGACGTCGACGTGGCGGAGATCCTGAACATCAGCGTGCGGACGGTGCGGTCCTACCTCGACCGGATCCGGGACAAGACCGGCGAGCGGCGGCGCGCCGGCTTCGTCCGCGTGGCGATCCGGGAAGGCCTGCTGCGCTAGACCCCCTCCGCGTTTCGTCCTCTAAATGCGTGGGGCCGAGAAGTTCACCCGCAGCGTGTACACCGAACTGGACGCGGTGATGAACAGGTCGTTCCGCCGCGGCCCGCCGAAGGTCAGGTTCGAGCAGACCTCCGGCACCCGCAGCTTCCCGATCCGCGTGCCGTCGGGCGCGAAGCAGTGCAGGCCGTCGTGCGCGGCGGCCCAGACCCGCCCCGCGGCGTCCAGCCGTATCCCGTCGAAACCGCCGGCGTCACTCGTCGCGAAGACCTCGCCGCCGGAAAGCCGACCGTCGTCCACCGAGAAAACCCTGATGTGGCTGGGCTTCTGCCGCGTGTCCGCGATGTAGAGCAGCGACTCGTCGAGCGAGAACGCCAGCCCGTTCGGGCGCGAGAAGTCGTCCGCGACGATCCGCACCGAACCGTCCACCGGATCGACGCGATAGACGTGACAGGCGCCGATCTCGCTCTCGGCTTGATGGCCCTCGTAATCGCTGTCGATGCCGTAACTCGGGTCGGTGAACCAGATCGCGCCGTCCGAGGACTCGACGACGTCGTTGGGGCTGTTGAACCTCTTGCCCTGATAGGTCTCCGCGAGGACGGTCGTCGTGCCGTCGTGCTCGGTGCGGGTCACCCGGCGGTTGCCCTGTTCGCAGCTGACGAGCCTGCCCTGCCGGTCGACGGTGTGCCCGTTGTGGAATCCGGCGGGCTCGCGGAACACCCCGACCGCGCCCGTGGTCTCGTCCCAGCGCAGGACCCGGTCGTTCGGGATGTCGCTGAACACCAGGTACCGCCCGGCGGGGAAGTAGGCGGGGCCCTCGGTCCAGCGGCAGCCGGTGTGCAGCCGCTGCATCCACTCGTCCCCGTTGACGCGGGCGAACCGCTCGTCGAGCATTTCGAACTGCGCCTTGACCATGTCCATGAGAACCCCAGTGTTCCGAATGAAATATTGCGATCATCATGAACCGCCGAACTTGATATGGTCAAGGCATGGATGACATGGATCGCATGTTGCTCACCGCGTTGCAGCAGGACGCGACTCAGGCGTATGCCGCGCTCGGCAAGACGGTCGGGCTGTCCGCGGGCGCCGCGCACGAGCGGGTCCGCAAACTGCGCGAACAGGGCGTCATCCGGCGCACGACCGTCGACGTCGACCCGGCGGCAGTGGGCCGGGGCGTGATGGCGTTCGTGCTGGTCGAGGCGGGCTCGTGGATAGGCGACGCACCGACGAAGGCCGCGCTGGAAGCGCTGCCGGAGGTCGTCGAGGCGCACATCATCGCGGGCCCGGCCTCGCTGCTGGTGAAGGTGCGCACGCCGACCACCGAAGAGCTGCAGGCGTCCTTGCGCAGGCTGTACGCGATCGAGGGCGTGACCGGGACACAGACGATCGTGGTGCTCGAATCCTTCTTCGAGCGCTCGGTGGACGCTACAGGCGACGGTTCGCCAGAACCCCCGTCGCCGCCCGCGCCTTCCCGCTGACCGCGGGGTCGACGTCGACGATCACCAGTTCCGGCCCGGCGCCCAGCTGGGTGTGGAGGCGGCCGAAACCGTCGGACACCGTGGAGTAGCCGATCCCGGTCGGCGCCTTGGGGTTCACCGGGGTCGAGGTCGTGGCCGGGTCGGCCTGCCCGCAGCCCAGCACCCAGCAGCCGGAGTCGAGCGCGCGGGCGCGCACCAGCACCTCCCACTGCTCACGTTTGCCTTCGCCCGCGCCCCAGGACGTGGGCACGAGGACGATGTCGGCGCCGTCGTCGGCCAGCTTCCGGAAGAGTTCGGGGAAGCGGATGTCGTAACAGGTCGCGACGCCGAAGGTCACGCCGTCGACCTCGAAGGTGACGGGCGCGGTCCCCGGGGCGACCGTGTCCGACTCGGCGAACCCGAACGCGTCGTACAGATGGATCTTGTCGTAGCCGAAGTGATGCCCGGCACCGGTGACGAGCAGCGTGTTGCTCACGCGTCCGTCGGGCGACGGCGTGAACATGCCCGCGACGACCACGACGCCGTGCTCGTCGGCGAGAGCCGCCACTGTGGACGCCCAGGGGCCGTCCAAGGGTTGCGCGACGGGTGCGAGCGGGATGCCGAAGCGCGCCATCGCCGCCTCGGGGAACACCACGATCCGCGCGCCCTCGGCCGCCGCGGCCGTCACGCCTTCGCGAATCAGCTTCAGGTTCGTTTCGGGATCCTCGGCCGCCGTGAGCTGGCACAACCCGATTCGCGGCACGGAGGCCTCCCTCATCGTGGGATCGCTGGTCACCACCCCAGTGTGCCTGCTCGGGGCGATCCGGCCACCTCGTACCCTTGACCCATGCTGAACCGTACCGACCTGCGTGGACAGGTCCCGTCCGTTGCCGAACTCAGGAGCACGCTCCCGCGTGCCGAGTACGACGTGGACGCGGCGCTGCATCACGTACGGCCGGTGGTCGAGGCGGTCCGCGATCGCGGCGTCGAGGCGGTCCTCGAGTACACCGAGAAGTTCGACAAGGTCCGTCCCGGCGGTGTCCGCGTGGCCGCCTCAGAGCTCACGAGCGCGCTCGCGAACCTGGACCCGGCCGTCCGTGAGGCGCTGGAGGAGTCCATCGTCCGCGCCCGCAAGGTCCACGGCGATCAGCGCCGTCAGGACGTCACGACCGAGGTCGTCGACGGCGGCACCGTCACCGAGCGCTGGATCCCGGTCGAGCGTGTCGGGCTGTACGCGCCGGGTGGGCTCGCGGTGTACCCCTCGACCGTGGTGATGAACGTCGTCCCGGCGCAGATCGCCGGTGTCGGCACGCTCGTGCTGTGCTCGCCGCCGCAGGCCGCGTTCGGTGGGCTCCCGCACCCGACGATCCTGGCCGCCGCCGAACTGCTCGGCGTCGACGAGGTCTGGGCCGTCGGCGGCGCGCAGGCCGTCGCGCTGCTCGCGTACGGCGGCACCGACACCGACGGCGCGATTCTGGAGCCCGTCGACATCGTCACCGGGCCCGGCAACATCTACCTCACCGCGGCCAAACGGCTGCTGCGCGGCATCATCGGCATCGACTCCGAGGCGGGCCCGACCGAGATCGCGATCCTCGCCGACGAGACCGCCGACCCGGTGCACGTCGCAGCCGACCTGATCAGCCAGGCCGAGCACGACCCGCTCGCCGCGAGCGTGCTCGTCACCACGTCCGAGGAACTCGCGGACGCCGTCGACAAGGAACTCACCGGTCGCGTGGCCGCGACCAAGCACTCCGAACGAGTGACGGAGGCCTTGGGCGGCAAGCAGTCCGGCGTCATTCTGGTGTCCACTGTGGACGACGGGATCCGGGTCGTGGACGCGTACGCCGCGGAACACCTGGAGATCCAGACCGCGGACGCGCGTGCGGTGGCGGCCCGTGTGCGCAACGCCGGCGCGATCTTCGTCGGGGCGTACGCGCCGGTCTCGCTCGGCGACTACTGCGCCGGGTCCAACCACGTCCTGCCCACCGGCGGATTCGCGCGGCACTCGTCCGGGCTTTCGGTGCAGAGCTTCCTCAAGGGCGTGCACGTCGTCGACTACAGCCAGGACGCGCTGCGCGAGATCGCCGGCCGCGTCGTCGCGCTGGCGAACGCCGAAGACCTGCCCGCGCACGGCGAGGCCATCACGGCGCGGTTCGAGGGGGAGCGGGCATGAGCATCGGCGAGGAGATCACGCTCGACGCGCTCCCGCTGCGGGAGGACCTGCGGGGCAAGACCCCGTACGGCGCACCGCAGCTCGACGTGCCGATCCGGCTCAACACCAACGAAAACCCGTACCCGCCGCCGGACGCGCTGGTGGCCGACGTCGCCGAGGCCGTGCGCGCCGAGGCCGCTTCGCTGCACCGGTACCCGGATCGCGACGCCGTCGCGCTGCGCCAGGACCTCGCGGACTATCTCGCGGTGTCCACCGGTGTGCTGGTCTCGGAGTCGAACGTGTGGGCCGCCAACGGATCCAACGAGATCCTGCAGCAGATCCTGCAGGCCTTCGGCGGTCCCGGCCGGTCGGCGCTGGGCTTCGAGCCGTCGTACTCGATGCACCCGATCATCTCGGCGGGCACCCGCACCGACTGGCTGCCGGTGCCGCGCCGCGACGATTTCACGCTCGACACCGAGAAGGCGGCCGCGCTGGTGCGGGAACGCCGTCCGGACATCGTGTTCGTGACCAGCCCGAACAACCCGACCGGCGGGTCGATCCCGTTCGACGAGTTGCGCGGGCTGCTCGAAGCGGCGCCGGGCATCGTGGTGGTCGACGAGGCGTACGCGGAGTTCTCGTCGCAGCCGAGCGCCGTCGAGCTGATCGAGGAGTACCCGGCGAAGCTGATCGTGTCGCGCACGATGAGCAAGGCGTTCGCCTTCGCGGGCGGACGGCTCGGCTATCTCGCGGCGGCGCCCGCGATCGTCGACGCGCTGCAGCTGGTGCGCCTGCCGTATCACCTCTCGAAGCTCACGCAGGCCGCCGCGCGCGCCGCGCTGCGGCACGCGGACGCCACCCTCGCCTCGGTCGCCAAACTCGCGGCCGAACGCGACCGCGTGGTGGAGTCGTTGCTGGGCTTGGGATTCACGCCGGTTCCGAGTGACGCGAACTTCGTCCTCTTCGGACGGTTCGCGGACGCGCCCGCGACCTGGAAGTCCTATTTGGACAACGGCGTGCTGATCAGGGACGTCGGCATCGCCGGGCACCTGCGGGTGACCATCGGCACGCCGGAAGAGAACGACGCCTTTCTCGAGGCCAGCAAGGAGGTGCCGCGATGAGTCGCGTCGGCAAGGTGGACCGCACCACCAAGGAATCGTCCATTTCGGTCCAGCTCGATCTGGACGGCACGGGGCAGGTGGAGATCGACACCGGTGTCCCGTTCTACGACCACATGCTCACCGCGTTCGGCGTGCACGGCTCGCTCGACCTCAAGGTGCAGGCGACCGGTGACGTGCACATCGACGCGCACCACACCGTCGAGGACACCGCGATCGTGCTCGGCCAGGCGCTGCGGCAGGCGCTCGGCGACAAGAGCGGTATCCGCCGGTTCGGCGACGCGTGGATCCCGATGGACGAAACCCTCGCGCACGCCGCGATCGACGTCTCCGGGCGGCCGTACTGCGTGCACCTGGGCGAGCCCGAGCAGTTCAACAGTTTCACCATCGGCGGGAACTACCCGTTCGTGCTGACGCGGCACGTGTTCGACTCGCTGTCGTTCCACGCGCAGATCGCGTTGCACGTGCGGGTGCTGCACGGCCGGGACCCGCACCACATCGCGGAGGCCGAGTACAAGGCCGTCGCGCGGGCGCTGCGTGCCGCGACCGAGCCGGACCCGCGAGCGGGCGGCATCCCGTCCACGAAGGGCGTCCTCTAACCCCCGCATTTAGAGGACTAAATGCGGCCGGTGGGGCGGTAGGTGGTGAGCTGGACGCCGGACGGAGTCGTCGTCGAGCCGACGAAGTCCAGGGCCTGGGCAGGCGTTCCTTCGGCGAAGAAACGCTTGCCCGTGCCCAAAAGGAGCGGGTAGACGGCCAGCACGACTTCGTCCGCGAGTCCGTTTTCGAGCAACGTCGACGTCAACGTGGAACTGCCCGAGAGGATGAGGTCCGGTCCGTCCTGCGCCTTGATGCGGCTCAAGGCGGTGACGATGTCCGGCCCGATCCCCTCGAACGGGCCCCATTTCAGGCTTTCCGGCCGGTGGGTGACGACGAACTTCGTCGCCGCCTTGATCCGGTCCGCGAACGGCTCGCTCGGCGCGTCCGGCCAGAATTCCGACCAGAGGTCGTAGGTGCGGCGGCCGAGCAGCAGGTCGAAGCGTTCGGTGTGCGCGGCCAGGAGGGCTTCCCGGCCGGCGGGGGTCCGGTAGGGCATGTTCCAGCCGCTGTACGGGAAGCCGTTCTCGTCCTCGGAATGCTGGATCACGCCGTCGAGCGAGATGTGCTCGATGATCTTGAGCTTCCGCATCATGCCTCCAGCAGTGCGTCGAGCTGGGGCATCGCGGCGCGGAACCCCTCTTCCATCCCGGGAATCGTCTTTTCCATGGCTTCGACGCTGGAAAAGCGCGTCACATGGATCATCCGGGATCCCGTGGCTGTCGTCTCGAAGGTGAAAGTCATGGACGTGGGCATGTCCTCGTCGTCGCCGTCACCGTCCTCCGCCTCGAAGAAGTCGATGGGATTCACCGCGGCGAACTTCCAGGAATTGGGCCACTTCTCGCCGTTGGGCCCGGTCAGGAAGTATTCGGCGCGGCCGCCCGTCCGGAAATCGTGATGGGTGAACGTGGCGGGCGCGAACGGCGGCCCCCAGAAGCGTTCCAATTGTCTTGGATCCGCCCAAGCGGCCCAGAGGCGTTTTTGCGGAACGGGAAAGTCCGCCACGACGGTGAGCTGGAGTTTCTCGGGATCTTTGGTGACCGAGGTGATCGGCATCGTCATTCCCCTTCCCGGAGGACATCGTCGAGCTGCGCCACCCGTTGGCGCCAAAGGACTTCGTAGGAGTCGAGAAGCTTGGTGGCGCGCTTGAGCCGCTCGCGGTCGGTCGACACCAGTTGTTCGCGGCCGTTGGCGCGCTTCCGCACGAGCCCCGCGCGCTGGAGTACGGCGACGTGTTTCTGCACGGCGGCGAAGCTCATCTCGTAATGCGCGGCGAGCTCGGACACCGTCGGCGCTTCCGCGATCGCCCGCGCCAGGATGTCGCGGCGGGTGCCGTCGGCCAAGGCGCGGAAGAGCTGGTTGAGCGACTCCTCGCTCTCCTCACGAAGTACAACCATGTGGTTGTACGTTAGCCGGGTCCCGCCCCGGTGACAAGGGACGAGCCCGGCGCGGTCCGGCTCGCGGGCGTGTGGCAGGGTGGCGGTCGTGAGTAACACGACCATCGCTGTGCTGCTGTTCGCGCTCGGCGGCTTCCTGATCGGCGGCGTCTACGCGACCTGGAAGAGCGTCAAGTTCATGGCCGTCGTGCTGGGGATCGGCGCGCTGCTGGCCATCGGCGGCGCCATCGCCTGGCTGGCCTGAGCGCCGTCCGCTAAATCGGCTGCGCGTCGCGACGACGGCGAGCATGCTGTCCGGCATGTCCGGAAACCCGCGCTCGGTCGCCGAGGTCGTCCGGCTCCAGCGATCGGGGAGCCGCGTCAAGTTCCTGTACTTCTGGGGTCATCAGCCCCGGCGTGACGGCACGGTCGGGCCCGAATGCTTCAGCCAGTGGTGGCCCGCCCGGTTCACCGCCGACGGCGAAACCTTCCCGACGGCCGAGCACTACATGATGTGGCGCAAAGCGGTCCTGTTCGACGACGCCGAGAGCGCGGCGCGGATCCTCGGCGCCCGGCATCCGCGTGAGGCCAAGGCGCTGGGCCGCGAGGTGCGGGGATTCGAACAGGCGCGCTGGGAGGACGAGCGCTACGGCATCGTTCTCGACGGGACGCTCGCGAAATTCGGGCAGCACCCGAACCTGCGGGACTTCCTGCTCGGCACCAGGAATCGTGTGCTGGTCGAGGCCAGCCCGCTGGACACCGTCTGGGGGATCGGGCTGGCGGCCGACCATCCGCACGTCGAAAACGCCGAACGCTGGCGCGGGCTGAACCTGCTCGGCTTCGCGCTGGGAGAGGCCCGCGCGGCACTCGGCTGAATCCGTGAAGGCCTCCTTGAGGGACCCAGAGTCACTCAAGGAGGCCTTCACGGACAGAGCTACTTCGAGGCGTCGACCAGCTCCCGCTCGTCAGGCGCATCCAGCTGCTTCGCGAGCTTCTCGCCTTCGACGTCGACATCGGGCAGCACGCGATCCAGCCACTTCGGCAGCCACCACGCACCGCGGCCGAGCAGCGACATCAGCGCCGGCACGATGGTCATCCGGATCACGAACGCGTCCACCAGCACCCCGAAGGCCAGCGCGAACCCGATCGACTGGATCAGCGAGGATTCCGCGAGCACGAAGCCGGCGAACACGCTGATCATGATCAGCGCGGCGGCGACCACGACGCGGGAGCCGTGCCGGAAACCGGTCACCATCGCCTCCTGCGGGTCGGCCCCGTGGACGTATTCCTCCCGCATCCGCGTCACCAGGAACACCTGGTAGTCCATCGCGAGCCCGAACAGCACGCCGATCAGCAGGATCGGCAGCATGCTCATGATCGGCCCGGTCGTCTTCACGCCGAGCAGGTCGGTGAGCCAGCCCCACTGGAACACGGCCACCACGGCGCCGAACGTCGCGACCACCGAACCGAGGAAGCCCAGCGTCGCCTTCAGCGGCACGACGATCGACCGGAACACCAGCATCAGCAACAGGAACGCGAGCCCGACGATCAGCGCGAGATACGGCAGCATCGCGTCGGCGAGCTTCTCGGAGACGTCGATGTTGGCCGCGGTCTGGCCGGTCACGGCCAGCGACGCACCGGTGGCCGAGCCCAGTTTCGCGTTCAGGCCGCGGATGTCGCTGACCAGGTCTTCGGTCGCGGTGCTGCTCGGGCCGCTCTTCGGGATGACGGTCAGCAACGCCAGGCCACCGCCGCGGTTGGTCTTGGGCGGCGTGACGATCGGGCGCTCGGGGAGGCCGCCGATACCCGCGGCCGCCTGCTGGAGCGCGGCTTGCCGGTCGGTGCTGCCGCTCAGGTCGACGACGATCACCAGCGGGCCGTTGGCGCCTTCGCCGAAGCTGCGGGCGACGGTGTCGTAGGCCTTGCGCTGGGTGGTGTCCGGTGCGGCGGTGCTGTCGTTCGGCAGGCCGAGCTGCATGCTCGCGGCGGGCACGGCGACGATCGCGAGTCCGGCGATCGCGGCGATCAGCACCGGGATCCGGTGGCGGGCGACGAACTTCGCCCAGCGCTCGCCGTGTGTCGTCGTGCTTTCCTTGCGGCGCAAGCGGATCTTGCCGCCCGCCAGCTTGCCGCCCGCGAAACCGAGGATGGCAGGCAGGAGGGTGAGCGCGATGACGACCGCGATCGCGACGGTGATCGCCGCGGCGATGCCCATCTCGCCGAGGAACGGGATGCCGACGACGGTCAGGCCCGCCAGCGCGATGATGACGGTCAGCCCGGCGAACACCACGGCGGAGCCCGCGGTACCGGTGGCGCGTCCGGCGGCTTCCTCCGGATCCCGTCCGATGGTGAGTTCGTGCCGATACCGGGAGACGATGAAGAGCGCGTAGTCGATGCCGACGGCCAGGCCGATCATCAGCGCGAGCACCGGCGTGTTCGTGTTCAGTTCGAGGAAACCGGACGCCGTGGTGATACCCGCCATGCCGATGCCGACGCCGATGAGCGCGGTCAGCAGCGGGATCCCGGCCGCGAGCAGCGAGCCGAAGGTGATGATCAGGACGACCGCGGCGACGGCGACACCGAGGCCTTCGGTGGCGTTGGTCGCGGGCATCGCCTGCACGGCGTCACCGCCGAAGTCCACTGTGTACCCGGCCGCCTTGGCGGCGTCCGCGGCGGCCATCAAGCCCTCGCGGTCGGCGTCGGTGAGCTCGAAGCCCGGCACGCGATAGCTGACCTGCGCCAGCGCGACGTGTTTGTCGGGGGAGATCGCCTGCATCTGCAGCGGGTTGACCACGCCGGCGACCTTCGGGGCGTTCTCGAGTCCCTTGACGAGTCCCGTGATCGCCGCCTGTCCGGCGGGATCGGTGATGTCGCCGGGCGTCGAGATGACGACGCGCGCAGTCGCGCCACCGGCGGCGGCTTCCGGGAACCGGTCGGCGAGCTGGTCGATCGCCTTCTGCGACTCGGTGCCGGGGATGGTCACCGAGTTCGAAAGCTGGCCGGACAGGGTCAGCGCTCCCGCGCCGAGGGCCACCAGGACGGCGGCCCACACCGCCGTCACCAGTGCCCGGCGCCGGAACGAGAACCGGCCCAGGCGGTAGAGGAAGCTGGCCACGAAAGTCTCCCGTTCACTCGATCAGGTTCATTCCAAGCTAGCCGATCGGCTAGGGGCCTACAAGCCGATCGGCAAGTGTGTGACTAGCCGCACGGCTAGTACTCGTTTGGCCACGCGGGCACGCTTGACGTAATCTCCGACGGCTGAACGAGGAGGGAACATGGACGTCGTCCACGCGGAGGACACCCGCACGCGACTACTGGGCACGGCGTTGCGGTTGTTCACCGAACACGGCGTGGAAGGCACCTCGCTGCAGATGATCGCGGACGCCCTCGGCGTCACGAAGGCCGCCGTCTACTACCACTTCAAGACGAAGGCGGAGATCACCGAATCCGTCGCCGAGCCCGTGCTGCGCGAGCTGGAGGGCATCGTCGACGACGCCCGCGCCCAGCGCACCCGGGGTGCGCAGATCGACCACCTGCTGGACGGTTTCGTCGATCTCGTGGTGCGGCACCGTTCGCTGGTCGCCCTGTTCTCCAGCGACCCCGGCATCGCCCGCGCGATCGAGAAGTCCGTGCACAGCTCGGACAGTTTCAAGAACCGGCTGCTGGAGATCCTGGTCGGCCCGGATCCGGATCTCACCGCGATCGTCACCGCGCAGGTGCTGCTGGCGGGGATCGCCGTCGCCGGCGGCTCGCCCGAGGTCGCGTCGCTCGACGACGAAACGCTGCGCGAAACGCTCCTGGCCGTCGGGCGCAAGCTCTACAACCGCCCGCGCCGCCGTTCGTGACCGATGTGTTCAAGACGGCGGCCGCGATCCACGCGACGCTGTCGGTATGAACATCGATCTGACGACGGCGGCCACGTTCATGGCCACCCAGGCCCGACTGCTCGACAGGCGGCGCTTCGAGGTCCTTTTCCGCGACGGTGACCCCGCGGCGGCGCTCGCCGCGCTGGAGGCGTACCGCAATCCCGACGGCGGTTACGGCCACGGGCTGGAACCCGACTGCCGCTCGGTGACGAGCCAGCCCGGTGGCGCGCTGCACGCTTTCGAGGTCTTCGCCGACGTCGGCCCGGCGACCAGTCCGCGCGCGGCCGAACTCTGCGACTGGCTCGACTCGATCTCCCTGCCCGACGGCGGGATCCCGTTCGCGGTCCCGATGCCGGATCCGTTCGGCAGCGCGCCCTTCTGGGCGAACGCGGATCCGTCGGTCTCCTCGCTGCAGATCACCGCGATCGTCGCGGTCACCGCCCATCGCGTCGCGGCGCACGATCCCGCGGTCGCCGCGCATCCGTGGCTGGCGAAGGCGACGAGCTACTGCCTCGGCGAGATCGAAAAGCTCGACGAGACACCGCACGCGCTCGTGCTCGCCTTCGCGATGAAGCTGGTGGACGCCCTGGGCGACACGCGTCTGGTCGAGAAGCTCGGCCGGTTCCTCCCGGCCGACGGGGTGGTCGCCGTCGGCGGCGGCATCGAAGGCGAGGCCATGCGCCCGCTCGATTTCGCCCCGGAACCCGGCGGCCCGGCACGGAAACTCTTCCGGCCCGAGGTCATCGAAGCGGATCTGCGGCGGGTGGCGGGCGGCCAGCACGAAGACGGGGGCTGGCGGGTCGACTACACCAGCTATTCGCCCGCGGCCGCGCTGGAGTGGAACGGCATGTTCACCGTGGGCACACTGGGGCTACTGAGGGCCAACGGCCTCGTCTAGCCGCCGCAGGAACTCCGGCGGAACGGCCGCGGTGAGCCACACACCGTTGGCGCTCACCTGGAATTCGTGTCCGGCGGCGGTCATTTCCCGCGCCCCGACGGCTCGCGCGGTGTCCACGGTCGCCGAGAGATGCACGGCGTGCCGGTTCATCGGCCGGAGCCCCTCGCGCCGTTTGTCGTTGCCCTCGACGACTTCGTCGAGTTCGTCGGGGGTGAGGGTGATCCCGATGTCGCCGGGTGCGTGCCGCAGATGCCGGGAGAGTCGCTTCGAGACCCGGATGAGGTGTTTCTTGTCCATTTCGAGGCACAGTGACCCATATCCGGCCCCCGCGTGGCAACGGAATTCAGATGCCGCCCTCGGACGCCGGGCGCAGTTTGCCCGCGCCGGGGCCGAACCGCGACATCTGGTCGTCGGCGTTGTAGAGCCCGCAGCTGCGCAGGGAAAGGCAACCGCAGCCGACGCAGCCGGTCAGCCGGTCACGCAGGCGCTGCAGCGCGTCGATCCGCGCGTCGAGCTCGTCCTGCCAGCCTCGCGAAAGGCGGGCCCAGTCGGCCTTGGTGGGGGCGTGGTCCTTGGGTAGGGTCTCCAGTGCCGAGCTGATGTCGTCCAGGCTGAGGCCGACCCGTTGCGCGGCGCGGATGAAGGCGATCCGGCGCAGCACCGAACGCGAGTACCGCCGCTGGTTGCCAGCCGAGCGTTCGGAGCTGATCAGCCCTTTGTCCTCGTAGAAACGCAAAGCCGTATGGGGCACGCCGCTGCGGTCGGCGACCTGTCCGATGCTCAGGTGTTCAGCCAGTCTCGTCACGTCGCCAGGCTAGCCTTGACTTCGACCTAAGTCGAGGTTGCAACCTCGGTTCATGACCACTGACATCAAGACCGGCTACGAGGATCTGCCGCGGCTGATCTCGCTGATGACCGGGGACGAGAAGCATCAGGCCGCCGCGGAGTCCACTGTGGACGTCTTATGGGTGCTCTACGACCGTGTGCTCGACATCACCCCGGAGAACATCCGCGAGCCCGGCCGCGACCGTTTCCTGCTGTCGAAGGGCCACGGCCCGATGGCTTATTACGCGGTGCTGGCGAAGAAGGGCTTCATCCACGAGGAGGAACTCGCCGACTGGACTTCGGCCGAGTCCCGGCTCGGCCACCATCCGGACCGGGCGAGGTTGCCCGTGGCCGAGATCTCCAGCGGCTCGCTCGGGCACGGGCTCCCGCTGGCCATCGGCACCGTGTTCGGCCTGCGCGCCAAGGGATTCCGTGACGCCAAGGTCGTCACCCTCGTCGGCGACGCGGAACTCGACGAGGGCTCCAACCAAGAGGCCATCGCGGTCGCCGGCCGCATCGGCATGCCGCAGCTGACCGCCGTCGTCGTCGACAACTCCTCGGCCACGCACGGCTGGCCCGGCGGGATCGCGCGCCGGTTCGAGGTCGAGGGCTGGACGACGCGCACCGTCGACGGCCGCGACCACGACGCGCTCCACGAAGCCCTCACCACACCCCATCCGGACCGGCCGCTCGCCGTGGTCGCGACCGTCGAGCGAAAGGCCTGAACCCGTGAACATGCGCGAAACGTTCCTGGAAGCCGCCGCCGAAGTGCTCGACACCGACGCGAACGTCGCCGTCGTGCTCGCCGACATCTCCGCGGCACAACTCGCCTTCGCCGCGAGGAAACATCCCGACCGGGTGCTCAACGTCGGCATCCGCGAGCAACTGATGATGAGCACCGCGGGCGGGCTGGCGCTGGCCGGGATGCGCCCGATCGTCCACACCTTCTCGTCGTTCCTCGTGGAGCGGGCTTTCGAGCAGGTCAAACTCGACCTCGGACATCAGGACGTCGGCGCCGTGCTGGTGTCGTCGGGCGCGTCCTACGACATGCCGACCGCCGGGCGGACGCATCAGGCGCCCGGCGACGTCGCCCTCATCGACACGTTGCCGGGCTGGACCGTGCACGTGCCGGGACACCCCGAGGAAGCACGGAGGCTGCTGCTCGAGTCCATCCCCGGCACCGGACGCGTCTATCTCCGGCTTTCCGCGCAGGAGAACGCGAAAGCGCATCTGGGCGCGGGCCTGCAGACACTGCGCGAAGGCGGGCGGGGCGTGGTGGTGGCCGTCGGGCCGATGCTCGACAGGGTGCTCGAAGCGACGGCCGACCTCGACGTCACCGTGCTCTACACCTCGACGATCCGGCCGTTCGACGCCGCCGGGCTGCGTTCGGCTGTGGAGGCCGCGGGCAGCACCGACGTCGTACTGGTCGAGCCCTACCTCGCGGGAACCTCGGCGCACGCGGTGGCGGACGCTTTGTCCGAAACGCCGCACCGGCTGCTGTCGCTGGGCGTCCGGCGCGACGCGGAAGTCCGGATCTACGGCGAAATGGCCGATCACGACCTCGCGCACGGTCTCGACGCCGGTTCGATCGCCTTGTCCGTCAAGGAATTCCTCCGCTAGCGTCACCGGGATGACGAAGATCCGCCCGCTCGCGCTCGGGGTGATCCGCCGCGGCGACGACCTTCTCGTGTTCGAAGGCCGCGACCACGCCAAAGGAGTGACCTACCACCGGCCGCTGGGCGGCGGGATCGAGTTCGGTGAGACCGCCGCCGAGGCGCTGCACCGCGAATTCCAGGAGGAACTCGCGGCGGAGCTGACCTCGGTCGAGCAGATCGCCGTGCTGGAGAACGTGTTCACCTTCGAAGGCAGGCCGGGGCACGAGATCGTGTTCCTGTTCACCGCCGACCTCATCGACAAGGCGTTCTACGAGCGCGACGAGGTCGGCGTCGTCCTCGACGACGGCGCCCGCGTGCACTGGCTGCCGATGGCCGACGTGGCGAGCGGCAAGGCGATCCTCTACCCGGACGGGCTCGCGGATCTCCTTTCCGCGCGGGACTGATCGCCGCTCAGCGGAAAGCGGCCAGCCCGGTGACCGACTGGCCGAGCGAGAGCGCGTGCATCTCCTCCGTGCCCTCGTAGGTCAGCACGGTTTCCAGGTTCGACATATGCCGCATCACCGGGTATTCCAGCGAGATCCCGTTGGCGCCGAGCATGCCGCGCGCGGTCCTGGCGACCTCCAGCGCGGAGCGGACGTTGGCGAGCTTGCCGAAGCTGACGTGGTTGTGGTGCAGCGTCCCGGCGTCCTTGAGCCGCCCGATCCGCAGCGCGACCAGCCCGGCGCGGTTGACCTCCACGACGAGGTCGGCGAGTTTGCGCTGGGTGAGCTGGAATCCGGCCAGCGGTTTGCCGAACTGTTCCCGGCTCAGCGTGTACTCCAGCGCGGACTCGTAGCAGGAGCGAGCGGCGCCGACGACGCCGAACAGGATCCCGTAGCGCGCCTCGTTCAGGCAGGACAGCGGTCCGCGCAGCCCCCTGACCTCGGGGAACGCCGCCGAATCCGGCAGGCGGACGCCGTCGAGCACCAGTTCCGCGGTCAACGAGGCCCGCAGCGACAGCTTGTGCTTGACCTCGTTCGCGGTGAAGCCCGGCGTGTTCGTGGGGACGACGAAGCCGCGCACGCCTTCGTCGGTCTGCGCCCAGACGACCGCGACGTCGGCCACGGTTCCGTTGGTGATCCACATCTTCGTGCCGCTCAGCACCCAATCGGAGCCGTCGCGCACCGCGCGCGTCCGCATGCTGCCGGGGTCGCTGCCGGCGTCCGGTTCGGTCAGGCCGAAGCAGCCGAGCGCCTCACCGGCGGCCATCCGCGGCAGCCACTCCTGCTTGTGCTCCTCGGTGCCCCATTTGTGGATCGCGTACATCGCCAGCGAACCCTGCACCGAGACGAAGCTGCGCAGCCCGGAGTCGACGGCCTCGAGTTCGCGGCAGGCGATGCCGTAGGCGACCGCGCTGGTACCCGCGCAGCCGTAACCCTCCAGGTGCATGCCGAGCAGCCCGAGCTGCCCGAACCCCTTGGCGAGCTCGGCGGCGGGCAGGACGCCCGTTTCGTACCATTCGGCGACGTTCGGCAGGAGCTGGTCGTGCGCGTACGAGCGCACGGCGTCCCGCATGGCCCGGTCCTCGGCGGAGAGCTCGGCGTCGAGATCGAGGAAGTCGCGCGGATCCGGGCTGCTGCTCATGCGTCACTCCTGGTCGGCTCGGTGGGGCATCTTCCTATGAAGAAAACCACACACACGACCGGAGTCGGGTGTCAGCGATCGCGCCATCCGGTGGTCTTCGTCACCTGAACCGATGCCGTGGCCGTCCGGGCCGGGGCGGAGCGCCGCTTCTGCGCCGGGATCAGCAGCTCCGCGAAGGTAGGGAAAGGCACGCTGTCGATGTCCTCGCGCCAGGCGTTGAGCAGGCGGGTCAGGTCGTCGGCGTCCTGCATCGTTCCTCCATAAGTGCAGGGCGGTCCTGCGCCGGCCTTTCACTCGGAGTCGCTATTACCCAGAAGAGTGAAGGTCGAAACAGGGAATCCGGGGAAAATCCGGTCCGCTAGCCTGGAGAGCGTGGCTACTCCTCGCGTGGTGATCCTGGACTACGGGTCCGGCAATCTCCGATCCGCCGAACGCGCCGTCGAGCGCGCCGGTGCCGACGTCGAGGTCACCGCGGACCCGCATGCCGCGCTCGAAGCCGACGGCCTGGTCGTCCCCGGTGTCGGCGCCTTCTCCGCCTGCATGGAGGGGCTGCGGTCGGTGTCGGGGGAGAAGATCATCGGCAAACGCCTCGCCGGTGGCCGCCCCGTGCTGGGCATCTGCGTCGGTATGCAGATCCTGTTCGAACGCGGGGTCGAGCACGGCGTGGAGGCCGAAGGCGCGGGCGAATGGCCGGGCACGGTCGACCGGCTGGAGGCCGTCGTCCTCCCCCACATGGGGTGGAACACCGTCCGCGCGCCGGAGGATTCGCAGCTGTTCGCCGGGCTCGACGCGGACACGCGGTTCTATTTCGTGCACTCCTACGCCGCGCGGACCTGGGACCTGGACTCCGGCCTCGCCGGGCAGCAACCCAAGGTGACCTGGGCGAACCACGGTCAGGACTTCGTCGCCGCCGTCGAGAACGGGCCGCTGTGGGCGACCCAGTTCCACCCGGAGAAGTCCGGGGACGCGGGTGCGCACCTGCTGCGCAACTGGCTGAACACCCTCGCTTAGAGTGGGCGCGTGACTTTCACGCTCCTTCCCGCCGTTGATGTGGCCGATGGCCAGGCCGTGCGACTCGTCCAGGGCGAGGCCGGCACCGAAACCTCCTATGGCAGCCCGCTGGAGGCGGCGCTCGCCTGGCAGCGTGACGGGGCGGAATGGATCCATCTGGTGGATCTCGACGCCGCGTTCGGCAAGGGCTCCAACCGCGAGCTGCTCGCCGACGTCGTGGCGAAGCTCGACGTCCAGGTGGAGCTCTCCGGTGGCATCCGCGACGACGCGTCGCTGGAGGCCGCGCTGGCCACCGGCGCCCGCCGGGTCAACCTCGGCACGGCGGCGCTGGAGGACCCGGAGTGGACCGCGAAGGTCGTCTCCTCCTACGGCGACCGGGTCGCCATCGGGCTGGACGTGCGGATCACCGAGGCCGGGCACCGGCTGTCCGCGCGCGGCTGGACCCAGGACGGCGGTGACCTCTGGGAGGTCCTCGACCGGCTCGACCGCGACGGCGCGCAGCGCTACGTCGTCACCGACGTGAGCAAGGACGGCACCCTCCAGGGCCCGAACATCGAGCTGCTCCGCGAGGTCGCCGCCCGCACCGACGCGCCGGTCATCGCTTCCGGCGGTGTGTCCAGTGTGGACGATCTCCGCGCGCTGGCCGCGCTGGCCCGGGACGGTGTCGAGGGTTCCATCGTCGGAAAGGCGCTCTACGCCGGCGCGTTCACCCTGCCCGAGGCGCTCGCGGCCGTCGCGGAGTTCTGAGCTTTACCTCCCGGGTAATCGACGCCGCGCGCCCGTTCGGTCAGGATTCCTTCCAGGACAACGAAACCTGGGAGGACATCATGACCGCGTACGGTATCGCCCACCTTCGCCCCACCGGTGCACCGACCGAAGAGGTGCTCCAGTACCTGGAGCGGATCCAGGACACGCTCGACCCCTTCGGCGGGAAGTTCCTCGTGCACGGGAACGAGATCGAGGTCGTCGAGGGGGAGTGGCCGGGAGTGCTGGTGATGATCGGCTTCCCGAGCCTGGCCGTGGCCCGCGAGTGGTACGCGTCGCCCGCCTACCGGGAGATCCTGCACCTGCGGGCGGACCACATCCCGGGCGATCTGATCCTGGTGGAGGGTTGCGGGCCGGACCACGACTCGGCGGCGATGGCGGCGGAGCTGCGGGAGGCTCAGCTCACTCGGCCAGCTTGATCGCGATCCCCACGGTCCGGTCCTTCGGCCCCCGCAGTCTGCTGAAGAACATCGTGACCCGGCCGGTGATCCCGTACTTCCGCGCGATCACCTTGCGCACGCGTTCGGTCTCGTCGAGATCGAGCAGCCGCGCCTCGCCCGCGACGACGTCGCCGTGGGTCTTGTTGCCGCGGAAGTCGCAGGCCTGGACCTCGACCCGCCCGCTGTTGCGGATGCGTTTGACCTTGCCCGCCTTCCGTTCGGACCAGATCACCAGTTCGCCGCCGTCGCCCGCCGCCCAGACCGGCGTCGGCACCGGGGTGCCGTTCTTGCGGAAGGTGGTCAGGACGACGTACTTCTCGGCGGCGATCCGCTCGAACTCCGATCCCATGTGCAGAGTCTAGGCCGTTCGCCTGCGCAGGGTCGCCGCGCCGAGGACCAGTGCCGCCAGGGCACACGCCCCGACGATGATCAGGTTCCGGATCAGCGTCGCGTCCACGGTGCCCGACGTGGTGACCCGGGTGAGGGCCTCGACGGCGTACGAAAGCGGCATCACGTTCGAGAGCCAGTTCAGGAGCCAGCCCATCTCCCCGCGCGGCACGAACAGGCCGCACAGCAGGATCTGCGGCAGCACGAACAACGGCATGAACTGCACCGCCTGGAATTCGGTCCGCGCGAACGCGCTCACGAAGAGGCCGAGGGCCATCCCGAGAAGCGCGTCGAGGACGGCGATGAGCAGCAGCATCCCGATCGAGCCCGCGATGTCCAGGCCCAGCCAGGCGAGCGACACCCCGGCGGCGACGCCGACCTGCACGATCGCGATGGAGCCGAACGCGAGCGCGTAACCGAAGAGCAGGTCCATCCTGCCGATCGGCAGGGTCATCAGCCGTTCCAGCGTGGCCGTGGTGCGCTCGCGCAAGGTCGTGATCGAGGTGATCAGGAACATGATCAGGAACGGGAAAACGCCGAGCAGCGCCGGGGCGACGCGGCTGAACACCGCTTCGGAGTTGAAGACGAAGCGCAGCAGCACCATCAGCAGCGACGGCACGACGATCAGCATCGCGACGGTACGCGGATCGTGCCGGAGCTGCAGGAGGATCCGGCGGGCCGTGGCCAGGGTCAAGGCGGGGTTCACGACGGGCTCACCTCGGTCTCGCGGACCAGCCGCAGGAACGCCTGCTCCAGATCGGTCGTGCCGGTGCGCTCGCGCAACCCGGCCGGGGTGTCGTCGGCGAGGATCCGGCCTTCGCGCATGAGCAGCAGACGGTCGCAGCGCGCGGCTTCGTCCATGACGTGGCTGGACACGAGCAGTGTCGCCCCACCCTCGGCGAGACGGCGGAAAAGCGCCCAGAGTTCGTCGCGGAGCACGGGATCCAGGCCGACGGTCGGCTCGTCGAGGACGAGCAGTTCGGGCTTCCCGAGCAGCGCGACCGCGAGGTTGGCGCGATTGTGCTGCCCACCCGACAGTGAGCCGACTAGCTTGCCGGCGTGATCGGCGAGCCCGACCTCGCCGATCACCCTGTCCACATCGGACACCGGCGCGCGGAGCACGGAAGCGAAGTAGCGCAAGGCTTCCGTGATGGTCAGGTCGGCGTAGATGGCCGGGTTCTGGGTGGCGTAGCCGATCAACCGCCGCAGCGGCGGGCTGCCCGCGGGATGGCCGAGCACGGTGACCTCGCCCGCGGCGACGATCTGCACGCCGACGATCGAGCGCATCAGCGTCGTCTTGCCGCAGCCACTGGGGCCGAGCAGACCGGTGATCCGGCCGCGCGGCGTCGCGAAATTGACATCCCTGACGACCTCGCGGCCGCCGCGGACGACCCGCAGGCCGGTCACTGAGATCGCTGAATTAGTCATGCGTTTAATTCTGCGCCCGTTGAGAAGCGAGAGTCAAGAGGGACATGGGGGCGCGTCTCGTGAGTGGTGAAGACGGTTCTAACCGCCCTTACCACTCACAAGACACGCCTCCAGCAGTACGTGAAGGCCGCCTTCATTGCGCTAGACGCAGTGAAGGGGGCCTTCACGTACTTGGGGAAGGTGTGAAGGTCGAGTTTCCTCGGCTGAGCCGAGGGAAGGGGGCCTTCACGCGCATCTGCTGTGACTGCTGGGACTTGTGGTGTTGCCGAGCCGCGGGTGGCGATCGTGTAGTCCGTGAAGGCCTCCTTGCCTACCTTCAGGGTAGGGAAGGAGGCCTTCACGGACCGGCGGCCAACGGCCACCCACATTCAGTAGGTACCTACGACAGCTTTGGTTCTAACCGTCCTCACCACTCACGAGGTGAGGCTCAAGGGACCAGGACGAGCTTGCCCCGGACGTGGCCCGCTTCGCTCTCGTCCTGGGCCGCGGCCGCCTCGGCGAGCGGGTAGACCCGGGCGATCGGCAGGTCGAGCTTGCCTTCGGCGGCGAGCGCGGCGCCTTCGGCCAGCGAGCCGGGCACCTGCTCGGCAGGAGTTCCCGACGTGAAGCGGACGCCGTGGTCGGCCGCGTCCGGAGCGGCGATGGTGATGACCCGCTTCGGGCCACCGGTCAGCTCCACCAGGGTGGCCAGCGAGCCACGCCCGGAAGCGTCGAAGGACGCGTCGACGCCCTGCGGTGCGACGTCGCGGACGCGCTCGGAGAGCCCTTCGCCGTACTGCACCGGCACAGCGCCCAGCGAGCGCAGGTACTCGTGGTTCCCTTCGCTCGCCGTGCCCACGACGGTCAGCCCGCGCGCGACGGCGAGCTGCACGGCGATGGTGCCGACACCTCCCGCGGCGCCGTCGATGAGCAGCGTCTCGCCCTTCCGGAGATCCAGCAGGTTGAGCGCACGATAGGCGGTGTTGACGACGGCGGGCAGCGCCGCGGCCAGCTCCCACGAAAGCGACTCGGGCTTGCGGACCAGGCTCGCGGGCTTCGCGAGGACGTACTCCGCGTATCCGCCCGCTCCGGAGCCGAGTACCTCGTCACCGGTCGCGAACTCGGACACGCCCTCGCCGACCGCGTCGACGACGCCGGCGATGTCGCCACCGGGGATGGCGGGGAACTCCGTCGGGAACACCTCGGCCATCAGCCCGGAGCGGATCTTCCAGTCGATCGGGTTCACACTCGCGGCCCGGACGGCG
The DNA here is from genome assembly GCF_000754115.1 of Amycolatopsis sp. MJM2582. Lineage (NCBI taxonomy): Bacteria > Bacillati > Actinomycetota > Actinomycetes > Pseudonocardiales > Pseudonocardiaceae > Amycolatopsis > Amycolatopsis sp. MJM2582. The sequence continues at coordinate 124,180 of NZ_JPLW01000006.1, forward strand.
ACCCGCACCTGGCCGGGGCCCGGCTCGGGCAGCTCCCGCTCGAGGACGCGCAGGACCCCGGAGTCGCCGTACTCGGTGAACACGATGGAGCGGTAGGTGTCCGTCATGCCGTCGACAACCCCCGCCCGTCCGTCGCTATTCCGGCGGCTTCCCGAACCAGCTGTAATCGCCGGGGATCAGCTGCACGCCGTTCGCGATGTCGAGCAGCGTCGCCTGGTCCCGTTTGCCGGAGACGGTGAGCCACCGCCCGCCCTCGACCTGGACGGCGACCGTTTCGTCCTCGTGCCCGAGCCGTCCGGTCCGCTGCGGCAGGAAGAAGCCGTCGGCGCCCCTGACCTGGAGCGGCACGGGCGTGGCGTCGCCCGAGTCCGGCCGTTCGGCGCGGAGCGACGCCGTGACGACCGCCGCCGCGGTGGGTTGCCCGGTACGGGTGGCTTCGAGTTCGGTCGCACCCCCGCCGACGGTCATGAACAGGTTCACCCCGGACAGCTCCAGGTCGGTGGGCAGCTTGCCGAACCGCAGCTCGCCCGAAACCCGGGCACGGTCGTCCCTGACCATCTCGTCCGCGATCCGCTGGCCGACGTCGCGCGGATCCTTCACCCCGATCAGCGTCAAGCTCAGCAGGTACGTGTCGTCGGGCGACCAGGTCAGCATCGTCCCGTCGCCGTAGACCTCCGCGACCATCCCGACGCGGCCGTGCACGATGATCTGGTTCGGCGCGGGCGCGATCGTCCACGGCCCGCGCCGGTCGTCCAGCGGCGTGGTGGTCAGCCGCAGCTGCCCGACCTCGCCGTTGCTCCACGTCCTGGTCTGCGGTCCCGGATAGGGCTTCGCGCTCCGGGTCAGCTCCTTGAAGCCGTCGGGCAGCCAGCCGGGTTTGTACGGCAGCACCGCCCAGTCGGCGTTGCGCGGCGAGGCGGGGGTGACCGTGGTGTAGGCCCGCAGGCCCAGTGGGACGCCGAGGGCGATGATCGCGACCGCCGCCGCGACCAGTGCCAAGGCCATCGTCGGACGGCGTGACGGCCGTTGGGCCAGCGCGTCGCGGATCTCGGCACCGTCGGGCGCCCGCGTCGCCAGGTGTTCGAGGCTCTCCCGGATCAGGTCCTCGGTGTGCTCGTCACTCAGTCGGGTCATTTGCTGGCTCCCGTGGGCTGAACGGACGAGGACGGCCCGGTCTCCCGCAGCGTCGAGAGCGCGCGCGAAATCTGGCTGCGCACGGTCGACGTCGCGCAGCGGAGCACCGCGCCGATCTCCTCGTCGGAGTAGTTCTCGTAGTAGCGGAGCACGATCGCGGCGCGTTGTTTGCGCGGGAGCTTCGCGAGCCGGTCCAGCATCGCGTCGCGTTCGTCGTACTCGATGGCGTGATCGGAGACCGGTGGGCTCACCAGGTCGAGCACTTCCGGCGACGAGGGTGTCACCCGGCGGACCGCCAGCCGCCTCCGCCACGAGAGGTACTCGTTGGTCACCATCCGGCGGACGTAGGTCGGTGGCGAGTCGATCTTCGGCCAGCGTTGCTGAGCACGCAGCAGCACCTCCTGGACGATGTCCTGCGCCAGGTACGGATCGTCGGTCAGGACGGTCGCGTAGCGCAGGAGGCCGTCCAGGCGATCCGCGACGAACTCGTCGAAGCTCGCAGGCACGTGTCCCCCTCAGCCGGTGGTCTCCCCCTAAGGACGCGCGAGACCACCCGGCTGATGCATCGGGAACGGAACTTTCTCGGTGAACGTGATCACCGCACGGCGGTCTCCAGCCGGACGAAGGCGAATCCGGTGGTCGCGAGCTCCTCACCGGAGGGGTCGGTGGCGGCCGGGCGGCGTTCGCCGTCGTGCACCACCAGCAGACCGTGCGGGAACAGCGGCCCCAGCGGCCTGGTGGTGATCGCGGCGCCGTCGGAGTGCTCGACCGAGTCGGTCCCACGTCCGGCGACGACCCGGAAATCGCGCCGCGGGGTGCCGTCACGGTCGTAGACCACGAACCGCGAGTCGCCCTGGCTCGACGCGAGCAGCTTGCCGTCGGCCAGCGCCAGCCCCTCGGCGTCCGCCGTCAGCCACTTGCCGCCGAAGCCGGGGTCGGGGCCGTCGGCGACGCATTCCTCGGTCGCCTCGTCGAACCGCTGCGGAACCCCGAACGACCGCACCTTGTCGATCAGCTCCGGACGGCCGAAACCGGCGCCGTGCACCGGGATCCGCCAGATCCCGACGTCCTCCTGCGCGGTGTAGAGCACGCGGTTCGCGGTGTCGAGGACCGAACCTTCCAGCTGCGGCCGCTCGTCCGGTTCGCTGCAGGGCGACCACGTCTTCCCGTTCGGCAGCCGGAACTCCGACGGCAGGTCGATCGTGCCGATCGGCGCCGTGCCGACGGTGCCGTCCGCTTTGTCGACAAGTCGCAAGAGCGCCACGCGGGTCTCGTGCCGCCGGGTCACCGCGACCCAGCGCGCGCCGGTGCGCGGATCACGTCCGGCGGTGAGCCCGTACGCGGTCCGCTGTTCGTCCACTTCGGACTCCGACGCGGAGAAGACCGGTGGGGCGGAAGGATCCGTGACGTCACGCAGCACCCGCGAGCCGGCCGCGGCTCCGGCCGGGTCGATCCGGTAGACGCGCACGCGGTCCCGGCCGCGGTCGCTCACCACGGCGAGATCGCCGACGACGTCGACGTTGTTGAACCGGCCGCCCTCGGGAACGGCGAGATGCTGCAACTGCCGCGCCTTCAGATCGAACGCGGCCAGCCCGCCTTCCTTGAGCGTGCCGAGTACGACGCTGGCCGAAGGATTCTTCGGGTGGACCCAGATCGCCGGGTCGTCGGCGTCGGCGTTCGCGGGGTCCGCGCCCTTGTCGTCGACGTAGGCCCTGGTCTGCGCCACGGGTGAAGGGTTCTGGCCCGCTTCGGCGGGCACGGCGGCGAGCAGCGAGGCCGCCAGCAGGGGGAGGGGGAGGAGAGCAGCGATGCGCATCCTCGGGAAGCTAGCCGCGCGGAGTGTCCGGCCGGTGAACGTCGGGGGTCAGGTAGTACTGCGCGACCGGCGCCAGCATCGCGACGATCTCGTCCTCCGAGGCGGCGGCCAGCGGCGGGAGCCCGATGACGTAGCGCAGCAGCGCGAACCCGATCATCTGCGCGGCGATCCCGGCCACCCGGACCTTCGGCACGCCGCGCGCTTCGGCGACCCGCGCCAGCACCGCCCGTTCCAGGAACTGCCGCATCATGGTCGCGACCTGCTCGTTGGTGGTCGCGGACCGGATCATCGCCAGGAACGGCGCGCGGCCTTCGGGAGCTTGCCAGAGGCCGAGGAACGCGCGGACGAGGCGTTCGCCGATCTCGTCCTCGGGGCCATCGAGGATCCGGGGGACCAGCTCGCCCGGGTCGACCGGCAGGTTCATCGACAGGGCGAAGAGCCGTTGCTTGGTGCCGAAGAAATGGTGCAGCAGCGCGGCGTTGACCCCGGCGTCGGCCGCGATGCCGCGGACGGTCGCCCCGTCGTAGCCCTGTTCGGCGAACCTGCGCCGTGCCGCGTCGAGGATCACCTCCCGCGTCTCGGTCTGCCCCGGCCGCCGCCCCGCCTGTGCCATTCCGCGAGCTTAGAACGCCCTTGACTACGCTTGTCCCCATGTCAGTCGCAGTCAGGGTCATCCCGTGTCTCGACGTCGACGCGGGCCGTGTGGTGAAGGGCGTCAACTTCGCCGACCTGCGCGACGCCGGCGACCCCGTCGAACTCGCCCGCCTGTATGACGCCGAGGGCGCGGACGAGCTCACGTTCCTCGACGTCACGGCCTCCTCCGGGGACCGCGAGACCACCTTCGACGTGGTCCGCCGGACCGCGGAGCAGGTGTTCATCCCGCTCACCGTCGGTGGCGGCGTGCGCACGAACGACGACGTCAACCGGCTGCTGCGGACCGGCGCGGACAAGGTGAGCATCAACACCGCCGCCATCGCCCGGCCGGAGTTCCTGCGCGAGGCGTCCCGCCGGTTCGGCGCGCAGTGCGTCGTGCTGTCGGTGGACGCGCGCCGGGTCCCCGAGGGCACCGAACCGACCCCGTCCGGCTTCGAGGTGACCACTCACGGCGGCCGCCGCGGCACCGGGATCGACGCCGTCGAATGGGCCGCGCGCGGCGAGGAACTCGGCGTCGGCGAGATCCTGCTCAACTCGATGGACGCCGACGGCACGAAGAACGGCTTCGACCTCGAACTCCTCACCCAGGTGCGCGCGGCCGTCCGGGTCCCGGTGATCGCCAGCGGCGGCGCCGGCGCGCTGGAGCATTTCCTGCCCGCCGTCGAAGCGGGCGCGGACGCGGTGCTCGCGGCCAGCGTGTTCCACTTCGGACAGTTGAAGATCGGCGAGGTCAAGGGCGCGCTGCGCGCCGGGGGAGTCGTGGTCCGGTGATCGCGGGCAAATGGAAGGCCGCCACCGAGGTCAAGGTCGTCTGCGCGCTGCTGCTCGGGCTCGCCGTCGCGTACCTCGCGATGGCCGGGATCCTCATGTTCGCGCCGTATTCGTCCGCGCGGACGTTCCTGCTGCCGGGGACGTCGCTGGTCCTCGGCGGTCTCGTCGTGGCCGGGCTGGTGCTGAAGATGTCGTCCGCGCGGTTCGCCGGGTTCGCGGTCAGCTTCCTCTTCGGGCTGCTGCACGCGCTGTCGATGCTGGCGGCGGAACTCTTCTGGGTGAAGATCGTCTCCGGGATCCTCTTCGCCGGGTACATCTACACGGCGGTCCTGCTCAACTCGATGCCGGTGAAACGGCACCTTCTCGGAGCCACGAATGACGCTTGACCCCGCCCTGTCGGATCGCTTGAAGCGCAACGCCGACGGGCTGATCGCCGCCGTCGTCGTCGAACACTCCACATCGGACGTGCTGATGATGGCGTGGATGAACGACGAGGCGCTCGAACGCACGCTCACGACCCGGCGCGGGACCTACTACTCGCGCAGCCGCAAGGAACTGTGGGTCAAGGGCGAGACGTCGGGCCACGTCCAGCACGTGCGCGAAGTGCGGATCGACTGCGACGGCGATACCGTCCTGCTGCGCGTCGACCAGACCGGCCCGGCCTGTCACACCGGCACGCACACCTGCTTCGACACCGACGAACGGCTGCTGCTGGCCGACGAGAGCGAGTAACCCGTGAATGTCGTCGCCAACGTGCTGGTCGGCATCGTCGCGCTGATCCACCTGTACATCGTCGTGCTCGAGATGTTCCTGTGGACCACCCCGCGCGCTCGCGCCTCCTTCGGCACCACCGAGGAGTTCGCGAAGGAGAGCTCGGCGCTCGCGGCGAATCAGGGGCTGTACAACGGTTTCCTCGCCGCCGCGCTGATCTGGGGCCTGGTCGCGACCGGCAGTACGGCGTGGCAGTTCAAGATCTACGGTCTCGCGTGCGTGATCGTGGCGGGGCTCTACGGGACGGCGACGGCGAGCAAGAAGATCTTCTTCGTCCAGGTGGTGCCGGGCACGCTGGCGCTGATCGCGGTGCTGGTCGCGGGCTGACACCGTCGGGACCTTGGTCCCATCCCCGAACCCCCCTTGCGGGCGTACGCTTTTTCCATGTCACTGGGGACTGGGGAAGGCCCGGCGGAGAAGCATCTCCGCCGGAGATTGGGTTACCGCGTCGCCGCGGTGGTGAGCTTGATACCGGTGAGTGGTGGGGCCATCGGTCTCGCCGTCCAGGCTTTCGGACAAGATCCGATTTGGGGCTTCGAGGGCTTTTTCGACGAAATCGCCTTGATCTGCGTGGGGCTCTCGGTGGCCCTGTTCGCGCGAGATCGGGCGCGGATCCATGCCGGGCTCGCCGAAGCCGCGCCCGACGACCGGAGGGTCGACGGCGCCGCGCTCCTCGCCACCGATCCCGAGCGTGAGACCGCGAAACTGCGTCTGTTGGGTCTTCGCTCCGCCTGGATCGCCCCGATCTGGCCCGCCGTCCTCGCCGCCGGGATCCTCCTGCTCACCCTGGGCGGGTCGGGCGAAGACGGGTTCGGCAAGCTGGGCGTGCTGCCCACGGCGTTCGGTCTCGTCGGGTTCGTGGGCTCGCTGATGTCGGCGACGGGCTGGCGGGCCAGGCACCGGGCCGTCCAGGCCACCGGATGGCGTCCGGCGCGGGCGACGGTACGGCCGGATTACGAGGGGCTGGGCAACCGGCTCCCGCCCGCCACGTACCTCACTTTCGACGACGGCACCGAAACCGTGGTCCGCTCGGTGGGCTGGTCGATCCGCTCGTGCCGCCGTTTCCGGAAGAATCCCGGCCTTCGGGTCCGGGTCGGTGGCGAAGGCGCGAACATGGTCGTCCTGTTCCCGCGGGGGAGGATTTCCCGCCGCCCGTACGCGTTCCCGGCCCGACCTGAACTTGTACGCTCGCTGAGCACTCAGGGTTGCCCCGAAGCGAGACGCGACTCGTTATCCGGAAAACCGGCTCTTCTCGATTAACCTCGGTGCATGAAACTGGGGCGAGGGAAAAAGAAGATCGACCGTCCGAGAAGACGTCCAAGGGTCGCCGGGCGACCTCGCTCCAGTGCGGACGACGACTTCACCGAAGGCTTCGATCCGCCGACGGTCCACGAAGAAGTGGCCGGCCCCTTGATCGAGAAATTGTCGCTTCTCGAACAACGGGCGACGGCTTGGGCGGCGTTCTGGATCGCCTACTTCGTCGCGTGTCAGATAATTTCGGACGATCGCCGATTCGAGGTGCTGGTCCCGCTTTCCTTGGTGGCCTTCTACGGTATTCCGGCATGTCTGTACGCCGCCTGGCTCTGGAAGAGCCGCCGCCGGTCCGCCGAGAAGACGGGTTTGCGCGAGGCCGTGGCGACAGTGCGGCCAGGCTGGCTGTTCCCTCGAATAGACGTCTATCTCGAAGGCGACTACAAGCTGCTCCAGACGCGACGCTCGCTGCGGGTCGCTCCCCGTTTCAACGGGCTCGAGAAAGTGCCCGTCTTCATCGGCGGCGAGGAAACGGACATGATCGTGATCTTCCCGCGCGGGCGCTTCTCGAAGGACACGCTCTACACGGTTCCGGTCAAGGAAATCGAACCGGACACGGATTGAGCCGGCCGACGGGTCAGTCGATGTCGCCGGTCAGATAACGCTGCACGGTCGGCGCGATCGCGGTCACCAGCGGCTCGATCTCGCTCGAAGCCATCGGCTCGAATTTCGCGACGTAGCGCACCAGCCCCATCCCGACGAGCTGGGAAGCGCAGAGCGTGGTCCGCAGTTCGACGCGGTCGGAGCCCAGTCCGCCGATGACCTTCGTGAAGAAGTTCTGGAAGAAACCGCGCAGCACGGCCGCGGCCTGTTCGTGTCCGGCGACGCTGCGGACGAGCGCCTGGAACACCTCGCCGCCCGCGCCGTCCCACCGGGTGAGGAAGGTGCGGACGATCCGCTGACCGAATTCGTCGTCGGGCCCGTTCTGGAGTTCCGCGAGCAGTTCGTGCGGGTCGAAGGGGAGCTTCAGGATGGCTTGGGCGAACAGCCCTTCCTTGCTGCCGAACCAGTGGTTCACCATCGCCGCGTCGACCCCGGCCCGCGTCGCGATCGCGCGCACGGTCGCGCCGTCGAAACCGCTCTCGCCGAACACCGCGCGCGCCGCTTCGATCAGCGCGGTCCGGGTGTCCTGTCCGCCGGGCCGCCGTCCCCGTCGCCGCACGGTAGTGTCTTCACCAGCCATGGCGTCATCATGAACGGACCCGGCCGGAAATTCAACAATCTTTGAATTCATCCCCCCGTCCCGGCCCGTGCGGCCGTTGCAGCACAATGAGCGACATGGTCAGCGCCGCAAACGCCAGCCCGTCGGGGCTCGGCTCGGTCAGCCCTTCGCGCGACGAGTTCCGCGCGCTCGCCGAGGGCCGTCGCGTCATCCCCGTTGTCCGTCGCGTGCTCGCCGACGGTGAGACCCCCATCGGGGTCTACCGCAAGCTCGCCGCCGACCGGCCGGGGACGTTCCTGTTCGAATCGGCGGAGAACGGCGCTTCCTGGAGCCGATGGTCGTTCATCGGCGTCGACAGCCCCGCCGCGCTGACCGTGCGTGACGGCGCGGCCGTGTGGACCGGCACCCCGCCGGTCGGCCTGCCGACCGAGGGCGACCCGCTCACCGTCCTGCGCGAGACCGTCGCCGCGCTCCACACCGAACAGCTGCCCGGGATGCCGCCGCTCACCGGCGGCATGGTCGGCTACATCGGCTACGACGCCGTCCGCTGGCTCGAACGCCTCCCCGAGCTCGCCGAGCGTGACCTCGACATCCCCGAGCTCACCATGCTGCTGGCGACCGATCTGGCCGCCTTCGACCACCACGAGGGCACCGTCACGCTGATCGCCAACGCGGTCAACTGGGACGACTCGGCCGAGCGCGTCGACGCCGCGTACGACGACGCCGTCGCCCGCCTGAACGCGATGACCAAGCAGCTGCACGTCGCCGCCCCGGCCACGGCCGCCGTCTTCGACCGTCCCGCGCCCGAATTCACGCGCCGCCGGTCCAAGCCGGACTTCCACGCGGCGGTCGAGAAGGCCGTCGAGGCGATCAAGGCGGGCGAAGCGTTCCAGATCGTGCCGTCGCAACGCTTCGAGATCGAGACCCAGGCCGACGCGCTCGACGTCTACCGCGTGCTGCGCACGTCCAACCCGAGCCCGTACATGTACCTGCTGCGCCTGGACGGTTTCGACATCGTCGGATCCAGCCCGGAGTCGCTGGTCACCGTGCGGGACGGCCGCGCGACCACGCATCCGATCGCGGGCACCCGCTGGCGCGGCGCGGATCCGGAGGAAGACGCGCAGCTGGCCAAGGACCTGCTCGCGGACGAGAAGGAGCGCGCCGAGCACCTCATGCTCGTCGACCTCGGCCGCAACGACCTCGGCAAGGTCTGCAAGCCGGGCACCGTGCGCGTCGTCGACTTCTTCGACGTCGAGCGCTACAGCCACGTCATGCACATCGTCTCCACGGTCACCGGGGAACTCCTCGACGACAAGACGGCTTTCGACGCCGTCACCGCCTGTTTCCCGGCGGGGACGCTCTCGGGCGCGCCGAAGGTCCGCGCGATGCAGCTGATCGAGGAGCTGGAGCCGACCCGCAGGGCGCTCTACGGCGGCGTCGTCGGCTATCTCGACTTCGCCGGGGACGCCGACACCGCGATCGCGATCCGCACCGCGCTGATGAAGGACGGCACCGCGTACGTCCAGGCGGGCGGGGGAGTCGTCGCGGACTCGGTGGCCGACTACGAGGACAACGAGTCGCTCAACAAAGCCCGCACGGTGCTTTCCGCCGTCGCGGCGGCGCAGACGATGATCGCGGCGGACGAGCTCGACCCGGCGGGTGACCGCACTCGTGTCTGAGGTCCCGGCGAAGAAGGCCAAGCGTCCACTGTGGATCGCCGTGGTGGGCCTGCTGCTGGGCGCGGTCGCGTTGTGGGGTTCCTCGCAGCTCGTGTGGTTCGCGGAGTTCCGCGACGGCGGCGTGCGCGGCACCGTGCTGTACACGGAAACCGGTTCACAGCGCGCGGTTGCGCTGATTCCCCTCGCGTTGCTGGCGCTCGCCGGCACGGCGGGGCTGATCGCCACCGGCGGCTGGCCACGCCGGGTGCTCGGCGTGGTACTCGCCGTGTCCGGCCTCGCCGCGGTGTGGATCGGCGTGGCGGGGGGCTCGCTCAGCGGGTTCGCCGACGGACTGCCCGCCGCCCAGATGCTGGGAGCCCGCGGCCTCGCGATCCTCGGGGGAATTCTCGTGACGGCGGGCGGGTTGGCAGCCATCAAGGGCGCGGGCCGGATGCCGCGCCTCGGCGCGAAGTACTCGGCGCCGGGGGCGAAGAAGAAGGCCGCGAAGGATCCCGAGACCGAGCTGTGGGAGGCGCTGTCCGAAGGCGAAGATCCCACCGCCGGCCGGTGACGACGACGGAATTCGCGGGTTTCGGGGATCTTTCCCGGCAAAGATGACACGGTTGGCATTCGGAGCAACGGACATACCCGGAACCAGGCCGTATCCGTGCGGGGGTTAGCATCGTTTCGGCGGGAAGGGGAAGGTTTTTGTGAGCGACCTTGCGAAGGAATCCGTGAGTACGACGGCCGGTGAGGTACTCCGGTGAGCGTGCTCGAAGACATCGTCGCCGGCGTCCGTGCCGATCTCGCCGAGCGCGAGGCGGTTCTGCCGTTCGACGAACTGAAGAAGCGCGCGACCCAGGTCGCGCCCCCACGTGACGTGCTCGCGGCCCTGCGCGAGTCCGGTATCGGTGTCATCGCCGAGGTGAAGCGGCGCAGCCCGTCCAAGGGCGATCTGGCCGAGATCCCGGATCCGGCCGCGCTGGCGAAGGACTACGCCGACGGCGGCGCCCGGGTGATCAGCGTGCTGACCGAGCAGCGGCGGTTCGGCGGTTCGCTCGCCGACCTCGACGCGGTCCGCGCGGCGGTCGACATCCCGGTGCTGCGCAAGGACTTCATCGTCAGCCCGTACCAGGTGCACGAGGCGCGGCTGCACGGCGCGGACATGGTCCTGCTGATCGTGGCGGCGCTGGAGCAGAACGCCCTGATCGCGTTGCTGGACCGCGTCGAATCCCTCGGGATGACCGCGCTGGTCGAGATCCACAACGCCGAAGAGGCCGACAAGGCGCTCGAAGCCGGCGCGAAGGTGATCGGCGTCAACGCCCGCAACCTGCACACCCTCGAGGTTGATCGGGACGTCTTCTCGCGGCTGGCCCCCGGCCTGCCGATGGACGTCTTCAAGATCGCCGAGTCCGGTGTCCGCGGCCCGGGCGACCTGATGTCCTACGCGGGTCACGGCGCCGACGCCGTCCTCGTGGGCGAAGGGCTCGTCGCTTCGGGAGACCCGAAGGGCGCCCTGGTCAAGCTCGTGACCGCCGGTTCGCACCCCGCTTGCCCGAGGCCTTCTCGATGAGCGTGGAGTACACCGAAACACCGCACGGCGAGCACGACCCGGACGGCCGGGGCTACTACGGCCCCTACGGCGGCCGGTTCATGCCCGAGGCCCTGATCGGCGTCGTCGACGAGGTCGCGGCGGAATACGACAAGGCGAGGACCGACCCGGACTTCGTCAACGAGTTCCGGCGCCTGCTGCGCGAGTACGCCGGCCGTCCGTCGCTGCTCACCGAGGCCAAGCGCTTCGGCGAGCACGCCGGCGGCGCCCGGATCTTCCTCAAACGCGAGGATCTGAACCACACCGGTTCGCACAAGATCAACAACGTGCTCGGCCAGGCGTTGCTCACCAAGCGGATGGGCAAGAAGCGGGTCATCGCCGAGACCGGGGCCGGACAGCACGGCGTGGCCACCGCCACCGCCTGTGCGCTGCTGGACCTGGAATGCGTCGTCTACATGGGCGAGGTCGACACCGAGCGGCAGGCACTGAACGTCGCCCGCATGAAGCTGCTCGGCGCCGAGGTCGTACCGGTGAAGACCGGTTCGCGCACGCTCAAGGACGCGATCAACGAGGCGCTGCGCGACTGGGTCACCAACGCCGACACGACGCACTACCTGTTCGGCACGGCGGCGGGCCCGTACCCGTTCCCGATGATGGTGCGGAACTTCCACAAGATCATCGGCGAGGAGGCCCGCGCCCAGATCCTGGCGCAGGCCGGACGCCTGCCCGACGCCGTCGCGGCCTGCGTCGGCGGCGGATCGAACGCGATCGGGATCTTCCACGGCTTCATCGACGACACGTCGGTGCGCCTGGTCGGTCTCGAACCGGGCGGCGAGGGCGTCGAGGGCAACCGCCACGGCGCCACGCTGACCAAGGGCACCCCGGGCAACCTGCACGGCGCGATGACGTACCTGCTGCAGGACGAGGACGGCCAGACCGTCGAATCGCACTCGATCTCCGCGGGGCTGGACTACCCGGGTGTCGGCCCGGAGCACGCGTGGCTCAAGGACAGCGGCCGCGCCGAGTACCGGCCGGTGACCGACGCCGAGGCGATGGACGCGTTCAAGCTGCTTTCGCGTACCGAGGGCATCATCCCGGCGATCGAGTCGGCGCACGCGCTGGCCGGTGCGCTGGTGCTCGGCCGTGAACTCGGCCCCGAGGGGCTGATCGTCGTGAACCTGTCCGGTCGCGGCGACAAGGACATGGACACGGCCGCGAAGTACTTCGGCCTGGTGGAGAACGCATGAGCGCGCTGGACGACCTCTTCGCGAAGACGAAGGCCGAGGGGCGCGGCGCGCTGATCGGTTACCTTCCGGCGGGCTTCCCGACGGTCGACGGGTCCAAGGATCTGCTGGCGGCGGTGGTCGACGGCGGCGCCGACCTGGTCGAGGTGGGCGTGCCCTACTCGGACCCGGTGATGGACGGCCCGACCATCCAGGCCGCGTCGGTGAGCGCGCTCTCCGGCGGCTTCAAGCTCAAGCACCTGTTCGAGGTCGTCGAGTCGGTGTCGTCGCGCGGCGGCAAGGCCGTCGTGATGACGTACTGGAACCCGGTGCACCGCTACGGCGTCGACCGTTTCGCGCGGGACCTCGCCGCCGCGGGCGGGCTCGGGATGATCACCCCGGACCTGATCCCGGACGAGGCCGACGAGTGGATGGCCGCCTCCGAACAGCATGGTCTGGACCGGATCTTCCTGGTCGCGCCGTCCTCCTCGGAGGAGCGGATCGCGAAGACCGTCGCGGCCGCTTCCGGCTTCGTGTACGCCACCGCGGTGATGGGTGTGACGGGTGCTCGCGACCAGGTCGGCGTGCACGCCGAGGACCTGGTCGAGCGGACCCGCGCGCATACGGAACTGCCGATCGGCGTCGGGATCGGCGTCCGGTCCGGCGAGCAGGCGGCGCAGGTCGCCGGCTTCGCGGATGGCGTCATCGTCGGCTCGGCGCTGGTGACGGCCGCGGCGAGCGGCACCGACGCGGTGCGCGAGCTTTCGGCCGAACTGGCCGCGGGCGTGCGGAAGGCTGTCGCCCCCGCTTGATCTGACGTGAGCCGAAGGGGCCCTTCATCGCATCTCAGGCGGTGAAGGGCCCCTTCGCTACATCAGATGCCGCAGTCGGTGATCGACGACGGCGACGAGTAGAAGCTGGTGTACCAGGTGAATCCGGCGACGTTGTTCGCGTGGTCGAGGTACAGGTCCCATCGGCGGTTACTGCCGTCGGACACGTCGGTGAGGAACCCGAGCGTGCAGATCGCCGCGACGTCGTGGCCCGGGTACATGACCTCGTGAGCCCAGTTCGCCTGTGGGTAGAGGTGCACCCAGGTCTCGCCCTTGGCCCCGCCGGTTCCCTGGCCGACGTTCCCGCACCATTGGCCGGACGGCGCGGTGAGGTACGACGCGTAGGTGTACCCGACCTTGACCGCGTGGTCGTCGTAGACCAGGTTCCAGAGCCCGTCGGCGGCGGACACGTAGCAGAGGGCTCTGAGGCTGACGTCGCTGACCACGACATACGCGGAATCCATGGCGGGCCGGAAATGCACCCATGCCTCACGGATCCCGGGCTGGAACTTCGTCGGATTGCCGGCCGCCGCACTCGCCGCGGTGGCGGTCGAGACCAGGGCTGTCAGGGCGAGCAGGACTGTGACGAGGACGGCTTTCAGTTTCTTCATCGGCTGAGTTCCCCAGTTCGCACAAAGCCCACCCGACCTGGGCGGGCGAGCGTCACTTTAGAGAGCGGCCAGGTCACCGGACAGAGCTGTTCCGGTGACCCGCCTCAGTGGCGCCACCGCTGCGCTTCGGTGATCTCCTCCGGGCTCGCGTCCGCGAACCGCTCGATCTCCGCCCGCCGCACGTCCACGATCGTCGTCGCCAGCGGCGCGCCGAACGCGGCCGCCAGGTCCTTGTCCGCCTCGAACGCGGCGACGGCCTCCTCCAGCCGCTGAGGCAGGCGCTCGATCCCGCGGGCGGCGCGCTCTTCTTCCGTCAAGACGCCAGGATCGACGTCCACCGGATCCGGAAGTGATGCTTCCTCGTCGACACCGGCCATCCCGGCGAACAGCAGCGCGGCCGCCAGCAGATACGGATTCGCGGTCAGGTCGAAACATTTGACCTCGAGGTTCGCCGCCGACGCGCGATTCCCGGCGACGCCGCGCACCAGCCGCAGCGGCGTCTCCCGATTCTCCAGGCCCCACGCGGTGTACACCCCCGCCCAATGGTGCGGCTCCAGCCGCAGATAGCTGACCACCGACGGCGCCCCGATCGCGAGCAGCGCGGGCAGCCGTTTCAGGATGCCGGCGCTGAACGACTCCGCGATCGGTGTCAGCCCGAAAACCCTTTCTCCGCCCGAAAAAAGGTTCCGTGTGCCGTCCCAGATGCTCAGATGCACGTGTCCGCCGTTGCCGACGCCGGCGGGCGCGAACTTCGGGGTGAAGGACGCCTTGAGCCCGTGCCGGTGGCTGAGCGCGCGGATCGTCTCCTTCGTCAGCACGGCGACGTCGGCCGCCCGCACGGGATCGGCGGCGGCGACGGACAGTTCGAACTGACCGTCGGCGTACTCGGGATGGATCTGCTCGACCCCGACGCCTTGTTGGTCCAAAGTGGACACCAGGGCGCGGAGATAGTCCGCGCGCTCGGAAAGCCTCGCGTAACCGTAGGCCGGTCCCGCCGTGGCCGACTTCGCGTCGTCCGGGGCGTCGGCGCTGGTGATCACCCATTCGATCTCGAAACTCATCCGCGCGCGGCGACCGCGTGCGGCGAGCCGGTCCACCGCTGTCGCCAGCAGGGCCCGCCCGTCCTGCGGATGCGGTTCGCCCTCCTGGTCCAGTTTCGTCACCGGCGCCCAAGCCCAGCCGGGCTGCCCGGCGAGCACGGTCAGCGCGTCGAGGTCAGGATGCAGCCGTAGGTCGCCGACCGGCCCGAGGGAATGCTCACCGCCGGTGATGACGTCGTCGAAACCGAAGAAATCGAAGGAATTCGAAGCGCCGACACCCCACGCGGCCGCCGACGGCAGCTTCCGCAGCGGCACCGCCTTGACCCGCGCTATCCCGGCGTTGTCCACGAAGGTCAGCGCCACGAGCTCGACACCCCGTGCCCGGAGTTCCCCGGTGAGGGCGGTCGCGCGGGCGGTCAGTGCTTCCCGGTTCACCATGGTTCCTCATCCTGGCCTGTTCTCCAGCCCCTTGCCACGCCCCGATCCGGCCATAGGGTGAGGCCGCACTCGTCGATCACGAGAAGGGACGCGCTCATGCCGGGAACCCCGATCCTGCCGTTCGTGGCCCGGACGCGGCTGGTGGACCACCACTGCCACGGCGTCGTCACCGGCGATCTCGGCCGGATCGAGTTCGAGCAGATGCTCACCGAGGCCGACACCGTCTCGTCATTGGGCACCACCCTGTTCGATTCGCTGATCGGGCTCGCGGTGCGGGCCCGCTGCGCGCCCGTGCTCGACCTGCCGCCGCACGTGCCGGCCGAGGTCTATCTGGGCCGCCGCGCCGAACTGGGCGCCACGGAGGTCAACGCGCGGTTCCTGCGCGCCACCGGCACGACCGAATTCCTGCTCGACGGCGGTTTCCTACCGGACACGCTGACCACGACCGAGCAGTTCGC
Source organism: Amycolatopsis sp. MJM2582 (assembly GCF_000754115.1). Lineage (NCBI taxonomy): Bacteria > Bacillati > Actinomycetota > Actinomycetes > Pseudonocardiales > Pseudonocardiaceae > Amycolatopsis > Amycolatopsis sp. MJM2582. Next base: position 139,609 of record NZ_JPLW01000006.1, read on the forward strand.
GGCGCTGTCCGGCGCCCGGGCGCGGGACATCGTCCGCCTCGAACAGGTCGCCGAAACGGTGATCGGAGCGACCACCGCGGCCGGATTCATCGAGGCATTCACCGGCGAACTGACGAAACGCGCCACGACGGCCGTCGGGTTCAAATCCATCGCCGCCTACCGGGTCGGCCTCGACCTGGCGGGGGAGCGGCCGACGGACGCCGAAGTCACCGAAGCGGCGGGCCGCTGGCTCGCGCGGATTGAGGCGGGCGAACCGGTCCGGCTGGCGGACGAGGTGCTGCACCGCTTCCTGATCTGGACCGGGATCGACCTGGCGTTGCCGATCCAGTTCCACGTCGGATTCGGTGATTCCGACGTCGATCTGCATCGCTGCGATCCGCTGCTGCTCACCGGGCTGCTGCGGGCCACCCGCTCGCACGGGGTGCCGATCATGCTGCTGCACAACTATCCCTTCCACCGGAACGCCGCGTATCTGGCGCAGGTGTTCGAGCACGTGTTCGTCGACGTGGGACTCGCGACGCACAACGCCGGTCATCGTGCGCCCGCGATCATCGCGGAGACAATGGAGATCGTGCCGTTCGGGAAGCTGCTGTTCTCCACGGACGCGTTCGGGCTGGCCGAGCTGTACCACCTCGGTACCGCGCTGTTCCGGCAAGGACTGTCCGACTTCCTGTACGCGGGACTCGGTTCGGACGTACTGTCCGAAGTGGACGCGCATCGGATCGCGGCGCTGGTGGGGCACCGCAACGCCGAACGGGTGTACGGGCTGGAGGGGACATGACGGAGCTGGACGAACTGCAGGACCGGTGGGAGGCCGCGGTCGAAGCGGAGCTGCCTTCCGCGATCGGGCTGCGGCACCGCGTGCACGCCGATCCGCGCGCGTCGGGGGACGAGGAGGACACCGCGCGGGTCGTCGTCGAGGCGCTGGGCGTCGACGACGGGGTCCGGGTCGCCAAGACCGGACGCGCCGTCCTGCTCCCCGGCACCCGGCCGGGACCGGCCGTGGCGCTGCGCACCGAACTGGACGCGCTGCCGGTCACCGAGCGCACCGGCGTGCCGTGGGCTTCGGAGACGCCGCTGATGCACGCGTGCGGGCACGACGTCCACATGGCCGCGCTCGTCGCCACCGTCCGCGCGGCCGCCGTGGTCGGGGTGCCCCGGCCGCTCCTCGCGCTCCTGCAGCCGCGTGAGGAGACGTCGCCGTCCGGCGCGCTGGACATCGTCGAGTCGGGCGTGCTCACCGAGTACGGCGTCGAGTCGGTCATCGGCGCGCACGTCCAGCCCCGGCTCGCGGAGGGCGTGGTGTCGGCGGTGCCGGGGCCGGTCAACGCCTCCACCGACGAGTTCGAAGTCGTCGTCCGCGGCCAGGGCGGGCACGCCGGGTATCCGCATCTGCTGCGGGATCCGATCCTCGCGCTCAGCCAGATCGTGGTGAGCCTGCAGCAGCTCGCGAGCCGCCGGGTCGACCCGGTGTTCGGCGCGGTCTGCTCGGTCGGCCGGATCGAAGCCGGGACCACGGCGAACGTCGTGCCGAACGAAGCCCGCCTGTCGGGGTCGCTGCGGCTGATGCGCGCCGAGGACCGCGACCTCGCGCTGGAGGGGCTCGCCGAGGTCGTCCACGGCACCGCCAAGGCGCACGGCTGCCGGGCGGAGCTGGAGATCAGCCCGTGCGAACCGGTGCTGCACAACGACGCCGGGCTCACCCAGCGCGCGCACCGGCGGCTCGTCCGGACCGGGGCGGCCGTGGACACCGACTTCCGGTCGTTCGGCGCCGACGACTTCGCGCACTACTGCGGGATGACGCGCGGGCTGATGATGTTCGTCGGCCTCGGCGACACCGCGGGCGCGCCGAGCCTGCACGACGAACTGTTCCTGCCGCCCGACGCCGCCATCGGGCAGGTCGCGTCCGCGCTGATCGCGGGCTATTTGGCCGCCGTCGAGGGCTGACGCCCCCAAGAAGTCGACGAAGCGCTACGGTGGCCGACGTGAATACCGCCTCGGCAGCGTTCCTCGCGACCATCCCCAGCCCCGACCAGGGCGTCTGGCATATCGGGCCGGTCCCGATCCGGGCCTACGCGCTCTGCATCATCGCCGGCATCATCGTGGCGATCTGGCTGGGCGAGCGGCGCTGGGTGAACCGCGGCGGCACGAAGGGCACCGTCATCGACGTCGCCGTCTTCGCGGTGCCGTTCGGCCTGGTCGGCGGCCGGTTGTACCACGTCATCACCGACAACCAGCTGTACTTCGGCGAGGGCAAGAACCCGCTCAACGCGCTGAAGATCTGGGACGGCGGCCTCGGGATCTGGGGCGCCATCGCGCTCGGCGCCGTCGGCGCGCTGATCGCCTGCCGCCGCCGGGGCATCCCGCTGCCCGCGATGGCGGACGCGCTCGCGCCGGGGATCGTGATCGCGCAGGCGATCGGACGGCTCGGCAACTACTTCAACCAGGAGCTCTACGGCGCGCACACCGATCTGCCGTGGGGACTGGAGATCTACCAGCGCTACAACCCGACCAACCCGGACGACTTCCTGAACGGGATCGCGATCGGGCACGTCCCGCTGCCGGACAGCCCGGTGCACCCGACGTTCCTCTACGAGCTGATCTGGAACCTCGGTGTCGCGCTGCTGGTCATCTGGGCGGACAAGAAGTTCCGCCTCGGCCACGGCCGCGTGTTCGCGCTGTACGTCGCCGGGTACACCGCGGGCCGGTTCTGGATCGAGATGATGCGGACCGACACCGCGAACCACATCCTCGGCCTGCGGGTCAACGTGTGGACCTCGATCCTGCTGTTCGCCGCGGCGATCGCGTACTTCGTCCTGGCCGCCAAGCGGGGGCCGAGGGAAGCGCCGGAAACGCTGTGGAGCAAGGACGTGCCGCGGGAGGACGCCGTCGAGGACGCTTCCGCCTCGGCCGACTCCGGTGAGTCGCACGCGGAGGTCGCCGCGGCTCCGGACACCGTCCGGGACTCCGCCGCCGACAAGGCGACCGAGGACCCGAAGCCCGACGCCGAGAAGTAGCGCTCCGCCCTCACGCGAGTGCCATGAAAGGTCCTTTCCTTGCAAATTTTGCAAGGAAAGGACCTTTCATGGCATCGGGGACTCGCCGCGGTGAGTCGCGTGATCAGACGGACGACACGTGTGTCCAGACGGACGACACGCGTGATCAGGTGGACGGCACGCGAGTGGACCTGGCCGCGGCCCGTGTCGTCCGTCCCATCACGCGTGTCGTCCGTCCCATCACGCGTGTCGTCCAGACAGTCACGTGAAAGCGCCGGGTATCAGGGGGAAACCAGGCCCCGTCCCGTCACCAAAGGCAGGTCCAGCGCCGTCAGCAGTCCCGGCGGAGCCGCGACCACCGCCGGGATCGCGTTCACCAGCCGCATCGCGGTCGCCTTCAGCCCGGCGGTGTTGTGGTCGCCATCGGTCCCGACCAGCCGCAGGTCCAGTTCATACCGAGGCTCACCGGTCACCTGGACGCGGTAGCAGCCCTGCCCGGTGGGCTGCGGCCAGTCCGGCCCGAGGTCGCCCCGCAGCCGCGTGATGTGCTCCAGCACGCACACCGCCCGTCCTCCGCGCATTCCGCGCACCTCGAACCGCAGCGCCGCCGCTGTGCCCTCCTTGATGGTTCCCGAGGCGATCTCGAACGTCTCAGGCGCCGGGAGCCGCTCGTAGACCTCCTCGACGCCGTCGAGTTCGACGTCCAGACCGGTCGCGAGCTGCCGCACGACGCTGCCCCAGGCCAGCGACAGCACGCCGGGCTGCAGCAACAGCGGCAGGTCGTCCATCTCGCGGCCGAAGCCCATGATGTCGAACAGCACCTTGCCGTTGTCGTACGTCGAATAATCGAGGATCTCCAGGCAGCGCACCTCGTCGATCCGCTCGCACACGCCGGTGAGCACCAGCGGCAGCCAGTCGTTGGCGAAGCCGGGGTCGACACCGTTGACCCACAGCGAAGCGCCGCCTTCGCGGGCCGCCTCGCGGATCGGCTCGATCATCTCCGGCGGCACGACACCTTCGGGGTACTGGAGGAACACCGGGCTGCTGGACACCACGTTGATCCCCGCGCGCAGAAAGCGTTTCAGGTCTTCGACGGCCTCCACGAGCCTGTCGTCGGCCATCGCCGTGTAGAGCACGCAGTCCGGCTTCAGCGCGATGAGCGCGTCCGCGTCGGTGGTGGCCGCGACACCGAGCGGGCGCCCGAGCCCGGCCAGCTCCCCGGCGTCCACCCCTGCCTTGGCCTCGCTCGACACCCAGACCCCGGCGAGTTCGAGATCTGGCCGCGCGGCTATCCCGGCCAGCGCGTGGCGGCCGACGTTCCCGGTACTCCACTGGACCACGCGCACGCGTTCGCCTCCTACAGATCGGGCAGGCCCAGCTCCAGGTTCGGGGCCTGCAGTCCACCGTCGACTTCGATGATCTTGCCGGTGACGTACCGGCCCGCGCCCGACGCGAGGAACACGACGGTGGCCGCGATGTCCTCGGCCTCGCCGATCCGGCGCAGGGGAGTGGCGGCCTCCATCCGGCCGCGCAGTTCGTCGTTGCCCACCACCACTTCGAGCGCGGAGGTCGCCACCGAGCCGACCGAGATCGCGTTCACGCGCACCTTCGGCGCGAGGTCGGCCGCGGCGAGCCGGGTGTAGTGCGCCAGCGCGGCCTTCGCCGTCCCGTACGCGGCGAAACCGCGCCCGGTCACGCGGCCCATCACCGACGAGATGTTGACGACCGAGCCGCCCGACTCCAGTAAGGACGGTGCCGCCGCGACGGTCAGCGCGTGCGCGGTGGAGACGTTGAAGCGAAAGGCTTCTTCGAGGAAGTCCGGGGTGGTTTCCAGCAGCGGCCGGGGATACGTGCCGCCGACGTTGTTGACCACCAGGTCCAGCCGCCCGAACTCCGCCGTCGCGATACGCGCCAGCTCGCCGGCGGCGGCCGGGTCGCTCAGATCGGCGGGCACCACGTGGGCGCGCCGTCCGGTGGCGGCGATCAGGGCCGCTACGTCGTCGAGCTGGGTTTCGGTGCGGGAGGAGATCACCACGTCGGCACCGGCCTCGGCGAGCGCCACGGCGGTCGCCGCGCCGATCCCGCGTCCGGCGCCGGTGACCACGGCGACCTGGTCGGTGAGCCGGAAACGGTCCAGGATCATGGTCGGAACTGTAACACGTTCTATTTCCGGCGTCCCGGGCTCGCGCCGGGCGCCGGGAGTGACTAGGGTCGCCTCACCGCTTCTCGTGACATCCCGGAACAGGACATATACTTAGCGGAACGAACTACTGTGACCTCATCAGGAACTGTGTCGTTCCGGGCGTCCAGATCGTTACCCATCGGCGGGCTTTCGCGCCCGCCGAACTGATGCCGACGTGTTTCACAGGTGTTAAAGTCTCGCTAACGAACGGGCCATCGTCGTCCCGTGCGCATCCCCCGGCCGGCCCCGCCCGGTCGCTGAGCACAGACGACGAAGGAGGTCCCTTCATGATCTTCTCCGCCATTCCAGGCAAACAGGGTCTCTACGATCCCGAATCCGAACAGGACTCCTGCGGTGTGGCCATGGTGGCCGACGTCCGCGGGCGGCGCTCGCACGGCATCGTCACCGACGGCCTGTCCGCGCTGACGAACCTCGACCACCGCGGGGCCGCCGGAGCGGAGCCGACCAGTGGCGACGGCGCGGGCATCCTGCTGCAGCTGCCGGACGAGCTGCTGCGGGCGGAAGTCGACTTCCCCCTGCCCCCGGCGGACGCCGACGGTCACCAGACCTACGCGACCGGGATCGGTTTCCTGCCCTCGGACGTCGAGGAGCGGAACAAGGCCATCGCCCTGATCGAGCGGATCGCCACGGAAGAGGGCCTCGACGTCCTCGGCTGGCGTGAGGTACCGGTCGACGCCGACCGCGCCGACATCGGCCCGACGGCGCGTTCGGTCATGCCGCATTTCGCGATGCTGTTCGTCGCGGGCGCCGAGGCCGACGGGCGATGTCCCGCCGGCCTCGAACTGGACCGGCTGGCCTTCTGTCTCCGCAAGCGCGTCGAGAACGAGAGCGTGACCGCGGGCTGCGGCACCTACTTCCCGTCGCTGTCCTCGCGGACCATCGTCTACAAGGGAATGCTGACCCCCGAGCAGCTCCCGCTCTTCTTCGCCGACCTGACCGACACCCGGCTCACCAGCGCCATCGCGCTCGTGCACTCCCGGTTCTCCACCAACACCTTCCCGTCGTGGCCGCTGGCGCATCCGTTCCGGTTCGTCGCGCACAACGGCGAGATCAACACCATCCGGGGCAACCGCAACCGCATGCGCGCCCGTGAGGCGCTGCTCGAATCGGACCTCATCCCCGGCGACCTCACCCGCCTGTACCCGATCTGCTCGCCCGACGCGTCGGACTCCGCCTCCTTCGACGAGGTACTGGAGCTGCTGCACCTCGGCGGGCGGTCGCTGCCGCACGCGGTGCTGATGATGATCCCCGAAGCGTGGGAGAACCACACCGGGATGGACGCACAGCGTCGTGCGTTCTACCAGTTCCACGCCAGCCTCATGGAGCCGTGGGACGGCCCGGCGTGTGTCACGTTCACCGACGGCACGCTCGTCGGCGCGGTGCTGGACCGCAACGGCCTGCGGCCCGCCCGATGGTGGCGCACCGCGGACGACCGGGTCGTGCTCGCCAGTGAGGCGGGCGTCCTCGACGTCGCCCCCGCGGACGTCGTGGCCAAGGGCCGCCTCAAGCCCGGCCGCATGTTCCTGGTGGACACCGAGGCGGGCCGGATCGTCGACGACGAAGAGGTCAAGTCGGCGCTGGCCAAGGAACTCCCGTACGAGGGCTGGCTGCACGCCGGGCTCCTGCAGATCGCCGACCTGCCGGATCGCGACCACATCGTGCAGAGCCACGATTCCGTGCTGCGGCGCCAGCTTTCCTTCGGCTACACCGAAGAAGAGCTGAAGATCCTCCTCGCGCCGATGGCGGTCAAGGCGGCCGAGCCGATCGGTTCGATGGGCTCCGACACCCCGCCCGCCGTGCTGTCACAGCGTTCGCGGCTGCTCTACGACTACTTCAAGCAGAACTTCGCGCAGGTCACCAACCCGCCGCTGGACGCGATCCGCGAAGAACTCGTCACCTCGATGAGCCGGATCATGGGTCCCGAGCGCAACCTGCTCGCCCCCGGCCCGGCCTCCTGCCGCCACGTGCAGCTGCCGTATCCGGTTATCGACAACGACGAACTCGCCAAGCTGATCCACATCAACGACGACGGCGACCTTCCCGGCTTCGCGTGCAGTGTCCTTTCCGGACTGTACGAAGTGGACGGTGGTGCCGAGGCGCTGGCGTCCGCGATCGAGCGGGTCCGGCGCGAGGCCTCCGAGGCGATCGCGGCGGGCGCGCGCACGCTCGTGCTGTCCGATCGCGACTCCGACCACCGCATGGCGCCGATCCCGTCGCTGCTGCTGGTGTCCGCGGTGCACCACCATCTGGTGCGCACCAAGGAGCGGCTCCGCGTCGCGCTGGTCGTCGAGACCGGTGACGCCCGCGAGGTCCACCACATCGCGCTGCTGCTCGGTTACGGTGCCGCGGCGGTGAACCCGTACCTGGCCTTCGAGACCATCGAGGACATGATCTCGACCGGTGCCGTCACCGGCATCGAGCCCGCCACGGCGGTCCGCAACTACGTCAAGGCGCTCGTGAAGGGCGTCCTGAAGATCATGTCGAAGATGGGCATCTCGACCGTCGGCGCGTACACCGCGGCGCAGGTCTTCGAATCCTTCGGCCTGGCCCAGGATCTGCTCGACGAGTACTTCACCGGGACTTCGTCGAAGCTCGGCGGGGTCGGGCTGACCGTGCTCGCCGAAGAGGTCGCCACGCGGCATCGTCGCGCATACCCGGACAACCCGACCGATCGTGTCCACCGTGGACTCGAGACCGGCGGCGAGTACGCGTACCGCCGCGAGGGCGAGCTGCACCTGTTCACCCCCGAGACCGTCTTCCTGCTGCAGCACGCGACGAAGACCGGCCGGGAAGAGGTGTACAGGAAGTACTCCGACGAGGTGCACCGCCTGTACCGCCAGGGCGGCGCGTTGCGCGGGCTGTTCTCCTTCCGCGAGGGCGCTCGCGAGCCCGTCCCGCTGGACGAGGTCGAGCCCGTCGAGGCGATCTTCAAGCGCTTCAACACCGGCGCGATGTCCTACGGTTCGATTTCGGCCGAGGCGCACGAAACGCTCGCCATCGCGATGAACCGCATCGGCGGCCGGTCCAACACCGGTGAGGGCGGAGAAGACCCCGAGCGGCTCTACGACCCGGCGCGCCGCAGCGCGATCAAGCAGGTCGCGAGCGGCCGGTTCGGTGTCACGAGCGAATACCTCGTCAACGCCGACGACATCCAGATCAAGATGGCGCAGGGCGCGAAGCCGGGCGAGGGCGGGCAACTGCCGCCCAACAAGGTGTACCCGTGGATCGCGCGCACGCGGCACTCGACGCCGGGCGTCGGGCTCATCTCGCCGCCGCCGCACCACGACATCTACTCGATCGAGGATCTCGCCCAGCTGATCCACGACCTCAAGAACGCCAACGAGAACGCCCGCATCCACGTGAAGCTGGTGTCCTCGCTCGGCGTCGGCACGGTCGCTGCCGGGGTGTCCAAGGCACACGCCGACGTCGTGCTGATCTCCGGCCACGACGGCGGCACCGGCGCCTCCCCGATGAACTCGCTCAAGCACGCGGGCACGCCGTGGGAGATCGGTCTCGCCGAGACCCAGCAGACGTTGCTGCTCAACGGTTTGCGCGACCGGATCACCGTGCAGGTCGACGGCGCGATGAAAACCGGCAAGGACGTCGTCATCGCCGCGCTGCTCGGCGCGGAGGAGTACGGCTTCGCGACGGCGCCGCTCATCGTCGAAGGCTGCGTCATGATGCGCGTCTGCCACCTCGACACCTGCCCGGTGGGCGTCGCGACCCAGAGCCCGGATCTGCGCAAGCGGTACACCGGTCAGGCCGACCACGTCGTGAACTACTTCCGGTTCGTCGCCGAAGAGGTCCGGGAAACGTTGGCGGCACTCGGTTTCCGCACCCTCGACGAAGCCATCGGGCACGCCGAGATGCTGAACACCGACGAGGCGATCGAGCACTGGAAGGCCTCCGGTCTCGACCTCGCGCCGATCTTCGAGATGCCCGCCGAGACCCCGTACGGCGGGGCGAAGCGGCGCACGCGGGCGCAGGACCACGGCCTGGAGCACGCGCTCGACCGGACGCTGATCCAGCTCGCCGAGGCGGCGCTGGAGGACGCGCATCCGGTGCGGCTGGAACTGCCGGTGCGGAACGTGAACCGGACCGTCGGCACGCTGCTCGGTTCCGAGATCACCCGTCGCTACGGCGGCGAGGGGCTGCCCGAGGACACGATCCACGTGCTGCTGACCGGTTCCGCCGGGCAGTCGCTCGGGGCGTTCCTGCCGCGCGGCATCACCCTCGACATGGTCGGCGACGCGAACGACTACGTCGGCAAGGGCCTTTCGGGCGGGCGGATCATCGTGCGCCCGCATCCGGACGCGAAATTCGCCGCGGAGGGCCAGACCATCGCCGGGAACACGCTGGCCTACGGCGCCACCGGTGGCGAGATGTTCCTGCGCGGCCAGGTCGGCGAACGGTTCTGCGTGCGGAACTCCGGCGCGGTGGTCGTCGCCGAGGGCGTCGGCGACCACGCCTTCGAGTACATGACCGGCGGACAGGCCGTGGTGCTCGGCCCGACCGGGCGCAACCTCGCGGCGGGGATGTCCGGCGGCGAGGCCTACGTGCTCGACCTCGATCGAAGCAAGGTCAACGAGGAGATGGTGAACCTTCAGACGCCGTCGTCCGAGGACCTCGCCTGGCTCAAGAAGACCGTGCAGAAGCACTACGACCTCACACGTTCGGCCGTGGCCGCGTCGCTGCTCGGCGACTGGCCGCGTCGCTCGGCGGCGTTCACCAAGGTGATGCCCCGCGACTACCAGCGTGTCCTTGACGCGGCGAAGGCGGCGCGTGCCGCCGGCCGCGACGTCGACGAAGCGATCATGGAGGCCGCTCGTGGCTGATCCGACGGGTTTCCTGAAGTACGAACGTGAAGAGCCGAAGAAGAAGTCCAAAGAGGACCGTCTCGCCACCTGGGGAGAGGTCTACGCCGACGTGGAACCCGGCGAGCGCAACGAACAGGTGCGCAAGCAGGCATCGCGATGCATGGACTGCGGCATCCCGTTCTGTCATTCCGGTGGTTCCGGCTGCCCGCTGGGCAACCTGATCCCGGAGTGGAACGACCTGGTGCGCCGCGGCGACTGGGCCGCGGCGAGCGACCGGCTGCACGCGACCAACAACTTCCCCGAGTTCACCGGGAAGCTGTGCCCCGCGCCGTGCGAGGCGGGCTGCGTGCTGTCGATCTCGCCGCTGTCCGGCGGTCCGGTGTCGATCAAGCGGGTCGAGCAGACGATCGCCGACCAGTCCTGGGAAGCGGGCTACGTGCAGCCGCAGGTCTCGGCGGTTTCGTCGGGGCAGCGGGTCGCGGTCGTCGGCTCCGGCCCGGCCGGGCTCGCCGCCGCGCAGCAGCTGACCCGCGCCGGCCACGAGGTGACCGTCTTCGAACGGGACGACCGGCTCGGCGGCCTGCTGCGGTACGGCATCCCCGAGTTCAAGATGGAGAAGAAGGTCCTCGACCGGCGGCTCGCGCAGCTCCGCAAGGAGGGCACGAAGTTCGTCACCGGCTGCGAGGTCGGCGTCGACCTGACCGTCGAGGAACTGCGGGCGGAGTACGACGCGGTGGTCCTCGCCGTGGGCGCGCTGCGCGGCCGCGACGACAAGACCACACCCGGCCGTGAGCTCGCCGGGATCCACCTGGCGATGGAACATCTGGTCCCGGCCAACAAGTACGTCGAGGGCGACGGCCCGTCGCCGATCGACGCGGCGGGCAAGCACGTCGTCATCATCGGCGGCGGCGACACCGGGGCCGACTCCTACGGCACCGCGACCCGGCAGGGCGCGCTTTCGGTGACCCAGCTGGACCAGTACCCGACGCCACCGTCCACAAGGGACGACGAACGCTCGCCGTGGCCGACCTGGCCGTACATCCTGCGCACCTACCCGGCGCACGAGGAGGCGGGCGAGCGCAAGTTCGCCGTCGCGGTCACCCGGTTCATCGGTGACGACGAGGGCAACGTGCGCGCCGTGGAGCTCCGTCAGGTCCGCGTGGTCAAGGACCCCGAGACCGGCAAGCGCATGGTGACCCCGGTCAACGACGAGGTCGAGGAACTGCCCGCCGACCTCGTGTTGCTCGCGATCGGGTTCGAGGGTGTCGAGCACATGCCGCTGCTGGACGGGCTCGGCCTTTCGCTGACCCAGCGCGGCACGCTCTCGTGCGGCGCGGACTGGCAGACCTCCGCGCCCGGCGTGTTCGTCTGCGGCGACGCGCACCGCGGTGCCTCGCTGGTGGTGTGGGCGATCGCCGAGGGACGTTCGGTGGCGAGCGCCGTCGACGCGTATCTCACCGGCGCTTCGGACCTGCCCGCTCCGGTGCACCCGACGGCGTTGCCGCTCGCGGTGGTCTGAGCCCGGTGCGCGCCGACAGCGTGGTCGGCGCGTTCCTTCCTGCCCAAGGTGGAGGGCGGGGATCAACCTCCGGGCCGACGCGGTAGGGCGGCCGGTCACGCCACGCTTTCCGCATGAGAAAAACGTTGGCGATACTGGCTTTCCTGCCACTGGCGGTAGCCGTCCCGGCGACCGCCGATGCGGCTCCGGCGCTACGGTGGACGTCTCCCTGCCCGGACTACGGCATGACCCCCTCACCGACCGAGGGCCTCGAATGCGCGAAACTCCAGGTGCCGCTGGACTACGCCGATCCCGGCGGCCGGACCATCGAACTCACCGTCTCCCGTAAGGCGAGCAAATCGCCGAAGCGGCGCGGCGTGCTGCTCATGAACCCAGGCGGCCCGGGGAGCCCAGGCCTGGCGATGCCCGCGCAACTCGCGCAGCGACAGGGACAGTCCGGCCTGCTCGACAGCTACGACGTCATCGGGTTCGACCCCCGTGGGACGGTCTACAGCACGCCGGTGACCTGTGACCTGAGCGAGGAACAGCGGTTCATCCTCGTCGGCCCGTACGCGGAGGGTCCACGTGACGTCGCCGAGAAGGCGGTGAAGTCGCGTGCGGTGGCGAAGCAATGCGCCGAGTCGAAGACCGCGGATCTCCTTCCACACATGACCACCGCCAACACCGCGCGCGACCTGGACCGGATCCGCGCGGCGTTGGGGGAGCGGAAGATCTCGTACTACGGCGTTTCGTACGGGAGCTATCTCGGCGCGGCGTATGCGTCGATGTTCCCCGCGCGCACGGATCGGATCGTGCTGGACAGCCTGGTCGGCCCCAACGGGCTGGATGTCCAGGCACATCAGCGTTTCGCGGACGGCTTCGACGATCGCTTCGGCGACTTCGCGGCTTGGGCGGCGGCGCGAGACGACGTCTACCACCTCGGGCGGACACCGGCCGAGGTGACGGCGAAGTTCTTCGAGCTGGCCGAAAAGCGCCCAGGAGTCCGCACCGACACCTGGGGAGCGCTGTACGACGACGCGAACTTCCCCGGCCTCGCCGAGCGATGGGCCGCTCCGGCGGCGAAGGCACAAGGCGGGCCGCTCGACGGCGACAATCACGCCGCGCTCCAGCTGCAGGTGCTCTGCAACGACTCCGACTGGCCGGAAAGCGTTCGCTACTACCAAAAAGCGGTCGAACGGGCCCGCGTGACGCATCCGATGTTCGGCCCCGCGGCCGCGAACATCACGCCCTGCGCGTTCTGGCCGGTCGAGCGCCGCGAACCGCCCGTGCGGATCCACGACCGCGGGCCGTCGAACATCCTGCTGGTGCAGAACCTCCGTGACCCGGCGACGCCGCTGTCCGGTGCGCGGGAGCTGCGTTCGGCGTTGGGCGGACGGGCGAAGTTCGTCACCGTGGACGCCGGTGGGCATGGCGTCTTCACCAAGGAGAACGTCTGCGGCAACGACTTCGTGGTCCGGTACCTGCGGGACGGCGTCCTCCCGGCCGCCGACGCGCATTGCCGCTAGACCGAACGGCCCATACGCCACCCCGGATGCGGCCGAACGGCCGCTTGTACGCCCGGTAGCAGGACAAATACTTTCGAAATGTCGTGCAAGTCATACGGCAATTCACCGGTGGCGAAAGGTGGTACGCCATGAAGAGGACGGCTTCCCGGACGGGGATACTGGCGGCGCTCGTGGGGCTGGCGGTGACGGCGCTGACGGCCGTCGCGAATCCCGCCCACGCCGGGCCGGTCCAGCATCAGACGGCGATCGACGCACAGGCGGTCGCGGCCTACTGGACCCCGGAGCGGATGCGGTCGGCGGTGCCGATCGAACAGCTGGTCCAGGCGCCCGCCTTCACGCCGAAGGACGTCGCGAAGGGCACGAGCACGATCATCCAGAGCATCCCCAACGGCGGAGGCGCGTGGACCGGCGCGGGCAAGGTCGTGCAGACCGCGGGCCGGGTGTTCTTCACCATGGGCGGGCGGAACGCGTCGTGCTCCGGTGACGCGGTCACCAGCACCAACGGCAGTGTCGTGATCACCGCCGGGCACTGTGTGAAGTACCAGGGCGCCTGGCACACCAACTGGACCTTCGCTCCCGGCTACAACAACGGCAACACGCCCTACGGCACCTGGGCCGCGAAGACCACGCTGACCACTCCGCAGTGGGAAGCGAGCGAGGACATGAACTACGACATCGGCGCGGCCGTGGTGAACCCGCTCAACGGGCAGAAGCTGACCGACGTCGTCGGCGCGCAGGGGATCGCGTTCAACCAGGCGCGCAACCAGTCGATGTACACGTTCGGGTATCCGGCGGCGGCGCCGTACGACGGCACGAAGCTGATCTACTGCAGCGGGAGCACGTTCACCGACTTCCTGCTCACCAAGGACCACGGGATGAACTGCAACATGACCGGTGGTTCGAGCGGCGGCCCGTGGTTCCTCAACTTCAGCGAGGCGACCGGTGCGGGTATCCAGGCCTCGGTGAACAGCTTCGGCTACAACTTCCTGCCCGGCTACATGTTCGGTCCGTACTTCGGCACCGACGCGCAGAACCTCTACAACAAGGCCCAGGCCGCCTGATCTCCTCCGCCGCCCGTCCACTTTCTGGGACTTTCGTCCCGGTGGGCGGGCGGCTTTCGGCGCGGCATATCCTGGTGCCCGTGAACTGGACAGTGGACGTTCCCGTCGACACGCTCCCCGAACTGCCACCCCTGCCGCCCGAGCTGCGTGACCGGCTCGACGACGCGCTTTCCCGGCCCGCCGCGCAGCAGCCCGAGTGGCCGGACGCCGAGCTGACGAAGCGCGTACGCGGCGTGCTGGAGAGCGTGCCGCCGATCACCGTCCCCGCCGAGATCGACCGGCTTTCGGACCGGCTCGCCATGGTCGCCCGCGGTGAGGCGTTCCTGCTGCAGGGCGGCGACTGCGCGGAGACGTTCGAGTCGAACACCGAGCCGCATATCCGCGCCAACCTGCGCACCCTGCTGCAGATGGCCGTCGTCCTCACCTACGGCGCGAGCCTGCCGGTGGTGAAGGTCGGCCGGATCGCCGGCCAGTACGCGAAGCCGCGTTCGGCGTCCACCGACGCGCTCGGCCTGCCGGTGTACCGCGGCGACATCATCAACTCCCTCGTCGCCAAGCCCGAACTGCGGGTGCCCGACCCCGGCCGGATGATCCGCGCCTACGCGAACGCGGGCGCCGCGATGAACCTCGTCCGCGCGCTCACCGGCGCCGGTATGGCGGATCTGCACCAGGTGCACGACTGGAACAAGGACTTCGTGAAGTCCTCGCCCGCCAGCGAGCGCTACGAGGCGCTGGCCTCGGAAATCGACCGCGGCCTGCGGTTCATGTCGGCCTGCGGCGTCACCGACACCTCGCTCCAGTCCACCGAGATCTTCGCCAGCCACGAGGCGCTGCTGCTGGACTACGAGCGCTCCATGCTGCGGATGGACCGCGCGGACGCGGCGAACCCCAAGCTGTACAACCTGTCCTCGCACTTCCTGTGGGTGGGCGAGCGGACGCGGCAGCTCGACGGCGCGCACATCGCCTTCGCCGAACTGCTGGCCAACCCGATCGGTCTCAAGATCGGCCCGACGACCACGCCCGAGCAGGCCGTCGAGTACGTCCGGAGGCTCGACCCGCGCAACGAGCCCGGCCGCCTGACGCTGATCGCCCGGATGGGCAACGGCAAGGTGCGCGAGGTGCTGCCCGCGATCGTCGAGAAGGTCGAGGCGTCCGGGCACAAGGTCATCTGGCAGTGCGACCCGATGCACGGCAACACGCACGAGGCTTCGACCGGCTACAAGACCCGGCACTTCGACCGGATCGTGGACGAGGTGCAGGGCTTCTTCGAGGTGCACCGCAAACTCGGCACCTACCCCGGCGGCATCCACGTCGAGCTGACCGGCGAGGACGTCACCGAATGCCTCGGCGGCGCGCAGGAGATCTCGGATCTGGACCTTTCGGGCCGGTACGAGACCGCGTGCGACCCGCGGCTGAACACGCAGCAGTCGCTGGAGCTGGCGTTCCTGGTCGCGGAGATGCTGCGCGGCTGACCTGCCCTGGATGTCATGAAAGGGCCGTTCAGGACAAAAAATGTCCTGAACGGCCCTTTCATGACACTTGGCGCTACAGCTAGGCGGTGTCCAGCAGGCGCGAAGCGGACTTGAGCACGCCGTCCCGCAGCGAGCCCACGTCCGAGACCGCCGCCCCGTTCGCCTGCAGTCCGATGTGGACCGAGTCGCGATAGGTCGCCACCGCGATCCCGAGCGCCTGCCGCGGCGCCAGCGGCACGAACGGGTACACGCCCGAAACCTTCGTCCCGTCCAGGGTGAGCCGGTTGGGCGGCACCGGCACCGTGGTCACCACGAGGTCGAACAGCAGCGGCGCGGCCAGCCCGGCTGCCTTCGAACCGAGCCGGTGCAGCATCGGCGGCATCCGGTCGGCGAGCAGCGGGAAGGCGCCCGCGCCCCGCGCCGGGCCCGCGGCCTTGTTCCGGCTCATCTCGCGCTGGACGGCCAGCAGCCGCTCGACCGGATCGTCGAGGCCGACCGGCAGCTCGCAGAGGTACCCGGACAGCTTGTTCCCGCCGAGCTGCTCGGCGGACCGCCCGCGCACGCTTACCGGGATGAGCGCCCGCAGCGTCCGGTCGTCGGCGCGCTGGCCGCGGTTGATCATCCATTCGCGCAGCGCGCCGCTGAGGATCGCCAGCACGACGTCGTTCGCGGTCCCGCCGTGGGTCCGGCGGATCCGGCGGATCTCGGCCGTGTCCAGCCGGACGAGGCCGAGCCGTCGTTCGGTCGACGGCGGCGCGCTGATCGGGGACAGCGGCGAACGCGTCGCGCGCACCACCGACGACGCGATCCCGGCCTGGGCCAGCGTCGAGCCGACCGCTTCCTTGACCGCGTCCACAGGGGACCGTGGCGGGGGCGGCACGGACCCGCTGTGCGGACGCCTCGGCGCACGCGGCAGATCGTCGAGCAGGCCGACGGCGACGGCGTACGCGCCCGCACCGTCGGTCAGCGCGTGGTGCAGTTTCAGCAGCAACGCGAACTCGCCGTCCGGCAGGCCGGTGACGAGATGCAAGTCCCACAACGGTTTTCCGGTGTCGAGCGGCCGTCCCATCCATCGTGACGCGTAGGCGGAGAGCGGGTCCGGTTCGTACAGGGAGCTCAGGTGGTGATGTGAAATATGTTCACTGGCAACGAAATCCGGGTCTTCGGCCCAGATCGCGGCGCCGGGCGGGAACAGCGCGGTGCGGGGACGCTGACGCAGCTTGGGGAGCCGCGCCGCCCGCTCGGCGAGCAGCGTGGTCAGCTCGCGCGCGTGCACCTGCCCGTGCGGACGGAAGGTGACCACCGCCCCCATGTGCATGGGCGTCGTTTCGCTTTCCAGGCAAAGGAAAGCGACATCGAGTGCGCTCAGCTGCAGGCCTGACATCAGTGACCTTTCTCCGGGAACCGGCGGGCGATGGGCACAACTGCACCAGCCTGACATGACGGGCGGGTGGTCGTCATGTTTCCTGGGCGCTAACTACCGTGGGGTTCACTCGAACGATGGGATCACGTTCGGACATGGACCACGGCTCTGCGACAGATGGTGGACAGTGCCTCCCCGGGTAACTCGTTAGCGGATCATCCGAGGAAACCGGCAGACTGCACGACCATGACCGACGAACCGAAGCGCCCCGAACCGCCGCTCACCGGCGACGAGCGCACCCAGCTGAACGGCTTCCTCGACTTCCTCCGCGCCACCGTCGTGTGGAAATGCTCCGGCCTCACCGACGAGCAGGCCCGGCGACCGCTCGTCCCCAGCGAACTGACCACCGTCGCCGGTCTGCTCGGGCATCTGACCCTCGTCGAGCAGTACTGGTTCAACGTGGTGCTCGGCGGGCAGGAGGACGTCTGGAAGGAGGCGCTGGAGGCCGATCCGGACGCCGAGTTCCGGGTCGCCATGCAGACCCCGATCGAGCAGCTGATCGCCGCCTACGAGGCCGAGTGCGAGCGCAGCCGCAAGATCGTCGAAGCGATGGGGCTGGACGACGAGGTCCCTTTCCGTGGCGACCGCAAGGTCAACGTCCGGTTCGTGGTCGCGCACATGATCGAGGAGACCGGCAGGCACGCCGGCCACCTCGACCTGTTGCGCGAGCTGACGGACGGTCTCACCGGGGAGTGACGCGGCGAGGGGGCAGCGGGAAGAACCCGCTGGTCCGCTCGACGTACGTCGCGTATCCCGGCCGCGAACGCCGCAAACCCTTCTCCAGCAAAGGTTTTCCGGTCCCCTTGGCCAGCGTGTACGTCATCGCGATCGGCGACAGCACGGTCGCCGCCCCCACCCAGCTCGAACACGCCAGCAGGTACAGGCCCCACCACACGCACGCGTCCCCGAAGTAGTTGGGATGCCGGGTGTAGCGCCACAGCCCGCTGTCGAGCACCTTCCCCTTGTTGCCCGGGTCGGCCTTGAACCGGCGCAACTGCTCGTCGCCGACCGTCTCGAACCCGAAGCCCACCAGCCACACCGCGACGCCCAGCCACGCCGTCACCCCGAAGGTGTCGCCGTACATCGCGAACTGGACCGGCAGCGAGACGAACCAGAGCACCACGGCCTGCACCAGGTACACGCGGACGAACAGCTTGAGCGCCGGATTCGGGCCGGCGCTCTCGGCCATCCGCACATAGCGCGGGTCTTCGGGCAAGTTGTGGTTGCGCAGGTGGAGGTGGACGCCGAGGCGTACGCCCCAGACCGCGGTCAGCAGCGCGGTGACCACGCGCAGCGCGACCGACCCGTCCCCGAGCGGGGCCGCCACCAGCGCGACGAGCGCGAAGCCGGGGCCCCACAGCGTGTCGACGGTGTCGTACCGCTTCCGCCATCGCGCGATGCCGAAGGTGATGACGAAGGCCAGCAGCGTCGCGCCCGCCGTGACCGCGAGGGTCCCGCCGAGAGGCATCAGGACCACTCCCGGGTGGCGGGCAGCGCGCTCAAGCCCTCTGCCGACGAACGGACCGCGAGGATCTGGTCCACGCCCATCCGGTTCTCCTCGAACGCGAGCGCCCCGCCGACCAGGTACAGCCGCCACACCCGGGCGCCGGATTCACCGATCAGCGCGACGACGTCGTCCCAGTTGCTTTCGAGCGTCTTCTCCCAGGCCCGGACCGTGCGCACGTAGTGCTCTCGCAGCGCGTGGACGTCGCGGATCTCGAATCCGGCGGTCTCCAGATGCCCGAGCGTGCGGCTCAGCGGCCGCATCGTCATGTCGGGGGCGATGTAGCGTTCGATGAACGCGCCGCCGCCGGGCGCCACCGCGCCGCGCGACATCTGCTGCAGGACCAGCCGTCCGGTGGGCTTGAGCATCCGGTACAGCGTCCGGGTGTACTCCGGGTAGTTCTCCTCGCCGACGTGCTCACCCATCTCGATGGAGGCGACGGCGTCGAAGGGCTCGTCACGCAGTTCGCGGTAGTCCTGCCGCCGGACCTCGACGCGATCCTCCAGATCGTGCTGGACGAGGCGGCCGCGGACGTGCTGCAGCTGCTCCGCCGACAGCGTGATCCCGACGGCGGTCACGCCGTGATGTTTCGCCGCGTGCACCAGGAGCGAGCCCCAGCCGCAGCCGACGTCGAGCAGCCGCATCCCCGGGCGCAGGCCGAGCTTGCGGCAGATCAGTTCGAGCTTGTCCCACTGCGCCTGTTCGAGGTCGTACCCCTCGTCCTCGGACGTCCAGTACGCCGACGAGTAGGCCATCGATTCGTCCATCAACAGCTGGTAGAAGGCGTTGCTGAGGTCGTAGTGGTGCGCGATCGCCGACTTGTCGCGGAGCAGGGTGTGCAGCTTCCCGGACAGCCGGGCCTCCTCGGCGGGCGGCTTGGGCGGCGGCCCGGCGACACCGAGGCCCACGGCGAGACGCAAGGCCTCGGCCCAGTCGCGCGGGCCGAGCTTCGCGCCACGCACGGCGCCCGAACGGGTCAGCGCCCAGATCCGGCGGAATCCGTCGGCGAGATCGCCCTCGACGTCGAGATCACCCGAGACGTACGCCCTGGCCAGGCCCAATTCGCCGGGGGCGTAGAGGAGACGGCGCAGGGCCCGGCGGTTGTGGAGTACCACGGTCGGGGCATCCGGCGGACCGGCGCGTACGCCATCCCAGGTACGCAAACCGACCGGAAGGGCACCACCGAGGAGCCGCTCGACGAACGGGGCTAGGCGGGACACAGGACTGTTCGGCATAGTCGTCATTCGCTCCCGGACCGGAAAGGGATGGGTCGGATGCCGAGCCGGTTCACGAGATCCAATCCTCGCCCGATCCGGCTCCGAATGCTTCACGTGCACACCAAGGGTCAACGCATCGGAGTCATCGGCAGCGGCGTGGCCGGCCTCACGGCCGCCTATCTGCTGCAACGCCGCTACGAGGTACTGCTGTTCGAAGCCGAGGACAGGCTGGGCGGGCACGCGCACACCCACGACGTCCCGAGCGCGCACGGCGGCACCGTCGGCGTCGATTCCGGGTTCATCGTGCACAACGAGCGTACCTACCCGAACCTGCTCCGCCTGTTCGCCGAACTGGGCGTCGCCACCCGCGACACCGAGATGTCGATGAGCATCCGCTGCGACGGCTGCGGGCTCCAGTACGCCGGCGCGAAGGGCCTGAAAGGCCTGTTCGCGCAGCCGCGCAACGTCGCACGGGGCCGCTACCTGCGGATGCTCGCCGACGTCAAGCGCTTCCACCGGCACGCGAGGCGCGTCCTCGAAGCGCCCGAGGCCGGAGACGTCACCCTCGGCGCCTTCCTCGCGATCGGCGGGTACACGAAGTACTTCGTCGACCACTTCATGCTCCCGGTCGTTTCGACCGTCTGGTCCGCCGACCGGACCGACACGCTCAAGTACCCCGCGCGCTACCTGTTCGAGTTCCTCCGCAACCACGGGATGCTGTCGGTCGGCGGGTCCCCGAAGTGGCGCACCGTCGTCGGCGGCTCCCGCGAGTACGTCGAGCGGGCCGCCAAACAGCTGACCGCGGTGCATCTGTCGACTCCGGTCCGCTCGGTCAAGCGCACCGCTCGGGGGATCGAGGTCCGCGACGACGCCGACACGCGGCACCGGCTCGACAAGGTCGTCCTGGCCACGCACGCGGACCAGGCGCTGAAGCTGCTCGCGTCGCCGACCGCGGCGGAGCGCGACGTCCTCGGGGCGTTCCGGTACTCCAGCAACGAGGCGTGGCTGCACACCGACACCGGCGTGCTCCCGACGGCGGAATCGGCGCGGGCGGGCTGGAACTACGCGACGCCGTTCTGCGGTGCCCATCACGGCGCGGTCCAGGTGTCCTACGACATGAACCGACTGATGCGGCTCGACGAGCCGACCGGCTACGTCGTCACGCTCAACCCGGGCACCGGCCCGGCCGACGGCTCGGTGCTGGCCAAGATGACCTATGAACATCCCGTCTACACGCCGGAATCCGTGGCCGCCCAGCGCCGTCTGCCCGAACTGAACGACGGCACGGTAGCCTTCGCTGGCGCGTACCACGGCTGGGGATTCCACGAGGACGGCTGCGCGTCCGGTGTCCGCGCGGCCGAGAACTTCGGGGTGCGATGGTGACCGTCATGGCCGTGCTCTACGACTCCACGGTGGCGCATGTCCGGCGCGTCGAGCCGCCGATCTCGTTCGCCCACCGGATCTACCTGTGGTTCGTCGACCTCGATGTGCCGCCGAAGCTGCCGTGGTGCCTTCGCCCCTTCGCCCGCTTCGACTCGCGAGACCACTTCGCGCCCGAGGACACCTCCAGCATCCGGTCCAAATTGGACCGCTGGCTCGCGGCGCGCGGCGTCGACCTCCGCGGCGGCCGGGTGCTGATGCTGGCTGGCGCGCGGATGCTCGGCCACAACTTCAACCCGATCACCCTGTACTGGTGCCACCGGCCCGACGGCGAACTCGAATGCGTCGTCGCCGAGGTGCACAACACCTACGGGGGCAGGCACGCGTACCTCCTTCGCCCCGACGAGGCCGGGAACGCCTTCGCGGACAAGGAGTTCTACGTCTCGCCGTTCCAGTCGATGGACGGCGAGTACCGGATGGCGGTACCCCGGCCGGAGTCGCTGCTTTCGGTCAAGATCGCCCTCCATCAGGACGGCCGGACACCGTTGATCGCGTCGTTGCGCGGTGTGCGTCGCCCGGTCACCGCCAAGTGGCTGGCGCACATGCTGATCACCCGTCCGCTCATGCCGCACCGGGTCTCCGCGCTGATCCGGCGGCATGGGGTCAAACTGTGGTTGAAGAAGGCGCCGATCACCCCACGGACGCCGCAGACGGCCGGAGGCAGGCTTGATGGATGAATCGGCACGCCCGCGCCGGATGGCGCCCGTCCCCGGTGACGGCGAACCGGCCGGTCCGACGGCGGAGGAACTGCTCGTCCGGGTCGCGAAGGGGGACGAACGGGCCTTCGACGCCTTGTACGACCAGCTCGCCGGGCCGGTCCTCGGCCTCGTGCGGCGGATCCTCCGTGACGCCGCGCAGTCCGAAGAGGTCACGCAGGAGGTCATGGTGGAGCTGTGGCGCACGGCCACGCGCTACTCCCCGGAGCGGGGGAGCGCGCTGAACTGGGCCATGACGCTCGCGCACCGCCGCGCCGTCGACCGCGTCCGCTCGGCACGCGCCAGTTCGGACCGCGAGGTCAAGGCGACCTTCGAGGCCGCCCGCGCGCGGCCCTTCGACGAGGTGGCGGAGGCCGTCGCGGCCCGTTGGGAGCGTTCGCAGGTACGCCGCTGCCTGACCACCCTCACCGAGCTGCAACGGGAATCCGTCCTGCTCGCCTACTACCAGGGCTATACCTATCGCGAGGTCTCAGAGGTGCTGCAGACCCCGCACGGAACCATCAAGACCCGGCTCCGGGACGGCCTGATCAGGCTCCGGGACTGTTTGGGGGTGACGGCATGACCATGCCCGAAATGCACACGCTCACCGGCGCGTACGCCGTCGACGCGCTGTCCGAAGTGGAGCGAGCGCAGTTCCAGCGCCACCTCGCCGAGTGCGCCTCGTGCGCGCAGGAGGTCCTCGAACTGCAGATGACGGCGACCCGGCTCGGTGCCGCGCTGGCCGAAGACCCGCCGCCCGAACTCAAACGCCGCGTGCTCGCCGAGGCGATGGCGACCAGGCAGCAGCCGCCGAAGACGCGCTTCGGCGCGGGCGAGCGCGTCAAGGACCGGCGTCGCGCCCCGCGCTGGGCGATCGCCGCGGTGGCCGCGGCCGTCGTCGGGCTCGCGGGCACCGCCGTGTTCGGCGGGATCGCCTACGACAACCACTCGCAGCTGACGGCCGCGCGGGAGCGTGCGGCGCAGTACGCGGAGCGCTACGCCCCGGTCGCCGACGTCCTTTCGGCCGCCGATCTCCGGACCGGGCACGCCGAGACCTCGGCCGGCGGCGGTGGCACCGTGATGATGTCGCGCGCGAAGGACCGGCTGGTGTTCATGGCGGCGCAGCTGCCGGCGAACGAACCGGGCCGGACCTATCAGGCCTGGCTCATGTACCCGGGTGCCGCGCCCAAGCCCGCCGGGCTCATTTCCGGTGGTCAGGACGGTGCACTGCTGGTCGCCGACGGGCTCGGCGGGGCGGAGAAGTTCGCGCTCAGCGTCGAACAGGCCGGTGGATCACCGACCGGGTCGCCGTCGAAGGACGTCGTCATGGTCATGTCGATGCCCACCTGATCTTCGCTTTTACCAGGCCGCCGTTCGCCGCCGCGACCGGGTCTCGCTCTTGCGCCCGCGAACATGTTGTGGCAAAACACCTTTGCGACACACGGCGTGGCTACTGGATTCGAGCCAGCCTGGTGCATACCGTCCTGCTTCAACGTCGGCAGTTGACATAACTCTCAATCTGAACTTCAGCTCGAGGGTTCGGTACAGGCTCAGCGACCGGCGGGCAGCACGGGCACACACGATCAGGAAGGCGGCCCCGATGACGCCCCCGCACAACTACCTTGCGGTGATCAAGGTCGTCGGTATCGGCGGCGGCGGCGTGAACGCCGTGAACCGCATGATCGAGGTCGGCCTCAAGGGCGTCGAGTTCATCGCGGTGAACACCGACGCGCAGGCACTGCTCATGTCCGACGCCGACGTCAAGCTCGACATCGGCCGGGAACTGACCCGCGGCCTCGGTGCCGGCGCCGCCCCCGAGGTGGGGCAGAAGGCCGCCGAGGACCACCGCGAAGAGATCGAAGAGGTCATCAAGGGCGCCGACATGGTGTTCGTGACCGCGGGCGAGGGCGGTGGCACCGGCACCGGTGGCGCGCCGGTCGTCGCCCAGATCGCCCGCAAACTCGGCGCGCTGACCATCGGCGTCGTCACCCGCCCGTTCACCTTCGAGGGCAAGCGGCGCAGCAAGCAGGCCGAAGAGGGCATCCAGCAGCTGCGCAACGAATGCGACACGCTCATCGTGATCCCGAACGACCGGCTGCTGCAGCTGGGCGACATCGGCGTCTCGCTGATGGACGCCTTCCGTTCGGCGGACGAGGTGCTGCTTTCGGGTGTCCAGGGCATCACCGACCTGATCACCACGCCGGGTCTGATCAACCTGGACTTCGCCGACGTCAAGAGCGTCATGTCCGGCGCGGGTTCCGCGCTGATGGGCATCGGCTCGGCGCGCGGCGAGGGCCGGGCGATCCAGGCCGCGGAGAAGGCGATCAACTCGCCGCTGCTGGAAGCGTCGATGGACGGGGCGCACGGCGCGCTGCTGTCGATCGCGGGCGGATCGGACCTCGGCCTGTTCGAGATCAACGAAGCCGCCTCGCTGGTGCAGGAGTCCGCGCACCCCGACGCCAACATCATCTTCGGGACGATCATCGACGACTCGCTCGGCGACGAGGTGCGGGTCACCGTGATCGCGGCCGGTTTCGACGCCGGCACCCCGACGCACAAGAAGCTCGACCCGCCCGCGTTCGGCTCCCGCACGAACTCGACCGCGTCCGCGCAGGCCGGCCAGGTCAACGCCGGCGGGGCGACCCCGGTGCAGAGCCCGCCTTCGGGCGCCACGCCGGTGCCGTCGACCGGGTCGAACGGCTACCCGGTCGCGCCGCCGCGCACGCACACGCCGATGCCGTCCACCCGCAACGAGGGCAACGGTTCGCTGAGCGGCGGGCTCCCGCAGCCCGGCGGCGGTTCGCGCGGCTACTCGCCGATCGGGTCGAACACGAACCACGGCAGCCTGCCCGGCCGCGCGACCCCGGTGCACGACGACCCGTCGGACGACGAGGTCGACGTGCCGCCGTTCATGCGCCGGTAGTTCGCCAGTACGTTCCGTGAAGGCCTCCTTGACTACAGTCGAGGGGGCCTTCACTCAGGTCTAGGAGGAAAAGCGTGCGGGTACGGCGGGTCGTCACGACACGGGCGGGCGGGGCTTCCCGCGCGCCTTACGACACCTTCAACCTCGGTGATCACGTCGGCGACGACGCGGGCGACGTCTACGCCAACCGCAAGCGCCTCGCCACCGAACTCGGCCTCGCCGAGGACAGGCTGGCGTGGATGGAGCAGGTCCACGGCCGGACAGCGACCATCGTGGACGGCTCGGAGACCTCCGCCGCCGAAGCGACCGACGCGCTCGTGACGGCCGAGCCCGGCCTCGCGCTCGTGGTGCTCGTCGCCGACTGCGTACCTCTTCTGCTGGCCGACGCCGACGCCGGTGTCGTCGCCGCCGTCCACGCGGGCCGCGTCGGCGCCAGGGTCGGCGTCGTCCCCGCCGCGGTCGAGGCGATGCGTTCGGTCGGCGCCGAACCGGCCAGGACCGAAGCACTGCTCGGTCCCGCGATCTGCGGCGACTGCTACGAAGTCCCCGCCGACATGGCCGCCGACGTCGAAAAGCACGTGCCGGGCAGCGCCTGCAAAACCCGCAAGGGCACGCCGGGGCTCGACCTGCGGGCCGGTCTCTGGCGGCAGCTGGCCGACCTCGGCGTCGGCAAGATCGGCGTGGATCCGCGCTGTACCAACGAAGACAAGACGCTCTTCAGCTTCCGCCGCGACGGCACCACGGGCCGGATCGCCGGGATCACCTGGCTGGACGCGTCATGAGTGACACCCGCAAGGGGGAACTCGCCGCTTCCCTCGCCGAAGTGGAAGAGCGGATCGCGGCCGCGTGCAAATCCGCCGGCCGGGCCCGCGACGAGGTCAAACTGCTCGCGGTCACCAAGACCTTCCCGGCGCTCGACGCCGCGCTGCTCGCCGACCTCGGCGCGCTCGACCTCGCCGAGAACCGCGATCAGGAAGCGGGCGCGAAGGCCGAAGAGGTCGCCGGTCTGCGCCCGGACGCCCGGATCCGCTGGCATATGGTCGGCAGCCTGCAGCGGAACAAGGCCAAATCGGTCGTGCGGTGGGCCGACGAGGTCCAGTCCGTCGACTCCGAACGGCTGGCCGAGGCACTCGCGAAGGCGACCAAGTCGGCCCTCGATTCCGGGCAACGCGAGCACCCGCTGGACGTCCTCATTCAAGTAAGTCTCGATGACGATCCGAAGCGCGGGGGCATTCGGTTGAGCGACGTGAGCCATTTGGCGGAGCGGATAGCCCATGTGGGTGATATTCGCCTCCGGGGGCTTATGGCGGTCGCGCCGCTGGGTACTGATCCCGCGGAGGCGTTCGGGAAACTCGCCCGAGCGTCGGAGCGTCTACGGGAAGAACACCCAAATGCCCGTGAGATCTCCGCCGGAATGAGCAATGATCTCGAGCAGGCGATCGCGCACGGGTCGACCTGTGTGCGTGTCGGAACCGCGTTGCTCGGTGGACGCGGTTTAGCCTCGCCTTAGGGAATACCGTCCCGTCGTTACGGGGAGTGGCGGCGAGGGCGGGGGAGTACGTGCGGGACGCGGCTAAGGCTAGGGAGAGGCATGAGCGCGCTGCAGAAGCTGAAGGCCTACTTCGGGATGGTGCCCGCGGACGAAGACGGCTATGACGTCGAGGATGAGTACCGGCGAGGCTACGCCGACGACGAGTACGACTACGACGACGAGCCGCCGGCCCGGTCACGGGGTGGACGTTACCGGGACGAAGTTGACACTTACGACGAGCCCGCGCCCCGGCCTCGGTCACGCTCCGTGGCCAGTCCGGAGCCGGCCGTCCACGGAGCGCTGGCGATGGACCGTCAGCCGGAGCCGGTCGCGCGGCTGCGGCCGGTCACCGAGCCGGTGCGTCCGGCGGTGCGTGACCCGTTGAGCCGGATCACGACGCTGCACCCGACGAGCTACGCGGAAGCGCGCGCGATCGGGGAGCACTACCGGGAGGGCATCCCGGTGATCATGAACCTCACGGAGATGGAGAACGCGGACGCGAAGCGTCTCGTCGACTTCGCCGCGGGGCTCGCTTTCGCGTTGCGCGGATCGATGGACAAGGTCACCAACAAGGTGTTCCTTCTCTCACCGCCCGATGTGGATGTCACCGCGGAGGACCGTCGGCGGATTGCCGAAGGCGGATTATTCCTGCGCGGCTGATCACCCGGTGACCGCTGAGCGCAGCCGGATGTGATTTTGTCGACTCATCGGCATCCGCGGCCCGTCGACCGCGTCTTTTGACGTGAGGCATGGCAGAGTGGTTACGTGAATGCTGTGTTGCTGGTCGTCTGGTACGTGCTGTTCGCCTTCTGGCTCCTGCTGACGGCACGGATCGTCGTCGAGCTCGTGCGTGCTTTCGCTCGCGAGTGGCGTCCTGCCGGAGGGGTTGCGGTAACGCTCGAGACCATCTACACAGTGACCGACCCACCGGTTCGTCTGTTCAGACGAATCATCCCGACCGTACGAATCGGCGGCGTCGGACTGGACTTATCGATTATGGTGCTGCTGTTGGTTGTGTTCTTCGCGATGCAGCTGGCAACGCCAGGGTGATTTTCGGGGAAGCCCCGGTGGACCTGCAGGCCATGGAGTGCGTGAGGTGATCTGATGTCGTTGACCCCCGCTGACGTGCATAACGTCGCGTTCAGCAAGCCGCCCATTGGCAAAAGGGGCTACAACGAGGACGAGGTGGACGCGTTCCTCGACCTGGTGGAGACCGAGCTTGCCCGGTTGATCGAGGACAACAACGAGCTGCGGCAGCAGGTCGAGCAGCTCGACAACGAGCTCGAGACCACGCGTGGTGAGCTCGAAAACGCCAAGGCCGGCGCCGTCGGCCCGCCGCCGCAGGTACGCGACGAGCCGTCGCGCCGCCTGGCGCCGGTGCCGCCGCCGCAGTCGGCGATGGAGCAGACCCAGGCCCACTCGATGGTGCCGGACAACGGGGAGCCCAACGTCCAGGCCGCGAAGGTGCTCGGGCTGGCGCAGGAAATGGCCGACCGGCTCACCGCCGAGGCCAAGACCGAGTCGGACGGCATGCTCGCCGAAGCCCGGACCAAGTCCGAGCAGCTGCTGTCGGACGCGCGGTCCAAGTCGGACTCGATGGTGAACGAGGCGCGTACGCGTGCCGAGACGATGCTGAACGACGCGCGGACCCGTGCCGAGACCTTGGAGCGCCAGGCGCGCGACAAGGCGACGACCATGGAGCGCGAGGCTCAGCGCAAGTACACCGAGACCATGAACAACATGAACGCGGAGAAGGGCTCGCTGGGCAAGAAGATCGAAGAGCTGCGCACGATCGAGCGGGAGTACCGCACGAGGCTGCGCGGGTTCCTCGAGTCCCAGCTGCGTGAGCTCGACGACCGCGGTTCGGCCGCTCCCGCCTCGGCGTCCTCGTCGAACTCGGGGCAGTCCTCGTCCTCCGGTAGCGGACAGGGTTACTCGTTCGGTCCTCGGGCCGAAGCGGGCTGATCTCTGCTCCGGTTTGTTTCTACACAGTGGAACGGCCTCGGCACTCTCCGGAGGGTCGGGGCCGTTTCCCTGTGCGCTCGTGTTGTAATTCACCGTGCTCTTCATCGTCCTGGTACTGGTACTGGCGGCTCTGGGGCTGCTCGTCGCGGCGCTCATCACCGCGAACTCCCTGTGGGCTTGGATTTCCATCGGCCTCTCCGTCGTCGCGGGGTTGCTGCTCCTCTTCGACTGGCTGCGCCGCCGGAAGAAGCGCGCGGCCGAGGCCCCCGCTGAAGAAGCGGCGGAAGACCCGGCCGAAGAGGACGAGCCCGCCGAGGGTGAGGAAAAGAAGCCCGAGGACGTCGAGCAGACCGTCCTGATGCCCGCCGCGGGTGAACTCGGCGACGCGGAGGACACCCCTGAGCCGCAGCAAAGCGGCGACCCCGGCGAGGAGAAGAGCGACCCCGCGGATGTGGCGATCGTCTCCGAACTCGAGATCGAGGTCGTCGTCGTCGACGAGTACCCGCGCTATCACGTGACTTCGTGCGAGTGGCTCGAAACGCGGGACACCATCCCGCTCGGCATCGGCGAGGCGCGGCAGCTCGGGTTCACCCCGTGCGCGCTGTGCACTCCCGACGCCGAGATCGCCGGGAAGCACCGCGAGAAGGCCTAGAGCTTCTGCGCCGCTTCGCCGACCGCCACGACGTCGGCGGCGATCGTGTCGAGCACCAGGCGCTGTTCCTCGTCCGCGTCCCGGGGCACAGGGATCTCCGCGGCTTCTTCGGTGCCGAGCGTGCGCGCGGCCTCGTCCACGGCGTCCGCCGCTCCGGCCGATCCGGGCCGCAGCAAAAGCGACGACGCCGTGACGGACAGGCCGCGCAAGGCTTCGGCGGCCTTCTCCAGCGCGTCCCGTTGCCCGGGCGCGGGTTCCTTCGTGCCCGGCTCCGCCGCGAGCAGACCGTGATGGGCGATGGTGGCGGCGCGGAACTCGCGGCCGAGCGTCCGCGGGTCGATGTCTTCGCCGCGTAGTTTCCGCGCCACCGAGCCGAGCAGCTCCCGGGTGGTGCCGACGGCGTTCTCGAACCGTTCCGCCGGACCGGGTTTCGGCACCCCGGGGATCGCGGCGAACCCGAACAGCAGCGCGATGGCGCCGGCGAGGATCATCAGGAGCAGGTACTCGACGAGGACGTAACGCGGGTCGAGATGTCTGGTGGTCGCGTTCATGCCGACCGACATCAGGACCATGCAGCCGTTGAACACCGCCGGCCGCGTCTGCATGAACGAGAACCCGCCGAGGAGCGCGACGAGCCCGATCGGCAGCAGGAATCCTTGCGGCAGAAGCCAAAGAACGAGACTCAGGACGACGGCGCCACCGAGTGAACCGCCGATCCGCTGCCAGGCTTTGCCGAGGCTGTCCCGCCATTCCGGTTGCAGGATGGCGAAGGTGCCGAGCAGGAACGACACGGTGAGCGGGTCGCCGGGCCGGAAACTCGCGACCACCAAGGCCAAACCGACGCCGATCCCGCAGCGGAGCGCGTGCCGGAACTGCGCCGACTGCCAGGAAAACGCGCCACCCAGCTCGATCCTGCGCAGTTCCTTGCGGAGTCCCTTCGGAACGTCCACACGCGACTCGTCACGTTCGGTCGCCGCGGTCCGGATGGTTTCGAGTGCCTCCCAGAGCGCGGTGACCAGCCTCGCCGTGGCGCCGGGCAGACCGCCGGGTTCGTTGCGCCGCACCGGTTCGACGTCGCTCGGCGCGGTGGGGCTTCGGACGGCTTCGGCCAGCCTGGCGGCTTCTTCCGCGGCGGCGTCGAGCGTTTCGCCGATCTCCTTGCTGTTCAGCCGTTTCCGGCGGATCTCCAGCAACCCCGTGGCCGCGCGATACCGGAACAGGCCGCCGAGGACCCCGCCGGTCCAGCGACGGGGCCGATCCGCGAGCCAAAGCCTCGCCGCCCGCACCTGGGTCTCGGAAGTACCCGTCGAGAGCGCGTCGGCCAGCGCGTCACGGGTCGGCTTGGCGGGATCCTTAGCGCCCATCAGCACCCGCAACAGGATCACGACCACCACCGCGACCGCGGGCGCGCCCAGGATCTGCCCCGCCGACGCCGTGCCCGTCAACTGGAAGCCGTACCCGAACAGCGACGCCATCCCGAGCCCCAGCCCGACCGTCACGAACCGCGGTCCGAGCACGGGCAGCAGACCGGCGACCACCACGATCGCCACCAGCAGCCCGATCGCCGCCCACTGCGACACCGCACCCAGCAACCGCGGCACCCCGACCGCGAGGATCAGCGCGGGCGCGAACCACGCCAGCAACCGCAGATCCGCCCAGAGCGGCCCGCCGACCGCCGCGATGAGACAGAAGAGCGCGGTGAGGGCGGCCAGGACGGCCGCATTGCCCAGTCCCAAGAGGAACCCGAGCCCGCTGACGCCACCGAGGACGACCAGCAGGACGACGAGGAGTCCGGGCCCTTTCATCGGGCCACGCAGATCGGCATACCGTCAACCTAGAGGCGGTGGCGGGGACGGCAACTCGGGGCCTGTGTGATGGGCAGGCGTCGGTCGCGCGCGTGAATCCAATTCGTGTCCAGTGATTAAGGCACCTTCGTGTCCTTAAGGTGCTTCGCTGCTTTAAGACTCACTTCGCTGTCGCCATTTTTCGGCAATTCTTCATGTTGCTCTTTTTGGGCTAGCGCAGACGTTCGATTCAGGCTAGCTTCGGTGTCGTGGCCAGCAACGATGCACCTCCAGAGACGTCCATCGAGTGGTGGCGCGTCGACACGGCGACGCTGCACGCCCGCAAACAGGAACTCGAAGTTATTAAGCGCCAACTGGATGCCGAGCAGAACGCGATCCTTGCGGAAATCAATTCCCGCGGGATCCGTGGGTGCAGCGGTCATTCGACGCTGGCCGGGTTGATTTTCGAGGATTTCCTGGTGTCGGACAAGGAAGCCGCCGCCCGCGCCGACCGGGTGCTGGCGCTGCATCCCGGCCCGCCGATCGGTGGTGACCCCGAACCACCGTTGGCACCGTTGACAGCCGAGGCTGCCGCGGAGGGCGCGATCGGTGGTGGCCAGATCGACGCGATCATCAAGACTCTCGCCCGGATCCCGTCCAGTGTTCCTGAGGGCGATGTGCGGGCCGGGGAGAAGATCCTGGTCGAGTTGGCCCGGTGTGCGGGGCCACGGCAGATCGCTCGCGCCGGACGCCGCCTGCTGGACGAACTCGACCCCGACGGCAAAGAACCCCGCAACGAGGACCCGAAAGACACCCGACCGGAACTACGGTTCATCAAACACCGCGACGGCACCCTCGGCCTCAAAGCCAGACTGGACCTGGAAACCTACGCCCGACTCAAATCCGACCTCGATCCGATGGCCAAACCCCACAAAGCCATCGACGGCGTCCGAGACTCCCGGACCCAGGACGAACGCTACGGCGATGCCTTCACCGACTATGTCCGGTTGAAGACCACCAGCCGGAATCTTCCCGGCCAGGCTGGGGAAGCCACTCACATCCTCATCACCATGTCCTATGACGACCTGATCCGGGACATCGGCGAAGCCCACCTGGATCTGGTCGGGCCGATCAGCGCGACTGACGCGCGGATTCTCGCCTGCGATGCCCGTGTCAGACCCGGCGTCCTCGGCACCGCAGGCGAACCACTGGATATCGGCCGCTCCAAGCGCACTGTGTCACTGGCCCAGAAATACGCACTCACCCTCCGCGACGGAGGATGCGCGTTCCCCGGCTGCGACATGCCCGTACCGCGCTGCACTGCCCACCACATTGTTTTCTGGCGGCACCACGGCGAAACGAAAATCGACAACCTCGTCCTGCTCTGCACCAAACACCACCGGCTGATCCACCGCAGCGAATGGAAGGTTCAGATCGCCCAGGACGGACTCCCCGAATTCACCTCGCCCGCTTACCTCGACCCGACCGGAACGCCAAGGAGGAACACCATGCACCTCAGAACATAGGCCGAACCCTGTATAACGACCTACACGGCCGCGCTTCAGTGCCGCGCTGCTTGCGTGTTCACTCTTCGGAGTGACCATGCTTTTACTCTACTTAGGGGCTAAGTAGAGTAAAAGCATGGCGCGTTCTGGTAAGCCTCGGATGACGTTGCCGACGCTGTTGGTTCTGCGAGCGTTGATGACCGACCCATCGAGGGAGTTGTACGGCCTGCAGATCTGTGCCGAGGCGGGATTGCCCAGTGGCACGGTGCACCCGATCTTGGCGCGATTGGAAGGCCTGGGCTGGTTGTCCAGTCGATGGGAAGCGGTCGACGCTCGCGAAGAAGGCAGGCCGCGGCGGCGCTATTACCGTGTCGACCCGGCCGCTATGGGGCTCGTGCAGGCGGCGTTGTTACGTGGCCAGGCGTCCGTGGAGGGAATCGGCCGTCTGCGCCCGAACCTGGCCGGGGGTACGTCATGAGCACGGCCGACTCCTTCCATGCCTTTGCCCGGGTGCTGGCGGAAGATCGCTTGGTCGTTTCGGAGCTGGAAACCATTCTTCGCCGGGCACATGCGGTCAACATAGATTTTCGCGGTACCGCCCGTCGACAGCTCCGGAACCGGATCCGCCTTCTGTTAAGGGACATCGAGCGCGAGCATCGCCTGCTCGAGGGAATCGACTCGCATGCGGCGTACGACCGTGAGCGCGCCGAGGATCTGCAGACCGCTCTCGAGCGGCGGCTGAGCTATGCCCGTTACGGTGTCTTCGCTTTCAGTAGGGCGCTTGAACAGGCTCGTGCCTCTGATCTCGATCAGCAATTCGAGCTCGACATTCGGCTGGCTGTCGGGCAGTCCCTGGACGATTGCCTGCCACTGGTGAACGAACTCGCGGGGATGTTCGCGCAAGCGCCGACGGAACACGCCCTTCGGTCTGGACAGGTCCGTCGTTCATCGTGGGTGTCACTGAGGCTCGTGAACCTGGCTGTCTGTGCCCTGCCTTGGCAGGAGCGTCAGCGCTACCTCTGCGAGTACGCCAGTGAACTCCACGATCTGGCGCAAGGCGGGGGCCATTCCAAGCTTGGTCAAGTCAGGTACGCGCTGCGCTTGCTGGTGCGCACGCCCGCGCTGACCTTCGCCTTACGCGCCTCGGTGTCGGAGGCGTCGCAACGGGGAATCGCCGCTGAGTCTGGACTGTCCGACCTGATCGTGGTGCAACCGGATGACTGACCGGCACGCGACAAGCGGACCTCGTCGGCTGGAGAACGCATGAAGCACAGGAGAGTGGCCGTTCATCGATCTGTGCTCGTCGTGGACGTCGAGGAGTTCGGGCAGGAGTGGCGGACGACGCGGCATCAACTGGCTGTCCGGGAGGGTTTGTATCGCGCGTTGCGACGGGCGTTCGAAGACGTGGGGCTCCCTTGGACGGATTGCCGGGTCGAGGACCGCGGAGACGGGGCGTTCATCTTGGTTCCGGCACAGGTGCCCAAGGGGCCTCTGGTGGAGTCGCTGCCGTACGCGCTCGCGGACGCGCTGCGCCAGCACAACAAAGCGCACCCGGCCGAGGCGCAGATCCGGTTGCGCATGTCGCTGAACGCCGGCGAAGTGGCTTTCGACGACAAAGGGGTGACCGCGCCCGCGAACAACCGGGCGTTCCGGTTGATCGAAGCGGAGTCCGCCAAGGATGCGCTGCGGGAGTCGCCCGGCGTGCTGGTGGTGATCACCTCTGAATGGTTCTTCGATGAGGTGGTGCGCCACAGCTGTGTCCTGGATTCCGCCGCGTTCCGGCAGGTGCCGGTCGCGGTCAAGGAGACGTCGACGACCGGCTGGCTCTACTGCCCCGATGACCCGTATCCCGTGCCACGCGGCTGTGGCAGGATGTCCGCCGATCCGCTGGACACCACCCGTGACAACCCGGTTGCCCCCGCGCGCTACCCTTGAATCAACTGGCACCGATCCGGCCATCACCGGGGAGCCTCCGGAAGAACAGGGCCCATGTCCTCAGCGGCCGAGCCCTCAGTAGAACCGGACGGGTACGGCCCGTCACAGCCGTCGAATGAGCGGCCCAACCGGAACACCAACCGGCCGGGCAAGCGGGGTGGTACCGCGGAACGCGCCGGAAACGGCCGTCTCGTCCCCGTGTGGGTGAAAGCCCGTACGAGAGACGAACCGCGAGGAGCACCGAAGATGTATCCCAAGGCACAGCTGGACGGCGAGACCGGCGTCCCGTCCCAGCCTTCGTTCCCCGAGTCGGAAAAGCGCGTCCTCGCGTACTGGGAAGCCGATCGGACCTTCCAGGCGTCGATCGACGCCCGCGACCCCGGCATCAACGGTTCGAACGAGTACGTCTTCTACGACGGCCCGCCGTTCGCGAACGGTCTCCCGCACTACGGTCACCTGCTCACCGGGTACGTGAAGGACCTGGTGCCGCGTTACCAGACCATGAAGGGCAAGCGCGTCGAGCGCCGCTTCGGCTGGGACACCCACGGCCTGCCCGCCGAACTCGAGGCCATGCGTCAGCTCGGGATCACCGAGAAGTCCGAGATCGACGCGATGGGCATCGACGTCTTCAACGAGGCGTGCCGCGAGTCCGTGCTGCGCTACACCGGCGAATGGCAGGACTACGTCACCCGCCAGGCCCGCTGGGTCGACTTCGACAACGACTACAAGACGCTCGACCTGTCCTACATGGAGTCGGTCATCTGGGCGTTCAAGCAGCTGTGGGACAAGGGCCTGGTCTACGAGGGCTACCGCGTCCTGCCCTACTGCTGGCGCGACGAGACCCCGCTGTCCAACCACGAGCTGCGGATGGACGACGACGTCTACGCCAGCCGCCAGGACCCGGCCGTCACGGTCGGTTTCCGCTTGGAGGGCAACGACAACGAGCTCGACGGCACTTACCTGCTGATCTGGACCACGACGCCGTGGACGCTGCCGTCCAACCTCGCGACCGCGGTCCACCCCGACGTGCGTTACGTCGTGGTGGAAAGCGACGGCAAGCGGTTCCTGCTCGCCGAAGCGCGCGTCGCCGCGTACGCCCGCGAGCTCGGCGAAGAGCCGGTGGTCGTCGGGCACTACACCGGCACCGAGCTGCTCGGAACCCGTTACGCCCCACCGTTCCCGTACTTCGCCGGGCACGAGAACGCGCACCGCGTGCTGTCCGCGGACTACGTCACCACCGAGGACGGCACCGGTGTCGTCCACATCGCGCCCGCCTACGGTGAAGAGGACAAGGTCGTCACCGACGCGGCGGGCATCGTCCCGGTCACGCCGGTGGACGCGCAGGGCAAGTTCGACGCGACCGTCTCGGACTATGCGGGCCAGCAGGTGTTCGACGCCAACCCGAACATCATCAAGGACCTCAAGAACGGCACCGGTTCGGCCGGCCGTCAGGGCGCGGTGCTGCTGCGCCACGAGACCTACGAGCACCCGTACCCGCACTGCTGGCGCTGCCGGAACCCGCTGATCTACCGCGCCGTCTCGTCGTGGTTCGTCGCGGTGACCGAGTTCAAGGACCGGATGGTCGAGCTGAACCAGCAGATCACCTGGTACCCGGAGAACGTCAAGGACGGCCAGTTCGGCAAGTGGCTGGAGAACGCCCGCGACTGGTCGGTCTCCCGCAACCGGTACTTCGGCACGCCGATCCCGGTGTGGCAGTCGGACGACCCGGCGTACCCGCGCACGGACGTCTACGGCTCGCTCGACGAGATCGAGCGCGATTTCGGCGTGCGGCTGGAGAACCTGCACCGGCCGTTCATCGACGAGCTGACCCGGCCCAACCCGGACGACCCGACCGGGAAGTCCACCATGCGCCGGATCGAGGACGTGCTGGACGTCTGGTTCGACTCGGGTTCGATGCCGTACGCGCAGGTGCACTACCCGTTCGAGAACACCGAGTGGTTCGAGCACCACTACCCGGGCGACTTCATCGTCGAGTACATCGGGCAGACGCGCGGCTGGTTCTATGTCCTGCACGTGCTGGCGACCGCGTTGTTCGACCGGCCGGCGTTCCGCACCTGCATCTCGCACGGCATCGTGCTCGGCTCGGACGGCCAGAAGATGTCCAAGTCGCTGCGCAACTACCCGGACGTCAACGAGGTCTTCGACCGCGACGGCTCCGACGCGATGCGCTGGTACCTGATGGCGAGCCCGATCCTGCGCGGCGGGAACCTGGTCGTCACCGACAAGGGCATCCGCGACGCCGTCCGCCAGGCCGTGCTGCCGCTGTGGAATTCGTACTACTTCCTCGCGCTCTACGCGAACGCCGAGGGCGTGGAAGGCCAGTGGCGCACGGATTCGAAGCACATCCTCGACCGGTACGTGCTGGCGAAGACGCACGAACTGGTGACCGACGTCGAGCACGCGCTCGACACCTACGACGTCGCCGGTGCGTGCTCGACCGTCCGCGACTTCCTCGAGGTGCTGACGAACTGGTACGTGCGCCGGTCGCGCGACCGGTTCTGGGCGGGCGAGCAGGACGCGATCGACACCCTGCACACCGTGCTGGAGGTGACGTCGCGGGTGGTGGCGCCGCTGCTGCCGCTGACCACGGAGGTCGTCTGGCGCGGGCTGACGGGCGGCCGTTCGGTGCACCTGACCGACTGGCCGAACGCGCTCGACCTGCCCGCCGACGCGGCGCTGGTGACGGCGATGGACCGGGTGCGCCAGGTGGCGTCTTCGGCGCTCTCGCTGCGGAAGTCGAACAAGCTGCGGGTGCGGCTGCCGCTGGCCAAGCTGGTCGTCGCCGCGCACGAGGCCGACTCGCTGCGCGACTTCACCGACATCCTGCGCGACGAGGTCAACGTCAAATCCGTCGAGCTGACCACGGACGTCGCCGCGCACGGCGGTTTCGAGGTCGCGGTGAACGCCCGTGCTGCCGGACCTCGGCTGGGCAAGGACGTCCAGACGGTGATCAAGGCCGTCAAGGCCGGTGAGTGGACGACGTCCGAGAGCGGCGCCGTCGTGGCGGCCGGGATCGAGCTCGTCGAAGGCGAGTACGACCGGCGTCTGGTCGCCAAGGGCGGCGGCGCGGCCGCGGAACTGCCGGGCGGGGCCGGGCTGGTGCTGCTCGACACCGAGGTGACCGACGAGCTGGCGGCCGAGGGCCTGGCCCGCGACCTGGTGCGGGTCGTGCAGCAGGCCCGCCGTGACGCCGGGCTCGACGTCGCCGACCGCATCGCGCTGACGGTGGACGCGCCGGAGGACGTGGTCACGGCCGCGAAGACGCACGAGGAGTTCATCGCTTCGGAGACGCTGGCGACTTCGGTGGCGTACGGCGCCGTCGCCGACGGCTCGGCCGGGACGGTCGGTGAGGGCACGAAGGTGACCGTGGCGGTCACCAAGGCCTGACCCTCGGCTGGCTAGGAATGTCATGAAAGGGCCGTTCAGGACAGAAAATGTCCTGAACGGCCCTTTCATGACATCCGGGGCGGGTCTCGATCACGAAACGGATTCGGAACCGTCGCTTTCTCGCCGTCGCCCCGCCTTGCGCGGGGGAAATCGGCAGGCTGGCGCCCGGGGGCGCGCGAGGGTGCGTCGTATGGGGGAGAGCGAATCCATGAGTCCTGCCCGGAAAAGAGGGATCCTGATCGGCGCCGCGCTGGCGGTGGTCGCCATCGTGGTGGCCGCGGTGGTGCTCCTGGTCAGGGAGGACCGGGCGCCCGCGGCTTCCGGCCCGGGCGACGCCACCGAGAGCGCGCAGGAGAGCCCGGCGCAGGTCGCCGGCCGGTTCCTGCGGCTGTTCGACATGGGTGACCTGAACACCGCCCCGGTCGACGATCCGGCGGCGGCCACGACGGCCCTGTTCGGAACGCGCGCGGCGCTCAACGGGGCGTCGGTCAGGACGTCGCTCGGCGAGGTCCCGACGACGCCGGGCAACGCGACCACGACGTCGGCCACCTTCCACGTCGCGTGGACGTTCCCGGGCAACAGCGTCTGGAAGTACGAGGGCAAGCTCGAACTGGTGCGCAACGCCGGGAAATGGGTGGTCCGCTGGGCGATGTCGGTGATCCACCCGAAGCTCGAAGCCGGGCAGAAGCTGTCCGTCGCCCCCGTTTCGGCCAAGCCGGTCGTGGCCGACCGGGACGGCAAGGCGCTTGTCGGCGGTGACGCGACGGGTGTCGCGCCGATCCTGCAGGGAGCGCTGTCCAAGGTCGCCGCGGGGGAGAGCAGCGGCACCGGAGCGACCGTCACCGTGTCCCGCGTCGACGTCTCCGGCAAACCGGTCGAGACGCTCTTCGGGCAGGCCGCCGAGACCGACAAACCGCTGGTTTCGACCTTGAGCGTGGCGTCCCAGAACGCCGCTCAGAAGGCCGTCGACGGCTTCGGGGGACCGGCGATCATCGTCGCGATGAAGACCTCGGGCGAACTCCTGGCGGTCGCGCAGAACGGCGCCGCCGGAAACCAGCCGAAGGCGCTCAACGGCCTGTACTCGCCGGGTTCGGCCTTCAAGATCGCCACGGCGACCGCGGCGCTGCAGCAGGGCGGGGTCTCCGCCGACTCCCCGGTGGCGTGCCCGGGCAGCGAGCAGATCGGGACCCGCACGCTCAAGAACGACAACGGGTTCGATCTGGGGACCGTCTCGCTGAAGACGGCGTTCGCCGCGTCGTGCAACACGACCTTCGGACGGCTCGCCGGGCAGTTGCCCGCGGACGGCCTCGCGAAGGCCGCGAGCCAGCTCGGCCTCAACGCCGACTTCGA
This sequence comes from Amycolatopsis sp. MJM2582, assembly GCF_000754115.1. Classification (NCBI taxonomy): domain Bacteria; kingdom Bacillati; phylum Actinomycetota; class Actinomycetes; order Pseudonocardiales; family Pseudonocardiaceae; genus Amycolatopsis; species Amycolatopsis sp. MJM2582. Next base: position 178,514 of record NZ_JPLW01000006.1, read on the forward strand.
AATCCCGGGACTGTCGACGGAGGCCGGGAAGGTGGAGCCGTCGGGCAGCGGTGACGAGCAGGTCGAGGCCGGGATCGGCCAGGGCAGGGTGCAGGTCAGCCCGCTGGGCGCGGCGCTCATGGCCGCGACGGTCGCGACGGGGAAACCGGTCGTGCCGAAGCTGTGGCAGGGGCTGGAGACCAAGGTCAACGCCGGGTACCAGGCCCCGCCGTCCGGGGTGCTGAACCAAGTCCGCGCGATGATGCGCGAGGTCTGCACGACCGGGACCGCGAAAGCGCTGAAGGGCAGCGGGGCCGTCTTCGGCAAGACCGGCACGGCGCAGTACGGCTCGGGCGCGGACGCCAACGGCTGGTTCGTCGGCTACCGCGGCGACGTCGCGTTCGCCGTCATGCTCGAAGGTTCCAACGACTCCAAACCCGCGGTCCAGCTGGCGGCGAAGTTCCTGGCGGGCTGACGCTTCGGCCGCCGCCGAACCGTGCTTCTTCTACGGTGAGGGCATGGAAACGATCGCACTGGCCGAGGTCGCGGCCGTGCTCGCCGATCCGAGCCGCGCGTCGATGTGCCTCGCGCTGCTCGACGGGCGCGCCTGGACGGTGACCGAGCTGGCGGGTGCGGCCGAGGTGGCCGCGTCGACGGCGAGCGAGCACGTGACGAAGCTGACCGACGCCGGGTTCGTCGTGCGGGTCAAGCAAGGGAGGCACAGTTACGTCCGGATAGCCGACCCCCGGGTGGCCGAGCTGATCGAGCATTTGGCGCAGCACGCCGAACACCGGCCGGTGAAGGGACTGCGGTCTTCCGTGCGGGTGAAACGCCTCGAGTTCGCCAGGACCTGCTACGACCACCTCGCCGGGACGGTCGGTGTCGCGCTGCGCGACGGGATGCTCGCCACCGGGCTGATCGACGACGCCGGCGGATTGACGCTGACCGGGCGGGGGCGCGAGGTGCTCGACACGCTCGGGGTGGAGATCGACGGTGGTCGCCGTCCGATGCTGCGCGACTGTCTGGATTGGACAGTGCGCCGTGATCATTTGGCGGGCCGGGTCGCCGCGGCGTTACTGTCTCACGGGGTGAGCGCCGGCTGGTTGTCCCGTGAGGGCAACCGCGCGGTGAAAGTCCTTCCCGCGGCGGAAGAACCGTTCGCGGAACTCGGTGTCGACCTGGTGGCCCTGCGCAGTCCGTAGTGGACAGTCTGTAACACAGGTTATCCGGACGCTTTTCGACCGGTACACGAACGTGTGACGATCACCGCCTCACTATTCTGGAGCCCTCACGGCGACCGGAACGGGAGGCGACATGGAGCAGCTCCCGCTCATCCTCGGCACCGGTGGCGCGGTGCTCCTCGTCGCCGTGATCGCCGTCCGGGTGTCGATCCGCGTCGGCCTGCCGTCGCTGCTGCTGTACCTGGGGATGGGTGTCCTGCTCGGCGAAGCCGGGTTCGGCATCCAGTACGACAACCCGGAGCTCACCCAGTCACTCGGCCTCGCCGCGCTGGTGATGATCCTGTCCGAAGGTGGCCTCACCACCCGGTGGACGGCCGTGAAACCCTCACTGGGCATCGGAATCGCACTGTCCACAGTGGCCGTCGCGGTGAGCATCGCGGTCACCGGCGCGGCTTTGCACTGGCTGCTGGGCCTGGACTGGCGGATGGCGTTGCTGTGGGGCGCGGTCCTCGCCTCGACCGACGCCGCGGCGGTCTTCTCCGTGCTGAGATCGGCGGGCATCGGGAAACGGCTCGTGGGCGCGCTGGAGATCGAGTCCGGGATCAACGACGCCCCGGCCTACATCGCGGTCGTCGTCCTCGCCGAGGGCGCGACCGTCGACTGGTCGCTGCCGCTGCTGGTGGTCTACGAACTCGCCGCCGGGTTGGTGATCGGCCTGGCCTTCGGCTGGGGCGGGGCGTTCGCGCTGCGCCGGGCGGCGCTGCCTGCCACCGGTCTGTACCCGCTGGCCACCGTCGCGGTGTGCGTCGTGGCGTACTCCAGTGGGCAGCTCGCTCACGCGTCGGGCTTGCTCGCCACCTACGTCGCGGCCCTGGTGCTGGGGAATTCGAAGCTGCCGCACCGGTCGGACACGCTTTCCTTCGCCGAAGGGCTCGGCTGGCTCGCGCAGATCGGCCTGTTCGTTCTTCTCGGCTTGTTCGCCTCGCCCGGCAGGATCTTCGAGAGCCTGGTCCAGGGCCTGGTCGCGGGCGCGGTCGTGTTGCTGCTGGCGCGGCCGCTGTCGGTGCTCCTGTCGGCGCTGCCGTTCAAGATCCCCTGGCGGGAACAGGTGTTCCTGTCCTGGGCCGGGTTGCGCGGCGCGGTCCCGATCGTGCTCGCGCTGATCCCGCTGTCGTCCGGGGTGCCCGGCGCGCAGGAGCTGGTCGACGCGGTGTTCGTGCTGGTCATCGTGCTGACGCTGCTCCAAGGGGCGACGTTGACCCCGCTCGCGCGAGCGCTCGGGCTGGCACAGCACGCCGAAGCGCACGAGATCGACGTCGACTCCGCGCCGCTCGACGAGATGGGCGCGGAACTCCTGCAGGTCCGGATCAACACCGGCTCGAAGATGCACGGCGTCTACCTGGCCGAACTGCGGCTGCCGGTGGGGGCGACGATCAGCCTCCTCGTCCGCGACGGCACGGGCTTCACACCGAACAAGAACACGCGGCTTCAGGAACGCGACCAGTTACTCGTCGTGACCACCGCTGAAGCCCGCGACACGGCCGAACGACGCCTGCGGGCCGTCGACCGCGCGGGCCGCCTGGCCAGGTGGAAGGGCGAATCCGGCCAGTAGGTCACGAACCAGCACCAGCTGTTCGTCGGTTGATCTCAGAAAATTCTTCCCTTTCGTACTCCTTTTGGATTACTTTCCCGGCAATCGACTCCATCGAATGGGTGAGTGTCACGGGGTAAGGAGTACGCAAGGTGACGAAACTTCCTGTGCGGTTCGCCGGTCTGGGGGCCGCGGTGGCACTCGTCGGAGTGGCTCTCTCCGCTCCGACGGCCACGGCGGCCGGTGCCTTCCCCGCGTTCGGACTGCCCTTCGAGACGGGCCAATCGGTCTACTCGGCGGGGATCCACTCGGACAACGGGAACTCCGGCGTGAAGAACGCCATCGACTTCAGCCCCGGCGACAAGACCGTTCGCGTCCCGCTGGCGGGCACCGTCCGGATCCAGCACTGCTCCGGCGGCGACTGGGTGACCGTCGACCACGACGGCGGCTGGCGCACCGGGTACTACCACATGGAGAACATTTCGGTCACCGACGGCCAGAAGGTCGCCCCCGGCGACGCACTCGGCCGGACCGGCAACGCGCTGCCCTGCGGTGGCAGCAGCACCGGCGCCCACGTGCACTTCACCTTGTGGACCCTGCCCACGGCGGCTGCCCAGGGCGGAGACTCGCGCGACTTCGGGGTCGGCGCCGGCAACTGGAACGGCAAGTCCTACGACGAGGTCTCGACCACGGTCGCCGAGGCCTACGGCGAGGCGGTCGACGGCAAGACCTTCGGCGGCTGGCGGTTCACCGCGGGCACCGATCAGTACTCGGGTACCGCGACCGAGCTCTCCTCCCGCGCGACCATCGGACTGCCCGGCCGATTCCGGGTTTGACCTGCCGTTGCCCGGCGCGGCGCGGCGCCGGGCAGCGGTGTTTCCCGCTCGCGGGACACGTGAGCGGCGTCTCAAGATGCGGACGAGGGCTGGCTCGATCGCCCGCCCATCCGCTAACTTCGTCCGTAGGTCACGAGTGTCAGCGTCAAGCCCCGGCTAGCTGACCGGCAACCCTCCTACCGCGGTGGGGTGCCCCGGGTGAGGACCTGGCTCGTCGCGTGGTGCGACGGGCAAGCGCGGGATCCTCGTCGGGTCCCCTGGCCCGGAGGATGACGATGACCCTCGCTCTCGAACGCACCAGCACCCCTGCTGAAACCGTTGCCACGCACGAAATCCCGACGGTCGCCTGCGCCGATCTGCGGGTTCCGCTGGTCACCGGCGGCGAAATCGGTTACGCCAACCTCGACCACGCGGCGAGCGCCCCGTGTCTGGACAAGGTGCGGGCCGCGGTCGACGAGTTCCTGCCCTGGTACGCCAGCGTGCACCGCGGGGCCGGGTTCGCCTCGCAGGTCTCCACCAAGCTCTACGAGCGCACGCGCGGAATCCTGCGGGACTTCGTCGACGCGCGATCGACCGACACCGTCGTGTTCACCCGCAACACCACCGATTCCTTCAACCTTCTCGCGCGCAGCCTGCCGAAGCACACGTCGGTCGTCGTGTTCGACACCGAGCACCACGCCGCGCTGCTGCCCTGGAAGGGGCCGAACGTCCGCCGGGTCGAGACGCCGCGCACCCGGCTCGCCGCGGTGTCCGCTGTGGACGAAGCGCTCGCGGACTGCCCGCAGGGGCCGCGGCTGGTCGTGCTGACCGGCGCGTCCAACGTGACCGGGGAACTGTTGCCGGTCAAGGAGATCGCGGCCGTCGCGCGGCGGCATGGCGCCCGGATCGCGCTCGACGCGGCGCAGCTCGCGCCGCACCGGAAGATCTCGGTGCGCGAACTGGACGTCGACTACGTCGCGTTGTCGGGCCACAAGCTGTACGCGCCTTTCGGTGCCGGCGCACTGATCGGCCGCGCGGACTGGCTGCGCGCGGCCCAGCCGTACCTCGCCGGTGGCGGCGCGACGAAGCTCGTCAGCCGTGACTCCGTGGTCTGGAATTCCGGACCTGAGCGGCACGAAGCCGGTTCCCCCAACACTGTCGGCGTCTACGCGCTCGGTGTCGCCTGCGAGACGCTGGCCGCGAACTGGGACGGCATCGTCGCCCACGAAGAGGAACTGCTGGCGCGGCTGCGTCGCGGCCTCGCCGCCATCCCCGGCTTCGCCGAACTGCGCTTGTTCGACGCGCCGGTCGACCGCGTCGGCACGCTCAGCTTCGTCGTCGACGGGTTCGAACCCGGCTGGCTCGCCGCGGTCCTGTCCGCGGAGTACGGCATCGGCGTGCGGGACGGCGCGTTCTGCGCGCACGTGGCGACCAAACGGCTGATCGCCGTCGCCGGTTCGACGGGCCAGCAGGCCGTGCGCGTGAGCCTCGGCCTCGGCAGCACCACCGAACACGTGGACCGGATCGTCCTGGCGCTGCGCCAGATCGTCGCCCGCGGCGCGCGCTGGCAGTACGAGAAGCCGGAAGGCCGCTGGGTGCCGGAAAACGATCCGCGCGAACTGCCCCCGTTCTGCGCCTGAGCCACTACCCTCACCCCGCATGGGGAACGAGCGACCGCGTTACTGGTTTCCGCTGGCGCTGCTGGGATTCGCCCAGCTGATCGTGGTGGCCCTGTCCGTCGGCACGCACCGGTCCGAAGGGTGGTTCGCCTACGTGCCTCACGGGGACGGCGGCGTGTTCGGCCCCGTCCAGAGCGCGGGGACGCCCCTGACCGCGGTTTCGGCCGGCGCCATCGGCAGGATGGACAACTGGCTGTTCGCCGTGTTCGCGGTCTACCTCGGCTCGGTGCTGTTCTACGCCTTTCGGACGAAGACCATGCGGTGGTGGAAGGTCGCCGCGATCGCGCTCGGCGGACTGGTCGCCATCGCGCTGGCCGACCTGGTCGGTTACTGGGAATTCGACCTCGACGGCGACACACGGAGCGCGCTCCTGCTGACGATCGGCCTGGTGCTGCTGGCCTGGCTGGAACGCAGCGTGCTGGTGCTGGCCGTGGCCGCGGCGTTCGTACTCTGCGCGGTGGGGCCTGCACAAGGACAGCTCGCGCTGGTGCTGTCGTCGCTGGTGGCGCTCGCCGGGGCGTTCGCGGCCCTGCTGAGCAGGCCGAAGGCGGCCGCCGAGGAGGCCTGAACACGCTCAGTGGACAATGGGGGAGTGAGTACAGAGCCCGAAACCGCGCCGCCATCGCCGCCGCTGCCCAAGAAGCGCGTCGCCGTGGTGTTCGTCGTCGCCGCGGTGCTGTGGGGGATCGACCTCCTCACCAAGCAGATCGCCGTGTCCACGCTGGAGGGCAAGCAGCCGGTCGAGTTCCTCGGCGGGCTCGTGTACTTCCAGCTGGTGCGCAACCCCGGTGCCGCCTTCTCGATGGCGACCGGGCTGACCTGGGTGCTCGCGCTGGTCGCGATCGCCGTCGTGATCGCCATCGTCTGGCTGTCGCGGCGGCTGCGGTCGGTCGGCTGGGCGATCGGCCTCGGCCTGGTGCTGGCCGGCGCGCTCGGCAACCTGACCGACCGGATCTTCCGCGCCCCCGGCCCGCTGCAGGGGCACGTGGTCGACATGATCTCCGCCTTCGCGCCGAACGGGCAGGGCTGGGCGATCTTCAACGTCGCCGACTCCGCGATCTGTGTCGGCGGCGTGCTCATCGTGATCCTTTCCTTGCTGGGCAAGGACTACGACGGAACATCCACAAAGGACAAGAAGAAGGCGGCGACCGAATGAGCGCGCGCATGCTGCCCGTCCCCGACGGGCTCGACGGAATGCGCGTCGACGCGGGGCTGGCGAAGCTGCTGGGACTTTCCCGCACCGTCGTGGCGGAACTGGCCGAATCCGGCGAGATCTACCTCGACGGCAAGCCCGCCGGGAAGTCGGACCGGCTGACCGCCGGCGGACTGCTCGAAGTGACGCTGCCCGATCCGGCCTCGGCCGTCGAGGTCGTCGCGGAACCCGTCGAGGGTATGAAGATCCTGCACGACGATGACGACATCGTGGTGATCTCGAAGCCGGTCGGCGTCGCCGTGCACCCGAGCCCAGGCTGGACCGGGCCGACTGTCGTCGGCGGGCTCGCCGCCGCCGGGCTGCGGATCGCGACCTCCGGCGCGGCCGAACGCCAGGGCGTCGTGCACCGGCTGGACGCCGGCACCACCGGGGTGATGGTCGTCGCGAAGAGCGAGCACGCATACACCGTGCTGAAGCGGGCGTTCAAGGAACGCACCGTCGACAAGGGCTACCACGCCATCGTCCAAGGCCACCCGGACCCGACGCGCGGCACCATCGACGCGCCGATCGACCGGCACCCCCGGCACGACTACAAGTTCGCCGTCGTCCAGGGCGGGCGGCCCAGCGTCACACATTACGAGGTCGTCGAGGCCTTCCGTGCCGCGTCGCTGGCGCAGATCAAGCTGGAGACCGGCCGCACGCACCAGATCCGCGTGCACTTCTCGGCGCTCAAGCACCCGTGTGTCGGCGACCTGACCTACGGCGCCGACCCCGTGCTGGCGCGCAAGCTCGGGCTTTCGCGGCAGTGGCTGCACGCGAAGACGCTCGCCTTCGCGCACCCGGCCGACGGGCGCTGGGTCGAGTTCGAGTCGGAGTACCCGGACGACCTGGCGAACGCGCTGCGGATCCTGCAGGACGAGAACTAGCCCCCTTTCCGCATTTAGTCCTCTGAATGCGGCTTGAGGGGGTGCGTGAAGGACCCCTTCATTGCGTCTAGCGCAGTGAGGGGGTCCTTCACGTACTTGTGAGGGGACAGAATCGGTGCTGGATGTCATGAAAGGGCCGTTCAGGACGAAATGTGTCCTGAACGGCCCTTTCATGACATCTGGGCAGCCACGAAGGGCGAGTTTCCTCGACTCCGCCGCGTGAAGGGGGCCTTCACGCGCAACCGTTGTGGCGCGTGGGGCTTCCGTGACTGTTGAGGCGATCGGCGTCCGTGAAGGCCTCCTTCACCACCCTGAGGGTAGGGAAGGAGGCCTTCACTACCCTTGCCTTGTCGCGTCGAGACGACCCGCATTTAGTCCTCTGAATGCGGACAGGGGACGCGTTAGTCCTCGATCGACCAGGTCAGCGTGCGCTCGTCGGGCTCCGGCCGCGGCGACCAGCGCACGGCGACCACGCGGGTGGCGTCCGGCAGCACGTAGACGGTGTGCCCGCCGAGCGTCTCGCCGGGCCGGACGCCGATCTTGTGCGGCGGCCGCGACGTCAGGGAGACCGGCGCCTTCGCGATCGGCTTGCCGTCCGCGGTGAGCAGTTCGAGGTAGTTGTCCGGAAGCGACACGAACGGGATGTTCCCGCGGTTGGTGATCTCGGTGTGCACCACGACCGACCGTTCCCCGGCCTCCAGCGAGTAGCCCGCCGCGCTGAACAGGTAGTCCGCCGGGTCCTGGACCTCGAGCAACTGGACGGTGAGCTGCTCGCCCTCCAGGCCCTGGGTCTCCATCACGTCGCCGGTCCGGCCCTTCTTGCCCTCCGGGGCGGCCTGCGGGGTGACCTGCTGCTCGTCGCCGCGTGCCCAGGACGCGGTCTGGGGGACACCCCAGGTGCTCATCACCGGGTCGACGGGCGCCACCGGCGGCGGGGCGAACTGCTGCTGCGGTGGCGCGGGCGGACGCGGCGGGGGCTGCGGCGGCGCCATCGGCTGGCGCACCGGAGCCGACGGCGGGCCGGGGTAGCGGCCCGAGGGGGTGCCGTGCACGTTGTACGCGCCCGAAGGCGTCCCCTGGACGTTGTACGGCCCCGAGGGAGTGCCCTGGATGTTGTGCGGTCCGGAGTGCCCCGGCGGACGCTGGGGTTGTTGAGGGGGCTGCTGGGCCCAGGAGGGCGGCGAGCCGGCGATGGCGGAGCGAAGCCCGTTCGGGTCGCTCTCCACGCCCACGAGCAGGGGCAACCCGCTGCCCGAGAGGGCGACCAGGCGGTACGCGACCTCGCGCGGATCCATCCCGACCTTCGCCGCGAGTTCGTGTACGGCCGCCTTGCCCAGGTCCGCGAGGGCGGCGAGCAGGCGGATGTCCACGGGATCGGTCACGGCCACGTCGGGGAACGCTACCGTCTCGCCTCCGGCGCCGCGGGGAGAGGCCGCAAATCCCGGCTTCGGTAGTACTCGCTCTCCATTAGGGTCGGGGACACCGCCTCCATCGACCACTGGGGAAAGAAAACATGAGCGAAGTCTCCGCCCTCGCCGACGAGTTCGTCGAAGCCCTCTTCGACGCCGAGCCGGTCATGCCCGCTTTGCAGGGCTTCCGTCCGGAATCGACCGGGCTCACCGATCTCAGCGAGGCCGCGGGGAACGCTTTCCGCGCGCGGCTGGCCGGGCTCGCCGAGCGCGCCGAGGCACTCGCCACCGACGGTTTGAGCGCGGAGGAGAAGACCACCCGTGACGTCCTGATCGCGATGGCACGGGCGAGGATCGCCCTGCTGGACTCGCGGTTCGTCGAGTTCACCATCAGTGACCTGTTCATCTCGCCCGCCGCCGAGGTGCTCACCGTGCTGCCGATGATGTCGGTCGGCACGGACGCGCAGGCGGAGGCCCATCTCGGGCGGATCGCCGCGATCCCGGAGTACCTGCGGCAGGCCGCGCAGCGGCACCGGGACGGCGTCGCCCGCGGCCTGGTCCCGGTCGCCTACCTGGTCGACGCCGCCGTCGCGTACCTCGACCGCCACCTCGCCGAGCCCTCGGCCGACCCGCTTCTGCGCCAGCCCGCGCCGAACGAGGACTTCGAGACCCGCCGCGCCGACCTGCTGCGCGACACCGTCCGTCCCGCGATCGCCGAGTACCGCGAGGTGCTGGCGAAGGAGATCGCGCCGCACGGCCGTCCCGAGGACAAGCCCGGCGTCTGCTGGCTGCCCGACGGCGAGCGCCTCTACGCCCTGCTCGCCGAGATGCACACCACGACCGTCCGCACCCCGCGTGAGCTGCACCAGACCGGTCTCGACGTGATCGCGGGCCTCGCCGGCGAGTACCGCGAGTACGGCTCCCGGGTGTTCGGCACCAGCGACCTCCAGGAGATCTTCACCAAGCTCCGCACCGACCCGGACCTACGCTGGTCCAGTGCCGACGAGATGCTCGACTCGGCCCGCGCGGCCATCACCAGGGCCGAGGCCGAGGCGCCGAACTGGTTCGGCCGGATCCCGCCGCAGCCGTGGACGGTCGAGGCGGTCCCCGCCGAATCCGCGCCCGGCGCGCCCGCCGCGTACTACATGTGGCCCGCGGTCGACGGCTCCCGCCCCGGCATCTACTTCGCCAACACCCACAAGGCGGAGGAGCGGTTCCGGCACGCGGCCGAGGCGACGGCCTTCCACGAGGCCATCCCCGGCCACCACTTCCAGCTGAGCCTCGCGCAGGGCCTCACCGAGCTCCCGTTGCTGCGCCGTATCGGCGACTTCACCGCGTACGCCGAGGGCTGGGGCCTGTACACCGAGCGCCTCGCCGACGAGATGGGCCTGTACTCCGACGACGTCGCGAAGCTCGGCATGCTGACCATGGATTCGATGCGCGCCGGACGGCTGGTCGTCGACACCGGGCTGCACGCGCTGGGCTGGAGCCGCCGCCAGGCCATCGACTTCCTCACCGAGAACACGCCGATGGCGCTCGTGGAGATCGAGTCCGAAGTGGACCGGTACATCGCCTTCCCCGGCCAGGCGCTGTCGTACATGGTGGGACGGCTGGAGATCCAGCGCATCCGCGCCGCGGCCGAGCTGACGCTGGGCAGCCGCTTCGACATCAAGGCGTTCCACGACGTCGTGCTCGGCGGCGGTTCGCTGCCGCTTTCGGTGCTGGACGGCGTGGTCCGCGACTGGGTGAAGGGCCACGGTGACACGCCGAACGGCCTCGCCGAGGAGCTGATGGAGCTCAAGTTCGAGGAGCTTCCGCTGTGGCGCTCCCTGCTCGGCCTCCCCGGCGACGAAGGCGCTCTGCCGGACCCGAGCGCGGAGGCCGCGGCCGCTCAGCGCGCGTCGGCGGTCGCGATCGCCGAGCGGGCCGAAGCCCTTGCCACCGAAGGGCTTTCCCCGGCCGAGGCGGTCACCCGCGAGGTCGTGATCCAGCAGGCGAGGGCGATGGTCGACGTCATCGATTCGCGCGCCGCGGAGTTCTCGGTCAGCGACGGGCTGGCCTCGCCCGCGCTGTTCCTGCTCAACGAACTCGCGGTGCTGTCGCTGACCGACGAGGAGAAGGTCCGCGGTTACCTGAAGCGGCTGGAAGGTCTCGGCGCCTACCTGGACGCCCTGATCGTCCGCCAGCGCGCGGCCGCGGCCGACGGGCTCGTTCCGCCCGACTTCCTCGTCGAAGGCGGGATCGCTTACGTGGAGCGCTATCTCGGCGACGAGGCGGGCGACCCGCTGGCGCTCACCGCGTCCGTTTCCGTGGAGGGCTACGAGACCGAACGGGACCGGCTGCTGGCCGAGGTCGTCCGGCCCGCCTACACCCGGTATCGCGACTTCCTCGCCACCGAACTGCGTCCCGTGGCGAAGTCCGAAAAGGAGCCGGGTCTCTGCGCGCTTCCCGGCGGGCAGGAGAAGTACGCCGCGCTGATCCGGGCGCACACGTCCACCGAGCGTACGGCGCAGGATCTGCACGACACCGGTCTGGACATGATCGCGAAACTGGCCGACCAGTATCGCGAGCTGGGCGAGAAGATCTTCGGTACCAAGGATCTCGACGAGATCTTCGAGCGCCTGCGTACCGACCCGGCGCTGCGCTGGCGAGACGGCGACGAGCTGCTCACCGCCGCGCGTGACGCCATCCTGCGTGCCGAGGCCGTCGCGCCGGAGTGGTTCTCGACCGTTCCCGAGGAACGGTGCGAGGTCGAGCCGGTGCCGCCCGCGGAGGCACCCGGCGGCACGCTGGCGTACTACATCGAGGCGTCGCTCGACGGTACGCGGCCGGGCACCTACTACGCGAACACCTACGAGGCCGAGCAGCGCCCGAAGCACACGAGCGAGGCGATCGCCTTCCACGAAGCCGTTCCGGGGCACCACTTCCAGATCTGCATCGCGCACAAGCTCAAGGGCCTGCCGATGTTGCGCGGGCACGCCGACGTCAACGCCTACGTCGAAGGCTGGGGTCTCTACTCCGAGCGCCTCGCCGACGAGATGGGCCTGTACTCCAGTGACCTGACCAGGTTCGGCATGCTCACCCAGGATTCGATGCGCGCCGGACGGCTGGTGGTCGACACCGGGATGCACGCGCTCGGCTGGAGCCGTCAGCAGGCCGTCGACTACCTGGCCGAGAACACGCCGATGGCCAGGGTGGAGATCGAGGCCGAGATCGACCGCTACGCCGCCGTCCCGGGGCAGGCGCTGTCGTACATGGTGGGACGGCTGGAGATCGAGCGGATCCGCGCCGAGGCCGAGGCCGCCCTCGGCGACCGGTTCGACATCAAGGGCTTCCACGAGGTCGTGCTGGGCAACGGCATCCTGCCGCTGCGGGTCCTGGACGACGTGGTGAAGGCGTGGGTGGCCGCGCAGTGAGCCGGAACACACGCGAAGTGCGTGCTCCCGGCGCATACTGTCGCTAAGCGAGCGCTCAGTAACTCGATGAGGAGATGCGGATGAGGATCGGGACCGCGATCAGCTACGCCGGCGGGTTCGCCGAGAGCGTGGCCGACATCGTCGAACTGGAGAAGGCCGGACTGGACATCGTCTTCGTCCCCGAGGCCTATTCGTTCGACGCGGTCAGCCAGCTCGGCTACGTCGCGGCGAAGACCGATCGAGTCCAGATCGCGTCGGGCATCTTCCAGATCTACACGCGGACGCCGACGCTGACCGCGATGACCGCCGCCGGGCTCGACTTCGTGTCCGACGGCCGGTTCACGCTCGGCATCGGCGCCTCGGGTCCGCAGGTCATCGAGGGTTTCCACGGCGTGAAGTACGACGCTCCGCTCGGGCGCACGCGCGAGATCATCGACATCTGCCGTCAGGTGTGGCGGCGGGAGAAGGTGGTGCACTCCGGTACGCACTACTCGATCCCGCTGCCACCCGAGCAGGGCACGGGGCTCGGCAAGCCGCTGAAGCTGATCAACCACCCGGTGCGCGAGCGGATCCCGATCCTGCTGGCGTCCATCGGCCCGAAGAACGTCGCGCTCACCGCCGAACTCGCCGAAGGCTGGGAGCCGATCTTCTTCCACCCGGAGAAGGCCGCCGACGTCTGGGGCGCGTCGCTGGCCGAGGGCAAGGCGAAGCGCGACCCGTCGCTGGGCGAGCTGGACACCTTCGTCGGCACAGCGCTGGCGATCGGTGACGACGTCGAAGGGATGCTGGACCACCTTCGCGGCATGCTGGCGCTCTACATCGGCGGCATGGGCGCGCGCGGCAAGAACTTCTACAACAGTCTCGCCCAGCGGTACGGCTACGAGGCCGAGGCGAAGCTCATCCAGGACCTTTACCTGGACGGAAAGAAGGAAGAAGCCGCCGCGGCGGTGCCGAAGGAACTGATCAGGGCGATCTCGCTGATCGGTCCCGAGGGTTACGTCAAGGAGCGGCTGGCGGCCTTCCGTGAGGCCGGTGCGACCACGCTGGTGGTCAACCCGCTGCTGCCCGGCCGTGAGGCCCGCGTGGCGCAGGTTTCGAAGCTGCGCGAACTCATCGATTAGGCGCGCAGGGGGAGGCGAACCTCTCACCTGTATCGATACGGTATACTTGACCTGCGCCGGTATACCCCCTTCGTGGTCAAAAAACGGCCTCCCGGTGGAAAGAGAACGTGAATCACGCCTGAACGGCGGGGAAATCCGCCATTATCAGGAGTGAAAGCGAGACCTCGGGGGAATCCGTTCGCGACGAAGGTGAGGTGCCTCGCGTGCGCAAGCAGATCGGCGAGCCGTCCGCCGCGGTCCTGGACGTCGGGTCGTTCAGTGCACGGCTGGTGGTTCTGGCCAAGGGTGGTTCGCCGCTCGACCCCGTGCTGAGCCACCAGACGCGGCTGCGGCTGGACCGGGAACTCGACGATGACGGGAACCTGACCCGGCGCGGCATCGACGCGGTCTCCTCCGCGGTCGAGGCGGGGATGACCATGGCCGCCAAGCATGGCGTCGAGGACGTGTACCCGCTCGCCACGTCGTCGATCCGCGACGCGACCAACGTGAAGCAGGTCGTCTGCGACGTCGCGAAGGCGACCGGGGTCAAACTCCGCTTCCTTACCGGCCGCCGCGAGGCGGAATTGGCTTACGTCGGCGCGCGCCGCTGGTACGGCGCTTCCGCCGGACGGCTGCTCGTGCTCGACATCGGCGGCGGGACCGTCGAACTCGCCGCGGGGGACGCCGAGGAAGCCGGGTTCGCGCACTCCTTGCCGCTCGGCGCGCGCTCGCTGACCCGGGACTGGTTCAGCACCGAATGCCCGTCGCCCAAGGTCGTGCGGGCGATGCGCGAACACGTGCTCGACGAGGTCAGCGACGCGATGCGGGACGTCCTCCCGCAGATCCGCGACCATCACGCCGTCGGCTGCTCCAAGGTGCTGCGGCAACTCGCCCGGCTCGCCGGCGACCGGCCGTCCCGCTCCAGGGAACTGCACCTCGACGACCTCCGCGCGTGGATCCCGCGGCTGGCGAAGCTGCCCGCGAAACGGCGCGCCGAACTGCCGGGCATTTCGCGCCAGCGGTCCCATCAGGCGCTCGCGGGCGCGATCGTCGCCGAGGCGTTGCTGACGCTTTCGGGTGGTCAGGTCGCCATCTGCCCGTGGTCCACCAGGGACGGACTGCTGCTCGGCATGCTCGACGGGCTGGTCACGCTGGACGGCAAGCCGGCGAAAGCCGCCTGAGGACTGGCGCATCCGGCCGCGAGCGGGTACCCCGGACACATGAGGGAAAGCAAGAAGAGCTTCGGGCAGGACGACGAAGAAGACCTCGACGACCTCCGCGGGATCCAGCCGAAGACCGACGTGCCGAGCGCGCCGAACCGGGACATCGGGCCGCACGGCACCAAGGAGGTCGACGACGTGCCGGGCGGCGGTGAGGCGCCGATCGAACCACCGGACTGAGCTTGCGAGTGTCATGAAAGGGCCGTTCAGGACATTTTTCGTCCTGAACGGCCCTTTCATGACATTTCGCGGGTCACGCGTCCTTCGGCCGCCGCCTCGCCGGAGCGCGGCCCGCGGGCTGGGTCGGCGCCGGACCCGGATCGATCGCCGGGATCGGCAGCCGAACCGGCTCGGCGGTCACCGTGAACGTCTCGCCGTGGTGCGCCAGTTCCAGCGGTTCCCCGGTGATCACGTGGTACGTCGCGTTCTCGCCGTCGATCTCGACCTGGAACCGGGTGCCGCGGAAGGTCAGCCGGAACGCGATCCGCCGCAGTTGGGGCGGCAGCCGCGGCGCGAAGGTCAGCCGGCCGCCGTGGTCACGCAGTCCGCCGAATCCGGCGACGGTGCCCTGCCACGCTCCGGCCAGCGAGGCCAGATGCAGTCCGTTGCGGACGTTGTTGTGCACGTCGTGCAGGTCGGTGAGCGCCGCCTCGGCGAGGTAGTCGTAGGCCAGTTCGAGATGTCCGACCTCGGCCGCCACCACGGCCTGCGTTCCCGCGGACAGCGAGGAATCCCGCACGGTGATCGCCTCGTAGTAGGCGAAGTCGCGCGCTTTCTGTTCAGGGGTGAAGGAATCCCCGCACAGATGCAGCGCGAGCACCAGATCGGCCTGTTTGACCACCTGCTTGCGGTACAGGTCGAAGTACGGGAAGTTCAGCAGCAGCGGGTAGAAATCCAGGTCCGTCGCCGCGAAATCCCACTCGTCGTGCTCCAGGAAACCTTCGGACTGCGGATGGACACCGAGGTCTTCGTCGTAGGGCACCAGCATCGCGTCGGCCGCCTTGCGCCACAACGCGACCTCGTCCTCGCCGACGTCGAACCGCCGGGCGATGTCGTCGTGCTGGCCGACGATTTCGGCGGCGTAGAAAAGATTCCGGCGGGCCATGAGATTCGTGTAGACGTTGTTGTCCGCCACCGCGGAGTACTCGTCCGGCCCGGTGACCCCGTCGATCCGGAACCGGCCCCGCCGGTCGAAATGCCCCAGCGACACCCACAGCCGCGCGGTTTCGAGGAGCAGTTCGGCGCCGCAGGTCCGCATGAACTCCTCGTCGCCGGTGGCGTTGAGATACCGAACGACGGCGTCGGAGATGTCCGCGCTGACGTGGAACGCCGCCGTACCCGCCGGCCAGTACGCCGAACACTCGGCGCCGTTGATGGACCGCCAGGGGAACGCGGCACCGCGTAGACCCAGCTGTGTCGCCCTTTCCCGCGCTTTGTCCAAAGTGGAGTGACGCCAGCGCAGGGCGTCGCGGGCGGCGTCCGGGATGCTGTAGGTGAGCACGGGCAGAACGAAGGTCTCGGTGTCCCAGAACGCGTGGCCGTCGTAGCCGGGGCCGGTCAAACCCTTGCCCGCCAACGCCCTCGTCTCACCGCGGGCCCCGGCCTGCAGGAGATGGAAGAGCGCGAACCGCACGGCCTGCTGCAGTTCCGGGTCGCCGTCGATCTCGATGTCCGAGGTCTCCCAGAAATCGTCGAGGAACTCCTTCTGTTCGGCGAGCAGTCCCTTCCAGCCGGTCTGCCGGGCCCCGGCCAGCGCGGCCTCGACCTGCGCGCGCACCGCGGGCACCGAACGCTGCGCGGACCAGCCGTAGGCGAGGAACTTGGTGATCCGCAGCCGTCCGCCCTTGGGCACGTCGACGGCGATGGTGAGCCGCGCCAGATCGTCCTCGGCCTCGATATGCGTGCGCACGCCGTCGGAGACGTCGATCTTGTGGTCCATCGCGGCGGCCATCCGCAGCCCGGATCGCCGGGTCTGGTGCACCAGCACCGCGTGATACGCCTCCGCGTGGTGATATTCGCCGACCAGCGGCGATTCGAGTGCCGCCGCGACCCGTGGATCGCGCGTGTCGGACTCGATGGGTTCGTTCGCCAGCAGATCCGACTGCACCACCAGCTGGAGATCGTCGTCGAGCGGTTCGACCTCGTACCGGATCGCGGCGACGGCGCGCTGGGTGAACGAGACCAAGCGCTCGGTCTTCACCCGGACGCGGCGCCCGGTCGGCGAGGACCAGACGGTATCGCGCGCGAGGGTGCCCTTCCGGAAGTCGAGCACGCGGTCGTGTTCGGTGGCCTGGCCGTAACGCATGTCGAGCGGTTCGTCCTCGACCAGCAGCCGGAGGATCTTGCCGTCGGTCACGTTGACGACGGTCTGGCCTTCTTCGGGGTAGCCGTAACCGGTTTCCGCGTACGGAAGGTCGTGCTGCTCGTAGAAACCGTTGAGATAGGTGCCCGGCAGGCCGCGCGGCTCCGCCTCCTCCAGCGTCCCGCGCAGGCCGATGTGCCCGTTGGACACCGCGAACGCCGATTCGGTGCGCTGCAACGCGTCGACGTCCATCCCGTGCCAGCGCAGCTCCCAGGGCGCGACCTCGTAGCCGCGGAAAAGCGCTTCGCTCACTTGCGGTCCTCCAGGAGTTCGGCGAGGTCGTCCACCACGACGTCGGCGCCGTGCGCGAGCAGTTCGCCCGCCTGGTGCGCGCGGTTCACCCCGACCACGTAACCGAAACCGCCGTCCTTGCCCGCCTGCACGCCCGCGAGCGCGTCCTCGAAGACGGCCGCGTTCGCCGGTGCGACCTCGAACGCCTCGGCGCCGGCGAGGAAGGAGTCCGGCGCGGGTTTGCCGCGCAGGTTCTTCTCGGCGATCACGATCCCGTCGATCCGCGCTTCGACGAACTTGGTCAGGTCGGCGGCGTCGAGCACCTTGGCGCCGTTGGCCGATGAAGTGACGACGCCGATACGCAGGCCCGCCGCCTTCGCCGCTTCCAGATACCGGACGGAACCCGGGTACGGCGTCACGCCCTCCTCCTCGATGATCTTCAGCACCAGCTGGTTCTTCCGGTTCCCGATCCCATTGACGGTGGCGGCGTCGATGTCGTCGTCGGGGTTGCCTTCGGGCAGCTCGATCCCGCGCGAGGTGAGGAAGGTGCGGACGCCGTCGGCCCTGGGCCTTCCGTCGACGTAGGCCGCGTAGTCGGTGTCGGTGAACGGCGAGAACGCGTCACCGTCGCGGGCGCGCAGGAACTCGTCGAACGTGCGCTTCCACGCCGCGCGATGCTGGGCCGCGGTTCCGGTCAGCACGCCGTCGAGGTCGAAGAGACAGGCCGTGATGGTGTCGGGCAGACCGATCATGCCTGGCAACGCTACCCGCGCTCGCCGGTGGGCGCTCGGCTTCGTCAGGCGGCGCGGACCACGAGCGCGACGTGCCGCGCGGCCCGTTCCAGCGGTTCCGGAGACCGGTGGACCCGGCTGACCAGCAGGGCGCCTTCGAGGTTGTTCATGATGGCCGTCGCGACGTCTTCGGGATCCTCGACGTCGCCGAGCAGTTCGACGAGCAGCTTGTGCCAGGCGGCGAAGGCGTCCTGGCACGCCTTGGTGATCGCGGGGGAGGCGTGCGCCATCTCCAGCGTGATCGTGGCGAGCGGGCAGCCACCGCGGTAGTCGTCGGCGGCCAGCGCCTCACCCGCCTTGCGATACCACCA
Source organism: Amycolatopsis sp. MJM2582 (assembly GCF_000754115.1). Taxonomy (NCBI): domain Bacteria; kingdom Bacillati; phylum Actinomycetota; class Actinomycetes; order Pseudonocardiales; family Pseudonocardiaceae; genus Amycolatopsis; species Amycolatopsis sp. MJM2582. The sequence continues at coordinate 196,678 of NZ_JPLW01000006.1, forward strand.
GGCCACGGCGTCTTCGACCGTCTCGTTGCGTTCGAAGGCACGGCGGACCGTCCTCGTCACGACAGCGGTGCCGAGTTCGATCGCGGCGACCGCGAGTTGCTCCTTGCCGCCGGGGAAGTGGTGGTACGCCGACCCCCAGGGCGTGCCGGCCTCTTCGACCAGCCGCCGCCACGAAGTCGCCTGGTAGCCCTCACGGCGGAAGAGCGTCATCGCGGTCGAGATCATCCGCTCGCGGGTGGTGGTGTCGGACACGTGTCCCAGCATAGTCCTTGACTAGGACGACCGTCTTAGGAAGCCTAGGACGATCGTCTTAGGAGGCAGCCATGACCATCGACGTCACCGGACAGACCAGGCAGAAGACCGTGACCTGGCAGGATCCGCTGCCCACCGCCCGGCTCGGCCGGGAGCTTTCCGGGCTCGAATACCTGACCGGCATCGCCGAGGGCCGGATCCCGCCCGCGCCGATCTCGGCGCATTTCGGCATGCGCTGGGTGAGCGTGGCCGAGGGTGACGTCGTGATCGCCGCGACGCCGGACGAGTCGCTCTACAACCCGATCGGCACCGTGCACGGCGGCGTCGCGGCGACCCTGCTGGATTCGGCGGTGGCGTGCGCGGTGCATTCGACCCTGCCCGCCGGTGTCGGCTACACCTCGGTGGAGCTGAAGGTGAACTACCTGCGCGCGATTTCCGGTTCGGTGGGCGAGATCCGCGCGCACGGCTGGATCGTGAAGGCCGGGTCGCGCGTCGCGTTCGCCGAGGGCGACATCCGTGACGGGCAGGGCAAGGTGCTCGCGACGGCGTCGAGCACCTGCCTGATCATCAAGCCCTAGAACATTTCCGCGCCGGGCGGTACCGGCTGCTTGACGTCCCAGTGCTCCACGATGAGCCCGTCCGCCACGCGGACGATGTCGACGACGGCGGCCCCGGCTTCCTCACCCGGCCGGACGACGTGCAGGTGGACGACGACGTGCTCGTCGTCGGCGATCACGCGTTTCACCGCGACGTCCGCGTCCGCCATCGGTGAATTCCGCATGGCTTCGACGAAAGCGTCACGGCCGGAGGGGAAACCCGGGCTGTGGGTGACGAAATCCGGGTGCACGTTCGCGCTCGCGGCGACGAAGTCCTTGTGCACGAACATGTTCTCGAAGCAGTCGAGGACGATTTTCTTGGCTGTGGTCATAGGAACAGCGTGCACCCGCTGTCGATTACCGCGGAGGTAAAGCCTCAGGCCGCGCCCACCTTGCGTTCGAAGACCAGACCCTCGGCGGCGCGCAACCCGACGCTGATCGCACCGGTCAGCACGCCGTCGTCGCCCAGTTCGCCCTGGACGACCGAGGGGACCAGGGGAGTGAACGAGCGCAGGGCACGGTCGATCGGGTCGAGCAGCAGATCGGCCGCGGTACCGATGCCGCCGCCGAGCACGATCAGTTCGGGGTCGATCACCGCCGCCACCGACGCCACGGTGTACGCGAGCCTGTCGGCCTCCGCCTCGACGGCACGCAGGGCGAGCTCGTCGCCGTCGCGGGCGAGACGGAAGACCTCGCGGGCCGATTTCGCCGTACCGAGACCGAGTTCACGCGCGCCGCGCACGACGGACTGCGCCGCCGTCGCCTCTTCGAGGTGGCCGCGGACCGGCGGGGCGTCCTCGCCCTCACTCGCCGCGTGCGACTGGCCGTAGGGCAGGTAGCCGATCTCGCCCGCCGCGCCCGTCGCGCCGCGGAAGACCTGGCCGTTGACCATCACGCCCATCCCGACGCCGGTGCCGATGGTGATGCAGCCGAACACGGACGCGCCGCGCGCGGCACCGCGTTCCCATTCGCCGACGGCGGTGAGGTTCGCGTCGTTCTCGACCATGAGGTCCGGGCCGAGGACGCCTTCGAGTTCGTCGAGCAGGCCCGCCTTGCCCCAGCCGGGCAGGTTCGGCGCGTGCCGGAAGCAGCGTTTGTCCGGGTCGGCGACGCCGGGGGAGCCGAGGACCCGCACGACGATGTCCGCCTGCGACAGTCCCGCTTCGCGCACCGTCGCCGCCGCGAGGGCGCCGACGGCGCTGACGAGCGCGGTGCCCGAACGCGAGGTGTTCCGCTCGTCACGGCGGGCGACCACGGTGTGGCCGAGATCCGAGACGGCGACGCGGAGATGCTCGCGTCCGATGTCGACACCGAGGACGTAACCCGCCGTGGGGTCCGCTTCGTAGAGGACGGCGGACCGGCCGGTTCCGGTCGAGGTGTGCCCGGTCGCCCTGGCGAGACCGGCCGCTTCGAGGGCCAGTAACGCTTGGCTCACCGTGGGTTTCGAAAGGCCGGTGTCCTTGGCGACTTGGGGCCGCGTCGCCGGGCCGCTGCGGCGCAGGAGGTCCAGCACGGCGCGCTGATTGATCTTCCGCATCCCGGCGGGGGTGCCGACGGGTGGGTTTTCTGCGCCAACCACGAGCTTCGCCTCCTGTCGAACCAAGGTGTTCCACCAAAGTTATCCGCCTCCGGCCCGAAATGGGCAAGAAGGTTTACATTCGGTGGTCCCAGGCGACGATAAACGTGCCCGCGCCGCGAATCGCGCACGCCGCGCGCGAAAAACCGCGATTCACCCGGTATCCGGACGCGTGCTCCCAGTGACCGGTAATGGTCTAGACCATATGGCGTCAGGCGACGTGACGGCTCGCCGGCCGCCGGAATCCCCTGTGCTGCCGGGGTCGTTCGGGGGTTTCGCCGGTCTCGTAGCCGGTCTCCGCGCTGTGGGAACCCGGATGGTCGGCCGTCGTCGCCGGGCTGGGGCGGTTGCTGAGCCGGTGCTGCCGGTTCACCACGTACAACAACAGCAGTCCGGCGACGACCAACCCGTGCGTGAGCACGCGTCCGGCGGTCACCTGACCGGTGACGAGGTCGCCCGCCGACAACGCCAGGAGGAGCGCGACGAAACCGGTCAGCGCGGGCAGCTGCCCGGACGCCGCCTTCGTGCGGACGGCCGCCCAGCCGAGCCCGACGCCGACGGCGAGGTTCCACGCGCTGCTTTCGTGGGAAAGGTGCCCGATCAGGGATTCCGTGCCGTGTCCCGCGGTGTGGTCTTCGACGCCCAGCAGCTGGGCGAAGGCGAGGCCGAGCTGCGCGATCGCGACCAGGGCGAGCGCGATCCTGGCAGGCCAGCCCTCGCCCGGCGGGGCGGGGGTGCGTTCGAGGATGACGGCGGTGAGGTCCGGGACCGGGGGCGCCGGACGCAGCAGCAGCGTCCGGTGCAGCCGTTCGGCGCGCGAGAGCCAGGACCGGCAGGCGGCGCAGCCTGCCACGTGCCGGTCGACCACCTCGGGCGGGGCGGGTTCGGTTTCGCCGTCGAGCCGGGCCGACAGGGCCTCGCGGCAGGTCTCGCACTTCACGTCTCACTTGTCGGGCGCGGGCCTGCCCCGGTTCCCGGGACGCTGCTACGTTTCTCGTATGGCCGGGGCGCGCAACCACGACGACGAGCGGGTGACCGAGCTCGCCCTCGCCGCCGCCCGCGGCGACCGGCGGGCGCTCGAGGACTGGGTGCGTGCCACCCAGGCGGACGTCTGGCGCTTCGTCGCGCATCTCGCGGACGTCGGCGCCGCCGACGATCTCACCCAGGAGACGTACCTCCGCGCGTTCGGCAGCCTGCGCCGGTTCGCCGGCCGGTCGTCCTCGCGGACCTGGCTCCTGTCGATCGCGCGCCGGGTGGTCGTCGACCGTATCCGGGCGGCTTCGGCGCGCCCGAAGCTCGCCGACGTCGACTGGGAGGCCACCGCCGAACGTCGCGGCGCCCGTCAGGCCGAGGGGGTCGCCGGGTTCGAAGACCTGGTGGAGCTGCGGATGCTGCTCGACGGGCTCGACCCGGAGCGGCGCGAGGTCCTCGTGCTCACCCAGGTGCTGGGCCTTTCCTACGCCGAGGCCGCCGAGATCTGCGGTTGTCCCGTCGGCACCGTGCGTTCGCGCGTCGCGCGCGCCCGCGAAGACCTGCTCGAAGCGGGCCGGGAGCGCGACTCCATCTGACGCGTTTCGTCCTCTCGATGCGGTAGTTCGCGCTGCCAACTACCGCATTGAGAGGAACGAAATGCCACGTGCGCTGTGGCGCGTCACACATTTGAGCCCTTCCGCTGTCACCTCGTCACACAGATGGGGCGACACGACTACTCCGCGTTGACTAGGCCGAATGCCGATGCCTAGCGTGTCGCCATCCAACCCCAGGCCGCGCGAGGGTCCCCGCCTGCTCCGCGCGCTCTCGAAGGGATCTTCCCGATGGCCAGTCCCACCACCGCTGAGGGCCACGGCAGCGAGGCTCCGGACCCCGGAGGCCTCGGCCGCCGCCGGTTCCTGACCTTCCTCGTCGCCGCGCCCACCCTCACGATCGCCACGAAGATCGGCATCGACACCGTCGCGCCCGAAGAGGCCGAAGCCGTCATCCCCACCCCGCCGGGTCCGGCCGAGATTCTCGACCTCGGCGACGTGCTGATCCTGTCGAACGCCCCGACCGCGAACCTGCTAGTCCTCGAAGTCCGCGAGGACGGCCGGGTCCGGCTGGAACTGCCGCGAACCGAGGTCGGCCAGGGCATCACCACGGCGAACGCGATGCTGGTCGCCGAGGAGATGGACATCCCTCTCGACCAGGTCGACGTCGTCCTCTCCGACGCCCGTCCGGAACTGCTGTTCAACCAGCTGACCGGCGGCTCCAACACGATGCGCTCGCTCTACACCCCGGTGCGCACCGCGGCGGCCGCCGCGCGTGCCCGCCTGGTCGCGACCGCCGCTCAGCAGTGGGGCGCCAAGGCGGACCGGCTGTCCACAAGGGACGGTGCGGTGATCGCCCCCGACGGCCGCCGCGCGGACTACGGCGCACTGGCCAAACCCGCCGCCCGCGCCGACCTCGGCAAGCTCACCGCGACCCCGAAGGCGGAGTCCGCGCACAAGCTGATCGGCACGCCGCAATCGCGCAAGGACGCCCGCGCGATGGTCACCGGGCAGCTGAAGTACACCCTCGACCTGGACATCCCCGGCGCGAAGCCGGTGATGGTCCGCCGGCCGCCGACGATCAACGGCACGGTCGCGAAGGTGAACAACGAGGCCGCCGTCCGCGCGATGCCGGGCATCATCGACATCGCGGTGATCAAGACGGGTGTCGCGGTGATGGCCGAGACCTTCGGCCAGGCGCTGGACGGCAAGAACGCCCTCGACGTCAGCTGGAACGGCGGCACCGTCGACGGGGAGAACAACGCGACGATCAAGAAGAAGCTGCAGGCCGCGGCGCTCCCGTTCGTCGTGCCGCCGCTGCTGACCCAGTACGTCGACGGCGAGTTCGACTTCGCCTTCGCCAGTCACGCCCCGCTGGAGACCAACTCGGCGGTCGCCGACGTCCGCGAGGACGGCGCGACCATCTGGTCCGGGATGAAGGTGCCGATCCTCGCGAAGCAGAACATCGCGCGGGAACTCGGGCTGCCCGAGAACAAGGTCGTCGTGCACGTCCAGCAGGCGGGCGGCTCGTTCGGACGGCGGTTGTTCTCCGACGGCGCCATCGAGGCCGCGCGCGCCTCCAAGGCGTTCAAGCGGCCGGTGCGGCTGATGTGGAGCCGCATCGACGACATGCGCCACGGCCGTGCCCGCGCCGCGAGCCACCACAAGATCCGCGCGACCTTCGCCCTCGGCCAGGTGCTCACCTTCGAACACCGCGTCGCCAGCGTGGAGACCGACTGGAGCCACGGCCTCGGCGAGGTCCTGACCGCCTTCGCCGCCGAACTCCCGGTTGGCGGCAACCTGAGCTTCGCGCAGACGGTGTTCCTGCTGACGGTCAAGTCGCCGTACAACTTCGGCGTCACCACGCAGCTGCTCAACGAGGTTCCGGTGGACTTCCACACCGGCGCCTGGCGGTCGGTGTACTCGGCCAGCACGCGCGGTGCGGAAGAGATGATGGTCGACGAGATCGCCGCGAAGCTCGGCAAGGACCCGGTGGAGTTCCGGCGCGAGTTCATCAAGAACGACCGGCAGCGCGCCGTGCTGGACAAGGTCGCGGAACTCGGCGAGTGGGGCAAGAAGATGCCCAAGGGTTTCGCGCAGGGCGTCGCCGTGCACGGCGAGTACAAGTCGTACACCGCGTGCCTCGTCGAAATGGACGCCCGCGATCCGAAGAAGCCGCGTGTCACCAAGGCGACCATCGCGGTCGACGTCGGCAAGCCGATCAACCCGCGCGGGATCGAGGCGCAGATGCTCGGCGGCCTGACCGACGGCATCTCCACCACGCTGACCGCGGGCCTGCACATCGACAAGGGGCTTCCGCTGGAGGGCAGCTACTCGCAGTTCCACTACGCGCGGCAGAAGAACTCGCCGATGGACGTCAAGGTGTTCGTCATGCCGGAAACGGGCGAGATCGGCGGTGCCGGGGAGCTCGGCGTGCCCGCGCCGGTCGGCGCGATCGGGAACGCCTACGCACGGGCGACCGGGATCAAACCGCGGAGCTTCCCGATCAACTTCCCGATCGACTTCGACCCCTTCCCCCGCTGACTTTCCTTCCCCGCCAAGGAGTTCCGATGCCCAACTACACCTTCACGGTGAACGGGAAGACCGTCACCGTCGACGCGCCCGCGGATCTGCCCATGCTGTGGGCGCTGCGCGACAAACTCGGCGTCCGCGGCCCGAAGTACGGCTGCGGGATCAACGTCTGCAAGGCCTGCACCAGCCACCTCGACGGCGAGGCGTTCAACCCGTGCGTGACGCCGGTGTCCGACTGCTCGGGCAAGGAGGTCACCACGATCGAAGGTCTCGCCGACGGTGAGGACCTGCACCCGGTGCAGGAGGCCTGGCTGGAGCAGGACGTCGCGCAGTGCGGCTACTGCCAGCCGGGGCAGATCATGGCCGCGGTGGCGCTGCTGAAGAAGACGAAGAACCCGACGGACGCCGAGATCGACGCGATCCAGAACGTCTGCCGGTGCGGCACCTACTTCCGGATCCGCGAAGCCATCAAGAGCGCGGCCGCGAAGATGTGAAAATCCCGCCGGTGCGGCGGGAATCCCGATTTCCCGCCGCACCGGCGGAGCCTTTCCGCTTCGACAGGCCACCTCCGGACAAGTCGTGTTAGATGACGGCCCCAGGGGCTCGACGAGGAGTCCCTGCCCCGGAGGACGTCCATGCACTACGAAACTGTGCTCCGCGAAGGCTCGGCCGTCATCGTCGCCGAACTGGCGGTCGAGGTCGAAAAGCAGCTGCCCGGGCTCATCGACGGCACCGTCGAGCAGATCCGCGCCGAAATGCCGGTGTACCGCGACGCGCAGTTCGTCACCCTCGCCGAACTGCGGACGTCGGTGCGGAACAACCTCGAGTTCGTCATGCGGACCCTGCGCGGCACGGAGGAACCCGACCTCGCGCAGGCGCGGGCGACCGGGCGCGCGCGGGCGTTGCAGGGCGCGCCACTGCCGGAACTCCTGCGGGCCTACCGCATCGGGCTCACCGAAGTGTGGAATCGGTTCGTCGAACTGACCGCTTCAGGCGAGCATCAGGATCTTCGTGGCCTCGTCGCCGCGACGTCGGCGATCTGGGCGCTGATCGACGACTACGCCGAGGCGCTGACGACGACCTACCGTGACACCACCGCCGAAGTCATGCTGGCGCACCAAAGCAGGCGCTCGGCGCTGGTCGAGGCGTTGTTCGCCGGTGGCGCGGCCACCGAAGGCACGCTGTGGGACATCGCGCGCGTGCTGGAACTCTCGCTCGACGGGACCTACGTGGTCGTCGCGGCGGAGACCCCGCGGGTCGGGCACGAACCGTTGCCGCAGATCGAAAACCGGCTGCGCGAACGGCATCACGCGTCCGCCTGGCGGCTCACGCCGGACCTGCAGGTCGGGGTCGTCTCGATGCGGGATCCGGCGGCGTCCCAGGTGATCATCGGGCTGCTGCGCGAGAACCAGACCGGCCGGATCGGCGTCAGCCCGGTGTTCACCGGTCTCGGGAACACCTCCCGCGCCCTGCATCTCGCGCGGGTCGCGCTCTCCAGCATGCTGCCGGGGACGACGGGAATGGTGCAGTTCAACGAATCCCCGCTCGCCGGCCTCGTCGCCAGCGCGCCGGAGGCGTCGGTCCAGCTCGCGCACCACGTGCTCCGGCCGATCCTCGACCTGCCCGGCGACGACCGGAACGTGCTGCTGCTGACGTTGCGGGCGTGGTTCGAATGCCAGGGCTCCACGAAGCTGACGTCGGAGCGGATGTTCTGTCACCCCAACACGATCCGGCACCGGCTGAAGCGGATCTCCGAAGAGCTCGGCCGTTCGCTGACCGACCCGGCCGACATCGCCGAACTCGGCGCGGCCCTGCGCGCGCTCCACATGTTCCCGGACACTTCGCATCTGCCCTCGCCGCGGGACCCGCTGCGCTAGCGCGCCGGGCACACGGGGGAGCGGAGCCGCGCCATGGCGATCACGCCCAGCAGAGGCCCGACGGCCAGTACGGGGGCGGCCGCCCGCCAGCCGACGGCGTCGGCGAGCACCGGCAGGCCCTGGATGGTCAGCGCGCTGAGCAGGAAACCGATCGCGGTCTGCGCGGTGAGCGCGGTACCGACGTAACGGGCGTCCGCGGCCTCGCTCAACGCGGCGGAGAACTGGCCGGAGTCGGCGATCGCGGCGACACCCCAGACGAACAGCAGTGTGCCCAGCATCGCCGGGTGACCACCGAAAACGAAGGCCGAGATCAGACAGCACGCCCCGCTGACGGCCAGCGCCGCGAGCGCGACGTCGATCCGCCCGAACCGGTCCGACAACGCGCCGCCGAGCAGGCAGCCGATCGCCCCGCCGACGCCGATGACGGTGAACGCGAGCAGGCTCACCGTGCCCGGCGAGGTCTTCGACGCCGCGGCCGCGTAGGCCGGGATCCAGGTCCAAAACGCGTAGAGCTCCCACATGTGGCCGAAGTAGCCGAACGCGATCAGCCGCTGACGCCGATCGCGCGCCATGGTGAGCAGGTACCGCGGTTCCCACGGCGGTGACCGCCGGGCGGCCGGGCCGGCGCGGACGAAGAGCACGGCCAGCACCGCCGCGCCGAGGGCGAGAAGGGACGCGACGACGAGTACCGTCCGCCACCCCGGGAGGTTCCCGGCCAGCAGATGGGGTGACGCCGAGCCGAGTGCGAGCGCGGCCAGCAGAACGCCGAGGGCGAGTCCGCGGCTGTTCGGAAACCACGAGACGACGATCTTCATCCCGACCGGGTAGACCCCCGCCAATGCCATCCCGGTGCCGAAGCGCAGCAGAACCGCGAGCCAGAAATGGTTTCCACACAAGGGAAAGAGCAACGTCAACAAGGCGCCCGTCGCGGCGCTCGCGGCTAGCAGACGCTCGGGCCGGAGCCGGTCCGCGAGATTGGCGACGGCCGACACCAGCGCGCCGGCCGCGAAGCCGACCTGCACCGACGCGGTGAGCAGCACGGTGCCCTGAGTGGACAGTGCCCATTCCGCGCGCAGGGCCGGGACGACACTCGACGCGGAGAACCACAGTCCCATGGCGAGGATCTGGGCCGCGGAGGTGAGCGCCAGCTGGCGCGGTGCGGAGCTGGACACGTCCGCAGGTATCGCACCCGCGAACGTGTCCACTCAAGACATCAAGTCGGTGATCACCCGAACGTGTGGCCGGGCTTGACGGCTTCCACTCGACGCGAATCGCTTCAGGCGGTCGGCCAGGTGAGCGTGGTGGTCGACGTGGGTATCTTGCTCGGGTCGGAGCCGGCCAGCAGGATGTGGACGTCGGACTCGGATGCGCCCGCCGGTTGCCGATAACAGGCGTAGATCACGGTGTGGACGGTCGCGCCGGAGGGCGCGTTCTCGCGAGCCCAGTGCAGTGCGTCGTGGACGTCGCATTCGGTGAGTTCGTATTCGACGGCGGTCCACGCGTCATGCCCGGTGTCGTCGGCGATGGCGCGCCAGAATTCGACCAAGTAGCTGGGCGCATCGGTGCTGACGACATTCCCGGATCCCGTGTATCCATCGGTCACCTTCATTGCGGGAGGATGTCATACCCCGCACGGAAGAGTCGCCGTCGGGCTGTCCACGACCGCGGCTTGGGGGATGCCGCGCCAGACTGCGTTCACTGAAGCCCTGCCGAACCAGACCGTGTTTCCGGTGCCGTCGCAGTTGTATCCGATCTGCTTGTTCTCGACGGAAACCTGGCCGGCGTTGGTCGAGGTCGGTGCATCACCGTGCGCGGTTGTCGTCCCGCCGATCACGGCGTACATCTGGCCGGTCAAAGAGATGGTGTCCATGACCTCGTCGCAGGTTATTTTCGGCTTGAAGCCGACGACTTTCTTGGCTCCTGAAGTGCGTAGGTAGGTGTTTCCGGTTTTGAGCTCGCAATGCGGCGCGGGGATCACGTTGCCGATGGAGCTCGTGAAGGTGACGGCGTGAGTGACTTCTATAGTGGCAGCAGCAGTTCCCGGTGTGAGAAGGAGCGGAGCGAGAGCGAAAGCTACGAGAATCATCGAGTGCGTTCGATTGATCACGTAGCCCGACGTTACTGGGTGGATAGAGCCCGGCGAAGTTATTCCGGCGGAGATCGCGCGATGGCATGACAACGACTTAACGACTTGCGAAATGTGTTCTGTCACCCGAACGTGCGGCCGGGCTTGACGGCCTCCACAAGCACTCGCCGCGAGTGCGCGACGAACTTCCCGTCGGTTTCGATCATCCGGTGGAGTTCCGCGAGTTCGTCGCGGTACTTCCCGACCTCGAACCCCGGCACGATCCAGATCACCTTCCGGAGGAAGTGGACGACCGCGGCGAGGTCGAAGAACTCCATCCGCAGTTTCGCCGGTTCGAGCCGCTCCACCCGGAGCCCGACGGCTTCGGCCTCGACTCGCAACACCTCGGGCGTCCAGTCGCCGTAGTCCTGCGGGCCGAGGAAGAACTCCTTCAGTTCCCGCACGGTGCCGGCGCCGATCTGCTGCGACAGGAAGGTCCCGCCCGGACGGAGCACGCGGGCGATCTCCCGCCACGGATTCGCGATCGGATGGCGGCTGCTCACCAGATCGAAGGACTCGTCGGGGAAGGGCAGCGGCGCGTCGTACTCGGCCTCGACCACCTGTCCGCCGAGGGGCGCGAGAGTCTTCCGCGCCACCTCGACGTTCGGCGGCCAGCCTTCGGTGGCGGCGAGGACCGGCGGCGGCTTCGGGATGCCCGCGAGCACCTCGCCGCCGCCGGTCTGCAGGTCCAGCCCCGCCGAAGCCGCCGCCATCCGTTCGCCGAGCAACCGCGAATAGCCCCACGGCGGCCGTTCCTCGGTGGCCCGGCCTTCGAACCACGAGAAATCCCAGCCTTCGACCGGGACGGCTTCTCCTTCGGCGAGCTGATCTTCGAAAGTCATTCCCGCAGTCTCGGCTCCCCGGCCCGGTGGGGCAACGCGATTAGCTAGCCCGCGTCGGTCGAGCGCTTCCAGAGGTTGATGTCGGCCTCGGTGGCGTAGCGGTCGATCTCGGCCAGCTCCTCGTTCGTGAAGTGCAGGTTCTTCAGCGCGCCGACGTTGTCCTCCAGCTGGGCGACGCTGCTCGCGCCGATCAGCACCGACGTCATCCGCGGGTCGCGCAGGCCCCACGCGAGCGCGAGCTGCGCCAGCGTCTGACCGCGCCGCTGGGCGATCTCGTTCAGCGCCCGGATCTTGCCGAGGGTGCTCTCGGTGATCGTGTCCGGGTTGAGTGACTTCCCTTGCGCAGCACGGGAATTCTCGGGAACGCCGTCGAGATAGCGGCTGGTCAGCAATCCCTGCGCCAGTGGCGAGAACGCGATGCAGCCCGCGCCTTCGGTTTCGAGCGTGTCGAGCAGCTTGTCGCCTTCGAGCCAGCGGTTGAACATCGAGTACGACGGCTGGTGGATCAGCAGCGGGGTGCCCAGTTCGCGCAGGAGCCGGGCGGCCTCGGCGGTCTTCTCCGACGAGTACGACGAGATGCCGACGTACAGCGCGCGTCCGGACCGGACGGCGGTGTCGAGCGCGCCGACCGTCTCTTCGAGCGGCGTCTCGGGGTCGAAGCGGTGCGAATAGAAGATGTCGACGTAGTCCAGGCCCATCCGGCCGAGCGATTGGTCCAAAGAGGACAGCAGGTACTTGCGCGAGCCCCATTCGCCGTACGGGCCGGGCCACATGTCGTAGCCCGCCTTGGTCGAGATGACCAGTTCGTCCCGGTACGGCTTGAAGTCCGACGCCAGCAGCCTGCCGAAGTTCTCCTCCGCCGAGCCGTAGGGCGGGCCGTAGTTGTTGGCGAGGTCGAAATGGGTGATGCCCAGGTCGAACGCGCGCCGCGCGATGTCCCGCTGCGTACCCAGGGGCTTGTCGTTCCCGAAGTTGTGCCACAGGCCCAGCGAGATCGCGGGCAGCTTCAGGCCGCTGCGCCCGGTGCGGCGGTAGGGGATGCTCTCGTATCGGCCCTCGGCCGCGACATAGGTGCTCACGGCCCGATGCTAGCCGCCGTGAAGAGGGCGGCGACGGACGCGAGGTGGTCTTTGAACGCCGAGGGGCTCTCGACCTCGAAAGGCGCACCGATCGCGGCGAGGATCAGCACGGGCCAGTCGAAGGTGTCGACGTTCATCGTCAGGCGGCAGGACGTCCCGTCGATCGCTTCGAGCGCGCCGCCGAGGTACCGCACCGCCGCTTCGCCCCGGTCCTTCGGCGCTTCGACCCGGACCACCAGCGTGTGCGTGGTCGGCCTGGCCTTGATCTGGGCCTCGACGAACTTGACCGCGTCGCCGCCAGGGATCTCGCGCGGCCGGTAGCGGGCGCCGGTGGTGCGTGGCTCGCTGAGCCTGTCGACGCGGAACGTGCGCCAGTCCACCCGGTCGAGGTCCCAGGCCACCAGGTACCAGCGGCGTCCGAGTGAGACGAGCCGGTGCGGCTCGACCAGCCGCGCGGACTCCTCGCCGCCGCGCGCCGCGTAGTCGAACTTCAGCCGCTCGTCGTCCCGGCACGCCTGCGCGATCACCGTCAGGCTGGCGGCGTTGACGCGAGGGCCCGTGACGGCCGCCGGCGTCGTATACGCCTGGAGCGCGTCGACCCGTCGGCGCAGCCGGGGCGGCATCACCTGGACGACCTTCGTCAGCGCGCGGACCGACGTCTCCTCGATGCCCTCCACCGAACCGCTCGCCGCCGTGCGGAGGCCGACCGCGATCGCCACGGCCTCCTCGTCGTCGAGCAGCAGCGGCGGCATGACCGTCCCCGACCGCAGTTGGTAGCCGCCCGCGACGCCGCGGCTCGCGTTGACCGGATAGCCCAGCTCGCGGAGCCGTTCGACATCGCGCCGCAGCGTCCGTTCGCTCACCTCGAGCTTGTCGCTCAGCTCGATCCCCGACCAGAAGCGGTGTGTCTGCAGAAGGGAGAGCAACCGCAGCATCCGCGCACTCGTGTTCGCCATGAATCCAGGTTCGCTCGCATTCCGGTCAGAAAGTGGCCGGAATTGACTTTAGCGTTGTACCCATGACGATGACACTGGACACCCCGAGCGGTGTGACCTCGGAAAACACCCCCTCGGCGAAGCCGTACCGCTGGCGCTGGCCCGCGCTGTTCGTGATCCTGACCGGCTCGGTGATGGAACTGCTCGACATGACGGTCACGAGCATCGCCGGACCGGTCATGCGGGCCTCGCTCGGCGGCGGCACGGCGATGATCCAGTGGCTCGGCGTGGCCTACACCCTGGCGATGGTGTCCGGTCTGCTCACCGGCGGGCGGCTCGGCGACATCTTCGGCCGCAAGCGCATGTTCCTGATCGGCGCGACCGGCTTCGTCGCCGGCTCGCTGTTCTGCGCGGTCGCGGTGAACCCCGAGATGATCATCACCGCTCGGGTGGTGCAGGGCCTCTTCGGCGCCGCGATGGTGCCGCAGGGCCTCGGCATGATGAAGGAGATGTTCGCGGGCAAGGAACTCCAGTCCGCGTTCGGCATGTTCGGCCCGGTGATGGGGCTCGCCGCGGTCGGCGGCCCGATCCTCGCGGGCTGGCTCGTCGACGCCGATCTCTTCGGCACCGGCTGGCGGATGATCTTCCTGATCAACCTGCCGATCGGCGCGCTGGCGGTACTCGCCGCGATCAAGTTCCTCCCCGAGTCCCGACCCGGCGGTTCGCTCACCCTCGACATCCCCGGTGCGCTGCTCGCGACGACCGGCGCGCTGCTGATCGTCTTCCCGCTGGTGCAGGGGCGTGAGTACGGCTGGCCGCTGTGGACGTTCGCGATGATGGCCGCCGCGGTCGTGGTGTTCGGCGTGTTCGCGTGGTTCGAGAAGCGCAAGAGCCGCCGCGGCGGCGACCCGCTGGTCGAGCCGAGCCTGTTCCGCAAGCGCAGCTTCCTCGCCGGGATGGCGACCGGCACGATCTACTTCGCGGCGTTCTCCGGCTTCGGTCTGGTCTTCACGCTGTACCTGCAGCTCGGACTCGGTTTCTCGCCGCTCAAGGCCGGGCTGACCGGGGTGCCGATGTCGCTGGGGATGATCGTCGGGATGGGCCTGGTGCAGGCGGTGCGCAGACACGGCCGCAAGGTGCTGCACACCGGTGCGCTGATCATGACCGCCGGCGTGGTCGCCCTCCTGCTGCTCCTCGGCCCGGAGACGGGTCCGTGGCTGATCGCGCCGGCGTTGCTGGTGGTCGGGATCGGCTCGGGGCTGATCATGGGGCCGTACTTCGAGATCGCCCTGTCCGGGGTGGAACCGGCCGAGGCCGGCTCGGCGTCGGGGGCGCTGACCTCGCTCCAGCAGGTCGGCGGCGCGCTGGGGCTCGCGCTGCTGGGCACGGTGTTCTTCGACGCGGGGACCGCCGACCCGACCGCCGCCGCCAAGCGGACGTTCTGGGTGGTCGCGGTGATGGTGATGCTCACCTTCGCGGTCGGGTTCCTGCTGCCGAAGCGGATCCGCGACGTAGAGTCGGCCGGGTAGGCGATCGAGCTGGGAGGCCGCGTGGCTGGGACCGGGTACTTCACATCCGTCGAAGACGTGACGGCGAAGCTCGCCGACACCGGCTACCTGGCCTCCGCGGCCGTCGCCACCACGGTGTTCCTCGCGGACGCCCTCGGCAAGCCGTTGCTGATCGAGGGCCCCGCGGGGGTCGGCAAGACCGAGCTGGCGAAGGCGGTCGCGCAGGCGAGCGGCTCCCGGCTCGTGCGGTTGCAGTGCTACGAAGGCGTCGACGAGTCACGCGCGCTGTACGAGTGGAACCACGCGAAGCAGCTTCTCCGGATCACCGCCGGCAAGGACGAGACGTGGGACGAAGCCCGCAACGACATCTTCGGTGAAGAATTCCTGCTGGCCAGGCCGCTGCTGACGGCGATCAAGGGCGACGAGCCGACCGTCCTGCTCATCGACGAGACCGACAAGGCCGACGTCGAGATCGAGGGGCTGCTGCTGGAGGTGCTCGGCGACTTTCAGATCACCGTCCCGGAACTCGGCACCATCACCGCCGGGCGCAAACCGTTCGTGGTGCTGACCTCCAACGCGACGCGGGAACTTTCGGAGGCGTTGCGGCGCCGGTGCCTGTTCCTGCACATCGACTTCCCCGACGCGGCGCTGGAGCAGCGCATCGTGCGGCTGAAGGTGCCGGGCGTCGACGACGCGCTCGCCGCGTCCGTGGTCAAGGTGATCACCGCGCTGCGGGCGATGGAGCTGCGGAAGGCGCCGTCGGTCGCCGAGACGATCGACTGGGCGCGGACCCTGCTGGCGCTCGGCGCGGACAGCCTCGGCGAGGACGTCGTCCGCGCGAGCCTCGGCGTCATCCTCAAACACCAGGACGACGTCGTGAAGGCGGACGCGCGGCTGGAACTCGGCAAGGTCCTCGACTCGTGAGCGGTGTGCCGGGCAGGCTCGTCGAATTCGTGGAAGCGTTGCGGGAACACGGAATCCCGGCGGGGCCCAGCGAGACGGTCGACGCCGCCGCGGCACTGGAAGTGCTGGGGCTCGACTCCCGCGAGCAGATGCGGGAAGGGCTCGCGGCGGCGCTCGTCCGGCGCGGCGGTCAGCGCGCGGTGTTCGACGCGACCTTCGACATCTACTTCCCGCTCGGCGTCGGCGCGCCGTCGCAGGACCCCGTCGACGATCTGGCCGCGCTGCGCGACCGGCTCGCCACGGCGCTCGCGGCGAACGACCAGCCGGAACTGACGCAGCTGGCCGGGCTCGCCGTCGACATGCTGGGGGAGTACGGCGGCACGGCGGGCAGCGGCGGCTGGTCGGCGCACCAGACGTTGGAACGGCTCCAGCCGCAAACGCTCGTGGTCCGGGTGCTCGAAGCGATCCGCGCCGGTTCGCCGGCGGAGGATTTCACCGACCGGCTGGACCGCGACGACGTCCGGCGCCGCGTCGAGGGTTTCCGCGGTCTCGTGCGGACCGAGGCACGGCGGCGTGTGGCGGAAGTCCGTGGCAGGGAACGGGTTTCGCGGCATGCCGTGCCGCCGGCCGCCGACCGTGTCGACTTCCTGCTCGCCAGCCGGGCGCAACTCGCCGAACTCCGCCGGGTCGTACAGCCGTTGTCACGCAAGCTCGCCACCCGCCTGGCCGCGCGGCGACGGCGGCACGCGCGCGGGCACATCGACCTGCGGCGGACACTGCGGCGCTCGCTGTCCACCGGCGGCGTCCCGATGCGGCCGTCGTACCGGCGGCACCGGCCGGGAAGGCCGGAAATCGTGCTGCTGTGCGACATGTCGGGCTCGGTGGCCGGCTTCGCGAACTTCACCATGCTGCTGGTGCAGGCCCTGCGCGACCAGTTCAGCAAGGTGCGGGTCTTCGCGTTCATCGACGCCTGTGACGAGATCACCCACCTCGTCGACACCGGCGCCGCCGATCCTGAAGACCTCGGCGCGCGCATCCTCGCCGACGCGGAACTGACCCGGTGGGACGGGCACAGCGACTACGGGCACGCGCTCGGCGAGTTCGTCGAGCGCTACTCGGACGCGGTGGGTCCCAGGACGTCCATGCTCATCCTCGGTGACGCGAGGACCAACGGCGGCGACCCGAACCTCGACGCGGTCCGCGGGATCGCCGCCGCGGCAAGGCATACGTACTGGCTCAACCCCGAACGGACCGAGCTGTGGTCCACCGGCGACTCCGAGGCGCACGCGTACGCGGAGGTCGTCGAGATGTACGAATGCCGGAACGTGCACCAGCTGACCAAGCTGGTCACGCGGCTGTTGCCCGCCTAAGCCCGGACCCCGCCCCGCCGCCACCCTCAACGGGCAGGCTGCGCCTGGCTGTTACTTCCCGAGGGCGGCCTTCCCGTACGCGTCGGCGTTGCTGAACACTTCCTGCCCGTACTGGGTGGAATTGTTGTAGGTCAGAACCGCGGTCCACCAGCCGGAGGGATCGCCGAGGTCGCCGCCCCGCGCGCACATGTACCGGGCGGTCGTCAGGGCCGCGTCGTCGATGTTCTGCGGGTCCGGCGCGGCGCCGTCACCGCTCGCGCGGACGCCGTACCGCTTCCAGGTGGCGGGCAGGAACTGCATCGGCCCGACCGCACGGTCCCATTTCGGGTCGCCGTCGAGCGCGCCCTTGTCGGTGTCGACGACCGCCAGCACACCGGGGGAGCCGTCGAGCGGGATGCCGATGATCGGCGGCGTCACGATGCCGTCCTCACCGGCGCGGGAACCGTCGTGCCGGGCGTGCTGGGACTCGGTGCGCCCGATCCCGGCGATGGTCGCCCAGGTGATCTCGCAACGCGGAGTGGTCTTCGCGGTCTTCTCGGCCGCGTTCACGTACGCCCGCAGCGTGCGCGAAGGGATGTCCGTGTTCTCCGACACCTTCGCGATCCAGGCGTCCTTCGCGGGCTCCGCGGGCAGCGGTCCGGCGTCACCGGGGATCGCCGAACGTGGGGCGGGCTTGAGCGAGGGGACCACGAATTCCGGCTTGACCGGCACCGGCTCACGGTCGTTGAGGCTGATCACGACCCAGACGGCACCGGCGACCAGGGCGCCCACGACCAGCAGAACGAGCATCACGCAGCCACGCGGGCCGCGTTTCGGGGGCGGCTGCTGCCACTGATCCATCAGGTCCAGGGTCGAAGGGGACGAAGCGGTCACCGGTTCCACGGTACGTGACGAATGTGGAGAACTTGTGTGGCCCGCCGTCCGGGTGATGCGGACCACGACCCGCATTTCGTCCTCTGAATGCGGTCCTTGCGCGTGCAACTACCGCAAGTAGAGGACCAACTGCGGGGCGCGATCGCCCCCTTTGCCCTGTTGACAGCGCTTCATCCCGATGGTGAGACTAGTCCGCGTTAGGAAGGTTTCTTAACGAGGGCTCGCCGCGCCCCTGCTCCACGGAACGCAACGATGCTTCTGAAGGAGGCACAAAGTGGTACGCCCAAGATGGCGGGCGGCGCTGGTCACGGTGCTCGCGGCCGCCTCGGTCCCGATTTCCGCCCAGGCCGCTTCCGCGGCTCCCGTCCAGTACGAATCCGAGGACGCGACGATCTCGCGCGGCGTGGTCGAAGCCAATCACACCGGCTTCACCGGCTCCGGCTTCGTGAACTACGACAACGTGACCGGTAGCTACGTCGAGTACACCGTCAACGCGGCGCAGGCGGGGCAGCACACGCTGACCTTCCGTTACGCCAATGGCACCACCGCCAACCGTCCGCTCGACATCACCGTCAACGGCTCCCTCGCCGTCGACGACCTCGGATTCGCCGGCACCGGCGCGTGGACGACCTGGCGCACCGTCACCACGACGGTGACCCTCGTCGCGGGCAGCAACAAGATCCGCACCACCGCCGTCACGGCGAACGGCGGCCCCAACGCGGACTCGCTGTCGGTCGAAGGCAGCGGCGGTCCGGGCGCCGGGACACCGGTGTCCATCAACGGAAAGCTCCACGTCTGCGGCGTCAAACTGTGCAACCAGTACGGCAAGCCCATCCAGCTGCGGGGGATGAGCACGCACGGGATCCAGTGGTACAGCCAGTGCGTGAAGACCGCCTCGCTGGACGCGCTGGCCAACGACTGGAAGGCCGACATCCTGCGGGTCGCCATGTACATCCAGGACGACGGCTACGAGAGCAACCCGCGCAAGTTCACCGACATGGTGCACAACTACATCGAAGAGGCGACAAAACGCGGGATGTACGTCCTCGTCGACTGGCACCAGCTCGACCCCGGTGACCCGAACGAGAACACCGACCTGGCCAAGACGTTCTTCGCCGAGATCGCCCAGCGGCACAAGGACAAGGTCAACATCATCTACGACGTCGCGAACGAGCCCAACGGCGTCAGCTGGGCGGACGTGAAGCGGTACGCCGAGGAGGTCATCCCGGTGATCCGCGCCCAGGATCCGGACAGCGTCGTCTTCCTCGGTACGCACGGTTGGTCGACCTTCGGCATCTCCGACGGCCGCGACGAGAACGACATCCTGGACAACCCGGTGAACGTGACCAACATCATGTACACGTTCCACTTCTACGCGGCGTCGCACCAGGACGAGCATTACGACGCGCTGGCGCGGACGGCCGACAAGATCCCGGTGTTCGTCACGGAATTCGGCACCCAGACCTACACGGGCGACGGCGGGAACGACTTCACATACTCGCAGAAGTACCTGGATCTGCTGGCCGCCAAGAAGATCGGCTGGACGAACTGGAACTTCTCCGACGACTTCCGCTCCGGTGCCGTGTTCAAGACCGGAACCTGCGCCGGGAACTCCTTCACCGGCACTTCGATGCTGAAGCCCGCCGGTGTCTGGGTGCGGGACCGCATCCGCACGCCGGACGACTTCCCGACCGGCTGACCCCCCGCGTTTCGTCCTCTGGATGCGGTAGTTGCACGCGCAAGTACCGCATCCAGAGGACTAATTGCGTTACGTGAGCCAGGCGTCGATCTCCGCGTGGAGGGAGCGCTTGAGCTCGGTAGGCGCGAAGGACGCGTCGACGGACGCGCGGGCGAGCCCGGCGAGCGCGTGATCGTCATAGGCGAACGCCTCCCGGGTGCGCAGGAACTCGTCGGTCAGCGTCGTTCCGGTGATCGACGGGACGTCGGTGCTGAGGGTGACCACGAGCCCAGCGTCGACCAGCCGGGGGAGCGGGTGCTCCTCGAACGACGGCACCAGCCCGAGCGTCACGTTCGACGACGGGCAGACCTCCAGCGCGATCCCGCGTTCCCGTACTTCGGCGACCAGCGCGAGATCCTCCAGGATCCGGATACCGTGGCCGATCCGTTCGCTGTGCCCGACTTCCAGCGCCTCGCGGATGCTGGCCGGGCCGGCGTCCTCCCCGGCGTGGTGGATCAGGTGCAACCCCGCCTCCTCGGCTTCGTCGCAGATCCCGGCGAACGGCGCGAGCGGGTACTTCTCCTCCCCGGCGAGTCCGATCGCGAACACCCCGTCCGGGGCGTACCGGCGGGCGAGATCGAGGGTGAGCCGGGCGCGTTCGACCGAGCGGCGGCGCGAATGGTCCAGGATCACCCGCCAGTGGAGCCCGTGTTCGGCGGCGCCCGCCGACAGTCCTTTGAGGACGGACTCCAGCGGCATGTCCGGCTCGCCCAGCCGTTCGCCGTGCGAAGCCGCCGTGAAGGTTACTTCGGCGTAGTGGACGCCGTCCGCGACCTGGTCCTCGCAGAACTCGCGCGCCACCCGTTCGAAGTCCTCCGGCCTCCGCAGGCAGGACCGCAGCAGCCCGTTGTAGTCACCGAACGCGCGGAACCCGTCGAACACCGGTTGTTCCGCGGGGACGGCGATGCCGTTCGCCTCACCGATGTCACGGAGCGTGTCCGGTCTGACGGTACTTTCGAGGTGGACGTGCAGATGGGCCTTGGGCAGCAGCGAAAGATCCCGCATGAGCACGAATTTAGTGGTCGTGACCGTCGGCGCGCGCCCCGTTTTCCGGTGGAATGAGTGATTCGGCTCGCCGCGGGGAACCCAGGGGCCATCACCGGTCGTTGAGCAGGACAACCAGACGACCCCGACGAAAGGGACCACCGTGGCTCTACTGCGGAAGTTGACCGCCCTGGCCGGCACCGCCACGGCCGTGCGCGCCTACGTGCGGAAGAACCCCGAGAAGGTCTCCAAGGCCGTGAACAAGGCCGCGACCTTCGTCGACCACAAGACCAAGGGCAAGTACCACAGCCAGATCGACGGCGCGGTGCGCAAGGTCGACGGGATGACCGGACGGCCGCCCCGTCGGCCCTACGAGCACTAGGCGTCCGCGAGCGTCTCGAGGATCTGCTCGCCGTACTTCGCGAGCTTGTTCTCGCCGACGCCGCTGACCGTGCCCAGCTCCTGCAGCGTGGCCGGCCGTTTGGTGGCGATCTGGCGCAGGGTCGCGTCGTGGAAGATCACGTACGCGGGCACCCCCTGCTCCTTCGCCGCCGCGGCCCGCCACGACCGCAGCAGTTCGAACACCGGCGCCGCCTCGGCGGGCATGTCGGCGGCCGCGGCCTTCTTCGCACTGGAGCGGGCCGCGGCCTTCGCCGCCCGCTCCGGCTCGCGCCGCAGCTGGACCTTCCTCGTCCCGTTCAGTACCTCCGCGCTGCCCTCGGTCAGCACCAGCGAGCCGTAGTCGCCTTCGACCGCCGCGAGCCCCTGCGCCAGGAGTTGCCGCACCACGGCCCGCCACTCCGGCTCCTTCAGCTCCGTGCCGATGCCGAAGACCTTCAACGTGTCGTGCCGGTGCTGGGTCACCTTCGGGGTCGTTTTGCCGAGCAGGATGTCGATGATCTGCCCGGCGCCGAATTTCTGCCGCCGCTCGTTCTGCAGCCGGACGATGGTCGAGAGGAGCTTCTGCGCCGGGATCGTCCCGTCCCAGGTCTCCGGCGGCGACAGGCAGGTGTCGCAGTTGCCGCAGGGCTCACTCCGCTGGCCGAAGTAGCTCAGCACCTGCACACGGCGGCATTCGACCGTCTCGCACAACGCCAGCATCGCGTTGAGGTGCGCGCTCAGCTGCCGCTTGTGCGCGTCGGATCCCTCCGAGGTGTCGATCATCTTCCGTTGCTGGACGACGTCCTGGAGGCCGTACGCCAGCCACGCCGTCGACGGCAGCCCGTCGCGGCCCGCGCGACCGGTCTCCTGGTAGTAGCCCTCGATGGACTTCGGCAGGTCCAGGTGTGCGACGAACCGGACGTCCGGCTTGTCGATGCCCATGCCGAACGCGATCGTCGCGACGACGATCAGCCCGTCCTCGCGCAGGAACCGCGACTGGTGCTTCGCGCGGGTGCGCGCGTCGAGGCCGGCGTGATAGGGCACCGCCGGGATCCCGTTCTCCACCAGGAAGTCCGCGGTCTTCTCGACCGAGTTCCGCGACAGGCAGTAGACGATCCCGGCGTCGCCCTTGTGCTCGGTGCGCAACAGCTCCAGCAGCTGCCGCTGCGGTGAGTTCTTGCCGACGATGCGGTACTGGATGTTCGGCCGGTCGAAGCTCGCGACGAAATGCCGCGCGTCCTCCAGGTTGAGCCGGGACGCGATCTCGGCGTGCGTCGCCTTCGTGGCGGTGGCGGTGAGCGCGATCCTCGGCACGTCCGGCCAGCGCTCGTGCACCGCGGACAGCATCAGGTAGTCGGGGCGGAAGTCGTGACCCCACTGGGAGACGCAGTGCGCCTCGTCGATCGCGAACAGCGAGATCTTGCCGCGGTCGAGCAGCCGGACCGTCGATTCGACGGAAAGCCGCTCGGGCGCCAGGTACAGCAGGTCCAGCTCGCCGGAGAGGAACGCGGCCTCGACCTTGCTGCGCTCGGCGTAATCCTGCGTCGAGTTCAGGAAACCCGCGCGCACGCCGAGGTTGCGCAGGGCGTCGACCTGGTCCTGCATCAACGCGATCAGCGGCGAGATCACCACGCCGACGCCCGGGCGGACCAGCGCGGGGATCTGGTAGCACAGCGACTTCCCGCCGCCGGTCGGCATGAGGACGAGCGCGTCACCGCCTGCGATGACGTGTTCGACGATGGCGTGCTGGTCGCCGCGGAAGTCGTCGTAGCCGAAGACGCGGTTCAGCGTTTCAAGGGCTTCCGAGGTACCGATGTCGGGGGCTGCCACCCGGACGATTCTAGGGGCGGGGTCCGACAGTCCCCGCGCGCCTAGTCTTCGGCGGCCTTGCGGCGTTCGCGGCGGCCGCGGGCGATCTCGGTGGCGAGCGCGTCGAGCGGCCCGGCCCAGAACCGCCGGTACTGCTCCAGCCAGCCGTCGATCTCCTTGAGCGGGCCCGGATCGACCGAATACAGCCGTCGCGCGCCCTCGGCACGGACCGTGGTGAAGCCGTTCTCGCGCAGGACTCGCAGATGCTGGGAGACCGCGGGCTGCGAGATCCCGAACTCGGCGCGGACCACGGTGGTCACGTCGCCGGAACTCTGTTCCCCGCCCGCCAGCAGTTCCAGGATCCGGCGGCGCACCGGATCACCGAGGACGTCGAACGCGTGCATCCGGCAACTATCACGGCCTGGGCTTATATAAGTCAAGGTTGTAAGGCCGGGGTCACCTCGCGGTGGCATCGTGGGGCCGGAGACGCCGGAAGGGGAATCGATGAAACTGGCCGAAGTGGTGGCCGACGGGTTCGGCCGCGTCCAGGAAGTAGTGCACGCCGCCGTAGAGGGGCTGAACGCCGATCAGCTGATCGCGAGCCCGGCACCGGGCGCGAACACGATCGCGTGGCTGGTCTGGCATCTGGCCCGGGTGCAGGACGATCACGTCGCCGATCTGATGGGCACCGAGCAGCTCTGGACCGCGCAGGACTGGGTCGGCCGCTTCGGGCTGCCCTTCCCGGCGTCGGACATCGGGTACGGGCATCGCCCCGAGGACGTCGAGGCGGTCCGTGTCGGCTCCGCCGACCTGCTGACCGGGTACTACGACGCGGTGCACGAGGCGACGGCGGCTTGGGTCGCCGGACTCGGGGAGGCCGACCTCGACCGTATCGTCGACGAGGCGTGGGACCCGCCCGTCAGCCTCGGGGTCCGCCTGGTCAGCGTGCTGTCCGACGACCTCCAGCACGCCGGGCAGGCGGCGTACGTCCGGGGGCTCGTACTCCGCGATACGTAGCCGAGGAGCCGCTCCACGACGGACGACGGGAGCCCCGCCCGCGGAAACACTGGTCGCATGAGTACTTCCACAGTGCGGCGACCGCTCACCCCGCGGTGGCGGAAACTCGTCCTCGTCGTCCATGTCGTTTCGTCACTCGGCTGGCTCGGGATCACCATGGTGAACGCGGTCCTGACCTTCACCTCCGTGTTCACCGACGACGCGCGGCGCCAGCACGCCGCCATCCTGATGATGGAGCAGATCGGTGGCTACCTCCTGCCGCCGGTCAGCCTGACCGCCCTGATCAGCGGGATCGTGCTCGGCGTCGGCACGAAATGGGGACTGATCCGGTACAAGTGGGTCGCGATCAAACTCGTGCTGACCCTGATCGCCGCCGGGCTGACGTTGTTCTCGCTGCTGCCGGGGATCAGCGAGCTGGCGGCCGCGGCCGAGTCCACTATGGATGGTGTGTTCGTGGAAGCGGGCCGTCGCGTGGACGGGTTCTATCCGATCATCGTGTCCACGACGATGTACGTGACCATGACCGTGCTGTCGGTCTACAAGCCGGGCGGCAAGACACCGTATGGACGCCGGGTGACCGCCGCGCGCGTTCGTGACCGGCAGCCGGCTTAGAACTGTTCGAGGGCATCGTCGATACGCGCCGCCTCGGCGCGCAGGTCGTCCAGGACGGTCTGCGCGGACACGGTCTCCTCGTTCGCCGTCTCTTCTTCGAGTTCGGCGTCGGCGAGGCGCCGTCGGAGGTCGTTCGCCTTCTCCGTGAGCTTCTCGGCCCGGCGCTCGGCGCGGGAAAGATCGATCTCGGCCTGCTTGAGGGCCTTCGCGAGATCGGCCGCCTCGCGCCGGAGCCGGTTGAACTCCGCCACCCGCTTCTGTTCGCGTTCGGCCTCTTCGCGGGCCTTGTCGATCCGCTCCTGTTCGGCCTTCTCGGCGGCCGCGCGTTTGGCCTTCCGTCGATCGTCCAAATGCGACACGGTGGCCGGTTTTTCGCGCTCCGGCGCGGGTTTCCGCTTCGGCTGCGGGGTGAATCCACTGGTCAGCCATTGGTCGCCGGTGCTGTCCGCGCCGCTGCTCAGCCGTCCGGCGAGGGCGAGTGCCGCCACTTCGGGATCGGCCACGACGGCTTCGAGGGTGGCTTCGACGTCGCGGCTGACGGATTCACTCATCGAACGTTCGTCCCGCAGGATCCGGTTCACCAGTTCCTGGCGCCGCTTGGCGAGTTTGCGCAGGTCTTCACCGGCCAGCGCCGAATGCGCCTTGCGCAGCTCGTCGCCCAGCTTGGCCAGCTCCGTCAGCTCGGGGGAACCGGCACGGCGATTGAGGATCGTGGCCGCGAGCGTCGGCTTCCGCAGGGCGCGGATACGCTCGGCCAAGGCCGCGTCACCCGCGGCCTTGGCTTCTTTCGCCCGTTGGTTGCGCACCGCGACGAACTCGGCCGGATCGCCGGCGTAGAGCTCGTCCGCGACCTCGTCGAAGTCCATCGCCCTCCGCAGGTTCAGTGGCCGTACCCGTCCGCCGATGATCCCACGAGACTCCGCGGCTTTCACCTTTTCGGAATTACCCGGAGCCGGTCGGAGCAAGGGTGGATCGGCACTTTGGAGGTGGCGCGACCCGGACCGCGGAACAACGATGAGCGAGGGGGAAGCCATCAGCCGCTGGAGGTACGAATGTCCGTGACCGAACGCGCTCCCGTTTCCCCGCAGTCGAATTTCCTGGGCTCAGGACCCTATCCGGAACACAAAGGGCGCATCGTCCTCTGGTCCGTCCTCGCCGGCTTCGCGCTGACGGTGATCTGGTCGGCACCCTTTGTGGACAGTGTGATCGGCGACAGTGTCGCCAACACCCTCCTGGGACACGACGCCAAGGCGACCCCGATCGGCGGGGTGCTGGCCGGAACGTTCTTCGCCTTCGTTTCGGGCCTCGCCGGAACCTTCACCGCGTGCAACATCGCCGCCTTCGGTGCCGTCGCCCCGCTTGTCGGCGGCGGAACCGCCGGACGGCCCAAGTTCACCGACACTGTGAAGCCGCTGGGCTGGATCGCGGCGGGCATGCTGACGGTTTCCGTGGTGTACGGCGTCATCGTCGCGCTCGTGGGCACCCGGATGCCGCAGTTCTCGACCGCTTCGTCGCCGGGTGGGCTCACGCCGCGGAACATCCAGTCGATGATCGTCTACGGCGTGATCGGGATCGTGTTCATCGTGCTGGGCCTGGCTTCCGTCGGACTCGTCCGCAACCCGATCGCCGGTCTCACCCGCCGGTTTCCGCCCGCGCCGCTCGTCCTGATGGGCGCGCTCATCGGCGGATTCCTGATCGGCAGGCCGTTCCCGCTGTTCCGGATGATGTTCCGCAGCGCGGCCGAAAGCCACAACGTCTTCTACGGCGCCGCGGCGTTCGCCCTGCAGTCGGTGGGCAACATCGTGGTGATGGCGCTGTTGTTCCTGGTGCTCACCCACGGCACGGGCGGGCGGCTGCAGCGATGGATGCTCGCGAAGCCCACCAGGATCGCCGTGGTGACCGGTGCCGCGTTGCTGGTCGCGGGCACATTCACGCTGCTGTACTGGGACCTGCGGGTGCTCGGCCGGACCGGCGTCATCTGGTATCCGACCATCAAGTGGTGAACAGTCGCGCCAGCACCTGCTCGACCGAGTCCTGAAGGCACCTCGCCGCGTCTTCCTGGCCGGCGAGGTGTTTCAGCAGACCTTGCTGGAAAAGGCCGTCGAAGAGCGCGTACGTCGTCGAGGGTGCGAAATCCGCCGTCTTGCCCAGCAGTTCCGCGTACCGCGACACGACCCGCCAGATCATCAGTTCGAGTGCCTCGTCGATGGCCAGCACCTCGGCCTGGAACAGCTTCTCGAACAGGCTCTGGTTGCGCAGGTCGTACCAGAGCCTGTGCAGCCGGGCGTTTTCACACAGCGTGGCAGCGGTCGCGGCGCCGAAGGCGGTCTTCAGCTCTTCGGCCGTCTCCGCGGTCTCGACCATCCGGTCGTACCGGGTGACGCATTCGGCCTTGTACTGCTTGACGCAGTAGGTGATCAGCTCGGCCTTGTTGCGGAAGTAATAATGCAGTACGCCGTGGGAGAACTCGGAGTTCTGCGCTATCTCCCGCAGGCTCGTGCGCGCGTAGCCCAGTTCGGACAAGGTGACCAGCGCCGACATCGCCAGCTGTGCGCGCCGTTGGTCGAACCTGTCCACCTGGCGGGTTTTGTCACCACTGCGGTCCGCCACGTCGGTCACGGTTCCCGGTTCCCGTCGCCTCGGGTGCCCGCCCGTCCACGAGCACGTCGTCGGATTCTAGACCGGGAAAGGGTTTTCTGGCGTCCGACAGAATTACTCGAGCCATTCGGTGATGAAATGGTCGCTTTCGTGGATGTGGACGGCTTCGTAGACTTCCGGGCCGATCACGGCGAACTTGTGCGGGGTCTCCGCCGGAACGACCAGGACGTCTCCCGCCCCGCCTTCGCGCTCGGAGTCGCCGATGGTGAACCTGGCCCGGCCGTGGACGATGACGAAGGTTTCGCGATACGGGTGCTGGTGCAGCCTCGGTCCGGAACCGTCGACGGCGGTCCGTTCGCGGATGATCGAGACTCCGGAGCCGATGTCGCGGCCTTCGACGTTTTCCAGGGTTTCGGTGGTCATTCCGCCACTGTAACCCTGGTCGCGGGCACCGTGGCCCTATTCGCCGCGGTCGACCACGAACGCCGAAAGGCCGACGAGCAGTGCCCGGGCGGGCCGGTCGGGGAGACTGAGCGCGAGGTCTTTCGCCTTGGACGCGTACCCGTGTGCTTCGGCGAGGGCACGCACGACGCCGGCGGAGTCGCGCAAGAGCCTCAGCGCCTCCTGGCGGACCGCCGGATCGGAAACCGGACCGTGCCCGATGATCTCGCGCAGACGAGCCGCACCGGGCCCGTCGTCGTCGAGCGCGTGGAGCATCGGCAAGGTGACGATGCCTTCGCGGAGATCCGTGCCCGCGGACTTCCCGAGGTCGTTGGTGGACGCCGAGATGTCGAGGACGTCGTCGGAGATCTGGAACGCCACACCGATCAGTTCGCCGTACTGGCCCAACGTTTCGATGGTCCGCTCATCCGCGCCCGACACCTGCGCGCCGAGCCTGCCCGCCATCGCGATCAGCGACGCGGACTTGTCGGCCATCACCTGGATGTGGTGTTCGTACGGCGCGTGACGGCCGCAGTCTTCGAACGGCCCCGTCGTCTCCAGGAACTGGCCGCGCACGAGCCTGCCGAACGTCTCCGCCTGCGAGCGCAACGCGTAGTCACCGAGCCCGGCCCCGACCCGCGCCGCGCAGGCGAGCACGTAGTCTCCGAGCAAGACGGCCTTCTTGTTGCCCCACAAGGAGTTCGCGCTGGTGACCCCGTGCCGCATCGGCGCTTCGTCCATGACGTCGTCGTGGTAAAGCGTCGCCACGTGGACGAGCTCGACGAGTACGGCCGCCGAGATCGCTTCGTCCCGGCTGTCGCCGAACGCGGCTCCGGCCAACGCCATCAACGGGCGCAACCGCTTCCCGCCCGCGCGGACGAGATGAGTGGCGGCTTCGGTGAGTTCCGGATGACCTGGGCTGCGCAACACCTCCTGAAGTCTTTCCTCGACCAGGGCGAGCCCGGTGCGGAGTTCGGCGGCGAACCGCATATGCCGCTCGAGGGCCGGGTCCAGCCCGAGTTCCGTGACGATCGTGGTCGTGTTCACGCCCTCCAGCATCCGAGCCGGAGGCGCGCGACCGCCTGACGCGCGGGAGGGAGATCGCTCCCTCCCGAGAGGGAAACCGCCCGGTCAGAAGGGCGGCTCCGGATTTCCGGCGGCCACCGGCGTTCGCTCCCAGGCGCCGTCCGAGGGCGTGCCCGCCGAACTCCGGCCCGCCTTGTTGACCTTCGCCGTGGCATACCGCAGCGACGGGCCGATCTCGTCGACGTCGAGCTCCACCACCGTGCGTTTCTCGCCGTCCTTGGTTTCGAACGATCGCTGTTTCAGCCTGCCCTGCACGATCACCCTGGTCCCCCTGGTGAGCGATTCGGCCAGGTTCTCCGCTGCCTGCTTCCAGAGCGCGCAGCGCAGGAACAGCGGGTCTCCGTCACGCCATTCCCCGCTCGCGCGGTCCAGGACGCGTGGCGTCGACGCGACCGTGAAGTTCGCTACCGCGGCTCCCGACGGGGTGAACTTCAGCTCCGGGTCGGTCGTCAGGTTGCCGATCACCGTGAGCACCGTTTCTCCGGCCATGGGACTTTCCTCCTCCGCTTCGGCGCGCGGCCCCGGACGGGCCCGCTGTCGCCTGGGAACAGGAGACCACCGGGGTACGACAGTTTTCGGCGTCCCGTGGCGAACGGATGTCAGGAAAGGGCCGTTCAAGACGGAAAGTGTCCTGAACGGCCCTTTCATGACATCCTGGCGGCCGAAACGCACTCGCCGAGCCGGGCGAGCCCTTCGTCGATACGGTCGGAACCGACCAGGCCGTAACCGATCACCAGACCGCCGCGCGTTCCTCCGTATGTGGACAGGCTTTCGACGGACACCCCGGCCCGAGCCGCTTCGGCGACCGCACTGTCCACAGTGACCGTCGCTTGTGGAGAGACCGGCGCGCACAGATGGAGTCCGGCGCTGGACGGGACGATGTCCAGCACGTCACGTAATTCGTCGCGCACGAAGGCCAGGATCCGGTCCCGTCGCACCGAATACTCCCGGGTGGCCTTGCGTACGTGGCGAGCGAGCAGGCCCTCGTCGATGAAACTCGCCAACGCCGATTGCGTGACGAGGTCGCCGTGCCAGTCCATGAGCTGCTTCGCCTGCCGCAGCGCCGGTCGCAGCGAGGCCGGCGCGACGAGGAAACCCAATCGCAGCAAGGGAAGCAGTGTCTTCGAGAAGGATCCGACGTAGAGCACCCTGCCGTCGTGGTCCAGGCTTTGGAGCGGTTCGAGCGGCCGATCCGAGAAGCGGTACTCGCTGTCGTAGTCGTCCTCGATGATCACCGCGTCGTTCCGTTCCGCCCACGCCAGCAACGCGGTCCGCCTGGCGAGTGACATCGGCGTGCCGAGCGGGAACTGGTGCGAGGGCGTCGTATAGATCAACCGAGTGCCCTTCGCGAGCGCGGTGACGTCGAGGCCCTCGGCATCCACCGGCACCCTCACGATCCGGGCGCCGTGGGCGGTGAAAAGCCGTTCGGCCGGGGGATAGCCGGGATCTTCGACGGCGACCCGCGTACCGGGTTCGATCAGGACCCGGCCGATCAGGTCGAGGGCCTGTTGCGCGCCCTGGGTGACCAGGACGTCCTCGACGCCGGCTCGCACGGATCGGGCGGCGCCGATATGCCGGGCGATCGCCACTCGCAGTGCTTCGAGCCCGGCGGGATCGGCGTACCCCGTTGGCGGCAGCAGCGACGGCCGGAGCGCCTGGCTGACCAGCCGTCGCCAGGTCCGCAACGGGAACAGGGCCGGATCCGGGGTGCCGACCCGGAAGTCGAACGCGGGCCGGTCGTCGCCGGGAGGGTCCGGCAGCGAACTCCACCGCGCGACGGGCCGCACCCCGGTGCCCGCGGGCGCGGCGCGCTTCGAACGCGCCACGAAGCCGGGGCTGACGAAGGTCCCGCGTCCGACGTGGCTGTCGAGGAAGCCTTCGGCGGTGAGCTGTTCGTAGGCGACCGCGACGGTATTGCGCGAGACGTCGAGCTCGCGGGCCAGTTCCCTGGTCGGGGGCAGGCGCTCCCCAGCGCGGAGGCGTCCGTCGAGGATGCCGTCACGGAGCTGACGGTAAATACGGGCGGCCAGGTCGGTGTGGCCGTCGAGGCTGATGTGGAACGGCACGTCCCGAGGCTATATTGGCCCAACCGGAATGACGGATATTGGAACTGGGATGTGGCCAATCCGGTGCTTAGTTTGAGCATATGAAGCGACTGACCTCGGCCCAGCTGATCAGCTCTGTCGGCGACGGCGCCTACTACGTCACCTCGGCCCTGTACTTCACGCTGATCGTCGGGCTTTCGCCCGCGCAGGTGGGGCTCGGCCTCACCGTGGGCTGGGCGGTCGGCTCGGTGGCCGGGGTCGCGCTGGGGCAGCTGGCCGACCGTCGCGGACCGAAGGGCACGGCCGTCCTGCTGGCATTGGGCACCGCCGCGTCGGTCACGGCGTTCCTCTTCGTGGACTCGGTCTTCGCGTTCGTGATCGCGGCCTGCGTCTACGCCTGTTTCCAATGCGGTCTCGGCGCGGCACGGCAGGCGCTGCTCGCCGGCCTGATCGACCCCGCCGGGCGCACGACGTTCCGCGCCCGGCTGCAGGCGATGTCCAACGCGGGGATCGCGATCGGCGCGGCGCTCGGCGGGATCGCGCTGGCGATCGGGACGCGGGAAGCGTTCCTGACGGTGTTCGCCGTCGACGCGCTGGCCTTCGTCGCCGCGGCGCTCGTGCTCCGCAAGGTGCCTTCGGTGGCTCCGGTGCCGATGCGGGCGGGTGAGCCGTCCGTGGCCGTCCTCCGCGACCGCCCGTACGCCCTTCTGGCGCTGCTCAACATGATCATGCTGCTCTACATGCCGCTGTTCAGCCTGGTCCTCCCGCTGTGGATCTCGACCCGGACCGCGGCGCCGAGCTGGCTGGTCTCGGCGATGCTGGTGCTCAACACGGCGAGCGTGGTGGTGTTCCAGGTGCGGGTGGCGCGCGGTGTGACCGGCCTGCGTGGCGCCTCCCGCTACGTCCGGCACGCGGGGCTGCTGCTTTTCGTCTCCTGCCTGATCTTCTCGTTCTCCGCCATGGGCGATTCCGCGTGGGCGGCGGCACTGGTGCTGCTCGCCGGGGCCGCGTTGCAGGTGGTCGGGGAGATGGCGCAGGCGGCGGGCTCCTGGGAGATCGGCTTCGGTCTCGCGCCCGACGGCAAACAGGGGCAGTACCAAGGACTCTTCGGTGCGGGGACGGCCATCGCCCGGATGCTCGGCCCGGTACTGCTGACCGGTCTGATCCTGGTCGGCGGGACGGCCGGCTGGATCGTGCTGGGCGGCTTGTTCCTGCTGGCGGGGACGCTCACCGCGCCCGCCGTCCGCTGGGCGGAGCGGACCAGGCCGGAGACCGCCCTCGAAGTCAGTCCTCCAGTGCCCGCCTGAAGTGCACCGCGAGATCGAGCCCCGCGGCTTCCTCCGGGCCGCACCAGACGAAGGCGTCGTGTTCCTCGGGATCGAGCACGACTTCGCCCGGGACCTCCTCGGCGAGCGCGTACACCGCGGCGTGGATCCGCATCGGCCTGCCCGCGACGTCGTCCCAGCTGTGGGTGCCGCGTTCGCCGGTGACGTGGACGGTCAGCCCGGTCTCCTCGGCGAACTCGCGGACCACGGTCTCGGCCGGTCGCTCGCCGGGCTCGACGGTCCCGCCCGGCAGTTCCCAGCGGCCGCCCAGGAACGACGACGGCTGCCGCCGGATGAACAGGATCTTCCCGTCGCGGATGAGCCTGCCGTATGCCAAGTACTTGTCCGTCACGAGCGAATCTTCCCGTACTCGGAATACCTTCCCGATCGAGGACCGAACCTGTCCGCAATGGCTCGTAACGTGGGCTTTATGGAAAACACCGAGCTCCGCCCCTTCCGCCTCGACGTCCCTCAGGAACAGCTGGACGAGCTGCACGCGAAGCTCGACGGCACGCGCTGGCCCGCGCCGCTCCCCGGCGACGGCTGGGACACCGGAGTGCCGGTGGCCTGGCTGCGCGGACTCGCCGAATACTGGCGCGACGGCTACGACTGGCGCGCCGCCGAACGCGAGATCAACCGTCATCCGCAGTTCACCACGGTCATCGACGGGCAGCGGATCCACTTCCTGCACGTCCGCTCGCCCGAAGCCGGCGCGACGCCGCTGATCCTCACGCACGGCTGGCCGGGTTCGGTGGTGGAGTTCCTCGACGTCATCGGTCCGCTCACGGACCCGAAAGCGTACGGCGGCGACCCGGCGGACGCGTTCCACCTCGTGATCCCGTCGCTTCCGGGCTTCGGTTTTTCGGGCCCCGTCTCGGATTCCGGGTGGACGATGCCGCGGATCGGCCGGGCATGGGCGGAACTGATGCGCCGGCTCGGCTACGAACGCTACGGCGTGCAGGGCGGCGACCTCGGCGCCTCGGTGTCGCCGGAGGTGGCGAGGTTCGCGCCGGACAAGGTGATCGGCGTGCACGTCAACGGCGGGCTGACCCCAATGCCCCCGATGTCGCTGTCGGACGAGGAACTCGCTTCGCTGACCGACATCGAACGCGATCGCATCGAGCGGATCAGGGCATTCATGCGGGAGGAGTTCGGGTACATCGCGATCCAGTCGACGCGGCCGCAGACCCTCGGCTACGGGCTCATCGACTCCCCGGTCGCGCAGTTGGCCTGGATCATGGACAAATTCCGCGAGTGGACGCATCCGCGCCCCACGCTGCCGGAGGAGATCATCGGCAGGGACCGGCTGCTGACCAACGTCATGTTCACCTGGTTGACCGGAACGGCGGCTTCGTCCGCGTACGTCGGCTACGCGCAGGCTGAAACCTGGGGAGCCGTCGAAAAGAACTCCGGCGTGCCGACGGCGGCGCTGATCTTCGCGCACGACGTCGGGATCCGGCGGTACTCCGAGCACGCCCACACGATCGTGCGGTGGACCGACGTCGATCGCGGCGGGCATTTCGCGGCGTTGGAAGAGCCCGAGATCCTGGTCTCGGACGTTCGCGAGTTCTTCCGGTCCCTCAAATGACGAGGACGGCCGTCTCGCCGAGGAAGCGGCCGTAATCGTCCACTTCGGACTCCAGGCCGGTGATGGCGGATCGCGATAGCACGCCGAAGGGCTCCACGACGACCTTCGTCTGCTTCGCGGTCCGCTTGGTGTGCCAGGTTCCGGCGATGCTGCCGTCGACCAGTACGGTCGGCGCGATCATCCCGCCGCCGGCGTTGACGCGTTTCGACTCGGCCGGTTCGAGGAGCAGAGCGCGGTCGCGGTAGCCCAGGAGGTACGTGTCGAAGGCGCCGAGCAGACGCGGAGGGCATGGGGGAGCGGACAACTCGGTCTGCGACAGGGCGAAGCCGCCGCCGGTGGGCACGAGGTCCAGTGCGGCGAAAGCCTTGCGGCAGAGGCCGAGTGGGAGCCCGGACCAAGCGACGAAGTCTTCGACGGTCGCGATGCCGTACGCGGTCAGGTACCGGTGGGCGAGTTCCGTATGCGGTTCCGCCGGATCGTGGCCTTCTGGGGCCCATTCGTCGAGGAGCACGTACGTCGGCTCCGTTCCGGCGTCGTGCCCTCGGCACAGCAGCCCGCGATTGGCCGCGTACGCCAGAAGATGGGCCGGGGCCTGGGACTTCGCATCGAGCGCGATGCCGTCGGCGGCCAAGCCGTCGAGGATCTCTTGCCGGGTGAGTGCCTTGCCGGGCAAGAGATCCTGGAGCTTCGTGAGCGCGCGTTCGCAGAGTTCGTCGGTGAGACCCAGCTGACGGCGGCGTCCCTGCCCCGCCTGGACGTTACGCGGACCGAACAACCGGTTCAGCCACCGGAGATCCGCTGTCGGCACCAAGTGGAGCGTCTTGCGCATCAGCCAGGTGCGCGTGACCTCGCGGGACGTGTCGATGTCCTTGGCGGTCAGGCCCCGGCTACGGGCCCGGAACGCGAGCCGCGCGGCGGGCGTCGACTGCGCCTGGACGGCGGTGATGGATCGGGCGACGGCGAGCACGTCCGTCGCCGGAACGGTCAGCAGTTGCGCGTGGGCACGGACGGCGCGGATGTCGTTGTCGGACGGCGTCACCCGTTGACGATCTCATGGGCGTTCACCGGTTCGGTGTGCACGACCGCTTCCGCGAGCCGCGGGAGGACCTCGCGCAGCCTTGCCTCGACACGATGGGCGAGGCGGTGCGCCTCGGTGACGGTGAGCCCGGCCTCGACCGACACCGCGAGTTCCGCGCGCAGGCTGTGCCCGATCCAGCGCATCCGCAGGTCCCGCGTGCCGAGCACGCCGGGGACCTCGGCGGCCGCGCGTTCGGCGCGATCGACGTCGGCCGGGTCGACGGCGTCCATCAGGCGGCGGAAGACCTCCGTGGCCGCGTCGCGCAGGACGAACAGGATCGCGACGGTGATGGCGAGACCGACGATCGGGTCGGCCATCGGGAAGCCGAACGCGACACCGGCGGCGCCGAGCACGACCGCGAGCGACGTGAATCCATCGGTGCGGGCATGCAGGCCGTCCGCGACCAGTGCGGCCGACCCGATCTCGCGGCCGACGGTGATCCGGTACCTGGCCACGAGTTCGTTGCCCGCGAAGCCGATGACACCTGCCGCCGCGACCACCCACAGATGCTGGACCGGACGCGGATCGAGCAGCCGCTGGACGGATTCGTACCCGGCGAGGAAGGCCGATGCGGCGATGAGCAGGACGACGAGCACGCCGGCCAGGTCTTCGGCGCGGCCGAGCCCGTAGGTGTAGCGGCGGGTGGCGGCGCGGCGGCCGAGCACGAAGGCGATGCCGAGGGGGAGCGCGGTGAGCGCGTCGGCGAAGTTGTGGATCGTGTCGCCGAGCAGGGCCACGGAGCCGGTGATCAGCACGAGCACGAGCTGGGCGACGGCGGTGACGAACAGGGCGGCGAACGACCAGATCAGCGTCCGGACGCCGCGTTTGCTGGTCTCCAGCGCGCTGTCGACACGGTCGGCGCTGTCGTGGCTGTGGGGAGTCAGGAGGTGCCGGAGACGGCTCTTCGCCGTCCGGTGGCCATGACTGTGTCCATGCCCTGGCATCTTTCACCTCACTGTCATGCTACCTGCGCAGTCATGCAGGTACGCAGGCAGAAGGATAGCGGCTATCCTCCTGGCATGCACGAGTCGGTTCCGGATTTCGAGATGCCCACCGAGGAGCAGGTCCACCTGGCCGCGGAGACGTTCCGGCTGCTCGCGGATCCGACGAGGGTGAAGGTCCTCTGGGCGCTCCTGCAGGGCGAGTCTTCGGTCGCCTGCCTCGCAGAGCTGGCGGGCGCGGCGCCGACGGCGGTCAGTCAGCACCTCGCGAAACTGCGGCTCGCGGGCCTGGTGAAGGGGCGGCGTGAGGGGACGTTCGTCTATTACTCGGCGGCCAACGATCACGTCCGCGGTCTGCTCGCGCAGGCGCTGTTCCACGCCGACCACATCGATCGCGACATCCCGGCACTGCATTCGGCGGCGAAACCCCACCGTCCGGCGGCGCACTGAATCCGGCTACGGTGGAGCCGTGACCCAGTCCTCGTGCCCGGCGGCCCTGCGGTGGCTGCTGCTGTGCGTGGTGGCGCTGGGGCTGGTCGGCATGCACCACGTCGTCGCCGAGTTCGGCCACGGCACGGGGCACTCCGCCGTCGCGATGGCGGATCCGTGTTGCGCGGACACACCTTCCCATGACGACGGTGGACACAGTGGACTGCACCTGTGTCTCGCGGTGCTCGCCGCGGGAGTGCTGCTGATCGTGACCTGGCTGCTCGTCCGCAATGGACGGACGGTGGCGACGTGGAAGTCGCGGCGGGCAGGCGGTTCGGCCGCGGGCCGTGATCCGCCGCGCTGGAGACCGGTACCGGAGAAGTTGTCCTTCCTTTGCGTGTTGCGGGTGTGACAGGCGGGTTCGTCCCGCCCTACCCGAAACCGATTTGAGGAAGAACCATGACCAGCAGGAAACTGGTCGGAGCGGCGCTCGCCGCTCTGGCCTCCTTCGCCGTGCTCACCGGATGCGCCAGTTCCGACACCGCTTCCACCGGGCACGACATGTCCACGGTGAAGGCGCCGGACCCTCAGCAGGCCGGCCACAACCAGGCCGACGTCACGTTCGCGCAAGGGATGATCCCGCACCACGAACAGGCGCTCGCGATGGCGAAACTCGTCGACGGCCGCACTCGCAACGCGAAGGTCGTCGACCTCGCCGCCCGGATTCAGAAGGCGCAGGATCCGGAGATCCAGCAGCTGAACGGATTGTTGAAGGGCTGGGGAGTGGCGCCGTCGGGTGAGCACTCCGGGCACGGTCCGGCGGCCGGCATGATGACCGAGGACGACCTCGCGAAACTCGGCAAGGCCAAGGACGCCGCCTTCGACAAGCAGTGGCTGGAGATGATGGTCAAACATCACGAAGGCGCGCTTGAGATGGCGAAGACCGCGCTGCAGCAGGGGAGTAACGCCGAGGTGAAGGCCTTGGCGCAGAAGGTGGTCGACGGTCAGCAGGCCGAGATCACCGAGATGCGCGCACTGCTCGGCTGAGTTGGGTGGTGGCACGGGTTCGGATCGGCCCGTGCCACCTCCTTCGCGCGCAGGATGATCGCGATCCGGTAGAAGTTGTTTTTGTGTCGCAGTTTCTGATTTCAGGGGCGGTTTGATCGTCTCGTGTTTCGGAAACTGTCGGTGGTCGGTTGTACGTTCTGCGTGTGGACACTCTCAACGCCACTGTGGCGCGTTTGAAGGAAATCACGTCGTCGGAAGTTTTGCGGGAGGTTAATACTTCGCTGGATACGTTGGGGGATCAGGATGCCGTGGATGCCGCCGTCGCTGCGTCGGAGGGCATCGCTCGACTGGAGGCAATTCGGTTCCGTGCTTTGGGGCGGTTGAGCCGTCATCGCGATGGAGCTTCCAGCGTGGTGCAGGAAGTCGCGTTCGCTCTGTCCGTTGTGGACGGACATGCTGCCGGGCTGGTCTCGACGGCTGAGGCGTTGACGACTCGGCTGCCGCGCACGTTGGGGTTGCTCGATCAGGGGAAGGTAGGTGGCTATGGGGCGATGAAAGTCGCGACGGCCACCGCTTGGCTCTCGGACGAGGACGCCTGCGCGGTGGACGCGGTCCTGGAGGGTCGGATCCCGGACCGCAACTCCGATCAGATCCGGAAAGCGGCGAATCATGCGGCGATGATGGCC
Source organism: Amycolatopsis sp. MJM2582 (assembly GCF_000754115.1). NCBI lineage: Bacteria > Bacillati > Actinomycetota > Actinomycetes > Pseudonocardiales > Pseudonocardiaceae > Amycolatopsis > Amycolatopsis sp. MJM2582. The sequence continues at coordinate 234,435 of NZ_JPLW01000006.1, forward strand.
GACCGTGACGGCGCCTCCCGCCGTGCCGAACGCAACCGCGGCGGACGTCGCTTGACGGTGCGACAGGGCGACACCGGGGTGGCGTCCATTGAAGTCGAAGACGGGCCGGTGGAGAAGGTGGCCGCCGCCTACACGCGGATCGATCGTGAGGCCCGCGCCCTGCGAGCCGGTGGGGAGACCCGCACTCTGGACCAGTTGCGTGCTGATGTCGCCCTTGATCTTCTGTTGGGTGGTCAGGGTGGGAAGAGTGAACGGTCTGAGGTGTTCCTCTATATGGACCTTCAGACGTATTTGGGGTCGAACGATGATCCCGCGGAGATGGCCGGGCATGGGCATATCCCCGCCTCGCTGGCCCGGGAGATCGCGTCCGGTCCGAACACGGTGCTGCGGCGGATCATCACCGACCCACTCTCAGGACAAGTTCTCGACCTCGGCCGGAACCGCTACCGACCCACCGCCGGGCTCGACGAGTTCGTCCGAGTCCGGGACCGTGAGTGCCGAAGACCCGGCTGCCACCGTGTGGCCCAAGCCTGCGACCTCGACCATTCGCTGCCGTGGCAACACGGCGGCCATACGTCGGATACCGAGCTGATCGACCTGTGCCGCCGCGACCATCGGTTGAAGGACGAGCCTGGGTGGAACTACCGGCTGGGTTCCGACGGGACTCTCACGATCACCACACCCACCGGGCAGCGCTACGACAGCACTTCACCCCCACTGCACGAACCCCGCGACGAAGCACCACCGTTCTGAGCCCTCGCCGGAAAACGGCAACGGCGCCTGACATCAGGCCTCACCGTGACTGGTCGTCAGAAAATGGCCACGGCTCGCGAGCGTGAGCCACCCGAGGCCCCGATTGCGTGGCTAGACCCGACCAGGCGGGACTGCCTTGGGAACCACTTCTGGCTTCGTCGCCGAAATCCGGCCACGGCTTGAGTGAAGATCACCAGCAGGCCTTCGGCGCCGTGCCTGGCGGTGCCGCAGATCCGCTACGTCGCCGGGAATCGGCGATCGCTCAACGATGCTCGCGCGGGGACCTCGTCACGCGTCCCCGGCCGGCTGGCTGCCGCAGTGAAGCCGTCGCCGAAATCCGGCCACACCCCATCACCGAAGCCATCACAGGCGATTGCCCACCACCGACATACCGAGCACCAGCTCGTTCGCCGGATCACACCCGAGGAGGTCTTCGACCAGTTCGTCGCGGAGCGCGGCGGTGAACGTGACGTTCAGGCCCAGCGCGGTCGCCAGCAGGTACACGGTTTGGCTGAGGTGGCCGACGTCCATCAGCAGCACGCGATACGTGCGGCTCACCGGGTACTTCCACTGGTTCCGCTCGATGACGCTCGTGTAGATCAGCAGCGCGCCGGCGTTCCCGGTCCACTGCTGGTCGCCGGCGAGCGCGATCAGCTGGTCGTCGTCGATCTTGCCGTCCAGCGGCGTGAGGCCGTGGCGGAAGCCGTCGTAGTGGTAGACACCCCGGGGCAGATCCTCGACGTTCCTCGCGTAGACGTACACCTCTGTCGGATGCCGCGCCCCGCCCGATGGGCTCGTCTTGAAGATGTTCCCGGTGGTGGGGATGTCGGGATGAGTTTCCGGCCTCGTCGGCCTGGCCGCGGTGAGAAGCGCGCTCAAATCGCGCAGCCGCAAGGGTTCTTCGCCGAACTCGCGGACGCTTCTGCGCCGGTTCAGCGCCTCGCCGAGTCCGATCGTGTTCAGTGGCTCCGGTGACGGTTCGGGCAACGCGATCGTGTCGTGCTCACCCGTCGGCCTCACCGGAGAAGGCGGAGGGCTGACCTTCGCCTTCTCCAGCAAGGTTTTCGCCGTCGTTTCGCTGGTGGTGAACTCGGTCTCGCGCAACGAACGCGTGCCGAAGTGAAACGCCCGCGCGGACGTTCCCCAAGGGCCCCAATCCCGAAGGATCTCTTCTTCGCGTTGTTGCCGGTGAGAACCTTTGACCACCAGTACTTCGTGCCGGATCATCGCTCGCGCGATACGGACGAGCCTTTCCCCGATCTCGGGATTCTCATCCGCTTCGCGGACCGATTCCGGTTCTCGCCAAGAACTGAACCAGCGCAGGACGCGTTCGGTTCCATCGGCGAGTTTGAGCTGGCGATGTCCGAGGTGATCGTCCCAGACGACGTCACCATCGGCCCAATAGAGCGTTCCGCAAGAGGAAACCCTGACCAGCATCGAATGTCTTGTGCCCCAGTCCCCAGTAAATACTTTCCGAATACTTCAGGTGATTCAGTGTCGCGAGCGGAAAGGAGGCCCGCCGTTCGGCGGCGGCTCGAACCCGCCCCAGGTGCTCTGCGCCTTGTACTCCGCTTCGAGCTCGTACAAGAACTCGTCGTCGTCCTCATCGTGCATGCCGTCGATCCTCTCCGTGAACGGTTACTCCGGTCAAGCGAATATACCTACGCCAACAGAGTACCGGAGCAGAACGGCTAATTACGCCGAGTAATCGTTCAGGCGCTGTTTGAGTTCGCGAACCTCTGGCGACTCCGAAATGCCGAGATCGGTGTAGAGGCGCAATGCGAACCGGCGATGACGGTCCGCATTCAGTCGCTCACCGAGAATGTCGAACGCGAACGCCATCTCCTTGTGGGCGATGGGCAGCATGCTGCGATTCCCGGTCGATTCCAGCACTTCCACCGCGGTCGTCAACTGACTGACCGCGAGCGCGCCGTCACCGAGTCCGCGCGAATTGATGCCGAGGGCGAGAAAGCATTCCGCCTCGAGATCGGGCGATTCGTTCTCCTGCGCCAGCCGCAGTGCCTGGTCGAGTTCCTCGGCGGCTTCGGGATAGCGCCTGCTCTCGGTGTGGATCAGCCCGATCCGGTGCCTGGCGCGGGCTTCGATGAGCACGCTGCCGTGCGCATGGGCGGTCTCCCGGACCCAGCCGAGGTGCTCGATCGCCTCGTCCGATTCGCCCTTGAGCCAGTGGGTGACCCCCGAATTACCCCTGGCCCGGCACTGCATCCGGATGTCGCCGGTGGTCGCGGCCAGTTCGAACACCTCGTTGAACAGCCGGTTCGCCTCGGTGAACTCGTTGAGCCGCCACAGGGTCAGCGCGTACATGTGCAGGGCCTGGTACTCGAGGACCACGTTCCCGGTGACCCGCGCGGCGGACAGGGCGAGGGTCTCCAGCTCCCTGGCCTGCCGGTAGTAGCCGCGGTTGTCGAAGTAGCGCCACACCGCCGAACAGAAGGGCACGAGGTCGGAGTACTGCTGATGGTTGTTCATCGCGACGGCCACCGGCAGCACGTTCTGCCATTGCGCGTCCATCCAGTGCGCGGCCTGGTCGTAGTCGGCGAAGGACTGTCCGAACTCGCTCTTCGGCACCTCGAGGCCGCCCGGTTCCTCCTCGGAATCCGGGTCGATGAACTCCATCGCGGCCGCGACGGTGCTGCGGTAGTAGTCGAACAGCCGCCGCATCATCGCCTCGCGCTGGTGCTCGGGCTCCTCGGCGAGCAGGAGTTCGCGACCGTAGCTGCGGAGGAGGTCGTGCATCTCGTAGCGGTCCATCGACGGCTGACGCAGGAGGTTCACGTCGACGAGACGTTCGGCGAGCCGTCGGGCCTCGGCGAGGTCGACTTCCGCCAAGGCCGCCGTCGAGTGCAGATCGAACGCCGCACCGGGATGGTGGCTCAACCGGCGGAACACCCGTCGTTCGGTCTCGGTCAAGTTCAGATAGGACACTCGGAACGCGCCCGCGACGTCGCGTTCGCCGGCGGTGAGCTCGCCGAACCGGTTCCGCTCGTCGCGCAACTGCCTGGCGACGAAGTCGAGCGTCCACGACGCCCGCGCGCGCAGCCTGCTCGCCGTGACGGCCAGCGCGAGCGGGAGATCACCGCACAGGCTCGCGACCTGATCGGCCGCGTCGGGGGATTCCCGCTTCAACCGGGAGGGCCCGACGATCCGGCCGAGCAGGTCCACCGCGTCGGCCCGGCTGAACGGTTCCAGCGAGAGCAGTTCGGCGCCGTCGAGGTCGATGAGCCGGGTACGGCTGGTGATCAGCACGCAGCAGCTCGCCGCACCGGGCAGCAGCGGGTTCACCTGCGCCGCCCCGATGGCGTTGTCCAGCACCAGGAGCACCCGTTTGCCGGCGAGGCAGCTGCGGAACAGCGCCGCGCGCTGCTCGGTCCCGGCGGGGATGTCCGAACCCTGGATGCCGAGCGACCGCAGCAGCGCCTCGAGCGCGGTCCCCGGGTCGACGGGGTCTCCGGCTGGCGAGAACCCTTCGAGGTTCACGAACAGCTGCCCGTCCGGGAACAACGGGGCGAGCCGGTGCGCGGCGTGGACGGCCAGCGCGGTCTTCCCGACCCCGGGCATGCCGTCGATCGCGATCAGCCGCGGCCCCGCCGAGGAGTCGTCCTGGCCGATTTCGAGGACGGTCCGCAGTTCCGCGGCGCGGCCGCCGAACGCGGGGAGGTCCGCGGGAAGCTGCGCGGGACGGGGGAAGAGCGCCTTCTGCGCGTCCGCGTCCTCGCGTCGCCCGCCGGTGTCCATCCCGGCCCGGAGCCCGCCGACGCCGTACCGGACGAGGGCGCCGTCCTCCATCAGTTCGGCGTCGGCGCGCAGGATCTGCTGGTGGAGCGCGCTCAGCTCGGCGCTCGGGTCGACGCCGAGTTCCTCGACGAGCGCGATCCTGGTCCGGTCGAACGTCCGGAGCGCGTCGGCGGCGCGGCCTGCCCGGTAGAGCGCCAGCATGGTGAGGCATTGCAGGGTCTCGCGGGTGGGATGCCAGGCGGCGAGGTCGAAGGCCTCGCGAGCCGCCGCCTCGGTCTCGCCGAGCCGGAGCCTGGCGCCGATGAGGAGCTCACTGGCGGCGAGGCGTTCTTCGTCGAGGCGTCGCGCCGTCTGCTCGATCGCGTCGCCTTCGAGACCGTCGAACGCGGGGCCGCGCCAGAGCGCGAGCGCGTCGGCCAGTTTGGCGGCCGCCTGGGAGATCAGCCCGGCCGCGAGGAGTTCGGCGCCCTGGTTGTAGTCGGCTTCGAAGCGGACCGAGTCGAGCGAGGCGCTGCTGATGACGACGCGGTACGCCGATCCGGTGGTGACCACGGCGGACCGGGCCACCCCGAGGTCGTGCCGGAGCCGCGCGATCGCGTTGCTGACCTGGCGGACCGCGGTCTTCGGCGGATTCTCGGGCCACATCGTGCCGATCAGGTACGACACCGGGACCAGCCGGCCCGCGTTGATCAGCAAAGCGGCGAGGAGACGCTGTTCGCGGCGCCCGCCCAGCCGGACGGGGACGCCGTCGACTTCGGCTTCGAGCGGGCCGAGAACGGAGAAGCCGAGCTGGGAATTCTGGACGGCGGTTCGAGGCGATCCCGCCGAATCGGGTAGACGATCAGCGGTCATATGCGACTATGTCGTCCGAGGCCGTGAGCGTGCTCACGCACTACCTCCAGTCCGTTCGCCGGCTGATCGGCACCCTAGCCCACCGCTTCGGCCTCCAGCCAGGTCGGCGCGGGGCACGCCGTACTGCATTCGGCCTAACAGGCGTGCGCGGGCCCGCCCTGAAACCTTTCCGATTCTACGCCCCGCGGCCCCTGAACTGCGCGGATGTCCGGCGGTGGAGAGCCGATGTAATTCCGATGCAGGCCCTTGGAAAGCTGAAGGCACAGCTGCGGCTCGGCCCGACGGGGCAGCGCGCCGAACCGCGGGTAGGGGCTCCGCGGCGGTTGGCCTTCGTACTGGGGGTGGCCAACCGCCCTGGTAGCCCCCTTCTCCGCGTCCATGACCAGGTGTGATCCTCCGCGATCACGGGTACCAGGTCGGTGGAGGAGAGGAGTGTGCCCATGCGCCCGGTCTGGAGCGGTTCGCTTTCGCTCGGTCTGGTGACCGTCCCGGTCCGCCTGTACAGCGCGGTCGAAGACCATACGGTGCACTTCCGCCAGTTCCAGCGCGGCACCGAAGACCGCATCCGGTACCGGCGGGTGAACGAGCGCACCGGCAAGGAAGTCGGCTACGAAGACATCGTCAAGGGCTACGAGCTCGACAGCGGCGAGTACGTCGTCGTCGAGCAGGAGGAACTGGACGAGATCGCGCCGGGCCGGTCGAAGTCGCTCGACATCGAGAGCTTCGTCGAGCTGGACGCCATCGACCCGATGTTCTTCGACAAGACCTATTGGCTCGCGCCCGCGAAGGACGAGTTCGAGCGTCCGTACGCGCTGCTGCTCGAGGCGATGGACTCGTCGGGCAAGGCGGGGATCGCCAAATTCGTCATGCGCGGCCGCGAATACCTGGCGCTGGTGCGCTCCGGTGACGGCGTGATGGTGCTCAACACCCTCCATTTCGCGGCCGACCTGCGGGATCCCGCCGAGCAGCTGCCGGACCTCCCCGGCAAGGCGAAGGCGCGCGGCAAGGAACTCGACATGGCCGTCAACCTGATCGACGCGATGAGCGACGACTGGCGGCCCGAGGAGTACCGCGACACCTACACCGACCGTGTCCGGGAGCTGATCAAGGCCAAGAAGAAGGGCGACACCATCACGCCCGCCACCGAACCCGGGGAGCCGACGAAGGTCGTCGACCTGTTCGAGGCGCTTTCGAAGAGCGTGGAGAGCGGAAAGGCCAAGAAAAAGTCCGGGGCGAAGAAGCCGGCAGCGAAGAAGGATCTCTCTTCGCTGTCGAAGGCGGAACTGGACAAGCTGGCCAGGGAGCGGGACATCAAGGGGCGGTCGAAGATGAACCGCGCGAGCCTGGAGAAGGCGCTCAAAGCCTCGTGACGACGCCTGCCGCCGAGAGTTCGCCCGCGATCGCCTCGATCAGCAGCCGGACGTCCTCCGCCGCCGTCGCGTGCAGCCCTTCGGACACGATCAGCACGTCGGACGTCGTGGCGGAGACCGCGGAGTGCCCGCTCTGCCGGTTCGTCCATCGCCGCGCGTGGGCCTGACCGTCCTCGTCGGCGAAGATCACCTCACCGGGGTTCGGCTGTTCCACCGTGCCGGTGAAGGTCACGTACTTCTCGTCGCCGCGCGCGTGCCGGACTTCCAGCGAGCCGCTGATCTTCGCGATGTCGAGCACCGCGACCGGGATGGCGTAGGCGACCGAAACCGCGTTGCAGAGATCGATCACCGGATGGATGCGGGGGAGCGTGCCTTCCTTCCGCAGCCTGCGCAGCAAAGACTCCGACGCGCAGCGGTACTGCGTCGGCTTCAGGCCCATTTTGGCGAACGCCCGCCGCCACGCCTGGATCTCGGGGAACTCCGATTCCGGGCCGTCGGCGAGCCGCCGCGTCGCCCGCGCGACGAACTTTTCGAGATCGACCGGCAGTTCCGGGGTGATCCCGGTGGCTTGGAGCGTGCCGACGGCGAGGCCGGGGTGGGCGGAGCGGATGTCCGGGTGGTGCTGGAGTCGCATGCTGGACCTGTCTACTGGGTGGTGAACGCGAGTTTGGCGCCGAGCGCGGCGAAGGAACCGGCGAAGATCCGCCGGAGCCAGGCGAGCACGCGCGGCCGGGACAGAACGTGGTGCCGCACGCCGGCGGCGAGGACGCCGTACACGCTGAACACCACGAACGTCGCCAGCATGAACACCCCGCTCAGCAGCAGCATCCGGAGGAGCGAACCGGGCTCGCCCGCGGGGACGAACTGGGGCAGGAACGCGAAGAAGAACAGTGTCAGCTTCGGGTTCAGGACGTTGATCAGCACGCCGGAGGTGATCGTCCGCAGCGCCGAGGTTGGTTCGGGATCGCCCTCCACGACGATGGCTTCCCGGTCCTTCAGCGTCGCCCACGCCATGTAGAGCAGGTACGCCACACCGAGGTACTTGAGGATCTCGAACGCCACCGCGCTGGCGTGCAGCAGTGCGGCGAGGCCGGTGATCGCGGCGATCATGTGGGGGACGATGCCGAGGGTGCAGGCGGTCGCGGCGAGGACGCTCGCGCGTCTTCCCCTGGCCAGCCCGGCGGAAAGGGTGTAGACCACGCCGGTGCCGGGCGTGGCGACCACGACCAGAGTGGTGATCAGGAAGGCGATGCTCACGAGGTCACTGTGCGCGTTGTTTGGCCTCGTGGACAGAGCCAAACCCATGGCGCTTCACTGGACCAAAGGGTTGATCGACGGGTTCACCGGATGGAGTGGCATGATGCACGCTCGCACGTCGACGAGGAAGGCCTTGGTTTGAGCGCGCGCACTTCCCAGGTGGACGACCTCCGGCTGGTGGCACAACCGAACGCCGTGTTGTGTTCCGAGCTCTTCGTCCGTCTCATCTTGTCGGATTGGTCCTTGCGGCCGTTGCTCGATCAGGCGAAGACCGCCGCCGCCAGACTGGTGGGCACGCTGGTCGACGCGGCCGATCCGAAGGAGCCGCCGTTCCTGACGCTCAGACTGCGCCTGCGGTCGGACGTGCTGGTCATCGAGGTCGACCACGAACTGGACGGCCTTCCGGTGCCGACGCCCGCGCCGGGCGAGCGGACCGGGGTGGCGCCGAGTGCGACCGGCGGCGTGACCGTCTGGTGCGAGCTGCCGCTGCCCGGCGGCCTGTCGGCCGGACAGGTCCGGCTGCCGAGGCGAGGCGACCGGCGCACGCTGGTGGACGAACCGGTCTCCGGTGAGCCCGTCGGCGCCGATCCCGAAGTCCTGGAACGGCTTTTGACGAGGTTGAGCGGCTGGTCCGGCTGATGGCCACGAACCGCGTCGCCACCCCGGTCCTGGAGATCGAATACGAACACCTCGGCGAGGCGAGCGGGCCGCCTGTGGTCCTGTTGCACGGGTTCCCGTACGACATCCGCGCTTACGACGAGGTCGCGGCGGTCCTCGCGGCGGGCGGTGCCTCGGTGTACGTCCCGTATCTCCGCGGGTTCGGGGGGACGCGGTTCCTCGACGACGCCACGCCCCGCTCCGGGCAGCAGGCCGCGCTCGCGCAGGATCTGCTCGACTTCATGGACGCGCTGGGCCTGGAAAACGCCGTCGTCGCCGGATACGACTGGGGCGGCCGCGCGGCGTGCATCGTGGCGGCGCTCCGGCCCGAACGCGTGCGCGGACTGGTGTCGGTGGACGGCTACAACGTCCAGAACCTCGCCTACGCCGGGGAACCGGCGCCGCCGGAATGGGAACGCACGTACTGGTACCAGTATTACTTCCATTCCGAGCGCGGCCGCCGAGGGCTGACGGAGAACCGCGATGAGCTGTGCGCGTTGTTGTGGCGCACCTGGTCGCCGACCTGGGCCGGCGCCGACGCGGCGTTCCCGGCGAGCGCGCGGAGCCTCCACAATCCGGATTTCGTCGACGTCGTCATCCATTCGTACCGGCACCGGTTCGGTCTGGCGGAGGGTGATCCGCGGTATCAGGCGCTCGAAGACCTGATCGCGCGGGAGCCCGCCATCACAGTGCCGTCAGTGGTGCTGGAAAGCGGGGACGACGGCGTCGGCGGGCCCAGCGCGGCGGGCGACCGCGAGCACTTCACCGGGCCGTACACGCATCGGGTGCTCCCGGGGGTGGGCCACAACGTTCCTCAGGAGGCACCTGAAGCGTTCGCCGCCGCGGTGACGTCTCTGCTTTAGTGAGACCCCTCCCGCGAAAGGAACGACCGTGACCGACCCCCAGCCCGCGCCCCCGGTCCCGCCGGGAACGTTCCTGCTCGAACTCGTCCCGGTGCCGGTCAGCGACATCGACCGGGCGAAAGAGTTCTACACGGAAAAGCTCGGTTTCCACCTCGACGTCGACGTGCGTCCGGCCGACGGGGTCCGGATCGTCCAGCTCACTCCGCCGGGTTCGGCCTGCTCGATCACCTTGGCCACCGGCATCGCGTCGCTGGACATGCCGGCCGGATCCCTGCGCGGGTTGCATCTGGTGGTCGCCGACATCGAGGAGGCGCGCGCCGCGCTCATCGCCAAGGGGGCCGAGGTCGGCCCGGTCGAGGACATGGGCGGCGTCTTCTACGCGGCGTTCAGCGATCCGGACGGCAACACCTGGACGCTCCAGCACATGCCGTGGCGCGTGGGGTGAGGGCGATCACCCGTCCGTGTGCGTGACGAATCCCGATCTTCGTCTGTCCTTCGGACGTAGGGCGCACGATCCGGGCGCCACGGACGGAGGAGGACCCGATGTCGTTGGGCGACAAGATCAGCAACAAGGCCGAAGAGTTCGGCGGTAAGGCCAAGGAGGCCGCCGGCGACTCCACCGGTAACGACGAACTGCGCGCGGAAGGTCAGGCGGACCAGGCGAAGGCCGGCCTCAAGGGTGCCGTCGAGAACGTGAAGGACGCCGTCGGCGACGCGGCGGACAAGATCCGTGACACCTTCAAGAAGTAGCGGTCCTTTCGGGCCGGGGCGGCGGTTTCCGCGCCCCGGCCCGGTTCAGCCGCGCAGCCGCACCGGCAGGCTCGTGAGCCGTGTGCCTTGGATGCCGCCGAGGAACGTCTGCCGGAGTTCGCCGTACGGCACGGCGAGCCGGGCTTCGGGGAAGTCCGTGCGCAGCACCGTCGCCACCGCGCGCAATTCGAGCTGTGCGAGCTGGGCACCGACGCAGAAGTGTGGCCCCGCGCCGAAAGTCAGATCCGGGCCCGGTTTCCTCGCCGGGTCCGTGTTGATGCCCTGGATATCGACGAGCACCGGCGCCCCGGCGGGGAGCCGGATCCCGGCGAGGTCGAGCTCCACGGTGGTGAACCGCCACAGCGTGAACGGCGCGGGCGGATGGTCCTTGAGCGTTTCGCGGACGAGGTCGTTCACGGATGCCTTGTCCCCGTTCAGAAGCCGCGAGATCAGGAAGCCGATCGAGGCGTCGGTGGTCAGCTGCCCGGCGAAGATCAACGCGAACAGGTGATACCGCAGGTCCTTTTCGGACGTTCCGGTAGGGAGACTGTCGCGTAGTTCGGTCGCGAGCCCGTTCCGGTTCGGCGTCAGCCCCGCGGCGGCGAGATCCGCGATCGCGGCGATGGCCTTGCCCTGTGCACCCGGTTCGGGATCCGACATGCGGCGGCAGGCGTTCACGGCCGCGTCGAGCAGCTGGAGCGGGACGCCGAGCAGGTCGAGCAACACCGTCAACGGGAAACGGGTGGAGAACCCGTCCATGAGATCGACGGTCCCGTTACCGAGGTCCGCCAGCAGGGCGCGCGCGATCCGGTGAATCCGGTCCGCCTGCGCCTGGATTCGTTTGGCGCTCAGCAGCGGGGCGTGCGCTCGCCGCAGACGGGTGTGTTCGGGTCCGTCCAGCGTGGTGAGGGACGGCTGTTCGGCGGCGGTCTGTTCGAGCGCCGTCCAGCCCGCGGGGGCCAGCGCCGGATCCTTGGCGATGCGGGGATCGGAGAGGACTTCGCGGGCCAGCTTCTCCTCGGTGACGATCCACGCGCTTCCGCCCTCGGGGGCGGCCACTTCCACGAGCGGGCCGGCGGCTCTCAGCGCGGGACGGACGGGGTCGGGTTCGGTGATGCCGCGGGTCGACGCGGCGAACGGATCGGGGAGCAAAAAAACTCCTTCATGAGAAAGTGGCTTCACGGTGAAGGTATATTCGTGGCCGGTAGGTTGTCAAAGCACGGAACCGAGGAGGGGTGATGGCGGACGATGTCGCGGCGCGGAGCGCGTCGCTCCTGGACGGCCTCCGGAGTTTCGGGGCGAACTACACCGAGTTCACCCGGCGGTTCGCGGACTGGCTCGGCCTGCACGCCACCGACGCCGCCGCACTGGTGGAGATCCTCTACGCCGAAGACACCGGCTCGCCGCTGTCCCCGGCCCGGCTCGGCGAACGCATCGCCCTGACCTCCGGCGCGACCACGAACCTGCTCAACCGGCTGGAGAACCTCGGCTATGTGGTGCGGACCAGGGAGAACACCGACCGCCGGGTGGTGACGCTGCGCAGCGGCGCCGACATCCAGGCGCCCGCGCGGGAGTTCTTCGGCCCGTTCAGCGCCGGGCTCGCGGCCCTGGTGGCGCAGTACCCGCCGGAAGAGGTCGAACGCTTCGAGGGCTTCCTCCGCCAGCTGAAGTCCACAATGGACAACGTGCTGGAAGAACAGGCTTGACTGGCGGACCAGTCCGATCCGCTCTCGGCACCGAATCCCTCCCGGACGCCCTGGTAACCGCGTAGCCGGGCGTCGGGTGAGGTGGAGGCAGCTTGATGGTCGAGGGTGTGCGGACGAGTCCGCGCGGAAGCGGCGGCACCGGAACGGAGCCCGCCGAGACGAGTTTGATGCAACGGGTCGCGGCCGGCGACGAACAGGCGTTCGCCGACCTGTACGACGTCGTGGCCGGACCGGTGTGGGGTGTGGTGAACAGGGTCGTGCGCAACGGCACGTTCGCCGAGGAGGTCACCCAAGAGGTCCTGGTGGAGGTGTGGCGGACGGCCGCGCGATTCAAACCGGGCAAGGGGAGCACGCTGGCCTGGGTGCTCACCATCGCGCACCGGCGGGCGGTGGACAGGGTGCGATCGCATCAGGCCGCGCTCGACCGGGACGACCGTGCGGGCCGGCTCGATTTCCGGCGCCCCTTCGACGAGGTCGCCGAGTCGACGATCAGCAACCTGGAGCAGCAGCGGGTGCGCCAGTGCCTGTCCGCGCTGACCGACCTGCAACGCGAATCGGTGGTGCTGGCCTACTACAACGGCTACACGTACCCGGAGGTCGCGGAGGTCCTCGACACCGCGCCCGGCACGGTGAAGACCCGCATCCGCGACGGCCTCATCCGGCTGCGCGACTGCCTGGGGGTGGGGCAATGACCGCCGAGCTGCACACGTTGACCGGGGCTTACGCCCTGGACGCCGTCCCGGCGGAAGAGGCCGCGGCGTTCGAACGGCACCTGCGGGGTTGTCCCGCGTGCGGCCAAGAGGTCCGAGAACTCCGGGAGACCGCCGCGCGGTTGGGAAGGGGGCTGGCCACCGCGCCACCGCCGAGTCTGAGGGAAGCGACACTCACGCGGGTCGCCCACACCCGTCAGTGGCCGCCCTCGCTCGCGCGTCGCAGCGGGGTCGTGAAGACCCGCGTCGCTCTTTGGGGTGCCGCGGCGGCCGCCGTCGGAGCGCTGGTGTTCGGTCTGGTCACCACGACCACCGATCCAGGGGCCGACCCCGCGCAACAGCAGCTGGCCTCCGTCAACGCCGTGCTCACCGCGCCCGACGCCTCGACGGTCAAGGGTGCCGAACGCGGGACGACCACGGTCGTGACGTCGCGGAGCCAGGGCAAGATCGTCGTACTGCCCGGTGAGCTCCCGCCCCTCGCGGCGGGCAAGGCGTATCAGGTGTGGCTCATCGGGGCGAGCGGGGTGCATTCCGCCGGTCTGCTGGCGCCGGACGGTCCACATCGGACTCAGCCGGTGCTCGCGGAGCTGCCGGGCGGGATCGACCGGGTCGGCATCACCGCGGAACCGGCCGGAGGTTCGCCCGCGCCGACGGTTCCGGCGGTCGTCATGGTCAATCTGTCCTAGCGCCGGTCAGCCGCTCGCAGGCCTGCCAGAGTTCCTGGCGCTGCGCGGCGGTTTCCCGGGTCTTGCCGAGGTAGTGCGTCGGGCGCTGGACGCGGTCGTGCCAGAACATGCCGTTGTACCGGCCCGGTTCCGCGGCGGCGGCGAGCCAGACGAACGTGTCCGCGCCCTGCTCCGGGTTCCGCAGGAGCGGGCCGGTCAGCTTCCGGAACGTCGGCAGGGAGGTCGCGACCCCGGGCGTGTCGGCCCAGCCGGGGTGGGCGCTGTGCACGGTGACCCCGGAGCCGTCCAGCCGGTCCGCCCAGAGTTCGGCGAGCACCACCTGCATCCGTTTGGTGCGCGCGTAGCCGGCGGCCGGTTTGTACTCGTCACGGCGGTACTGCAGGTCGTCGGCACGCAGCGGCTGGCCGTACATGCCACCGGAACTGACCCAGATCACCCTCGCGCCGTCGGCGAACTTCGGCCGGAGCGACGCGGTCAGCAGATGAGGGCCGAGCACATGCGTGGCCAGCATGAGTTCGTTGCCCTCGGCCGTTTCCGTGCGTTCGGCGGGCATGACCCCGGCGTTGTGCACGAGGACGTCGACCTCGCCGTCGAGGTTCTTGACGTAGTCGCGGACGGACGAGATCAGGCTGACGTCGCAGTGGTCGGCGATGATCCGCGAACCGGGGACGGCGCGCTCGATCTCGGCGCGGGCGGCGTCACCGTCGCCGCGGATCGCGATGCGGACGGTCGCGCCCAGCTTCGCCAGGCCGATGGCCGTGGCCTTGCCCAGGCCCGCCTTCGCGCCGGTCACCACGGCGACCTTGCCCGCGAGCGCGTCCGGCGCGGGATCCTCCGGCCACCAGGCTCGGCGCAGGAGGTATCCGATGTTGCCGTACCCGAGCAGGGTCCGGTCGAGCACGGTGTCGGCGGCGCGGGTCACGATGGACATGCGGATGCTCCTCCTCGGTCGTGGTAGGCGACTTCCCGGCGAGGCCGCCGCGGAAACCTCTTACCGGATGCGGGGCCCGGCCTTCGCGGAGAAACGGAACTCGATGGTCATCGGAAGCTCGTCGAGATCCAGTGCCTGACGCAGCCTCGGCAAGCCCTCCTCGGTGATCCGCTCGCGGATCGCGGCCAGATCGCCGTCCTGTTCGGCGCTCAGCACCACGGCCAGCACCGGCGCGTCCTGGGTGCCGCCGAGCGTGGCGTGCGCCGCGTGGACGCCGGGGTAGGTCGCGACCTCCGCCGTGAAGGGTTCCACCGCGGTGCTCGCGGCCAGCGCGGTCCGGCCGGTGTCCTGCTCGAAACGCCAGGTGTGGGATTTGGGTTTGCGGACGGGCTGCGCGATGAGCCAGCGCAGGGCCAGCAGCCCGAGGAGCACCGCGCCCCCGGCGACGGCGTACCAGACCCACGCGGGCGGCATGGCGGTGCCGGGGACGAGCGTGGTGCCGGGATCCAGCAGCGGGATCCGGCCGAAATGGGTGCCGACGGCGAATCCGCCACCGGCGATCAGCACGAGCCCGGTCAGCACCAGCAGGGTGCGGTTCAGCCGGGCGGGACGGTTGAGGTCGGTCATGACGCGCTCCTGGTGGCCTTGACCCGGACCCGCACGGCGGGAACGGTGGCGGGGCCGATCTGGGCTAGGCGGTGCTCGATGGCGGAGCGGACGGCGTCGGCGAGCCCCGCGGTGTTCGTCCGCCCGGTGGTCACCACCGAGACGATCGCGCGCCGCTTCACCTTGAGCTTCGCCGCCGAGACACCGTCCACAGTGGATGCGGCGGTGCGCAGGGTCGATCGGTAGCTGCGGCGGGAGGCACCCGAATCCGTGCCGCCTTCGAGCGGCAGCACGGTCGGCTTCCCCGGGACGACCGCGCTCACGAGGAGCAGCAGACCGAGCAGCGCGACCACGCCGCCGGCGATCGCCGGAAGAGGATCACTCCACCGGAGATCGTGCAGTGCGGACGCGATGGCGTCGTAGCTGATCCACGGTTTCTCCCCGATGATCGTCTGGATCGCGACGGCGGCGGCCAGGACACAGCCGGCGAGCACCACGAGGGCGACCAGCACGGCCGGGACGCTGCGGCGTGGGCGCCGTTTCATCGGACCCTCCTCGTCTCGGTCTCCCCGGAATGCAGGGCGGTGACGGTGATGTCGACCCGCGTGACGGTCAGGCCCGAGAGCCCGCCGACGCGGCGGATCAGATGCTCGCGCACGGCCTCGGTGGTGGCGCGCACCGAAAGCGGGTACTTCACCGAAAGCCGGACGTCCAAAGTGGTCGTCGAACCGGTGACGTGCGCGCTCACCTTGGCACCCTGGTCGAGGTCTTCGCCGCCGACCGCGATCCCGAGCACCCGGGAGGCCGCGCCGCCGACGCCGTCGACCTCGGTGATCGCCCGCGCGGCGATCCGTTCGACGGCGCCGTCGGCCACGGTCAGCCCGCCGCGCCCGTCCGTTCCGGGCGCGGCGGCGGTCATGGTCGTCATGGCGATCAGCCCCTGTCGCGGCCCGCCAGGGCCGAAAGGTCGAGCTTGCCGTCGAGGAACCTGCCGACCAGCAGGCCGAGCGCGGCGAGCACGAGCACGACGAGGAAGGCGCCGAAGCCGCCGAACGCGCCGGCCACGCCGAGCACGAGACCGGTCAACAGGCCGAGTTGGGTGGCGTTCATGAACGTTCTCCTTGCTGTCTGGCGCGGACCGGCGCCGATGGTCACTGGACGCGGCCGGACTCGGCGTTGTCGTCGGCGTCGTCGTCGCCCGGGATGTGCACGTCGGACACGTTGATGTTGACCTCGACGACCTCGAGTCCGGTCATCTGCTCGACCGCGCCGATCACGTTGCGGCGCACCGATTTCGCGAGATCCGCGATCGCGACGCCGTATTCGACGACGATCTGCAGGTCGACCGCGGCCTGGCGCTCGCCGACCTCGACGGAGACGCCCTGCCCGGCGGACGCGGTGGCGCCCGGGATGCGCTCGCGCAGCGCGTTGAACGCCCGCACGGCGCCGCCGCCCAGCGCGTGGACACCGGTGATCTCCCTGGTCGCGAGGCCCGCGACCTTCTGCACGACGGTGTCGGCGATCGTGGTCACGCCCTGGGTGGAGACGAGCGCGCTGTTCTCGGCGGGGGCGGTGGAGTTCGAGTTCGGCTTGGCGGTGGTGGCGGTGTTCGTCATCGCGATCTCCTCAATTCGGATTCCGTTGCCTGCGGTGGAAGTTCTTCGCTTCCACACTCAATAGACCCAGCCGCGCGAAGATCGTCACGACCCGATCGTGTGGTCTGGATCTCATCGCCGGCGGGTATGTCTTTCGGCCTAGTCCCCGCGGCCGACACCGCCGCCCCTTTTCATCCCGTCGAGGGTCGTGCGCACGGCGGGCCGCGGGGTTGGATCGTCCGGTGTCCCGAAGGCAGGAGTTACGAGTGAGCTGGAAATGCGTGATGCTGTCGATCGCGCTCGTCGCCGGATGTACCACATCGCAAGGAACTCCGGCGCCGGTGACCAAAGTGGACGAACCGGAGCGCGAGGCGGCGCTGACGTCGTTCTACCGGCAGACCCTGGACTGGCGCCCCTGCGAAGCCCTGCAGTGCGCGAAGCTGACCGTGCCCGTGGACTACCGGCGGCCGGACGGGCCGAAGTTCACGCTGCCGGTGATCAAGGCCGCGGCGACCCGGCCGGGGGAGCGGATCGGCACGCTCGTCGCCGGTGCGGGCGGCCCCGGGCAGTCCGGTGTCGCCATGGTGAAGGACATCGCGGGCACCTGGCCCGCCCCGGTCCGTGCCAGGTTCGACCTGGTCGGCTTCGATCCGCGGGGGATCGGCGGCAGCGAACCGCGGCTCCGCTGCGACACCGAGGGAGAACCCGTTTCGAAGGCGCCCGAGGGCCTGCCGCTGATCGGCGCCGAGGTCCCGAGCACCCGGCAGTACGCCGAGGCGTGCCTGAAGAACACCGGGGAGAACGTGCTGCGGCACCTGGGCACCGACGACGTCGTCAGCGACCTCGACGTCCTGCGGGTGGTCACCGGCCAGGAGAAACTGACCTACCTCGGCTACTCCTACGGCACGCGGATCGGCCAGCTGTACGCCGACCGGTTCCCGAAGAAGATTCGCGCCATGGTGCTCGACGGTGTCGACAACACCTATCTCGATTGGCGGGCCGACACCGTCGAGCAGGCGAAAGGCGTGGAAGACACCCTGCTGACCTACGCGAAGCAATGTGCCACGAGGACCGGCAAACCGTGCCCCGGCCAGGACGAGACCGAAATCCTCGCCACCGTGGACCGAGTGCTGGCCAAAGCGGACAAAGCGGGTGAAGGGAGCGCTCTTCGTTCGGAGATCTCCGCGAAGCTCACTTTTCCGGCGGACTGGGCGGAGCTGTCGGAAATCATCCTCGGCGCCGACGCTCCCTCGGACGGCTCGTCGGACGAGCCCGCCGACGAGCCGGAGACCTCGACCGACACGACCGACGCGCTCACCGTCGTCAACTGCCTCGACCGGACCCATCCCACCGATCTGGCGGCCTACGAGGACGCCGCGCGAGAGCTTCGCCGCGTTTCCCGGCTCTCGTCCGGCACGGAAGCGCTCGGCTGCGCCTTCCTGCCCACCGGCGCCGCTCCGTCCAGGACGATCCGGGCGGACGGCGCGCCGCCCATCCTGCTCGTCGGGACCACGAAGGACGCCGCGACGCCGTATGGCTGGGCGCGGCGGCTGCCGGAGAGCCTCAAATCCGCGGTGCTTCTGTCCAATGAGGACGTCGGGCACGCCGTCTTCGGCGGCGGATCGTCCTGTGTGGACGATGCGGTGAGCCGGTATCTGGTCGATTCGACGATTCCCGCCGCCCCGGCCCGCTGTACCGGCGGTCCCGTGTGATGCTGGCAGCGTGAAGATGCTCGACCGGCGGCTCGGCACGGTGCTCGCCGAGATACTCCTGGCCGGATTCGTCGCGGGCGTGACCGTCTTCCTCGCCGATCTGCTGCCCGCGTGGGGCTGGCCGGAGGTGTTCCCGCCGTCGGCGCCGGCGCTGGCCGCCGTGATCGCCTGCGCCGTCGTGCTGGTGCTGCTGCGCCGCCGGTTCACGGTGTCCGCGCTGCTCGCCGCGACCGTGCTGTTCGGGCTGTTCCCCGCGACCGGTGTCGCACTCGCGGTCGTCGCGCATACGGCGGGAGCCCGGGGGCGGCGGTGGCCGCTGTTCGGTCTCACCGCGCTGCTGCCTGCCGCGGTCGTGCTGCTCACCCAGCCGGCCTTCCGCTGGCAGTACGTCCTCGTGGTGATCGCCGTTTCGACGGTCTCGTGCCTCGTCCTGCCCGCGCTGGCCGGCGCGATGCAGGCGCAGCAGGCGAGGCTGGTGGTGGCGTTGCGCGACCGCGCCCGCCTGGAGGAACGGTCGCGGCTCGCCGAGGAGATGCACGACCAGCTCGGGCACCGGCTCAGCCTCATCACGATGTTCTCCGGCGCGCTGGAGGTCGCCGCCGAGGGCAAGGATCCCGAGTTGCGGCAGGCGGCCGGGCACGTCCGGTCGACGGCCAAGATCGCGCTCGAAGAACTGCGGGAGTCACTTGGCATCCTGCGGCCGGGCGGGGAACCGGCCGAACCCGCCGAAGCCACGGACGCCGCCGGTACGAAGTCCGATATCGAGGGTCTGGTGGCGTCGTCGCGCGATGCCGGCCTCGAAGTGGCGTTCGACTGGCGGGGCTCCGACCTCGACGGCGTCCGGCCACCGGTCCGCCGGGCCGTGCACCGCTTGGTGCGCGAGGCACTGACCAACGTGCACAAGCACGCCGCCGGCGCGTCGGTGACCGTCGTCGTCGATCATGGCGACGACCTGGTGCAGGTCGTGGTGCGCAACAGCGCCGAGCAGGTGGCGGCGGAGCGGCTGCCCGGCACCGGACGCGGGCTGGGCGGCCTGCGTGAACGGGTCCGTCTCCTCGGCGGGACGTTCACCGCCGGGCCGGATCCCGAAGGCGGCTTCGCCGTCACGGCCGGCCTGCCGAAACGGGCGAACGCGCCCCTCGCGGAAGAGACGGGCGAAGAGCGGCCGGGCCGGATCCAGTCGGGTCTGCTCCTGACGACCGGTCTGGCCGCCGTCGCCGCGCTGCTGCTGACCACGCTCGCCTTCGTACCGCCGCTCACGCCCGCCGACCACGAGGATCCGCTGGCCAGCGTGAAGATCGGGATGACACCCGAAGAGGTTGAGGCGTGGTTCGGCCCGAACGAACCCGCCGCGCACGCCGCCGCGGAGGGTCACGAGCCGCCGATACCCGGCGACAGCTACTGCGTCTACGTCGCGGCCGCCGACCCGCCCGACGCGGAAACCGCCGCTATCTTCCGGTTCTGCTTCGGCGACCGGGGGTTGGTGGAGAAGACCTGGTTCGAGGTCCCCGTACCGGAGGAGGCGCCATGATCCGGGTCCTGCTCGCCGACGACGAACCGCTGCTCCGTGCGGGCGCGCGGCTCCTGCTGAAGCAGGCGGGCGACATCGACGTCGTGGCCGAGGCCTCGGACGGCGCGGAGGCGATCGACGTCGTCCGGCGGATACCCGTGGACGTCGCGTTGATGGACATCCGGATGCCCGGGACGGACGGGCTCGCCGCGGTCGAGGAGATCGCGCGTGAAGTGCGGGTCATCATGCTCACCACGTTCGGGGACGAGGCCTACGTGGCCCGCGCCCTGCGCGCGGGGGCGGCCGGGTTCCTGCTCAAGGACACCGATCCGGCGCAGCTCATCCAGGCCGTGCGGTCCGCGGCCGCCGGCGAGGCGGTGCTGTCGCCCCGGATCGCGAAGCAGGTCATCGACCGGTTCCGCGACGCCGACGCGGCGGACGCCGACAACGCCGCACGGGCCAGGCGGCGGATCGAAGCGCTGACCGCGAGGGAGCTCGACGTCCTGGTGCGGGTGGGTCGCGGCCTGGGCAACGCGGAGATCGCGGAGGAGCTGCGGCTGTCGAACGGCACGGTGAAGATCCACGTCAGCCGCATCCTCGCCAAGCTGGGCTGCGCGAACCGCGTCCAGGCCGCGATCCTCGCGCACGATGCGGGCATTCTGCGTGGTTGAACGAGCCTCTCATCTCTGTTAGGAAAGGTTCCTAACTAATGGGAGGCGATGTGCGCGGACGTGGTCTTGCGGCGGCGACGGTTCTGGTGGTCCTGTGCGGTGGCTCGGCCGCCGTCGCGGACACGACGATGGCGGGGTCCGGCGCGCGGTCGGCGCGCAACATCATCTACATCCAGGGCGACGGCCTCGGCCTCGGTCAGCGGGACCTGCTCCGGCTGGCGCTCAAGGGCAAGAACGGCAGGCTCGCGATGGACGGGCTCGCGGCCACCGGGCTCGTACGGACGGCTTCGGACGATCCCGACGAGATCGTCACCGACTCCGCCGCGGCGGCCACCGCCCTCGCGACCGGGCACAAGACACGCAACGGCGCGGTCGGGGTGGACGGCCACGGGCGCCCGCTGGAGACGATTCTCGAACGGGCGAAGCGGGCGGGGAAGTCGACCGGCCTGGTCACCACCGCGCAGGTGACGGGTGCGTCGCCGGCCGCGTTCGCGGCGCACGTGCCCAGCCGGGACTCGCAGAGCGACATCGCGAAGCAGTACATCGAGAACAGCCGTCCGGATGTCCTGCTCGGCGGCGGCGAGGACTGGTGGTATCCCAAGGGGAATCCCGGGCTCTGGCCGGACAAGCCGGGGGAGGAGAGCCGCAGTCCCTACGGCAACCTGGTCGAACGCGCGCAGCGGACGGGCTACACCTACGTGCGCGACGGCGACGAACTGCGGACCACGCGGGCGAACCGGATCCTCGGCCTGTTCGCGAACGAGGACATGGTCGACTACGGCCCCGACGGCGTCGGGAAATACGCGCCGCGGGTGCCGCTCCAGCAGATGGCGCGCAAGGCGCTGGACACCCTTTCGAAGAACCCGCGCGGTTTCTTCCTGTTCCTGGAGGAAGAGGGGACCGACGGCATGTCGCACGAGAACAACGCGCACGGCGTGATCGACGCCGGCCGGTCGCTCGACGCCACCGTCGCCGAGGTCCTGCGCTTCGTCCGCACGCACCCCGACACGCTGGTGATCATCGGCGGCGACCACGAGACGGGCGGGTTGAGCATCGAGAACCACGACGCGTCCGACACCGACCCTGACCAGGACGGTCCTTTCGACGTACCGGGTTCGAAGCTCCAGTTCACTGTGGACTGGACGACGCACGACCACACCGGCGCCGACACCCCGGTCACCGCCGAAGGCCCCGGCTCCACCCGTCTGGGTGGCACCGTCGAGAACACCGACGTCTACTGGGTGATGCGGCTGGCGAGCGGCCTCTGAACATGAAAAAGGCCACCTCCGACAATGGAGGTGGCCTTTTCGCGGGTTTCGTCAGCCGATGCTCTCGACGACGGCCTCGGCGACCGCCTTCATCGTGGTCCGGCGGTCCATCGCGGTGCGCTGTATCCACCGGAACGCGTCCGGCTCGGTGAGCCCCTGACGGCTCATCAGCAGCCCCTTGGCACGGTCGATGACCTTGCGCGTCTCGAGCCGGTCCGTGAGGCCCGCGACCTCGGATTCCAGCGCCTGCAGCTCGGCGAACCGGCTCACGGCCAGCTCGATGGCGGGCACCAGGTCGCGTTTGGCGAACGGCTTGACCAGATACGCCATCGTGCCCGCGTCCCTGGCCCGCTCGACGAGGTCGCGCTGGCTGAACGCGGTCAGGATGACGACCGGCGCGATCCGGTCGCCGGTGATCTTGGAAGCGGCCTCGATACCGTCGAGCTTCGGCATCTTGACGTCGAGGATCACCAGGTCGGGCTTCAACTCGGTGGCCAGGTTGATGGCCTGCTCGCCGTCTCCGGCCTCGCCGACGACCTCGTAGCCCTCTTCGCGGAGCATCTCGACGAGGTCCAAACGGATGAGGGCCTCGTCTTCGGCCACGAGCACCCGCCGCTGGGGTGCGGCGACGGCACCATTGGCCTCGGCAGCCTGCTCGGTCACCGGGGTCCTCCTGAAGGTCGTCGGGCAGTTCGGCTCGCGGGCTGTCCGCGAACCTGAAGCCTACCGGGAACGATCCAGACGGCTAGATGGCGTTCACCACGTCAGACGGTCGTCACACTCCCGGGCCCGGCGTACGGCGCGCTCCCGTGATCCCGTAAAGTTCACCGCGCGCCGCCCCCGTAGCCCAACTGGCAGAGGCAACGGATTCAAAACCCGTCCAGTGTGAGTTCGAATCTCACCGGGGGCACGTAGAACGACCAGCGAAAACCGGCCCCTCACCAGGCAAAATCAGGTGAGGGGCCGGTGTCGTGTTGTCCGGCTGTGACCGGCTAAAACCGGTGTCCTACGGGTGGCCACCCCCAATACGCCCCCAAATTTCGCGGCACGCGGCATCAGGCGGCCTCACTGGCTCTCGTCCATGCCCTCCGTCCAGCCCAGGGCTTCCTCGATCCGCTGATGGTCCGGCGGCTGGCGCTGGTGGGGTTGCTCGCGCAGGCGGTGGCCGCGCTGGTCGGTATCGGGGCGTGGCTGGGGTCTCCCTCGGTGACGAATCCGATCGCGGCCGACGTGCAGGCCCTGCTCGGCTTGGTCTGGGTGGCGGCTTATCTGTGCCTGGTGACCGGCCGGTGGCGTGCGGCGCGGTGGCTCGCGGTGACGGCGCTGGCTCAAGCCTCGGTCTTCTTCGGCGTGGATCTCGTGGCCGTCGAGGGTGCGTACGGGCTGTCCGGGACCGTCGGACTCCTGCTGGAGGCGCTGCCGGTGGTGGCACTGGTCGCGTTCCATCGGCAGGCCCCACCGGTGAAAGCGCGGCCGTGGCTCGTCGCGCTGCTTGCCGGCGTCGGCCTCCTGACGGTCGCGATGGCGGTCACCTATGTCAGCGTTCCGGCGCTCGTCGACTGGCCGGGCGTGGTCTGTGTGGCGGTTTTCGTCGCCGCGGTCGTCTACTTGAGTGTGCCTCGCAGACCGTGGCGGTTCTGGCGGTAGCGGCACCGCTCACGATTCTCGCCGGGAAGGCCGGGCGGTGCGGGCTGGGCCCCAGTGGCCAGCGGGCAGTTGGGGGCGTGGGCACTGAAATACATGACGTCCGATTCATGTATTGGAACGGGTTTCAAAACTCGTTCGGCGAAAGCCCCTACGGCCAACAGTTTCCGGTCTTCGCCAACCAGTCCGTCGAGTGCCCACCCGGCGGGAGTCCGTCGTGTGCGCGCCCCATCGGGCGGTCGGCCAGGGGAATCCGGCGATGCTGCCGAGCTGGCAGTAGTGGAGGAAGGCGGGGAAGGTCGGGACCTCGCGCCCGCAGAGCACGAACCTCTCCACGGACGAGAAAGTCCCGGGCCGTCGCCGCTGTGGTGGGGAAGGGCCGCCTCATAGACGGCGGGCTCGACGCCCGGGCACGACCGCCTCGGCGGAGATCGCCCGGACGTCGGCACGGCGATCTCGCGAACGAGGCGTTCGAACGAGACATCAGCTGGCGTCGGTCGCGGTGAGACTTCGGACAGAGTGCAGGGTCAGTGGCAGGAGCGCGATAACGAAGTAGGCGATCCCGCCCAGTATCGCGACCTGTGGCATGCCTGCTGCTGACGCGATGGGTACTACTGCAAGTTGCCCGACAGGTATGGCCACGTAGGAGCCGAAGTCGTCGTACGAAGTCACTCTCGAGATCATGGTGTTCGGGATGTTCCGTTGACGCACTGTGTCCCAGACGATGCCGAAGAGCGCGGAACCCAACCCGGAGACGAAGGTCGCGGTGGCCAGCAGGATGAGGTTCGAGCCGGTGCCGAGCAGTACGAGCGGGATCGCCGTCGCCGACATGGCGATCAGGCCGATCAGGAGGGGCCGCCGCACCGCGATTTTGATCATCGCCAAGCTGGCGATGACCAGCCCTGCTGCCTTGACGCTGGCCACCAGACCCCAGCCTGTCGCGCCGATTGTCGTCGAGGCTATGGAGGGGCCGAGTACCTGCCAGACGCCCATCTGAATCGCGTTCAGAAACATAAAAGCGAGGGTGATCGACCAGATCCACGGCGTCGAGCTGAAGTAGGTCCATCCTTCACGGAGGTCTCGCAGCAGGTTGGCGGAGGTCGAATTCGCCCTTGCTGGCAGGGCAACGCGGGTCAGGCACGCCGCTGCGGCGAGGAACGATGCGGCGTCCAGTGCGATCGCCCACCCGCCGCCCGCGACCGCGACGAGGACACCGGCCGCTGAAGGGCCCAGGATGCGGGCCGCGTTCCGGGAGGCGCTGAGCATCGAGTTTGCTTTTTGAATGTTCGCGCTGTCGACGAGCTGCGGAACGATGCCTTGCATTGCCGGGCTGATGAAGGCCTGCAGCGTGCCGTTGACCAGTGCCAGGATTATGAGGAACAGCGGATCCTGTTTCGTAAGCACGCAGAACGCGACACAAGCCTGGGAAAGCCCGGCGCCGACGTTGGTGATCCGCAGCAATACGTCACGTCGCCAACGATCGGCCACGCTGCCGCCGATGATGACGAACACGATCTCAGGCAGCATCGCAGCGGCCAGGACGAAGCCGAGATATGCCGGACTGGATGTTGCTTCCAGTACAGCGAAAGCGAGTGCTACCGGAGTCATCGAGCTTCCGAGCACCGACACGACGCGACCGATGAAGAACCACCGAAACGGACGTGCGCTCAGCGGCCCGTCGACCTGATCTCGGAGCCCTGGATCAGTGCCGGAGGTGTTTGCCATCGCCGCCCCTTCTTCGATGCCGCCATTCGGGGACCCCGTCTTGACTTCCAGGTTTGAGGCCCAACAAGATAAATACCATGATCATGGTCGCGGGGATGACCTGGTCAACCGAATCACCAATTTGGCCGTTCCGAGAGTGAGACAACATGCCTGGACGAGGGTAAAACGGACAACCTGACCGCAGTAGAAATAGGCTGCGAGGTTCGCCTGTCTTCGAGTAATTGGATGTTAAAGCCGGGGCAATGTCCAGATTGTGCAACTGATGCACTGCTCTGCGTTCGGTCTTGAGAATCCGAAGAATCCGATTTGCGGCAGGCGCCCCGGCAGGCTGATGAATCGCGTCAATCGACAAAGCATGGGGGATCAAACCATGACGCGTACGCTTCGGTACGAACCCTTGGACCTGAGGACACTGACCGACCCTTACCCGGTCTATCGGCAGCTGCGGGACGAAGCGCCCGTCTTCTGGCATGAGCAGATGCAATCGTGGGTGCTGACACGCTATCGCGATTGCCGGGAAGTCCTGCGAAATCACGAACTCTTCGCCCGGGATCGTCGGAGGATCGGAGAAGAAGTCCCGGAGTTCCGGCAAAGCGTCCAGACGCTGGACCCGCCAGAGCAAGGGGCCCTGCGCAGCTTGTTCGTGAACACACTACATGCGCAAGACTTCGACGAGATCGGCAGGCGGGCGCGCAATCGGATCGCGGAGCTGTTCGGGCACCTTGCCGATCGCGACGGATTCGACTGGATGAAAGAGATCGCGGCTCCGATATCACTGGCGATCAGCGCCGATCTGCTCGGCGTCCAAGAGCCTGACTTGCCGTCCTATATCAGTATCTCGGACGCATTGGCCAGGCGGATGGACTCCGGCCTGCTCCCGGCCAATGCCGAGGCGGGCGACCGAGCGCGCGGCCTGCTAAATACCATGGTCAAGGCATGGTTTGACGCTGAAGATTGCTCGGGAGCACTTGGAGATATCCGCCAGGATGCAGACAAGGCGCGAGTGCCCGATCATTATGTCCGCAACACCACCAGCGTACTGTTCAACGCGAGCTTCGGAACTCTTTACGCAACCGCAGGTAACGTGGCATTGACACTGCTCCAACATCCTGAGGCATTAGAACGTCTACGCGACGAGCGTCTACTCAGCACGGGAGTGGACGAACTCGTTCGTTTTGACGGTCCAGCGCAGGGTACGAGTCGTGTGGCCACACGACGAACGATGATCGGCACCACAGTAGTCGATCCAGGTCAGATCGTTTTGCCGCTTCTCGCCGCGGCGAACCGCGATCCAGAGGAGTTTCCTCAACCGGATGAACTCGTGCTTGACCGGTCGCCGAACCGCCATCTCGGGTTCGGCTGGGGGCCGCATGCTTGCCTTGGCGCATCGTTCGGTCAGGTGGCGGTCAAAGAAATAATCCGTGGCCTGTTGGCCGCGCCTGGCCCGTTGCGACTAGCAGGTGTCCCGACTCGTCGGCGAACGGCCACCGTGCGAAGTCTCGACGTTCTGCCGGTGACGTTTCGCCCGTAGCCGGTTGGCGCGACACGGCATGCGGCAGCTGCGCCAGGCGAAGGGGCAGGTATGCGCAGATTACTGGTCGTAGATCCAGACAATCCAGCTTGTAGAGCACTCACCTTCGCCGCGAAGGCAGCTGGCATCGAGGTCTGTTCGGTCGGCCATCACGAAGCCGGTTCAAGTGGCGGGGACCTACTCACCGACTTCGCGGATGAGGGGATGTTCGTGTCCGACGTGACGCGGTTCTGTAAGGAGACCTGCGTTGACGCAGTTGTCACCGGGAATGAGTTCCTGACTCCACTGGTGACCTTGGTGTGCGATCAGTTGTCGCTTCCGTCGAACGTCGCCGAGCAAGCGTACGCGGCGCGCAACAAGGTGGCGATGAGCCATCGCCTGGCCTGTTCCGGTGTCTTGACGCCACGAACGTTCGTGATCACGAACGCGGCCGAGTTGGAACGCCTGCTCACCAGTGGCCGGGTCGGGCTGCCATTCGTCATCAAGCCTGCCGACAACGCCGGATCGAACGGAGTGACGGTAGTGCTCAACGCTGACGATCGCGCCGAGGCTTACCGCTACGCCGCAGGACCGGAGACAGTGGTCCCGTTCGGCATGACAAAAGACCGCCGGATCCTGGTACAGGAGTACATCGAGGGTGCGGAGTTCAGTGTCGAGTCCATTACCCAGCACGGGATACCGCATCATGTCTGTATCACCAGGAAGCTCACGTCGACAGGTGCGCATCGCGTCGAACTGGGGCATGCGGTGCCGGCCGGGGTTGACGAGGCTGCCGAGAGATTGATCCTCCACACTGCGGGCCAGGCGATCAAGGCGGTCGGCATCGAGAACGGGCCTTCTCACACGGAGGTGAAGCTGGACTCGCAGGGACGATGTGTGGTGATCGAGATCGCCGGCAGGGTTGGTGGTGCGCCCATTGCCGACCTCGTCCAGTTGGCACACGGTGTCGATATGTTCAGAGCCTGTGTCGACGTGGCGCTCGGCATACCTGCCGCTGTTAAGCGTTCTCGGAACGACTATGCGACAGCACGCTTCTTCACCGCGCCGTCACAGGGAAAAATTGCTTCAGTCACGGGTCTTCCACTGCAAGACGTCACCGTCCCAGTCGTTCGGTTGAGACGACAGGTTGGTGATGCGGTCGGCGACAACCGGGGCAACGGCTGCAGGGTGGGGCACTTCATCGTCACCGGTTCGGATCGGTCCGTCATCGAACGGCGTGCGGAATCTCTGTCCTCACAGATCCTCGTCGAGATCACCGAGGCGGGATAGGGCCGGTGATTAGTTGCTGGATCGATATGGAGGGAGAGGTTCCATGACCTACGACCACTGAGCATAAGTGGCGTCCGGGCCCACAGTCCGTGGGCCCGGACGCAGCAATCGCCGGTAACCGACCTAAGGAGAACGTGTGATGGCCGCAGCCGAAGCGGACATAATTGTGGTGGGAAACGGCGTGATCGGTTCGTCCATCGCGTTCGAACTGCGTCGTCGAGGTCATCAGGTCCTTCTCGTCGGTGAGCGTTCCCGTCCCTATGCGGCGTCGATGGCCGCCGGCGCGATGTTGGGTTGCTTTGGGGAGGTCACGACATCATTGCTGGCCAGCCCGAGCGGGCGAGCTAAGCTCGCGACCGACTACCGAGCGCGAGGTGAATGGCCTCAGTGGGACGTCGACCTCAGCGTGGCATCGGGGATGGGCGACAAACTCGTCACCACAGACGGCACGGTCGTCTTGTTGAACACTATCGGTACGGCCGCGGTGGACTCCGAGAATTTCAAGGCGATAGAAAGTGCCTTGCTTGAGTACGCCGAGCACTTCGAGTTCGTCGATCCGGAGGACCTTGACTGGTTTTCTCCCGACGAGCTAGCGCGCTCGCTGCGAGCGATCTTCATCCCTGGCGAACGAGCGGTGGACGCACATCGCTTGCTCGAAAAGCTTCGCAAGGGATTTCAGAACATCGGCGGCCAAACTGTCGATGACGCGGTTCGCGACATCGAAGTCCGGAACGGGCGGGCCGTGGGCGTGCGATTGGCGAACAACGAAGTTTTACGCAGCTCTCATGTCGTCGTTGCTGCAGGCGCACAGTCACTTACTCTTTTCAATCAGATCGAGGATGTCCGCAAGAGGATTCCGCCGATGGTCAGCGGCTATGGCGTCTCCGCGCTACTCGAAGTCAACGACCGGACCACCCCCAGGTCGGTGTTGCGCACCCCTAACCGCGCCTTCGCGTGCGGGATCCACTGTGTACCAAGGTCCGCAGAAGTCCTCTATGTAGGCGGCACCAACGTGCTGACCGAGCACCCGCGCAAGTTCGCCACTGTTCGCGACCTCCAATTCCTGCTCGAATGCGCAGTGGATCAGCTCCACTCGAGGCTACCCGAAGCTGGCGTCCGGGCCGTGCAGGTCGGCAACAGGCCGGTCCCTGCGGACGGCTTTCCCCTCATCGGCGCCACCGGGGTCGACGGCTTGACTCTTGCCACGGGGACCTACCGGGACGGCTTGCATCAATCACCGCTGATCGCACGCCACATCGCGACCCTGATCGACGGAACCGGTGCTGTAGTTGACGAACTGTCAACTTTCACTCCGCAGCGCAGACCGCTCTCGGCCGGCAGTCGGAAGGAAATCATCGACACCGTCGTCGAACACCTGATGGCGTCCGGGTATGAGCAAAGGTGGCGGGTTGCGCCCGAGTGGCCGCAGCGCCTTCGGGGGTTCATTCGTCGTCACTACTCGGACCTGGTAGAGCACTTGCACCCTGACTTCACTCCGCCTGCGGAGTTTATTCCGAAGATTAACGACAGCATTCGCGACAGTATCACTACCTATTACAAATCCTGGCAGTAGCCATGCGTATTATTGTGGCCAACTCAAGTGACACCGTCAACGAACACAGTGCTAGTGATACTCGACTGTGGAGCCAGCGTGCACTATGGCTAGCGGGCGAAGGTGACCTCGTCATACTCTCCGATCGACCTGATCCACATTTCGTGCAGCACGTCGCCGCGGTTCGGAAGATGGAAATGTCGGAGGTGCGGATCGTCGTCGCGCCACCCGGTAGGTACGGACGGCGGATGATCGACCCGGAGGCACTCCTGGATCCACGGTTCGTTGCGTCGATCGCCGAAGACCTCGAAGCCGTGTCAGAACTATGCGGGCTGTACCCGTCGGCACGGTTGGTCGAGTTGGCCTCCGCTCTCGGATATCGAGATCGGGTAGCCGGTGCCGAGTTCTTCGCCCAAGGAGGCGGTGAAATGGTGGACAGCAAAGCTACCTTCAGAGCCATCGCCACAAGTGCGGGTCTGCGCGTCCCAGCGGGGTTCGTTTGCCGCACAAAGTCCCACGCCGCGCGTGGCTTGCGTGACTTGATCGACGCAGGGCACTCGGCCATGGTGAAGATGGCGCACGGGGCAGGGGGCGCCGGCAACGAGCTAGTCTCGGCGCCCGGCAGGCCAGCGCCAGTAGCCGCAGGCGCCCGTTTCGCCCACCAGTTGAGCAGCGAGCCTGGTGCGGTGGATGCCTACTGGGATGAACGCTGGGCGTGGGCGTCCCAGAATGACCAGCACCCTGTCATCGTTGAACAACTACTCGACGTTCGCGAATCATGGTATGTCGAGCTGGTCGTCGATCAAAACGGCTGGGATCTGTACGGCATGGGCACGCTGTCCTACGACAACGGACGAATCCAGTGCGAAACAGTTGGAATCTCTGACCGTCGCGCACAGGGATGTGTCAGAGAAGCTGAGAAGCTAGCCAAAATCTACCAAACACTCGGATATAGAGGAAATTTCTGCGTCGACGCGGTGGTCACCGCACAAGGCGCGGTCGTGTACACGGAGGTGAACGCTAGGGCCACGACCGGTACGCACCTCCACAAGCTCGCGGCCGACGGGATTCTCGGCGACTCGTCGCAGCTCATTCGGCAAGTTAGCGCCTCTCCAAACTGGGGTGCACTGTCAACCGAAGAGTTTCTCGCCGGCGTAGAGAAAGCAGGGTTATCCTTCAGTGCCGGGTACGATCCTGGGGTTCTGATGGTGATGCCCGCCGACCCCGAACGAAAACCAGGTGCGTTCCTCTACGCAACCATCGGCGAGGCCGGCGCTCAGGACGATGTGTGCCGCGCGTTGGATGCCTCCTTTCGCTCCCTCGAGCTCGCGGACACGGAGAGCGCGATGTTCTAGTCCGCAAGGAACTTGGTGTGGAGTGGGTAGGTCATCGTCGTAGTGGTCGATTCAAGTGTTTGTCGCTGGCTTTCCCCCACGGCAGAGCGTGTGGCGTGGAGCTGGTGTGGCGTTCCACAATCCTGCTGTCCCGTGGCGTGAGATCTAGCGGGTCGCGTCCGGTCGTCCTCGTGTGGCCAGGTGGCGGCGGTGGTGTGGTCCGCTTCGAACTGCAGAGCAAAGTCTCGTCCGTGTCGGTAAGACGCGTAGGCGGCGCCGATGGCCACGAGGGCGGTGCAGGCGCACTGTACGACCAGCGCGAAGTCGCGTCGGCCCGTGGGCAGTGTTGCTTCGTTCGGGTTGTTCAAGGCGGTCACCGGGCTTTCCGGCGGTGCCGCTCGATCACGGTCGTTGCGGAGATCCGCAGCTCACGAGAGAATTTCGATTCGTGGGTTGTTGTTGGAACCGCACCGGGGGCACCAACAGGAATCTCGTAAATCTCCGGCAGCTTGTCTGCCGGGAGCTTGATCGTGACGGTCGGAACAAACCCTTTACCGATACGCACGATGTCGATGAATCCGAAACGGTTCTGTTGGCCTTGCGTGGAAAACTGTCGCCGTCGGTCTGGTCACCGGCGACCCGGCAGGGGCACGCGGACACCGCGCCCGTGCTATCGCGCGGTGACGCGGGTCACGGCGGGTCGTGTCACGTTTTCGGTGGTCCGCGGTGTCTTGGGAGGCATGCCTGAACACAAGACACGTCACAAGGTCGTGGTCATCGGTGGTGGTTACGCCGGAACGCTCGCGGCCAACCGTCTGCGGATGCGCGCCGACGTCGACATCACGCTGGTCAATCCCCGCCCGGAGTTCGTCGAGCGGATCCGGCTGCACCAGTTCGCGGCACGCAGCGGCGATGCGACGATCGACTACGGCACGCTGCTCGGCGAGAACATCGAGTTGGTCGTCGACAGCGTCGCACGCATCGACACCGCCACGCGCACCGTGGAGTTGGCCTCGGGTGGCGGATTGGCCTACGACTACGTCATCTACGCGGTCGGCAGCACCGCGGCGACACCGTCGGCCGTGCCCGGCGCCGTCGAGTTCGGTGTGCCCGTCGCCGAGTTCGAGGACGCGCAGCGGCTGCGCGCCAGGCTGGACGAATTGCCGCCCGCCGCGCCGATCACGGTGGTCGGCGGTGGATTGACCGGCATCGAGACGGCCGCGGAACTGGCCGAGCGAGGACGCCCGGTCACGCTGGTGTGTGGCCGAGCCCTGGCGCCTTATCTGAGCGCGCCGGGTCGCCGGTCGGTCGCCAGGTGGATGAGCCGGCACGGTGTCACCGTGCTCGAGGCCGACGTGGTGACCGAGGTCCGGCCGGACGCGGTCGTCCTGGCCGGCGGTGCGGTCCGTGCGAGCGCGTTGACCGTCTGGACGGCAGGGTTCGGTGTGCCCGAGCTGGCCCGTGTGAGCGGGCTACGCACCGACGATCTAGGGCGGCTGCTCACCGACGAAACGCTGACCAGCGTCGACGACGACCGCGTCGTCGCGGCGGGCGACGCCGCCGCACCGTCGGGCCGGCCGTTGCGGATGAGCGGTTATGCCGCCGGGCCGCTCGGGGCACAGGCCGCCGACACCGTGCTGAGCCGTATCGCGGGCACCGAACCGGCGTTGATCGACCTGGCCTTCACTGGCGCGTGCGTCAGCCTCGGCCGCCACGCCGGCATCCGGCAGCTCGCCCGGAAGGACGACAGTACGGTGGACCTCTACATCGGCGGCCGCATTGGCGCGTTGATCAAGGAAGTGACCTGCAGGTTCGTGGTGTCGAAAAGGATTCGCCGGGAGGCTCGCGAGCCGGGTGCCATGGGCTGGCCCAGGGGCGGCCCTCGCCCCGGCAGGCAGATCCCCACCGCACAGGGAGTCGCGTCGCTGTGACCACCGACGAACACGCCGAGCGGTTCACCCACCTTCGCCCGCTGCTGTTCACGATCGTCTACGAGATACTCGGTTCGGCGACCGAGTCCGACGACGTGCTGCAGGACGGCTATCTGCGGTGGGCCGAGGTGGATCTGGCGACGGTGCGGGACACCAAGTCGTATCTGGCCCGGTTGGTGACCCGGCAGGCGCTCAACACGGTGCGGGCGAACACGCGCCGTCGCGAGGACTACATCGGCCCATGGCTGCCCGAGCCGCTGCTGCTCGACGACACCGACCCGTCGGCCGACGCGGTGCTCGCCGAGTCGGTGTCGATGGCGATGCTCGTGCTGCTGGAAACCCTTACTCCGGACGAGCGCGCGGTGTTCGTGCTGCGTGAGGTGTTCGGCTTCAACCACGACGACATCGCCGCGGCGGTGGGCAAATCGGTGGCGGCGGTGCGCCAGGTGGCGCACCGGGCCCGCGAGCACGTACAGGCGCGGCGCAAGCGCTTCGCACCCGCCGACGCCGTGACCACCGCGCGGATCACCGAGAAGTTCATGACCGCCGCGGCCACCGGAAACCTGGAAGAGCTGCTCTCACTGCTCGCACCGGAAGCCACCTGGACCGCTGACAGCGGCGGCAAAACCATCGCGGCGCGCCGGCCGATCGTGGGTGCGGAGAAGGTCGCCGCACTCGTCATGGACCTCTTCCGCCCCGAGCGGCGGACGGCGGACCTGCGGATCGAGATGGTCAACTGCAACAACACACCCGCGTTGATCTCCTACCGCGGCGACCAGCCCGAAGGTGTCTTCCTGGTCGAAACCACCGACGGGAAGATCACCCACTTCTACGCCATTCGCAACCCGGACAAACTCCTCGCGGTGACGGATCCGCGTCAGATCAGCCGGTAAATGATGACCAAGGAGTTGACCGTGACCGACACGCAGGTAGTGATCGCCGGGGCGGGGCCGACGGGGCTGATGCTCGCGTGCGAGCTGCGGCTCGCCGGGGTCGAGGTGCTCGTGCTCGAGCGTCTCCCGGAGCGTCGGACGGTGGAATCGCGGGCCGGCGGGCTGCACATCCGCACGATGGAGACGCTCGATCAGCGGGGCCTCCTCGACCGGTTTCTCGAGCGCGGACAGCGGAGGCAGGCCGTGCGCTTCGCCGCCGATCCGCTCGACGTGTCCGATGCGGCGACGCGGTATCCGTACGTTCTCGTCATCGCGCAGTCCGAAGTGGAACGGCTGCTGGCGGAGCGCGCGGTGGAGGCCGGGGTACGGCTGCGCCGCGGCGCCGAGGTCGCGGGGTTCATCCAGGACGACACAGGTGTCACCGTGGAGCTCGCGGACGAATCACGCGTCCGGGCGGACTATCTCGTCGGCTGCGACGGCGGGCGCAGCACCGTGCGCAGGCTCTCGGGCATCGAGTTCCCGGGCACCCCGGCCACGATGACCGCTCTGCTCGGCGACGTCGAGCTTGCCGAGCCGCCGGTGGACGACATCTTCCAGGAACGGCGCGAAAACGGGAGCTTCTCGGTGCTGGCATCAGGCCCGGACCGGTATCGGGTGCTGACCAACGAGTTCGATCACGTCGCGGGCCGGGACGAGCCGGTGACCCTGGAGACCCTCCGCACGGCCTTGGTCAAGATCGCCGGCACGGACTACGGGATGCACTCGCCGCGCTGGCTTTCCCGGTTCGGCGACGCGGCGCGCCAGGCCGACCGTTATCGCGAGGGCCGGGTTCTCCTCGCCGGCGACGCCGCGCACATCCACTTCCCGGCAGGCGGTCAGGGCCTGAACACCGGTGTCCAGGACGCGGTCAACCTCGGCTGGAAGCTCGCCGCCGTCGTCCGCGGCCAGGCCGCGGACCTGTTGCTCGACACCTATCAGGCCGAACGCCACCCGGTCGCCGCCCGGGTCCTGCGGAACACCCGGGCCCAGACCGCACTCCATCGGGTGGACGCGCACACCTCCGCTCTGTGCGAAGTGCTGGGCGATCTCATCGACATCGACGAGGTACGGCTGCGCCTTGCCGGAATGATCACGGCGACCGACATCAAGTATCCGACGGTCGGGACGGACGACCTCCTCGGCAGGCGGATGCCGGATCTCGACCTCGTAGACGGCCGTGTCTACGAGCTTCTGCACCGCGCCCGCGCTGTTCTGCTGGATCTCGGTGGTCTCCGGTCACTCGACGCCGTCGTGACCGGCTGGGCTGGCCGCGCCGATCTCATCCGCACCCGACCAGCCCAGGGCTCCGATCTCGGCGCGGACGCCGTGCTCATCCGCCCCGACGGACACGTCGCCTGGCTCACCCGCACCGGCCAACGGCCAGATCTGAACGGCCTCCGGACCGCCCTCACCACGTGGCTTGGCCCCGCCGATCCGGACTTCCAAGGAGAACGAAAGGCAAACTCGAACGACAACGAAATCCCAGCACGTGACCGGTGAGAAGCCTTCGCTCCAGCATCGACCCCGTCCGCGACCACGACACGTTTGCCTTACCCCTCAAGAGTTCCGGAACTCGCCAGGTCCGAGATACAGGCCGCCGGTGACATCGAGCCACTGGCCGGTGATCCAGCGGGCGTCCTCGGACACGAGAAATGCGATGGCGTCGGCGATGTCCTCCGGCTGCCCGACCCGCCCCAGTGCGGTGATGGCCGTGCTTTGCTCGACCAGGTGCGGGGCGTCCTGAATCCAGGAGTTCATATCGGTTTCGGTGACCCCGGGAGCGACGGTGTTCACGGTGATGCGCCTCGGGCCGAGTCGCTGCGCCAGGTTCCGGCCGAGCACGTCCACCGCTCCTTTCGTCATCGCGTACGCGGTCTCGGGCATGGCGATCCTGGTGGCGGCGGAGGAGACGTTGACGATCCGGCCGCCGTCCCGCAACAGCGGCAGCGCCCGTTTGATCGCGAAGTACGGGGTCTTCACGTTGATCGCGAAGAGCCGGTCGAACTCCTCGGGCGTCACCTGGTCGAGCGTGCCGGCGAAGGCGGCCGCGTTGTTGACCAGTATGTCCAGCGGCCGGCCGGTCAACCCCTGCTCCACTCCGGCGAACAAAGTGTCCACATCGCCGTCCACGCCGAACTCGGCGCGGACGGCGAAGGCCACCCCGCCGACGCGTTCGATCGCGGCCATGGTCTCCCTCGCCGCGGCGTCATCATGTCCGTAGTGCACGGCGACCAGCGCTCCATCGGCGGCCAGCCGGGTGGCGATCGCCCTTCCGATTCCTCGGGACGCACCCGTCACCAGCGCCGTCTTTCCGGTCAGTTCCATACATTGATCTTGTGGCCGATCGGCACGCGCGTCCAATACCTGTCGTTATAACCTGCGGCTATGGATGTTCGGGTCCAGGATCTGCGGTACTTCATCGCGGTCGCCGAGGAGTTGAGCTTCACTCGGGCGGCGAACGATCGGCTGTTCATCTCGCAGCCCGCGCTGAGCAAACAGATCCGCCAGCTGGAGGCCTGCCTGCGGGTGACGCTGTTCGACCGGGACCGCCGCGCCGTCGCGCTGACCGCCGCGGGTAAGGCATTGCTGCCCCGTGCCCAGCAGATCGTGCAGCTATGGGAGCGGGCACGCCGGGAAACGGCCGAGGCATCCTCGACGCAGCTGGCCACGCTGACAGTCGGCTTCCAGACCCGAATCGGCCGGGGGCTCATTCCTGGTGTCACGGCGAGAATGAGCGAGTCGCTGCCGAGCTGGCGACTGCGGTTCCGTCAAGTCCCCTGGAGCGATCCGTCGATCGGGTTGGCCGCCGGCGATGTGGATGTGGCCATCGCCTGGCTGCCCATTCCCGATGACACCGGGCTTTCCTGGCGGGTGGTCGCCTCCGAGCAGCGATGGGTGGCGGTACCGCCGGGCCATCGCCTGGCCCGCCGCGAGGTGATCCCGTTCGCCGAACTCATCGACGAGCCGTTCATCGCGCTCCCCTCGTCGGCTGGGCCGCTGCGCGAGTTCTGGCTGGCGACCGCAAGCCGTCCGCGCCCGGCCGACGTCGCGGCCGAAGCGGAGACCGTCGAGGAGTCCTATGAGGCGGTCGCCTCCGGGCTCGGTGTCGCGCTCCTCGCCGCCGGGAATGTCGAGATCTACCAACGAAACGACGTGGTCTGTCGTCCGGTCGCCGGGCTCTCACCAGGCGAACTCGCGGTCGTCTGGCGCAGCCCGGATCGCCGGGACGCGGTGCGTGTCTTCGTGAACGCCTGCATCGGCTGCTTCTGTGGCGACAGTTCCCGTCGGGAACAGGGGGGCACCGAGCCGCTCGCGGAGTCAGCAGATCGTTGAGCCAGGGCCGCGGACCGTGGATCGATCGTCCCGGGCGTCGGCCTGCGTTCCACGGAACGGGCGCGCCTCAGGGGTGGGTCTGCGACGTGTTGCCCGCGAGGGCTTCGACGACCTTTCGTGCGGTGGCCTTGGCCGAGCCCGGGTTCTGGCCGGTGACGAGGTTGCCGTCGGTCAAGGTGTAGGAGACGAAGGGGAGTGTGGCTTTCTCGTAGAGCGCGCCGCGCTCTTTCGCGCGTTCTTCGGCGTTGTAGGGCACCAGTTTGTCGACGCGGGCGAGCACCTCTTCCTGCCAGGCGAAGCCGGTCATGTGCTTGCCGTCGATGAGGTAGGTGCCGTCGGAGAGACGGGTGTCGAGCAGTCCGCAGTAGCCGTGGCAGACCGAGGAGACGATGCCGCCGCGCTCGTAGATCTCGCGGGTGATGCGCTGCAGGCCTTCGGAGCCGGGGAAGTCGTACATCACGGCGTGGCCGCCGGTGAAGTAGATGGCGTCGAAGTCGGCGGAGTCGATCTCCTCGGGGCTCTTCGTGGTCGCGAGGAGTTCCATTTTCGCGGGGTCGGCGCGCCATGCCTTGGCGGTCTTGTCGTAGGTGGGGAACTTCAGCGACCGCGGCTCGAGCGGCGAGGCGCCGCCCGCTGGGCTCACCAGGGTCTGCTCGAAGCCCGCCTCGTCGAACACGTGCCAGGCGTGCGTGAGCTCGGAGAGCCACAGCCCGGTGGCGTGGGACGGGTCGTCGTAGTGACCGACGTTGGTGACGACGTTGAGGATGCGCTTGGTCATGGCTGTTCTTCCTTCCGGCGGGGTGGCGGGCCGGTGCGGCTCGTGGTGGTCATCTCGTCCTCAGCTCCGGTCCTGGACGGAGGTGGGCACCGGCATGTGCAGTGCCAGCTGGCCTTCGGTGGTGACGTCGAGCTGGATCGTCCGGATCGGCTTCAGCGAGCGCAGGTCCTGGCTCATCCGGCCCTCGCCGAGCCGCAGGTCCAGGCCGCGGGGGAACCGCGTGGTGCCGGCGGAGAGCATGTTGATCTGGCTGGTCGTGGAGTGCCAGGCGCCGTCGATCGTGGTGTAGGAGGTCAGGGTGGAGACGTGCTCGCCGGTGGGCCGGGCGGTCTGCTTCGGCGTGGGCGCCGAGAGGGCGAGGTCGAGGCCGCCCTGGTCGTTGGCGACCCTGGCGGAGGTGTGCTCGGTGTCGATGTCGACGTCGAGCCGGGTGACCCACTTGGGGAAGCCGTAGCCGTCGTGGCCGCGGACCTGCGCGATCTCGGTGTTGACCGGGAGCGAGAGCACGTAGGAGTGCAGGGAGTCGTTCTTGAGTCCGGTGACGAGGTCGAGCAGGCCCAGCCCGCGGCTGTGCCGTGCCGGCTTGACGGCGATGCCGACGGCGGCCTCGGTGTAGAAGTCGATGTCGCACACGTCGTACCGGAAGGCCATCACCGAGACGATCCCGAGCCCCGGGGCGACCTCGAGCGGATCCAGCTCCTGTGGCAGGCGGCCCCGGATCGCCTTCGTCGGCGCGAGCATCGTGAGCCGGGTCGTGGAGATGCGGTAGTAGAAGTTCGGCGTCAGCGTGGGTCCGATGCGGGAGTCCACGCGGGTCTTCGGCATCCCGCGGAAGAAGTCGACGCTGCCGACCCTCGGGTCCCGCGCGACCTCGTCGAGGTCGGTGTTCATCCGGAACCGGTCGTAGAGGCCGCCTTCGGGGACGGTGACGAGACGGCCTCCGAGGTCGACCTCGACGGTGCGGTCGGTCAGCTTGCTGGGCGGTGTCATGAGCGCTCTCCTCAATGTAAGCGGCGTCAACACCGAGGGTTGCACGGCATGTGAGCACTGTCAACACCGGAGGGTGTGAGGCCCGCGACGAACGTTCGGCAGGCCTCAGGGGGTGACCGACGCGATCGCGAGGAAGGCTCCGCGCACCCGCTCGGCAACCTCGTCGTCCGAGGCCGCCTGCAGCTTGCCGTCGAGATACAGGCAGGCCAGTCCATGTGCGAGCCCCCAACCGGCGGACGCCAGAGCCGAGGCGTCCGCCTCGGGAAAGACGTGGTGGAGTGCGTCGGCCAGCAGTTCGTGCAAGGCGTCGGCGGCCTTGACCCGCTCGTCATCCGCGTCGTCGCACGGCTTGCCGAACATCACCCGGAAGAGGGCGGGGCGCCGCAACGCGAAGGCGACATAGGTGACCGCGAATTCGGCCAAGTCCGCGAGTGAGGTGGGCGGTGTGCGCCCGTCGCCCAGGTCTGCCAGGAGGTCCCGGAAGCCCTCGACGGCCAGAGCGGACTCCAGTGCGTCGCGATCCTTGAAATGACGGTACGGCGCCGTCTGTGACACGCCGGCCCTGCGCGCGATGGCGCGAAGCGAAAAGGGCTCGCCGGCCTCGAGCATCTCCATGGCGGACGACAGCAGCGCTGCCCGCAGGTCGCCGTGATGGTAGCCACCCTTCCCTGATGTTGACACCGCTTACTTCACCCTCCTACGCTGTTGTGAGCACCGTAAACATACCGTGTCCGGAGGAATCGAGGCCGATGTCCGCACCCACGAACCCGCGTCCCTTCGACGTCGTGCTCTTCGGCGCCACCGGCTTCACCGGCGGCCTGACCGCCGAGTACCTCGCCGCCCGCCTCCCTCGTGAAGGGAGGCTCGCGCTCGCCGGGCGCAACCAGGCCAAGCTGGAGGGCGTCCGCGACCGTC
>NZ_JPLW01000006.1:274850-774873 GCF_000754115.1 Amycolatopsis sp. MJM2582
GGGGGGGGGGGGGGGGGGGGAGGACATCGCGCTTCTCCACGCGGACTCCTCGGATCCTCTGTCACTGGCCCGCGTCGCGGAGTCCGCGCGGGTCGTGATCACCACGGTCGGCCCCTACCTGGAGTACGGCGCACCGCTCGTGGCCGCCTGTGCCGCGGCCGGCACGGACTACGTCGACCTCACCGGCGAGCCCGAGTTCGTCGACCGGATGTACGTCGAGCACCACGCGACGGCCGAGCGGACCGGCGCTCGTATCGTCCATGCGTGCGGCTTCGACTCGATCCCGCACGATCTCGGCGCGCTCTTCACCGTCCAGCAGCTGCCGTCCGGGGTGCCGGTGACCCTTCGGGGCGTGGTCCGCACGAACGCCACCATCTCCGGCGGCACGCTGCACTCCGGTCTCGGCCAGCTGTCGCGACCGCGCGCCATGCTGCTGGCCGCGGCCGGACGCCGCCGGCTCGAGCCGCGACCGCGGGGACGACAGGTTCGCGCCCGTGTCGGCCGCCCCCATCGCGACCGCGTGCTCGGGACCTGGCTGATCCCGCTGCCCACGATCGACCCCGACGTCGTCCGGCGGTCCGCGCTCGCTCGCCCGGACTACGGGCCCGACTTCACCTACTCCCACTACGCCGGGGTCCGACGCGCCACCACCGTCGCCGGCGCGGTCGCCGGCTTCGCCGCCGCCCTGGCAGCAGTGCAGATCCCGCCCCTGCGCCGCGCCATCGGCCGACGCATCCCGCAAGGCGAGGGGCCGTCGGCGGAGCGGCGCGACCGCACGTGGTTCACCGTCGACTTCGTCGGCGAGGGCGGCGGTGAGAGCGTGCACACCCAGGTCAGCGGCGGAGACCCCGGCTACACCGAGACAGCCAAGATGCTGGCCGAGTCGGCGCTGTGCCTGGCCTTCGACGACAACCCGCCCACCGCCGGCCAGGTCACCACCGCCGCCGCGATGGGCGAGAACCTGACGCGCCGGCTCCAGGACGCAGGCATCGGCTTCACCGTGATCACCTGAGCTGCCCCCCCGACACTTCAAAGGAGACCCGAATGCAGACCGTTCTCGGCGCCGGCGGACCGATCGCCGACGAGCTCGTGAACGAGCTCCACCGCAACCACACCACAGACATCCGGCTCGTCAGCCGCAAGCCGAAGCAGGTCAACGACACCGACGAGCTCGTGGCCGCGGACCTTACCGA
The DNA here is from genome assembly GCF_000754115.1 of Amycolatopsis sp. MJM2582. Taxonomy (NCBI): domain Bacteria; kingdom Bacillati; phylum Actinomycetota; class Actinomycetes; order Pseudonocardiales; family Pseudonocardiaceae; genus Amycolatopsis; species Amycolatopsis sp. MJM2582. The sequence continues at coordinate 276,044 of NZ_JPLW01000006.1, forward strand.
TGCCGCGGCCACCAGCCGTGCTGTCGCGGGCAGCGAAATCGCCTACCTCACCGTCGGGCTGCCCCTGGACTCGCAGCTGTGGGAGCGGCAGTTCCCCGTCATCATGCGCAACGTCATCGACGCCTGCGCCGAACACGGAACGAAGCTCGTCTTCTTCGACAACACCTACATGTATCCCGGAACGTCGGCGCCCCAGACCGAGTCCACGGCATTCGCGCCGGGCGGCCGCAAAGGACGTGTCCGCGGCGAACTCGCCACCATGCTGCTGGAGGCCATGCGAACGGGCCGGGTCCAGGGCCTCATCGGCCGCGCCCCCGAGTTCTACGGGCCCGGCCGGACCACGAGCTACACGAACTCGTTGGTGTTCGACCGGATCCGGGCGGGCAAGCGGCCGTTCGTCCCGGTCGACGCCCGCGCCAAGCGCTCCCTGATCTGGACTCCCGACGCGAGCCGGGCACTGGCCCTGCTCGGCAACACCCCGGACGCCTACGGCCAGACATGGCATCTGCCGGTCGACCCGAACCGGCGAACGTACGCCCAGCTCGTCGAGATCGCCGGCGAGGTCACCGGCCGCAAGATCGGCTACACGGTGCTGCCGATGTTCGCCTTCCGTCTCGGGCGCCGCTTCGTCAAGCCGCTCGACGAGATGTACGAGCTGCTCGCCCGCTACCGCGACGACAACATCTTCGACAGCTCGAAATTCGCGGCCCGTTTCCCGGACTTCCGGGTCACCACGTACCGGGAGGGCGTGGAGCGGATCCTCGCGCCGACGGCTTATGGGGATACGAGAGCACCCTGGCCTCCCTGCTGACCTCCGAAGTCCTGCCAGATCGCCGGTCTGGTCGAAGGGCGGTGGTGCGGGGCAGACTGGTCGTCTGGCTCGGGCGTAGGGAGGCGCGATGGTGGGGGATCTGGTGGATGTGGTGGCAGCCGCGCTGGTCGCGGGAGCGGCGGTCGGGGCCAAGGACACCGCCTCGCTCGCGGTCAAGGATGCTTACGGTGGCCTGGTCGGCGGGCTACGTCGGCGGCTGGGGAGGAAGGCGGCCGAGGAACTCGAAGAAGCGGCCCGCGACGATTCCGTACCCGACCGGGAACAGCGGATCCGGGCCGAGCTCGCTCGAGCACTGGACGGAGTGGACCTCGAACCCGATGACGAGTTGGTCGCCGCCGCGCGAGACCTGCTTGATCGACCCGGTTCGGCCGGCGGCAAGTTCGCCGTCGATGCCCGCGAGGCACAGGGCGTGCAGGTCGGCGACCACAACTCGATGACGCTGAACTTCGGCTCGCGATCGTCGCAGTGACCACGTCGGCCGACGAACCGAAGCCCACGGCGGTCGACGCCCGTTACGGGCAGGGTGTGCAGGTCGGCGACCACAACATGCTCTACCTCCAGGTTCAGGGCGCTGTCCCGGAAAGCGCCGCGGTGGTGACGGCGATTCACGCCGAGCCCGACGCCGAGGTGTTCGTGGGAAGGGCCCCGGATTTCGAGCGGCTGACCGGGCTTCTGGCGCCCACCGAACCCGGCGTCGCCCGCCCGGTGGCCGGCGTGGTGCAAGGTATGGGAGGGATCGGCAAGACCGCGCTGGTCCGACGGGTCGCCGCGGAGGCGGTGGCTTCGGGGTGGTTTCCCGGCGGTGCGGTTTTCGTGGATCTGCGCGGCTATGAACCCACTGTGGAGAACCGGATACGGCCCGGTCAGGTGTTCGCGTCGGCGTTGCGGGCGCTGGGCGTGCCGGCCGAGGGGATCCCGACCGACGTGGCGCAGCAGCCGACCGCTTATCACCGGCACCTCGATCTGCTGGCCGCTCGGGACCAGCGGGTGCTGGTGGTGCTGGACAACGCCGCGGATCCCGATCAAGTCCGCGATCTGCTGCCGACACCGTTCGCTGCCCGCGCTCACCGGGTGCTGATCACGTCGCGTGACACTCTGCCTCTGGCCGGCGCCGATCGAGTGGAGCTGGGTGTGCTGGCGCCCGATGAGGCAGCGGAGCTGCTGCGGGCCGTGCTGCACCAGCGGGCCCGGAGCCGCGGCCTGCCTGCTGATCCTCGGGTGGCCGATGCCGCCGCTGTGGCGGAGGTGCTGCGGTGGTGCGGGTGGCTGCCTCAAGCCGTGGCGATCGCCGCGGGCGTCTTGGCCGAGGAACCGGACTTCACCCTGGGGGAGCTCGCCACCGACCTGGCTGACACGCGAACCCGGTTGGACGTACTGGATGACGGTGTCGGCGGGATACACGCCGCGTTCGCGACGTCTTGGCACCGGCTGCGCACCCGAGATCCCGAGGCGGCCCGGTTGCTGTGCCTGCTGACGATCGCGCCCGGCCCGGACTCCGGTTCGGCGGCCGCGGCGGCGGTGCTGGGTGTGGACGAGGTGGTCGCGAGGGTGCGGTTGCGGGTGCTGACCCGCGCCCACCTGCTGTTGGGTGGCCCGCGGCGCTGGCAGTTCCACGACTTGCTGCGCCTCGCAGTCGCCCGGCACGCCGTGGCCGATCTCGGCATCAGCTCGGCGCAGCTCGCCGCCGCGACCGACCGGGTGCTCGACCACTACCTGGTGACGACGCGAGCCGCGCTGGACTGGATGGCGACGGTGCGCTCCCAGGCACCGCACCCTCACGGCGGGCCGTTCACCGGCTGGCAGGACGCACTGACCTGGCTGGACACGGAACAGGCGTGCCTGGTCGCCGCGGTGGCGACAGCCGAGGAGGCCGAACAACATCAGAAGGTGGTGGATCTGGCTTTCGCCCTGTCGAATCTCTGGTCCTGGCGGCGTCAGGTGGCCGACTGGGGCGCCGTCGCCCGGATCGCCGACCGATCGGCGCGCCGGTTGCGTGACCCGGTAGCGACGGTGCTGGCCATCGACAATCTGGCGGCCGCCCTGACCGAGGCCGGACGGTTCGAGGAGGCCCTCCACAATCTGAACACCGCGCTGCTGGCCGGCCGCGTACTCCTCGACGATCTGGCCATCGACGGCCGGATGATGGACGACATGGGCTTGGCGTTGCAGGGCGTGGGCGACGCCGGGAGAGCGGCAAGCTACCACCTCTATGCCGCTGACCTTTTCCAGGAACTCGGTGACCGCCGCAGCGAAGCCGCCGCGCGAAGCAACGCCGGTTCCGCGCTCCAGAAAAGGGGCGATCACATCCGCGCTCTCGACGAGCACACCGCGGCGGTGGCGATCTTCCACGAAATCGGCGACCGACCTCATGCGGCGATGGCGCGAGGCAACTTGGCGATCACCTTGTACGAGCTCCAGCAGCGTGGCGACGCGATCGATGTGTTCCTCGCTGCGGGAACTGCCTTCGAGGAAGTCGGCGACAGGCGCAGCGCGGCGCAGACGTGGCGCAACCTGGGTGTGGTGTTCCGCGAGGCGGGTTGGCTTGCCGACACCGTGCAGGCGTTCGTCGCCGCCGCCGTGACCTACGCGAAGATCGGTGACCGTCGCGCGGAAGTTCAGGTATGGCGCGAACTGGAACGCATCTTCACCGCCGCCGGCCGACCCGACGACGCCCGTGACGCCGCAGAACGGGCGGCCCCGGCCCCTGAGACCGCCGGCTGCGACGAGCCGGTTCAGGGTTTGCTCGGTTGGCGGCTCCGCCCGGATTTCGAAGACGAACCGACGCGGTAGCGCCAGGGCCCGACGCATCGAACGTCAGGTCCTGGGGCACGCGGAGCGAAATCCGGAATCGCGGACACGGGCGACTATCAAATCGTGTGGCGAATACCCCTTCACTCCGCGGAGGACGCAGGTTTCCAAAGAACAAGGACGCCCTGCGAATATGACGTTCGATACCGCAATCGGCCAAATGGCGGTTGCTTTCACTTCTGCGTCACGGAACCGTAGCCGCCGACGGTGAGAGATCGCCTCTCGCTGAAACTGGGTCAGCATTTCCAATCAGGTAATACGTGCCGAATCACGTTCACCGTGAATTCGATACACAGCCAGAGGGGAAATATATGCGATCGAAAGTGAGGAAACTTCTCGGCGCTTTGACGATGTCTGTCATCGCCGCGTTCGCAGTGCCCGCTCCGGTCACGGCGCAGGCGGACGCCATCGCGGACGAATATGCTGGGGGAACAGTCTCAGATCTGCTGCGCGCGGATGGCGCGGTCAGCACGCTCCGACCGGAAGCGCGGAACGGGACAGTCGAGGAGGCCCGGCGTTACGCCGCGAGGAACCACGACAATGTTGCGGACACGAACGCCGATGAGCTGAAGAACGTGGACGCACTGCAGGCCCAGCTCGCCACCGCGGCGGTAGAACCGCCGCCCGAGTGGCTGCTCAACGAATGCCTGAGCCGTCCTGGAGCGGACGGAATCGGTGGCCATGTCCTGTTCCGTGGTTACTGGTGTCAGAAGAACAAGGTCCATGGCGAGTACATCTACAACGGGAAGAAGGAAGGCGAGTTCACCGTCGAGTACCGGGCGCAGGCGGTGGCCAATCCCTTCACCCGCCAGGTCCATTACTGGTTCCATGGCGACGACTACGACACCAGCGGCAGCTTCTCCGGCTGGTCCACCCTGAGCCTCAAAGTCGAGTGCGTCGACTTGACTGTGGGCTGCTCCGCCGATCGAAAGTATGTGACGATGGACGTCGGTGACTGGGACGACGGGGAATGGGTCAACTGGAACCTCAGCTCCGACGAAGCCGCCGCGACCCAGCAACCCGAGAAGGTGCTCCGGAACCTTTTCGTCCTGCGAGGAAGCGCTCTCGATGACTTCAACCGGCCCGTGGAACTGGACTCCCTCACCAGACCGGGGTTCCGCTGCGACTCCGCGGACTATTTCGCCGGAGCCCCGAAGGCCTGCGTGTTCACCGACGTGATCCCTCGTCTCAACTACGAATACGGCCAGGGCTACAACGAGGTCGTCGACCACATCAAACTGGCACACCTCAACCCCGGGGCCACGCATCCGCCCAGGCCGGGGAAACTGATTCCCGGCCACTGGGGCGGCATCCCGAACTCGGCAGGGCTGAACAGGGTTCCCTACGGTCTCGACACTTGGACGAAGAACCGCAACGCCAAGGACGCGGCCTGTAGAACGCTGCCACCGAAACAACCTGGGCAGGAATGCGACGAGTACCCGTTCGCGACCACTGTGCAGGGCGACGGGAACTTCTCCGTCAAATACGTCAACGGAGGCCAGAACGGGCTCGCGGGCAACGCTCTGCAAACCTACCTGCGCTGGGACCGGATCCTCTACGACGAGGACCCCGTCGCCGACGGAACCCTCGATGAGTACTGGGTGAAGGCCGGCTAACCGCTACAGTTACCGGCCATGGCGACACTCCTGACCCAGCCAGTCCACGGCCTGGTCGGTATCGACTACAAACACTTCACCATCCAATCGCGGGGGCTCACCGAGCCGCCGCGATTCCCCTTCGACCAGCCGCACAACCTGACATTGCCGATACGAGACGCCCTCGCGATCTTCGTCGCCGGCGACTACACCGCCTACGCCCTGGTCCACCTCGAAGCCTGGGACAGCGAACCCACAGCCGGTGCCCCGGCCCACAGCGACACCGAAACACAGACCGTCAGATTCACCGCCGCGGACATCTCCGCCCAGGGCGCCATGGCCACAGCGCCCGACACCGGCGCACTCCGGCTCTCCGCTCCCGGCCCGCACCACGTCCGCGTCCACCGCTGGGGTGTCGAAGACGTGAACAGCGTTTTCGACGCCGACCCGAACGCGATCATCCACCGCAGCGAACGCTTCATCGTGCAGTTCTGGCCGGCCGACGACCGCAATACCGTGCGGCACCACGAACCACCCGCTCTCAGCCACGACCAGCAACTGCATACCGCGATACGTACCTGGGCAACCGGGCACCAGTCCTGAACCGAGCCAAGTTCCGCACTCCCCATCACCCCGATCTCGAACAAGAGACGGAACTGTAAAACGAGCGGTGGAGAACGCCGAGGATTCGAAGTCCGAGACCGGCTTGGATGCGCTGGATGAGCAGCTCGTCGAGCAGCTGCTGAGCCGTGCCAAGGCCGGGGCTGAAGCTGATCGGTGATCCATGTCGCGTTGACGGGTGACCTGCGAGGGCGCCAAATACCGGTTGCATGTGCTCACCGAGCTGAACAACCGGTGCGCGGCCGACGTGCTCATGGCCGTCTGCGACGGCCTGATCGGCCTGCCCGACGCGATCACCACCGTCTGGCCGCAGACGATCACCCAGACCTGCGTGGTTCACCTGCTGCGCACTGACTGTCGTGCGAGTCGTGGCTGCTGCGGAAGAGACCGGGTTTCTGGCGTTGCGCGACTCCCAGCAGGAAGGAACGCCGGTATGGCCTTACCTTCGCGAGTTCGCGCTGATCGCGCGATCCCGGTCGCACTTGTACCTGAATCCATTGCGTGTAGCCGGCTTCCGGAGAAGACCGCGGTTCAAGGCGCAGCTCGCTCCGGTTGCCGACCACGATCACGAGGTGGTCTTCCGGCCGCCTGCTGCACGTGATGTATTCGCGGACGTCCGACCGGTACGCGGCGAAAGACCGATCGCGTGGTCGCGGTGTTGTCGAGCACGGGAGAAGTGGACAACGACCGGTGACGCTGCCAGGGTCGCAAGTCTCGATTCCTCGTGCTGGAAGGGATTTCTCATGCCAAAAGTGGCGACTCAGGCGTCCGTCTCGCTGGACGGTTTCATCGCCGGTCCGGAGAACGGGGGGTTCGAGTACCTTTTCGCGTGGTGCCGTGCCGGCGATGTCGAGGTGCCCACCGCGTCGGGCCGGTCGTACCTGGTCTCCGAGGCGTCCGCCGACTATGTCCGCGACATGATCGAGGGCTACGGGGCTCTGGTGGTCGGGCGAAACCAGTTCGACGGCATGGACGGCTGGGGCGGACAGCACCCCATGCGCGTGCAGGTCTTCGTGGTCACTCATTCGGTGCCTGAAGGCTGGGCTCCCGAAAGCGCCGAGTTCGTCTTCGTGACCGAGGGCGGCGTCAAGGCCGCCATCGAGCAGGCCAAGGCGGTCGCCGGGGACAAGAACGTCGGCGTGGGCCCGGGCGTCGTAGCCCGCGAAGCGCTGGAAGAGGGGTTGCTCGACGAGATCCGCATCGACCTCGTGCCGTTCATGCTCGGCGACGGAGTCCGTTTCGTGGACACACTCGGCACCGCTCCCCGGAAATTCGGCGAGCCCCGGGTCATCCAGGGCAAGAAGGTCACGCACCTCGTCTATCCCGTGGAGCCCGGCGAATAGTGCCGATCACCAGCTGCCGACTCGGAGGTCCAGTGCGCGGGCGAGGGCGGCGATGACCGGGCCGTCGTGGCGGGGCAGGTTACTCTCGGCCCAATCTGTTGCCAGCGCCAGGAAACCGGTGAGGTCGTGCTCGGCTCCGGCGAGGAGATGCCGGAGATCGGCGGCAGGCAACTCGATCGTCGGGCTGTCGTTTCGCTCGGCGTCGACGGTCAGCCGCACGGCATCACCGTGGCGTTCGGCGAGGGGATCGGGATCGTGCCCGAAGCCGACCTGGCCGCTGCCCTCGACGACTTGGTGCCATTCGCGCCAGTCCTCCAGACCGTTGCAACAGCCCGGCATGAACTTCACGCCTGTGGAGCTGTCCGTCACCTTAAACCCGCCGGCCGCGAAGAGGGTGTCAAGCGTGAGCAGGCCGTGCAGGAACGACCCCAGCGGGTCGGTGGGACGCGGGGGGCGGACGCCGTCCTCAGGGTCGATGTCGTTGCAGGCGGCGATGTTCATCACCGCTGTTCCGACCTCGAGAGACGCGAGTTCGCCGTTGAGCGGCATGTACCCGAACGATTCGGTCTCGGCGACAGGCCAGAGAGCGAAGCCGTCCGTCGCGCGGACCTCCAGAACGGGCTGCATCGTGATCACCCGGGGAGTATCTCGCATTTCTTCCGGACTACGCGTCGTCGTCCGGACGGTCTTCGAGAATCCGATCGTCCTGGTGCGCGCCGTAGAACCGGGCCTGTCGCGACATGATCTCGCGCATCGTGGTCCCTCTCGGGACGCCGTACACGACCTCCGGGAATTCCAAGGTGCGTTGTAGTTCCCAGAGCTCGTCGTGCCGGTCCGGCGAGAACAGCGTGGCCGGGTCCCCGGCGGCGATCCAGCCGATGGGGAGCACCGCGCCGGGGAACAGCGACGCGCCGGTCGCGGCCGCGGGTCAGCCGAACCGGACTTCGGGGATCGCCGCCATCAGCCGTTCCCACTCGGGGTATTCGGCGAGTTTTCCTTGGTAGACGGAGGTGATCTTCGCGGCCAGCTCCGGATCGGGGTCGTCGGAAACGGCGAGTCCGACGTGCAGTTTGGCGTAGTGCGGGAGGATCTCCGGGTCGCCGGCCAGATGGACGGGGTCGTACATGTACCGCTCGAACGCGCCGAGATCGGCGAGGCCGAAGGAATAGCCGTGGGTGTAGCCCTCGGCCGCATCGCCGAGAAGCCTGCCGACCGTGGAAAACGCCACCGACTCCACCGCCGCGGTCCGGCGGATCAATTCCAAGGCGCGGGCCTTCTGCTCCTCGGTGCTGTCTTCGTGGAACGCGAAGCGCATGAACTGGACGATCAAGACTGCCTCCCGTAGATTGAACCGGCGAGTTCAAAGTAGTGAACGGGCGGGTTCATGCGCAATGCCGGACGCCGAAAGTCCGGTGGATAGGATCGTGTCGTGACGAAGGCGAGGGTCGACAAGCGCCAAACGATCTTGGACGCGGCCTTCACGGTCTTCGCGCGCCACGGGTACGCCCGGGCATCCGTCCAGGAGATCGCGGACGAGGCGAAGGCCGCGAAACCCACTGTCTACAACCATTTCGGCGACAAGGAAGCGTTGTTCCGCGGTGCCATGGCGGCGACGGCCGACAGCGTCGCCGCCGACACGCTCGACGCCATCGAGCCGCTCCGCGAGGCGGGGGCCGATGTTCGCGCGACACTGCGGACCGCGGCTTCCCGGCTGCTGCGCATCTGCTCCGGCGAGCGTTCGCGCGCGCTCCGGTCGCTGGCTTACGCCGAGCTCGCCGCGTTCCCCGAGCTGGCGGTCACCATGCAGGACCGCACGTCGGTGCACCTGACGGAGGCCTTGGCCGACCGGTTCGCCCGCCTCGCCCTTTCCGGCGCTCTTCGCTCCTGCGATCCGGCCAGGGCCGCCGAGCAGTTCCTCGCTCTGCTGATCGGGCCGCTGGAGTCCCGCTCGCGGCTGGGCACTCGCGCTGTCCCGGCGGCCGAACTCGAAGGTATCGCGGAGTCGGCGGTCGATACCTTCGAGCGCGCGTACGGCCCGTAGTGCCGGTGAGTCTCAGGGGCGGTCCGGGGCGAATCTGCCGTCCTCCCGGTACAGCCAGTACCGGCGCAGCATGCGCAACACCACGGAGACCTGCAGTGCGGTGATGCCGGGCAGGGGAGCGAGGTCCCTGGTAAGGAAGTCGGCCATCTCGTCCTCGTTGCGGAACACGCCCTGGTGGATGACCGAAGCGGTGCCGGCGACGATCGACACGTACCGCGCCGACGGATGCCGCGCCAGTTCCCCGGCCACGGCCTGGATGGCGCCCGGGGTGATGGTCAGCGCGATGACCGCCTCCAGTTCGTAGCCGAGCTGCGCGGGTTCCACCTCGACACGGGGCCGGACGATGCCGCGCCGCAACGTCGACTGGATCAGCCGGTAGGCGGTGGACTGGCTGAGGCCGAGGCTCCGGCCCGCTTCGGCCGCGGTGATCCGGCCGTTCCCGGCCAGCAGCCCGATGAGCCGCCGCTCGTCCGGGCCCACGTCGTCGGCGTCGAAACCGTCCGGGACGACCTGTTCGCGGGACAGGATCTTCTGCTGGTCTTCGCTCAGCCGGTGCAGGCGCCAGGAGTCGGCCCTGGTCAGCGCCCGCAGCACCAGCTCCGAATGGGTTCCCGCCACACCCGGCACGCCGGGGATGCGCTCGGCGAGCAGTTCGCGCGCCTCGGCCCGGTCCGGTACGTGCACGGCCAGGTAGACATCCGACCGGCCCGCCGTCTCCGCCGCCAGCTGGACCTCGGGAAACCGGGCGAGCGCCTGCGCCGCCGAACCGGACGCGCCGGGTTCGGTGGTGACCCAGACGTGGCGCGGGTTCCCGCGAGCCCTCGCCGTCCACTCGACCTGACCGATCACGCGGAGGATCCGCTGTTCCTCGAGGCGCACCAGCCGCCGTCCCACCGTGCTGGCGGAGACGTCGAGCGCTTCGGCGAGCGTGGCGACCGACGCGCGCGGGGCGATCTGCAGCGCCGCGATCAGGTCGAGGTCGGGTTCGGTCAGCACTTGGTGAATGTATCAGTCATCGCAGCGTCACACCTGACTGATCCGTGCAGAATTCGATTCAAGGTTGCACTATTCAGTCGTTTGAGTTTGTAATGGGCCTCCGATCAGGAAAGGAGCCGCGCCGGTGAGTTCCAGCCAGGCCAGAACGACCTCACGTCCGATGAACCTCCTGCTGCGCGCGCTCGACGGCGTCGAGCGGCTCGGCAACAAGCTGCCGCATCCGTTCTGGCTCTTCGTCATCCTGAGCGGAGTGCTGGCACTGGCCAGCTGGGCGCTCAGCGCGGCCGGCGTGTCGGCGGTGAACCCGGCGACGGGCAAGACGGTCGAGGCGAAGAACCTGTTGTCCGCCGACGGTGTGCGGATGATGGTGACCGACGCGGTCAAGAGCTACACGTCGTTCCCGCCGCTGGGCACGATCCTCGTGGTGATGCTCGGCGTGGCGGTCGCCGAGCGGTCCGGCCTCCTCGCGGCCGTGCTCCGGTCCGGTGTTTCGAAGGTCTCACCGCGGTGGGTGACCTTCGCGCTGGCGTTCACCGGAATGGTGTCCCACGTCGCGTCCGACGCGGCCTATGTGGTGCTGATCCCGTTGGGAGCCTTGGCTTTCCGCGCGGTGGGGCGGAGCCCGATCCTGGGTATCGTGGTCGCGTTCGTGTCCATCTCCGCCGGGTACGACGCGAGCCCGCTGATCACGCCGACCGACGCCATCCTGTCCGGGCTGACCACGGCGGCGGCGCAGACGATCGATCCGGCCTACTCGGTCACCCCGCTGGCCAACTACTTCTTCTCGCTCGCCTCGTCGGTCGTGCTGGCCGCCGTGATCACGCTCGTGACCGAGAAGGTCCTCGCGCGGCGCGCCGAAGCGATGCCCGTCGACGACGACGCGGAGGAGGACGACCTCGGCTCGCTCAAGCTCAGCCGCGAGGAACGACGGGGCCTGCTCGCCGCGCTCATCGCGCTGGCCGTCTTCGTAGTCGCTCTGGTGCTGGCGGTGCTGCCCGCGTCGTCGCCCTTGCGCGGCAAGGGCGGAAGCATCATCGAGTCGCCGTTGCTGACGTCCATCTCGATCTTCCTTGCGCTCGGCTTCCTGGCCGCGGGCTGGGCGTACGGCAAGGTCGCCGGGACGGTGACCAGCAGTCGCGACATCCCCGGGTTCATGGCGCACGGATTCCGTGAGATGGCGCCGATCCTGGTGCTGTTCTTCGCCATCTCCCAGTTCCTGGCCTATTTCAAATGGACCGGCATCGGGGAGATCACCGCGATCAACGGCGCCGGCCTGCTCAAAACCGCCGGCGTCTCCGGACCGGTCGTCATGCTGGGCATCCTCGTCGTGGTGACGCTGGTCAACCTGATCGTCACCAGCGGCTCCGCCCAGTGGGCGCTGATCGGCCCGGTGTTCGTGCCGATGCTGATGTTGCTGGACATCCCGCCGGAGACCACGCAGGCGCTGTACCGCATCGCGGACTCGTGCACGAACGCGATCACCCCGATGAGCCCGTATTTCGTGATGGCGCTGGGTTTCCTGCAGCGTTACCGGCGTTCGGCGGGGATCGGCACGCTGTTCTCGATGACGGTCCCGCTCTCGTTCGCCCTGCTGGTGGTGTGGACGTTGCTGTTCTTCGTGTTCTGGGTGTTCGGCATCCCGCTCGGCCCCGGCGCCCCCGTTCGCTAGGAAGGGATTCTCTTGTCACACACGGATTGGTCCCGGCAGGCACTGCCCGCCATGCTCGACGATCTCCGGCGCGTCGTCGAACTGGAGACGCACAGCTACGACAAACCGATGCTGGACACAGGCCTCGACACCATCCGGGCGTGGGTCTTCGACCGTCTCGGCTCACCCGACACCGAGGCCCGCCACACCGACACGGTCCGCGGCGACGTGCTCGAACTGGGCTACGCGGGGACGGCGCCGGGCACGGTACTGCTGCTGAGTCACTACGACACCGTCTGGCCGACGGGCACGCTCGCCGGATGGCCGTACACCGACGAGGACGGCCGCGTCACCGGGCCGGGCGCGTTCGACATGAAACTCGGCCTGGTGCAATCGGTCTGGGCTCTGCGAGGGCTCCGCGAACTCGGCCTTCCTCATCCGTCGGTCAAGTTCCTCTTCAACGGCGACGAGGAGATCGGCAGCCCCCACTCGCGGCCGTACATCGAAGCGGCCAGTGAGGGCGCGCTGGCCACCCTCGTCTTCGAGGCGTCGTTGGACGGCAAGCTGAAGACTGCGCGCAAGGGGGTCGGCCTGTTCGACGTGACCGCCACCGGCGTCGAAGCGCACGCGGGCCTGGACCCGTACGCGGGAGCGAGCGCGATCCACGCCCTCGCTGAGATCGTCGGACAGCTGGCGTCCGCGGGCTCGCGCGAACTCGGGACCACCGTCAACGTCGGCACGATTTCCGGTGGTACCGGTCGTAACGTCACCGCGGGCGGCGCCGGCTGCGGCGTCGACGTCCGGGTCGCCGAACCGTCCGAGATGGACCGGATCGACAAGGTGTTCGCCGGTCTGGAAGCCGCCGATCCCCGCGTGGGCATCTCGGTCGAAGGGGAGTGGAACCGGCCGCCGATGACCCCGAACGACCCGTCGCGGGCGCTGTTCGCGACCGCGCGGAAGGTGGCCGCCGAAGCGGGCTGGGAGCTGGAGGAGACCGCGGTGGGAGGGGCGAGCGACGGCAACTTCGTGTCGGCGCTGGGCCGCCCGGTGCTCGACGGTCTCGGTGCTGTCGGCGGCGGTGCCCACGCACGCGACGAGCACATCCTCGTGAAGCACATCCCGGAACGGACGGCGCTGGTGATCGGGCTGATCGCGGCACTCGTCTGACGAGCGGGGCGATTCGACGTTTCGACGACCGCCGGACGTGGTAGCCCATCTGGTGTCAATGCCCGCGGTTGGGGAGTGACGCCATGTCGTCCACGGAATCCACAATGGACAAGGGAGCCGTCGTCGCAGGTTATGACGGCTCCGAAGAAGCGCGGAAGGCCGTGCGCTGGGCCGCGGGGGAGGCAGCCGCCCGCGGTCGCGGGTTGGTCGTCGCCCACGTCGTCGGATTCCCGCCCGTGCCCGAAGCCGTTCCCGGTGGCGGGGCTTGGCCGCGGCCTGGATTCCTCGAAGCAGGGCAGGAAACAGCGCAGCGGCACGCCGAGGCCATGCTCGGCGACATCGCGCAGGAATGTCGCCGGGCATGGCCGGAGCTGACCGTTTCGACGCGGTTGCTGTCCGGCCGCGCGCCCGACGAGCTCGCCCACGCCGCGGAGAACGCGGATCTGCTGGTCATCGGTTCGTCGGGGCTCACCGCGCTGCCCAGGCTCCTGGTCGGCTCGACGGCCAACGAACTCCTGCACGTCTACCACCGGCCCATCGTGGTCGTGCGCACCGGCGAGGAACCGTCGTCGGACGGTGACGGGAAGGTCGTGGTGGGCGTCGACGGATCCGAGACCAGCAGGGAAGCCATCGGATTCGCCTACGACTTCGCCGCCCGGCACGGCCGCGCGCTGGTGGCCTTGCACGTGTGGTCCGATCTGCCGCTCGAAGCGATGGCGGTGACGCCCACCGAGCACGACAGGGAGCTCATCGAGGAACGGGGAAAGCCCCTGCTCGACGAAGCGCTGGCCGGATATCGCGAACGGTATCCGGAGGTTCCCGTCCAGCGCGTGATCGCGGTCGACCGGCCCGCCCACGCGCTGGCGGAGCAAGCCGAGGGTGCCGCGCTGCTCGTCGTCGGCAGTCACGGACGCGGGCCGTTACGCCGCGCTCTTCTGGGCTCGGTCAGTCGCGCCATGGTGCACCACGCGCCTTGTCCGGTCGCCGTGGTCCGTCACCACAAGGAGCGCCACTACCCGAAGTCTCGCGGTTGAATCCCGCAGGACCGGGTGAACGGCCAAATCCACGCTTCCCGGTGGCAAGGCCCGCGTTACGCTGCCGACCGCGTCGTCCCGTCCACAGAATCGGTCATGAAGTTCCTGCGCCGGCTCGTGATCCTCGCCTTGGCCCTGACACTCGTCTCCTCGCCGCCCGCCTTCGCGATCGGCACGCCGAAGCTGCTCATCGGGCAGGATTTCCCGGACCCCGACATCGTCAAGACCGACTCCGGCTTCTTCGCCTTCTCCACGAGCACCGGTGCGGTGAAAGTGCCGTACGCACACGCCCCGGCGGCGGAGGGGCCCTGGCGGGTGGCCGGTGACGCTCTCGCGGCCGTGCCGAAGTGGGCGAAACCCGACGGCGGGTTCTGGGCTCCCGACGTGGCCCGCCTTTCCGACGGAACGTTCGTGCTCTACTTCTCCGCGGCGGTGGCTCCCGGAGGGGAGATGTGCATCGGCGTCGCGACCGCCGCGAAGGCCGAAGGGCCGTACACACCCGCCGGAGACGGGCCGCTGATCTGTGTCCCCGGCGACGGCGGTGACATCGACCCGCAGACCTTCGTGGACTCGGACGGCTCGCGATACTTGCTGTACAAGAGCGACGGCGCGGCGGTCGGGCCTCCGGCCGCGATCTGGTCCCAGAAACTGCGCGCCGACGGACGGACACCCGACGGCCCGCGGATCGAGCTCCTGCGCGCCGATCTCGCGTCGGAGAACGCGGTGGTCGAGGCACCGGCGGTGGTGAAAACGCCGAGCCGGTACCTGCTGTTCTACTCCGCCGACACGTTCCAGAGTTCCGGTTACCACACGGGATATGCCTCCGCGCCCTCGCTGAGCGGGCCGTTCGTGAAGGCGGGCACGCCGTTCCTGTCCACCGATCTGCTCGGTGGCAAGGTCGACGCGCCGGGAGGCGCCGACGTCGTCGACGGATACATCCACTTCCACGGCTGGCTCGGGGGCGGCCGCACCGCCCGCGGGATGTACCAGCTGCCCATCGGCTTCCCGGGCGATGTACCCCAACTTGGCTGACAGGGTTTCGTCGCCGTCGTTCGGGTATCCGAAGGGGAAGACCGACCGAAGGAGCACCGGCGATGACAGCCCAGCCGCCCGACCCGGAACCCGAGAAGACCCGCCGCGAACCAGGTGGTGGCGTCCGGCCGGGTGACACACCGCCCGACTCCGCTCAGACGTCCGGACTCTCGCATCCGCAACCGATGCCGTCCAAGGCGATGCCTGTGGCATGGCTGATCCTCATCGGTGTGATCGTCGTCTTGGCGAGCGGGTTCGTCGTGGCGTTGGCGCTGGGGTGGCTCAAGCTGGGCTGACCACGTCAAGAGCCGCTTCCGGCACCCTCACCACCGCGGAGCAAGTGATTCACCCGCGCAAGCCGACGTCGAACTCATCGACGCCTCACCATGGACCGTATTCAAACGGCAGTTCGAGTTCCTTTCCTCGGGCTCCGGCTTGTCAGGCTGGTGCAGGGAAGACCGGGATGCACATTCTATACGAATCACGTGATGGATCTCGCCCCGTCACAGCCCAGCGAGAAGGATTGGCTTTGCCAGGGCCATCGTCGAGATCGAAGCTCTGGCTGTCGATGTCAGCCCCCGTTGAACAAGTGCCAAACCCGAATGCTTCCCGGCGTGGTCTGCGTGGCGCCTGCCCGACATCCAGACCCCACGAAGCAGTCGCGCACTGTAACGAACCCTTCGCTGTCTCCGACGTTCGTATGTTCGTATGAGCGACCTAAGCTAGGAGACGGCCTTGGCGGATCGGCTCGCGCTTCTGATCGGTGTCCCTTCTTGTGATCACGATCTTTTTGAAGCGCTGCATGAGGTCGTGGCTGCCGACATCGGGCGTATGGCAGGTGTGCTGGCCCAGTCGAACTACGAGGTTCAGCACTGCGGCGTCGGTGACAAATTAGGCCGAGAACCCACCGGAAACCGGATCCGTTCAGCCACGATGAGAGCCTTCCGGGACATCTCCCCTGGCGGTACTCTGCTGCTTTACTTCTCCGGACACGGTGTCACGATCGACGGCAAGGGCTATCTGGTTCCTCAAGATGCCTACGCCGGATCCGAAGGGCCAGATCCGGAAAGCCTGGTCTCGCTGATTCCCAGCCGTCTCGGCGAATGCCGGGCTGGCCTAATCATCTTCGCCGTGGACGCCTGCCGCGACGATCGAGCCGGTTCACTGGATCGATTGCCTGGCGGTGGCGAGCTGCCGTATCCATCGGACGGCGCCTTCGTACTGTTCAACAGCTGCAGGCCCGGTGAGCGTAGTCAGCACGGCGACGACGGTAGCTACTTCACCCAAGCGCTTGCAGAAGTGCTGGACCGGCGTAACTCTGCCCGTACCGTGAACGAGGTATACGCCGAGGTCACGCGACGGATGACGCGCAAAGCGGCGAGAATCGAAGGATTGGAACAGACACCGGAGCTGGTTGTCGCGCACCGTTCCGATGGCGTCACGAAGCCCGGGGATTCTGTGATCTGCGCAGGTGATCAGGTAGGTGAAGCCTGGCGGCGAGTGATCGAGAACACCCCCTTGTGGAATCGCTGTGTCCAGGACGCCACTTCTGGGCAGGCACGAGAGGCGGTTCTTCGTGTCGTCGATCAATGCGCCAAACAATGGTTAGAAGCGCAGGAGTTCCTCACCGCCCGTGCCCAGATCGTCGATCCCTGGACGGCGCAGGACTATCCAGTTCGGGTACTAGCCGCCGTCGATCAATGCCTCCCGTGCGAGGCTCAGATGACTGCGGTCGAGCTGGCGGCGCTGATCTCGGCGCCGTTCCTCCGCGAGGCCGCGCTGAGTGCTGGCATTCGGCTCGCCGCGACCATCGCGCCCACTGATTTCACCCGAACCTTCCACGACGGTGCCAGAAGCGACCTCGAGACCACACACGCCATCTATGAGCACGTGTGCCGCCGCGCGGAAGGGCTGGCCCGCCGTAAGCGTACGGAGCCCAGGGACGCGCTGGGGATGTGGTTGGTCCACCAATGGCTCGCGGTCCGGCCCTCGTTGTCGGCCGAGCCGAGTGTCGATCAGCTATGCGGGCAGCTGGCGCGGGCGGCGACCGGATGGGGAACCGTGTCACTGACCGAGAACGAACTCTGCTCGACGATCCACACCCTCATCGAGTGTGTGGACGCCTCGGCGGACGACCAGCGCCTTGTTGAGCTCGTGCGGCAACGGCTGTTCGACCACCGCATGCGCGCCCTGGCTGCCGCGTTGTGGCTTGGTGGGGTGATGGCCGCCGATCCCCGGCGCGTATCGACCGTCGTGGTCGATCACCTGGGTATCGGTGCCGAGGTTCAGCTGTCCGCACTGCACGCGGCGACCGTCAACGCGCACTGGGAGCACAACGGCGCCGATCTCGAATTGCATGCGGTCTGTGAGCATCCCGCCTTGCACGCGGCGTTCACTGACCTCGCGCACCGCGCCGATGTAGTACTCAAGACCATCTCAGCCTTCGACCCGGCAGAGGAGCTGATCGGCCAGCTCCCTTCCAGGGCGAATTGCGCGGGGCTCCGGCCTGAGAATCAGGATGGGTTGCCGGTGTTCGACACCCCGCTGCTTCGCTTTCGACTTTCCGATGACAAGGTGCGCGAACTGCTGATGGGACGCCAACTCTACGGCGAGCCCGACCTGGCTATCCGCGAGCTTTACCAGAACGCGCTGGACGCATGCCGCTACCGGGATGTCCGACGGCGCTACCTGACCAGACGCGATCGCTCCATCGTGGAATGGTCGGGGCGAATCTCGTTCCGGCAGGGAACCGATGCCGAGGGGCGAGAATTCATCGAGTGTACTGACAATGGCGTCGGGATGAGTAAGGACACGATGATGAGCACGTTCGCCAACGCTGGCGAACGGTTCGTGTACCGGTCAGGGTTCCGCTCGGAACAGATGCGTTGGCAGGAACTCGATCCGCCACTGCGACTTATCCCTAACAGCCAGTTCGGCGTGGGAGTTTTCAGCTACTTCATGATCGCCGAGGAAATTCATATCACGACTCGCCCGGTTGGTGAAGACGACGTTGTCGGTTCTCAGGCATTCAGTGTTCGTATTGCCAGCAGTGGCAGCCTGTTTCAAATCACCCAATCAAACGAAATGCCCGCAGGTGGGACCCGGATTCGGCTGTACCTGACCGGCGAAGACTCGCTGTCGGTGCTACGCACCTTACGCCGTTTGCTCTGGATCGCCGAGTACACGGTCGATGTGGCCGAGGCAAACGGCCCACGCGAGACCTGGCAGCCTGAATTGCTGCGGTTTCCCGATGCCATCGTGGAACCGCTCAAACATGGCGACGACCTCTGGTGGGTGCCGGGAGAAGGCGGTTTCGCCGCAGATGGTGTCCGGACGAACGAGGAAAGCCACGGTCTCATCGTCAACCTACGTGGACCACATCGGCCGCAGTTCACCGTTGACCGCAACCGGTTGCGGAAATGGGACAAGAAATGGATCCGGCAGCAAATACTTGAATCGCTGCCGTCCCTGCAGGAGTGGGCTGGGTTGACCCTGCCCTGGCTATGGGACGTGTCGGACAAGACGCCAGCCATCGCAGAAGACATCTTCACCTATCTGCTCGCTCAGGGTCACGACGTTTCTGTACAGGGCGCATGGGGGCGGACCAGTGCACCCTTGAGTCAAGTCGGCTGCCTGCCGATCGATCGTGAACTGTTCACTGGCGAGATGATCCCGTGGAGCGGAACGGCGAGGAACCGGTGGATATCCGCTTGGCGAGTGGGTGCTTGGAAAGGGGGTCCTGCCTTCGCCGGCTCGGAGCACGTGGCCGAACCTGCGACTACTGCCGGCTTTCCGGTTGTAAGCCCTATGGACGCGAACGTGCTCGGAACGATCTACTCGTCCGGCCGTCTATATCGGACTACGGGTCAGTTTGGTCGGCCGTCGCTCGCTGAGATTCTCGAGGCTGCAGCGGACAGGGACGAGTCGCCCGCAGAACGGATCAAGCGACTCCGTCGCTATGCGATCACCGGGATCGATCTCTCCGCAGCACGTGGCATCCCTTCGATCGACTACCGGTTCATTGACAAGGACGAGGTCCTGCCGGAATCTACGGAAGAAAAGGCTCTGCTCGATGCGGTCGCTGCTCTCGTGCCAGCGGACGAGGGCGGCCCTGCGGTGTGCTGCAGTCTGGCGAAGGCGTCGGCTGACCTTCGTGTTCCGCTTGGAGAGGTGATTCGGCGAATAGCGGCCTTTATCCCGTCTGATCGGACTAGCATACTTGCTGACCGCCTCGGCGAGCTAGGTGACCATGTCTTCACTCGCGGCGAGGTGGAGTTGTTTACCGAGGACCTTTTCGTCTGGTCTCCATGGGTGAGTTCTACCATCTCCCCCGCTCACGTACTCCGGGCGAGCTCGAAGCTCGGCCAGCCGGTGGACTACGTGCTCAACTTGCTGGATCGTTTCGTTGCGCTCGGTTACCAGATTGCGGGCAGGCAGTCCTATCCGCAAGATCTAACTCTTATTGAGCAGGAAGCGCTGAGGTGTGCCGAGACACTGGGTTTCGAGCTCTCTTGGTTGCATCTCCTTCAGATTGCCAGTAAGACCGGTGAAACTGTCGAAAATGTACTCATTTGCCTGGAACGTCTTGCGGGCATTGGAATGATTAAGCTGCCAGCTATCAGCTCAGTCCCCGAATCGCTCACCGAGGACGAGCTTACTATCATCAATGATGAGCTGTATGAATTCGACTGGTATGCGCACCGTCGTGTGCTTTGTCCGGGATGGCTTGCCGTGCTCGAACTACTCCGCGGCGTAGGAGCTCGTGAGTTTCACGACTACGAGGGGCGGCTCCGTCGTCGTCGGCGTCTGCTCGATATCGTTGACCTTCGGCGGCCGGTTAGCATGCCGGAGATCATTCAGCTAGCATGGTTCCTCGACTACGATATAGCGAGGTCAGTCGAGTATTTCAGGAGTATCTACTTCGATACCGCCGATCTTGCTGCCCTTCCGTCGACTGCGTTCGAAGCAAAGGGCTTGGCTCCTCGACGAGAGGAATGTATCGCGCTGCTAGGTTCCAACTATTGGAGACTGGACAGGGAAGGTAAATTCGAGGTGGATTGGTCGCTGCATCCTGGCGACATAGTCCACGCGGCGGCAAGCGGGCGACAACCGGTCGAAGCTCTCCTCGAACGGCTGGAGCCATATCGTGCCCTTGGTGCTCCTCTTCCCAAGGTCGATTCGGCTGCCCGAAAGTCGCTGCCTGGAAGGCCCGCGGACCGGTATGACCTAGCAATGCTGACATCGGTGGACGACGTAGGGAGAACCTCTTACGTCGCCGCTGTGACGCCGCTATGGCTCGTGCAGACTGCGGGGCGTCTAGGCTGGACGCTGGCGGAGGCGCACAAGCGTTTCGCTGCGTTTGAGTCGATCGGCGTGTCTTGGACCTATGATCCGGCTGCGTGTTTCGCGGAGATCGTTTCCTGGCAGGACCTCCTTATCCTCACGGAGCATCTCGACGGTCAAGAGCCCGGGATTTCCGGCGTGGTCACTGACGAGCATGTCACCGCGAGTGCCCGCGAAATCGATGAGACCGAAGAGATGGTTCGTGACCGCTTGCATCGCTATGCACCACTGTTCGGATACGAACTCTGACGGAGGATTCCATTGACTGAAGCCACTCCGATCGAACACCACCGGTCGACCTCCTATCAGGTCAAGGACTATGCACTACAATCCGGATTCAGTATCGAACCCTTGGCTGAAGGGCGAGGAATATGCGTCGCCGGGATCTGTCCCGGGTGTGGCGGCCGAACGACAACGAACTGGTACTACGGCACAGGGAACGGCTATAAGGCGTTCCGGCGCAAAAAGGAACCGATGGCTGAGCCTGTCGATGGTCGGACGGTATGCTGCGACTGCGGCCATGGCCATGCGGACCGCCCGGTCGACGAGCCATTTCTGGGTTGCGGTGCCCACTGGCGGGTGAGAACCTCGTGAGCACTGAGCGGCTGTTGTGGGCGCGGCGCGCACAGGAACTTCGCTTCCATCAACTCGATGCAGTGCGTAAGCAGGCTGAATCCTGGCGGACTGGTCTGGCCAGTCTGACCGGCCTGTTCAGCGCTGTCCTGGTGATCAAGGGCCGCGACAACCTGACCAGTCTCTCTGCGCCTTTCGCTCAACTGGTGGCAGCCCTGTTCGCCCTGGCGCTCATCATGTTCGTCGTCGCTACCTTGTCGGCAGTCCGGGCGGCGTCGGGAGTGCCCGGTGACACGTGCTTGCTCGCCGGCGAGGATTTGGAAGCCTGGACCCGTAATGAGACGGCCGAAGCCAGTCGGAAGATCGTATTCGCCCGTCGGATCTCGCTAGTCGGAGTTTTCCTGGTTGCCACAACGACCGGGCTGGCTTGGTTTGCGCCGGCCCGGAGCGCTTCGGAACCCACCGTCGTTGTCGAGTCGATAAACGCGCGGTACTGCGGAGGCTTGGCCGGAGTGTCCGGTGGCTCGGTCATCGTCCATACACGCGACTCCTATCAGGTCATCCCATCGAACGCCGTCACTTCGATTCGCGTCAGTAAGTCCTGTCCGTGACGGTCGACGCGCTGGGTATCGAATATGGTCGACGTCACCTGCGCTGCGCCCCTCGCCATTCATCAATAAGCCTGAATCGCACATTGAAGCAGCGGCGCCGATGTCCGCCGGCGAGCGGATCAGGTCCAAAGCCCACATTGGACTATCGGCGTCAAGGAATGGCTCAGCGCGCGGCGGCCAAGACCAGCTCGAGATAGTCGCGCGAGGCCTGCAGCCACGACTCCAGATCCAGCTTCTCGTTCGCCGCGTGCATTTCCCCGGGATCGCCAGGGCCCCAGATCACGATCGGCGCGCCGCCCACCGACCCGGCCAAAGCCGAGGCGTCCGTGAAATAACTGGCCGCGGGCGCGGGCGTCTGGCCGGAGAGAAGCTCGGGCAGCCGCGCCGTCCGGACGGCGGGCAGGTCGAGATCCACCTCCGCGGTGATGGCCGGATCGAGCGCGGAAGCCCAAGCGATCGACGGCGCTCCACCGTCCACAGTGCGCACATCCAGCGTCAGAACCGCCGACGCGGGCACGATGTTCGTCGCCGTCCCGCCTTTGAAGGTGCCGACGTTGACGGTTTCCTCGCCCAGGTAGTCGTCGGCGGCCAACGGGAGGGAATCGAGCGCGCCGAGGGCCCGGTCGGCGAGCAGCCGGATCGCGTTGCGGCCCAGTTGTGGCGTGGAGCCGTGGGCCGCCTTCCCCTCCGCGGCGAGCCGCAGCCAGGTGGCGCCGCGGTGGCCGAGCGAGACCCGGTTCCGAGTCGCTTCCGGCACCACGACGATCCGCGGCGTCAGCTCCAGCGACGCCGAGGCCTCGGTCGCGCCCCGGCAGCCGATCTCTTCGTCGCTGGTGATGAGGACCTGCGCGTGCGCACCGGCTTCCGCTGCGTTGCGCAACGCGGCCAAGGCGGCGACCAGCCCGCCCTTCATGTCGACGCTGCCGCGGCCGTGCAGGTATTCGTCGTCGACTTCAGCGGAGAACGGGGCGCGGTCCCACAGCGCGGGGGAGCCGACGGGAACGGTGTCGATATGGCACACGAACAACGGCCCGTCGCCGGATCCGGTGCCGACCAGTACCCACGGCCGCCCGGCGGTGGAGCGTCGCAACACGCGTACGCCCGGAGTGGCGGTGGCGTACGAGACGGCCAGTTCCTGCGCGGCGGCCTGTGCGGCGCTGTCGCCGGAAGTGGTGTCCTGGCCCACCAGATCGCGCAGCAACGCGAGGGTTTCGTCGGTCATGCGGGGTACTCCTGAGTCGATTCGCGGACGACGAGCCGCATGGAGAGCACGTGGTCGGCCGGGTCGCGGCCGGCCGCGAGACGGGTGATCTCGTCGACCGCCTTGCGGGCCATCTGCTCCGTCGGCTGCGCGACGGTGGTCAGCCGCGGCGACGTCCATTCGCCGAGGGTGATCCCGTCACAGCCGATCACCGAAAGGTCTTCCGGCACCGAGACCCCGGCGCGGCGGGCCGCTTCGAGCAGACCGACCGCGGCGATGTCGCTGGCGGTGAACACGGCCGTCGGCGCCGCACCGGTCCGCGCCATATGCGCGAAGAAGTTCATGCCGAACGCCGAGCTGAACGCGCCGCGCACGATCATCGCTTCGTCCGCCTCGATCCCGTGCGATTTCAGCGCGGCCCGGTAGCCCGCCTCGCGCTGGTCGGCCGTGCGCAGCCCGGCGGGCCCGCCGACATGGGCGATCCGCCGGTGGCCCTGGGAGAGCAGGTGGGTGGTCGCCTGGTAGGCGCCGCCGAAACTGTTCGCGGTGACATGCGCGATCCGCGGACCGGCCGCTTCGACGTACTCGTCGAGGAAGACCACCGGGAAATCGCCTGCCAAGCGGCTCGTGAAGGCTTCGTTGGTGGTGTTCATCCCCAGGTAGATCAGCCCGCCCACGTCCGGCACCCGCATCAGGCGCTCGACGGCGGCGCGCTCCCGTGACGGCGAGGATCCGGTGAGCGCGGTGAGCATGTCGACGCCGTCCGTCGCGGCGGCGTCGACCACCGCGTCCGCCAGCGTGGAGAAGTACGGGTTGTCCAGCGACGGGACCACCAAACCAAGGCTGAGGCCGGTCACTTGTTTCCGTACGGGCGGATGCCCTTCGGCCGCCAGCGCGGCGTCGATGCGCCGGGCCGTCTCGGAGGCGACGTTGAGCTCCCCCTTGACGTACCTCGACACCGTCGACACGGCCACTCCGGCCTCTCGGGCCACCTTCGCCAGCGACATCCGGCTCCTCCCCGTTGAGCGTTGACGGCGACTGCGAACGCATCTTATATTGGCCGCGTTGCGCTACGTTGCGCAAATTACGCTAAGGCTTTTCGCTCGAAGGAGTCGTCGATGGTCAAGGTCCTGCTAGCCGGGGAGTCGTGGGTCAGTGCGACCATCGATCACAAGGGATACGACCCGTTCGCGCACACCCAGGTGGAGATCGGGTGCGAGCGGCTGCTGGCGGCGCTGGCGGCGGAAGGGGTCGAGGTGACTCACCTGCGTTCGCACGACGTGGCCGAGAAATTCCCGCAGACGCTGGAGGAACTCGACGCCTACGACGTCGTCCTGCTCTCCGACATCGGCTCCAACACGCTGCTGCTGCATCCGGACACGTTCACCCGCGGCCGTCCGACGCCCAACCGGCTCAAACTGCTGCGCGAGTGGGTCACGAACGGCGGCGGCCTGATGATGGCCGGCGGTTACCTGAGCTTCCAGGGCTTCGAGGGCAAGGCGAACTACCACCGGACGCCGATCGAGGAGATCCTCCCGGTCGACATCGACCCGTACGACGACCGCGTCGAGACGCCGGAGGGCGTGCGTGCCCAGGTCGTCCAGCCCGGGCACCCGGTGGTCTCCGGTCTCGACCAGGAGTGGCCGATCCTGCTGGGCTACCAGCACACCACGCTGAAGCCGGACGCGGAGCTGCTCGCCACCGTCGAGGGCGACGTCATGCTGGCCGCGCGCCGGGTCGGCCGCGGCCGCACCCTCGCGTTCACCTCGGACATCTCCCCGCACTGGGCTCCCGAGGAGTTCATGAGCTGGGACGGCTACGGCAAGCTCTTCGCGCAGGCGACGACCTGGCTCGCCGGTCGCGAAAACTGAGCCGCGCGCACTCGGGATCAAGGAGGATTCGATGAGTACGTCACCCACCGGCCGCGCGGCTTCGGTCGTCGTCTTGACGATCGCGACCGTCTTCGCCGGAATGCTCGGCCCGTTGCAGTCGCTCGTCAACGGACACCTCGGTACCGCGCTCGCCGACGGGCACGCCGCCGCGCTGGTGTCCTTCGGCACCGGCCTGGTGCTGATGCTGATCATCGTGCTGGCGCGCACCCGGACGCGCGACGCGTTCTTCCGGCTGCCCGGTCAGCTGGTGCGCGGGGAGATCCCGCGATGGAACTTCTTCGCCGGTCTGTGCGGCGCGGTGATCGTGCTCTCCGAGGGGGTCACGGTCGGTTTCCTCGGGGTGGCGATCTTCCAGACCTCGCTGATCTCCGGCATGGTCATCTCCGGCGTGGTGTGCGACCGCCTCGGCATCGGCGTGCCGTTCAAGCAGGCGATGAGCGCGCCGCGCGTGGCGGGGGCGATGCTCGCCATCTGCGCCACCGTGCTGGTGGTGTCCCCGAACTGGTCGGCCCCGCACATGATCGCGCTGGCGATCATGCCGTTCGTCGGTGGCCTGCTCGCCGGCTGGCAGCCCGCCGGCAACTCCGAGGTCGGCCTGCTGTCCGGTTCGATGTTCGTTTCCATCACCTGGAACTTCCTCATCGGCTTCGTGGCACTCGGTCTCGTGTACGTGGTGCGGATGGCGGTCTCGGGCGCGCACTTCGCGTTGCCGGGCACCTGGTGGATGTACTTCGGCGGGCCTCTCGGCCTCCTGTCGATCGCGTTGATGGCCTTGCTGGTGCGCGGTCTCGGGCTTTTGCTGCTGGGGCTGGCCTCCACGGCCGGTCAACTCATCGGCTCGCTGCTGCTCGAACTCGTCGCCCCCGCGGCGGGGTCCAGCCTCCACCTGGTCACCGTCATCGGCGCGTTCGTGGCCTTGGCGGCCGCGGCGATCGCGATGATCCCGTCCCGGCACACGGCCGAACCGGCGGTCCTCGCCCAGCCCGCCGAGGTGCGCCGTGGCTGAGGTGCGCGGCGTTCTCGGACCGGTCGACGCGGCGGTGCTCGGGCTGGTGTTGCCACACGAGCACCTCTTCAACGACCTGTCCTCCGCGGTCGCCGAACCCTCGTACACCTCCACGCGGCCACTCGCCGAGGCGGAAGTGGGGCCAGGATGGCAGTTCCTGCTCCGCCAGGATCCCTACTGCTGCGCCGACAACGTGGCGGCGAAGGACCGGGCGAGCGTCGTGCGCGAGGTGACCGCCTTCGCCGCGGCGGGCGGCGGCACGCTGGTCGACGCGACGGGCAGCGCCGCGATCGGCCGGGATCCGCTCGCCCTGGCGGCGGTGGCCGAGGCCACCGGGGTCACCATCGTCATGGGCACCGGTGCGTACCTGGAGAAGTTCGAGGGGGAGCGCATCACCGCGGTCACCGTCGACGCACAGACCGAGCGCATCCTCGCCGAGCTGGACGAGGGAGTCGGCGAGACGGGGATCCGGGCCGGTGTCATCGGCGAGGTCGGTGTTTCGCCGTTCTTCACCGACGGGGAGCGGGCTTCCCTGCGGGCGGCGGCGCTCGCGCAGGCGGAGCGGCCCTCCGTGGGGCTGAACATCCACATGCCGGGCTGGCAGCGCCGCGGGCACGAGGTGCTCGACCTCGTACTGGAGGAATGCGGTGCGCTGCCGGGCAAAGTCGCGCTGGCGCACAGTGATCCGTCCGGTGAGGACCCGGGATATCAACGCGAGCTGCTCGAACGCGGTGTGCTGCTGGAGTTCGACATGATCGGCCTCGACATCTCGTTTCCCGGCGAGGGTGTCGCCCCGACGGTTTCCCAGACCGCTCGCGCCGTGGCGAGGTGGGTGCACGAGGGCTTCGGTGACCAGATCATGCTCTCGCACGACCTGTTCTTGAAGCAGATGTGGACGCACAACGGCGGGAACGGGCTCGTGTTCGTGCCGACGATCTTCGCCGACCTGCTCGAAGCCGAAGGCGTGCCTGCCGAAGCCGTGGCCCGGCTGATGCGAGACGTCCCGGCCCGATGGCTGACCGCATGACCCGCGCGATCGCGGTGGTCGCGTCGCTCAACGTCGATCACATCGTCCACGCGCCGCGTATCCCGGAGCCGGGGGAGACCCTGATGGGCTTTTCGGCGAGCCGGGAGCTGGGCGGGAAGGGCGGCAACCAAGCGGTCGCCGCCGCCCGGCTCGGCGCGGAAGTGGCCGTGATCGGCTGTGTCGGCCAGGACGAAGACGGCGACGAATACCTGGCAGCCCTGCTCGCCGAGGGCGCCGACGTGACCCACGTCCGCAGATCCGCGCTCCCTACCGGGCGGGCGGCGATCACCGTCGACGCTGAGGGCGTCAACTCGATCGTCGTCGTGTCCGGGGCGAACGCCGACATCCCGGCGGCCGCGGCCGAAGCGGCGATCGATGAACTGCCGGGGCTTCGCGTCGTCGCGGGCCAGCTGGAGGCGGCGGCCGAAGCGACGGAACGCGCTTTCGCGGCCGCTCGCTCACGTGGCGTGCTGACCGTGCTCAACACCGCGCCCGCCGCGGACGTGGCCGGGAAACTGCTGCCGCTCAGCGACGTGGTGGTGGCGAACGAAATCGAGTTCCGGCAGCTCACTGGTCAGGATCCCTTCGACGCCAACGGTTTGCGGCGCGGTGGCGCCGAACTGATCGCCGCGGGATGCCGGTGGGTGATCGTGACGCTGGGCGCCGCGGGCTGTGCCGTCCTCGACGCGTCGTCGTCCACGCACGTCCCGGCCGTCGCGGTACGGGCGGTGGACACCACCGCCGCGGGCGATTCGTTCGTCGGAGCGCTCGCCGCCCGGCTCGCGGGAATCCCCGGTGAGCCGGCGACCGCGGACGTGGTGACCGCTTGCGGTTTCGCGGCGAAAGTGGCCGCTGTCGTCGTGACGCGGCACGGAGCGCATCCTTCTCTGCCGACTTCGGCCGAGGTCGGCGAAAGTGGCGTTTCGGATTCTCTTCAGGGGTAAGGCCGCTGACGTCGCGAAAGCCACTTTCGAGACATCAGACGTCGCGAAAGTGGCTTTCGCGACACGTCACGTTTGACATACCCCGTCAATGAGCGCGAGGCGGAGTAGTCCCCGTTCGTCCGGACGACCACCCGCGCCACTCCTTCATGTGAACCGCCCCTTCTCGAACATCACGCAGGGAGCGCTTGACGCCACCATCCGGATGACCCTGTCCGAGCCGCCGCAACCTGCGCGCGTGAAGATCCGCCGTGAGTAAAAGTTTGACACGGAGTGACTGTTAGCGTGCGGAGAGAAGTCGTGATCTTGGATGTGGGAGGCATGCGATGAACCGTCTTGTCGCCGCGGTGTCGAGCGCGGCATCCGTGGGAGCACTGCTGATCGTGCCGAGTCCGCCCGCACAGGCGGCAGCGGGCGAGGTGGTGGTCTTTTCCACCGAATTCCAGCGCCTGGACACCTACCGGAACCCCGAGGGCTGTAACAAACTTCCTATCGCCGCACACGTTCTGCTCAATCAGAGCTCGTCGGAAGTGGTCGTCCACGCGGATCCGTTCTGCCTGACACCGGGCGTTCCGGTCGAGCCAGGGTTCGGCTCGCATGTGCCGGCGGGCAGCGGCGCCTTCTCGGTCAACCGTTGACCGAGAAGAACCACGTGTCTGTCGACGTCGTCGTGGTGGGAGTCGGCTACGTCGGGCTACCGCTGGCGGAAGCCGTTGCCGGGGCGGGGTTGTCGGTGATCGGATACGACACCTCGCCCCGTGTGGCCGCCGAGATCGCCGCGGGCAGGCCACATGTGCCCGATGTGTCCGCGAGCCGGTTGCGGGCCATGCGCGCCAACGGCTTCACGGTGACGACCGACCCCGACGTCCTCGGTGGCGCCGAGACGATCGTGCTGTGCGTGCCGACCGGGTTGACCACGGCGGGCGGACCGGATCTGGCCGCCGTGCGCCGCGCGGTGGAGACGGTCGCCGAACGCCTGTCGCCGGGCATGATGGTGATCATCGAGTCGACGAGTTTTCCCGGTACCACCGACGAGATCGTCCGGCCGATCCTCGAAAAACGCGGTCTCACAGCGGGAACCGACTTCTCGCTCGCGTACTCACCCGAGCGGGTCGACCCAGGGAACAGACGGTTCGGCATCGGGAACACGCCGAAGGTGATCAGCGGGCACACCCCGTCCTGCGCGAAACGTTGTGCGGAGTTCTACGAGCGTTTCGTCGACACGGTGGTGATCGCGCGGGGCACCAGGGAAGCGGAGATGGCCAAGCTGCTGGAGAACACCTACCGGTACGTGAACATCGCACTGGTCAACGAGATCGCCATCTTCTGTGACCAGATCGGCGTCGACGTCTGGGACGTGATGCATTGCGCGGCGACCAAACCGTTCGGTTTCACGCCGTTCGCGCCGGGGCCGGGCGTCGGCGGCCATTGCATCCCGGTCGATCCCAAGTACCTGCTGGACAAGGCCGAGCGGGAAGGCGCACTGCTCGGTGTGGTGCACGCCGCCCGGCTCGTGGACGACCGGATGCCGGAGCACGTGGTCGACCGCGTGACCAGGTTGCTCGCCGAACACGGAAAGCCGTTGCGAGACGCGAAAGTGCTGCTGCTCGGTGTCTCGTACAAGGCCGACGTGCCGGACACCCGCGAGTCCGCCGCCATCCGGATCGCCCTTCGCTTGCGAGCGCTCGGGGCGGAGTTGTCCTACCACGATCCGGTGGCGGAGACCGTGCCCGAACTGGGCCCGCCGGTGGCCGATCTCGACGCGACGCTGCGCACCGCGGACGTCGCCGTCCTGCTGGTGGCACATCGCGCCTACGACCACGGCCGCCTGGCCTCGACGGCCAGGTTGCTGTTCGACGTGACGGGACGGGTTCCCGGGAAGGAGGTCGTCCGGCTCTGAACGTTCTGCCTGGTCGAGAGCAGGGCAGGCACGCGTATCGCAATTCTTCCGATCTTTCGCGAAAAGGAGAGTGCACGAATGACCACGGCGATCAAGAACGACCGGCTCCAGAAGCGTTTCCAGAAGTGGGACGTCAACGGCAACGGCAGGATCGAGAAATCCGACTTCGAGGCCGAGGCCACGAGGATCATCGGTGCGTTCGGCGAGGATCCGACCTCACCACAGGCGCGAGCGGTGAAGGACTCGTTCGTGACGATGTTCGAGTTCCTGGCCGACAAGGCGGGTGTCGGCCCGAACGGCTCGTTGAACGAGCGGCAGTTCACCGAGGTGATCGAAGCGCAGATCTTCCAGGAAGGCGACGCGGGATTCGCCAGGGTGGTCCGCCCGACCATTTCGGCGATCGTCGGCCTGTGCGACACCGACGGCGACGGCGAGGTCGACCAGCGGGAGTTCGCCAAGTGGCTGGAGGCCATCGGGGTCGAAGCCTCGGCCGTGGCCCCGGCGTTCCGGGCCATCGACGTGAATGGCAACGGGAAGCTGACCGTCGACGAACTCGTGCACGCGGTACGCGATTACCACCTCGGCAAGAGCGACGTGCCGCTGCTGGGCAAGTGACCGCGCGGTGGTGAGTGGCCCACCCGCGCCGGGGAGCCACTCACCACCGCCCCCGGAAGCAGACCTCCCGCTCCGGCTTCAACCCGATCCCTTCGCCGGTGACCGGCAGCGCGGTGTGGATGAGGATGTTGTAGTGGTTGGGGAAATGGCAGCCGTCGAAGCCGAGCACAGTGCCGACGAGCTCGCCACCGATCCACACTTCGTCGCCTCTGTCGATCACGCCGGCACGGTCGATCTCGGCGAACCCGAGGAAGCCGACGTGGTCGATGCGGGCGCCCGGCTCCGTGTCGTCGTGGCTGGTCGTCACGAGTTCGTGGACCTCACCGGCGCGGACGCACCGGCTGGCGAAGGGTTCGAGACTCATGCCCCGGTCGTCACGCCGATGTACCAGCACCTTCACCACCGTGCCGACGATCTCCCGCTTCGGCCCGTCTTCCCGCATCGTTCTCCCTCCGGTAACAATCATCCACTATGGACAGTGCAGCCAGGCCGTTGTCGCGCCAGGACCCGCCCTTGCGTACCGCTTCCTCGAACTCGCGCAGCAACCCGTCGTATTCGTGCCACAGCGATCCCTTGAACTCCGGGTAGCCGTCGAGCAGGTCGGCACGCAGGATCGTGCCGTCCGTCAGCCGGACCTCGACGTCCTTGACCTCTCCGGGAAACGACCAGTCGAGTTCGACGACCGCGCCTTCGAGTATCAGCGTGGCCCGCCGGTCGATGCCGTCGGCGTCTCGGCTGATCCGGGCGTCTCGCAACTTCAGCGTGCCGAGGAAAAACTGGACGAGGTCGAGGGCGTTCGGTCCGTTGTCCGCCACGCATCCGCCGCCGCATCGTGTCGCGTCGAGGTACCAGCGATCACCGCCGACGTGCTCTTCGATCCGTTCCAGGTAGCGCACGGTCAGGGAGGCGATCGGCGGCCCGCCCGCGATCCTCTCGCGTAACGCGCGCACGTTGCGGTTGTACCGCCGGTGGAAAGCCGTGAACAGGGCGACATCCCGCCGCGCCGCTCTTTCCACGAGGTCCTCGCCGTCGCGGATACTCGTGGCGATCGGCTTTTCCACGCATACGGGCAGACCCGCGTCCAGCACGTCCCGGCACACGGTGGCGTGGACGTCGTTCGGCGCCGTGACGATCACCGCGTCGAGCCCTCCGGCGGCGAGCATCTCCCGATGGTCGCCGTAACCGAGCACGGGGATTTTCGCGAGTACCGCCGGATCGAGATCGCAGACCGCCGCGAGGGTGAAAGCCGGCGACCTTTCCACCGCGGAAAGGTAGAACCGCGAGATGACACCGAGCCCCACGACACCGACGCGGATCACCTCGCCATCCTCTCCGCCGCGGTGCGCAGTTCCCGGTAGACCGCGTCGGCCACCGGCACGCCGTGCTGACGGTGGCGGGCCGCGCGCTCGCCCTCGTGCCAGCCGGGATAGACGACCGGGACCGCGGGATCGCGGGCGGGCCACTCCCGCACCGCGGTGAAGAGCGCGGACGCGTCGGCGGCGAATCCGGTGCGCAGGACGTCCGGAGCGATCGCGAGCGCGAGTACCCCGATGTCGTCGTCGCGGTTCCCGTCGGCCGACGTCGCGCCGAGCATGGCGCCGGGCACCAAGGCGCCGAGCACCTCGACGAGCAGGCCGAGCCCGAATCCCTTGTAGGCGCCCGTTTCGGGACCACCGCCCAGCCATTGCAGATGAGCCTCGCCCCGGTCGAACGCGGCGGGATCGGTCACCGGTGCGCCGTCGTCATCGGCGAGCCAGCCCGGCGGGATCTCCCTGCCTTCCCGCGCCGCGGCACGGATCCGGCCGGTCGGCACCACGGTGGTGCTCATGTCGAGGACGAACGGATGCGCCCCGCCGGCGGGACAGGCCAGCGCGAGCGGGTTCGTGCCGAGCATCGCGGCCGTGCCGCCGGGTGGCGGGGCGATACGCTGCCCGCCGCAGTTCGAAGCGACGAGGCCGATCATGCCGTGCGTGACGGCCCGCGCGGCGTGGTGCCCGGCGCAGCCGATGTGCGTCGCCCCGCGCAGCGAGACCATGCCGATACCGTGCCGGGAAGCCCTGGCACACGCCAATTCCATCGCCTGCGAAGCCGACCACAACCCGAGTGTGCGACGGGCGTCGGCGAGGACGCAGGCGCCGAGATCGGTCTCGACGGTCATGTCCGCCTTCGGCTCGGCGCGCCCTTGATCGAGCAGAGGCAGGTACAGCCTGGTCAGGTTCACGAGGCCGTGCGAGGTCACCCCGGTCAGGTCGCCGTGGCACAACGCGGTCGCGGCGATCGCCGCCCGGTCCTCGGGCATCCCGCGGTCGACGAAGACCCCGACCACCAAGGAAAGAAGAACGGGATAGGGCACCAGCACGGTCATGCTCCTCCCTCGCGGGCGAACCGCACGACGATCTCGCGGACGAGATCGCCGAACCGGTCGAGTTCTTCGACATCGGCGTACTCCCCGCGCGAGTGCGCGTTGTTCGCTCCCAAGGAACCGGGACCGAGAACCGCCGTCTTCGTGCCGGGAACTCCCGTGAGCCACAAGGCGTCACACGTGAACGCGGGCTCGTCGTCCGGCCACCGGGGAACGAACGCGTCCAGCAGCGGGATGTCCTGCGCCGGTAGCGCGGGCAGGTCGCGTTTCAGCCAGCGCAGGCCGGTGATCCTCGCCGCGTCCGTCGCGGTGCGGGCGAACGCGAGGGACCGCCGGAACCGATCCTCGAACGCGGCGATGCCGCTCCTGAGTCCGTCCTCCAGCGCCGAGATCATCTTCGCCGCCGCTTCCCCCGAGTCGTAGGGAATGTTGAGCAGAAGTTCGCCGCTGCCGTACACCCGGTTGTGCATTCGGCCCGTGTGCAGGCCCGCGACGCAGACCTGACCGTGTTTCGGGAGGTCGTCCGCGAGGTGCTGGGCGAGGAACCCGAGGAGGACCGTCGCGTTGTGTCCTCGATGTGGCTCGTCGTCGATGGCGTCTTCACCGTCCACGCTCACGCACGCGGTCATCGACGCCGAGCACCGGGGGAGGTACCGCAGTCCGGTCGGCTCGCAGAAGATGTTGAGCTCGCCGTGGAATCCGGCTTCGACGAGCGGCCGTGTCCCGAAGCTGCCCATCGCCCCACCCTCCTCGCCGGAGACCGCCTGGATGAGCACACCGATGCTCCGGCCGACCGCCGGTTCCGCCGCCAAGGCGGACCGGACACCGGCCAGCAGGGCCACCGCCGGCCCCTTGGCGTCGATCGCGCCGCGGCCGACGAATCTGGTCCCGTCGAAACCCGCCGGTTCGAACGGGGCCACCGTGTCGAGGTGCACGTTGAACATGACGGCGGGAGCGGCGGGGCCGATCCGCAGCACGAGACTCGGCTGGCAGGTGAGGAACTCGGGCGCGGTGTCGCGGAGCAGGAGGGGAACACCCGGACGGTCCAGCACCGACGGGTCCGGGGCGGCGAACCGCAGGACATCGAAACCGATGTCGACGGCCGCGTCGGCGTAGGCGCGCATCACGTCCCACAGGCGGACTTCACCCGTCGTTTCGAGTGGCCCGGCCGTCGGGAGGTCGAGCAGCTTCATGAGCAGGTTTCGATCCCCGGGCCTCATCGGAGGAGCTCGGCCATCGCCCGGCCCGCGGCGACGAACGCGGCTGCCGCGCCATCGGCCAGTACCCCTTGTTCGTGCGGTACGAGCGCGAGATGCGGCTCCAGCGACCAGGCGCCCTGATATCCGTTGGCTCGCAAGAGTTTCACGCAGTCGGCGACCCGCGCGGCGCCTTGTCCGGGGAGCGTGAAGCCACGTTCGTCGGCGTCCTTGACGTGCACGTGCTCGACGTGACCGACGATATCGGCGAGCAGATCGAACCCGTCGTAGCCGTGGGCGACGCCGTTGCCGGTGTCGAACAACAGCTTCAGCGCCGGGCTCGCGACTTCGTCCAGCAGGTCGAGCATGCGCTCGGCCCGCCTGCCCGCCCAGCCCGAACAGTTCTCGTGGAGCAGCGTCACCCCCTGCCTCTCGGCCCGCTCGGCGAGCACGGCGATCCGCTCGATGGCCAGCGCGCGCCAGGAGCGATCGCTCAGCCCGTCGTGGGGATAGGACATGATCCTCACGTAGCCGGTGCCGATCGCCCGCGCCCGCCGGGCGAGCACGTCGAGTTCTTCGAGGTCGTGCCTGAAATCGGTACCGGCGGGACGGGCCCAGCCACCGATCCGGGAGGCCAGGCAGACCACGCGCACGCCGCTGTCCGACAGAGCGGTCGCGACGGCGTCGAACCGCTCGTCGGTGAGGTCTGCGACGGCCTCCCGGTCGACCGTGCGCAGTTCGATCGCCTTCCAGCCCAGTTCGTCGAGCACCGAGAGCTGGCCACCGATGTCGTACGCCGCCTCGTCCGTGATGCCGGCGAGCACCGGGTCAGCCGGCATGGGACGCCACCGCGTCGGGTTCGGGGCTGGTGACCGGTTCCGCGCAGATGTTCTTGGCCACCGACAGCAGCCGCACCACCTCGGTGGCGAAGATGAAGCCCTGCGTCTGCTCCCCGCCCAGCTGGAACTTCCGGTAGGCCTCGAACATCCACTCCGTCATCGCGTCGTCCCGGAGGACGACGTGCTCGGACCGGCCGTTCGAACGCAGCGTCAACTGCGAGTGATGGTCGTCGCCGCTCACCGCGAAATGCCCGACCGCGCTGCCCTGCTCGAACTCGACGGTGACCCGTCGCTCGCGGACCGGGGAGGTGAGATCCGAGCGGATCTCCGTGTGGACACCCGAGTTGTGCCGGAGGCCGACGGCGGCCCCGCCCATCCGCGGGCCGACGTTGCCCTCGACCTCGAGATCGGTTCCGGACGCGTGGGTGACCCGGGCGGCGCCCGCGAGCCGCAGCGCGAGCGCGACACCATGCGGCAGCTCGACGTCGAAGGCGGTCGGGTGCCCGGGCCGCACGAGCGACCGGCGGAATCTCGGCTTGTTCTGCACGACGTCGATCGACTTCGCGGCGCCGAACCGGCCACCGCGGAGCAGCTCGACCAGCCGCTTCGTGAGGCTGCTGGCGAGCCAGGGTTCGACCACCTCGATGTGCAGTTTGTACTTGCGGCGCAAGCGGACGATCCGGGCGAGGTCATCGATGTCGGTCGTGAGGGGCTTCTCCACGATCATCTTGCGAAAGCCCAGTGCGGCGAGATCGGAGAGCACCGCCAGACGCTGGGTCGGTGGCGTGCAGATGTGCACGATCGTGTCGGCGGGGCAGAGCCCGTCGGCCGCCTCGTGGAGGGTCGGCGCGACCACCAGACCCGGCCGGGAGACGACGGTCTCCCTCGGTTCGCAGGCCACGACGGGATGGTCGTCGAAGAGCTTCGGGGTCCGTTCACGGAGTTTGGCCAAGACGGGGAGATGCAGACCCGCGCCTGCCCGGCCGAGTCCCACGACGAATGATCGCACTGGCGAGCTCGCTCCTCGAGTTCCGCAATCAGGAAATCCATTTCGAAACTGACATCGTCAAGATCAACTGTCAACAGTTCGGCCACGGGTTGACCAGGAAGTGCGAACGTGGGCGGACGGCCGGATTGCCTGTCCTACGCTCGGAAACGGTTCCTACGCCACCGGAGGTGGGTACGCTGTCGGTGTCTTTCTTCAATCAATCGGCCACATTCGAGCGGACGTGGGCCGGCACCAGGCGACATATTCTCGACGTCGTCGAAAATGGCAAGTATTCGCACGGTGCCAAGGTGGCCGAACTCGAGTCCGCGCTGGCGGAGTACACCGGCGCGAGGTTCGTCGTCGGGGTGAACAGCGGAACGGACGCGCTCGTCCTCCTGCTGAGGGCGGCGGGTCTGAAGCCCGGCGAGGAGGTGGTCGTCCCCGCCTTCTCCTTCGGGGCGTCGGCGACCTCGGTCGTGCTCGCGGGCGGCACGCCGGTCTTCGCCGACATCGAGGCGGACGGGTACGGCATCGACCCCGCCGCGGTGGCGGACGCCGCCGGGGAGCGCACCCGGTTCGTCATGCCGACGCATTTGTTCTCGCGGCTCGCGGACATCGACGGCGTGCTTCGCGTCGCGCGACGCCTCGACCTCACGGTGATTGAGGACAGCGCGGAGGCCATCGGCATGCGTCACCGCGGCACGCACGCCGGCCTGTTCGGCGCGGGCGGGGTGCTGTCGTTCTTCCCGACGAAGACACTGGGCGCGCTCGGAGACGCCGGCGCCGTGCTCACCGACGACGCCCGGATCGCCGCGACCGCCGACGCGCTCCGCCACCACGGCCGCTTCGGCGTCACGATCGCCGACTTCCCCGCGATCTCGACGGCGACCGGCCTGCCCGGTGTGAACAGCAAGATGGACGACATCCAGGCCGCCATACTCCTCTCGAAGCTCACCACGCTCGACAGTGACATCGCCCGGCGCGCGGAACTGGCGTCCCGGTACAGCGAAGCGCTCGCGGGAGTGGCGGGTGTGCGCAAGCTGCCGGAGCACCGGCCGGGCGGCGTGTTCTACGTCTACGTGGTCGAGGTCGACGCGCGGGACGACCTGGCGGCGTATCTGTCGGCGGTGGGGGTGGAGACCGAGATCTACTACCCGACCCCGCTTCATCTGCAACCCTGCTTCGACGGCCTCGGCTATCGGAAGGGTGAATTCCCGAACGCCGAGCGCGCCTGCCGTCACACGCTCGCGCTACCGCTGTATCCGGACATGCCCGCCGGGGACTGCTACCGGGTCTGCGAAGCGATCCGCGACTTCTACCACGGGCGGCGAGGATGACCCTCCCGTTCTTCCCGACGGATCTGTTCGACGACGACCGTGCCGAACTGCTGGACATCGTCCATCGCGTCGGTCTCGCACCCGAGCAGAAATTCATCCTCGGCGAGCGCACGGCCCGGTTCGAAGCGGCCATCCGTGACTCGGTCGGCGCCGAGGACGCGGTCGCTTGCGGCAGCGGAACCTCGGCGCTGACGCTGGTCCTGCGCGCGATGGACGTCGGCGCCGGGGACGAGGTGATCGTGCCCGCCTTCGGCTGCGCTCCGCTCGCGGCCGCGCCGGCCCTGCTCGGCGCGACGCCGGTGTTCGCCGACATCGACCCGTGGACGATGGTCGCCGATCCCGCCGCGGTCGCCCGGCTGGTCACGCCGCGCACCAAGGTGATCATGCCGGCGCACATGTTCTCGGTCATGGCGGATATGCCGGAGTTGCGCCGGATCGCCACCGAAGCGGGTGCCCGGTTGCTGGAGGACTCCGCGGTCGCCCAGGGCGGGATGCTCGCGGGCACCCCCGCCGGGATGTGGGGCGACGCCGGTGTGTACTCGTTCGTGCAGGTCAAGACGTTCGGTATGCCGGGCGAAGGCGGAATGGTCGTCACCCGCGACGCCGGGCTCGGCTCGACGGTGCGGATGCTGCGCAACCACGGCCAGGACGGCAAGTCCAGGTTCGTGTATCACCGGATCGGCTACAACAGCCGGTTCGACGAGATCATGGCGGAATTCCAGCTGTACCGGCTCCCGACGTTGCCCCGGCGGCTGAGGCGCCGGGCACGGATCGGCGAGTACTACACCGAACGCTTCACCGAACTGGCGGGCTGCGGTGTGCTCGCGCCGCCTCCCGCCCGTGATGGACGGTGCTACTACGTCTATTCGCTCCTCTGCGAGCGCAGGGACGAACTCCGTGAGCACCTCGCGGAGCGAGGCATCGGCTCACACGTCTACTACCCGGCGCCGTTGCCGAGGCAACCCGCGTTCGCTCCCTACACCCGGCCGGGCGATGCCTGGCCCGCGGCGGAACTGGCCGCGCGGCGGACGCTGGCCATCCCGATCTACCCGCATCTGACGGACGGGCAGGTGGAACGCATCGCGGACGCGGTGTGCCGATTCGCGAAGGAGTCGTGATGCAGCAGGTTACCCGCACCCCCGCGCCGAGCGAGGTCGCCGACGAATGGCGCAAACGCGCGGAGCGGGCCGGGCTGACCCGGGTCATGCGCGCCTCCCAGCCCGCCGAACTCGCGGCGGGGACGACCGCCCGCACCATCCGGCTCGTCACGGGGTTCCTGGAGTCGCTCGGCGACGTGGGATCCGCGCTGGAGATCGGCTGCGGGATGGGCAGGCTCACGCCGTCGATCGCGGCGCACGCGCGTGCGGTGACGGCGATCGACATGACCCCGCGCATGCTCGCGCTGGCCAGGGAGAACTGCGCGCATCTGTCCACAGTGGACTTCGTGCGCACGACCGTCCAGCGGCTTCCCTGGCAGGACAAGCGGTTCGACGTCGCCGTTTGCGTGTGGGTGCTGATGCACGTCCTGGACGACGACGAGATCGCCGACGCCTGCCGGGCGATCGCCGCGGCGGCACGGCATCTCGTCCTGATCGAATACGAGGAAGCGGAAATCCCGGTCGGCCGGTTCTCCAGATTGCGGACCGTGGAGGAGTACTTGGCCCTGCTCCCCGGTGCCCGTCTGCTCGACCGACGTGAGCTGGACTACGGCGGCGACCGGTCGTTCGTCGCGTCGATCGCCTTGGACGACCCGCGATGACCACCCTCGCCGTCACTCGCGGCAAAGCGTATTTCAGGCTCGCGAAGCTCGACATCGTCGACTACTACCTCGGCGTGGTCGTGGTGTGGACGTTGCTGGCGCCGATGTCGAGGTTCGACCCGGGGGTCTTGGCGACCGTCGGGGTGTTCCTGCTCGGCGAAGTGTTCGTGATCGCGGCGATGGTCGCGCTGGACGATCTCACGGGTTACCGGGACGGCAGCGACATCACGAACTACTCGCCGGACGACGCGCGGCGCAAGCGATACCGGAAGCCACTGGTCGCCGGAACGCTGAACGAGAACCAGGTGCTGCGGTTCGCGTGGGCGACCGGTGTCGTCGGCGCGGCACTGTGGCTCGCGGCCATCGCGATCGCGCCCTATCGTCCTCTGTGGACGGTCGTGCTGATCGTGGTCACCTACTTCTTCTCGTTGCAGTACTCGTGGGGAGTGAAGCTCAGCTACCACGGCTTCCAGGAGTTCTTCATCGCCGCTCTCGGCTGGGCGCTGGTCCTCGCGCCGTACGGCCTCGCGACCGGCGAGTTCACCGGGTTCGCGCTCGCCCAGGCACTGCTCTTCGGCCTGGGGCCGCTGCTGTTCGGCGTCTACTCCAACACCAACGACGTCGACGGCGACCGCCGGGTCGGCAGGCCGACGGTGGCCGCCTTGACCTCGGTGCGGGGCAACATGTTCTTCGTGATCGGCGTGTCGGCGGCCGAACTCGCGCTGATCCTCGCCGTCCCCGCTCTCGGCGGCCCGTGGTGGTTCCCTCTCGCGCTCGTACCCACGATCGTGTCCCGCGGGTGGCAGCTGTGGCTCGGGTTCGCGCTGGGGGACATCCTGCGGGCGCGGATGCTCGGCATCCGGATCCACCGGCTCACCGTGCTGACGCTCGTCCTGGTGAACCTGGTGGTGATCACGTGACCGACGTCGACGTGGCGGTGGTGGGCGCGGGTGTCGCCGGGCTCACCACGGCGTACCAGCTGGGCAAGGCGGGGCGTGAGGCGCGGGTTTTCGAGGCGGCCGATGTGGTCGGCGGCCGGATGACGACCCTGCGCGAGGATGGCTACCTGATCGACACCTGTGCCGAGCAGATGGCCGAGCGGGGTTACGACGAGACCTGGCGGCTGCTGGCGGAGCTGGGGGTCGGGCCCAGCGCGGCGCCCCCGATCGGACGCGGCATCGCGATGTGGCGCGGCAAGGCCAGGTCCGGCGTCGCGCAGACGCGGGGGTTGGTCACCGGAGCCGGGTTGTCCCTCCGGGCGCGTTGGGACGCGGCGCGGCTGATCAGGGGCACGTTCGACACCGAACGTCCGGAGAGTTCGAGGCTGGGCGGGGCGACCGTCGCGGAGTTCGCCGCACCGCATCACCCGGACCTGATGCGGTACCTGCTGCAGCCCATCGTCTCCGGTTTCTTCGGCTGGGATCCGGCCCGGTCCGCGGCGGCGCCCTTGCTCGCGCTGCTCACGGCGGTGGGGCCACCGCCGACCTGGCGGGCGTATCGCGACGGCATGGACACCTTCGCCCGTGCCCTCGCCGCGGAAACGGACGTCACCACGGGGTTCCCCGTCGATGAGGTCGTGGACGACGGTTCCTCGGCGCGCCTTTTGAGCGGTACGCGGGAGATCAGCGCGCGAGCGGTCGTGCTGGCCGTCCCCGCCCCGGTGGCGGCCAGGCTCCACCAGGGGCACGGCTCGGCCTTTCTCCGCGAGTGTTCGTTCACGCCGGTGGTCAAGGCGCACCTGCTTCTCGATCGCCCGCTCGGTGGTCCCGACTACGCCTTGGTGGTGCCGACCGCCGAGAACGGCACGGTGTCCACGGTCATCTTCGACCATTTGAAGCATCCCGGCCGCGCGCCGGAGGGCCGGGGGCTGGTCACGCTCATGGCCCATCCGGCCGTGGTGCCGGAGCTGCTGGACGCCTCCGACGAGGACGTCGCGAGCCGGTTGACCGCCACCGCCGAACCGCTCGTTCCCGGTCTGCGGTCGGCGACCCGCCGCGCGATCGTCCGGCGGGTACGCCACGCGTTGCCCGAAGCGACGCCTCGGGCGCTGGCCCTGCGTGCCGGGTTCGAGTCGGGGCTCGGTCGTGGAGTCGTCGACTACGCGGGTGACTGGGTGTTCCTGAGCCCGTGCAGCGAGTCGGCCGTCCGCTCCGGTCTGCGGGCGGCGCGACGGCTGGCCCCTCGCCCGGCGAAGGAAAGGGTCCGATGAAGCCGCACGACATGGGCACGTTGTTCGACGAGTGCGCGAACAACCGGACGTGGGTGTATCTCGACCGGCCGTTCGACATCGCTCCGGAGCGCGGGACGGCGTACCAGGTCGCCGGGCTCGCCCGCCTGGTGCGGGACGCCGCGGGATGGTTGTCCGAATCCGGGGTGAAGTCGGGGGACCGCGTGGCCATCGTCAAACGCGGCCACTGGGACTACGACCTGCTCGCCTGCGCCGCGGTCCGGATCGGAGCCGTGCCGGCGAAGGTGTCCGGACTGCTGCCGGACGACACCGTGCAGCTCCTGCTGCGCCGTCTCGGCCCGGCGGTGCTGGTCACCGACCGGCCTTCCCTGCGGGCGGACCGGATCCTGCGCGTCGAGGACTTCGCCGCCGCGCCACCGCCCGCGGTGCACCGGAGGCACGCCGACGAGCCGCTGCTCATCTGTCACACCTCGGGGACGACCGGGACGCCGAAGCTGGTGGTCCACACGACCCGGACGATCATCGACCGGCTGGCGCGTCCGGAGGCGATCCGCTGGCCCGTCCTCGGTCTCCGGCGCGACGACGTGCTGGCCAACGCCAGCGCGTACGCGCACGGCCGGACCTTCTGCTGGACGGCGTCGGCATTGTGCCTCGCGCCGCGGGAGATCGTGATCCTGAGCGATCCCTCCTCGGCGCCGTCGATGTTCGGGCGTCATCGGCCGACCGTCATCGAAGCCCTTCCGTCGGCGTACGCGCGCTGGCGGCCACTCGCGAACTCGCCGGAGAACCCGTTCCTCCGGGTGCGGAGGTTCGTCAGCACCTACGACGCCGTGCACCCACCGGTGATCCGGACGATGCTCCACGCCAGTGGCCGGAAGTGTCCACTGTGGATGCAAGGTTGGGGCCAGTCGGAGACGGGACCGCTGTCGTTCCGGTTCTTCACCAGACGTACCGCGCACACCACCCGTGATCTCGGCAGGCCGTTTCCGGGTCTCGCTCGGCTGCGGGTCGTCGACCCGGAGACCGCCGAACCGGTGCCGCGGGGCACCGCCGGGCTGTTGCTGGCCCGCACGCGTGCGCGATGCGTGGCGTACGTGGGGGAGCAGGACCGATGGGAGGCCAAGGTGCACGGGCGGTGGTGGAACACCGGCGATCTCGGCGTGGTGGACCGCGGCGGCGCGGTGACGCTGCTCGATCGCGAGGTCGACAGCGTGCCGGGGATGAGCTGCCTCGCGGTGGAGGACGCGATCGAAGACCGCCTCCCGGCCATCTCCGAATGCGTGCTGCTCTCCGCGGCCGGGTGCGCGCCGATCCCGGTCGTCGTGACCGACGACGGGCTGGACGCGGAGGAGTGGCGGAAGGCGGTGCTCGACCTGCCGCCGCTGGGGGAGCCCGTGGTGCTCTCGTGGGACGAAGTGCCGAGAACCGGGACAGGCAAGGTACGGCGCCTGGAACTGCTGGCACGGCTGACCGGCACGGCCGCGACGCACGGTTCGGGAAGGTGGACGTGAGCACGGCCTACGCGTTCGACAACGACAGCGGGCACGCCGTCGAGCAGCATCGCTGTCTCTCCGCGGCGTACGACCCGGTCACCTTCACGCGGCTGGCGGGGACCGGTGTCGGGGCCGGCTGGTCTTGTCTCGAGGTCGGCGCGGGTGGCAGCGGTGTGGCCCAGTGGCTCGCCGCCAGAGTGGCGCCGACCGGCACGGTGCTGGCGACCGACATCAAACCCCACCACATCGCGCCCGCGCCGGGGCTGACCGTCCTCCGGCACGACGTCGTCCACGATCCCTTGCCCCAGGCGGAGTTCGACCTCGTCCACACCCGGTTGGTGTTGCAGCATCTGCCCGAGCGGGAGGCCGTACTCCGTAAGCTCGTCCGCGCGCTGAAACCGGGTGGGTGGATGCAGATCGACGAGTTCGACATCTCCTACGGCCCGGTCCTGCTGGCGCCCGACGCGAGGGCCGCGAATCTTTACGAGACTTTCCTGTCGGCCAAGGAAAAAGCGTTCTTCACGGCGGGCGGGGACGGCACGTGGGGACGTCGCGCGGCCGCGTCCATGGTCGCGGCCGGGCTGGTCGACGTCGATCCGGTGCCGTCGGTCTTCCCGTGGCGGGCCGGATCACCCGGTCTGGAGTTGCTGATCCACCACACACATCACCTGCGGGACCGGCTGGTCGCCGCGGGCATGACCGACGCCGAACTCGCCGAAGTGCGGGCGGTCATGCGGGATCCGGGATTCCGGGCGTCGTCGTGTGTCGTGTACTCGGTGCGGGGCAGGCGGCCCGCATGATCACCGCGCTGGACACGGTGACGGTGGCCGGGCCGGTCGATCTGCCGCTGGCCGGCGAGCTCGACGTCCAAGCCGCCTGCGGCATCATGCATGTGCACGGCCGGAGCCTCGGCGAACCGACCCGGCTCGGTCTCGACTACGCGTCCATCCTCGCGGCCGAGCTCTCCGCGCTGGGCGCCGTCTCCCTGAAGCTGGCGCGTGGCCGGGGGATCCCGTTGCGCGGTGTGTCGACTTCCTTGGCACAGGCGGCGTTGCTGGCGATATCGCAGTATCTCGCGGCGGCGACCACCGAGGACGAGCATCGGGAGCCGTTCGTTCCCGGCGGGCCGCCCTTCCACTCGGCCGACGGTGTTGCGTTCGAGATCGAAACCCTCGAACCGGCGGTCTGGCAACGGTTCTGGACGACGCTCGAGGTCGATACGCGAGCGATTTCGAGTGGCTGGCATCCGTTCCTGCACCGCTTCGCGACCGCGACTTGCCCTCTGCCGCCGCGGCTGTGGGAGGCCCTTGCCGCACGACCGATCGGAGAGCTCGAGCGGGTCGCCCTTCTGACGGGCATGACGCTGGTGCGGATGGCGAAGGAGCCGCTCGACCGGGCTCCCGCGTTCGTCGTGAGCGGGGAGGGCCGCGGCTACCGTCCGGTGCGGGCGGTGGAGCCGCTTCCGTTGTCCGGCTTGGTCGTACTCGAATCCTGCCGCCGGGTCCAGGGCCCGCTCGCGGGTCATCTGTTGCGTCTCCTCGGCGCGACGGTGCTGAGGATCGAGCCGCCGGGCGGTGATCCGCTGCGGTGGGTACCGCCGATCGCCGGCCACACCTCGGCCCGGTTCCGCGCGCTCAACGACGGCAAGGAGGTCGTCGAAATCGACCTGAACACCCCGGACGGGAGGCGGCACCTGCTCGAACTCGCCGCCGGGGCCGACGTGTTCCTGCACAACTGGGCACCGGGCAAGGCGGAGCGGTGGTCGTTGAGCGCACTCGATCTCGCGCGGGCGCGGCCGGGGATCCTGTACGCGCACGCGTCGGGCTGGGGGACGGAACTGGGGCCGGAACCACCGGTGGGCACGGATTTCGTCGTCCAGGCTTACGCCGGGGTTCCGCCGTCGCTGATGACGATCGTCGACGTCTTCGGCGGAATCGTGTGCGCGCATG
Source organism: Amycolatopsis sp. MJM2582 (assembly GCF_000754115.1). Lineage (NCBI taxonomy): Bacteria > Bacillati > Actinomycetota > Actinomycetes > Pseudonocardiales > Pseudonocardiaceae > Amycolatopsis > Amycolatopsis sp. MJM2582. The sequence goes on from NZ_JPLW01000006.1 coordinate 320,381, forward strand.
GGATCGTGACGGGCCTGGCGCAAGGTGCGACGCGGGTCGCGTCGTCACTCCTTTCCGCGGCGTACCGGCTCAACGCGGGCGCCGGCCGTCGATGTGACCGCCTGCTGTCGGTGCCGGTGTGCGACGACCTGTCCGCACTCGCCGCGGATCCACGCTTCTCCCGCGCCCTCATCCAGGCCGATTGCGCGCTGGTCGCGTCGCCGTGGGAATTCACATCATGATCTGGGTGTCGGAGACCGGGGTCGTTCTGCGTGACCTCGTGCCCGCCGGGGTTCGCCGCGAATGGGTCCGATGTGGACACTGTCCCGACCGCGATCTGTATTCGCTGTTCCGCGACCGGGTGCGCGAACATCCGCTTCGCACGGCCGTGATCGACGACGAGGGCGCGCTCGACTACACGACGCTGGATGTCGCGGTGCGGGCGATGGCCGCCCGGTTGGCGGCCGCCGGATGCGGCTCGGCGGACATCGTCGGAGTGCGGGAACCCGACGGACGGGACGCGGTGGTCGCGGAACTGGCGATCCTCGCGCTCGGCGCCGTGGTCTTGCCCCTGCCGCGCGGGGCGGACGGCTTGCTCGAACGCGCGGGCGTCCGGTTCGTCATCGAGGGCGGAAGGGTGTCGGGTTCGTCGAAGCCGGGCCACATCGCCGACGTCCATCCGGATGCTCCGGCCCGGATCCTGGTGTCGTCCGGCTCGGAATCGGAACCGAAAATGGTCGCGTACTCGCACAACGCCTTCGCCGGCGGCCGGGCCAACTACGTCCGTGCCGTCCACGGCGAGACCGCGGTGCCGCGAGACCTGGTCCTCGTCTCATCGACTTCGGGCTTCGGCTCATTCGGTGTCGCTGTGACCCTGTGCCGCCTCGGCGGCACGCTGATCTTGACCCGCCGGTTCGACGCCGGTGTGGCCCTCCGGCTGATCGCCGAGCACCGGCCGACCCACGTGTTCGGTGTGCCCGCGATGTGGCGGCGCATGGTCGAGCACCCCGCGGATGTGGACGCCTCCGGGCTCGTGGCCATCGTGTCGAGCGGCGACACCCTGCCGGCTTCGACGCGCGCCGCCTGTCTCCGGCGGTTCGGCGTGGAGATGATCGACATCTACGGCTCTTCGGACGGGGTCAACTGCCATACGACGATGCCGGAAAACGGTGTCGGGGTCCCGGATCCCGCCGTATGCGAAATACGTCTCGTCGACGGCGAGATCTGCGCGCGAGGCCCGATGACACCGCTGTGCTACGTGGGCGCGCCCGAACTGGACGCGGCGTACCGGCTCGACGGGGGCTGGGTGCGGACGGGGGACAACGGCCGGTTCGACGACCAGGGCAGGCTCCACGTCACCGGCAGGCGGAAACGGGTGGTGATCCGCGGCGGGTACACCATCAGCCCGGCCGAGGTGGAACTCGCGCTGGGGGAGCATCCCGCGATCAGCGAGGTCGCCTGTGTTCCGGTACCGGACAGCGTTCTGGGGGAAAGGCTTTGTGCGTGTGTGTCTGTCCGTAATGGACACTCGCCGGGGTTGCCCGAGTTGAAGACGTTCCTTGCCGCCAGGGGGCTCGCCGGTGCGAAGATGCCGGAGTTCTTGATCGCGCTTCCTGAGTTGCCGCTGGGGCGTACGGGGAAGGTCTGTCATCGCACGTTGACCGAGATCGCGGGGAGGATTGGGGACGTTCGACGTTCCCAATCCTCCCCACTCAGCCCACCATAGGACCCGACGAACGGTCAGCGCTGCCCGTGGATGGTCCGGTGGATCCACCCGGCGTAGGCGGGCACGCTGGTGTAGAGACCGGGACCGTTGGCGCACGGCACGTCATCGTCACCGGGGCCGGAGGTGACGCCGATCAGCTCCCATCGGCCACCCCAGCCGCGCTGGACCTGCGGTCCGCCGGAGTCGCCCATGCACGCCATCGCGCCGCGCTTGCGGCTCACCGTGCACAGCCGGGTCGAGTCCGCGTAACCGGGCGAGCATTCGGACACGGCGCCGATGCGGGTGTCGAGTTGCTGGAGCCGTTCGGGGAACACGACCTTTTCCAAGTCGGCGGTGTCGACCGTGGTGCCGAAGCCCATCAAGCGGGTCGGCGTGCCAGGACGGCCGGGACGGTCGGCGATGCGGATGGGCCGTTCGGAGACCGGGCGGTCCAGGCGCACCAGCGCGATGTCGTTCTTGTTCGGCGCGCCCGGCTGGTAGCCCGGGTGGCGGACCCAGCGGTCGATCGTGCGGACGGTACCGCCGGACGTCCGCCGCTCGCTGCCGATGCGTACGGTGCCCTCCGGCCTGGCCGGGTTGTTGTCCGGGTCGACGCAGTGTGCCGCGGTCACCACCCACTGTGGATGCACCAGCACCGCCCCGCAGACGCCCTTGGCGTTGTTCATTTCGGGCACGACCTCCGGGATCGAGGCCATGAATTCGTAGCGCTCGGTGGAGTTCTTGCCGTTCACCACGGCGCCGGCGCTGCCGGGCACCGCGATCGCGCAGAACACTCCCGCCAGCGTGACAGCGGCGGCACGGACCAGGTTGCGGCGTAGGGTCGCCACCTTCGACATGCTTTTCCTTTGTTCGAGGACTTCGGATCGATCAAGTCCAGCTTCGTCGTCCGTCGCGCCAGGGACCATCGGGCCAGCCCCCCGAACCGCGGTGGTGGCGGCGTGACGCCGGCCGGTAGCGCTGGTACCACCTGTGGCTCGGAACGCGGTGCTAGCTTCTTGCCCGTGAGCCTTGATGGCGTCGAGCAGCGACCGTCCGATTCTCCCTACGTGGAGCGGATTTACCGTGCCGGTCAGGCCGCCGCGGGGCCGTCGCGGATGCGGTCCATCGCGAACTCGAACTGGGAGCTCGTGGTGTGGCGCGACCGGGGTGAGACGCACGTGGCGGTGCGCGGCCCCGAGACGGGTCCCACGGTGCTGGACCTGGGCCCGGGACAGGGCGAAACGCTCGGGATCATCTTCCGCCACGGTGCGTACCTCGCGCCGATGCCGGTTTCGGAACTGGTCGACACCGCCGTGACGAGTTCGCACACCACGGCCCGTTCGTTCGTCCTGCAGGGCGAGGAGTGGGAAACCCCGGGCTACGACAACGCCGACGTCTTCGTCGATCGCCTGGTCCGTGCCGGATTGCTGATCCGCGACCCACTGGTCACCGACGTGCTCCGCGGCGAAGTGCCCACTTTGGTCACCCCGCGGTCGGTGCAGCGGAGGGTGGCCGCGGCGACCGGGCTGACCCAGGGCGCGATCCGGCAGATCGAGCGGGCGAGGCAGGCCGTGATGCTGCTGGGGCAGGGGATGGCCGCGATCGAGGTCGTGCAGCGGGTCGGGTATCACGACCAGCCGCATCTGGCCCGCTCGCTGACACGGTTCACCGGTCGCACGGCCACCCAGCTCAAGCGCGCGAGCGAAGACGAGGTGCTGTCGCTTCTGTACAAGACCGAGGTCGCGGTGCACCCGTAGGTTTCGTGGTGACACACGGACCTACTGGAGGACAAGTCATGGCCATCACGCAGATCTACGTCAACCTGCCGGTCGCCGACCTCGAAGCGAGCACGAAGATGTACACGGCGATGGGCGGCACGGTGAACCCAGATTTCAGCGGTGACACCTCGGTCCAGGTGGCGCTCGCCGACACGATCCTGGTGCAGCTGATGACGCGCGAGACGTTCGCGTCGTTCACCAAGCGACCCCTGACGGACGGTCCGATCGAGGTGATCAACGCGTTGGCCGCCGGGTCGCGCGAAGAGGTCGACGGTCTGGTCGAGGCGGCACTGGCCGCGGGCGCCACCGAACCGCGCGCGGCCCAGGACATGGGCTGGCTGTACAACCGAGCCATCGACGACCTGGACGGCCACAGCTGGGAACTGCTGGCTTACGACCCGGCCGCCATGGACGACGGGCAGAATTGACGACCATGACCGACGCCCGGCCGCTCGACACGGACGCGGCCACGTTCCTCGAGGTGGTCCGCTCCGGCGATCCCGCGCGGTTCGCGCTCGTCACGGAGCGCCACCGGCGTGAGCTGCAGGTGCACTGCTACCGGATGCTCGCGAACTACGAGGACGCCCAGGACCTGACGCAGGAGACGTTCCTGCGGGCGTGGCACAAGCGGGAGTCGTTCAAGGGCCACGCCGCGCTGCGGACCTGGCTCTACCGGATCGCGACGAACGCCTGCCTCGATTTCCTGGAGAAGCGCAAGGACCGCACCTTGGAGGACTCCGAGGTGCTGTACCTGCAGCCGTATCCCGACCGGATGCTCCCCGAGGATCCGCAGGAATCGGTGGTGGCGCGGGAGACGATCGAGCTGGCGTTCATCGTCGCCGTCCAGCACCTGCCGCCTCGGCAACGGGCGGTGTTCGTCCTTCGGGACGTCCTCGGTTGGCCGGCGTCGAAGACGGCCGACACCCTCGAACTGACCGTCGCGTCGGTGACGAGCGCCTTGCAGCGGGCGCGCGTGACGATGCGCGGGCGGCTGCCCGACCGCCGTCTCGACTGGCGGGGCGCGGAGCTGTCGAAGGACGAACGTGGCGTGGTGAAGGCGTACATCGAGGCTCATGAGCGCAACGACCTCGACGGGCTGGCGGCCTTGCTGCGCGAAGACCTGCGCTTCGTGATGCTGCCCGAGGCGGGCACCACGACCACGACGGCCAAGGACGCGGTGGACGGCTGGGTCTCCGGCGGGCTCTTCCGGCGCGGCCACGACGACTGGCGCGGTATCGCCACGACGGTCAACCGCATGCCGGCCGCCGCGCTGTACCTGCGCACCCCCGAAGACCCGGAACACCGGCTGTTCGCCATCGCGGTCCTGCGTGTCGCCGACGGGAAGATCGCCGAGCTCACCGGCTTCGACGCCACCGGCAAGCCCTGGCTGGGCCTGCCGCCGACCCTGTGATCGTCCAGGCGCGACACATCGGGCCCGACCCAGGTTCCCTTAGCGCCTCGTCTCGTAGCGGGTCAGCACCACGCCGCCGGGAAACGTCCGGGTCTCCATCAGGGTCAGGTTCACCCAGCCGTCCAGCGCGGTGAAGAACGGCGTGCCGCCGCCGACCATGACCGGTGCGGTGACCAGCACGTACTCGTCGATCAGCCCGGCCCGCATGGCCGCCCCGGCGAGGGTCGCGCCGCCGATGTCCATCGGGCCGCCGTCCCCGGCCTTGAGCCGGGTGATCTCGGTGACCGCGTCGCCGGTGACCAGTCGGGTGTTCCAGTCGACCGCGTCTGTGGTCGAGGAGAACACCACCTTCGGCATGTCGCGCCAGCGGCGGGCGTACTCGATTACCGCCGGGGTGGCGCCGGGCTGCCGGTCGGCGGTCGGCCAGTGGGAACTCATCGCGGTCCACAGCTTGCGCCCGTACAGCGCCAGGGTCGTCGCGGCGACCCGGTCGGACCACCACCGGAACAGCTCGTCGCCCGGCGACGAATCCGGTCCGTCGCCTCCGCTCCAGCCGAGGTCGTCGCCGGGCGCGGCGATGTAGCCGTCCAGGGTCACGTTCATGGCAAAGGTCAGTTTCCGCACGTCAGCCTCCAGTGAGTCGATCTCACCCGTACAGACGGTCGCGGTGCGGGAAACTGATCGGTCCGGTCGCGCTGAGCCGCGTTGTACCCGCTGAGGTACATGAAGGCCCCCTTCCTGTACGTAGGCGCAAGGAAGGGGGCCTTCAGGTACTTGGCACCTGGGCCGCCGTCAAAGGACGGCCGAACCCGCGACCCGCTCACGGACCTCGGCGGCCTCCGGCACCCCCATCTCGGTGAACGCGGCGTGCGCGGTCTTTCGGTGCCGCCGCGCGGCGACCGGATCACCGTCGGCGAACAGCGCGTCGGCGAGTCCGCTTTGGGCCCTGGCCAGTTCGTAGCGGCTGTCCGCCGCGGTCGCCGATTCGATCGCCTGCCGCAGGCATCGCACCGCTTCGCCTGCCCGCCCGGCGGAAAGCAGAGTGGCCGCCATGTCGGTGCTCGCGGCCAGGAATCCTTCCCGGCTGCCGAGCTCCGTGGCCAGCTCGATGGCCTGCCGGTGATGCGCCAGCGCCTCGTCGGTCCGCCCCGCGGCGACCAGCAGGACACCGAGGTGGTTGAGCACCTTGCCCTCGTCGGCCCGGTTGTGCGTCTGCCTCGCCACGTCGAGAGCCTGTTCGTAACAGGCCCAGGCGTCGGCGTCCTTTCCCAGATACCAGAACGTGGTGCCGAGACCGTCGAGCGTGCGGCATTCACAGAGGCGGTCACCGCCCGCCCTGGTCGCATCGAGGGCCTGGGACAGATGATCGACCGCGGCGGAATGATTTCCCAGCCGCATTTCGGCGATGCCGATATTGCACAACTGCCGTGCCCGGAACGACTCGTTGTTCTTCGCGACGGCGAATTCCATGGCGCGCCGGAAACAGGGCAGCGCGGCGCGGAAATCACCGAGACCGGCCAACAACAGGCCGACGTTGCCCGAGAGGTTGACGACGTAATCGGATTCACCGGCGGCGTCGAACTCTTCGATCGCCTCCTGCAGGACGGCGAGTGATTCGGCGGTGTCCCCCCGTTGCCAATGGGTCATGGCGAGCCCGTTCAGCACGTGCCCCCGGGTGACCCCGGTGGCGACCCGCGCGGCGTCGCCGAACAGGGCGAGCGCGTCGCTCACGTGCACGCGGGCCTCGAAATAGCTCGTCATCACGCACGCGAGGCGCGTCACGTGCTCGTCACGTCCTTCGCTCAACGCCCAGCCGGACGCGACGATCAGGTTGACCCGTTCGGCGTCCAGCCATGCCATCGCCTCGTCCGCCCCGTCGAACACGAGGGCCTGCGCCGCGGGGGTGGGCAGGTCCTGCCACCGCTCCGCTTCATGCGGGTAACACGTGACGAGCGCGGCGCGGGTGGTGGCCAGCTGGAAGTCGAGCAGCCGTCCCACCGCGGCCCGGCGAACGCGGGCCTGGACGCTCTCCCGGACGCGTTTCTCGGCGAACACCCGGACCAGGTCGTGCAGTTCGAACCGGGACCCGCGGGCGGTGACCACGTTGGCCGCCACCAGATCGTCGAGTTGCCGCCGGACGACGTCGATCCCGGCGCCTGCCAGCGCCGCCGCCGCGTGGTCGTCGAAATCGCGTCCCGGGTACATCGCGAGCAGGCCGAGCAACGCCCGGTCCGGCTCGGCCAGCTCGTCGTACGACGTGCGCAACGCGACTTCGACGCCGTCGTCCAGCCGCAGCATGGTCCGCAGATCGGCGAGGCGGTCCCGATGGTCGGCCATCGTCCACTCGTCCGAGGCGGCCAGCCGCCGGGTCACCAGCGCGAGGGCCAGCGGTAACCGGCCGACCAGTTCGATGATGTCGGCCGCTTCGCCCCGCTCCGCGTCGACACGTTCGTCGCCGATTCCGTCGCGGAGCAACTCGACCGATTCTTCCGGTGTGAACACGTCGAGTGCCACGTGCCGGGCCTCGGTCAGCTCGACCAGGCGGCGCCTGCTGGTGACCAGCACCAGACAGGACGGAACGGCGGGCAGCAACGGCAGCACCTGGTCGACCGACGCCGCGTTGTCCAGCAGGATCAGCGCGCGCCGTCCGTCGAGCAGCCGCCGGAACAGCGCGCTCCGGCCGGCGAGGGTGAGACAGCCGATCTCGCTGCCGGACGCCCCGAGCCGGCGCAGGAAACCTTCGAGCACCGCGGCCGGGTCGGCGGCCGGACGATCCGCGTCGAAGCCGCGCAGATTCACCACCAGCCGCACGTCGGCGAACCGGCCCTGCTCGCCCCAGAGCCGCGCGACCTCGACGGCGAACCGGGTCTTGCCGACCCCGGCCATTCCGGAGATCGCACACACACCGGCGTCCTCCGGCTCGGCCTCCAGCACCTGGCGCAGCTGTGCTTGCCTGCCGACGAACCGGCCGGTCCCGGCGGGAAGGTGATCGGCCACGCTGATCACGGCCGCCTCGGTGGCGTCTCCGGTGATCACCCGGTGCGCCTGCCGCCATTCCGCGGCGACGTCCATGCCGAGCAACACGGCCGCGATGTCGACGACCAGTTCGACGTCCAGCCGTTTGCGCCCGGGCAGCAAGCACCGATAGACGGTGTTGTAGGCGGGAAGGTCGGCCGTCCCGCGGGCCGTGCGCAGGCGCCGCACCCGCCGGTGCAGTTCCCGGTGGGTCAGCCCCGCCCAGGCCAAGGCCTGCCTCAGCCGCTGGGAGAGCTCGTCGTACGACCGAGCTCCGACCGGACTCGGGCGCTGTTCCTCCGTCACGGGAACCCCCTGGACACGCGAACCGAATGCCGGTCGACCCTAGTCGAGGAGCAACGGCGATGGGCCGGATCGGCGAACTCGATGGCCGGCGATCTCTTCCATTCGGACAGTGCCGATCGACCATACGGACTACCCTTCCCGACCGTGAATCCCGACCGGACGGACGTGGGCGAAGTGCCGCCGGAGCCGCTGGGCGCCGGTTCGTTCGACGAGCTGGCGGCCCGGCTGAACACGCTGCGCGGCTGGTACGGCGTGTCCTACCGCGAGCTGCACCGGCGGGTCGTGCGAGGGCGGCGGGCGGCGGGCAACCCCGATCTGCCGGTGTTCAACACGGTCTACCGCTGCCTGCGGCCGGGGAGACGGCGGGTCGACGCGGACCTCGTCGCGGACATCGTGCGCGCGCTCACCGCCGATGAGGCGGTGGTGGCCAGGTGGCGGCAGGTCTGTCAGGTGATCGCGGGGCTGACGGCGGACTCGTCATGGGTGACCGTCGCAGGTGAGCTGCCTGCCGACAGCACGGACTTCGTCGGCAGGCACGCCGAGCTGGCCGCGATCACCTGCCCCGGCGGAGACGAGCGATGCTCGACGGTCGTGATCGACGGCATGGCCGGAGTCGGCAAGACCAGCCTCGCCGTCCGTGCCGCGCACCGGCTGGCGCACCGGGACGGCGTCGCGGTCCGGTTGTGGGCGGACCTGCGCGGCTACGACGCCGATCGCGCGCCCGCCGACCCTCTCGCGGTGCTGGACGAGTTCCTGCGGCGGCTCGGCGTGCCGGGCGGGGAGATCCACCGTCTCGGTCCGGCGGACAGGCAGGCGACCTACCGGCGGCTGCTCGCGGACCGGCATCCGATCGTGGTGCTGGACAACGCGGCGGACGCCGACCAGGTGCGCCCACTGCTGCCGGACCGGCCGGGCGGCGTCGTGCTGATCACCAGCAGACGGCGGTTGACCGGCTTGGCCGGTGCGCGGTCCGTGCACCTGGAAGCGTTGCCGGGGACCGAATCGCTCGACGTGTTGCGCAGGCTGGTCGGCGCGGCGGAGGTCGCCGAGGACACCGAGGCCGCCGCGCGGATCGCCGAACTGGTCGGCCATCTGCCGCTCGCGTTGACGGTGGTGGCGGGCCGGATCCGGAACCGCCGCGACTGGACGTTGCGCGACCACGCCGCCCGGCTCGCGGAACGCCGGGACACCCTGCGGGTCGAGGACGAGCTGGAGAACGCGATCGGTCTGTCCTATGCGGACCTGCCCGCCGAGGCCGCGCTGCTGCTGCGGCTCCTCGCGATCCATCCCGGCCGCGACGTCGACACGCGCGCGGCGGCCGCGCTCGCCGGGGTGGACCTGGGTACGGCGGAGGAACTTCTGGGCGAACTCGTCGCCGGCAGCCTGGTGCAGCGGCACGTCCAGGACCGGTTCGGCCTGCACGACGTGGTCCGTCTCTACGCGGCGGGGCTGGCGCGGGACGTGGACGCCGCTTCCGCGCGGCAGGCCGCGCTCGGGCGGTTGTTCGACTACTACCGGCACACCGCCTGCCGCGCCATGGACCGCTACGCCCCGCATGAACGCGACCGCAGGCCCGTAGTGTCCACTTCGGACGTTCCGGCACCGGACTTCGCCGACCTCGCGGCGGCGACCGAGTGGCTGGACGTCGAACGGCACAACCTGGTGGGCATCACCGCGCTGGCCGGGGAACAGGGCCGGAGCGAGGACGCGGCGATGATGTCGCCGATCCTGAACCGGTACCTGTACAACGCGTTGCTGTTCGCCGACGCGGAGATCGTGCACGGCATCGCGATCCGCGCCGCCGACCCGCTGATCCAGGCGAGCGCGCATATGAGCCTCGGTGCGGTCTACCTGCGTTCCAACCGCTACCAGGAGAGCATCGAGCAGCTCAAGCAGGCGCTCGAGCGATACGACGCGGCCGGTGACCGGACCAGCTGGGCCCGGGCACTGAACAACCTCGGCAACGCGTTCGACCGGCTCAGTGACTTCGCGGCGGCCGAGGACTGCTACCGGCGGGCGTTGCTCGTGCACCGGGCGACCGGCAACCGCACCAGCGAGAGCCGTGCGCTGGGCAACCTCGGGAACAGCGCGATGCGTGTCGGCGACTGGGACAAGGCGGCGACGTACCTCGACGAGGCGCTGGCGATCATGCTGGAGGTCGGGGACCGGGTCGGGGAATGCCTGACCTACGGCAACCTCGGCACGGTGCGCGAGCAGCAGGGGCACTCCGCCGAGGCGCTCGGCCACTACCGGCGGGCGCTCGTCACCGCACGCGAATTCGGCTACCGGTTCCCGGAAACCGAGGCCTTGCTCCACATCGGAGTGTTGCTCGCGCGGCTGGGCGAGCACGACGACGCCTTGACACACCTGAGCGAGGCACTGGACCTCGCACGCCGGAACAGTTTGGGCGAGTTCGAGGTCAAGGCGCTCAACGGAATCGGCATCGCGCTCGACGGCAAGGGGGACGCCGCGGGCTCGATCGCCAGGCATCGCGAAGCGCTCGCGGTCGCCGAGAAACTGGGCGATCGCTATGCGCAGGCACAGGCGCACAAGGGGATCGAACGCGGTGCGGCCGTCACCGGCGACACCGGCACGGCCGACGAGCACGGGCGGAAGGCGCGGGCCCTGCTCACCGAGATCGGCCTGCGTTAGCCGGTGCGACCGCACGGCGCAGTGACGGTTGCGAAAGCCACTTTCGTAACGTCGAAGGTTGTGAAAGTGGCTTTCGCAACGTCAAAGGGCGAATGGCCGGCTCACGCCCACTTGTACCCGACGCCGAGGAAACCCGGCTGAACCTTCGCCCGCACCTTGGGGGTGGCGGCGAGGCCGAGGTAGCCGCCGCCCTTCTTCGGCGGTCCCGACCACCGCACGACGACGGTGCCGGAGGTGCCACATCCCGCCGTCGTCCAGGTCGCGACGCTCTTCTTTTTCTTGGTGCTCCAGTAGTGGCCTTGGACCTGGACGCAGATCCTGGTGTTGCTTCCGGACTGCGCGGCCCACTTGTAGCGGCGGTGCTGCGGATTCTTCTTCGACGCCGGGCTGATCCAGGCACAGTCCGAAGTGGACACCTTCCAGCCGCTGTACCCGGCTGTGGCGCCACGCCATCCGCCGCAGTCGGTGGTACCGACTTCCGGAGCCTCTTCGGTCAACGTGACCTCGGCCGTGCTGTCATCGGCCTCCTCGGCCATGGCCGGCGCGCTCTGCATGGCGAGCGCCATACCCGCGACCATGAGGCCGGTCGTGACCCGTGTCGTCCATTTCTTCAAAATGCGTCTCTTTCTCGATTTCGCGCGCTCGGATATTTTCCATCGGCCGTTAATTCGGCTACGTCAGACATTAACGGCGACGCGGGGAGCCGGACAATGATCTTGAGCGACGACCTTGATCGAGGTTGATCGAGAGTTCCGAAGTCGGCTATGAGCGCACCATCGCGATACCCATCGCGTCGTACAGCGACTGCGCGCGTTCGCGATACGGCTTGGCCTTGTCCGGCGCGCCGACGCCGTCGTGGGTCGCCGCGATACCGGTCAGCGCGCGGGCCTCCTCATGTGGTTCGCGGGTCAGCCGGGCGAGTTCGGCGGCCCGCGTGTAGTGCGCGAGCGCCGAAGGCCGGTCACCGCGGGCCAGCGCGCTGTCCGCGAGCCCGTTGTGCACGAGGGTCTCCAGCGGCCGGATGCCCGTCGCCACCGCGATGTCGAGCGCGGCCTCCTGGTGCACGCGGGCCGCCGCCGCGTCGCCCTGCCGTAGGTGCACCAGCCCGAGGTAGGCCAGTGCGTACCCTTCGGCCTCCCGGTGGCCCTCGGCCCTGCTGACCGTCAGCGATCGGCCGAGGTGGTCGTGGGCCTCCGTCCACCGGCCCAGCGCGCGGTACACGTCTCCGAGGTTGTGCAGCGCGATCGCTTCGCTCAGCCGGTCACCGATGCGTTGGGCGTTGGTCAGGCAGTGCCGGTAGCAGTCGAGAGCGGCGTCCAGCTCACCCCGGCGTTCGTGGACGAAGCCGAGATTGGACAGCGCGCGCCCCTCGTTGAGGCGGTCGCCGTTGTCCCGGGAAACCGTGACCGCCCTGCTCAAGTGGTCCGCCGCGTCGGCGTAGCGGCCCAGTTGCCCGTACACGGTGCCGAGGATGTTCAGTGCGCGACCGGTGACGACCGGGCTCGCGTCGACGTCGAGGCAGCGGGTCAGATGGGTCACCGCCTCGTCGAAATGGCCGAGCCTGGCGCAGATCGCGGCCAGGTCGACGAGTGCCTGCTGGATGCCGATGGCGTCGCCCGCCCGCTGTGCCTCGCTGAGCGCGAGACGGTGCAGTGTGCGCAGCTCGCCGTAGTGACCGTGAACCCGCAGCACCTGCCACAGCACGGTCGAGAGGTCGCGGGCGTAGGTGTCGCCGGTGGCCGACGACTGTTCCGCGATGGCGATCAAGGTGGGCATCTCCGCCGCCAGCCAGGTCGCCGCGTCGTCGGCGTCGGTGAACCTGACGTTCTCGGCGATCGGGGTGAGCAGCGGTCTTCGGTTGGGGTCGCCCGCCCCCATCGACCCGGCCGCGTCGGCCGCCCCGGCCACACAGTGCTCGGCGAGCCGGCGCAGGGCCGCCGATCGCCGCCGCGCCGGTTCCTCGTCGGCGCGGCCGCGCGCGTAATCGCGGACCAGATCGTGGAATTCGAACCGGCCGTCCGCGCGGTGCGCGAGCAGCAGGTGACTGTCGACGAGCGCGTCGAGGAGCCGGCGGGTCTCCGGCGGATCGGTGCCCAGCAGAGCCGACGCGGCGGCGGTGTCCCAGTGCGGGCCGGGGTGGAGCCCGAGCAGACGCAGACCCGAGGCGACGTCGCCGGGCAGCGCGTCGTAGGACCAGGACAGCACGGAGGGCAGGGAGGTGGTCTTCTCTTCGGTGGTCAGTGCGGCGAGCCGGCCCCCGGCCGAACGCATCGAGGCCGCCACGTTCGCCAGGTTCCGGTGGTGCGCGAGCCGTTCACCGACGATGCGCAGGGCGAGTGGCAGGCCGCCGCATCCCGACACCATGTCGGCGAGCGCGGTGCGGTCGGTGAATCTTCGCCCGTCGCCCGCCAACCGGTCGAGCAAGGAGAACGACTCCCGCTCGGTCAGCAACGGCACCGGCACCCGGTGGGCGTCGGCGCTGATCGTCAGCCCATGCAGGGCCGCGCGGCTCGTCACCACCACCGCGCAGCCCGCGTGCCCGGGCAGCAGCGGCCGGACCTGGTCCGCCGAGCGGGCGTTGTCCAGCACGATGAGCACCGAACGGCCGGCCAGCACACTGCGCAGCGACGCGGCCCGGTCGTCGAGGTCGGCGGGCACGTCCGCCACGGGCACGCCGAGCGCGCGCAGGAACGACCGCAGCACCTCTGCCGGATCGACGGGCGCCCCCGGCCCGTACCCACGCAGGTTCGCGAACAGCTGCCCGTCGGGGAAGTCCTGCTTGACGCGGTGCGCCCACTGCACGGCCAACGAGGTCTTGCCGACCCCGGCCATGCCCTCCACCACCGCCACGAGTACACCTGCGCCGGCCCTCTCGCGGTGGAGGGCGTCGAGCGCGTCGATCTCCCGCTGCCGCCCGATGAACGACGTGATGCCCGAAGGGAGTTGCGCGGGCACGGAAACGGCCGCCGTTCTCGGGGACGACACCGCGTCCGGGCAGTAGTGCCGCACGAACCGGCTCGCCTGTTCGCCCTGGAGACCCAGCCCCAGCGCCAGCGCCTCCACCGAATGGCGCCGTGGCCGGGCGACCCGGCCGTGCTCGATGTTGCTGATGCTCCGCACCGTCAACCCGGTGCGTTCCGCCAGCTCCTCTTGCGTCAGCCCGGCATCCCGCCGTGCCTCACCCAGCAGCGAACTCGGCTCACGGTCCATTTCGCGGATGTTAGAGCGGGTGTGACGACGAAAAACGGTGGTTCGGGGAAGACTTTGATCGAAATTGGTCGAAAACGCCGGGGATCAGAGTCTCAAGAGACGGTGTGCCACTGGGGCTGACGTGCCGTCGGCCGTGGCGGACCGCTCCGCCGCTCGTTCGAAGTCGGCGCGGGCCTGACCGGACAGGCCCAGCCCGGCCGCGATGAGCCGGACGGTGTCGCGGCGGGGCCGGTCGACGCGGCCGTGCTCGAGATCCCTGATCGCCCGGACGCTGACCGTCGAGCGGGCGGCGAGAAGCCGCTGGGTCGCGCCGAGGCTGGTCCGGTGGCTGCGCAGCAACCTGCCGAAACGGGCCGGCCCCTCGTCCGCCGGGGTCGTCGTGTCCGGCGCGGGGGCGGCGCCGGACACTTGTCCGAGGTATCGGGGCAGGGTCGGTCCCGTGTGCACGACTTGAGTCACTGGCGTCCTCCGCTTCGCTCAGCGATGCCGCCTCATGGTCGGCAGGCGGCGAGGGGAGGAACAACCGGAAACTTCCCCGAAGAAGTGCCGGTCCACCGGGGAAGCCCGTTCGGCTCAGGCGAGCCGAACGGGCCCGGCGGCGTTATCCGCAGCAGATGTTGTAACCGTGGTTCCGCCAGAACAACGAGGGACTCGGATTGTCGAGAACCGGATCGCCGGTGCTGTCCGACGCGCTCTCGTGCCTGCCCGGCCGGTACTCGACATGCGTGTGCGCGGAGCTCGCACCGCGATACTCCTCGGTGCCGATCTGCCGGCCACGGCCGACGAATTCACCGACCGCGAGCCCGTTCGACGGATTGAGATGCAGGTAGATGATGGTGAAATCCTGATCCCGGTTGTAGATCGCCAACGTGGACAGGCCGCCGCTGCCGTTGCTGCCTTCGGTCTTCCTGATGACCTGGCCCTGGGTCATCGAATACACGGAAACGCCGAAGCCCCGGGCGAAGTCGATACCCTCGTGCCTTCCCGACGTACTCACGTAGCCGTCGAAATAGGAGCTGATACGGCCGGAGTCGCTGTGGTAAAGCCCGGTCTCCAGCCATTCGTTCCCCGGCAGGCCGAGCAGATGACCGACGTTTTCGTTGTACGTCGAGGTCAGGTTTCCTTTGGCGCCGTGCGGGAACGAGTCGATCGGGCCCGTCCAGCCGTTCTTGAAGAAGACGGTGACCACCGCGTCCCGCCGGTTCCACACCGAGGTCGCGTTGTTCCTCACGCACAGGCCCTTTCCCGCCCCCGCGCCGAGGAAGTGATAACAGTCGGCGCCCGTGCCGTAATTGCCGACCGACGCGTCGAAATCGCTGACCGATCCCTGTTGGTTGCTGTTGTAGTAAAAACAGAATTCGCCGTCTTCGCAGACGCCGTTCCGTGCCGTCGCGGCTTGCGCGGCCGGGGTGATCAGGAGAGTGCCACTCAACGCCAATACCATGCCGAACAGTGCGATCATCACTCTTCTCAACGACGTTCCCTTTCCCTTTGAACGCGGCGGATCAGCCAGTGCGCGACGGTACGTACGGGAAGGACGCCAGGGAAGTCGTGAAGGGAAAACTGCCGCTCATTCGGCGACCTTGATCCTCAGTTCAGTTCGGGAGCGCGGCTTTCGGTGCGACGTAGTGCCGCGAGTTGCAGGCCTAGCACGACACCGACGCCGATGGCCGCGGTGGACACGATCGCTTCGGCCACGGCGGTCCACGATCCGGGGACTTGGGCGAAGACCTGCGACAGGCTCAGGTACATCGCGGGTCCCGGCAGGACGGCGCCGGTCAGTCCGGGGATGGTGACGACGGCGGTGGGGACGCGCAGTGTCCTGGCCGCGGTGCCGGCGAGGATGCCGAGCACCGTGGTCGCGAGGAAGATCGCCAGCGGGGTGGCCAGACCGAGCGCCGAATGCCCTACCCAGTTCACCAGGGAGGTGGCGACCCCGGCGCCGCAGGCGAGCGGCCACCACCGGGCGGGCGTGCCCATCAGGATCGCGTTCCCCAGCGACCCGACCAACGCCGTCACCGGCACCAGGGCGAGCGGCAGCGCGGCGAGCTGGACCCGGCCGGCCTCGCCGAGGATGTCGAGACCGTTGGCCACCGACACCACGACCATGACCCCGGAGAGGATCGCGCCGGTGAGCAGCAGGACCGTGACCATGCGCGCGGCCGCCATCAGATGGAAATCGCCGACGGCGTCTTCGACCAGCGAAACCAGGGACAGGATCGGCAGGAGCAGCACGAGGTTGGCCGCGGAGAGGCTCGCGGCTTCGTGTCCGTCGAGCAAACCCAGTGACAGCAACGCGATCGCGGCCACGAGTACGGTGCCCGCCTTGGCGGCGACCTGGAAGAACTCCGCGATGCCGATCAGCCCCAGTGCCCAGCCGACGCGGTTGGCGAGCACGAACAACGCCGCCGCGGCCAGCGCGGCGAGGACGGTGCCGTTCGCCTGCAGGCAGATCATCGCCGCGAGCAGGCAGCCGCCGAGCAAGCTGACGTACCACGGCCAGGTCGGGCCCGCCGCGGAGAGTTCCTCGACCGACCGCTCGGCTTCTTCCGGTGAGATCTCGCCTGTGCCCGCGCGGACGGCGAGCGTTTCCAGATCTCCCATCCGGCCGATGTCGCGCGTGTCGTTCGCCTCGATGCTGCCCAGCAGCACCACCGGCTCGCCGCCGTCGCTCGGGCAGTACTGCACGTGGATGGCCCGCACCGCGACCGAGATCCGCGGATCATCGATGCCACCCGCGCTCGCCAGGCGTCGAACCGTGCGGACGACGACCGCGGTCTCGATGCCCTGACGGAACATCTGCATCGCCACGTCGAGAGCGAAGGTCAGCACACGTCGCGCCCGTGCGCGCTCGTCCTCCGACATGGCGGGAACTGTAAAGGGCCGACCCGCCCAGGAGAGTGATCGCGAGCGGGACGGCCACCCGGCTTGACCCGATCGTGGCACGATCGGCCGGTGCCGTCACCGCGGAGGCTGCCGGTACTTCCGCGTGAACTTGGCCTCGCCGATCCGCACGCGATCGCGTCGTTCGTGCGGCTGCCGGGCGACCAGCCAGTGGATCGGGTCGGGGGAGTCGAGCCGGGCGGCGGCTTCGTTGTACACCTCGTCCCAGTCCGCGCCGACCTTGCCGAGCAGGAACCGGAACAGCGGCGTGTAGTCCAGGCCCCGGCGCGCCCGCCGCCTCATGGACCCGCGTGTCCGATCGGAGGCGAGTTCTCTCTTCGTGTTGCGCTGGTGCCGGTGATCCCCGCCGTGATCATGGTGGACGAGTCTGGCGCGGGTGTTCACACGACGGTACAGCGGTTCCCTCATCGCACCTGCTTTCTTTGTCTCGGCGAGTGTTCACGCGCGCCTTCAAGACTAACGTCAAGAAAGGACTCCCGATGACTTTTCGATTTTCGCGGCCGGCGCGAAGAATTGACGTGTCCAAGCGGTCGAGTGAAGCCGTGGTGTGATTGGCCCTTGTGTTCGACTGGTGGGATCCCGACGTCAAAGGGTCTGTCTGACGCTTCGCAATCGATCGATTACCTAGTGCCAATAGGGACAATGGTGTCCGGACAACGGACGCCCGGTAAGGGGTGGCGGCCCTGTTCCCGCTTTGGAGACGGAGGCTCTTCCTCCTGTTCGCCGTGGGTTCGGCGGCGAATATTTTCCGGAGTTGATCCGTTCAGGTGATGCGCTGACGCGAACTGATCACTCGTGTTAGCCTGCCGCTGGTTGCTCGCGAGGGTCTGGCGTTTCGGATGTGAAGTCCGCGTCATCTGGGGAAGCGAAACAACCGCGGTGCGGCATTTCCTTCTTCGCCACGGGTCTGTGCGGACCCGTGGTATCGAGTGGTCCTGGGGGTCGGGTGAAAGCGATTCATGGTTTCGTCGAGACCATTGCCGCTGAGCGGAAACTTCGTCGTGGCCTGCGTAAAGAATTTGTCAAGTTCGGGATCGACGGGCCGGTCGAAATGTCCGAACTCTGCCGCCGCATCGGGGAAAGCCGAGGTCGGCCGATCAAACTCATCGCGTTCCCGATGGAGGTTCCCGGCCCGTGTGGAGCGTGGCTGAGCGCGTCTTCCGGCGACTACATCGTCTTCCAGTCGGAGACCACCCGAATTCACCAAGAGCACATCATCGCGCATGAGCTGGGTCATATCCTGTCCGGCCACCAGGCCGAACCGGATGAAGAGGAAATATGGTCCCGGTTCATGCCCGACCTCGACCCGGGGGTAATTCGCAGGCTGTTGAAAAGAACGCAGTACGACTCGGTCAGGGAACGGGAGGCCGAGACGATCGCCACCCTCCTGCTCGAACGGTCCGTGGTCGTCCGGCAGCTCGCCGGGCCGGGTTCGTCGCGGACCAGGCGGATGCGGCACGCCCTCGACGAGGCGCGGGGCTGGCTGTGAGCCTGGCCAAGGAGTTCGTGATCGCGGCGCTGGTGTGGTTCTCCTTCCGGCTGGCTCGATCGCCGCGCGACCCGGCGATCTGGGCGCTGGTCGGCTGCCTGGTGCTGCGGTTGCTGACCGCGCCGTCGAGCATGGTGGCACTGCACGAATTCACCGGCGGGGCGCTCGACGTCGCCACCTTCCGCCTGGTCCAGACGATCGCGCTCGACGCCAGCCTGTTCTGCCTGCTGGTCTTCTTCCTGCTCTCCGCCGGCGGCTCACGGCGGCGGGTGACCCTCGACGCCGGGCTGCTGACGCTGGTCTGCGTGACCTTGGCGGTGGCGATGTTCGTGGTCCCGGCCGCGTCCCGCGAGCAGGCCTTCGGGGTCGGTGCGGCGCTGCCGTCGGTGGTGACGGAACCGGGGGTGGCGTTCTTCTACCTGGTCGACGCGGCTTACAGCACCTATGCGACGGTGCAGGCGGCGAGCTGGGCCCTGCGCGACGCCGCGGGGAACCCGCTCCGGGTCCGCTGGGGACTGCGGATCGCCGCCTGCGGCCTGATCGTGCTCGCGGTGACCTCGGTCGCGCGGTTCGGCACGATTCTCGTGCGCTGGTCCGGTGGCGACGTGCCCTCGGCCGTCCCGGTCGTGACGGCCGTGCTGGTCCACCTGGGAATCATCCTGTTCATGGCCGGGATCACCCTGGTCGGGGTGCTCGCCGTGGTCGCCGCGGCCCGGCTGTGGCTGCGGCACCGGCGGCGGTACGAGGATCTGCGTCCCTTGTGGGGGCAACTCCACGACGTCTTCCCCGGCGACGCGCTGTACTCCGGGCAGCGGCACGGGTGGCTGGAGGAACTCGCGTTCTGGCGGATGCACCGCAGGTATTGGCGAAGAGTCGTCGAGATCCGCGACGGACTGGTCCGGCTGAGCCCGTACCTGGCCGACAGTGGTTTCGTCGAAGGCCGGGAACGGGTTTCGCCCGAGGTCTTCCGCGAGGCGCTGGCGCGATTGCGTGCGGGGGAGCGGCCGACCTCGCGTACCGCGGTGGCGGTGGCGCGCCCGGAAGGGCCGGACATCGAGGCCGATGTCGGGGCGCTCGTCACGCTGTCGAAGACCCTGCGCGCCTGATCGCCCGTTTTTTCCTCAGTTGTACGGAACCAGGAGCGACTCATTCACGTCAGTTGATGAAAGGGAGGTGGCCGCCTATACTCCGGTACTCGGGGGGACCTGCACCGCCATACGGCAGCGCGGCACGGGTTCGTGAGGAACTCGGCGGTGTTCTTGGGAGGCAGCATGTCCCGGCAGGACGAACCAGGCCGGAGCCTGGCCGAAAAACTCGACCACCTGTTCGCGCACGTCACCCGGCGCAACGGCAGCGAATTCACCTACGAAGAGGTCGCGTCCGCGATCACCGCCGAAGGTGTGACGATCTCCCAGAGCTACGTTTGGCAGCTGCGCAAGGGAAAGAAGGACAACCCGACGCTCAAGCACCTGCAGGGGCTGGCCGATTTCTTCGGCGTCCCGGTCACGTACTTCTTCAACGAGGGCGTGAGCGATCGGGTGGACCGGCAGCTGGAGTACCTGCGCGCGGAGCAGGCACGGTTGCGTGAGCTGGCCGACACCGACGAGGTCCGGCTGATGGCCATGCGCGCGGGCGAGCTCACGACCGACCGCCGCGAGCTGGTGAAGAACCTGCTGGACGTCGTCTGGCGGGATCAGCAGGCCATGCGGGAGCGTGGGTCCAAACAGGACTGACGCATCCGGCGTCGCCGAATGTGCTTGTCGTGTCTGGGTTTTCGGTTCGTCCACAGTGTCCGTCCACTGAGAAAAACGGACGAACCTCTCATTTGTTCTCTTGGGTCGACACGATAGGGTGAAGTCCTCTAGGCTCCTCGGCAAGAGTTCCTGTGTGGAACGGACGACGTCGGTTCGCCACCGGACTCCACATTGCGGGTTTGCCATGGGGGCGACGAAGAATGCACGTGAAATCATCGAGCAGAGCGGACGGCGACGTCCGTGCGGGGGCGTACCCCCGCGCGGAGCTGCTGGTCCTGCGAGACTTCTTGAAGGAAACCGAACAGGGAAACGCCGTCGCGGCGGTGGTCACCGGGACCGCCGCGAGCGGGAAAAGTGAACTCCTGCACGCATTCGGGCAACAATGCGCTGAAGCGGAAGCAACGGTATTGAGCGCGCTTTGCGTGGAAGCGGAGAAGGATCTTCCGTTGACCGCGCTGTTCCAGCTTTTCCGCGGCCCGGCACTGCCGGAAGACCTGCGCGCGAAGGCCACGGATCTGCTCACGCGAGCCGAGCGGACGGGGCTGACCGGGCGGCCCAGCACGCACCTGATGCTCGACCTGCTGGAGCTCGTACGCGAGCTCGCCGCGCGCCGACCGGTCGTGGTACTCGTCGACGACTTCCACCATGTGGACACCCCGTCGTTGCACTGGCTGATGTTCCTCATGCGCCGCATGCGCACGATGAACGTGCTCATAGTGCTGACGGAGTCGTTGTCCGCCAAGCAGACGTTGCCCTTGCTGGGCGCCGAGTACCTCCGGCTCCCGCACTGCCGCCGGATCCGGCTGAAGCCGCTGGGCCGCGACGAGGTGGCCCGGTTCGTCCCGCCCGGCCAGGACGACACCCTGGTACAGGGCCTGCACGAGCTCAGCGGCGGGAATCCGTTGCTGGCACAGGCACTCCTCGAAGATCTCCGTGCCTCGGGCGTACCCCTCGCGCCCGAGACCCGGCCGATCCCCGGGGATCACTACTGCCAGGCGGTGGCGGCGTGCCTCCAGCGCGGCGACCAGGACACCCGGACCCTCGCCGGGGTCCTCGCGGTGCTGGGCAAGGGCGAAACGGTCTGTCTCGCCGTCCGGGTGGCCGGGATGGACCAGCGCACCGCCGGCCGCGCGATCACCCTCCTGCACCAGGTCGGTCTGCTCGACGCGGGCCGGTTCCGGCATCCGATGACGGTGACCGCGGTGCTGGCCGACGTCCCGGTCCCGGAACGCGCTCGGCTGCACGAACGTGCCGCCGTGCTCCTGCACCACGACGGCGCCAGTGCGCTCGAGGTCGCCCGCCACCTCGTCGCGGCCGACCGGGCCGAGCGGCCGTGGGCGGTGCCCGTGCTGCGCACCGCGGCCGAACTGGCCAAAGTGGACAACCAGACCTCGTTCGCGGTCCAATGCCTGAAACTGGCCTGCCGGTCGTGCGGGGACGAAGCGCTCGAGGTCGAGATGGTGACCCAGCTCGCCGGTCTGGAGTGGCGGAACAACCCGGCCATCGGCGCCGTGCACACCGACCGCCTCTACGAGATCTTCCTCGCCGGGCAACTCCCGGTACGGGCCGCCGCCATCCTGGTGCGGTTCCTGCTGTGGCACGGCCGCACCGGGGAAGCGGGCGAGGTGCTCGACAAACTCGCCGTCATGGAACCTTCGGCCGACGATCGCACCGAAGCGGAACTGCGCATCACCCGGCTGTTCATCCTCTGTTCGTATCCCGTTCTGCGCGACAAGCTGCCCGCCCCGGCCGCGAAGGATCGCGTTCCCGCGCAATCCTTCGACCCCAACGTCCAGGCCGCGATGGCGTTGAGCCGGATCGTCACCAACGGCCCGGACGACGACGCCATCGCCTCGGCCGAGAACGTGCTGAAGAGCATCCAACTCGGCGACACGATGGTCGAATCCGTGCGCAGCGCGCTGTTCGCGCTCATCTACGCCGACCGTCTCGACAAGGCGGTGCCGTGGTGCGAGCTGCTGCAGCAGGAGGCCGCCGACTGCGACGCGCCCAGCTGGCAAGCGGTGTTCGCGGCCGCGAGGGCGGAAATGGCTCTGCGCCAGGGAGATCTGGTGACGGCGGAGAAGCAGGCCAAGGCGGCCTTGACGTTCATCACGCCGCAGAGCTGGGGTGTGGCCGTCGGAGTCCCGCTGGCGACGCTGTGCCTCGCCGCCGTCGGGATGGGCAAATTCGAGGAGGCGGCCGCGCATATCAACCAGCCGGTACCCGCCTCGATGCTGCAGACCCGGTTCGGTCTGCATTACCTGCGCGCCCGCGGCAGGCTCTACCTGGAGACCGACCGGGTGCACGCGGCGCTCGGCGACTTCGTCCTCTGTGGGGAACTCAGCAAGAGCTGGGATTTCGACCTGCCGGTGCTGGTGCCCTGGCGCGGTGACACGGCCGAGGCGTACCTCCGGCTCGGCATGCCGGAGAAGGCCAAGTCCCTTTTGGACGAACAACTCGCGAAACTCGCCGGCTCGACGTCGCACGTGCGGGGAATCTCGTTGCGGCTCAAGGCCAAGATCGCGGAACCGCACAAGCGGCCCGAATTGCTGCGTGAAGCGGTGAAGATCTTCCAGGCGGGCGGTATCCGCCTCGAACTCGCCCGCGCGCTCGGCGATCTCAGCCGCGCGCACTACACCCTCGCCGAGTCGGGCCGTGCGCGCACGGTGGCCCGCCAAGCGTGGCACATCGCGAAGGGTTGCCACGCCGAGGTGATCTGCCGGGATCTGCGTCTCGACGGAACGGCCGACGAGGGGAAGCCGGTCTCCACCACGGCGGACATCGCCGCGTCGGGCGTCGAACGCGAGCTCATCGAATCGCTGAGCGAGGCCGAACGACGGGTCGCCGGGCTGGCCTCCCTCGGGCACACGAACCGGGCGATCGCGAGCAAGCTCTACATCACGGTGAGCACGGTCGAGCAACATCTGACCCGTGTCTATCGCAAGCTGGACGTCAACCGGCGCCGGGATCTCCCGTCTTGGCTCCAGGTCTCGGTCGTCAACAGCGCCTGAACGTGAACGACGAAGGTCTCCTTACCCGGTCGGGTAAGGAGACCTTCGTCGTTTCGTCTACTTGACGGCGGTCACGGCCGCCATCGTGCCCGCCCACCAGTAGGTGCAGTCGGCGGGCGGCTTCAGGCCGCGGACGACCTCCACCCGGAACGAGCTGAAATGGTCGAGCAGGGCACGCTGGTGCGCCCGGCTCAGTGAGTCGATTTCGTTGGTGTAGTAGGAGAAGACGCCGCCGGGGCGAAGGTGGGCGGCGGCGTGCTCGAAGAATTCGGCGGCCAGCACGATGGCCTTCGGGCCCAAGGTCCTGGCGAATTCCCGTTCATCGGTCGGGTAGGTGTCGTAAAGGATCGCGTCGTACTGGCCGAGGCCGCCGAGCACGTCCTGCCAGGCGCCGAGTTCCAGCCGGATATCGCGATCCGGCCACTGGGAACGCCATTTCTCGAACTCGGCCTTCACCTCGGAGTTGATTTCGATCAGGGTGTGCGACCGGACGCCGGCGTCCTGGACGTAGGTGGCCGAAATGCCCATCCCGAAACCGACTTCGAGCAGATCGCCGCCGTTCGCCGCGGCGTTTTCCGCCAGCACCTTCATCAGTGGCCGCTCCCAGTTCTGCATCACCTGCTGGCCCTGGATGAGCAGCTGCGTCGGATCGCTGTAGTCCGCGGTGCTGTCCTGCCAGTTCCGGCGGATCAGCGGCCGGTGCGAGCCTTCGACGAATTCCTGCTGGATGGTGTCGAGGTGTTCCAGATCGCTCGCGAACTCGAACACCGCGCGGCCGAGAAGGAGGTTGCGCTGGCCGGGCCCCTTGGCCCGCAGGAAGTCGTCCCTGACGGGGTCGACCGTTATCTTGAATTCCTTGAAGTTCCGTTGCATTCTGGTATATCTCCTACGGTCACGCGAGTTCCTTTCACCCTCACGGTATCGGTGATCTTGGTGTCGTGCCGAAATGCAGGGGGTGACTTGACCACTGAACGACACTGACGTCGGGAATAGGGGTTCACGAATAGGGGGTGAACTTCTCCGCACGGGTGGTTTCCCCGTGATAGGAACTTCACATGCCGGGGGAAACGAAGAACCAGGAAACCGACGGACGCGGCGCGCGCACGCGCTCCCTCGTCTCGCTGATCGCCGACGTCACCGTGCCGGTCGTCGTCTACTACGTACTGCTCGCCTTCGGGTGGAGCAGCGGCTCCGCCTTGGTGGCGGCCACGATCGCCATCGGCGTCCTCGTGCTCGCCGTCGCGGTGAAGGAACGCAAGGTCGACGGCTTCGGGGTGTTCGTCCTCGTCGTCTGCGCGGTCACCCTGCTGGTCTCCCTGGTGAGCGGGGACGAACGCCTGCTGCTGGCCAAGGATCCCTTCACCAGCGGCCTGGCCGGGATCGCCTTCCTCGGCAGCCTCGCCTTCGGGAAACCGGTGACCTTCTTCATCTCCCGGCGGATCCGGGCGCTGACCCCGGCTCGCCGCGCGGGCTGGGACCGGCTGTACGACACGGAACCCGAGTTCCGCAAACTGCACCGGATCTCGACCGCGGGCTGGGGCGTGGTCCTGGTCGCCGAGTCGGCCGCGCGGCTCGTCCTGATCTACCTGCTGCCCGCGTCGGTGATGGTCGGCCTGTCCACCGCGATCGAACTGACCGCGATCACCGGCGTGGTCGCGTGGACCGTCTGGTACCGGCGGCGCTCCGCCGGCCGCGGCCTGGAAAAGGCGCTTCACACGGCGGATACCGCGCCCGCCGGTGTCTAAAATGGACTAGGGGCGAGTAGGGGAAAGTGAGGGGTTGGTCCCCGCCGGACCCCGTCGTACGTTTCGGTCGAGACAGTGTGGCCCCGATGACCAGGGAGATCCGCCACGATGACCGCAGCCGATTTCGCGCCCCCGCTGACCACTCTCTGCCCCGATTTCCCGTTCGCCTACGACGATTGGCTCGCGCATCCGGCCGGGCTCGGCGAACTGCCACCGGACCGTCTCGGCCAGGAGGTCGCCGTCGTCGGCGGCGGGATAGCGGGTGTGGTCGCGGCCTACGAACTGCTGCGTCTCGGCTTGAAACCGGTGGTCTACGAAGCGGGCCAGATCGGCGGCCGGATGCGCTCGATCCCGTTGGCGGGTGAGGACGGCGCGGTCGCGGAGATGGGCGCGATGCGGTTCCCGCCCTCGGCCACCACCCTGTACCGGTACATCGACGAGGTCGGCCTGGAGACCAAGCCGTTCGCGAACCCGTTGTCCCGCAGCACTTCCACCACGGTGATCAACCTCGACGGCGTGACCTATCGCGCGCGGACCCCGGCGGATCTCCCGTCGGTCTTCCACGAGGTCGACGACGCCTGGCACAAAGCACTGCAAGAACTGGCCGATCTGTCCACCATGCGCGACGCCATCCGGATGCGCGACACCGCCATGGTGAAGGCGATCTGGAACCGGCTGCTGCCCGAACTCGACGACCAGTCCTTCTACGGTTTCCTGGCGCGGTCGACGGCGTTCGCCTCGTTCCGCCATCGCGAGATCTTCGGCCAGGTCGGCTTCGGCACCGGCGGCTGGGACACCGACTTCCCCAATTCCGTGCTGGAGATCCTCCGCGTCATCTACACCGGCGTCGAAGAGGGGCCGCGGCAGATCATCGGCGGTTGCCAGCAACTCCCGCGGCGGCTGTGGCACCACGCGCCCGCCTCGGCACGCTTCTGGCCGGCCGGTACCTCGGTCGCGTCGCTGCATGACGGGTCGCCGCGTCCGGCCGTCCTCGGGTTGCGCCCGGCGGCGGACGGGTTCGCCGTCGAGGACGAAAACGGTGACGTGCGGACCTACCCGGCCGTGGTCTTCACCGCGCAGCACCGGGTGCTGCTCACCAAGATCGCCGGGGTGCGCCCGCTGCTGCCCGCGAACGTGTGGACCGCACTGGAACGCACGCACTACATGGGGGCTTCGAAGTTGTTCGTCCCGGTCGACCGGCCGTTCTGGCACGACGTCGATCCGCGCACCGGTGAGGAACTGATGGGGATGACCCTGACCGACCGGACCCCGCGCAGCGTCTACCTGTTCGACGACGGACCGGACGCGCCGGCCGCGCTGTGCCTTTCCTATACCTGGAACGACGATTCGCTCAAATTCGCCACACTCGGCCCGGCCGAGCGGCTCGAACTCGCGCTCGACGCGCTCGCCGACATCTACCCGGGCGTCGACATCCGCTCCCACATCACCGGCGACCCGGTCACCGTCACCTGGGAGAACGAGCCGAACTTCCAAGGCGCGTTCAAGGCGAACCTGCCGGGGCAGTACCGCTACCAGCGTCGCCTGTTCACCCATTTCCGTCAGGACGACCTTCCCGCCGCCCAGCGCGGCCTCTTCCTCGCCGGTGACGACATCTCGTGGATGGGCGGCTTCGCCGAAGGGGCGGTCACCAGCGCGCTCAACGCGGTGTGGGGGACGCTGCGCCATCTCGGCGGGGCCACCGACCCGCGCAATCCCGGACCCGGCGACGTCTTCGACCACATCGCGCCGATCGAACTGCCCGAGCCCTGAACGGGTCGAGGCCCGGTCCGGCGACTGGGGGATAGTCGACGGACCGGGCAGGCGAGACAGTGCTCAGCTCGCGTAACTGGGGGTTCGCTGAGCCTGCCTGAGTACCTTGGCCCGGTACACCCAGACCCCGGCGGTGCGGAAGATGACCATCGTCAGCGCCATGGTGACGAAGAAGGCGGAGACGCCGCCGGCGTCGATCCCGGTGTCCATCAGGAACTTGCCGAAGTCGGCCGCGAACGAGTGGCTGTGCTCCAGCGTGTAGACGAAGATGAGCCGTCCCACCAGGACCAACAGCCACAGTCCCAAGTAGACCCAGCCCGCCCTGGTGTAGACGGCGGATTTCTCCTGGTCCCACTCGACCTTCGTGCCCTTCAGCAATCCCCAGCCGATCAGGACACCCGCCGCGATGCCGACCAGGCCGGCCAGTGAGTTCGGCGTGGTCAGCTTGAGGTCGTAGAGGACCGCCCAGCCCACCAGCGCGCACGTGAAGAACGGCAGGATCAGGATGACCAGGTGGGCCTTGTGGCGACCGATGTGCGTGAACAGCACCAGCGCCAGCAGTACGCCGCTCAGGATGAGGGCGTTTCGCATGGCTTCACTCATCAAAACTCCTTCGAAAGACTCCCCATCCGGCAGTTCGATGCCGGTTGTCCCGAAATCTAGGGCGAACGGCCGCGCCGATCATCGGCGCGCGGGTGGGAATCCGGTTGGAGATCGGCGTCCACCTCGAGGTGGAGTGCCGTGTGGCGCGGACCGGTGAGGGCAGGAGATGATGCAGACATGGTCGAAGAAGTGCCCCCGGTCCGGATCGTGATCGCCGAAGACCAAGCGGCGGTACGCGAAGGGCTGGCCCTGCTGGTGGGGACGGTCGCGGGGATCACCGTGGTCGGCCAGGCGCCCGACGGCGAGGTCGCCGTGCGGCTGGCCGGGGAACTACGCCCGGACGTCGTGCTGATGGACCTCTCCATGCCCCGGTGCGACGGCGTCGAGGCGACCCGGCGGATCAAGGAACAGCATCCGGAGATCGAGGTCGTCGTGCTCACCACCTACGCCGACGACGACTGGGTGCTGCGCGCCTTGGAGGCCGGAGCGTTGGGATACCTGACGAAATCGGCGAACAAGCACGAAATCGGGCGCGCGGTGCACGCGGCCGCGGCGGGGCAGGCCCTGCTCGACCCGCGGGTGCAGCGGCGAGTGCTCGGCGCCGCCCTCTCGCCCGCGCCCGCTTCGGCGCCGCAGCCCGAGGACGACGCGAAGCTCACGAAACGGGAAGCCCATGTGCTGACGCTGATCGCGGCGGGGCGCAGCAACAAGGAGATCGCCGCGGAACTGTTCGTCAGCGAGACAACGGTCAAGAGCCATATCAACCGGATCTTCGCCAAGACGGGGAGCCGGGATCGGGCGCAGGCCGTCCGTTATGCCTACCAAGCCGGTTACGTGCGGGACTAGCCCGGCACGCGGGCGGTGACGTCCCAGAACCGGCCGTCCGGACCGGTGACCAGGGTGCCGTCGACGAGTTCGATCCGTTCGCGCATCCCGGTCAGGCCGTAGCCCGGCGTGTGCCCGGGGTCCGGTGCGGCGGCGAGGGGGTTGCGGACGTGCAGCCGGACCTCGTCCGGCGGGTACTCCAGTTCGACGCTCACCGCCTCGCCCGCGGCGTGCTTGGCCGCGTTCGTCAGCGCCTCCCGGCAGATCCGCAGCAGCGCGATCGTCTGCGCCGACGGCAGATCGCGGTGCTCGCCCAGCATGGTGAACTCCGCCGGGGTGTCGTGTTCCCGGCCGAAGGTCCGCACCAGTTCGTTCAGCGCGTCCGGCAGGGCGCGGACGTCCTCGCGCAGCGCCGCCACGGCGTCCCGGACGTCGCTGAGCCCTTGGTCGGCGAGACTTCGCGAAAGCGCGAGCGAACGCAGGGCGCCTTCGGTGTCGTCCTCCTCCACCAGCAGGGTGTGCATCACCTCCAGCTGGACCCGCAGCGCGCCGAGGGAATGGGCGACGACGTCGTGGATCTCGCGGGCGATACGGGTGCGCTCGTCGAGCGTCGCGGCCCGGACGCCCCGGGTGTGCGCCAGCCGTTCCTGGTGCAGCAACCGTTCCGCCTGCGCGACCCTGGTCAGATGCCCGCGGCGGGTGAATCCGATGAGGACCACGATGACGACCGCGCCCAGCGCGCCCAGCCACGCCTCCGAAGGGCGGTGGCCGAGCAGGCTGGAGGCCACGATGGCGGCGGCGTCGAAGACCATCAGCGCGATGATCGCGACGGTGTCCGGCTCCAGCCGTGAGGCGAACGCGGCGAGGGTGATGCAGGTCATGATCACGGCGGTGCCGTCGGTGGCGGCGCCGGTGCCGAAGGCCGGGACCGCGCTCGCCGCGGCCAGCGGGAGCAGGGCGGCGCGGGGGAAGCGCTCGCTGATCCCGATCCACAGCAGCCAGCTCGCCGACGACACGGCGTAGAGCACCCACAGCCAGCCGGCGCCCGCCGGGACGGTCGCGGTCATCTGGGTGACGGCCAGCAGCGCCGTCCCGGCCGCGGGCGCGGCCCATCGCCAGCGACGTTCCTCGACCTCTTCGGACACTGCTTCGGTCATACGACGATCGTAGGGCCACCACGACTTTCCGCTCGCGGGCGATCATTCCGAGGGTGGAAATACCGTCACCGTTGGTAGGAGGTCGCTCTCTCGCGGTTGTTTCCGCAGGAAGCGTCCGGCTAGTGTTCGCCGAGGCGAAAGAAAGCGGTCTCTCCGACCCTCCGCCGAACAATTCCCATCCCTTTCGGAGGAATCCTGCGATGACCGCTCCAAGCGGCGATGCCGGGGACTGGGTCCGTGTTTTCCGGCCCGGAGGACCGTCGGTACCGCGTCTGATCTGCCTGCCCGACGCCGGTGCGGCCGCGAATGCGTTCTTCCCGCTTTCCGCCGCGCTCGCGCCGGGGATCGAGGTGCACGCGGCGCAATATCCGGGACGTCAGGATCGGGTCGCGGAACCGTGCGCCGAAGACATCGGGGAATTGGCCGACCGGGTCACCGGGGCGCTCGCGCTCTGGGAAGGCGCGCCGTTCGCGGTGTACGGCCACGGAATGGGCGCGGTCGTCGGTTTCGAGGTGGCCAGGCGACTGGAGCAGGTGCTGACCGGCAGCCCGGTCGCGCTGATCGTGTCCGGTTGCCCGGCCCCGTCCCGGTCCGGCTCGCTCGGGCTCCACCTGCTGCCGGATCAGGACCTCGTGGCCGAGCTGTACTCGCTTCGCGACGCCGGCTCGCCTGGTGCGCGGGACGCGGAGCTGCTCAAGGCCACTTTCCCGGCCATCCGGGCCGATTTCCGGGCGCTGGCCGCCTACCGGCCGGAGCCCGCGCCCGCGCTGCGCTGTCCGGTCACGGTGCTCGTCGGCGACAGCGATCCGACGGTGTCCCTCGACGAGGCGCGCGCCTGGCACGAGTACACCACCGGCCCGTTCGACCTCCAGGTCTTCCCCGGCGGGCACGGTTTCCCGGAGGCGCGGCCCGAGGAGTTCGCCGAGGTGGTCACCGCCGCGGTCCTGCGGCGGTGAAGCGGCATCGTCGTCCGGCACCCGCTGTACCGATCGGCCGCACTCGCGTGATCACAGGCGGTACATCCCGAGTGCGGCCTCCAATCACGCGAGTCACGCCTCCGCTCACGCCGCGCTTGGGTGCCCAGTCCGTGAAGGCCTCCTTGAGGGACCCAGGGTCCTCAAGGAGGCCTTCACGGACTTCGGTTCTAAGCCGCCACTCACGACCCGATGCACCAAGCGTGACGTCCGGGGTCAGCGCTGCGGGCTGCCGCCCGGGATCTTGGCGCCGCCGAGACGGGCGGACAGCACGAGCGTCATCGCCATCAGGTTCGCGCCCAGCGAGAGCAGGATGGTGCCGCCCCCGGAGGTCAGCGTCGCGCCGGCGAAATGCCCGATCACGCCGAGCACGCCGCGGACGAGCAGCAGGCCCACCCAGACGGCGAGGCCGAGCGCGCCGATCCGCTGGTAGACCTTGTCACCGCGCCGCTGCAGCTGCGTCATCGCGCCCATCGCGGCGCCGCCGAGGAGTGAGACCAGCAGGCCCACCCCGAGGAAGACGATGTCGGTCACGCTGATGGTGGTGTCCAGATGCCGCATCTGGATGACCCCGATGGCGACCAGGGTGAGCGGCCCGCCCCAGATTTCCACGTTCTCCAGCGGCTTCCAGCTCATGCGCTGGTAGATCACGTAGACGACGACGGCGATGGCGACCGCGATGTTGATCAGCGTGCTGGTGTCCACTGCGCACTCTCCTCGGCTGTGGGCGACCTGTTCGTTCGGTATCGATCACGAGCGTAGGAGCAGGCACCCGGCGCGGCGACCAACCACGGGTTGACGTCCGGGTGGAATTCCCCGATCCACCCGAACCGGGGATCCGGCGATTAGGGGTGGGCACCGGTCGCTAGGGGTTGTTGGCGCTTCGAGGCCGATCCTACTGTCGGGTTCATCGGCCGGACCGCCAATTCCCGGCCCGATCGGCTCTCGCTTCCGAATCCCCTTTCCCGGAATTCGGAGCCGGATTTCGCCGACTGAAAGGTGTCTCACGTTGCATTCCTACCAAGTGGCCGTCGTCGGCGCCGGATACGTCGGGCTGACCACCGCGGCGTGTCTCGCCTCGCTCGGACACCGGGTCCGGTGCACCGATTCCGATCGCGGCAAATTGGCCCGGCTCCAGCGCGGTGAGGTCGACATCCTGGAAAAGGGCCTGCCCGGTCTGGTCGCCGAGGGAATCGCCGCCGGACGGCTCGGTTTCGTCGAATCGGCCGCGGAGGCCGTCGAGACCGCGGAAGCCGTGTTCCTTTGTGTACCCACCCCGATGGGCGAGGGCGGGATGGCCGATCTGTCGGCCGTCATCGACGTCGCGACCAAGGTCCGCGACGTGCTTTCGCCGGGTTGCGTGCTGGTGAACAAGTCGACCGTGCCGGTCGGGACCGCGGCCAGGGTCGCCGCGCTGCTCGGCCGGGACGACGTCGCGGTGGTGAGCAATCCGGAGTTCCTCCGCGAGGGCACCGCCGTCCACGACTTCCTCAACCCGGACCGGATCGTCGTCGGTTCCGACACCCGCGGCCCGGCGGAACGCGTCGCGGCGCTCTACGCCCGGCTCGGCGCCCCGACGGTGCTGACCGACGCGGCGAGCGCGGAGATGGTCAAGTACGCCGCCAACTGTTTCCTCGCCACGAAACTGTCCTATGTGAACGCCATCGCCGAACTGTGCGAGCGGCTCGACGCCGACATCGGCGACGTCACCGAAGGCATGGGTTACGACCGACGGATCGGCCCGACGTTCCTCTCGCCGGGGCCGGGCTGGGGTGGTTCCTGCCTGCCCAAGGACACCATGGCGCTCAAGCAGGTCGCCGAGGTCGCGGGTTTCGAGTTCGGCCTGCTCGACGAGGTCATCTCCGGGAACGCGAAGCAGGCGTCCCGGGTGGTCGAACGGATCGCCGTGGCCTGCGGGCTGGCCGCGGACGCGGATCTCACCGGCCTGCGGATCGGCCTGCTCGGGCTGACCTTCAAGGCGGGCACCAACGATCTCCGGGATTCCCCGGCACTGAGCGTCGCCCGGCTGCTGGCCGAGCGCGGCGCGGAACTGACCGGATACGACCCCGGCCTCACCGGCGCCGAACCGCCGATCCCCGGCGTCCGGGTCGTCGACGACCCCTACTACATCGCGAAGGACGCGCACGCGCTGGTCCTGCTGACCGATTGGCCGCAGTTCCGTGCCCTGGACTGGCCGCGGATCGCCGGCCTGCTCGAAGGACCGGTCGTCATCGACACCCGCAACCACCTCGACCCCGACGCGCTCAGCCGGTCCGGCATCGCCTGGCGCGGCTTCGGCAGGCCGCCGGTCGACCCGGTGCGCACGCCGTCCCTCGATCCCGTTCCCTGACCGTCCTCAAAGGACAGAAACGAAAGGTGGACCCCATGCGGGTTTTGTGCACCGTGACCGGCTCGCAGGGCCACGCACGGGCGGTGCTGCCCTTGGCCAGGGCGGCGGCGAAGGCGGGCCACGACGTCCTCGTCGTGACCCCGCCGGAACTGGCCGACGTCTTCGAGCCCGGGCTCATGCGGATCGAACCGGTGCTTCCGGGCATGGTCGAGGCCATCGGCCGGATGGTGCAGGAACGTCAGGAGGCCGAAGCGGCCGGGACCCCGCGCCGGGTGCTGGACACACGCGACCAGCTGATCGCCACCGCGAGCGGCCCGCACGTCACCACCGCCTACCAGAAGCTCTACCCCCTGGCCAAGGAGTTCCAGCCCGACATCGTGGTGCGTGACGGCGCGGAGCTGTCCGGCGCGCTGGTCGCCGAGCAGCTCGGCGTCCCGTACATCAGCGCGCCGTCGGGTGCGGGCAACCTGATCGACCCGGCGGGTCTGGTGGAGCCGCTGAACGAACGCCGCCAGGAGCTGGGGCTCGCCGCCGAACCCGACGCCGGGATGGTGCACCGCTACGGCCGTTTCGACTGCCTGCCCGCCGACACCTCGTTCGCCGCCTTCGATCTGCCGACGCCGTTCACCTACCGCCAGCCGTCGGAGGTGGCCACCGGCGAGGTCCTGCCGCCGGAGATCGCCGCGCTGCCCGCGGACCGGCCGCTGGTGCTCGCCTCGGTCGGCACCGCGCTGCCCATGCTCGGCGCGTTCAAGGCGTTCGGCATCGACCCGCCGGAGGAGATGGAAGACCCCGACGTCACGGTGCGCGCCCTGATCGAAGGACTGTCCAGTGTGGACTGTTCGGCGGTGGTGGCGACGGCCGGGTTCCCGATCGGCGACGTCGAGGTCGGTGACAACGTGCTCGTCGTCGAACGGATGCCGCAGCCGCTGCTGCTCGAATGCGCGCAGCTGTTCCTGACGCACGCCGGGTACAACAGCATCCGTGAGGCGCTGCGCGCCGGAGTGCCGATGGCCACGCTGCCGCAGTTCGGCGACCAGCCGCACAACGCGCGCCGTATCGAGGAGCTCGGGTTCGGCAAGCAGATCCCCGCCACCACACCGGAAGCGGTCGCCGAGACCTGCCGCGCGGTGCTGGCCGACACCCGGATCGCGGCCACCGTCGCGCGGGCCCAGCGGCGGAGCCTGACCATGCCGGGCGTGGAGTCCGCCGTGGCCCACCTCGAAGAGCTCGCCGGCCGGGCCGCGGGAACGGAGTAGCGCGGTGCAGATCGACCACTACGTCAGCCAGCTGCTGGACGTGCTTTCCACGCGGCCGGACGAGATCGCGTTGCGCCACGGCGACGAAGCGCTGACCTCGGCGGAACTCGCGGCGGCCATCACCGGTGCCGCCGCCGCGCTGCGCGACCGCGGGACCGGCGAGGGCGGGGTGGTGGCCCTGCTGACCGTGGGGAACAGCCCGGCGACGCTCATCGGCCGGTACGCCGCCAACCTGATCGGCGCCACCGTGGTGCACCTGCGCGGGATCAACGCCGCCGATCCGCTGGACGAACTCCCGGTCGCCACCCAGGTCGAGATCGTCGACGACACCGGCACCACGGTCCTGCTCACCGACGCGGCGAACCTCGACAGGGCCAGGAAGATCCGCGACGACATGGCGGAACCGGCGGCGTTGGCGGCTTTCGGGGACTTCGGTGACGACGTCGCCGACATCACCGGGACCGCGAGCGAGGTCGAGCCGCGAGCCGAGGGCACCGCGGTGCTGACCTACACCAGCGGGACCACCGGCAGGCCCAAGGGCATCGGCCGCGGGTTCGGCGGGCTGGGCGCGGTGGTCACCAAGGCCCGGCACATGACCGAACGCTGCACGATGCTGGTCACCACGCCGCTCAGTCATTCCGTCTCGTCCACAGTGGACGACGCGGTCGCCTCCGGCGGGATGATCGTCCTGCACGAGGGATTCGACGCCGGCGCCGTGCTCGAAGCCGTGGAACGCCACCGGGTCAACCGGGTCTACCTGGCCACCCCGCAGCTCTACGACCTGCTCGACCATCCGGCGCTGGGCACCACCGACCATTCCAGCCTGCGCGAGCTCTACTACGGCGGGAGCCCGGCCTCGCCGGTGCGGCTCTCCCGGGCCGCGGAGGTGTTCGGCGCGAAGCTGATCCAGATCTACGGCACCACCGAAAGCTGGGTGATCGCCGCGCTTTCGCCGGAAGAGCACCTGAAGCCGGAACTGCTCACCACGGTCGGCAAGGCGGTCCCGTTCGTCCAGGTCGGCATCCGCGACCCGCACGTGCGGCACGAGCTGCCCGCCGGGAAGACCGGGGAGATCTGCGTCCGGTCGCCGATGATGATGGACGGCTACTGGAAGCGGCCCGACCTGACCTCGCGGGTCCTCATCGACGGCTGGCTGCACACCGGCGACGTCGGCTACCTCGACGAGAACGGCTACCTGTACCTGGTCGACCGGCTCGCCGACATGATCAAGACCAACGGCATCAAGGTGTACCCGGCCGAGGTCGAGAACGCGCTGCTGGCCCATCCGGACGTCGCGCAGGCCGCGGTGTTCGGGGTCGCCGACGAGGACAACGTCGAGTACATGCACGCGATCGCGGTGCCGCGCCGGGGCAGGGACGTGGATCCCGCCGACCTGGCCGCGCATGTCGCGCGGGCGCTGTCACCGAGCCACGTGCCGGCGGAGATCCGGCTCCGCGCCGAGCTTCCGCTGACCGACGCGGGGAAGCCGGACAAGCTCCGCCTCCGCGAGGAGGCGAAACCCGCCACCAAGTCCAGCCACGCCAAGCCAGAGAGCGAGTTGACGTCATGACCACCTATCTGGAGTCCTTCCAGCGCACCCTGCAGGGCGAAGTGCTGCAGAAACGCGACTTCCTGGAGATCGGGCGGCAGGCGGGCCGGTTCCCGACCGCCAGCCGGTACGAGGAGGCCGAAGCGGTCGCCGAGATCAACGTCTGGTGCAGCAACGACTACCTCGGCATGGGCCAGCACCCGGACGTGCTCTCCGCGATGAAGGAGGCCGTCGAGCGATTCGGCGCCGGGGCGGGCGGGTCGCGCAACATCGCGGGCACTAACCACTACCACGTGGCGCTGGAACGCGAACTGGTCGAACTGCACGGCAAAGAGGACGCGCTGCTGTTCACCTCCGGCTACACCGCCAACGACGGTTCGCTGACCGTGCTGGCGGGCCGCCCCGAGGACTGCATCGTGTTCTCCGACGAGAAGAACCACGCCTCCATCATCGACGGGCTGCGGCACAGCGGCGCGGAGAAGAAGATCTTCCGCCACAACGACGTCGCGCATCTGGCCGAGCTGCTCGCCGCCGCTCCGGCCGACCGGCCGAAGATGATCGTGTTCGAATCGGTCTACTCGATGAACGGCGACGTCGCGCCGCTGGCGGAATTCGCCGCGCTGGCGAAGCAGTACGACGCCATGACCTATGTGGACGAAGTGCACGCCGTCGGGATGTACGGCCCCGAAGGCGCCGGGATCGCCGCGCGCGAGGGGATCGCCGACGAGTTCACCGTCGTGATGGGCACGCTGGCCAAGGGTTTCGGCACCACCGGTGGGTACATCGCCGGGCCCGCCGCGCTGATCGACGCCGTGCGCACGCACTCGCGTTCGTTCATCTTCACCACCGCGCTGCCGCCCGCCGTGGCCGCCGGGGCGCTCGCCGCCGTCCGGCACCTGCGTTCGTCGGAGCGGGAGCGCGAGATCCTCGCCGACAACGCGCAGCTGCTGCACAAACTGCTCGCCGAACGCGGCATCCCGTTCCTTTCGGACGAGTCGCATATCGTGTCGATCCTGGTCGGCGACGACGCGCTCTGCAAGAAGGTGCACGAACTCCTGTTGCAGCGGCACGGGATCTACATCCAGTCGATCAACGCGCCGAGTGTCCCGTTCGGACAGGAGATCCTGCGCACGGCCCCGTCGGCGGTGCACACCGGCAGCGACGTGCAGAAGATGGTCGAGGCGCTGGACCAGATCTGGCTGGATCTCGGTCTGCCCCGCGGCTGAGAGGGGAGTCCGGTGTCCTTGTCCCTCGCGGCCGTCCTCGCCGATTCGGCGGGCAGGCGGCCGGACCACCCCGCGCTCGTGTTCGACGGGGAACCGTTCTCCTACCGGGAACTCTGGGCCGGGGCGAAGAGGTACGCCTCCGCGCTCCGGGACCAGGGGGTCGCCGCCGGCGACCGGGTCGTGCTGCTCCTGCCGAACACGCCGGAGTTCCCGATGGTCTACTTCGGTGCGCTGGCGCTCGGCGCGGTCGTCGTGCCGGTGCACACGTTGCTCGTCGCGGAGGAGATCCACTACATCCTCGGCGACTGCGACGCCAGGGTGCTGATCTGCGGAGCCGCCCTGCTGGAGCAGGGCGGCGAGGCCGCCGACGCGGCCGGTGTCGAAGTCCTGACGATGCTGGAGGACGTCGACACCGGCCGCGTCCGCCTCGACGTCCTCGCCGGGGCGGCCACCGAGATCGAGCGGTACGAACCGCGCGAACCCTCGGACCTCGCGCTGATCCTCTACACCTCGGGGACGACCGGCAAACCCAAGGGCGCGATGCTGACCCATCTGAGCATCGTGCTGAACGTGGCCACCACGATGCTGTCGCCGTTCGACTTCCACGCCGACGACGTGCTGCTCGGCTGCCTGCCGCTGTTCCACACCTTCGGCCAGATCTGCGGGATGGCGACCTGTTTCCGTGCCGGTGCGACGATGGTGCTGATGTCGCGGTTCGACGCGCGTGCCGCGCTGGACCTGATGGTGGAACAGAACTGCTCGCTGTTCATGGGCGTGCCGACGATGTACGTCGCGTTGCTGGAGGCCGCCGAGGACGAACCTCGGCGGCCTAAACTCGACCGGGCCTTCTCCGGCGGTTCGTCGTTGCCCGTGGCGCTCTTGGAGCGGTTCGAGGCCGTGTTCGACTGCCCGATCTACGAGGGGTACGGCCTCACCGAGACCTCGCCCGTGGTGGCCTACAACCAGCGCGCGTGGCCGACCCGCGCGGGCACCGTCGGCAAACCGATCTGGGGCGTGGACGTCGCCATCGCGCGTGCCGAGACCGAAGACCGGATCGAACTCGTGCCGCCGGGCGAGGTCGGCGAAATCGTCGTCCGGGGGCACAACGTGATGGCGGGCTACCTGAACCGCCCCGAGGCGACGGCCGCCGCGATCGTGGACGGCTGGTTCCGCAGCGGCGACCTCGGCTTCCTCGACGACGACGGTTATCTGTCCATTGTGGATCGCAAGAAGGACATGATCCTTCGCGGCGGCTACAACGTGTACCCCCGTGAGATCGAAGAAGTGCTGACCAGGCATCCCGCGATCGCCCAGGTCGCCGTCGTCGGCGTGCCGGACGACCGGTACGGCGAGGAGGTCTGCGCCGTCGTCGTGGCCGCTTCCGATCGGGAACCCGGGCCGGAGCTGGCGGCGGAGCTCGTGGCGTGGAGCAAGAAGCGCGTCGCGGCCTACAAGTATCCGCGGCGGGTGGAGTTCCTGGACGCGATGCCGCTCGGGCCCAGCGGCAAGATCCTCAAGCGGGAGCTGGCGGACCGGCTCGGTCACTGACTCCTGTCCGACCCGCGCGCGACAGTGCCCCGGTCGTGAGTGGCGTTTCGGGTTAGAACCCGAAACGCCACTCACGACCCACTCGCCGTCTTCGGAACCGCCGCGCCGACCCCTGCCTGCACCCCGCGCGCGACGGTGAACAGGGGCACGTAGGGGTGCGAAAGGGGTCCGTTCCCGCACTAGCTTCGGAATCCCATCCTCGAACCCGAAATGCGGACCATGCGAGACGAACTGATTCTGCGAACTCGACGTGTTCGGCCGGACTGGGCCACGGTGCTGGCCGCTTTCGACGAAACCCCGGACGGGGAGCGGCGGCGGGCGCTCGCCGCGCTGGTCGTCGCCGAGACCGAAGCGGTGCTGGAGGCGAAACCGGGCGCGGGGACCGCGGCTCCCGGCACGCCCTTCGCCGAACTCGGGTTCGATTCCCTCGCGGCCGTGGAGCTGCATCGGCGGATCTCGGCGGCCACCGCGCTGGAGCTGCCGGTGACGCTCGTCTTCGACCATCCGACGCCGTCGGCGCTCGCCGGTCACCTGCGTGACCTGCTCGCCGGGGAGGCCGTGGCCGAGGTCGAGGACTACCAGGCGATCGCCGACGACGAACCGATCGCGATCGTCGGCATGGCCTGCCGTTACCCCGGCGGGATCGGTTCGCCGGAAGACCTCTGGCGGCTGGTCACCGAGGGTGGGGACGCGACGTCGGACTTCCCGGCCGACCGCGGCTGGGACGTGGAGTCGCTGTACGACCCCGACCCCGGGGTGCCGGGCAAGACCTACACCCGGCGAGGCGGTTTCCTCGACGGCGCAGGGGAGTTCGACGCGGGGTTCTTCGGGATCTCGCCGCGTGAGGCGCTGGCGATGGATCCGCAGCAGCGGCTCCTGCTGGAGACGTCGTGGGAGGCCTTCGAGCGGGCGGGGATCGATCCCGCCACCTTGCGGGGGAGCGCGACCGGCGTGTTCGTCGGCGCGGAGACCCAGGAATACGGACCGCGTCTCGGTGGTGCGGAAGAAGGCCTCGAAGGCTATCTGCTGACCGGTAACGCGGCGAGTGTCGCGTCCGGCCGCGTCTCGTACGCCTTCGGGTTCGAGGGTCCGACGGTCACCGTGGACACCGCGTGCTCGTCGTCGCTGGTCGCACTGCACCTGGCAGGGCAGGCACTGCGGCTGGGGGAGTGCCCGATCGCGGTGGCAGGCGGCGTCGCGGTGATGTCGAGCCCCGGCGGTTTCCTCGCCTTCAGCCGTCAGCGCGGGCTCGCGCCGGACGGACGCTGCAAGCCGTTCTCCGCCGCGGCGGACGGCACCGGCTGGTCCGAAGGTGTCGGGATGCTGGTGTTGGAACGGCTTTCCGACGCCCGGCGCAACGGGCACCGGGTGCTCGCCGTCGTCCGCGGCACCGCGATCAACTCCGACGGCGCCAGCAACGGCCTCACCGCGCCCAACGGTGCCGCACAGCAGCGGGTGATCCGGCGCGCGCTGGCGAACGCCGGGCTCGCACCGTCCGAAGTGGACGCCGTCGAAGCACACGGCACCGGTACCGTCCTCGGCGACCCGATCGAGGCGCAGGCACTCCTGGCGACCTACGGCCGCGACCGCGAGCGCCCGCTGCTGCTCGGTTCGGTCAAGTCGAACATCGGGCACACCCAGTCGGCCGCCGGGGTGGCCGGGGTGATCAAGATGGTGCAGGCGATGCGGCACGGTGTGCTGCCCAAGACCCTGCACGCCGACGAGCCCACGCCGAAGGTCGCCTGGTCGTCCGGCGCCGTCGAGCTGCTCGGTGAGACGGCCGCCTGGCCGGAGACCGGGGCGCCCCGCCGCGCGGCGGTGTCGTCGTTCGGGATGAGCGGGACCAACGCGCACGCCGTCCTCGAACAGGCCCCCGCCGAGGAAGAGACCGAGCCGGCGCCGGAAGCCTGGTCCACCTGGCTGTTCCCCGTCAGCGGCCGCGACGAGAACGCCTTGCGCCGTCAGGCCGCCCGGCTGCGTGAAGACCTGCCCGGCGACGACCTCCCGGCCGTCGCCGCCGCGCTCGCCACCACCCGCTCCGCCCTGGAGCGGAGGGCCGTGGTGACCGCCGCCGACCGCGAAGGACTGCTGGCCGGGCTGGACGCGCTGGCCGCCGGTGACGCTCTGCCGAACCTGGTCCACGGGACCGCGGCCGGGACGGCGCGGGTCGGGATCGTCTTCAGCGGCCAGGGCAGCCAACGTGCCGGGATGGGCCGCGAACTGTACCGCCGGTTCCCGGTGTTCGCCGCCGCCTTCGACGACGCCTGCGGGCACCTCGACCTGCAACTGGACCGGCCACTGGCCGAGATCGTGTTCGCCGACGAGGGCACTGAGGAAGCCGGGCTGCTGCACCGCACCGAATACGCGCAGTGCGCGCTGTTCGCCGTCGAGGTCGCGCTGTTCCGGCTGTACGAGCACTGGGGCCTGCGCCCCGATTACGTCGCCGGTCACTCGATCGGCGAGCTGGCCGCCGCGCACGTCTCGGGCATGCTCTCGCTGTCCGACGCCGCCGCGCTCGTCGCCGCGCGGGGACGCCTGATGCAGGACACGCGCGAGGGTGGCGCGATGCTCGCTGTGCAGGCGACGGAGGACGAGATCCTGCCGCTGCTGGGCGACCGTCTCGCGATCGCGGCCGTCAACGGCCCGCGGTCGGTGGTCGTCTCCGGCGACGAGGCCGCGGTCGAGGAACTCGCCGCCGCGTTCGCCGGGCGCAAGACCAAACGGCTCAAGGTGAGCCACGCCTTCCACTCGCACCACATGGACGGGATGCTCGACGAATTCCGCCGGTTCGCCGAGATCCTCACCTTCCGGAAACCGGCGATCCCGCTGGTGTCCACTGTGTCCGGTGACCTGATCGCCGAGGCGACGGCACCGGAGTACTGGGTGGAGCACGTGCGCCGCCCGGTGCGGTTCGCCGACAGCGTGCGGCGTCTGGACGAGCTCGGCGTCGACGTGCTCCTGGAGCTCGGCCCGGACGCGGTGCTGACGCCGATGGCCGCCGAGGTCCTCGACGGTGAGGGCCCGGCGCTGGTGCCGAGCCTGCGCGGGTCGCGGCCGGAGGCGGAGGCGCTCGCCGCGTCGCTGGCCGAGCTGTGGGTCCGTGGCGCCGAACCCGGCTGGCGCCAGGTGTTCGGCGAGCACCCGAAGGCCGATTTGCCGACTTATGCCTTCGAGCGGCAGCGATACTGGCTGATCGACCGGGACACCGCCGGGGATCCCGGCGCCTACGGTCTGGGCGACACCGGGCATCCGCTCCTGCGGGCGTCGGTCACCACGGCCGAAGACGGTGCCCTGCTGCTCTCCGGCAGGTTGTCCCCGCTCACCCAGCCCTGGCTCGCCGACCACGTCGTCGGCGGTGACGTGGTGCTGCCGGGTACCGCGCTGCTCGAACTGGCGTTGCGGGCCGCGGAGCTCGCGGGCTCCGGCGGCGTCGACGAACTGACCCTCGAAGTGCCGATGGTGCTTTCCGAAGCGGGCGTTCAGGTTCAGGTGTCGGTCCGGGACGGCAGGCTTCTGATCTTCTTCCGCGACACGGAGGACGAAGAGTGGACGCGGTGCGCTTCGGGCACCCTCGGCGCGGCGGCACCCGCTCCCGATTTCGGGGCGTGGCCGCCCGCCGGTGAGGCTCTCGACCTTTCCGATCTCTACGACCGGCTCGCCGATTCCGGCCTCGATTACGGGCCGGCGTTCCGGTGCCTGCGCGCCGCGTGGCGGTCCGGTGACGACCTCTACGCCGAGGTCGCCGCCGTGCCGGAGACCCAGGGCGGGTTCGGTGTGCATCCGGCGTTGCTGGACGCGGCCCTGCACGTGCTCGAACTCGGTTCCGGGGGAGGTGGTCCCGCGGCGCTGCCGTTCGCGTGGTCCGGCGTGACCCTGCACGCACGCGGCGCCGACGTTCTGCGCGTCAAGCTCGAGAACCACGTCGCGGGTGCCGAAGCCGGGACGTACTCGGTGTCCCTGAAGGTCGCCGACGGCGCGGGCGAACTCGTCGCGTCGGTGGAATCCCTGGCACTGCGACCACTTTCCACCGCGCCCCGTGCGCAAGATGGCGCGCTCTACGGTGTCGACTGGATTCCGCTTCCCGAGACGCCGGGCGCCGCTGAGTACCGGCTCTACCCGGATCTCACCGCCGTCGACGACGTGCCCCCGGTCGTCGCCGTCCGTTGCACCACTCTCGAAACCGTGCTGGACCTCGTGCAGGCATGGCTCGCCGAAGACCGGTTCGCCCCCGCCCGCCTGGCGCTGCTCACCGATGGCGCCGTCGCCACCGAAAACCCCGATCCCGCCGCGGCCGCCGTCTGGGGGCTCGTGCGTTCCGCGCAGGCCGAGCACCCGGACCGGCTGGTACTGGCCGACGTCGCGGGAGAAGACGGACTCGCCGCCGGTCTGGCTTCCGGGGAACCCGAGTTCGCCGTCCGCGACGGCGCGGTGCTGATCCCCAGGCTGACGCGCGTTCCGAGCCCGGCCCCGGCCTCGTTCACCACCGGCGGCACGGTGCTGATCACCGGCGGGACCGGCGGCCTCGCCGGGCTGCTGGCCCGGTATCTGGTCGAGCGGCACGAGGTGCGCAGCCTGCTTCTCGTGAGCCGTCGCGGTACCGCGGGCCCGCTCGTCGACGACCTCACCGCGCTGGGTGCCGACGTCACCGTCGCTGCCTGCGACATCGCCGACCGCGAGGCCGTCGCGGCACTGCTCGCCGAGCATCCGGTGTCGGCGGTCGTTCACGCCGCCGGCGTCCTCGACGACGCGACCATCACGACGCTCGACCACGAGCGGCTGGCGGCCGTCCTGCGGCCGAAGGTCACCGGCGCGCTCGTCCTGGACGAACTCACCCGCGACCTCGACCTGTCGGCGTTCGTGCTGTTCTCGTCGTCCGCGGCCACCTTCGACGGCGCCGGCCAGGCCAACTACGCGGCGGCCAACGCCTTCCTCGAAGCACTCGCCCTTCGCCGCCGTGCGGAAGGCCGCCCCGGCGTCGCACTGGGCTGGGGTCTGTGGTCCACCGGGATGGGCGAACGGCTCGACGAGGCGGGATTGCGCCGGATCGCCCGCTCCGGTCAGCGGGCACTGTCCGAAGTGGACGGACTCGCGTTGTTCGACGCGGCGCTGGCGGCGGACCGGCCGGTGCTGCTGCCGATGCGGATGGACCGTGCCGCGTTGCGCGCCCGCGCCTCCGCCGAAGGTCTTCCGGCAGTCCTCAAGGGACTCGTCCGGGTCACCCGCCCGGCGCCGTCGGCCGCGCAGCGCGGCGGGCTGGACGAGGCCGCTCTGCTCGACCTCGTCCGCACGACGGTCGCCGCCGTCCTGGGGCACCCGGACGCCCACGCGATCGACCCGGACCGCGCGTTCACCGAGGTCGGTTTCGACTCGCTCGCGGCCGTGGAACTGCGCAACCGGCTGATCGCGGCCACCGGGCTGAAGATCGCGCCGACTCTGGTGTTCGATCACCCGAACCCGCGTGCGGTCGCGACGTTCCTCGCCGCCGGATCCGGTCCCGTCCGGGACGACGTGCCCGCTCCGGCCGAAGCCGACGAGCCGATCGCCATCATCGGCATGGCCTGCCGCTATCCGGGCGGGGTGAGCACACCCGACGACCTGTGGCGCCTGGTCGCCGACGGGAACGACGGCATCACCCGGTTCCCCGAGAACCGCGGCTGGGACACCGACGG
Organism: Amycolatopsis sp. MJM2582; assembly: GCF_000754115.1. NCBI lineage: Bacteria > Bacillati > Actinomycetota > Actinomycetes > Pseudonocardiales > Pseudonocardiaceae > Amycolatopsis > Amycolatopsis sp. MJM2582. The sequence continues at coordinate 364,270 of NZ_JPLW01000006.1, forward strand.
CGTCTACCACCCCGACGCCGACCACCGCGGCACCACCTACGTGCGCGAGGGTGGTTTCCTGCACGACGCAGGGCAGTTCGATCCGGGCTTCTTCGGGATCTCGCCGCGGGAGGCGCTGGCGATGGACCCGCAGCAGCGGCTGCTGCTGGAGATCTCCCACGAAGCCGTCGAACGGGCCGGGATCGACCCGAAGTCCTTGCGCGGCAGCGGGACCGGTGTGTTCGCCGGGGTGATGTACCACGACTACGCGACGGGGCTGAACCGCGTGCCCGACGACGTCGAGGGCTACCTCGGCAACGGGACCTCGGCCAGCATCCACTCCGGCCGGGTCGCCTACACCTTCGGCCTGGAAGGCCCGGCGGTCACGATCGACACGGCCTGTTCGTCGTCGCTGGTGGCACTGCACCTGGCCGCGCAGGCGTTGCGCCGCGGTGAATGTTCGATGGCGCTGGCGGGCGGGGTGACCGTGATGGCCACGCCCGAGGTCTTCGTGGACTTCAGCCGTCAGCGCGGCCTCGCGCCCGACGGCCGCTGCAAGTCCTTTTCGGACGACGCCGACGGCACGGTGTGGAGCGAAGGTGTCGGGATGCTCCTGGTGGAGCGCCTTTCCGACGCGCGCCGCAACGGTCATCGCGTCCTCGCGATCATGCGGGGGAGCGCGGTCAACCAGGACGGCGCGTCCAACGGCCTCACCGCCCCGAGCGGTCCGTCGCAGCAGCGGGTGATCCGCCGGGCGCTGGCGGACGCCGGCCTCGAACCGTCCGAAGTGGACGCTGTGGAGGCGCATGGCACCGGGACGCCGCTGGGCGACCCCATCGAGGCGCAGGCGGTGCTCGCCACCTACGGCCAGGATCGGGACCGGCCGCTGTGGCTGGGATCGCTGAAGTCCAACCTCGGCCACACCCAGGCCGCGGCCGGCGTCGGCGGGATCATCAAGATGGTGCAGGCGATGCGCCACGGTGTGCTGCCCCGCACGCTCAACCTCGGCACACCGTCGACCAAGGTCGACTGGACGGCCGGGAACGTGTCCCTGCTGGCCGAGCCCGTCGCCTGGCCGGAAACCGGCGGGCCCCGGCGCGCCGCGGTCTCGTCGTTCGGGATCAGCGGGACCAACGCGCACGTCGTCCTGGAGCAGGCGGAGCCGATCGAACAGTCCACTTCGGACACCTCGCCGCTCGGTGGAGACGTGCTGTCGTTCGTCCTGTCCGGAAAGACGTCCGCGGCCTTGGCCGCGCAGGCGGGCCGGCTCGCCGGGCACCTGACCGACGACGTCTCCCTGCCCGCCGTGGCCCGCGCGCTCGCGGTGACCAGGTCCGCGCTGGACCACCGTGCCGTGGTGGTGGCCGGTGACCGCACCGGGTTGACCGCCGGGCTGCGCGCGCTCGCCGACGCCGCTCCCGCGCCCCACGTGGTCGATGGGGTCGCCGAGAGCGGCAAGGCCGTCTTCGTCTTCCCCGGCCAGGGTTCGCAGTGGACCGGGATGGCGGTGGACCTGCTCGGCTCATCAGCCGTCTTCGCCGAAGCGATGGCCGACTGCGAGACCGCTCTGCTGTCCCATGTGGACTGGAAGCTGACGCACGTCCTGTCCGACGCGGCGGCGCTGGAACGGGTGGACGTCGTCCAGCCGGTGCTGTTCGCGGTGATGGTGTCGCTGGCCCGGCTCTGGCGGGCGTGCGGGATCGAACCCGCCGCCGTGGTCGGGCACTCGCAGGGCGAGATTGCGGCCGCGTGTGTCGCGGGCGCGCTGTCTCTGGAAGACGCCGCCCGCGTGGTTTGCCTGCGCAGCAAGGCGATCCTGGCGCTGTCCGGACTGGGCGGGATGGTGTCGGTCGCGGCATCGGAGGACCGCGTCCGGGAACTGCTGCCCGACGGTGTTTCCGTGGCCGTGGTGAACGGCCCGGCCTCCGTCGTCGTGTCCGGTGACGTCGCCGGGCTGGAGGCACTGCTCAAGCGGTGTGAGCTGCTCGACGTGCGGGCGAAGCGGGTTCCGGTGGACTACGCGTCGCACTCGGCTCACGTCGACGCGATCGAACACGAGGTCGTGACGGCGCTGAGCGGAATCACACCGCGCGAGGCCGAACTTCCGATGTATTCGACCGTCACCGGTGAGCCGATCGACACGGCCACCCTTGACGCCGCCTACTGGTTCCGCAATCTCCGGGCCACCGTCCGGTTCGACCAGGCGGTGCGGCGGCTGATCGCGGACGGGTTCCGGTTCTTCGTCGAGACGAGCCCGCATCCGGTGCTGGTCGCCGGGCTGACCGAACTCGTCGAAGAGGCCGCCGTGCCCGCCGTCGCGCTCGCGAGCCTGCGCCGCGACGAGGGCGGGCCGACCCGGTTCGTCACCTCCCTGGCGGAGGCGCACGCCCACGGCCTGAGCCCCGACTGGGCCGCGCTGCTGCCCGAGGCGGGCTGGGTGGATCTGCCGCCCTATGCCTTCCAGCATCAGGAGTTCTGGCTCACCGACGCCGGGGAACCGGGCGACGCCGCCGGATTCGGACTCGGCGCCACCGGGCATCCGCTGCTCACCGCCGCGACCGCGCTGCCGGGTTCCGGTGGGCTCCTGCTCACCGGCCGGATCTCGACGGCCGCGCAGCCGTGGCTGGCCGACCACGCGGTGCAGGGCACCGTGCTGCTGCCGGGTACCGCGTTCGTGGAACTCGCGCTGCAGGCCGGAACCCACGCGGGCTGCGGCCGGATCGACGAGCTGACCCTCGAAGCCCCGTTGCCACTTCCCGAGCAGGGCGGCGTCCGCGTCCAGGTCGTCCTGGGGTCCGAAGTGGACGGACGCCGCGAGGTCACCGTGCACTCCCAGGCCGAATCCGGTGACGACAACTGGGTGCGGCACGCGTCCGGCTTCCTGACTTCGGAGGAGAACCCGGGAGAGGGCCTGACCGACTGGCCGCCCGCCGGCGCGACGAGCGTCGACCTCGACGGCTTCTACGCCGACGCCGAGGACCAGGGGTACGGCTACGGCCCGGCGTTCCAGGGGCTGCGAGCGGCCTGGACCCTGGGTTCCGACGTCTTCGCCGAGGTCGTCCTGCCCGACGCCGAGGGCGCGGACCGGTTCGGTCTGCACCCGGCGTTGCTCGACGCCGCGCTCCACGCCCTCGGCACCGTCCGGTCCGGCGACGGCGCGGAACTGCCGTTCGCGTGGACCGGGGTGACCGTGCACGCCGTCGGCGCCACCGCGCTGCGGGTCCGGCTCGCCGTGGGGGCGGACACCGTCGCGGTGACGGCGGCCGACCCGGCGGGCGCGCCGGTCGCGACCGTCGAAGGCCTGGTCACGCGGCCCGCCGCCCTGGCCGGCTCGCGCCGCCCGGACTCGCTGTTCCGCGTCGGCTGGACGCCGGTGACCACACCGGAAGCCATCGGGACGCCGACCGTCACGGTCCTGCCCGACGGCGATCTGGCCGCCCTCACCGAGGTTCCCGACGTGGTGCTGGTGCCGGTGGGCGCCGAGGACGGCGACCTCACCGAGAGCGTCCATCGCACGACCGCCCGGGTGCTGGACCTGGTCCGGACCTGGCTGGACGACGAGCGGTTCGCCGACGCGCGGCTGGTGTTGCACACCCGCGGCGCGGTCGCCGACGAGGACGTCCGCGACCTCGGGGCCGCGGCGGCCTGGGGCCTGGTCCGGTCCGCGCAGGCCGAGAATCCTGACCGGATCGTCCTCCTCGACAGCGACACCGACCTTCCGCCGGCGTTGCCCGCCGAGGTGCTGGCCACCGGGGAGGCGCAGCTCGCGTGGCGCGACGGGGAACTGCTCGTGCCGAGGCTCGCCAAGGTCTCCGCCGACGGCACGCTGACCCCGCCCGAGGGGCCTTGGGTGCTGGACGCGCCCCGTCGCGGCACGCTGGAAGCGCTCGCGCTCGTCCCGGCGCCCGCCGCGGCCCGGCCACTTGCCGACGGCGAGGTCCGGATCCAGGTCCGGGCCGCCGGGATCAACTTCCGCGACGTGCTCATCACGCTCGACATGTATCCCGAGGACAACGCGGTGATGGGCAGCGAGGGCGCGGGCATCGTCACCGAGGTCGGTCCGGGCGTGACCGGCCTGAAGCCGGGCGACCGGGTCTTCGGCCTGTTCGACGGCGCGTTCGGCCCGGTCGCGATCGCCGACCGGCGGACGGTCACGGAGATGCCCGTGGACTGGACGTTCGCCGAAGCCGCGGCTCTGCCGGTCGTCTTCCTCACCGCCTACTACGGGCTGGTCGACCTCGGCGGGCTCCGGCCGGGGGAGAAGGTGCTGATCCACGGCGCGACCGGCGGTGTCGGCATGGCCGCGGTCCAGCTGGCCCGCCACCTCGGCGCCGAGGTGTTCGCCACGGCGAGCCCCGGCAAGTGGGAAGTGCTGCGGAGCCTCGGGTTCGACGACGAGCACATCGCCTCCTCACGCACGCTGGACTTCGAGGACCGGTTCGGCCGGATGGACGTCGTCCTGGACTCGCTCGCCAAGGAGTTCGTCGACGCGTCGCTGCGGCTGCTGGGCGAGGGCGGGCGGTTCGTCGAGATGGGCAAGACCGACATCCGTGACGCGGACGAGGTCGCGGCCGCCCATCCCGGCGTCACCTACCGCGCGTTCGACCTGCTCGACGCCGGACGGCCGAGGATCGGCGAGATCCTGGCGGAGCTGCTGGAGCTGTTCAGCACCGGGTCGCTCACCGTGCCCCGGCCGACGGTGTGGGACGCGCGCCGCGCGCCCGAGGTGTTCCGGTTCATGAGCCAGGCCAAGCACATCGGCAAGAACGTGCTCACCATCCCGTCCACAATGGACGAAAACGGGACGGTGCTGATCACCGGCGCCACCGGGACACTCGGCGCGCTGGTCGCCCGGCATCTGGTCACCGTGCGCGGAATCCGGCACCTGCTGCTGGTCGGCCGCCGGGGCCGCGCCGCGGCCGGGATGACGGAACTCGAAGCGGAACTGACCGCCGCCGGGGCTTCGGTGACCATCGCCGCCTGTGACGCGGCGGACCGGACGGCGCTGGCCGCGTTGCTCGCCACCGTCCCGCCGGAGCATCCGCTGACCGGGGTGGTGCACGCCGCCGGTGTCCTGGACGACGGCCTCGTCGCCACGCTGACCCCCGAGCGGCTGGCGAAGGTGCTGCGGCCGAAGGTCGACGCCGCGGTCAACCTGCACGAACTGACCCGCGACGCGGATCTCGCCGAGTTCGTCCTGTTCTCCTCGGCCGCCGGTGCGTTCGGTGACGCCGGGCAGGGCAACTACGCCGCCGCCAACAGTTTCCTCGACTCGCTCGCCCGGCACCGTCGTGCGCAGGGGTTGCCCGCGGTCTCGCTCGCGTGGGGTTTCTGGGCCCAGCTGAGCGGGATGACCGGCCACCTGGGCGAGGCGGATCTCGCCCGGCTCAAGCGGTCCGGGATGAGCCCTCTGTCCACTGAGGACGGATTACTGTTGCTGGACGCCGCCCGTGCCGGGTACGAACCGGCGCCGCTGCCGATGCACATCGACCTCGCCGCCCTGCGGGGCGAGGAAGTGCACCCATTGCTGCGGGGGCTGGTGAAGGCGCCGGTGCGCCGGGCCGCCGCGGCCACCGGCACACAGTCCGAGGGACTCGCCGACCGGCTGGCCGGGCTCGCCCCGGCCGCCCGCGGCCGGGCCCTGCTGGACCTGATCCGCGCGAACGTCGCCGCGGTGCTCGGCTTCGGCTCACCGGAGCAGGTCGGGGTCCGGCAGGCCTTCCGGGAGCTCGGGTTCGACTCGCTCAGCGCGGTCGAACTCCGCAACCGGCTCAACGCGGCGACCGGTCTGCGGCTGCCCGCAACGGTCGTGTTCGACCATCCGACGCCCACCGCGCTCGCCGAAATCCTCGGCGACCGGCTGGCACCCGCCGAAGAAGCCGTTGACGACGAGGTCGCCCGTATCGGCGCGGTCCTCGCTTCGGTGCCCGCCGACCGGCTCCGCGAAGCCGGCGTGCTGGACCTGCTGACCCGGCTGGCCGATCCCGGCTACCGCCCCACCGAGTCGCCCGACGGCGCGGACATCGACGAGATGGACGCCGACCGCCTGATCGCACTCGCTTTCGACGCTTCCGACCCCGCCTGACGTGAAACACCCTGGAGCTGCGATGTCCACATCCGAGAACAAGGTCGTCGAGGCCCTGCGGGCGGCGCTGAAGGAAGCCGACCGCCTGCGCGGGGAGAACCGGCGCCTGACCGGCGAGCCCATCGCGATCATCGGCATGGCCTGCCGTTACCCGGGCGGGGTCCGCTCGCCGGAAGAACTGTGGGACCTGGTCGCCGGGGAACGCACCGGCCTCACCGGATTCCCGGTCGACCGCGGCTGGGACCTCGACGGGCTCTACGACCCCGAGCAGGGCAAACCGGGCAAGAGCTATGTCCGGGAAGGCGGCTTCCTGCACGACGCCGCCCGGTTCGACCCCGCGTTCTTCGGTATCTCGCCGCGCGAGGCGCTGGCGATGGACCCGCAGCAGCGGCTGCTGCTGGAGATCTCCTGGGAGGCGATCGAACGCGCGGGGATCGCCCCGGATTCCCTGCGGGGCAGCCGGACCGGCGTGTTCGCGGGGGTCATCCACAACGAGTACTCGGCCATCGCGGGCACGCCGCCCGCGGATCTCGAGCCGTATCTCGGCAACGGGAGTTTCGCGAGCATCGCCTCCGGGCGCGTGTCCTACACCTTCGGGCTCGAAGGCCCGGCGGTCACGGTCGACACGGCGTGTTCGTCTTCGCTGGTGGCGCTGCATCTGGCGGCGCAGGCGCTGCGGCAGGGCGAATGCTCTCTGGCGCTGGCGGGTGGGGTGACCGTGATGGCCAACCCGGCGGCGTTCGTGGACTTCAGCCGTCAGCGCGGGCTCGCGGCTGACGGGCGGATCAAGGCGTTCGCCGAGGCCGCTGACGGCACCGCCTGGGGTGAAGGCGCGGGCATGCTGCTCGTCGAGCGGCTCTCCGACGCCCGCCGCAACGGGCACCGCGTCCTCGCCGTCGTGCGCGGATCCGCGGTGAACCAGGACGGCGCGTCGAACGGGCTCACCGCGCCCAACGGTCTTTCCCAGCAACGGGTCATCCGGCAGGCGCTGGCGAACGCGCGGCTCACACCGTCCGATGTGGACGCAATGGAAGCGCACGGCACGGGGACCCGGCTCGGTGACCCGATCGAGGCGCAGGCTTTGCTGGCCACCTACGGCCAGGATCGGACCACGCCGCTTTGGCTCGGCTCGGTGAAGTCGAACATCGGGCACAGCCAGGCCGCGGCCGGGGTCGCTTCGATCATCAAACTCGTCGAGGCGATGCGGCACGGTGTGCTGCCGAAGACCTTGCACGTCGACGCGCCGACGTCCCATGTGGACTGGTCCGAGGGCGCGGTCTCGCTGCTGACCGAGGCCGAACCGTGGCCGAAGACGGATCGCCCCCGCCGCGCCGCGGTGTCCTCGTTCGGGATCAGCGGGACGAACGCGCACGTCGTCCTCGAACAGCCCGCCGCGGAGGACGAACAGCCGTCCACGCTCGCGGGGCCGGTGCCGTTCGTGCTGTCCGGCAAGACCGAAGCCGCCCTGCGCGAGCAGGTGGCACGCGTGCGGGAACTCGCGCGGGATTCGGACGTCACCGCGGCGGACCTCGCGTTCTCGCTGGCCACCACGCGGACCGCCCTGGAACATCGGGCCGCCGTCGTCGGCACGCTGGACGACCTGCTCACCGCCACTTTGGTGGAAGGGCGGGCGACGGACGGCGGGACGGCGTTCCTGTTCACGGGCCAGGGCAGCCAGCGGCTCGGGATGGGCCGTGAGCTGGCCGAGCGTTTCCCGGTGTTCGCGGAGGTCTTCGACGACGTCTCCTCGCGATTCGAGCGACCGATCAAGGACCTGTCCGCCGAGGAGCTGAACCAGACGGCGAACACGCAGTGCGCGTTGTTCGCGTACGAGGTCGCGCTCTTCCGTCTGGTCGAGAGCTGGGGCGTCCGGCCGGACTTCCTGGCGGGGCATTCCGTCGGGGAGATCGCGGCGGCTCATGCCGCGGGTGTGCTGTCGCTGGACGACGCGGTGACGTTGGTGTCGGCTCGTGGTCGCCTGATGCAGGCATTGCCGACCGGTGGCGCGATGGTGGCTCTTCAGGCGAATGAGGCCGAAGTGACTCCGTTGCTGACGGAGCGGGTGTCGCTGGCCGCGATCAACGGCCCGGAGTCGGTGGTCGTCTCGGGTGACGAAGAAGCCGTCGCCGCGGTGGTTTCCCAGTTCGAGGGGCGCAAGAGCAAGCGCCTTGTGGTGAGCCACGCGTTCCACTCGCCGTTGATGGAGCCGATGCTCGACGACTTCCGCGCGGTGGTGGAGGGCCTGACCTTCGCCGAGCCGCGGATCCCGATCGTGTCCGGCGGCTTGGCTGAAGTGTCCACTTCGGACTATTGGGTCCGGCACGTCCGTGACGCGGTGCGGTTCCACGATTCGGTCGAATTCCTGAAGGCCGAGGGCGTCACCCGGTTCCTGGAGATCGGACCCGACGCCGTCCTGACCGCCATGACCAAGGAAAGCGCCGAGGACGCCGTCGTCCTCCCGGCTTCGCGACGGGATCGCCCCGAGGTGACGACCCTGCTGACGGCGGTCGCCGGACTGCACGTCCATGGGGCCGAGGTCGACTGGGCGCCGCTGTTCGCCGGTGCCCGGCCCGTCGATCTGCCGACGTATCCGTTCCAGTACGAGCACTTCTGGCTCGAATCCGGTGCCGCTCACCGCGACGTCTCCGCCGCCGGGCTGGACGCGTCGCCGCACGCCCTGCTCGCCGCCGCCGTCCGTCCGGCGGGCGAGGACGAGATCCTCCTGACGGGCAGGATCTCGCTGAGCGCACTGCCGTGGCTGGCGGACCACGTCGTCGGCGGAAACGTGCTTCTGCCCGGTACCGCGTTCGCGGAACTCGCGCTCGCGGCCGCCGACGAGGCCGGTTGTGAGGCCGTCGAGGAACTGAACCTGGAAGCGCCGCTGGTGCTGCCCGAGAAGGGCGGCGTCCAGCTGCAGGTCGCGGTCGGGGCCGCGGACGACCAGGGCAGGCGCTCGGTCACCGTGCACGCCCGGCCGGAGGACGACGACCTCTGGGTGCGGCACGCCTCCGGCGTCCTCGGTGCTGCACTGTCCACACAGGACGAGATGACCGAGTGGCCGCCCACGGGAGCGGAGCCTGTCGACCTCGAAGACTTCTATCCGAACCTGGCGGCCGAAGGGCTCGGCTACGGTCGCGCCTTCCAGGGTGTCCGTGCCGTCTGGACCCGCGACGGCGATGTGTTCGCCGAAGTCGAGGTGGACGACACTTCTGGCACCTTCGGGATTCATCCCGCGTTGTTCGACTCCGCCCTGCACGCCATCGGTATCGGAGAGTCGCGGGGGCTGGAGATCCCCTTCGCCTGGTCGGATCTCCGCCTGCACGCCGACGGCGCGACGGTGCTCCGAGTCCGTCTCAGCCCGGCGGGCGACGGCGCCGTCTCCGTCTTCGCGACCGATCCCGCCGGAGCTCCGGTGTTGTCGGTCGGCTCGCTCAGCCTGCGGGCTCCGGTCGCCGCGGCCGCCTCGCTTCCCCGTGACTCGCTGTTCCGTGTCACCTGGACGCCGGTGACGGTGCCCGCCGGGGCCGGGGAACCGCCCGTTGAGTCCTTTGTGGACTTCGCGGACGTCCGGCACGCGACGGCGCACGCCTGGGAGATCGCCGTGGAGCCGGGCGAAGGCCCCGTGGTGTTCCTGACCAGCGGCGCGTTCACCGATCCGGCGCAGGCCGCGGTCTGGGGGCTGGTGCGTTCGGCGCGGGAGGAGTACCCCGGCCGGTTCGTGCTCGTCGACGCCGACGACCCCACCACGCTCACGGACGGCCTGCTGGCCGGCATCGTGGCCTCAGGCGAGACCGAAGCCGTCGTGCGCGAGGGCGAGGTCCGCGTCCCGCGGCTCACCCCGGTGCGCGGGGGTGAAACCGGACCGGGCTGGGATCCGGACGGAACGGTCCTGATCACCGGCGGCACCGGCGCGCTCGCCGCCGAACTCGCCCGTCACCTCGTCACGCGACGCGGTGTGCGGAACCTGATCCTCGCCGGCCGCCGCGGTCCCGCCGCGGAAGGCGCGGACGAGCTGGCCGCCGAACTGGCGGACCTCGGCGCTCAGACACGGATCGTCGCCTGCGACGTCGCGGACCGCGACCAGTTGACGGCGCTGCTCGACGGCGTTTCGCCGGCTGCGGTCGTCCATGCCGCGGGTGTGCTCGACGACGGCCTGCTCGCCGACCTGACCCCGGAGCGGTTCGAAACCGTGTTCAGGTCCAAAGTGGACGGCGCGCTCCTGCTCGACGAACTGGCCGGCGACGCCCACCTCGTGTTCTTCTCCTCCGCGGCAGGTGTGCTCGGCAGCGCGGGGCAGGCGAACTACGCCGCCGCCAACGCCGCCCTGGACGCGGTGGCCGCGCGCCGCCGCGAACGCGGACTGCCCGCGACCTCGCTTGCGTGGGGACTCTGGGAGACCGGCGACGGGATGGCGGGAGCGCTCGCCGGGACCGATCGCGCGCGGATGGCGGGCTCCGGTCTGCTGCCGCTGCCGGTCGGCGACGCCTTGACCTTCTTCGACTTTGCCGTGGGAGCGAAGGAAGCGCTGTTCGTGCCGATGCGGCTCGACGTGCCCGCCCTGCGCACGGGTGTCACGGACGTCCCGCTCCTGCGGGCCTTCGCCGGGAAATCCCGGCGGACCGCGTCGGCCGCCCCCGCCGCGCGGGAACTGCGTGACCGGCTGGCTTCGCTGCCCGTCGAGGAACGGGACCGGGAACTGCTCGCGCTGGTGCGCGGCCAAGTCGCCGACGTGCTCGGCCATCGGGACGCCGGAGCCGTCGAACCGGCCCGCCCGTTCCGGGAACTGGGTTTCGACTCGCTGACCGCGGTGGAACTGCGCAACGGCCTCAACGCCGTTTCCGGGCTCCGGCTGCCCGCGACCGCGGTGTTCGACCACCCCACCCCGAAGGCGCTCGCGGAGTTGCTCGCCGCCGAACTGTTCGGCGTCGCGCCCGACGTCCCAATCCGGCGGTCCGCGACCGTGGCCGACGAGCCGATCGCCATCATCGGCATGGCGTGCCGTTACCCCGGCGGCGTCGCGTCGCCGGAGGACCTCTGGCGGCTGGTCGCGGAGGGCCGCGACGGCATTTCGCTCTTCCCGGCCGACCGCGGCTGGGACGTCGAGGGCCTCTACGACCCGGACCCCGGCAAGGCGGGGAAGAGCTACGTGCGCGAGGGCGGATTCCTCCACGAGGCGGGCGATTTCGACGCCGGTTTCTTCGGGATCTCGCCGCGTGAGGCACTGGGCATGGACCCGCAGCAGCGGCTGCTGCTGGAGGTCTCGTGGGAGGCCTTCGAACGGGCCGGGATCGACCCCGGAACGCTGCGGGGCAGTGACACCGGCGTCTTCGCCGGGCAGATGTACCACGACTACCTCACCGGTGCCACGGTCGTTCCCGACGACGTCGAGGGTTACCTCGGCACCGGCAACTCCGGAAGTGTGCTGTCCGGGCGGGTTTCCTACACCTTCGGCCTCGAAGGCCCGGCCGTCACCGTCGACACCGCGTGTTCGTCGTCGCTGGTGGCCCTGCATCTGGCAGCTCAGGCGCTGCGGCGCGGCGAATGCTCGCTCGCACTGGCCGGCGGGGTGACCGTGATGGCCACCCCGGAGACCTTCGTCGACTTCAGCCGTCAGCGAGGCTTGGCGCCGGACGGCCGCTCGAAGTCCTTTTCGGACGGTGCGGACGGCACGTCCTGGTCCGAAGGCGTCGGCATGCTGCTCGTGGAGCGGCTCTCGGACGCCGAGCGCAACGGGCACCGGATCCTGGCCGTCGTCCGGGGTTCCGCGGTGAACCAGGACGGTGCGTCCAACGGGCTCACCGCGCCGAACGGTCCTTCGCAGCAGCGGGTGATCCGGCGGGCCTTGGCAGACGCGCGTCTGCAACCGTCCGAAGTGGACGCCGTCGAGGCGCACGGGACCGGCACCACGCTGGGCGACCCGATCGAGGCGCAGGCGCTGCTGGCGACCTACGGCCAGGGCCGGGAGGACGCCGCGCTGTGGCTCGGGTCGATCAAGTCGAACATCGGGCACAGCCAGGCCGCCGCCGGGGTGGCGGGCGTGATCAAGATGGTCGAGGCGATGCGCCACGGGGTGCTGCCGAAGACGTTGCACGTCACCGAACCGTCGTCTCATGTGGACTGGACCGCGGGCGCGGTCTCCCTGCTGACCGAGGCGCGTCCCTGGCCGGACGCCGGGCGGCCCCGGCGTGCGGCGGTGTCGTCGTTCGGGATCAGCGGCACCAACGCGCATATCGTCCTGGAGCAGGGGCCCGCTCCGGTGGAGGCCGCCGAATCCGGTGAGGGACCGGCGCCGTTCGTCCTGTCCGCCGGGAGTGAAGCGGCCCTGCACGACCAAGCGTCGCGGTTGAGGGACTTCCTGGCCGAGACACCTGCCGCCTTGTCCGACGTCGCGTTCTCGCTGGCGACCACCCGCGCGGCCTTGGAGCACCGGGCCGCCGTCGTGGCCGCAGACCGGGAAACCCTGCTGGCCGGGCTGGAAAACCTCGCCGTCACCGGTCGCGCGACGGAGGGCCGGGCGGCGTTCCTGTTCACCGGTCAGGGCAGTCAGCGGCTCGGGATGGGTCTTGAGCTGACTGAGCGCTTTCCGGTGTTCGCCGAGGCTTATGACGAGGTGTGTTCCCGCTTTGAGCAGCCGCTCAAGGACTTGTCGGCAGATGAGCTGAACCAGACGGCGAATACGCAGTGTGCGTTGTTCGCTCTTGAAGTGGCGCTGTACCGGCTGGTGGAGAGCTGGGGCATCCGGCCGGACTTCCTGGCGGGGCATTCGGTCGGGGAGATCGCGGCCGCCCACGTCGCGGGCGTGCTTTCCCTCGATGATGCCGCCAAGCTGGTGTCGGCGCGAGGCCGGTTGATGCAGGCCTTGCCCACCGGCGGCGCGATGGTGGCGTTGCAGGCGACCGAAGCCGAGGTGACACCGCTGCTCACCGAGCGGGTGTCGCTGGCGGCGATCAACGGTCCGGAGTCGGTGGTGGTATCGGGTGACGAGGACGCCATTGGCGCGGTGGTCTCTCGGTTCGAGGGACGCAAGAGCAAGCGCCTCACCGTCAGCCATGCGTTCCACTCGCCGCTGATGGAGCCGATGCTGGACGAGTTCCGCGCGATCGTCGACGGTTTGTCGTTCGCGGCGTCGCAGATTCCGATCGTGTCCGGTGGTTTGGCGGAGGTGTCCACTTCGGACTATTGGGTCCGGCATGTCCGTGACACGGTGCGGTTCCACGATTCGGTCAGGTTCCTGGAGGCCGAGGGTGTCACGCGGTTCCTGGAGATCGGCCCGGACGGTGTCCTGACCGCGATGGCCAAGGAAAGCGCCGAGGACGCGGTCGTCGTCCCGGCCCTGCGGCGCGACCGGCCGGAGGTGGAGACGCTGCTGACGGCGGTCGCGGGCCTGCACGCCCACGGCGTGGACGTCGATCTGGCGGCGCTGCTCGGCGGCGGGAAGCTCGTCGACCTGCCCACGTACGCCTTCCAGCACCGCCGTTTCTGGCTGTCCTCGGCAGGCGGCACGGCGGGCGACGTCACCGCAGCCGGGCTCGGCACCACCGACCACCCCCTGCTCGGCGCGGCCGCGGCCCTGCCCGGTGACGGCGGATTCCTGCTCACCGGCCGGTTGTCCGGACACGCCCAGCCGTGGCTGGCCGGACACCGGGTCGGCGGCGTGGTCCTGCTGCCGGGCACCGCGTTCGTCGAGATCGCCCTGCGCGCGGGGGACGAGGCGGGCTGCGGCCACCTCGAAGACCTGACGCTCGAAGCGCCACTCGTCCTGCCCGAGCGCGGCGCGACGCAGCTGTCCGTACTGGTCGGCACGGCCGACGACACCGGGCACCGGACCGTCGAGATCCACTCGCGCCAGGAAGGCGAAGAAGAGTGGCAGCGGCACGCCACCGGTCTGCTTTCCGCCGCTGGAGCCGTCGAACCGGCCGGGTTGACGACCTGGCCGCCGCAGAACGCCGAGGCCTTCCAGGTGGGTGACGTCTACGAGCGCCTCGCCGCCACCGGCCTCGAGTACGGTTCGGCGTTCCGTGGCCTCCGGGCGGCGTGGCGAGCGGGTGAAGACCTGTTCGCTGAGGTCGAACTCCCGGAGGAACACCACGCCGACGCGGCTCGGTTCGGCGTGCATCCGGCGCTGCTCGACGCCGCGCTCCACACTCTCGGTCTCGCGGGCGGCGACGACGGCAGGCGGCTTCCGTTCGCCTGGTCCGGGGTACGCCTGCACGCCGCGGGCGCGACCCGGCTCCGGGTCCGGCTGCGGCCGTCCGGTCCCGACGGGTTCGAGGTCCTGGTCGCCGACGGCACCGGCCGCCCGGTCGTCTCGGCGGAGGAACTGACACTGCGCGAGATCTCGGGCGACGCCTTGGCGCGCAAGGGACACGACTCGCTCTACCGGGTCGGCTGGCGTCCGGTCCCGCTCCCGGAGACCGGCGAAGCCCTGCCCGCGGAGTCCGTTTTCTCCGTGCCACGCGGCGGCGACTCCGCCGAGCGTGTCCACGAGACGACGGCCGCGGTCCTCGGAATCGTCCAGCGGTGGCTCGACGACGAGCCGGACGGTCCGCTCGTCGTCCACACCCGGGGCGCGGTCGCCGCGGTCGACGGCGAAGCGGTCACCGACCTCGCGCACGCCGCGGTCTGGGGACTGGTGCGTGCCGCGCAGTCGGAGAACCCCGGGCGGTTCGTGCTGGTCGACGCCGAGACCTTGCCCGACGGGCGGATCCTGACCGTCGACGAGCCGCAACTCGCTCTACGCGACGGCCGGGCACTCGCGCCGCGGCTTGCCACCACCGCCTCGTCCACGGAACTGACCCCGCCCGAGGGCGCCTGGCGGCTGGACACCACCGGCCGCGGCACCCTGGAGAACCTCACGCTGGTGCCGTCGCCCGAAGCGGTCGCGCCACTGGCCGAGGGCGAGGTGCGGATCGCGGTGCGGGCCGCCGGCCTCAACTTCCGCGACGTCCTGATCGCGCTGGGCATGTACCCGGGCGCGGCCACGCTCGGCAGTGAAGGCGCGGGCGTGATCACCGAGATCGGGCCCGGCGTCACCGGCCTCGACGTCGGCGACCGCGTGTTCGGCCTGATGTCGAACGGCTTCGGGCCCCAGGTCGTCACCGACCACCGGACGCTGGCGAAGATGCCGGAGGACTGGTCGTTCGCCACGGCGGCCTCGGTCCCGATCGTGTTCCTCACCGCCTACTACGGCCTGTTCGACCTCGCGCGGCTCGAAGCGGGGGAGTCGATCCTGGTGCACGCGGCGGCGGGCGGCGTCGGCATGGCGGCCACCCAGCTGGCCCGTCACGCCGGGGCCGAGGTGTTCGGGACCGCCGGTCCGGGCAAGTGGGACACCTTGCGTGCCAACGGTTTCGACGACGCCCACCTCTCGTCCTCCCGTGACCTCGGCTTCGAGGAGAAGTTCCGCGCAGCCACCGCCGGACGCGGGGTCGACGTCGTCCTGAACTCGCTGGCCGGCGACTACGTCGACGCGTCCCTGCGGCTGCTGGCCCCGGGCGGGCGGTTCGCCGAGATGGGCAAGACCGACATCCGCGAACCGGGGGAGACCGGGGTGGAGTACCACCCCTTCGACGTGATCGACGCCGGGCCGGAGCGTATCCACGAGATGCTCGCCGCGCTGCTGGAGCTGTTCGCGGCCGGGGCGCTGACGCCGTTGCCGGTCACCGCGTGGGACGTCCGGCGCGGCCCCGACGCGTTCCGTTTCCTCAGCCAGGCCAAGCACGTCGGCAAGAACGTGCTGACCATGCCCGCCGCCCTCGATCCCGACGGCACCGTGCTCGTCACGGGGGGAACGGGCGCCCTCGGCGCGCTCTTCGCCCGGCATCTGGTGCGCGAACGCGGCGTCCGGCGGCTGCTGCTGACCAGCAGGCGCGGGCACGACGCGCCGGGTGTCTCCGAGTTGGTCGCCGAACTCACCGAGGCGGGCGCGTCGGTGACGGTCGAGGCGTGCGACGCGGCGGATCGCGACGCGCTCGCCGCCGTCCTCGCCGGGATCCCGGCCGGGCATCCGCTGACCGGTGTGGTGCACACGGCGGGTGTCCTCGACGACGGCCTCGTCGGCTCGCTGACCCCGGAGCGGCTGGCGAAGGTGCTGCGGCCGAAGGTCGACGCGGCGCTGAACCTGCACGAACTGACCAAGGGCGCGGATCTCGCCGAGTTCGTCGTCTTCTCGTCGGCGGCCGGGGTCTTCGGCAACGCCGGGCAGGCGAACTACGCCGCGGCGAACGGTTTCCTGGACGCGCTCAGCGTCCGGCGCACCGTGCACGGGCTGCCCGCGCGATCGCTGGCGTGGGGTCTGTGGGCCGAAACGGGCGGGATGGGCGGGACGCTCGGCGAGGCCGAGCTGGCCAGGATGGCCCAGAGCGGTACCGCCGCACTGTCCACACAGGACGGTCTGGAGCTCTTCGACGCCGCGGGCGCGCTGGCGGAACCGGTGCTGGTGCCGATGCGCCTGGACGTCGCCGCGATGGGCGCGGACGGCCTTCCGCCGTTGCTGCGCGGTCTCGCCCGCGGCCCGGTCCGCCGCGCCGCGTCCGCCGGGACCACCGGTGACGCGGACTCGTTGCGGGACCGGCTCCTCGCCGTGCCCGCCGCCGACCGGGGAACCCTGCTGGTCGACCTCGTGCGCACCCATTCCGCGACCGTGCTCGGGCACACCGCGGCGGACGCGGTCGAGGCCACGCGGTCCTTCCAGGAGATCGGGTTCGACTCCCTGACCGCCGTCGAACTGCGCAACCGCCTCACCGCCGCCACCGGGCTGCGGCTGCCGGCGACGCTGATCTTCGACTACCCGACCCCGGAAGCGCTCGCCGCCCACATCGGCGAGGGCGTCCTGGGAGCGCAGGGCGGGCCCGAGACCGGACAGGCGGCGGTGACGGCCGACGAGCCGATCGCGATCGTCGCGATGAGCTGCCGCTTCCCCGGTCACGCCGACACTCCCGAACGGCTCTGGGCCCTGCTGGCCGAGGGCCGGGACGCGCTGGGCGAATTCCCCGCCGACCGGGGCTGGGACCTGGAGCGGCTGTTCGACACCGACCCGGACCGCCGGGGCACCTCCTACACCCGCCAAGGCGCCTTCCTGGAAACCGCCGGGGACTTCGACGCGGGCTTCTTCGGGATCTCGCCGCGTGAGGCGCTGGCGATGGATCCGCAGCAGCGGTTGCTGCTGGAGACGTCGTGGGAGGCGTTCGAACGGGCCGGGATCGATCCGGCCACCCTGCGCGGCAGCCGCACCGGCGTGTTCGCCGGAGTGATGGACAACGAATACGTGTCCGGTTCGGCGGAGGTGCCCGACGGGGTCGAGGGCTACCTGGCCACCGGCACCTCGGCGAGTGTCGCCTCGGGCCGTGTTTCGTACACCTTCGGGCTCGAAGGCCCGGCGGTCACCGTCGACACGGCGTGTTCGTCGTCGCTGGTCGCGCTGCATCTGGCGGCGCAGGCGCTGCGGCAGGGCGAATGCTCGCTGGCCTTGGCCGGCGGGGTGACCGTGATGGCCACGCCGGGCACGTTCGTCGAGTTCAGCCGTCAGCGCGGGTTGGCCGCGGACGGTCGCTGCAAGGCGTTCGCCGACGGCGCCGACGGCACGGGCTGGGGTGAAGGCGCCGGGATGCTGCTCGTGGAGCGGCTTTCCGACGCCCGTCGCCACGGGCATCCGGTGCTCGCGGTGCTGCGGGGCAGCGCGGTCAACCAGGACGGCGCGTCGAACGGCCTCACCGCGCCGAACGGTCCTTCGCAGCAGCGGGTGATCCGGCAGGCTCTCGCGAACGCACGGCTCGAACCGTCCGAAGTGGACGCCGTCGAAGCGCACGGCACCGGGACCACGCTGGGCGACCCGATCGAGGCGCAGGCGTTGCTGGCGACCTACGGCCAGGACCGGGAACGGCCGTTGCTGCTCGGTTCGGTCAAGTCGAACATCGGGCACACGCAAGCTGCGGCGGGCGTCGCCGGGGTGATCAAGATGGTGCTCGCGATGCGGCACGGGACGCTGCCGCGCACGCTGCACGTCGACACGCCGACATCGCGGGTCGACTGGGCGGCGGGCCGGATCGAGCTCGCGACCGAGCCGACCCCGTGGCCGGAGACCGGCGGCCCGCGCCGGGCGGCGGTGTCGTCGTTCGGGATGAGCGGTACCAACGCGCACGTCGTCCTCGAACAGGCCGAGGTGGCCGAGACGCGGGACGAACCGGCATCGGGGCTGCTCGGGGACGTCGTGGCCTGGCCGTTGTCGGCCAAGGAACCCGAGGCCGTGGCCGCGCAGGCGGCACGGCTGAAGTCCTTCCTCGCCGACGAACGTCCGGTGGATGTGGCGCATTCGCTGGCGACCGCGCGGACCACGCTGGAGCATCGGGCCGTCGTCGTCGGCGAAGACCCGATCGCCGGGTTGGCGGCACTGGCCGCGGGTGAGCCGTCGGGTTCGGTCGTGACCGGGACCGCGACCAGCGGGAAACCGGTGTTCGTCTTCCCCGGTCAGGGATCGCAGTGGGCCGGGATGGCGGTGGAACTGCTGGCGTCCGCGCCTGTGTTCGCCGACTCGATGGCCGAGTGTGAAGCGACCTTGCTGTCCTATGTGGACTGGAAGCTCACCGAGGTGCTCTCGGACGCGACCGCGCTGGAGCGGGTCGACGTCGTGCAGCCCGCCTTGTTCGCGGTGATGGTGTCGCTGGCCAGGTTGTGGCGTGCCAGTGGCATCGAGCCTGCCGCCGTGGTCGGGCACTCCCAGGGCGAGATCGCGGCGGCGTGTGTCTCCGGCGCGCTGTCGCTCGACGACGCGACGCGGGTGGTCTGCCTGCGCAGCAAGGCGATCACGGCGCTTTCGGGCCGGGGCGGCATGGTCTCCGTCGCCGCTGCCGAAGACCGGGTCCGCGAACTGCTGCCTGAGGGTGTCTCGCTCGCCGCCGTGAACGGTCCCGCGTCCGTGGTGGTGTCGGGTGACGTCGCCGGTCTGGACGCGCTCATGGCCGCTTGCGAGACGAGCGGGCTGCGCGCGAAGCGGATCCCGGTGGATTACGCGTCGCATTCCGCACATGTCGACGCCATCGAACAGGACGTCCTGACCGCGCTCGACGGGATCGAGCCGCGGGTGCCGGAGATCCCGTTCTACTCGACGGTGGCGGGGGAGCCGCTCGATCCGGTGGTGGACGCGGTGTACTGGTTCCGGAACCTGCGCGGGACCGTCCACTTCGGACAAGCCGTCCGGCGCTTGCTCGACGACGGGTTCCGGTTCTTCGTCGAGACGAGCCCCCATCCGGTCCTGGTCACCGGGATCGCCGACACCGCCGAGGACGCGGGAGAACGCGCCGTCGCGGTCGGCAGCCTGCGCCGGGACGAGGGAGGTCCGCTCCGGTTCCTCACCTCGCTGGCCGAAGCCCATGTCCACGGCCTCAGCCCGGACTGGGCGGCGTTGTTCCCCGGATCCCGTGTCGACCTGCCGACCTACGCCTTCCAGCACGAGCACTACTGGCTGCGGACGCGGACTTCCGCCGACCCGGGGCAGGCCGGTCTGGACGACGGCGGGCATCCGCTGCTCGGGGCCGTCGTCCCGCTGGCCGGCAGCGACGGCCTGGTGGCCACCGGCCGGATCTCGGCGCGGAACCAGACCTGGCTGCCCGATCACGCCGTCGGAGGCGCCCTGCTGCTGCCCGGCGCGGCGCTCGTGGACCTGGCGCTCACGGTGGGGGAGCGCACCGGCTGCGACCGGATCGCCGAACTGACCATCGAGGCACCGCTCGTCCTCGGGGAGTCCGGCAGTGCGCGGCTCCAGGTGACCGTCGGGGCATCCGCTGACGACGGCACCCGCGAGGTCGCCGTGTACTCCCGGGACGAAACCGGTGGCACGGACTGGATCCGGCACGCGACCGGCCTGCTCGCCGCGGACGGGGAAACGTCGGTGGCGGATCTGACCCAGTGGCCGCCCGCGGGAGCCGAACCGATCTCCCTCGACGGCCATTACGAAGGCCTCGCGGAACTGGGCTACGGCTACGGTCCGGCGTTCCGCGGGCTGCGTGCCGCGTGGCGCCGGGGCGACGACGTGTTCGCCGAGATCGCGCTCCCGGAGGACCGGATCGCCGAGGCCGCCGCGTTCGCCCTGCACCCCGCGCTCCTCGACGCCGCCTTGCACGCACTGGGCTTCGGGCTGCTCCCCGACGACGGACAGTTGCGGCTCCCGTTCGCGTGGAACGAGGTCTCGCTGTCGGCCGTCGGAGCGCCGAGCCTGCGCGTCCGGCTTTCCCCCGCCGGGGAGGACGCGGTGACGGTGGACCTCGCCGACACCGCCGGGGCGCCGGTCGCCTCGATCGGCTCCGTGGTGTTCCGGCCGGTGGCCGAGGCGCAGCTCGCCGGTGCCCGGCGGGACCCGGCGGATTCGCTGTTCCAGGTCCAATGGACGGATCTGTCCACAAAGGATGTCATCGCGCCGTCGATCGTCGTACTCGGCGAGGACTGCGCAGACCTCGCGGAGCTCGCCGCGGATCTCGACGCGGGCAGGCCGGAACCCGACGTGGTCGTCACGAACTGCGCCCCCGTCACCGGCGACCTCGCCGAGGGCGCGCACGCCGCCGCGAGGGACGCGCTGGCGCTCGTCCAGAACTGGCTGGCGGACGACCGGTTCTCCGGCGCCAGGCTGGTGTTCCGGACTTCGGGCGCGGTCTCGGTGGCCGCGGACGAACCGGTGTCCGACCCGGCTACCGCGACGGTCTGGGGTCTCGTGCGCACGGCGCAGGAGGAGAATCCCGGCCGGTTCGGTCTTCTCGACACCGACGGCTCCGAGGCTGGGTTGGCCGAGGCGCTCGCGCTCGACGAGCCCCAGCTCGCGGTGCGGGCCGGAACGGTGCTCGGTGCCCGGCTGGTCAAGGCGTCCGCCGACACCGCGCTCGTCCCGCCCTCGGGCAGCCGCGCGTGGACCGTCGACACCCTCGGCGGCGGCACCCTGGAGAACCTGGTGTTGCGGGACCGGCCCGATCTGCTGGCCCCGCTCGCCGAGGGACAGGTCCGCATCGCCGTGCGGTCGGCCGGGCTCAACTTCCGGGACGTCGTGGTGGCCCTCGGGCTCGTCCCCGGGCAGGAAGGCATCGGCGGGGAAGGCGCGGGCGTGGTCACCGAGACCGGCCCCGGCGTCACCGACCTGGCGCCGGGCGACCGCGTACTGGGTATGTTCGACGCGTCGTTCGGCCCGGTCGCCGTCGCCGACCGGAAGCTGATCGCGCCCGTCCCGGACGACTGGTCGTTCACCGAAGCCGCGTCGGCGCCCGTCGCGTTCCTCACCGCGTACGTCGGCCTGGCCGACCTCGGTGAGCTGCGGCCGGGACAGACCGTGCTGATCCACGCCGCCGCCGGTGGCGTCGGGATGGCCGCGGTCCAGCTGGCCCGGCACTTCGGCGCCGAGATCTACGTGACCGCGAGCCCCGCGAAATGGGACACGCTGCGGGCGATGGGCTTCGACGACGACCACATCGCTTCCAGCCGGACCCTCGATTTCGAGGACAAGATCCGCGAAGCCACCGGCGGCCGAGGGGTCGACCTGGTGCTGGACTCGCTGGCCAGGGAGTTCGTCGACGCGTCGCTGCGGCTGGTGCGCGAGGGCGGGCGGTTCGTCGAGATGGGCAAGACCGACATCCGTGACGCGGACGAGGTCGCGGCCGCGCATCCCGGCGTCACCTATCGCGCGTTCGATCTGATCGACTCCGGGCACGACCGGATCCAGGAGATCCTCGGCGAACTCCTGGCCCTGGCGGACAAGGACGTGGTGCGGCCGCTGCCGACCACCGCGTGGGACGTACGGCGCGCCCCCGAGGCGTTCCGGTTCCTCAGCCAGGCCAAGCACACGGGCAAGATCGTGCTGGAACCGCCCGCCGTCCTCGACCCCAAGGGCACGGTGCTGATCACCGGTGGCACCGGCAAGCTGGGCGGTCTGTTCGCCCGGCATCTGGTGACCACGCGCGGCGTCCGGCGGCTGCTGCTCACGAGCAGGCGCGGGCTCGACGCCGAGGGCGCGCGGGAGCTGGTCGCGGACCTGACCGGGCTCGGGGCCACGGTGACCGTCATGGCCTGCGACGTCGCCGATCGCGCCGCCGTCGCCGGACTGCTCGGCTCGGTGCCGCCGGAACATCCGCTGACCGCCGTGGTGCACACCGCCGGTGTGCTCGACGACGGGCTGATCCCGGCGCTGACCCCGGACCGGCTCGACACCGTGTTCCGCCCGAAGGTCGACGCCGCGGCCCACCTGCACGAACTGACCCGCGACCTCGGACTGGCCGCGTTCGTGCTGTTCTCCTCGTCCGCGGCGACGTTCGGCGCCGCCGGACAGGGGAACTACGCGGCGGCCAACGCCTTCCTCGACGCACTCGCCCAGCACCGCCGGGCCGACGGCCTCGCCGGGCAGGCGCTGGCGTGGGGTTTCTGGGCCGAGCGGAGCGCGATGACCGGCCACCTCGACGAGGCGGACGTGGCCAGGATGAAGCGATCCGGGGTCAGCCCACTGTCCTCTGTGGAGGGTCTCGCGCTGTTCGACGCGGCGGGGGAGCGGGACGTCGCGGCGCTGGTGCCCGTGCACCTGGACACCGCCGCGCTCCGAGGCCAGCCCGAAGTGCCCGCCCTGCTGCGTGTTCTCGCGGGCGCTCCGGCAAAGCGGGTCGCGGGAGCGGCCGCCACGAGCGGACCGTCGCTCGCCCAGCGGCTGACGGCACTGCCCGCCGCGGACCGGGAGCCGTTCTTGCTGGACCTGGTGCGCTCGCACGCCGCGGCCGCGCTCGGCCACGCGTCGGTCGCCAAGGTCGGCCCGGAGCTGGCGTTCCGCGACCTCGGCTTCGACTCACTGACCGCGGTCGAGCTGCGCAACCGGCTCGGCGCGGCGACCGGGCTGCGGCTGCCGTCCACGCTGGTCTTCGATCAGCCGAGCCCGGCCGCGCTGGCCCGGCATCTGCTGGCGGAACTGGGCGAACCGGTGGGCGCCGAGCCCGAGGTGGCGGTGCTGGCCGACCTCGACCGGCTGGAGACCGCGCTGGCCGCGGCGGTCACCGACGACGAGACCGCGGACCGGATCACCGACCGGCTGCGCGCGGTGCTCGCCCGGTGGACCGAATCCCGCGGCCCGGCCGGGGACGAGGGTGACGGCGACCTGGCCGACGCCAGCGCCGACGAGCTGTTCGACATCTTGCACAAGGAATTCGGAAGGTCGTGACCCGTGTCGGGCGATGAGAAACTGCTGGAGAACCTGAAGTGGGCGACCGGTGAGCTGCGGCGCGCGCGGCGCAGGCTGGTCGAGCTGGAGGAGGCCGGGCACGAGCCGATCGCCGTCGTCGGGATGAGCTGCCGCTTCCCCGGCGGGGTCCGCTCGCCCGAACAGCTGTGGGACCTGGTCGCCTCCGGGACCGACGCGCTGTCGGAGTTCCCCGGCGACCGGGGCTGGGATTTGGGCGGGCTCTTCGATCCCGACCCCGACACCCCGGGCAAGACCTACGTCTCCGAAGGCGGATTCCTCTACGACGCCGGGGATTTCGACGCCGCGTTCTTCGGGATCTCACCGCGTGAGGCCCAGGCGATGGATCCGCAGCAGCGGCTGCTGCTGGAAGCGGCCTGGGAGGTGCTGGAGCGCGCCGGGATCGACCCGGCGACCCTGCGTGGCAGCCGCACCGGCGTCTTCGCCGGCGTCATCCACAACGACTACACCGGCGTGCTCACCGACATCCCACCGGAGCTGGAGCCCTATCTCGGCAACGGGAACTTCAGCAGCGTCGCCTCCGGCCGCATCGCCTACACGCTCGGTCTCGAGGGGCCGGCGGTCTCGGTCGACACGGCGTGCTCGTCTTCGCTGGTCGCGCTGCACCTCGCCGCGCAGTCTTTACGTCGCGAGGAATGCACGCTCGCCCTCGTCGGCGGGGTGAACGTGATGACCCATCCCGCCGCGTTCGTCGACTTCAGCCGTCAGCGCGGGCTCGCCGCCGACGGCCGCTGCAAGGCCTTCGCTGAGGCTGCCGACGGCACCGGCTGGGGTGAAGGCGTCGGAATGCTGCTGGTGGAACGGCTTTCCGACGCCCAGCGCAACGGCCACCAGATCCTCGCCGTACTGCGGGGCAGCGCCATCAACCAGGACGGCGCGTCGAACGGGCTCACCGCGCCGAACGGTCCCGCTCAGCAACGGGTCATCCGCCAGGCGCTCGCCGACGCCCGGCTCGCGCCGGGGCAGGTGGACGTCGTCGAGGGACACGGCACCGGCACCACGCTGGGCGACCCGATCGAGGCGCAGGCGCTGTTGGCGACCTACGGCCAGGATCGGCAACGCCCGCTGCTGCTGGGTTCCCTCAAATCGAACATCGGCCACACGCAGGCCGCCGCCGGGGTCGGCGGGGTGATCAAGATGGTGCAGGCCATCCGGCACGGCATCGCGCCGCGCACCCTGCACGTCGACGCTCCGTCGTCGCATGTGGACTGGTCGGCGGGCGAGGTCTCACTGCTGACCGGGGAACAGCCGTGGCCGGAGACCGGGGAACCACGCCGGGCCGGGGTCTCGTCGTTCGGGATCAGCGGCACCAACGCGCACGTGATCCTGGAGCAGGCGCCACCCGTCGAAGCAGAGTCTCTTGTGGACACTCGGGTGCTCGATTCCGCCGCTTTGCCGTTCGTGCTCTCCGGTCGCAGTGAAGAGGCTTTGGCCGCCCAGGCGTCGAAGCTGGCGGCACATCTGACAGGCGAGTCCTCGCCGAAGGCCATTGCGCGAGCTCTCGCCGACACGCGGTCGGCGTTGCCGCATCGGGCGGTCGTGCTCGCCGAAGACCTCGGCGAACTGCTCGGCGGCCTGCGTTCCCTCGCCGAGGGCGAACCCGCCGCGCGGGTCCTGACCGGTACCGCCGAGGCGGGTAAGGCTGTTTTCGTGTTCCCGGGTCAGGGTTCGCAGTGGGTGGGGATGGCGGAGGAGTTGTTGTCGTCGGCTCCGGTGTTCGCGGAGTCGATGGCTGAGTGTGAGACGGCTTTGTCGTCCTTTGTGGACTGGAAGTTGTCCGAGGTGTTGTCTGATGCGGCTGCGTTGGAGCGGGTTGATGTGGTGCAGCCGGTGTTGTTCGCGGTGATGGTGTCGTTGGCGCGGTTGTGGCGGGTGTGTGGTGTGGAGCCTGCTGCGGTGGTGGGTCATTCGCAGGGTGAGATCGCTGCGGCGTGTGTGGCGGGTGCGTTGTCGTTGGATGACGCTGCGCGGGTTGTGTGTTTGCGGAGTATGGCGATTTTGGCGTTGTCGGGGCTCGGTGGCATGGTGTCGGTGGCCGCTTCGGAGGATCGTGTCCGGGAGTTGCTGCCGGAGGGTGTGTCGGTGGCAGCCGTGAACGGTCCTGCGGCGGTGGTGGTGTCGGGTGACGTCGCTGGGTTGGAAGCGCTGATCAAGCGATGCGAGCTGCTGGACGTGCGAGCGAAGCGGATCCCGGTGGACTATGCGTCGCATTCGGCGCATGTCGATGCGATCGAGCAGGACGTCTTGGCAGCGTTGGCGGACGTGACACCGCAGGCGCCGGTGATCCCGTTCTATTCGACGGTGACCGATGAGCCTTTGGAATTGGATGCGGCGTACTGGTTCCGGAATCTGCGGGGGACGGTGCAGTTCGCGGCGACGGTGGATCGGTTGCTGGAGGACGGTTTCCGGTTCTTCGTGGAGACGAGTCCGCATCCGGTGTTGGTTCCTGGGATCAGTGAAGATGCTGTGGCGTTGGGGAGTTTGCGTCGGGGTGAGGGTGGTGCGGAGCGGTTCGTCGCGTCGCTCGCCGAAGCCCACACGCAGGGCCTGAGCCCGTCGTGGTCCGCCGTGCTGCCGCCGGCCGAGCGGGTCGACCTGCCGACCTATGCCTTCCAGCGCAAGCGGTTCTGGCTCGAAGCGGGGGCCGCGAGCGGCGACGCGTCGGCGTTCGGGCAGACGGTGGTCGACCACCCGCTGCTCGGCGCCGCCCTGCCGCTCGCGGACGGCGACGGCCTCGTCCTCACCGGCCGGATCTCGCCGGAAACCCAGCCCTGGCTCGCCGATCACGCCGTCCTGGACACCGTGCTCCTGCCGGGTACAGGGTTCGTCGAACTCGCCTTGCGCGCGGGACGCGAGGTGGGCTGCGACAGTATTGACGAACTGACTCTGGAAGCCCCGCTCGTCCTCGACGGGCCTGTGGCGCTGCAGGTCGTGCTCGGGGAGCCCGACGAGCGTGGCCGCCGTGCCGTGTCCGTGCACTCACGGCCGGAGGACTCCGCCGAACCGTGGATCCGCAACGCACAGGGAACGCTGTCCGCGGGCGCGCCCTCGACGGTGTCGCTCGCCGAGTGGCCGCCTCCCGGCGCCTCCGAGGTGCCGGTGTCCGAGCTCTACGACCGTTTCGCCGAACTCGGCCTTGCCTACGGTCCGGTGTTCCAGGGGCTGCGCGCGGCGTGGCGTCAGGGTGACGATGTCTTCGCCGAGGTCGACCTGCCCGCGGGCGAGGAGGCGGACCGCTTCGGCGTGCATCCGGCCTTGCTCGACGCGGCCCTGCACACCCTTGGCCTCGGCGCCCGGGACGAAACCGTGCGCTTGCCGTTCACTTGGTCCGGCGTGACCCTTCACGCCACGGGCGCGGCGAAACTCCGGGTCCGGCTGACCCCGGCCCCCGACGGTGGCTCGCTCACCGTGGCCGACGAGACCGGCGCCCCGGTGCTGACCGTCGGGGAACTGGGCCTGCGCCCGATCTCCCCGGCCCAGCTCGGACGCCACCGGGATTCGCTGTTCCGGCTCGACTGGGTCCCCGCTCCGGTGGGGGCGCCGTCGCCGGAAGAGCCGGTGGTGTGGCGCTGCCCCGAAGGCGAACTGCGGCCGGTCCTGGAGGAGGTCCTGAAGCGGATCCAGGCGGATTCGACGGCCACGACCGTCGTGCTCACGTCGGGCGCGGTGGCGAGTGCGTCGCCGGATCCGGTGACGGCCGCGGTCTGGGGTCTGGTGCGGTCGGCCCAGGCCGAGCATCCGGGCCGGTTCGTGCTGATCGACGCGCGGACCGACGACGAGGTCCGGACCGCGCTGGCGACCGGGGAAGCGCAGGTCGCCGTCCACGACGGCAAACCGCTGGTTCCCCGGCTCGCGCGGGTGGCGGCCGCCGACGCGGGTGAACCGGACTGGACGCCCGACGACGTCGTGCTGATCACCGGTGGCACCGGGCGGCTCGGGCAGGCGCTGGCCCGGCATCTCGCCATCCGGCACGGTGTGCGCGGACTGGTGCTGACCGGGCGGACGGGCACCGGCGCGGAAGACCTGATCGCGGACTTGGCGGAGCGGGGCACCCAGGTCACCGTCACGGCCTGCGACGTCGCGGACCCGGCGGCGGTGCGGGCACTGCTGGCCGCCCATCCGGTGACCGCGGTGGTGCACGCCGCCGCTGTGCTCGACGACGGGCTCGTCGACGGCCTGACCCCCGATCGGCTCGGCACCGTGCTGGCCCCGAAGGCCGACGGCGCCCGCGTGCTGCACGAACTCGCCGGGCCGGTCCGCAAGTTCGTCGTGTTCTCCTCGGCGGCCGGTGTGTTCGGCAACCCGGGGCAAGCGGGCTACGCCGCGGCGAACGCCTACGCCGACGCCCTCATGCTCCAGCGTCGCGCCGACGGGCTGCCGGGTGTGTCCCTCGCCTGGGGTTTCTGGGCGGAACGCAGCAAGCTGACCGGCGAACTCGACGACACCGACGTCCGCCGGATGGCCCGCGCGGGTGTCACCGCGCTGTCCACGGAGGAAGGCCTGGCGCTGTTCGACGCCGCCGTGGCCGGCGCGGACGGGCTGCTCGTCCCCGCCAAAATCGATCTGACCGCTTTCCGGGGCCGCCCGGCCACCGAGATCCCCGCCCTGCTGCGCGGCCTGGTGCGCGTTCCCGCGCGCCGGTCGGGGGAGACGTCGGGCACGGCCGAGGCACTGAAACGCGACCTCGCCGGGAAACCGGAGGCCGAACGTGTCCGGCTGCTGCTGGAGGTGGTGCGGGTCCGGGTGGCGGCCGTGCTCGGGCACGAATCGGCCGACGCGATCGCCGAGGACCGCGGGTTCCTCGAACTGGGCTTCGACTCGCTGACCGCCGTGGAACTGCGCAACCGGCTCGCCGAGGCGACCGGCCTGCGGTTGCCGCCCACGCTCGTCTTCGACCGGCCCAACGCCGGAGCGCTCGCGGCCCACCTGGCGGCCGAACTGGCCACCGAGTCCGCCGGTCCGGGCCTCGACGCCGAACTCGACCGGTTCGCCGCCGCACTGACCGCGGCCGACCCCGGAGAGGCCGAACGGGCCCGGCTCACCGCCCGGCTGCGGGCCCTTCTGGGCACGCTCCAAGGCGGGGAAGACCCGGCCGAGGAAATCGACGGAAAACTCGAATCGGCGGACGACGAGGAAATGTTCGCTTTCATCGATAATGTGCTTAAACCTTCTTGAGTGGTAAGAATGCTTTCTGCATGTCGGCTGGCGCGGGTCGTGAGTGGCGTTTCGGGTTAGAACCCGAAACGCCACTCACGACCCGCTGAACCGGCATCTCGAAAGTGCCCCTGGTCGTCGCCTATTCCCTAAGGGGACGTAGGGGCGGCTAGGGGTTGTCCGCCTCTTCGCAGCTCACCTAGCTTTTCCTCGAGTGGCATTTCGTTTTTCCCGGCGCGAAGAGGTTGGCTACTGATGCTGAACGAGGAGAAGCTGCGCGACTACCTCAAGCGGGTGTCGGCCGACCTGCATCGGACCCAGGCCCGGCTGCGGGAGGCCGAGGCGCGGGAGCACGAGCCGATCGCGATCATCGGGATGGCCTGCCGGTACCCGGGCGGCGTCCGCGGCCCGGAGCAGCTCTGGGACCTCGTGGCCGCGGGCACCGACGCGGTGGGCGGCTTCCCCGCCGACCGGGGCTGGGACGTCGAGGCCCTCTACGACCCCGACCCCGCGCGGCACGGCAAGACCTACACGCGCGAGGGCGGTTTCCTCTACGACGCCCACGAGTTCGACGCCGCGTTCTTCGGTATCAGCCCGCGCGAGGCGCTCACGGTCGACCCGCAGCAGCGTCTGCTGCTGGAGACCGCCTGGGAGGTCTTCGAACGCGCCGGGATCGACCCGCTTTCCGTGCGCGGCAGCCGGACCGGCGTGTTCGCCGGGGTGATGTACAACGACTACGGCTCCAGGCTCGACCCCCGCGCCGAGGAACTGCGCGAGTTCGAGGGCTACCTCGGCAACGGCAGCGCCGGGAGCGTCGCCTCCGGCCGCGTCGCCTACACCTTCGGTCTCGAAGGCCCCGCCGTCACCATCGACACCGCGTGCTCGTCTTCGCTGGTCGCGTTGCACCTCGCCGCCGAGTCGCTCCGGCGCGGGGAATCCACGCTCGCGCTGGCGGGCGGGGTGACCGTGATGGCCTCGCCCGAGACCTTCGTGGAGTTCAGCCGTCAGCGCGGGATGGCGCCCGACGGCCGCTGCAAGCCCTTCGCCGACGCGGCCGACGGCACCGGCTGGGCCGAGGGCGCCGGGATCCTGCTGCTCGAACGGCTTTCCGACGCTCGTCGCCACGGGCATCCGGTCCTTGCCGTGGTGCGCGGTACCGCGGTCAACCAGGACGGCGCGAGCAGCGGGCTCACCGCGCCGAACGGCCCGTCGCAGCAGCGGGTGATCCGGCAGGCCCTCGACAGCGCCGGCCTCGCGCCGCACCAGGTCGACGTCGTCGAGGCGCACGGCACGGGGACGACGCTCGGCGACCCGATCGAGGCGCAGGCCCTGCTTGCCGCGTACGGGCAGGAGCGCGTCCGTCCACTGTGGCTCGGTTCGCTGAAGTCGAACGTCGGGCACACTCAGGCGGCCGCCGGGGTCGGCGGCGTGATCAAGATGGTCCAGGCGATCCGGCACGGGATCGCCCCGATGACCCTGCACGTCGACACCCCGTCGTCCAAAGTGGACTGGGAAGCGGGTGCGGTCGAACTGCTCACCGAAGCCCGCCCGTGGCCGGAGACCGGGGAACCGCGCCGCGCCGGGATCTCGTCCTTCGGGGTCAGCGGCACCAACGCGCACGTCATCGTCGAACAGGCGCCGGAGGCCGAACCCGCCGAGCGTGACGGCGAATCACCGCTCGGCGACGGGGCGACGCCGTTGCTCCTGTCCGCCCGGAGCGCCGAGGCTCTGCGCGCGCAGTCCGCCCGGCTGCGTGAGCACCTTCGCCAGACGGAATCCCTGACCGACACCGCTTTCTCGCTCGCGACGTCCCGTGCCGCGTTGGAGCACCGCGCCGTCGTGGTGGCCGATGCGGAAGCGTCGCTCGACGCCTTGGCTGCCGGGGCGCCCGCGGCGGGGCTGGTCGAAGGTATCGCCCTGCCGCCGGGCAAGGTCGCGTTCGTCTTTCCCGGGCAGGGCTCGCAATGGGCCGGGATGGCGCTGGAGCTCAAAGACTCTTCGCCGGTCTTCCGGGCCGCGCTGCTCGACTGCGAGCGTTCCCTTTCGTCCTTTGTGGACTGGAAGCTCACCGACGTGCTCGGCGACGCGACGGCGCTGGAGCGCGTCGACGTCGTGCAGCCTGCCCTCTTCGCGGTCAACGTGTCGCTGGCGGCGCTGTGGCGGGCGTGCGGGGTTGAACCCGACGCCGTGACCGGGCACAGCCAGGGCGAGATCGCCGCCGCGTACGTGTCCGGCGCGCTGTCGCTGGCCGACGCCGCCAAGGTCGTCGCCTTGCGGGCCAAGGCGATCCTCGCGCTTTCGGGCGCCGGGGGAATGGTGGCGGTCGCCCTCGGCCGCGACGACGTGCTCCCGCGGCTGACGGAATGGGGTGACCGGGTCGCAGTGGCCGCGGTCAACGGACCCGCGTCGGTAGTCGTCTCCGGCGACCCCGAGGCGCTCGACGGCCTCGTCGCCGCCTGCGAGGCGGACGGCGTGCGCGCCCGCCGGATCCCGGTGGACTACGCCTCGCATTCACCGCAGGTGGACGTCCTGCGCGAGGAACTGCTCGACCTGCTCGCCGGCGTCGAACACCGCGCGTCCACCGTGCCGTTCTACTCGGCGGTGACCGGGGAACCCCTCGACACGGCCGGGCTGACCCCCGAGTACTGGTTCCGGAACCTGCGGGCCACCGTCCGGTTCGACCGGTCCGTCCAGCGGCTGCTCGACGACGGTCACCGGTTCTTCGTCGAAGCCAGCGCGCATCCGGTGCTGACCGGCAGCGTCACCGAAACCATCGAGGAACGCGGAGCCCACGCGGTCGCGTTCGGTTCGCTTCGCCGCGACGAGGGCGGCCTCCGCCGGTTCCTGACGTCGCTGGCCGAGGCACACGTACGCGGCCTCCGCCCGGATTGGGCCGCCCTGTGGCCTAGCGCCACCAGGGTCGACCTGCCCACCTACGCCTTCCAGCGGGTGCCGTACTGGCTCGACGCCGCCGTCGCCCGGCAGGGCGGGACGGAGGCCGAACTGCGCTTCTGGGCGGCCGTCGACCAGGCCGACACCGGAGCCCTCGACGCCGCCGTGCCCGCCGGGGAGGGGGCCTGGGACGCGGTGCTTCCCGCGCTTTCGGCCTGGCGCCGTTCCGGCCTCGAAAAGTCCACAGTGGACGGCTGGCGGTACCGGATCGACTGGATCCCGGCCACTGGGGCGGCCGCGGCCACCCTCGACGGGACGTGGCTGCTGGTCGTCCCGCCCGGCCCGGTGCCGCCCGTCGCGGAGGCGCTCACCCGGCTCGGCGCCCGTGTCCTGCTCGCCGGCCTCGATGACGAACTGCCGCACGAGCCGGTCGACGGCGTGCTTTCCCTGCTGGCCCTAGACGAACGGCCGCATGCGGACCATCCGGTGGTACCCGCCGGGCTCGTCGCGACCACGGACCTCGTGCGAAAGCTCGACGGACTCGACGCTCCACTGTGGATCGCCACCACCGGCGCGGTCGCCGTAGGCCGGTCGGAGGTCCCGAACGCGCAGGCCACGGTGTGGGGCCTCGGCCGGGCGATCGGCCTCGAACACCCCGAACGCTGGGGCGGCCTCGTCGACCTTCCGGAGGAACTCGACGAACGCGCCGCGGCCCGGCTCGCCGGAGTGCTCGCGAGTGGCCAGGAGGACCAGGTCGCCGTGCGGTCGTCCGGGGTCTACCTGCGGCGGCTCGTGCGGGCGCCGCTCGGGGACGCCGTCGCGCCGGAATGGCGACCGCGCGGAACCGTCCTGGTCACCGGCGGCACCGGTGCGGTGGCCGCCCATGTCGCGCGGTGGCTCGCCGGGAACGGCGCCGAACACCTGGTGCTCACCAGCAGGCGCGGGGTGGCGGCCGAGGGTGCGGAGGAATTGCGCGAAGAACTCGCCGGACTCGGTGCGCGGGTGACCTTCGCCGCCTGCGACGTCGCCGATCGTGACGCGCTGGCCGCGGTGCTGGCCGAGTATCCGCCGAACGCCGTCGTGCACACGGCGGGGGTCGGGACCACCGCGTCGCTCGCCGAGACCGGCCCGGCGGAACTCGCCGACGCGCTCGCCGCCAAGGCGGGCGGTGCCGCTCACCTCGACGAACTCCTCGAAGGCACCGAACTGGACGCCTTCGTGCTCTTCTCCTCCAACGCGGGTGTCTGGGGTGGCGCCGGACAGGGTGCCTACGGCGCCGCGAACGCCGCGTTGGACGCGCTCGCCGACCGCCGTCGTGCCCGGGGCCTGCCCGCCACCTCGGTGGCTTGGGGCCTGTGGGGCGGCGGCAGCGGGCTGGCCGGTCAGGACGACGTCGACCGCTTGCGCCGTCTCGGGCTGGCCGCGATGGACCCGGCGCTCGCCGTCTCCGCGCTCGTCCAGGTCGTTTCGCACGACGAGACCTTCGTCGCGGTCGCCGACGTCGACTGGGCGCGGTTCGCCCCCGGATTCGCCCTCGCCCGGCCCCGGCCGCTGCTGGACGCGTTGCCCGAGGTCCGCGAGGCGCTGTCCGCCGACACCGCCGGACCGGGCGGCTCCGAATTCGCCGCCGGACTGCTGGCCGCCCCCGAGGCCGACCGGGCCCGTATCGTGCTCGACCTGGTCCGCGCGCAGGCCGCCGCCGTCCTCGGCCACGGTGGCGCCGCCGCCGTCGAGCCGGACCGGGCCTTCCGCGACCTCGGTTTCGATTCCCTGACCGCGGTCGAGGTCCGCGACCGGCTGGCCGCCACCACCGGGCTGCGGCTGCCCGCGACCCTGGTCTTCGACCACCCCTCCGCCTCGGCGCTCGCCGGTCATCTCGTCGCCGAGCTGACCGGCGACGTCACCGGGACCCACGCCGCCCCGGCCGTGGCGGTGACCGACGACGAGCCGATCGCGATCGTCGCGATGAGCTGCCGGTTCCCCGGCGGGATCACGGATCCGGAGAAGTTCTGGGAGTTCGTCGCGGACGGCGGGGATGCGATGGCCGCCTTCCCCGGTGACCGCGGCTGGGACCTCGACGCGCTCTACGACCCGGACCCCGCGCACCTCGGCACCACCTATGCCCGTGAAGGCGGCTTCCTCGACGACGCGGGCGGTTTCGACGCGGCGTTCTTCGGGATCTCGCCGCGTGAGGCGCTGGCGATGGATCCGCAGCAGCGGTTGCTGCTGGAGACGTCGTGGGAGGCGTTCGAACGGGCCGGGATCGACCCGGCGACCCTGCGGGGGAGCGCGACCGGCGTGTTCGTCGGCGCTTCCTTCCAGAACTACGGCTTGGACGCCACCGACGCGCCCGAAGGCACCGAAGGCTACTTCCTCACCGGAACCGCCACCGCGGTCGTCTCCGGGCGCCTCTCCTACACGTTCGGGCTGGAAGGCCCCGCGGTGACGATCGACACCGCGTGCTCGTCTTCGCTGGTGGCACTGCATCTCGCGGCGCAGGCGCTGCGGCGCGGCGAATGTTCGCTGGCGCTGGCGGGCGGCGTGACCGTGATGGCCAACCCCGCCGCGTTCGTGGAGTTCAGCCGTCAGCGCGGGCTCGCGCCGGACGGGCGCTGCAAGGCGTTCGCCGACGCCGCCGACGGCACCGCGTGGTCCGAGGGCGCCGGGATCCTTTTGGTGGAACGGCTTTCCGACGCGCGCCGCCTCGGCCATCCCGTGCTGGCGCTGGTGCGCGGCTCGGCGGTGAACCAGGACGGCGCGTCCAACGGGCTGAGCGCGCCGAACGGGCCGTCTCAGCAACGGGTGATCCGCCAGGCGCTGGCGAACGCCGGTTTCGCACCGTCCGATGTGGACGCGGTCGAGGCACACGGCACCGGAACCAGTCTGGGCGACCCGATCGAGGCGCAGGCCTTGCTCGCCGCGTACGGCGGGGAACGCGAGCACCCGCTGTGGCTCGGTTCGGTCAAGTCGAACCTGGGGCACACGCAGTCGGCGTCGGGTGTGGCGGGTGTGATCAAGATGGTGCAGGCGATCCGGCACGGTGTCCTGCCGCGGACCCTGCACGTCGACGCGCCGACCACGGAGGTGGACTGGACCGCGGGTGACGTCCGGTTGCTCACCGAACCGGTGGACTGGCCGGACACCGGACGTCCGCGCCGGGCGGGTGTCTCCTCCTTCGGGGTCAGCGGGACCAACGTGCACACGCTGATCGAAGAGGTCCCGGAGAGCGCGCCACCGCCCGCCGCCGGGGACACGTGGGTGCCGTGGGTGCTCTCGGCCAAGACCGAGGAAGCGTTGCGAGCTCAGGCTTCCCGACTGCACGCGCGCCTGGAAGAGCACCCCGGGGACGACTCCGACGTCGCGTACACGCTGGCGACCGCCCGGGCGGGACTGGAGGTCCGGGCCGCGGTGACCGGGCCGGACCGGCTGCGCGAACTGGCTCTCCTCGCCGAGGGGACGCCGAGCGCGGCGGTGCTGCGCGGCGCGCTCACCGCCGGGGCTCCGGGGTTCCTGTTCACCGGTCAGGGCAGCCAGAAACCCGGGATGGGCGCCGAACTCGCGGCCCGCTTCCCGGTGTTCGCCGCCGCGTTCGACGAGGTGTGCGCCCATCTGGACCCGCGCCTCGGGCTGTCGCTGCGCGAAGTCCTCGAAACCGAACGAGTGCACGAAACGGCGTTCGCGCAGTGTGCCCTGTTCGCCGTCGAGGTCGCGCTGTTCCGGCTGCTGGAGAGCTGGGGTGTCCGGCCGGCGCTGCTGCTCGGGCATTCGGTCGGCGAGATCGCGGCCGCGCATGTCGCCGGGGTCCTGTCGCTCGCGGACGCGGCCACGATGGTCGAGGCGCGCGGCAGGCTCATGGGTGCCCTGCCGTCCCGCGGCGCGATGATCGCCTTGCAGGCCAACGAAGACGAAGTGACCCCGCTGCTCACCGAGCGCGTGTCGATCGCCGCCGTCAACGGCCCGGAAGCGGTGGTGCTGTCCGGGGACGAGGACGCCGTCACCGCCGTGCTGGACCGGTTCGCGGACCGCAAGAGCAAGCGGCTCGTGGTCAGCCACGCGTTCCACTCGCCGCTGATGGAACCGATGCTCGCGGACTTCCGCCGGGTCGTGTCCGGGCTCTCCTTCAGCGAGCCGCGGATCCCGATCGTGTCCACGGTGACCGGCCGTCCCGATCCCGAAATCGCCTCGCCCGGGTACTGGGTGCGGCACGTCCGCGAGGCGGTGCGGTTCCACGACGCGATCCGGTTCGCCGAAGCCGAGGGCGTGCGCGCCTTCGTCGAACTCGGCCCGGAGGGCGTCCTTTCCGCCATGGCCAAGGACTTCCTCGAAGACACCGTGCTGATCCCGACCCTGCGCGGGGAGCGCCCCGAGGTCGCCGCGCTGGCGACCACGCTCGGCCGCCTGCACGTCCACGGCGTCGGGATCGACTGGGCGGGCGTGTTCAACGGCGTCCAGGCGAACCGGGTCACGCTGCCCACGTATCCCTTCGAGCACCGGCACTTCTGGCTGGCGAGCACCGGCGCGACGGCGGGCGACGCGGCCGCGTTCGGGCTCGGCGAGGCCGGGCACGCGCTGCTCGGCGCCGCCGTCCCGGTACCCGGCGGAAGCGGGATCTCGTTCACCGGAAGGCTTTCGCTGCGGACCCAGCCCTGGCTCGCGGAGCACGTCGTGCTCGGTACGGCTCTGCTGCCCGGCACCGCGTTCGTCGACCTCGCACTGCATGCCGGTGACCGCGCCGGCTGCGGAACCGTCGCCGAGCTGACCCTGGAAGCCCCACTGGCGCTGCCGGAGAGCGGCGACGTCCGGCTGCACGTCACCGTCGGCGAGCCCGGCGAGGACGGCGAGCGCACGATCGAGATCCATTCCCGCCCCGGAGCCGCGGCCGACGACGAACCGTGGACGCGGCACGCCACCGGCCTCCTGGCCACCGGAACCCCGGCTGCCAGCGGGAACCTGGCCAGCTGGCCACCGGAGGGCACCGAGATCCCGGTCGGGGATTTCTACGACCGGCTCGACGGCACCGGTTTCGAGTACGGACCGTTGTTCCAGGGCCTGCGCGCGGCGTGGAAGGCCGGGGACGACGTCTACGCGGAGGTTTCGCTGCCCGAGGACCGCTTCCGTGACGCCGAAGGCTTCGGCGTCCACCCCGCGCTGCTGGACGCCGCGCTGCACGCGTCGAAACTCCGGCTGGAGGGTGACAGCGAGGGACCTTTCCTCCCGTTCACGTGGAAGGGTGTCTCGCTGGCCGCGACCGGGGCGCGGACGTTGCGGGTGCGGCTGTCCTCGCCCGCTGCGGACACGATCTCGCTGCTGCTCACCGATGGCGAAGGCGCTCCGGTGGCCGCGGTCGATTCCCTGGTCTTCCGCCGGATTTCGCCGGAGCAGCTGGGAAACCGGCAGGGGAGCAGCTCGCTGTTCCACGTCGAGTGGACCGAGGTGCCCGCCGAGGAAGTGTCCACAGAGGGCGTCAGGGTCGGCACCGGGGAGTCCTATGTGGACGTCGCTGCCTTGCTTGCCGCCAAGACGCCGGAAGTCGCGCTGCTGGTCTGCCCGTCCGGGGAGACCGCCGAGGCGGTGCACGACGCGACCGCGTGGGCGCTGCGCCAGGTGCGGGACTGGCTCGCAGACGAGCGGCTGGACGCGCATCGGCTCGTCCTGCTGACCGACGGAACCGACCTGGCCCAGGCCGCGGTACGGGGACTGTTCCGGTCGGCCTCGTCCGAACACCCCGGCCGGTTCGGCATCGCCGAGACCACCGGGGATCCGGTCCGGGTGTCGGCCGACGATCCCGAACTGCGGCTGGAGAACGGCGTCGCGTACGCACCGAGGCTGGTCCGCAAGACCGCCGCGGCCGCTCCGGTCGCGCTCGATCCCGGCAAGACGGTGCTGGTCACCGGCGGTACGGGCGCGCTCGGCGCGCTGGTGGCCCGGCATCTGGTGGCCGCGCGCGGCGTGACCCGGCTGCTGCTGGTGTCCCGGCGCGGACTCGAGGCCGATGGTGCCAAGGATCTGGTTGCCGACCTGACGGCCGCGGGTGCCGACGTCACCGTCGAAGCCTGCGACGTCGCCGACCGCGCGGCGCTGGAAGCGGCCCTCGCCGGGCATGAGCTGACCGCCGTCGTGCACACGGCAGGCGTACTCGACGACGGTCTGGTCGATTCGCTGACCCCGGAGCGGCTGGCCAAGGTGCTGCGGCCGAAGGTCGACGCGGCACTGAACCTGCACGAACTCGCGGGTGACGTCGACGAGTTCGTGCTGTTCTCCTCGGCGTCGGCCACGTTCGGCAATCCCGGGCAGGCGAACTACGCCGCGGCCAACGCGTTCCTCGACGAGCTCGCCCGCCACCGCCACGCACAAGGGCTTCCGGCCACGTCGCTCGCCTGGGGACTGTGGGCGACCGACGGCGGCATGACGGGCGAACTGAGCGACACCGACCTGGCCAGGATGGGCCGCACCGGTATCGCCGCGCTGACCCCGGAAGCCGGGCTCGCCCTGTTCGACGCGGCGTCCGGCGCCGGGCCAGTGGTGCTGCCGATGGCGCTGACGCCGTCATCGCTCCGCGATGTGGAACCCGCGGTGCTGCCCCCGTTGCTGCGGGGACTGGTGCGGGCTCCGTCCCGGCGCGCCGCGTCCGCTCCCGCCGGCCCGGCGTTGCAGGACAGGCTTTCGGGCCTGACCGGCGCCGAACGCGACGACGCGGTGCTGGAGGTGGTGCGCGAGCAGGTCGCCGCCGCGCTCGGTCACGCGGGCGCCGGAGCGATCGATCCGGGCAAGGGCTTCGTCGAACTCGGGATGGATTCGCTCAGCGCGGTCGAACTGCGCAACCAGCTGTGCGCGCTGAGCGGGCTGAAACTCTCGACGACGGTGGTGTTCGACCACCCCAACCCGGCCGCGCTCGCCGGGCACCTCGCGGCCGAACTGCCCGCCGAAGGCGTGGCCACCACCGCGTCGGTGCACGCCGGGCTCGACCGGCTCGAAGCGCTGCTGGCCACCGCCGCCCCGGCGAACGGGGACCGCGCCGGGGTCACCGCGCGCCTGCGCACGCTGCTGGCGGCGTGGACCGGCGAGCCCGCCGCCGAGGCCGACGACTCGCTGGAGTCGGCCACCGCGGACGAACTGTTCGACCTGCTCGATCACGAACTCGGCGCGTCCTGAACCGCCTGACCTGGGAGACCCTTCCGTGGCGAACGAAGACAAGTACCTCGACTACCTCAAGCGCGCGACCGCCGACCTGCGGGAGACCCGGCGACGGCTGAAGGAGGCCGAGGACCGCGGCCACGAGCCGATCGCCATCATCGGGATGGCCTGCCGGTTCCCCGGGGGCGTGCGGTCGCCGGAGGATCTGTGGGAGCTGGTCGCCGAGGGTCGCGACGGGATCTCCGGGTTCCCCGCCGACCGCGGCTGGGACCTGTCCGCGCTGTACGACCCGACGGGGGAGAAGCCCGGCACCTCGTACTGCCGCGAGGGCGGTTTCCTCGACGGGGCGGGCGAATTCGACCCGGCCTTCTTCGGGATCTCGCCGAGGGAAGCGCTCGCCATGGACCCTCAGCAGCGGTTGCTGCTGGAGATCTCCTGGGAGACCTTCGAACGCGCGGGTATCGACCCCGGCTCGCTGCGGGGCAGCCGGACCGGGGTGTTCGCCGGGGTGATGTACCACGACTACGTCTCCCGGCTCGCCGCCATCCCGGAGGAACTCGAGGGCTACCTCGGCACCGGGAACTCGGGCAGCGTCGTTTCCGGGCGCGTCGCCTACACTTTCGGGCTTGAGGGCCCGGCGGTGACGATCGACACCGCTTGCTCGTCCTCGCTCGTCGCGCTGCATCTGGCCGCGCAGGCGCTGCGGCAGGGTGAATGCACGATGGCGCTCGCCGGTGGTGTCGCGGTGATGTCCACACCGGACACCTTCGTCGACTTCAGTCGTCAGCGCGGGCTCGCCGCGGACGGCCGCTGCAAGTCCTATTCGGACGGAGCGGACGGCACGTCGTGGGCCGAAGGTGTCGGGATGCTCCTGGTGGAGAAGCTCTCCGACGCGCGGCGGCTCGGCCACGAGGTGCTCGCGGTCGTCAGTGGCAGCGCGGTCAACCAGGACGGGGCGAGCAGCGGGCTCAGCGTGCCGAACGGCCCGTCACAACAGCGGGTCATCCGGCAGGCGCTGGAGAACGCGCGCCTTTCGGCCGGGCAGGTCGACGTCGTGGAGGGTCACGGCACCGGGACCACCCTGGGCGACCCGATCGAGGCGCAGGCGCTGCTCGCCACCTACGGCCGGGAGAAGTCCGCGGACCGGCCGTTGTGGCTGGGCTCGCTGAAGTCGAACATCGGGCACTCCCAGTCCGCCGCCGGGGTCGGCGGCGTGATCAAGATGGTGCAGGCGATCCGGCACGGGATCCTCCCGCGCACCCTGCACGCGGAGGATCCGACGTCCAAAGTGGACTGGTCGGCCGGTGCCGTCGAACTGCTCGCCGAAGCGCGCGAGTGGCCGGAGACCGGGCAGCCGCGCCGCGCGGGCGTGTCCTCGTTCGGCGTCAGCGGCACCAACGCGCACACCATCATCGAGCAAGCCCCCGAGAGCGAAGAAGTCGCGGGTGTGCCGCCCATCGGCGCCGTGCCCGCGGTCCTGTCCGGCAAGACCGCGGACGCGCTGCGCGATCAGGTCGTGCGGTTGCGCTCGCACGTCCTCGCCCGGCCGGAGCTGAGCGTCGCCGATGTCGCCGCTTCGCTCGCCACCACCCGCGTCCTGCACGAGCACCGGGGCGCGATCGTCGCGGCCGACCGGGATCAGCTGCTCGCGGGGCTGGACATCCTCGCCGCCGGCGCCACCACCGCCGGGGTCGCCCACGGCGTCGCCGCCGACGGCCGGACGGCGTTCCTGTTCACCGGCCAGGGCAGCCAGCGCCGCGGGATGGGCCGGGAGCTGGCCGAGCGGTTCCCGGTGTTCGCCGAGGCCTACGACGACGTCTGTGCCCGGTTCGAGCGGCCGATCAAGGAACTGTCCACCGAGGAACTGAACCAGACGGCGAACACGCAGTGCGCGTTGTTCGCCTTCGAGGTGGCGCTGTTCCGGCTGGTGGAGAGCTGGGGTGTCGAACCCGATTTCCTGGCGGGCCACTCGATCGGCGAGATCGCGGCCGCTCATGTCGCCGGCGTGTTCAGCCTCGATGACGCTGTGAAACTGGTGTCGGCACGCGGCCGGTTGATGCAGGCGTTGCCCACCGGTGGCGCCATGGTGGCCTTGCAGGCGACCGAGGCCGAGGTCGTCCCCCTGTTGACGGACCGGGTGTCGCTGGCCGCGATCAACGGCCCGGAGTCGGTGGTCCTCTCCGGCGACGAAGACGCCGTGACCGCTGTGGTGTCCCGCTTCGACGGCCGCAAACACAAGCGACTCGCCGTGAGTCACGCGTTCCATTCGCCGTTGATGGATCCGATGCTCGACGACTTCCGCGCGGTCGCGGAGAGCCTGTCGTATGCGGCGCCGAGGATTCCGATCGTCTCCGGCAGTTTGGCCGAAGTGTCCACTTCGGACTATTGGATCC
The DNA here is from genome assembly GCF_000754115.1 of Amycolatopsis sp. MJM2582. NCBI lineage: Bacteria > Bacillati > Actinomycetota > Actinomycetes > Pseudonocardiales > Pseudonocardiaceae > Amycolatopsis > Amycolatopsis sp. MJM2582. The sequence continues at coordinate 405,119 of NZ_JPLW01000006.1, forward strand.
GGCATGTCCGTGACGCGGTGCGGTTCCACGATTCGGTCAAGTTCCTGGAGGCCGAGGGGGTCACGCGGTTCCTGGAGATCGGCCCGGACGCCGTCCTCACCGCGATGGCCCAGGAGAGCACCGAGGACGCGGTCGTCGTCGCGGCCACGCGCCGCAACCGGGCGGAGGACGTCACCCTGCTCGCCGCGGTCTCCACGCTGCACGTCCACGGGGCATCCGTCGACTGGACGCCGCTGCTCGCCGGGGGCCGCCGCGTCGACCTGCCCACCTACGCCTTCCAGCACCGTCGTTTCTGGCTGGACGGCCCGCTGAACGCCGAGGGCGACGCGGCGAGCCTTGGCCTCGGCGCCACCGATCACCCGCTGCTCGGCGCCGTCGTCACGATGGCCGACGCGCACGGCGTCCTGCTCACCGGGCGGCTTTCCCTCGCGGCGCAGCCGTGGCTGGCCGGGCACGTGGTCGCGGGGCATGTCCTGCTGCCGGGTACCGCCTTCGTCGACCTCGTGCTGCACGCCGGGGACAAGGTCGACTGCGGGGTCGTGGAGGAACTGACCCTGCGGGAACCGCTCGTCCTGCCCGAACACGACGCGCTCAGCCTGCAACTGGTCGTCGGCGCGCCGGACGAGACCGGCAGGCGCACGGTCGGCGTCCACTCGCGTCCTGAGGCCGCCGACGCCGAATGGTCGTGCCACGCGACCGGTGTCCTCGCCCCCGGCTTCCCCGACACCGACTTCAGCCTCGCCGTTTGGCCGCCCGAAGGCGCCGAACCGGTCGCGATCGACGGGCTCTACGGCGCGCTCGCCGAGGTCGGCCTCGACTACGGGCCCGCCTTCCAGTGCGTCCGTGCCGCCTGGACCCACGAATCGGCCGTCTACGCCGAAATCGAGCTCGCCGACGCCGAGAAGCCCGACGCGGCCCGGTTCGGGATCCATCCGGCCCTGCTCGACTCGGCCCTGCACGCCGCCGGCCTCGGCGCGCTGGACGCCACCGAGGCGCGGCTCCCGTTCTCGTGGTCCGGCGTGAGCCTGAGGGCTTTCGGGGCGACGACGATCCGCGTGCGCCTGACCCCGGCTGGACCGGACACGATCGCACTCGCCGTCGTGGATCCGGAGGGACGGCCGGTGTTCACCGCCGGCGGCCTCCTCGTCCGCGCGGTCCCGTCCGGCGCCCTCACCTCGCGAAACCCGGTGCGCGACGCGTTGTTCCGGGTGGACTGGCAGCCGCTCACCATCCCCGCCGAGGCCGCCGCGGAGCACGTCGTCGCCTCGTTCACCGGGTACACCGGCGACCTGCTCGGCGACGCCCACGCGGCCGCGCTCCGCGCGCTCGAACTGGTGCGCGCCGACGACGGCGGGCCGAAACTCGTCTTCCTGACCAGCGGCGCTGTCGGGGACGCCGTGCCGCATCCGGCGCAGGCCACCGTCTGGGGTCTCGTCCGCACCGCGCAGGAAGAGTTCCCGGACCGGTTCGTCCTCCTCGACAGCGACACCGAGCCGACGCCCGAACTCGTCGCGGCCGCCGTCGCCACCGGCGAACCCGAACTCCTGCTCCGCGAGGGCGTCCTGTCCGGTGCCCGGCTCGTCCGCGCCCCGCGTTCCTCCGCCGAGCCCGGCGACATCGACGGGACGGTGCTCGTCACCGGTGGCACCGGCGCGCTCGGCGCGGATCTCGCCCGGCACCTCGTCCGGTCGCGTGGTGTCCGGCGGCTGCTGCTCACCAGCCGTCGCGGTGCGGCGGCGCCCGGCGCGGACACCCTCACCCGCGAGCTGACCGCGCTCGGCGCCGACGTCCGGATCGAAGCCTGCGACGCCGCCGACCGGGACGCGCTCGCCGCCCTGCTGGCCGATCAGCCGATCACCCTCGCCGTGCACGCGGCGGGTGTCCTGGACGACGGACTTCTCGTTGACCTGTCCCCGGAGCGCCTCACCGCCGTCCTGAGGTCCAAAGTGGACGCCGCCGTGCATCTGCACGAACTGCTCGGCGACACCGAACTCGTCCTGTTCTCCTCCGCCGCCGGGGTGTTCGGCAACGAAGGGCAGGCGAACTACGCCGCCGCGAACGCCTTCCTCGACGCCCTCGCCCGGCATCGCCACGCGAACGGACAGCCCGGCACGGCGCTGGCCTGGGGGATGTGGGCCGCCGGAATGGGCGACGCGCTCACCGCCCGCCCCGGCTTCCCCGCACTGTCCACAGAGGACGGGATGGCGCTCTTCGACGCCGCGACGGCGCTCGACGACGCCGCGCTCGTCCCGATCCGGCTCGATCTGCCCGCGTTGCGCGCGCGGCTCGGCGGTGACGTGCCGCCGTTGTTCCGCGGCCTGATCCGGCCCGCCCGCCGCGCCGCCGTCACCGGTTCGGCGGGTGCGCTCGCCGACCGGCTGGCCGCGCTCACCCCGGCCGAACGGAGCCGGGAACTGCTGGAGATCGTGCGGACGCACGTCGCCATCGTGCTGGGCCACCTCGGTTCGGAGGCGATCGACGCCGGGAAACCGTTCCAGGAGCTCGGTTTCGACTCGCTGGCGGCGGTCGAACTGCGCAACCGGCTGACCGAGGTCACCGGCCTGCGACTGGCCGCGACCCTCGTCTTCGACTACCCGACCCCGCTCGTGCTCGCCGAACACCTGCTGGAGGGGCTCGCCGGGGGTGGGCTCGCCGAGGCGCCGGACGTGCCGGTGCGCACCGGTCCGGTCGACGAGCCGATCGCGATCATCGGCATGGCCTGCCGCTACCCGGGCGGTGTCACCTCCCCGGAAGAGCTGTGGGACCTGGTGGCCGCCGGCCGGGACGGCGTTTCGGAGTTCCCGGTCAACCGGGGCTGGGAAGACGTCTACGACGCGGACCCCGGCAAGGTGGGCAAGAGCTACGCCCGCGAGGGCGGATTCCTGCACGACGCGGGCGAATTCGACGCGGCGTTCTTCGGGATCTCGCCGCGGGAGGCGCTGGCGATGGATCCGCAACAGCGGTTGCTGCTGGAGACGTCGTGGGAGGTCTTCGAGCGCGCCGGGATCGATCCGCACGCGGTGCGGGGCAGCAAGACCGGTGTCTTCGCCGGGGTGATGTACCACGACTACGCGGCGCGGCTGAACTCCGTGCCGGAAGACGTCGAAGGCTACCTCGGCACGGGGAACTCGGGCAGTGTGATCTCGGGAAGGCTGGCCTACACCTTCGGGCTGGAAGGCCCCGCGGTCAGCATCGACACGGCCTGCTCGTCGTCGCTGGTCGCCATGCACCTCGCCGGACAGGCGTTGCGGCAGGGCGAATGTTCGCTCGCTCTCGCGGGCGGTGTGACCGTGATGGCGACGCCGAACACCTTCGTCGAGTTCAGCCGCCAGCGTGGGATGGCCGTCGACGGCCGGTGCAAATCCTTCGCCGAGGCCGCGGACGGCACCGGCTGGGGCGAGGGCGTCGGCATGCTCCTGCTGGAGCGCCTTTCGGACGCCCGCCGCAACGGTCACCGGGTGCTGGCCGTGGTTCGCGGCTCGGCGGTGAACCAGGACGGCGCGTCGAACGGGCTCACAGCGCCGAACGGGCCGTCGCAGCAGCGGGTGATCCGTCAGGCTTTGGCGCAGGCGGGGTTGCAACCGTCCGATGTGGACGCTGTCGAGGCGCACGGCACGGGAACGACTCTTGGTGATCCGATCGAGGCGCAGGCTCTGCTGGCCACGTACGGGCAGGATCGTGAAGAGCCGTTGTGGCTTGGGTCGGTGAAGTCGAACCTCGGTCACACCCAGGCCGCCGCCGGGGTGGCGGGCGTGATCAAGATGGTCGAGGCGATGCGGCACGGCGTCCTGCCCAAGACGCTGCACGTCGACGAGCCCTCGTCTCATGTGGACTGGACCGATGGCGCGGTGTCCCTGGTGACGGAGTCGCGGGAGTGGCCGGACACCGGTCGTCCGCGTCGGGCCGGGGTGTCGTCGTTCGGGATCAGCGGGACCAACGCGCACACCATCATCGAGGCCGTCGAGCCGGATCCCCAGCCGTCCGGAAACCCGGATGTCCCGCCGTGGCCGCTGTCCGGCAAGACCGAGGAAGCGTTGCGAGCGCAGGCGGCCCGCCTCCACGGCCACCTGCTGGCCACTCCCGAGGTGACCGCGGCGGACGTCGCACTCGCGCTCACGGCGCGGGCGGACTTGGAGCATCGGGCGGCGCTCGTGGCCGGCGACCGCGACGGTCTCCTCGCCGCGCTCGACGCGCTCGCGCACGGCGAGACCACCGAGGGGATCGTGCGGGGAATCGCCCGGCACACCGGACGGACGGCGTTCCTGTTCACCGGTCAAGGCAGTCAGCGGCTCGGGATGGGCGTTGAGCTGGCTGAGCGTTTCCCGGTGTTCGCCGAGGTTTATGACGAGGTGTGTTCCCGCTTCGAGCAGCCGCTCAGGGACTTGTCGGCTGAGGAGCTGAACCAGACCGCCAATACACAGTGTGCGTTGTTCGCCCTCGAGGTGGCGCTGTTCCGGCTGGTGGAAAGCTGGGGTGTCCGGCCGGACTTCCTGGCCGGGCATTCGGTCGGTGAGATCGCGGCCGCTCACGTGGCGGGTGTGCTGTCCCTCGACGATGCGGTGACGCTGGTGTCGGCGCGCGGCCGGTTGATGCAGGCGCTGCCCACGGGCGGCGCGATGGTGGCGCTGAGGGCGACCGAAGCGGAGGTGACCCCGCTGCTGACGGAGCGGGTGTCGATCGCCGCTATCAACGGCCCGGAGTCGGTGGTCGTCTCGGGTGACGAGGACGCCGTCGCCGCTGTGATCTCTCAGTTCGAGGGCCGCAAGCACAAGCGACTTACCGTGAGTCACGCGTTCCATTCGCCGTTGATGGAACCGATGCTGGACGAGTTCCGCGAGGTCGTCGACGGCTTGTCGTTCGCGGCACCGCGGATCCCGATCGTCTCCGGTGGTTTGGCGGAGGTGTCCACTTCGGACTATTGGGTCCGGCATGTGCGCGACGCGGTGCGGTTCCACGATTCGGTCAAGTTCCTGGAGGCCGAGGGCGTCACGCGGTTCCTCGAGATCGGGCCGGACGGCGTGCTCACCGCGATGGCGCAGGACAGCCTGGAGGACGCGGTCGTCGTCCCCGCCCTGCGGCGCGACAAGCCCGAGGGCACGACCCTGCTGACGGCGGTCGCCGGTCTGCACGTCCACGGTGCCGACGTCGACTGGAGCCCGTTGTCCGCCGGGGCCCGGCGGGTGGATCTGCCCACGTATGCCTTCCAGCGCACGGAGTTCTGGCTCGACGCGGGCGTCGCTGCGGGCGATCTGACCGCGGCGGGACTGGCCGACGCGGGGCACCCGCTGCTCGGTGGCGCGGTGACCCTGCCGGACTCCGGCGGGACCGTCTTCACCGGCAGGCTGTCGCTCGCGGCCCAGCCCTGGCTCGCCGACCACGCCGTCGGGGAGACCGTGCTCCTGCCCGGTACCGCGTTCGTCGATCTGGCGCTCGCCGCCGGACGACGGCGCGGCGCCGTCGTCCTCGACGAACTCACCCTGGAGAGCCCGCTGGTCCTGCCGGAGCGCGACGGTGTCGAACTGCGCGTGTGGGTCCGCGAACCGGACGACACCGGCGCTTGCGCGGTCAGCGTGCACTCCCGTGCCGACGACGAGCCCTGGATCCGCCACGCGGTCGGAACACTGACCGAGGACACCGGCGCCACGCCCGCCGACCTCACCTCGTGGCCGCCCGCCGCGGAGGAGACCGACGTCGACGGGCTCTACGACGCGCTCGCCGACGCGGGCCTGAACTACGGCCCGGTCTTCCAAGGCGTCCGCGCGGCCTGGCTCGACGGCACCACGGTGTACGCCGAGATCGACCTCGACGAACGCCACCACGGCGACGCCGCGCGCTTCGGCCTGCACCCGGCCCTGCTGGACGCGGCCCTGCACACAGCCGGACTCGGCGCGCTGAGCACCGCAGGCGGGGCACGGCTGCCCTTCCTGTGGTCGGGAGTCTCGCTTACCGGCCTCGGCGCCACGAGCCTGCGAGTCCGGCTCACCGGGACCGGCGACACGCTCTCCCTGACGATCGCGGATGGATCAGGCGCGCCGGTGGCGACCGTCGCCGGGCTGACCGTCCGCCAGGTCGACCCCGCCGCGTTCGGGGGTGGCGGCGACTCGCTGTTCCGGGTGGAGTGGGTCCCGGTCCGCCTCCGTGCCGCGGAGGCCGCACCCGTCATGGTTGTCCGGTCCGAAGTGGACAGTGTGGCGAACGTGCACGACGCGACCGCGCAAACGCTTGCGGCGCTCCAATCCTGGCTCGCCGACGAAGACAACGCCGACACCACCCTGGTCGTGCTGACCAGCGGAGCCGTATCGGTGGCGGGGGAGGACACGCGTGATCTCGCCCGCGCCGCCGTCTGGGGGCTGGTGCGGTCGGCGCAGTCCGAGCATCCGGGCCGGTTCGTGCTCATCGACACCGACACCGACACGGCAGACCTGGCCGGGGCCGTCGCCACCGGCGAGACGCAGCTCGCCGTCCGCGACGGGAAGCTGTGGGCGCCGCGTCTGGTGAAGAGCGTGCCCTCCGGTACGGCACCGCATTTCGACCCGGAAGGGACCGTCCTGCTCACCGGGGCCACCGGCGCGCTGGGCCGATCGCTGGCCCGTCATCTGGTCTCCGCACACGGGGTGCGGCACCTTCTGCTGGTCAGCCGCAGCGGCGCGGCCGCCTCCGGTGCCACCGACCTGTTGGCGGAACTGACCGGGCTCGGCGCCTCCGCGGTCCTGGAGTCCTGCGACGTAGCCGACCGCGAAGCCCTCGCGGAGCTGCTGGCCGGGATCGACCCCGAGCATCCGCTCACCGCGGTGGTGCACGCGGCCGGCGTCCTAGACGACGGTCTGATCGACAGCCTGACCCTCGAACGGTTCGACGCCGTCCTGCGGCCCAAGGCCGACGCGGCGCTGAACCTGCACGAACTGGCGGGCGACGTCGACGAGTTCGTGCTGTTCTCCTCGGCGGCGGGCACGTTCGGCAACGCCGGACAGGCGAACTACGCCGCGGCGAACGCCTTCCTGGACGCCCTGGCACAGCACCGGCTGGCCAACGGGCTCCCGGCCCGGTCCCTGGCCTGGGGCCTGTGGGACACCGACGACGGGATGGACGCCTCTGCCGCCGTCGCCAGGCTGACCGGTTCCGGGCTCACCACCGAAGAAGGGCTGCGCCTGTTCGACACCGCTGGTGACGGCGTCGTCCTGCCGATGAAGCTCGACCTTGCCGCGCTCCGCGCCGAACTCGGCTCCGACGTGCCGTCCCTGCTGCGCGGTCTGATCAAGGCTCCCGCGCGGCGCTCCGCCGGCGCGTCGGCGTGGAAACGTCAGCTCGCGGGACTGTCCGAAGAGGACCGTGACGCACGTCTGCTCGAACTCGTGCGGACACAGGTCGCCGCGGTGCTGGGCTACTCCGGCCCGGAGGACGTGCCGTCGGACCGGGCGTTCACCGAACTCGGCTTCGATTCGCTCACGTCGGTGGACCTGCGGAACCGGCTGAACTCCGCGACCGGTCTGCGCCTGCCCGCCACCCTCGTGTTCGACCACCCGAACTCCGACGCGGTCGTCGCCCGGCTGCAGGAGGAACTGTCCGGCACCACGGTCGCGGCCGCCGTCGTCACCACGGCGCCGGTGGACGAACCGATCGCCATCGTCGGCATGGCCTGCCGGTTCCCCGGCGGTGTCCGCTCACCGGAAGACCTCTGGCGGCTGGTCAGCGAAGGCCGCGACGGCATCACCCCGTTCCCGGCGGACCGGGGCTGGGACGTCGAAGGTCTGTACGACCCCGAGGCAAGCAGGCCCGGCACCTCTTGCACTCGCTACGGCGGATTCCTGCACGACGCCGGGGACTTCGACCCAGGGTTCTTCGGGATCTCGCCGCGTGAGGCGCTGGCGATGGACCCGCAGCAGCGCTTGCTGCTGGAGACGTCCTGGGAGGCCTTCGAACGGGCCGGGATCGACCCGGCCACCCTGCGTGGTTCCGCGACCGGCGTCTTCGCCGGGGCGATGTACCACGACTACGTTTCGCGGCTCACCGAGATCCCGGCCGATCTGGAGGGCTACCTCGGCACCGGGAACTCGGGCAGCGTGATCTCGGGACGCCTCGCCTACGCCTTCGGGCTGGAAGGCCCGGCGGTCAGCATCGACACGGCGTGTTCGTCCTCACTGGTCGCGATGCATCTCGCGGCGCAGGCGCTGCGGCAGGGCGAATGCGGCCTGGCGCTGGCCGGTGGTGTCGCGGTGATGTCCACTCCGGACACTTTCATCGAGTTCAGCCGTCAGCGCGGGATGGCGCCGGACGGCCGGATCAAGGCGTTCTCCGAGACCGCGGACGGCACGGCGTGGGGCGAGGGCGTCGGCATGCTGCTGCTGGAGCGCCTTTCGGACGCCCGCCGCAACGGCCACCAGGTGCTGGCTGTCCTGCGTGGCACGGCGGTGAACCAGGACGGCGCGTCGAACGGGCTCACCGCGCCGAACGGACCGTCGCAGCAACGAGTGATCCGTCAGGCTCTGGCACAGGCCGGATTGCAACCGTCCGATGTGGACGCCGTCGAGGCGCACGGAACCGGGACCACTCTCGGCGACCCGATCGAGGCGCAAGCCCTGCTCGCCACGTACGGGCAGGATCGCGAAGAGCCGCTCTGGCTGGGTTCGGTGAAGTCCAATCTCGGTCACACCCAGGCTGCAGCCGGGGTGGCGAGCGTGATCAAGATGGTCGAGGCGATGCGGCACGGCGTGCTGCCCAAGACGCTGCACGTAGACGAGCCGTCGTCCCATGTGGACTGGACGGAAGGCGCCGTCTCCCTGCTCACCGAATCGCGGGAGTGGCCGGACACCGGTCGTCCGCGGCGCGCCGGGGTGTCGTCGTTCGGGATCAGCGGGACCAACTCGCATGTCGTCCTGGAAGCGGACGGCGCCGGGGACATGGCACCGGCCGACCAGCCGGATGTACTCGCCTTCCCGTTGTCCGCCAAGACGCCGGACGCTCTGCGCGGGCAGGCCGCCAGGTTGCGTGCCCGGTTGCTGACCGGATCCGCGCCCGAGCTCGCCGACGTCGCGCAAACGCTTGCCACACGGGGACTTTTCGAGCACCGGGCGGTGGTCACCGCGGGCGACCGCGACGGACTGCTCGACGCGCTCGCCGCGCTGGCCGGGGGAGAACCAGGCGGCTTCGTCACCGGCGTCGCGAAACCGGGCGGGAAACTCGCGTTCCTCTTCACCGGTCAGGGCAGCCAGCGTGCCGGGATGGCCGACGAACTGTCGGCCGCGTTCCCCGTCTTCGCGCAAGCCTTCGACGAGATCTGCGACTGTTTCGACGCTCTGCTGGACCGTCCGCTGCGCGAGGCGCTCGCCGGGGACCTGGTCGACCGCACCGAATACACCCAGTGCGCGATGTTCGCCGTCGAGGTCGCGCTGTTCCGGCTCGTCGAAAGCCGCGGCGTCCGGCCGGACTTCCTGGCCGGGCATTCGATCGGGGAACTGGCGGCGGCCCACGTCGCCGGGGTCTGGACGCTGGAGGACGCCTGCACCGTGGTCGCCGCGCGCGGCAGGCTCATGCAGGCGCTGCCCGCGGGCGGCGCGATGATCGCCGTCCAGGCCACCGAAGAGGAGGTCCGGCCGCTGATCGACGACGAGACCGTGTCGATCGCCGCGATCAACGGTCCGGTGTCGGTCGTCGTGTCCGGCGAAGAGGCCGCCGTGACCGCGCTGGCCGCCGGGTTCGCCGAACGCGGCCGCAAGACCAAGCGGCTCACCGTGAGCCACGCGTTCCACTCGCCGCTCATGGACGGGATGCTCGGCGAATTCCGCGCCGTACTCGACGGCGTCCACGCCGCCGAACCGCGGATCCCGCTGGTGTCCACGCTGACCGGTGAGCCGCTGACCGGCGACCAGGCGCGATCGAGCGAGTACTGGGTCCGGCATGTGCGGGAAGCGGTCCGGTTCCGCGACGCGATCCGGACCCTGGAGGCCCACGGCGTCCGGCGCTATCTGGAGCTCGGCCCGGACGCGCCGCTGACCGCTCTCGGTGAGCACTGCGTCACGAACGAGTCCACAGTGGACGCTCCGCTGTTCGTGCCGTCACTGCGTGACGGCCGGTCCGACGTCGAGTCGTTCGTCACCGCGCTCGCGCGGTTGCACGTCGACGGCGTCCGGGTCGACTGGGCGAAGGCGCTCCCCGGCCGGAAGATCGATCTGCCCACCTACGCCTTCCAGCGCGAGCGGTTCTGGCTGCGGCCCGTCGCGCCCGCGGTGGGTGACGTCACCGGGCTGGGGCAGTCGCCCGCCGGGCATCCGCTGCTCGGCGCGGCGATCGAGGCGCCGGACAGCGACGCGGTGCTGTTCACCGGCAGGCTGTCGGTGCAGGAGCAGCCGTGGCTGGCCGACCACGTCGTCGCCGGGACGACGCTCCTGCCGGGTACGGCGTTCGTCGAGCTCGCGTTGCGGGCCGGGGAGCTGACCGGCTGCGCGGCCGTCGACGAACTGACCCTGGAAGCACCGCTGGTGCTGCCGGACCACGGTGGCACGGCGCTGCGGATCGTCGCCGCCGCGCCGGACGAGACCGGCAGGCGCGCGCTGGACGTCTACTCCCGCCCCGACGACGGCGACTGGGTCCGCCACGCCACCGGGACCGTGTCGCCTCTGGCTGCGGGTGCGCCGTTCGATCTGTCGGCCTGGGCGGCCGCCGATGCCGAGACCGTCGAAACCGACGGCCTCTACGACGGATTGGCCGCCGCCGGGCTCGAGTACGGCCCGGTCTTCCAGGGACTTCGCTCCGCCCGCAGGCGAGGGGAGGACATCTGGGCCGAGGTCGACCTCCCCGAGGACACCACGACCGAAGGCTTCGGCCTGCATCCGGCGTTGCTCGACGCCGCCTTGCACGCCCTGGGCTTCGCCGAAGGGGGTGAGCAGGAGGCCGACGTGGCGGCGGGCCGCGTGCGGCTGCCGTTCGCCTGGTCCGGCGTCCGGCTCCACGCCTCCGGTGCGCGTGCCCTGCGGGTCCGGCTGTCGCCGGCGGGGGAGAACGCGGTCTCCCTGGCCGCGGCGGACGAGACCGGCAGGCTGGTGGCCACAGTGGACGCTTTGACGCTGCGCCCGGTCTCGCTGGAGCAACTCGGCGGGCGGCAGGGCAGCCACGAGTCGCTGTTCGGTCTGGAGTGGGCGCCGGTTCCGCTCGACCCCACCGCCGCCGTGGCCGCGAGCTGGGCGGTCGTCGGTGTCGACGACTACAAACTCGACGCCGCGCTCACCGCCGCCGGCTATCGCGGGCAGGTCCACGCGAATCTGGCCGAGGTGATCGATCGGGTGCCCGAGCTGGTCTTCGTGTCCTGCGCGCCGGACCACCGCCAAGGGCTGGCCGCCGCCGCGCACACCGCCGCACAGCGGGCGCTGGAGCTGGTCCGTACGTGGCTGGCCGAGGACCGGTTCGCCGGTTCCCGGCTGGTGCTGGTCACCGGTGGCGCCGTCGACGAACCGGCGCAGGCGGTGATCTGGGGCCTGGTCCGCTCGGCGCAGTCCGAGCACCCCGGCCGGTTCGTGCTGGTCGACCTCGACGAACAGGACGCGTCGTATCGCGTGCTGTTGCCCGCCCTCGCCTCCGGCGAACCGCAGCTGGAGTTGCGCGAGGGAACGGTGAAGGCACCGCGGCTGGTCAAACCGGCCGTGACGCCGGTCGAAGGCGAGGCGCGGACCGATGGGGCCGTGCTGATCACCGGCGGCACCGGCGCGCTCGGCGCGGCACTGGCCCGGCATCTGGTCACCGCGCACGGGAAGACCCGGCTGGTGCTCGCCGGCCGCCGCGGCCCGGACGCGCCGGGCGCGGGCGAACTGGCCGACGAACTGCGGGGTCTGGGCGCCGAGGTCGCCGTGGTCGCTTGCGATGCGGCCGATCGTGAAGCGCTGCGACGTCTTCTGGCCGAGCATCCGGTGACCGGGGTCGTGCACGCCGCCGGTGTCCTCGACGACGTCGTCCTCGACGGTCTCACCCCGGAACGGCTCGACGCCGTCCTGCGGCCGAAGATCGACGCCGCGGTGAACCTGCACGAACTGGTGGGAGACGTCGACGAGTTCGTGCTGTTCTCCTCCGCGGCGGGCACCTTCGGCAATCCGGGGCAGGCGAACTACGCGGCGGCCAACGCGTTCCTCGACGCGCTCGCCCGGTATCGCCGTGCGCACGGGCTGCCGGCGACCTCGCTCGCCTGGGGACTCTGGGCCGGCGACGGGATGGCGGGCGGCATGTCCGGACGCGATCTGGAACGGATGACGGCCTCCGGCGCGGGCGCACTGTCCACAGAGGAGGGACTGGCGCTGTTCGACCTCGCGGTGACGGCGACCGAACCGGTGCTGTTGCCGATGCGGCTGGACCTCGCCGCGGTGCGGGCGGGCCTCGGCACCGACGTCCCGCCGCTGCTGCGCGGCCTGATCCGCGGTACCGGCAAACGCGCCGAGACCGCCGGTTCGCCGACCGGGGACGCGCTCAAGGCGGAGCTGGCCGGGATGACCGGGGAGGAACGTGCCGCGGCACTGCTGAACCTCGTCGCCACGCACGTCGCCGGTGTGCTCGGGCACGCCGGTCCCGAGCAGGTCGACCCGGACAAGGCGTTCACCGAACTCGGGTTCGACTCGCTCGCCGCGGTCGAACTGCGCAACCGGGTCAACGAGGCCACCGGTCTCCGGCTGCCGGCCACGCTGGTCTTCGACCATCCGACCACCGCCGCGGTGGCGGAACTGGTCGGCGCGGAGATCGTCGTGGACGACGCGCCACCGCCGCTGGGGGTGCTCGCGGAACTCGACCGGCTGGAGGCCGCGTTCGCCGGGGGAAGCCCGGACGACGCGATCCGCGGCAAGGTCAAGGACCGGCTGCGCGCCCTGCTCGCGGCCTGCGATCCGGGCGAGGGCACCGAATCCGTGGCGGATCGGCTCGAAGACGCCTCGGACGACGAAATGTTCGAATTCATCGGCAAGGAACTCGGGATCTCCTGACTTGGGGGCGGAAATGAAAGACACCGAGGACAAACTCCGGTACTTCCTCAAGCAGGTCACCGCGGATCTCCACGAGACCCGGAAGCGCCTGAAGGAGACCGAAGCCGCGGGCAGCGAACCGATCGCCATCGTCGGGATGGCCTGCCGCTATCCCGGCGGCATCACCTCGCCCGAGGATCTGTGGCGGATGGTCGAAACCGGTGGCGACGGGATCAGCGGATTCCCGGTCGACCGCGGGTGGGATCTCGAAGCGCTGTACGACCCGGACCCGGACAAGCAGGGGACGAGTTACGTTTCGCAGGGCGGTTTCCTGCACGACGTCGCCGAGTTCGACCCGGCGTTCTTCGGGATCTCGCCACGCGAGGCGCTGGCGATGGATCCGCAGCAGCGGCTCCTGCTGGAGACGTCGTGGGAGGCCATCGAGCGGGCGGGTATCGATCCGGGCTCGCTGAAGGGCAGCCGGACCGGGGTGTTCGCCGGGCTGATGTACCACGACTACGTCTCCGGGCTGACCGAGATCCCCGACGAGGTCGGCGGCTACCTCGGCACCGGGAACTCCGGCAGCATCGCCTCCGGGCGGGTGTCGTACACCTTCGGGTTCGAAGGCCCGGCGCTCACCGTGGACACCGCGTGCTCGTCGTCGCTGGTGACGCTGCATCTCGCGGCACAGGCGCTGCGGCGGGGCGAGTGCGACCTCGCGCTGTCCGGCGGCGTGACGGTGATGTTCACCCCCGGGACGTTCGTGGAGTTCAGCCGTCAGCGCGGGATGGCACCGGACGGCCGCTGCAAACCGTTCGCCGAAGAGGCGGACGGCACCGGCTGGTCCGAGGGTGTCGGGATGCTGCTGGTGGAACGGCTTTCCGACGCGCGGCGCAACGGCCATCCGGTACTGGCGGTCCTGCGCGGTTCGGCGGTGAACCAGGACGGCGCGTCGAATGGCCTGACCGCCCCGAACGGCCCGTCCCAGCAGCGGGTGATCCGCGAGGCGCTCGCCGACGCCCGGCTGACGACGGCGGACGTCGACGTCGTCGAGGCGCACGGAACCGGCACCACACTGGGCGACCCGATCGAGGCGCAGGCGTTGCTCGCGACCTACGGCAAGGGCAGGCCGTCGGATCGGCCGCTGTGGCTGGGGTCGATCAAGTCGAATCTCGGGCACACGCAGGCCGCCGCCGGGGTCGCCGGGATCATCAAGATGGTGCAGGCACTGCGAAGTGGGACCCTGCCGCGCAGCCTGCACGCGGAGACCCCTTCGTCGCATGTGGACTGGAGCGCGGGCGCGGTCTCGTTGCTGGACGAAGCGCGGCCGTGGCCGGAACTCGACCGTCCTCGGCGAGCCGCGGTGTCGTCGTTCGGTATCAGCGGTACCAACGCGCACGTCGTCCTCGAAGCTGCCCCGGCCGCTGAGGAAAGTGAGGCTCAGCAGCCGGTGGTGACCGGTGCGACGCCGTGGCTGCTGTCTGCGCGGACGCCGGAGGCTCTGCGGGCGAAAGCTGCTCAGCTTCGATCCTTTGTGGATCTTCCGGGCGCCGCCGCCACGCTGGCCGCGCGGCCGCTGTTCGGGCACCGGGCGGCCATCGTCGGTGATCCGAGTGCCGCGCTCGACGCGCTCGCCGCCGGAGAGCCGTCGAGCCTGCTGATCGAAGGTACGGCGCAGTCGGGTAAGGCTGTTTTCGTGTTTCCGGGTCAGGGTTCGCAGTGGGTGGGGATGGCGGAGGAGTTGTTGTCGTCTGCTCCGGTGTTCGCGGAGTCGATGGCTGAGTGTGAGACGGCTTTGTCGTCCTTTGTGGACTGGAATTTGTTCGATGTGCTCTCTGATGCGGCTGCGTTGGAGCGGGTTGATGTGGTGCAGCCTGTCTTGTTCGCCGTGATGGTCTCACTGGCGCGCCTGTGGCGGGCGTGTGGAGTCGAACCCGCGGCCGTGGTGGGACATTCGCAGGGCGAGATCGCTGCGGCGTGTGTGGCTGGTGCGTTGTCGTTGGATGATGCTGCGCGGGTTGTGTGTTTGCGGAGTAAGGCGATTCTGGCGTTGTCGGGGCTCGGTGGCATGGTGTCGGTTGCTGCCTCGGAGAATCGTGTTCGGGAGTTGCTGCCGGAGGGTGTGTCGGTGGCAGCCGTGAACGGTCCTGCGGCGGTGGTGGTGTCCGGTGATGTCGCGGGCTTGGAGGCGTTGGTCAAGCGGTGTGAGTTGCTGGACGTGCGCGCTAAGCGGATCCCGGTGGATTACGCCTCGCATTCGGCTCATGTCGATGCGATCGAGCGGGATGTGGTGTCGGCGTTGGCGGGTATTTCGCCGCAGGCGCCGGTGATTCCGTTCTATTCGACGGTGACCGATGAGCCTCTTGAATTGGATGCGGCGTACTGGTTCCGGAATCTGCGGGGAACGGTGCAGTTCGCGGCGACGGTGGATCGGTTGCTGAAGGATGGTTTCCGGTTCTTCGTGGAGACGAGTCCGCATCCGGTTCTGGTCCCGGGAATCAGCGAAGATGCTGTGGCGTTGGGGAGTTTGCGTCGGGGTGAGGGTGGTGCGGAGCGCTTCGTCGCGTCACTGGCCGAAGCCCATGTGCACGGCCTGAGCCCGGCGTGGTCTTCGATCCTTCCCTCGGCGGACTGGGTCGATCTGCCGACGTATCCGTTCCAGCGCAAGCGGTTCTGGCTGGAAGCCGGGACCGTCGCCGGGGACGCGTCGGCGTTCGGGCAGACGGTGGTGGACCACCCGCTGCTCGGCGCGGTCGTCGCGGTCCCCGGGACCGGCGGGCTGCTGTACACCGGCCGGATCTCGCTGGAAACGCATCCCTGGCTCGCCGACCACGCCGTGGCCGGGACCGTGCTCGTGCCCGGGACCGCGTTCGTGGAGCTCACGCTGGCCGCCGGCGTCCAGGTGGACTGCACGATGCTCGACGAATTGACCCTCGAAGCCCCACTCGTGCTCGAAGAAGGCACCGACGTCCGGCTCTCGGTCGAAGTCGGTGACGCGGACGTCGACGGCCGTCGCGAGGTCGGCGTGTACTCCCGCCGCGGCGACGAACCCTGGACCCGGCACGCCAACGGCGTCCTGTTGCCCGAAACGGACGGCGTGCCCACCCCGCTCGCGGAATGGCCGCCCGCCGGGGCGGAACGCGTCGGCGTCGAGGCACTGTACGACGAACTCGCGGACGCGGGCCTCGAATACGGCCCCGCGTTCCAAGGACTTCGCGCCGCCTGGCGTCGCGAGAACGAGGTCTTCGCCGAAATCGACCTTCCCGAAGCCCAGACCGGCGACGCTCCGGCCTTCGGCCTGCATCCCGCGTTGCTGGACGGCGCGCTCCACGGGATCGCGCTGGGTGTGCTTCCCGATGCCGAGGGGCTTCGGCTCCCGTTCGCGTTCTCCGGGGTCCGGCTGTGGTCGCGGGGTGCGACGGCACTGCGGGTGCGGCTGCGCCCGGCCGCGGACGGGGTCGAGCTGACCGTCGCCGACGCCGAAGGCCTGCCGGTCGCCGACGTGGACGGTCTGCTGCTGCGGCCGGTGTCGGTGTCCGGTCTCGGTGGATATCGCGAGTCCCTGTTCGGCCTGGACTGGGTGCCCGCGGGCGCGACCGAGCCGCACGACGCGACGGTGTGGCACTGCGAATCCGGGGATCTCCGCACCGTGCTGGGGGCGGCACTCGAACGCGTCCGGACGTGGCTCGACGAACCGGGGGACGGTCCGCTCGTGGTGGCCACCCGAGGTGGGATCGCGACCGAACGCCCGGATCCGGTGGCGGCCGCGGTATGGGGGCTCGTGCGCTCGGCGCAGTCGGAGCACCCCGGGCGGTTCGTGCTCGTGGACGGAGACGTCCCGGCCGCGCTGCCCGCCGGGGAGGCGCAGGTCGTGGTTCGCGACGGGGTCGGCTTCGTCCCGAGGCTCGTCCGCGTCCCCGAGCCCGGCCCGGCGCGGCCGTGGAGCGACGGCGACGTCGTGCTGATCACCGGCGGCACCGGCCTCCTCGGCGCGGCCGTCGCGAAACATCTGGTGGTGACGCACGGCGTCCGTTCGCTGGTGCTGCTCAGCCGTTCCGGTGCTTCCGCGCCCGGCGCGGCGGCACTGGCGGACGAACTCACCGGGCTGGGCGCCGAGGTCCGGATCCTCGCGTGCGACGCGGCCGACCGGGAGGCGCTGAGCCAGGTGCTGGCCGCGCATCCGGTGACCGGTGTCGTGCACGCCGCCGGTGTCCTCGACGACGGGCTGATCACCGCGCAGACCCCCGAACGGCTCGACCGGGTGCTCGCGCCGAAGGTGGACGCCGCGGTGAACCTGCACGAACTCCTGCCCGACGCCGCGCCGTTCGTGATGTTCTCCTCGGCTGCCGGGGTCTTCGGAAATCCGGGGCAGTCCGGTTACGCCGCGGCCAACGCGTTCGTGGACGCGCTGGTGGAACGCCGCCGGGCGGAAGGCGCCGCCGCGACGTCACTGGCGTGGGGCCTGTGGGCGACCACAAGTGCCATGACCGATTCCGCCGACGTCGAGCGGATGGCGAGGGCCGGTCTCGCCGGACTGTCCACAGAGGAGGGTCTGGAGCTGTTCGACGCCGCGCTCGCCACCGGGCGGACGCTGACCGTCCCGATACGGCTCGACCTCGCCGCGCTCCGCGCCGAGGACGTCCCGCCGTTGCTGAGCGGACTCGTCCGCGCCCGCGCCCGGCGGGCGCCCGACGGCGGCGGCGCGTTCCGCGCGCGGCTCGCCGGACTCGACGCGGACGGCCGGGACGCGGAGATCCTGGAACTGGTGCGTGGTCAGGTCGCGGCCGTGCTCGGCCACGACGGTGCCGGCGCCATCGACGCCGACGTCGCCTTCCTCGAACTCGGCTTCGACTCGCTCACCGCCGTCGACCTGCGCAACCGGCTGGCGGCGTCGACCGGCCTGCGGCTCCCGCCGTCGCTGGTCTTCGACCACCCGACGCCGCTCGCCGTCGCGGAACGGATCTCCGGTGACTTCTCGGCCGCCGACCGGCAGCCCGAGACACCGCCCGCGGCAACGGACTTCTTCGGCGCGATGTTCGCCCGCGCGGTCGAACTCGGCGAGGTCGCGCAGTTCGTCGGGCTGGCCGCGCAGGCGTCGCGCTACCGGCCGTCGTTCACCGTCGAAACCGCGCGGGAACAGAACCTGCAACCGGTCCGGCTCGCGAAAGGCCCGTCCGGCCCCGAACTCGTCTGCGTCCCCTCCCTCCTGGTCGGCTCGGGCGCGCACGAATACGCGCGGTTCGCGGCGTCTTTCCGGGACGTGCAGGACGTTTCTGTCGTTCCGGTGCCCGGTTTCGGGCACGGGCAGCCGCTGCCGGACTCGATCGAGGCGGTCCTCCACGCACAGGCGGACGCCATCCTCCGCGAAGGCGGCGACCCGGTGGTCCTGGTGGCCCACTCCTCGGGCGGTCCGCTCGCCCACGCGCTGGCGAGGCATCTGGAGGAAGTGGGCGCCGCGCCCCGCGCGCTCGTGCTGATCGACGTCTACCCGCAGGACGAACACGCGCTGGACGGCATCCGCGACCGGCTCGCCGACGGCCTCGGGGACGACACGCGGCTCACCGCGATGGGTGCTTACCTGCGGCTGTTCGCCGACCACGTGCCCGCGGCGACCGGTGTGCCGACCTTGCTGGTGCGGGCCTCGGAGCCGCTCGAGGCGTGGCGTGACCGAGCCGGATGGCAGTCCGACTGGGCTTTGCCGCATGACACGGTGGACGTCGAGGGGGATCACTTCACGATGCTGGAGCGGCATGCGGGGACGACCGCCGAGGCCGTGCGGGAATGGCTGGGGCGGCTGCCGTAGCGGTCTCGCCGTGGTCCGTGAAGGCCTCCTTGAGGGACCCAGAGTCCCTCAAGGAGGCCTTCACGGACTGGCGTGTCGTCACATACGCACCAGTAGTAACAGCGACTGCGCGTGAAGGCCCCCTTTCCTCGGCTGAGCCGAGGGAAGGGGGCCTTCACGCGCTGGGGAGTCCGGTGGTGGGGGCTGAAGGCTCCCTTCGCCGCGTCTTATGCGAGGAAAGGAGCCTTCGCCCGCTGCACGGTCGAGCGTGGAGGTGTGTTCGTACGACCCCGGCCAACATGCCAAGTGGGGAGGATTCCGGACGCTGAATGTCCGAAATCCTCCCCACTCACTGAAACCTTAGGCGCGGCTCCGCGGCTTCAAAGCCATCGCCGGCGTCACCGTCCGCACCTCGAAGTTCGCCACCGTGCTGTCCACCCGGTGGAAGAGATTGTCCGGACCGGAGAAGCACAACGACGTCACGCCCTGCTCCCGCAAGGTCGCGACCATCGACGGCCAGTCGATCGGCCGGTCGAAGGTGTCGAGCAGCATCCGGCGCACTCCCACCGCCGAGTCCAGGAGCGCACCGTCCTGGTCCGCGACCACCGGCAGTTCGGGGTCGCGAAGGGTGAAGCCGGACAGCACCTCCTCCTCGGCACGACGGCGCAAACCGCCGAAGTAGGTGGAGTGCACGGGCGGGCGCATGGTGTGCATCGAGTAGCCGCCGATCGCCCGGACTCGCGCCTTCACCCGCTCCAAATCCTTCTCCCGCAACGAAAGCAAGTAGAAGCCCTTGTCGATGACACCTGAAACGTCGTGGAACTCGTCCTTCAGCTCGGCAAGGACCTCGGCGAAACCCTCTTCCGGAGTCCGGACGAAACAGTGGGTTACGACGTCCGAGTAGTCGCTTTCGAAGTAGGACACCTCGCACCGCGAAAGCTCCGCGGTGAGCCGGACGGTCTCCTCGAACGACAGCACACCCGTGTACGAGGTCAACGCCTTCTGGCCGAAACTGGGACCGGCGCAGATCTCGGGTTTCACCCCGAGGGCGTCTTCGGCCCACTCCGCGAGGGAAAGACACGTCAGCATGAAGACGACCTGCGCGGCCTCGTCGTACACATCGACGTCTTCGCGGGCCGGGCCGAGCAGGCGACGGCCGAGGACGTCCTCGGCCGTCGCGAGCCGTTCCCGCGCCTTCCGGTTGATCATCAGGAACCGGCTCACGTCCCCGGATTTCGTCGGGGCCATTCCCGGGAAGATCAGGGCGGTGCGTTCGTCGGTCACGTCGCTCAGCCGGCTTTCGGTGAACTGGCCGATTCGGCGAGCGCCAGCTCCGTCATCCGCTTCTTGTCGGGTTTTCCGTTGCGGTTCAGCGGAAAACGGTCGACGACCCGGATGCGGTCCGGTAGCTCGAACTCCGGCAGCACCTCGGCGATACGCGTACGCCAGTGCCTGCCGTCGTGGCCGAGCGGGTCTTCGACGAAGAACGCCAGCTGGCAGCCGCGCCGTTCGTCCGGCAGCGCGATGATCTTGACCGGGACCAGTGCTTCGGTGACCTTGTGCTCGATGATCTCCGGGTAGAGCGTGTGTCCCTTGCGGTGCACGGCGAACTTGCGGCCCACCACGAACAGATTGTCGTTCTCGTCCAGGTAACCGAAGTCGCCGGTGTGCCGCCAGCCCTGCTCCGCCGGCTCCAGCGAGCCGTCCGCGGCGAGATAGCCCGCCATCATGTCGGGACAGTGCATCACGATCTCGCCGGTCTGCCCGGCGGGCAGCGAGTTGCCTTCGTCGTCGAGGATCCGCAGTTCGTGCCCGGGAAGCGCGCGGCCGCAGCCGATCGGGTTCTCCGGCGTCGCGAACGCGAGGTTGCCCAGTTCCGTGCTGCCGTAGCTGTCCAGCAACGGGAGGCCGAACCACGCGACGTAGTCTTCGCTGAGTGTCGAGCCCAGGGGAGCGGCACCGCTGCAGAACATCCGCACGCCCGCGAGATCGAGGCCGTAGCGGGGATTGCGCTTCACGATGTTGAGGATGCTCTGGTACGTCGACGGCGTGCCGTCGGTCACGGTCACCCCGCACTGGCCCGCCATCCGCAGCGCGCGGTCGATCCGCCGGTACGGCGCCACCACGAGCGAGCAGCGCACCAGCCACGCGATCAGCACCATCGACAGGCCGTACTGGTGGGAAAAGGGCAGCATCGGCATCAGCACGTCACCCGAGTGGTGGCCGACCTGGTCGGCGTTGCGCTGGAGGTTCTTGAGGAACCGTCCGCCGTTCTTGACCACGCCCTTGGGCACTCCGGTCGATCCGGAGGAGTACATGATCAGCCCGTCCGGCAGCTCGCACCACGGCTCCACCCGCAGCTCCGGATCGCGGGTGGCCTGGGACGCCCCGGCGACGAGCAATTCGTAGAGCAGGGTGTGCGGGCCGTCGGTGACCAACGGCGCGTCCTCGTCGACCAGGCTGATCTTGACCCCGGCCTGGTTGCAGACCCGCTGGGTTTCGGCGGCGTTCTCCTGCTGGTCGACGAGCACGATGCTCGCGCCGACATGCATCAGGGCCAGCAGGGTCGTCACGTAGGCGGCCGAGTTCCCGGCCTTCAGCATCACCCTGGTCGCGGGTGTCACGCCACGCTCCCGGAGGGACTCCGCCACCCCCAGCGCGCTGTGTTCGAGTTCGTCGAACGTCTGCAAGGAATCGAGGGCGAAGAGTCTCGCGGACATGGGATTCCCCTTTCTCTCACTCGGCGATCTTGGTGCGGCCAGACCACCGGAAGACGGCGACGACCTCATGACCGTCCTTTTGGAATTCCCCGTCATGGGAAAAGTGCTCGTAGCCTCCGTCGACGCAGATCTTCAAGTCCTGGTCGAGGTCCTCGACCTTCTGGTAGGACTCCAGATCCGCCGAACGCGCGCGGGATCCGGTGGGATCGATTCTGATGTGCACCACGGAAGGGCTCCTTTCACTGGGTGACGCGGAGGTCGGAAGGGCGCAAGGCGTCCGAGATGGCCCCGATCACGGCCGGGGCGTGGGTGTTCAGATAGAAATGCCCGCCGGGATACGTGGTCAGGGTGAACCGCCCGGACGTGTGCGTGGCCCAGTCGCGGACTTCCTCGACGGTCGCCTTCGGGTCGTTTTCGCCGACGTGGGCGTGAATCGGGGTCCGCAGTAGGGGCCCCGGCGTGTATCGGTAGGTCTCCGCGGCGGTGTAGTCCGTACGGATCGAGGGCAGCACCATTTCGAGGATCGCCTCGTCCTCGAAGATCTGGGCGTCGGTGCCGCCGAGTTCCTTCACGGCCGCGATGAGTCCCGCGTCGTCGCGCCGGTGGACCGTCTCGTCGCGAGCGCGGCTGGGCGCCACGCGGCCGGAGACGAACAACGCGTGGGGCCGCACGTCACCGGCTTCGAGGCGGCGGGCGACCTCGAAGCCGAGTGACGCGCCCATGCTGTGACCGAAAAGGACGGTCGGCCGGTCCAGCCACGGCAGGAGCGCCTCGGTGACACCGTCGGCCAGTTCGGCGATGGTGGAGAGCCCCGGTTCGTGACGCCGGTCCTGACGTCCGGGGTACTGGATCGCGAGTACGTCGGCGGCGGGGCTCAACGCCCTGGAAACCGGGAAGAAATAGCTCGCGGAACCTCCCGCGTGCGGGAAACAGACTAGACGGAAGGGCGCTTCGTCCGCGGGATGGAACCTGCGTACCCAGAGTCCTTCGTCGTTGCCTGCCACCCGGCCACCTCCTGCGTCGGCGACGGGCGGATCGCCCGTCCCACCGAGCGTGCGGGCGGCCGGTCCGGCCGGACAACCCCTACCGACCCGGCGTGGCCCCTATCGCGCCTCCTGAACGACCAGGGCGATCAGCGGGCGATGGAGACGGCGAAGGGGGTGAAACCGTTGCGGCGCAGGACATGGGGGACGACGAGAACCATGGCTTCGGTCGCGCGGGCGGTGGTGATGTCGCCGAGGTCCGCGATCCAGCCGGGATCCCAGCCCAGGTCGCCGAGAAGTCCCGCGACGGTTTTCTTGGCCTGTTCGTCGTTTCCGGACAGATAGGCGGTGGGCGGCGTGGTCAGCGCACCGGGGTCGGTCATGACCGTGAACAGCATGGTGTTGAGGGTCTTGACGACCTGGGTCCCGGGCAGGGCCGCCTGGAGTTGCTCGGCGAGGCTGCCGCCGGGGTAGCACAGATCCCCGGGCAGACCGTCTGCCGCGTCGTGGGTGGCGTTGGAGACGTCGACGAGGATCTTGCCCGCGAGTTCGGCTCGCAGCGCGGTGAGCCGCTCCAGTGTGGTGTCTCCGGGGGTCGCGTTGATGACGATGTCCGCGCCGCTGGCGACGGTGGCGTGATCACCGCTCCCGCGGCGGCCGAGAGTGACCTGGTGGCCCGATGCGGCCAGCGCGCGGGCGAGATTGGTGCCGACGCGGCCGGCGCCCAGGATGCCGATGGTGGTCATGGCGTGGTGCTCCCTTGTGGACTGGTCAGAGCGGGGAAAGGACGTCGAGCGCGGCGGCGTGGACGCGGGGAGCGGCGGCGAGGAAGTCGCGGCTGCCCGCGTTCCAGGGCTTGCCGTCCAGGTCGGTGACGGTGCCTCCGGCCTCGGCGACCAGGAGGGCGCCGGCGACGAGACCGGAACGGACGTCGGAGAACTGCCAGAAGGCGTCCATGCGCCCGGCGGCGACGTGGATGAGTTGCAGGGTCGCCGGAACGGACACGCGCACGACGAGGCCGGCGGTGAGCATGGCGGTCACCGATTCGCCGATCCGGCGGAAGGTGCCGGCGCTCTCGCCGGGCCTGGCCTGCCCGGTGCCGATCAGCGCGGCATCCAGGTCGGCCTTGGCGGAGACGGTCAGGGGGCGGCCGTCGAGATGGGCGCCGCCACCGGCGGTGGCCGTGTACGTGTCGCCGCTCAGCGGAAGATGCACGACGGTGAGGATGGGCTGGTTGTCGCGCACCAGGGTGGCGGTGACGGCCCAGTCCGGCATGCCGTGGACGTGATTGATGTTGCCTTCGGCCGGATCGACGACCCACCACTCGCCGGGCGGGAGCGCTCCGCCCGCGAGTTCGTCCTCCACCCACTGGGAACCCGGCCTCGCCGCCAGCAGCGGCTCACGCATGACGGCGAGAACCGCTTCGTCGTTCGCATGGATCTCGCCGACGACCTCCGCCAGGGTCACGCCCCGGGCGTGGGTCGTGTAGCGCTCCCGCAAGGTCTTTCCCGCGTCCTTCACGATGGCGGTCACCGCGGGCAGCAAGGTCGTCCGGAGGTCGGTGGGCATGGCTGTGCTCATGGCGTACTCCTTGGGATTCGGGCTCTTTCGGCCCCGTGATTCCCAAAGTAGAGAGCGCGACCATTAACGACAAGTGCATGTTCCGCACTTGTACAGTTACCACCATGCAACTGGATTTGAACCTGCTCACCGCGCTCGACGCCCTGCTGGAAGAGGGGAGCGTGGCCGGCGCCGCGGCTCGGCTTCACGTCACCGCACCGGCGATGAGCCGCTCGCTGGGCCGCATCCGCAAAGCGACCGGCGACGAGATCCTGGTCCGCACCGGACGCCACATGACCCCCACCACCCGCGCGGTGGCCATGCGCACCGAGGTCCACGCCCTGGTACGGCAGGCACACCAGTTGCTGTCGGCTCAGGCGGAACTCGACCTGGCGACGCTGGAGCGGGTGTTCACGGTCCGCTGGCACGACGCCCTCACCGCCGCCTGCGGAACCGCGCTGATCGCCGCGGTGCACCGCCAGGCCCCCGGTGTCCGGCTGCGTCTCACCGCCGAACCCGGCGACGACACCCCCGAGCTGCGTCGCGGCGAGGTCGATCTCGCCTCCGGCACCGGCCCGTCGTCTCTGCCCGACATCCGCCACCACCTCGTCGGCCACGACCGGCTCGCCGTCGCCGTCCGGCCGGGTCACCCGCTCGCCGGACTATCCGTGACCGCCGAGACCTACGCGGCGGCCGAACACCTCACCGTCTCCCGGCGCGGACGTCTGCACGACCGGATCGACGACGCCCTCGCCACCCTCGGCCACGAGCGCCGTGTCATCGCCTCCGCCCCCACCACGGCCACCGCGCTGCAGCTCGCCCGTGACACCGACCTCGTGGTCACCCTGCCCGACGCGGTCACCCGGGCCGCCCGGCAGCAACTCGGCTTGATCACCCTGCCGCTACCGCTGCGAATGCCCGACGTCCCCCTGCACCTGCTCTGGCATCAGCGGCACCACAACGACCCCGCACACGCCTGGCTGCGCGAAACGGCCACTGAAATCCTTCAAGACCTGCTCGCTCCGGCCTGATCCCGTCAGCGGCGCACCCGGTAGCGCAGGTGAAGCACTCGGTTGCCCTGAAGCACCGCCTCGGGATCTTCCAGCAGGTGCTGCGCTTGGACCGACCCGAAGAAGCGCCTCCCGGACCCGAACACGACGGGTACGACGTCCATGCGCACCTCGTCGACCAGGCCCGCGGCGAGCGCCTGGCCGCCGACGTCGCCGGCCGCGACCTCGACGACGCGGTCACCCGCGAGCTCCTGCGCCTTGGCGACGGCCGCCTCGACGCCGTCGACGAAATGGAACGGCGCGTCGGAGTCCCAGCCCTCGGGCGCGGGCCGATGCGTCACGACGACCACGTGGTCGATCCCGCTCGGTGGCTTCCCGTCCCAGCCGTCGGTCAGGTCGAAGACGCGGCGGCCGGCGATCGTCACCCCGATCTCGTCCCAGTACCGCCGGGTGTAGTCGTAGGACGCTCGCGACACCTTGAGCACGCCGCTCTCGTCCAGCGGGACGTCACCGCCGGTCAACCAGTCGAACAGCGGTCCGGGCTGGTCGTTCTCGTCCGCGACGAAACCGTCCACCGACACCGAGCCGTACATGACCACCTTGCCCACGGGCTCTCCTTTGCTTCGAGGGCCCCGAAACTAGCGCGCCGTGAGCCGCCGCGCTTGTAAGAAATCAATCGGCGGGCAGAGGCCAGCTGTCGAGCACATGGCCGGGATGTTCGCGGTGGAACCGTCGCCGGACCTCGAGGTAGCGGGTCGGCGTGAGCCCGGTGAACGCCCGGAACTCGTGGCCGAAGTGGGCCTGGTCGAAATATCCGGCGTCATGGGCGAGCTCGCCCCAGTCGATCGGTTCGGTGGGGTCGATCCCGAACACGGTGGCGGTGAAACGATAGGTGCGGGCGAGCCGCTTCGGTGTGACGCCGATGAGTTCCTTGAACCGCTGTGCCAGATGGGTGCCGCTGACCCCGGCCGCCGCGCTCAGGTCGCCGATCGCCACCGCCCCGCCGGTCGTCGCGATGGCGCCGCTCATCCGGCGGACCAGCTCCAGGCCGGAGGGCTCGCGGAGCCGTCGCCTCAGCTCATCCTCGAGCAGCGTCAGCATCTCGTGCGGTCCGGGCGCCGAGGCCAGCCGGTCCCGCAGCTCGGCGACGGCGGACCGTCCCCAAACCTGCTCCAGCGTCACCGGCCGGTCGCACAGTTCGGCCGCGGGCATCGGCAGGAACGACGACGGCCCCCACGGCTTGAAGTGCACGCCGACGGACCGGCTCCGACGGGGGTAGCCGAACTCGTACGCGCGGGTGGGCATGGTGATCACGCAGCCGTCGGCGTACCCGGCCGTCTCGATGTCGGCGCCGGCGCGGATGCGGAACGGCGCCCCGAGGTTGACGATGAGCAGCGCCGAGGGCGACGGCGGCAACGTCAGCCGGGCGTAGGGCGGCGCGCCCTCCAGGTAGTAGAGGTCGTCGATCAGCCCGTCCAGGGGCGGACGCGGCACTCTGGCCAGGTACTCCACGCGTCAAGCATCGCCGACGTCCGCCGGTAGCGCATTCGTTTCAGCCGAGATGGTCGTTCGCGCCACTGACCCAAGCGACGTAGCGCTCGGCCGAGCGTCGCACCGCGGCTTTCGCGTCAGCCTGCAGAGTGGCGCCCGTCAGCGCGTAGAGCCGATCGAACTCGTAGGGCTCCAGCCGGTCCAGGAGTCGCTCGACCAGCCCGGCCGAGAGCGGGATCTGATTGGGATAGCTGCGCATGAAGGTCACCCAGCCCGCCGCGGCCACCGGCACGATGGTGTCGCCCACCAGCAGCGAGCCGCCGTTCGCGGCGACGTGGGCGACCGCGGCGCCGGGGAAGTGGCCGCCCGCTTCGACGAGCGTGACGCCGGGAAGGATCTCTTCGGTACCACGCCATTCGCGGATCACCGGATCTTCGCGCCGCACCCACCGCCGGTCGGCGGCGTGCACGAGGACCGGCACGTTCCCGAGGTGATGGCTCAGGCTCACCTGCGAGCCGTACATATGCGGATGGCTCGCCACGATCGCGGCCGCCCCGCCGAGTTCGGCGATCTTGCCGAGCAGGGGCTCGTCGAGCGCGTTCGGCGGATCCCACAGCAGGTTGCCCTGATCGGTCTGGACGACGTGAGTCCATTGGCCGATCGAGAACTCCGGCTCGCGGTGCAGGCGGTGGATGCCCGGCTCCGGCTGCTCGTGGACCAGCTTGTGCGGATCCGCGGCGAGCTCTTCGGCCGTGGTCCAGGATTGGCCGGAAGCGCGGACGTACTGACGTTCGTCCGCGCAGATCCGGCAGATCCCGGCCGGAGGCGCGGCGGTGTCGGGGTGCTCGACGCCGCAGGTCGCACAGATCCAGATCGTCATGAGTCCAGCATGGAATCTCCAGTTCGCTGGAGGTCAAGACGTCCGGTCTACTCCTTGCGGCCGCTGACGGCCAAGCCGACGCCGAGCCCGACCATCGTGAGCCCGGCCGCGCCGCCGACCAGGTCCAGGCGCCGCGCCGAGCGGGCGAACCAGGACCGGACCGCTCCCGCCGCCACGCCCCAGACGGAATCCATCGCCAGGGCGATCGTGGCGAACACCGCGCCGAGGACCACCATCTGAAGGCCGGCCTGTCCGGCGGAGGGGTCGACGAACTGCGGCAGGATCGCCGCGAAGAACACCACGGTCTTGGGATTGGTGACGCCGACGATGAATCCCTGCAGCAGCGTGCGCCCGCCGCTGATCGGGGCCGCTTGCGCCTCGAAGGCCTCCCGCAGCGCCCGGCGGTGCCGGATCGCCTGGACACCGAGGTAGATCAGGTAGGCGGCACCGGCGAATTTGATCACGGTGTAGATCACGGCGGAGGCCTGGATGACGGCGCCCACCCCGATGGCGACGGCCGTGGCGGCGACGAAGCTGCCGAGCGCACCGCCGACCACGGTCACCAGCGCGGTCCGCCGTCCGTACGCCAGGGCGCGGCTGATCGCGAACAGCACGGCGGGGCCGGGGATGAGGATCAGGACGAACGACGCGAGCGCGAAGGCGGCGAGGCGATCAGGCGACGGCATAGGGCCACGCTAGCCGAGCCGGGCCAGATCCGGTCACGATCTCCGGGGTTCTTGAGCTGGCTTGCTTGCCCGGTCTGTTGCCGGGAAATGGCGACGGGGTCAGGCAGGCGGTTGCGTTGTCGGGGCGGTTCGCACTGTGGTCGGCTGTGCGTTGTCGGGAAACGGCGACGGGGTCAGGCATGCAGGCAAAGTTATCGATCAGCACGTGGCGTGTTGCCGGGAAGTGGCGACGGTTCGGAGGTGGTTGTGCGTGGTCGGTTTTGCGGTTCGGGCTGGCCAGTCCGTTGTCGGAAACTGGCGACGTGGCTCGGTGTCGTGAGGTGTTTTCCCGGCCGGTTGCCGGAAAACGGCAACGGGCTCAGGCAGCTGATTGTGCTGTCAGGGCGGTTCGCAACGTGGCTGGCTGTGCGTTGCCGGGAACGGCGACGGGATAAGGCACGCAAGCAAAGTTGTCGGGCGGTCCGCGGCGTGTTGCCGAGAAGTGGCGGCGGTGGTTGTGGGTGGTCGGTTCTGCGGTTCGGGCTGGCCAGTCCGTTGTCGGAAACTGGCGACGCGGCTCGGCTTTGGCGAGGTGATTTCCCGGCCGGTTGCCGGAAAACGGCGACTTCGACCTCGATCTACGGAAGCTACAAGCACAAGCCGGAGTCGACATCTTGTGCGGGTTCCTCACCGACATCGGGCGAGAGCTGGGAAAGCCGGTCCTCATGACATCGGAAGCCCGGCCGATCCGGAGCAAGACCGGGTCGTGTTGCTGGCCGAACCGCTGTAAACAGGCAACAGGCGTCTTTCCTCGACACTGATCGGCTATCTTGCGGGCGTGGATATTCAGGTGATCGAGGGCGCGTTGGTCGAGGTACCGACGGACACCGCGACGGGGATGGACCGGCGTGCGTTCGGGGAGTTCGTCGGCCCGCGGGGCGAGTTGGCCTCGTACGCGTTCGGCTGGACCACCGGTGCGGATCCGCACGCCGCTCGCCTGTCGATCGGGATCGGCGCGGGCAACCCCGGTGGCGGAACCTTCCACGCCGTCGTCTTCCAGCACGAGGACGGACACGCGTTCTCGTTGACCAGTGACCCGTTCGAACGGGTACCGCAGGGCGGGCCGGACCTCACCGCGGACGAGTCACGCGCCCACGAGGACCTGCCGTTCGTCTGGGCGGTCGCCGACGAGGTCATGCGGCGCGATCGGCGGGCCTGGTGGATGCGGCACTGGCTTCTGCGCACCCTGTGCGTCCAAACTCGCGAGGTGTTCGAGCGCCGCGAGCCGTTTTTGCTTGTGCGGCATGACGCCGACGACGACATGTGGCAGCTCGTCGGCGCTTCCGACGCGGACGGCGAAACTGGCAAGGTCGGGCATCTGCACCACGCCATCGACGAAGACCCGACCCTGATCGACGTCCTCGACCTGCCACCCGGCGGCAGCGCGACACGAACGGGCGCCGGAAGTCCTTGGACCGGACGCGCCTAGTGTTCGTCGAGATCGTCTTCGTGGGGCTGCCGATCGACCGTGACGAGGTCGAGGAGGCGTTGGAATCGGAATTCGAGGTCACCGGCGCGGGCAGCGGCATGGGTCGTTGTCATCTCGATGTTGAAATCGTGGAGGGTGCGGACACGACCGCGGCTCTGGAGCGGCTGCGGGCGGTGTTGTCCGACCTGGGGGTCGCGGACTGTGCGACCTTGAACGTGACTCCTTCCGCATAGACCGCGCCGGCCGACCACCTCTGACGGCTAACCGAAGATCCGGGCCCGCAGTTCTTTCACCGTCTGCCCCGAAGCGATCAGGTCCAGGGTGTCGAAATGCAGCGACCAGGCCGTGCTGGTCGCGGTCTTCACGGTCCGTTCGACCAGGCTGAAGGAGATCGGGCGCGGGTCGGAGCCGCCCAGCGCCACCGCGGTGCCGACCCACTCCCGGTATTCGGTGCCGTCCGCGGACACGGTGGCGCGCGGCTCGAGCGCGACGTCACGGACCGCGCCGAACAACCGGTCCAGGTATGCGGTCATGGCCCGGCGGCCGGAGATCGGCTCGGTCAGGCCGGGGCCCAGCAGGGTCGCCGTACCGTCCACGCCGGCGACCAGGATCCCCGCCGCTTCCCGGTTCCACGCCAGTTGCCGGATCCGCGGCGGCAAGGGGACCGCCGGGGCCGGATCGGTCGCCGACGCGGTGATCCCCTCGAAGAGGTTCCGGAGCGGGTTCGCCGGATCCTCCACCGGACGGAACATGGTGACCTGGTCCCAGAACCGCCTGCCGTCCTGCACCCGCGCCGGATCCTTGCCCGCCGCGGGATCGCCGAGGACGAGCCGGTGCATCGTCTTGAACGAGACCGGTTTCCCCTTGACGGTGCCGGTGTTCAGCGCCTCGATGAAGACGATCCTGCCGTCGGGGTCGGAAGTGACGGTCTCCGGAACGAAGACGTAGTCCGGCGCCAGCTTCAGCACGCCCTCGATCTGGCTTCTGATGCCCGCCCAGTCCCGGGGTGTCTCGAGCCCGCTGTCCCACAAACGCGCCGTCCCGTCCTGGACGAACAGGTTCATGTACGCGTCGACATTCCGGGCGTTTCTTCCCCAGGCACGGTAGGCGTCCATGAACCGCTCCACGTTCGCCGGTTGCCCGGCAAGGGATTCGGCGTTCGCCGGGGGCGCGAGAACGACAAAGGACAGAACGGCCGCCGCGAGGGCGGGCAAGAGTCGTGAAACCTTCATGGCCGAAGGATCATCGAGACGGGAGCCCCTGTCGATTACGTCCGAGGTAAGCGGGCCGCGGGTAGATTCTCCGTGTGGGGGTTGAAAAGGAAACGGTGCGCAGGGTGGTGATCGTCGCCTTCGACGACGCCCAGATCCTCGATGTCGCCTGTCCCAGCGGGGCGCTGGAGATCGCGAACTCGCACGGCGCGGCGCCACCGTATGTCGTCGAGCTGGCGACGGTTCAGGGGCGGACGACACGGAGTTCGTCGGGGATCATGCTCGCGGGTGCCCGGCGGCTCGCCGAGGTGTCCGGGCGGGTGGACACGGTGATCGTGGTCGGTGGCGCGGGAACGGGCGCGGCCGCGGCGGACGAGCGCTTGCTGACGCAGGTGCGGCGGCTGGCCGGACGGAGCAGGCGGATCGCCTCGGTGTGCACGGGTGCCTTCGTGCTGGCGGCCGCCGGGTTGCTCGACGACCGGCGGGTCACGACGCATTGGGGATACGGCGAGCTGCTCGCCGCCACCTTCCCGGCGGTGAAGGTCGATCCGGCTCCGCTCTACATCCGCGACGGCAACGTGTTCACCTCGGCCGGGGTCATCAGTGCGCTGGATCTCACGCTCGCGCTGATCGAGGACGACTGCGGTCCGACGCTGGCCCGCGAGGTCGCCCGCGAACTGGTGACCTATCTGCACCGCCCGGGCGATCAGGCCCAGATCAGCACGTTCCTGGCCGTCCCGCCGCCGGGCAACCGGGTCGTGCGCGACCTCTTGGGGTACATCGCCGCGCATCTCGCCGAAGACCTGAGCCCGCCGGCGCTGGCGGCCCGCGCCGGGGTCACCACGCGGCACCTCACCCGGCTGTTCACCGCCCAGCTGGGCAGCACCCCGGCCCGCACCGTGCGGACGGCGCGGACCGAAGCCGCCGCCCAGCTGGTGCGGTCCACCGCGTTGCCGCTGGCCGCGGTCGCGCGGCGATGCGGATTCGCCTCGGCGGAGACCCTGCGGACGGCTTTCCGCCAGTACTACGGGATCAGCGGGGACACACTTCGCAGGATGACGGACATGCCCCGCCCGATCGGCGCCTGAGCTCCCCAGAATCGCGGCATGGACAGTGCGAAGACCACCCGCAGGACAGTATTGGCCGGAGTCGCGGCAGCCGCGGCGTTCGGCCTCGGCACCGGCACGGCTCAGGCGGAGACCAAGGGACCGAAGATCGGCATCCTGCTCTACGACGGGTTCAGCCTGCTGGATCCGACCGGACCGGCCGAGGTCCTGTCCCGGCTGCCCGGCGCCACGGTGACGATGATCGCCCAGGAACGCGGCCCGGTGCGCACGGACACCCGTGACGTCGCGGTGCTGGCGGAACGTTCGGTGGCCGAGGTGCACCGCCTGGACGTGGTGCTGGTCCCGGGTGCGGGCAACCGCGGCACGGGCGCCGCCATGAAGAACCCGGTCCTGCTCGACTGGATCCGCCGGATCCATCGGCACACGACGTGGACGACGTCGGTGTGCACGGGATCCTTGATCCTCGGCGCGGCCGGACTGCTCCGCGAGCGGGCCACGACGTACTGGGCCTCAGCGGACTATCTGGAGAAGACCTTCGGCGTGCGTTACGTGCCCGAGCGCTACGTTCAGGTCGGCAAGGTCGTCACCGCGGCGGGCGTGTCCGCCGGGATCGACCTCGCCTTCCATCTCGCGTCCCTTTTGGCCGGTGAAGAGATCGCGCGCGGTATCCAGCTCGCCGTCGAATACGACCCGCAACCGCCTTTCGACTCGGGCGACGCCGCGAAGGCGAGCCCGGAACTCAAGGCGCTCGCGCTGAAACTGCTCGCGGATTCGCAGGTCTAACGGGGGCCGTCCGAGACCGGGCGCTCGGTGTAATCCTTCAGCACCAACGCGTTCGCCGCTTCCCGGATCGGGCGGGCCATCTGCTCCAGGACCCGGTTGCGGCCGGGGAGATAGGGCATCAGCTTGATCATCCGGGTGTTGAACCACGCGAACGCCCGCGACTGCGGGATGATCCCGCGCAGCGCGGTCTTCGCCAGGGCTTGGTTCTTCTCGACGTACGGACGCATTTCCGTTTCGTAGCGGGACAATGCCGCCGTGAAGTCGTCCGAAGCCGCCAGCTCGCCCGCCAGGACGTACGCGCCGACGAGGGCCAGGCTCGTGCCCTGCCCCGAGGCGGGCGACGGGCAATAGCCCGCGTCACCGAGGAGGGTGACGCGCCCGGCCGAAAACCGGTCCATGCGGATCTGGCACACCGGGTCGAAGTAGAAGTCGCCCGCCTCGCGCATGGCGTCGAGCAACGCCGGGATCTCCCAGCCCAGTTCGGCGAACTGGCGGGCGACGAGGTTCTTCTGGCTTTCGACGTCCCGCCGGTCGTAGGGCAACGGCGGGGCGCTGAACCAGAACGCGGCCTTGGCGTCGTCGGCACGCGCGGTGCTGTAGACGTTGACCATCTTGCCGGGCGCGGCCGAGTGCAGCAGTTCCCAGCGGTCGAGTTCGAAGGTGTTGGGCACGGTGGAGATCGAGATGTAGGCGTCGAATCGGTGCAGGAAGTCTTCTTCCGGCCCGAAAGCGAGCGCGCGGACGCCGGAGTGCAGCCCGTCGGCGCCGACGACCAGGTCGAACCGGCGCGGGGCTCCGTGCGCGAACGTCACGTCGACGCCGTCGGAACGCTGTGCCAGCCCGGTGATCCAGTCGCCGAAGACGTACTCGGTGTCCTCCCGGGTGGCGTCGTAGAGGATCTTCGCCAGGTCGCCGCGGAGGATTTCGGTGTCGTCGCCGTGGCGGAAGCCGAAAGTGTCGGCGTCGAGCGTGGCGAGCTGCTTGCCTCGTTTGTTCACGAACGCGGCGCCTCGCATGTCGGTGCTCGCCGCGTGCACCTCGTCGAGCAGGCCCATCCGGCGGACGACGTCGACGGCGACGCCGCGGATGTCGACCTTGTAGCCGCCTTCACGCGGGCTCGGGGCCCGCTCGACGACGGTGGCGCTGAAGCCGTGGTGGTGCAGCCACCAGGCGAGGGTGGGCCCGGCGACGCCGGCACCGGAGATCAGGATGTTCTTCGTCATGTCCGGCAGCGTGGACGTACCCGCTCACCGGTCACGAACCGAGCGCGAACCGCCGCTGACCGAGTTCGTGGATCGCCTGGTCAGGAGGCATTTCCCGGCCCCGGGCGAACGCGTCGGAGTAGGCATCGGCGCCGATGCGGGCCCGGACGCGGTCCATCACTCCGTCGACGTCGGCGTCCCCGGCGACGGGCGCGCCGCGCAGCCCGACCGCCACGCCGAGCAGGAACGCCGCCCGCTCGTCCTCGTCACGCGCGGCGAGGACCCCGGCCAGTCCTTCGATCGCCTGGGCCGCGCCGGGCAGATTCGCGTATTCCAGCGCGGTCGCGAGCGCTTCCTGGTGCAGTTCGGTCGCCGCGTCGAGGTCGCCGGCGGCGGCCATCGTCCAGCCGAAGCCGGTGTGGAGCCGGATCCGTGTCTCGCCGCCGGTCACCGGGCCGGTGTCCAGGCCGAGCGCGGCGGTGTACCAGCGCCGGGCCGTCACCAGGTCGCCCTGGCGACGGGCGATCTCGCCCAGCCCGCCTCGGGCCCGCGCGAGCGTCAGCGGGTTGCCGCGCGCTTGGTCGGCGGCGGCTTCGTAGTCGGCTTTCGCGGCCTTGGTGTCACCCGCGCGCAGGACGCCGTCGGCGCGGCGGCAGAGCAGATCGGCGGCGTCTTCGAAGGAACCGAGTTCCGCGGCCAGACGCACGGATTCGTCCATCAGCTCGCGGAACCGGACGTGATCGCCGCGCCAGTCCGCGAACTCGGCGAGCTTCTCCAGTGTGCTCGCCGCGCCCCAGCGGTCACCCAGTTCGCGGAACCCGGCCAGTGACGCGGAGAAGTGTTCTTCAGCGTCGGCGATCCGGCCGTTGTACTGCGCGCCGAGGCCGTCGCTGATCCGCGCGAACGCCCGCGACCAGCGATCGTCGCCGATGAGCGCGGCGAGCCGTTCCCCCTCTTTCGCCTTGGGGTGCGGGGAAAACGCCCACAGCAGGAACAGGTACGGGTAGCGCAGCGGGCCGTCGAGCCGCCGCAGGATCGATTCGATCCCGACGTCGGCGGCCGACGCGTGGACCAGGCCGAGGACGTATTCCTCGGTCAGCCCCGGCGGCGGTTCGGGGCCGATGGCGGCGAGTGCGGCGTCCGCGAACGGTGTCGCCTCGCCGCGCAACCCACGCAGCCACCAGTACCAGGTCAGGGCCGCGATGAGCCGCAGGGCGAGGTCCGGGGCGGCGGTCACGCTCCAGCGCAAGGCGGCGTGCAGTTCGGCGTGCTCGGCGCTCAGTGCTTCCAGCGCCACCAGCTGGTCCGCGCCGCGCAGCTTCGGTTCGGACATGAGGGCGAGACCGAGGAAGTATTCGGCGTGTTCGGCGCGCCGGTCCTCGCCGTGCTCGGCGCAGAACGCGCGGATGGTCTCCAGCATCCGGTACCGGCCGCCGTCGAACTCGACGAAGGACTTCTCTACCAGCCCGGCCAGCACGCCTTCCGCGTCGGGCACGGCGCAGACGCGTTCGACGGCGTCGAGCCTCGCGCCACCGGCGAACACCGCGAACCGGCCGGCGAGCCGCCGTTCTCGCGGATCGAGCAGGTCCCAGCTCCACTCGACGACGCCGCGCAGCGTCCGGTGCCGCGGTTCGGCGGTCCGCTCGCCGCGGGACAGCAGCCCGAACCGGTCGCCGAGCCGGGCGGCGACATCGGCGGCGGACAGGGTCCGCAACCGCGCGGCGGCGAGCTCGATCGCCAGCGGCAGACCGTCGAGCTCGGCGCAGATCCGGGTCACGGCGGCCGGATCCGGCGTTTGCCCGGGAGCGACCGCCGCGGCCCGCTCGGTGAACATCCGGGCGGCGACGCCCGCGGGCAGGGGACCGACCGGTACCAGCGTTTCGCCGGTCAGGCCCAGCGCTTCG
Organism: Amycolatopsis sp. MJM2582; assembly: GCF_000754115.1. Classification (NCBI taxonomy): domain Bacteria; kingdom Bacillati; phylum Actinomycetota; class Actinomycetes; order Pseudonocardiales; family Pseudonocardiaceae; genus Amycolatopsis; species Amycolatopsis sp. MJM2582. Next base: position 440,798 of record NZ_JPLW01000006.1, read on the forward strand.
CGGCTCGTGACGAGCACCCGCAGACCAGGGCACTCCGACAGCAGGCGCCGCACCAGCCGCGCGGCTTCTTCGACGACGTGTTCACAGTTGTCGAGGACGAGCAGCGGCGACCGGTCGGCGAGCCCGGCGACCAGGCGGTCGGCGGGCTCCGAAACCGCTCCCGGCGTCAGGACGCCTTGTTCGCGCAGGCCCAGGGCGGCGAGGACGGCGGGCGCGACCTCGGTCGCCGCGGCGAGTTCGACGAAGCAGACTTCGCCGTCCTGCAAGGAAGTCGCTTCGACGGCGAGCCGTGTCTTGCCCGCTCCGCCGGGCCCCGTGAGCGTGACGAGCCGCGTGGTCCCGAGCGCGGCGACGAGCCGGCCGAGTTCGTCGCGGCCGACGAATCCCGTGAGCGGCACGGGAACCCGGCGGGCCGGTGACCCTCGCAGGACGGCGGCGTGCGCGTCGGCGAGCTCCGCGGACGGGTCGGCGCCCAGTTCGTCGGCGAGGCGGCTGCGGGCCTCGGCGAATACGGCGAGCGCCTCGGCGGACCGGCCGCTGCCATGCAGGGCGCGGACGAGCTGGGCGGTGAGCCGTTCCCGCAGGGGATGTTCCCGCGCGAGCTCACGGAGTTCGGCGACGAGCTTTTCGTGCTGTGCCAAGGCAAGCCCGGCTTCGACGCGGTCCTCGATCGCGGCCAGCCGCAGCTCGGCGAGCCGGGCCGCGCGCGGTGGGTCGGCGAGCCCGTCGAGAGCGGGCCCGCGCCACAGCGCCAGGGCTTCGGTGAAGAGCGCGAGCTTCATGGCCGCCTCGGCGGTCTCGCGCGCCTGGGCCGTGAGGCGTTCGAAACGGTGGAGGTCGACGTCCTGCGGATCCACGGCCAGCCGGTATCCGGCGGGGGTGAACTCGACGAGCCCGTCGGGCGCGCCGCCGTCCTTCAGCCGCCGCCGGAGCCGGGAGACCTGGGACTGCAGGGCTTCGGCGGCGCCCTCGGGCGGATCGTCGCCGTGCAGGCCGTCGATCAGCCGGTCGGCGCCGACGATCCGCCCGGCGTCGAGCGCGAGGAGGGCGAGCAGACCCCGAAGCTGCGGCCCGCCGAGCGCGATGGGTGTCCCGTCGGGACGGCGGGCTTCGACCGGCCCGAGGATGGCGAACTGCACGCCGACGATTCTGGCCCACTCCGGCTGGTCGTGAGCGGGGACTCGGGGATTTGGGCGCTTCGGGCGGGGTCGTGAGTGGCGTTTCGGGTTCTAACCCGAAACGCCACTCACGACCCCGCGCTCGACCATCGCTGGCCCGCCCACGAACACGACACGCGTGATCAGACGGACGACTCGTGACGGGACCCGGCCGCGCTGATGTCGCGAAAGCCACTTTCGGGACATCAGACGTCCCGAAAGTGGCTTTCGGGACACACCACCTTTGCCTTACCCCCTCAACCGCCTTTATCACTCGCGACTCCCTCTGAAATCTCTCATACAGGCATGAACTGGACACCTGGCCGACGCGGAATGTCCCTTGTGGACACTTTCTGAAGGTCGCCATGACTGGGAAACCGTGCAGCTGGGTGTCAATCAGACATTTCGCCCTCTAAGGTTGTCGCTCTAGGGCGGCCGTGGCCGCTGACGTTGCGAAAGCCACTTTCGCAACCTCCAACGTTGCGAAAGTGGCTTTCGCAACACGCCGCCTTCGCCCTACCCGCCTTGTTAACGGCCGCGCGAACATCCGGCAACACACGGAAACCCGGCCGTCACAACCGGGCGGACGGGCGGAAACGAGGCGTTCGTACCTTCTGGCTCCCGTCCCCGGTGCCCTGGAGGAGACCTCGGTCATGACCATCGAAGAATCGGAGACCCGTGCCGCGCCCGCCGGCCTCGGCGCGACGAAGGAAACCCTCGAGGACTACACCCTCCGATTCGCGCCGAGGACGTACCGTCGCTGGACACCGGCGGTGGTCGGCGCTTCCGCGCTGGGCGGGATCGCCTACATGGCGGACTTCTCGATCGGCGCCGGTATCGGCCTGACCCACGGCACGGGCAACGCGCTGCTGGCGATCGCCCTGGCGGCGGTGATCATCTTCGTGACCGGGTTCCCGCTGGCCTACTACGCCGCCCGGTACAACATCGACCTCGACCTGATCACCCGTGGTTCCGGTTTCGGCTACTACGGTTCGGTGCTCACCAGCGTCATCTTCGCCAGCTTCACCTTCATCTTCTTCGCGCTCGAAGGCTCGATCATGGCGCAGGGCCTGAAGTACGCGATATCGCTGCCGTTGTGGCTCGGCTACCTCGTGTCCACCCTGGTGATCATCCCGTTGGTCATCTACGGCATGAAGGTACTGGCGAAACTGCAGAGCTGGACGAATCCGCTGTGGCTGCTGCTGATGGTGGCCCCGCTGGTGTTCCTCGTCGTGAAGGATCCCGGTTCGGTCCAGCGGTGGCTGTCCTACGAAGGCGAGGGCGGCGCCGGGCTGAGCACGGCCGCGATCATGCTCGGTGCCGGAGTGTGCCTTTCCCTCATGGGGCAGATCGGCGAGCAGGTCGACTACCTGCGTTTCATGCCGCCGCGCACGGCGGAGAACCGGCGCGCCTGGTGGACCTCGATGGTGCTGGCCGGGCCGGGATGGGTGTTCTTCGGCGCGATCAAGCAGGCGATCGGCGTGTTCATGGCGGTCTACATCCTGGACGCGGTGGGCAAGGCGGCCGCCGTCGAGCCGATCGAGCAGTTCACCGGCGTGTTCACCGAAGTCATGCCGTCGTGGCTGGTGGTACCGCTGGCCTTGGTCCTGGTGGTGCTCAGCCAGGTCAAGATCAATGTCACCAACGCCTATTCCGGGTCGCTGGCGTGGACGAACTCCTTCACCCGGATCACGAAACGCTATCCGGGCAGGCTGGTGTTCGTGCTGGTGAACCTGGCCATCGCGCTGACCCTGATGGAGGCGGACATGTTCAGCTTCCTCAACGGCATCCTGAGCTTCTACTCGAACTGCGCGATGGCGTGGGTGGTCACCGTCGCCACCGACATCGCGATCAACAAGTTCGTGCTCGGGCTCTCGCCGAAACAACCGGAGTTCCGGCGCGGCATGCTGTTCGCGGTCAACCCGGTCGGTGTCGTCGCTTTCCTGGGTTCCTCGCTCCTGTCGATCTCCGTCTACTTCGGACTCTTCGGCGCCGGCATCCGGCCGTACTCCCCGCTGGTCGCGGTGGTGGTCGCGATCGTGCTGACCCCGCTGATGGCGGTGCTCACCCGCGGGCGTTTCTACCTACGCCGCACCGATGACGGCATCACCGAGCCGATCCTGGACGAAGACGGCAATCCGAGCGGCACCCACTACGACTGCGAGGTCTGCGGAGAGGCCTATGAGCGCCCCGACATGACGGCGTCCGCGACCGGCGGGACGATCTGCTCGTTGTGCCTGAGCACGGACCGGGAAGGACACCACATCCTTCCCGCCGGGCCCTGATCGAGGGCGTCGACTTGCGGGTCCGGTGACCTCGTGTCACCAATGGACACGGCAAGCCACTGACCGGCGAGAGGACACGTGAACCCGGTGAACCTGACCCTCGTCGTCGTCCTCGGTGTCGTCAGCATCGTCCTGGTGGCCGCGTTCTCCGAGCGGCTCAACGTGGCCGCTCCGCTGAGCCTCGTGGTGGCCGGTATCGGGCTGAGCTTCCTGCCCGGCGTCCCGCATCCCGAGGTCGAGCCCGAGCTGATCCTCGCCGGAGTGCTCCCGCCGCTGCTGTATTCGGCGGCGGTGAACATGCCGGTGGTCGATTTCCGGCGGAACATCCGGCCGATCACCGGTCTCGCGGTGCTGCTCGTGGTGGGGACGACCCTGGGCGCGGGCTGGCTGTTCCACGAGCTGATCCCGGACATCGGCTGGCCCGCCGCGTTCGCGCTCGGCGCGGTCATCAGCCCGACCGACGCCGTCGCGGCGACGTCCGTGGGGCGTCGGCTCGGCCTCCCGCCCCGGCTGCTGACCGTGCTCGAAGGCGAAGGGCTGGTCAACGACGCCTCCGCGCTCGTGCTGCTGCGGTCGGCCGTCGCCGCGGTCGCCGGGTCGGTGTCCGTCTGGGGCATCGTGGGGGAGTTCTTCTTCGCGGTCGTCGTGGCGGTCGGGATCGGATTGCTCGTCGGGATCGTCAACGTCCGGGTGCGCGCGTTGCTGGGCAACGCCGTGCTCAACACCGCGATCTCGTTCGTGGTCCCCTTCATCGCGTTCCTGCCCGCCGAAGAGGCCGGAGCCTCGGGAGTGCTCGCGGTCGTCGTCGCCGGCCTGGTGACCGGTCATCTCGCCCCGCGGCATCTGCGCGCGACGGACCGGCTCGCCGAGGCCGTCAACTGGCGCACCGCGGCCTTCCTGCTGGAAAGCGCGATGTTCCTGCTCATGGGACTCAGCGTCAAAACCCTCATCGACGAGGTGCACAAGGACGGTTCGAGCGTGTGGCGCGCACTCGCCATCGGACTGGCCGCGTCGGCACTTGTCATCGTCGCGCGCATCGTCTTCGTCGGGCCGTTGGTCGGCGGCCTGTACCGCGAGCAGCGGAAGGCCGCGCGGTTCAAGCCCCGATTGGAGACGACACAGGCGGTGCTGCGGGGTGACGAGTCGAATCCCGCCGTCACCGAACGGCTGGACAAGGCGTCACCGAGGCGGGTGGCGCATTTCCGGAAACGGCTCGACCGCGCCGCCGCCGACGTCGAGTTCCGGCTCACCGAGACCTTGGGCTGGCGCGGTGGGGTGGTGCTCGGCTGGGCGGGGATGCGCGGCGCGATCACCCTCGCGGCGGCGCAGACCCTGCCGCAGGACACGCCGGACCGCGCCCTGCTGGTCCTGATCGCCTACGTGGTGGCGACCACGACGCTGCTGGTCCAGGGCATGACGCTGCCGGCGGTCATCCGCGCGGCGCGCGTGCCGTCGGAGGACCCGGGCCGGTTGCGGCGCGAATACGTCCGGCTCACCACCGAACTGGCCGACGCGGCGAAGTCCCTTTTGGACGATCCCGACCTGGAGGATCCGGGCAACGGGCCCTTCGGCGACCGGGTCGTGGACCGGGTGCGCTCGGACGTGCGCGTCCCACCCGCCTCACCGGGCGACCGCCCGGCCCCGGAACAGATCGAGCAGTACCTGCGGCTGCGCTTGCGGGTCCTGACCGAACAATCCGAACGTCTCCAGCACGCCCGGTCGAGCGGCGCATACAGCTCCGAGGCGCTGAGCCGGGCCCAGACCGCCCTCGACGTCGAGATGGCCCGGCTCGAACAGCTGGCGGACCGGCCGGTCTCCTGATCGCGGTCAGCTCTCGGTCTTGACGTACAGCCGCACGGTTCCGCCGCGGTGCGTGCGGAAGTAGTTCTGGAGTTGCGCGCTGCTCGCGACGCATCCGGCACTGGTGAAATCGTTCTCGCCCGTGCGCGGGAGTACGACGGAGCACTGCGCGAGATAGCTGAATTTGTCCGGCCACAGCACGAAGAACGTCGCGGATCCGGAACCCGTGCCGCCGTTGTTGCGGAAAACCGCGCTCATCGAGCAGGCGTTTTCGTTGCACGGCCCGTTCCACTGCGAGGAACGCACCTGGAAATCGGGCCGCGCCGGTGGCGTCGTCCGGACCGCCTGTTCCGTCGTGGTCCGGGTCGTGCGAGGTGTGCTCGTCACCGCGAGCGGCCGGGAAGCCGTGGTCTGGCTCGACGGGACGGCGCGAGGGGAAGACGAGCATCTCGCGCCATCCCAGGACGGCGCGTTCCCCGCTGGTGAGAGGCGGTGTTTCGTTCCCGCTTCCCAAGTCGCGCCGAAGCGATGAACAAGCACCCCAACAGCGTCCGGGCCCTCCAGCGCCGCGCGATGCTCTGCCCGATCGACGCGTTCTCGGGCAAGGGTGATTCACCCGCCTTCTCTCGGGTACCCGAAGATCGGAAGCGGAACCGACGAGACAGGAGACATCGTGCAAAGCTCAACGCTCCGGGACGTCACCGTCCGAGAAGGACCGTTCGCGTCGGTCTACTTCGACAACTCGCACGACACCGAGGACGCCGCCGCGCGATTGGAGCTGCGCTGGCGTTCGCTCCGCAAACGGCTGGCCGACGAGGGTGCGCGGGAGCCGACGCTCACCGCCCTCGACGCCGCGGTGGCCGCCGCCCCGCCTTCGGAGGGCAAGGCGGGCCGGGCCCTGATCGCGGAGGGGGACGAGGTCGTACTCGACGAGGAACTCGTGGAGCCGCCGCTCCGTGAGGTCGCCCGTGTCGCGCCGCAGCCGTATCTTCTCCCGCTCCTGCGGCTCGCCCCGGCCGTCGTGCCGCACGTCGTCGTGGTCGCGGACCGGACGGGGGCCGATCTGTTCGCGTCGGGTGAGGACGGTGCCGAACAGCGGACCGTCCAGGGCGAGGACCATCCGGTGCACAAGGTGCGCGGTGGCGGCTCGGCCTACTGGAATATCCAGCATCGGGTGGAGGCCGTGGCCGAACGCAACGCCGCGGAAGTCGCGCAGGAGGCGGTGAAGCTCGCCGATTCCGTCGGCGCCGAAGTGCTGGTGCTCGCGGGCGAGGTGCAGGCGCGAGCGCAGGTACGCGACGAACTCGCCCCGCGCGGTAAGGAGAAGGTCGTCGAGCTGGAGGAAGGCGGCCGGGCTGATGGAAGTGGCCCGCAGGCCCTCGAAGCCGAGGTACACCGGGTGCTGACCGAACACGCCGAACGCGGCCGCCAAGACGTGATCGACCGCTTCCGTGCCGAACAGGGTCGCGAGGGCGGCCTGGCGGCGGACGGGCTCGCGCGGACGACGGCCGCCCTGCGTTCGGGTGCCGTCGAGACGTTGCTGATCGACGTCGATTCGTTGGCGGATCGCCTGGTCTGGGTCTCCGGCGAGCCGACCCAGGTCGCGGCCGCGAAGGAGGATCTCGAACTCTCCGGCGCGGAGACGCTGACCGAGTGCCGCGCGGACGAAGCGCTTCCGGTGGCCGTGCTGGCCGAAGGCGCGGACATCGTCCCCGTCAGTGGTGAGGGTCTGATGGAGGGCGTCGGTGCGGTTCTTCGGTTCGCGGTCTGACCCGGCTCAGGACGTCGCGACGGCGTCGCGTGCCTTGTCTCCGCCGACGACCGAGCTCTCCCTTGCGCAGTGCGCGCAGCAGAAGAAGCGATCCTCCACCTGGATGCCGTGTCCGACCACGCGGCAACCGCAGTGCTCGCAGATCGGCGCCAGCTGGTGGATCGCGCATTCGAAGGAGTCGAAGGTGTGCTTCGCTCCGTCGACGGTGTGGGATCTCGAACGTCTTTTCGTAGTCGTTTCCGCAGACTTCGCAGTTCGTCATGCTGGAGGGCTACCCGGTGTACGGCCCCGACAACCGTGAGGGTCAAGTCCGTGAAGGCCTCCTTGAGGGACCCAGAGTCCCTCAAGGAGGCCTTCACGGACCGAGGGGTCGCCACAGGTGCACCAGCAACCACAGCAGTCACAGCGGCCGCGCGTGAAGGCCCCCTTCCCTCGGCTCAGCCGAGGAAAGGGGGCCTTCACGGACCCCCAGCCAGTCACGCGCCGACGGCCGGAACACGGTCCCGCCGCGGAGTCCGGCTCACCGTCCACACACTGCCGACCACGACCGCCGCAGCACACGCCGCCATCGTGGAAGCGCACATCGGGAACACGACAGCCCACGTGGCGCTCACGCAGACCAGGGCCCGCCGATCCACGCTCTCCTGGCCGCGCTGATCTCGCGTCAGGAAGCGGTGAGTGGGTACCCCTCCAGGTAGCGGAGGTGATTCGCGATGGACAGGCCAGGCCCGATCCGGTGGGTGCAGTACGTCTACGGGCGCAGACTGCCGGAGCGATACCGCGAATGGGTGCTGTACGACGCGACCTCGCGCACGTGGCTGCTGCGGTTCGCCCTCCGGATCTGTTTCGAGGCGTTGCCGTGGCTCACGATCGCGTTCGTGCTGTTGGTGACGCTCACGCCGTTACCCATTCCCGCCGTGCTGGGCGCGTTGATGCTGAGCCTGTTCCTGGGGCTGTTCTTCACGATGACCAGCGCCGACGAGCTGGCCGAGGTCCGGCTCGGCAAACACGGTTTCTCGCGTGGCACCGGAAAAGCGGCCAGATCCGCCCGCGGAGGCTCAGGCAGCTGGCCGTGACGTCACGGTGGCGGCCGCCGCGGCCAGGGACAATTCCTCCCGCGATCGCACCGTCAAGACCGGTATCCCCGCGTTCCGGTCGCTGATGATCGCGTCCTGGGAGCGGTCGGTGGACAGATCGCCCTGTATCCCGAGCACGCCGAGTCCGCGCGCGACGGCCTCGGCGACCTCGGGCTGGTCCCACCCGATGTCGCCGGTGAACACCAGTGCGTCCACGCGGTCGAGGCTCGCCGCGACGGCCGCGAGCTCGCGACGGACGCGATGTTCGAACACCGCCATGGTGAACCTTGCCCCGGCATCGCCGGAACGACTGTCGCGGACCAGCTCCCGGGTGTCGTCCGAGGTCCCGGACAACCCCAGCAGCCCCGAGTGGTGATAGAGGCCGTCCTCGAGTTCGTCCAGGCCGACATGCCCTTCCCGCAGGAGCCACAACAGCATGCCGGGATCGACGCTGCCGGACCTCTTCGCCATCATCGCGCCTTCGAGCGGGGTGAAGCCCATCGATGTGTCGACGCTGCGCCCGCCGGAGACCGCGCACACCGAGCTGCCACCGGACAGATGCGCCACGAGCAGGCCGAGCCCGTCCGGCGGGCGGCCGAGCAGCTCGGCGGCGCGCCGGACCGCCCACGCGTACGAGTGCCCGTGAAACCCGTAACGGCGCAGGTCCCAGCGTTCACGCCAGCGCGCGGGCAGCGGGTACGTCCGCGCGACTTCGGGCAGCCCCTGATGGAAGGCGGTGTCCGGGCAGACGACGTGCGGCACGTCCGGCAGCAGCCCGGTCAGCAGCTCCAGAAGGGCTTCGGTGTTCGGAACATGTTCCGGCGCCAGGGATTTCGCCTTCGCGATCGCCTCGCGCACCTGGGCATCGACCACGGCGGGCGCGACGAGCGCCGTCCCGCCGTGCACGAGCCGGTGCGCGACCGCGTCCACCCGCACGTCCTCGACGAACGACCGCACGTCTTCGGTCGCGTCCGACGGCGGTTTCCCGATTTCCGCCGAGTCGACGACGTCCTCGCCGTCGACCACGTGCAGCCGGAGACTGCCCGATCCGGGATTGACGGTCAGTATCCTCACGGGTGCCACCTCCAACCGGTGATCTCGGCCGGATCTTCACCGTCCTGATAGGACTGTCGCAGCACGGTGTCCCGCCGCCGCACCAGTTCGCGGGCGAGATCCCCACCTGCCGACGCCCAGCCCGCCGCCAGGCGGACGGCGTCGGCGGCGAGATCGTGACGGGTCATCCGGTTGCTCGCGAGCAGGTCGAACGGGGTGGTAGTGGTGCCTTCCTCCAGATAGCCGTGGACATGGAAGCGGTCGGCGCGTGGGCGTCCGTGCAGCACTTCGTGCACCGCGGACGGGTAGCCGTGGAAGGCGAACACCACCGGGGTGCCGTCGCCGAAGCAGTCGGCGAACGCCTCATCGGACATCCCGTTCGGGTGTCGGTCCGCCGGGCAGAGGGAGAGCAGATCGACCACGTTCACCACCCGCACCCGCAGTTCCGGCGCCGTTTCCCGCAGCAGCTGGGCGGCGGCCAGGGTTTCCACGGTGGGAGTGGTTCCGGCGCAGGCGAGGACGACGTCGGCCGCGGCTTCGGTGTTGCCCGCCCACGACCATGCCCCGGCGCCCGCCCGGCAGTGCGCCCTGGCCTCGTCGGGGGACAGCCATTGCGGGCCGCTCTGCTTACCGGCGACGACGACGTTGATCAGCCCGGTCGAGCCGAGACAGCGGTGCATCGTCTCCAGCAGCGTGTTCGCGTCCGGCGGGAGATAGATCCGGGAGGTGGTGGCCTTCTTGGTCAGCATCTGGTTGATGAATCCGGGCCCCTGATGGCTGTAGCCGTTGTGTTCCTGCCGCCAGCCGTCGCTGGTGAGCAGGTAGTTCAGGCTCGCCACCGGCGCGCGCCAGTCGACCTCGCCGGACATCTTGAGGAATTTGGCGTACTGGTTGACCATGCTGTCCACAATGGACACGAAGGCTTCGTAGCAGGGGAACAGGCCGTGCCGTCCGGTGAGGAGGTAACCCTGCAGCCAGCCTTGGCACAGGTGCTCCGAAAGCACTTCGTGCACACGGCCGCGGGGGCCGAGGTGTTCGGTGTATCCCGTGACCTCGCGGTCGAATTGCCGCGGGGTCGCTTCGAGCAGGGTGCCCAGTTTGTTGGACTCCAGTTCGTCCGGGCAGACGACGCGGAACGTGCTCGGGGCGCGCCGGACGATTTCCGCCAGCCACTCGGCCAGCACTTCAGGGGCGCTGGCGTCGGCGGCGCCGGGTTCGTCGACGGCCACCGAGTACTTCGCCACCTCCGGAAGGGGCAGGTCACGGCGCAGCAGGCCGCCGTTCGCCTGCGGGACGCGGCCGAGCCGCAATTCGGGGGCGGGTGGGACCGCGAGGATGTCCGCGGACGGCACCCCGTTCTCGTCGAAGAGCTCCTCCGGCCGGTAGGACCGCAGCCAGCGTTCGAGTTCGGCGAGTTCACGCGGATCGTCCGCGGCGCCGGACAGGGGGACCTGATGGGCGTGGAAGGTACCTTCGAGCGGAGTCCCGTCCGGTGTGGCCGTCGGCAGACCCGCGCCCTTGGTGTTCCGCAGGACGATCATCGGTGGCTCGTCCGTGTCGCGTTCGTGCGCTCGGGCCAGGGCTTCGGCCAGCGGCGTGTCCGGATCGCCGGTGTCGCGGACGTCCACGATGACCGGGCACCAGCCGCAACCGGTGAAATAGGCGACGAGTTCGTCGTCCGACATCGCTTCATAGATTGTCGGTGACGCGATCTTGTAGCCGTTGAGATGCAGGATGGGCAACACCCTGCCGTCACCCGGGCCGCTGAATTTGGGGCTGTGCCACGCGGCGGCGGTCGGCCCCGTCTCGGCTTCCCCGTCACCGATCACGCAGGCGACCAGCAGGCCGGGATCGTCGAACGCGGCACCGAAAGCCGTCGCGAGGGCGTAGCCGAGTTCCCCGCCCTCGTGGATGACACCGGGAACCTCGGGGGAGAGGTGGCTGGGGAAGCCGCCGGGCCAGGAGAACCGTTGGACCAGGTCCGCGAGCCCACGCTCGTCGAGGGACAGCCGCGGATCGTATTCGGCGTGCGTTCCCTCCAGCCACAAATTGGCGTGGATGGCGGGCGCGCCGTGGCCGGGGCCGGTGATCAGCAGGGTCCGTTGCCTGGTTTCGGCGACGAGGCGATTCAACCCGGCGTACACGAGGGTCAATCCGGGGCAGGTGCCCCAGTGCCCGAGCGGCCTCGGTTTCAGGTGTTCGGGCCGTAGCGGTTCGCGGAGCAGGACGTTGTCCTTGAGATGGATCATCGCCGCGGCGAGGTAGTCGCACGCGCGCCGGTACCGCCGGAGCGTCCCGACCTCTGTTCCGCCAGGCACCCGGTCCTCCTTTCCGAGGGGTTTTCCGACGGGTACCCGACGACCGGACGGCTAACCGGGCGCGGACTCGCCCGGTGTGACCAGGCCTGATTCGTAAGCGAGGACCACGAGTTGCGCGCGGTCGCGGGCGTGGAGTTTGGTCATGGCGCGATTGACGTGCGTCTTCGCGGTCAGCGGGCTGATCACCATGTGGCCGGCGATCTCGTCGTTGGACAGGCCCCTCGCGACCAGGACCACCGCTTCGCGTTCGCGGTTGGTCAGCTCCTTCAGCCCGGAACCGCTGCCGCCCCCGAGCGGGACGGTGACGTATCGGTCGATCAGCTTGCGCGTGATCGACGGCGCGAGCAGGGCGTCACCGCGCGCGGCGACGCGGACGGCGTGCAGGAAGTCTTCGGGCTCGATGTCCTTGACGAGGAAGCCCGCCGCGCCCGCGCGCAGCGCGTTGAAGACGTACTCGTCCAAGCCGTAGTTGGTCAGGATGACGACGTGCACGCCTGCCAAGGCCGGGTCGGCGGCGATGCGCCGGGTCGCCTCGATGCCGTCCACGCCGGGCATCTGGATGTCGATGAGCGCGATGTCGGGCAGGTGTTTTCTGGCGAGTGTCACGCCTTGGCCCCCGTCGGCGGCTTCGGCCACGACCTCGATGTCGTCCTCGACGTCGAGCAGCGCGCGGAAACCGCTGCGGATGAGGGGCTGGTCGTCGACCAGCAGGACGCGGATCACGAGCGCTCCACGGGAAGTTCGGCCCGGACGGAGAAACCGCCCGTGTCTTTCGGTCCGGCGTCGAGACGGCCGCCGAGCGCGGTGACCCGTTCACGCATCCCCAGCAGTCCGACACCGGGAATCGGTGTGGTGCCCGGAGTGGCCTTGCCGTCGTCCTCGACCTGGATCGTCAGCGCGTCGGGACGGTGGTCGATGCGTACCGACGCGGTCTTCGCCGCGGCGTGCCGGGCGATGTTGGTCAAGGATTCCTGGACGATCCGGTACGCGGTGCGGTCCACGGCCGCGGGCAGATCGTGTCGCCGCCCTTCGACGGTGAGCGTCGCGTCGAGACCGGCCGCCTGGGCCCGTTCCACCAGGTCGGGGATCCGGTCGAGTCCGTGCGGCGGGTTCGTGTCGTCGTCGCGCAGCGCCTCCAGGGTCGCCCGCAGCTCCCTGGTCGCCTCACGGCCTGCTTCGCGGATCGCCAGCAACGATTCCGGCACCGCCTCGCCCCGTTTGGTGGCCAGGTGGACGGCGACTTCGGCCTGGACCTTGATGACGGAGATCTGGTGGGTGAGCGAATCGTGCAGTTCCCGCGCGATGTGCAGCCGTTCCTCGTCGGCCCGGCGCCGCGCGGTCTCCTCACGGGTGCGCTCGGCCTCGTCGGCCCGCCGTTCGGCCTGTCGCAGCGCTTCACCCGCCGCGCCGGCGGCGATCAGCCAGGCCAGCTGCAGCGCGTCGCGGCTCTGGGCGAAGGCATCGCTGACGGAAGAAGCGTTGGCGGAGGCAAAAAGCACGAGCGGGAGCGCGACGATCATGAGCACCGACCCCGCGACGGCGACGATCCGGTGTCCGGCGCGGACCGCGGCGTAGACCGCGACCAGGTAGGCGACGGCGGGCACGGTGAAACCCATGGCCTGATACCCCAGCGCGCACACCGCGGTCACGGCCAGGACCGTGAGGGGCGCCCGGCGATGCGCGGCGAGCGCCAGGCCGCCGGCGACCAGCACCACGTAACCGAAGGGGTTCACGGTGGTGTCCTGATCGGACAGTGCCGTGACGAGCAGGACCACCGTCACCCCGACGGCGATGGCCCAGTCCCAGACCCTGTTCATGCGAGAACCCTAACCAGCCGTCCTCGCGCGCGACTCCTCCCCACGGACGATGCCGGGACTACCACGCACGCGGTAGTCCCGGGATTTCCACGACCGCGGCGGCAGTCCGGAATGCCTGCGTTCACCGGACGACGCGGGGCGGGTCCGGCGGACACGATCTGCGGACATCAGTCATCGAGCGAAGGAGTACCCCATGACCGTCCACTTGCTGTCCGCCGGCTACCTGACCCCCGGACGCGTCTGGTCCCTGATCGCCGCGCTGGTGGGGGTGATCGGGGTGGTCGCCGGCGGACTGGCCGTCGCTCGGAGCCGGTCCGGCGACACCCGGCGGGGAGCCGTCGTGGCGCTGGCGGCGGGGCTGCTCGGCATGGCGGGCGGCGTTTACGTGGTGGCCGCGGCGAAGGGCGGCCCTGGCACGGGCTACGGGATCGTCGGTGGGTTCCTCGCCTTGGTGGTCGGGCTGATCGCCGCGGCGCTGGGCGGGGTGGCTCTTTCGCGTTCCCGGCGCGCCGGGAAGGTGTCCGGCGAAGTCGCGTGACGTCCGCGATCGTGTTGCGAAAGCCACTTTGGCAACCTTCAACGTTGCGAAAGTGGCTTTCGCAACCCGGCGCGGCGCTGGCCCGTCGTGCTTTCTACCGCGCCGGGTAACGAGCACGAAGTTCGGCGAGGTCTAGATATATCAACCTGCGTTGATGTATCTTCGGCCAGTGGCGACCTTCGAGACGGCCGATCCGCCGCCGTTCGTGCGGCTGGCGAGCGATCCGCTGCGCTGGCGGCTGCTGCGCGAGTTGTCGCACGGCGACCGCCGGGTGCGGGAGCTGGTCGACCTGGTCGGGCAACCGCAGAACCTGGTGTCCTATCACCTGCGCAAGCTGCGGGCCGCGGAGCTGGTCACGGCGCGGAGGAGCAGTTTCGACGGTCGCGACACCTACTACCACCTCGATCTGGGGCGGTGCGCGGACGCGCTCGCCGAGACGGGAAGCTCGCTGCATCCCGCCCTGTCGCCGATCGGGGTGGAGGTGAAGCGGGCCGAGCCCCGGATCAAGGTGCTGTTCGTGTGCACCGGGAACAGCGGGCGCTCGCCGATGGCCGAGGCGCTGCTGCGGCACCGTGCCGGTTCGAGGGTCGAGGTGTCCAGCGCGGGCAGCCACCCGAAACCGCTGCATCCCGACGCCGTGCGCGTTCTCGCCGAACGCGGCATCGCCCTGACCCACGAACCGTCCCATGTGGACGATCTCCGGCGCAGGCGATTCCATTGGGTGATCAGTCTTTGCGACCGGGTCCGCGAGGTCTGCCCGGAGTTCCCCGGGCATCCGCACGTCGTCCACTGGAGCCTGCCGGATCCGGCCAAGGAACCCGAGAGCCATCCGGCGTTCCGTCGGCTCGCCGACGAACTGGACCGCCGGATCGGGTTCCTGACCGCCCGGTTCGGCGGGAAATACCGCGATGATGAGGTGAACAGGACATGACTTCGGATTTGGTGAGTGTGCGGTACCTGGTCGACGACGTCGCGGCCGCCGTCGAGTTCTACACCGGACACCTGGGTTTCGCCGTGCGTTCGAGCGCGTTGCCCGCGTTCGCCGACGTGGTGCGCGGGAATCTCCGGCTGCTGCTCAGCGGTCCGGCGAGTTCGGCGGGGCGCGCGCTGCCGGACGGTACGAAACCGGCGCCGGGCGGGTGGAACCGCATCCATCTCGTCGTCGACGACATCGACGCCGAAGTCGCGCGGTTGCGCGCGGACGGTGTCCCGTTCCGCAGTGACGTCGTGACCGGGCCGGGCGGCCGTCAGATCGTGTTCGACGACCCGGCGGGCAATCCGGTCGAACTGTTCCAGCCCGCTTCCCGGTGACGCCGCACCACGAGCCGAGCCTCGGCACCGTCCTGCGGGAATGGGGCCGGATCGGCTGCATCGGGTTCGGCGGGCCGCCCACCCATATCGCCCTGCTCCGCAAGTTGTGCGTGCAGCGCCGGGAGTGGTTGTCGGATCAGGAGTTCGAGGACGCCATCGCCGCCTGCAACCTGCTGCCCGGCCCGGCGTCGACGCAGCTCGCGATCTTCACCGCATGGCGGGTCCGCGGCCGGGCGGGGGCGCTCGTCGGCGGCGCGGCGTTCATCGTGCCCGGCCTCATCGTGATTTTGGCGCTGGCCGCGCTGTTCCTCACGGGATCCCCACCGGCCTGGGTGCGCGGGGCCGGTGCGGGAGCGGGTGCGGCGGTCGCCGCCGTCGCGGTGCACGCGGGGGTCGGCCTGATCCCGGCGGGCTGGCGGCGCGCGGCCTCCACCGGTCGCGTGCGCTGGGCCTTGTACGTCCTGGCGGGTGTCGTGTCGGCCGCCTTGCTCGGCCCGTGGCTGGTGCTCGTCCTGCTGGGCTGCGGCGCGGTCGAACTGACCGTGAACCGCGCACGCCGCGGTGAGTCCAGCGCCGCGTTGTTCGCCGTCCCCGCCCAATCCTGGGCCGCGACGGTCGCGGGCGCCGGTGTGTTCGCGTCCGTCGCGTGGGTATCGCTCAAGGTCGGGATGCTGTCCTACGGCGGCGGCTTCGTGATCATCCCGCTCATGCAGGACGACGCGGTGAACACCTACCACTGGATGAGCGCGGGGGAGTTCCTCAACGCGGTCGCGCTGGGCCAGGTCACCCCCGGTCCGGTGGTGCAGACCGTCGCCGTCGTCGGCTACGCCGCGGCCGGGCTCACCGGCGGCATCCTGGCCTCGCTGGTCGCCTTCGCCCCGTCGTTCCTGTTCATCCTGTTCGGTGCCAAGCATTTCAACCGGTTGCGTGGCAATCCGAACGTCCGGGCGTTCCTCGACGGCGCCGGTCCGGCCGCGGTCGGCGCCATCCTCGGCTCGGCGATCCCGCTCGCTCTCAGCCTGACCCAGGGATGGCAGTACGCCGTGCTCGCCGGTGCCGGGGTCCTGCTGTTCGTGTTCCGGCGTGGCGTGGTGACCACGATCCTGGCCGCGGCGGCGGCCGGAACCGTGCTCGCGCTCGCCGGAGTGCTCCTGCCGAGCTGAGGTTCAGCCCAGGCCGCGGGTGGTGACGACCCGCGCGTTGCCGTCGGACAGGTGGTACGACAGCCCGACCACGGCGGTCTTCCCGGCGTCGATCTGCTCGGAGAGCAGCCGGGAACGGTCGACCAGGAGGTCGACGGTGTGGCGGATGTGCTCGTCGATGATGTCGTCGTTGCTGGTGAGCCCGGCGGCGCGGGCGGCGAGGACGCTCGGGGTGACGCGCTCGATGACGTCGCGGACGAAGCCGTTGGTGCCGAGGCCGTCCTTCAGTGCTTCGCGGGTCGCGGCGACGGCACCGCAGGAGTCGTGGCCGAGGACGACGACCAGCGGGCAGTCGAGGATGCTGACGGCGTACTCGATGCTGCCCAGCACCTCCGAACCGGCGACGTGGCCCGCGGTGCGGACGACGAACAGGTCGCCGAGCCCGCGGTCGAAGATGATCTCGGCGGCCAGTCGCGAGTCGGAGCAGCCGAAAAGCACCGCGAACGGGCTCTGCTCGGGGGCGGTTTCGGTGCGGCGGACGGCATCCTGGTTCGGGTGCTCCGGAGTACCGGCCACGAAACGCCGGTTGCCGGCGAGCAAAAGGTCGAAAGCCTCGGAAGGGGTCGGCGCGTCGCTCATGGGCCGGACATTACCGGGTGCCGGTGGTTCGGGCAGGTGGGCCGCGTCACTGATCGAGCCGTCCGGACACGGCACGCATGGCGCGGCCGACGGCCCGGAGGTCGTCCGGCGCGATCACGTCCACGAAGTGTTCGCGGACGGTGCGGAGATTGTCCGGTGCCGCGCGGCGCAACGTCTCGTAGCCCTGGTCGGTGAGCCGGGCCCGGACGCCGCGGCCGTCGTCCGAGGTCGATTCCCGCTGGACCAGGCCGCGCGTCTCCAGCCCGTTGATGCGGTGCGAAAGGCGGCTGCGCGAGTAGTACGCGGATTTCGCCAGGTCCGCCATGCGCATCGACCGGCCGGAGGCTTCGGAAAGCCGCACCAGGAGTTCGAATTCGGCCAGGGAAAGCCCGTGTTCCTCGCGGAGCCGCCGGTCGAGCAGGTCGACGAACCGCACGGATCCTTCGATGAACGCCCGCCAGTCGCGCTGCTGTTCCGGGTCGAGCCAGTCGGTCACGGCGCACACAGTAACAGTTGACGCCTTCAACCACTTCGGGCTAGTTTTGGTTGAAGACTTCAACTAGATGGGGAACGCGATGACGAACGAAGCCTGGGTGATGCACGAGAAGGACGCGGAGGTCGTCGAGCGGCCCGCGTTGCGGTTGCTGGCCGACGGCGAGCACACGGGCGGGCTCCTCGGCGCGAACCGGTTGTCGCTACGACCTGGGGAACCCGGGACGAAACCGCACTATCACCGGAAATCCGCGGAAGCGTTCTACGTGCTCGACGGGGCACTGCGGATGCTGGTGGGCGACGAAACCATCACGGTCGGGCGCGGCGGTTACGTGGTGATCCCGCCGGGCGTCCGGCACGCGTTCGCCGCGCCGCCGGAGGTCGCCGCGGACGTCCTCATCACGGTGGCGCCCGGCGTCGACCGGTTCGGCTACTTCCGGGTCCTGCCCGAGATCCTCCGCGGAAACGTCGCACCCGAAGAGGTCGAGCGCCTTCACGAGCGGTACGACGTGCACTTCGTCGACGCGCCCGAATGGGGCACGGCTCAGCCGACCCCGTAGCGCCATGACAGCCGTGACCGCCACAACCCGCGCACATCGCCTAAGTCGGGCATTATGCGGGGATGTCCGGGCTGTGGTGTGAACAGCCCGCTCCGTCCGGCGAGCATGTTTCGATGGGGAATCATGACGAACGACAGCGAGGTCCGGTCGCGGCCCCTGACGAGCTACGTCAGCCGGACGGACGACGAGGACGAGGTGCGGCGGCTGCTCGGCGTGGGCCGTCTGGTCACCTTGACCGGCGCCGGCGGCGTGGGCAAGACCCGGCTGGCCGCCCAGGTGGCCAGTTCGCTCACCAGGGCCTTCCCCGGTGGCGTGGCGGTCGCCGGACTGGGTGAGCTGCGGGACGAACGGCTGATCGCGCGCACGGTCGCCGACGCCTTGGGCCTGCACGACACGGCGGGACGCACCGACCTGGAGGCCGTCGTCTCGTATCTGCGGCCTCGGCGGTCGTTGCTGCTGCTGGACAACTGCGAGCACCTCCTCGACGGCAGTGCGGACCTGGTGACGGCGTTGCTGCGGGACTGCCCGGACCTCGTCGTCCTGGCCACCAGCCGCTGCTCGCTGGGGCTGACCGGCGAGCACGTCCTGGCGATCCCGCCCCTGGCCGTGCCCGACGAAGAGGTCGGGACACCGGAAGAGGCGCTCGCGTTCGGCGCGGTGCGGCTGTTCGCGGAGCGTGCCGCCAACGTGCTGCCCGCTTTCGAGGTCACCGAGAGCAACGTCGCGGACGTCGTCCGCCTCTGCCGGCGGCTCGACGGCCTGCCGTTGGCGATCGAACTCGCCGCGGCCAGGATCCGGGCCCTGTCGCCGTCGCAGATCGCGGACCGGGTCGAGAGCAACTCGGGCGTGCTGGCCACCGGTCTCCGGATGCCGGTCGAGCGGCATCGGACGCTGCGCGCCACCATCGAGTGGAGTCATTCCCTGTGCACGGAGACCGAGCGGATCGTCTGGGCGCGCTGTTCGGTGTTCGCCGGGCAGTTCGACCTGTCCGCCGCGGAGGACGTCTGCGCCGGAGCCGGGTTGGACTCGCTCGCCGTGCTCGACGCGGTGGACGGTTTGGTGGACAAGTCGGTGCTGGCGCGCATCGACGGCACGGACCGGGTCCACTACCGGATGCTCCGGTTGCTCCGCGAATTCGGCGGGCACCGGCTCACCGAATCCGGTGACGAGCTCGGCGTGGCGAGGAAGCATCGTGACCACTACGCCCGGCTGATCGACCAAGCCGCGGGCACATGGTTCGGGCCGGGACAGGAAGAGGCGTACGAGCGTCTGACCGCGGCGCACGCCGACATCCGCGAGGCGCTGTCGTGGTCGCTCCGCACCCCGGGCGAAGGCGCGGTGGCGTTGGGGATGGCCGTCGGCGTGATCGAGTACTGGGTGGCCCGCGGCGCGGCCTGGGAACTGCGGGACTGGATCGATCGCGCGCTCGAGGCGATGGCGCCGGAGACCCGGGGGCGGGCCCGCGGCCTGGCCGTCGCCGCCCTTTGCGCCGCGCTGCACGCGGATCTGCCCGGCGCGCGGCAGCGGTTGGCCGCCGCCGAGGCGATCGAGGACGACGACGCCGCCCCCTACATCGCCCATGCGTGTGCTTTCGTGAGGATGCTGTCCGCGGAACCGAACACCATGGTCCGCGCGGCGGAGGCCGTGCGGCTGTTCGGCGAGCGAGGCGACGTACGGCGCCAGATGCATCCGATGTTCATCCAGGGGGTCGCGCTCGCCTACCGGGGTGACCTGCCGGGCGCGCGGGAGTTGCTCGGCTCGATGCTCCGCCTGTGCGAGGAGGCGGGGGAATACCGCTATCGCTCCATGGCCCTGTACGGGCTGGGAGTCGTCGAAGTCTGCTTCGGCGGCGTTCTCGACGACGGCGAGCGGTTCATCCGTTCCGCACTGGAGATCGACCTCCGTACGTCGGACATGATGTCCGCGGCCTACCGGCTGGACGGTCTCGCCTGGGTGTCGGCGAGGCGCGAGGAGTGGGTCCGGGCGGCGGAACTGTTCGGGACCGCCGCCACGCTCTGGGACCGCTGCAACGCCGAGCCCGACGTGGCCGTCACCGCGTCGCACCGGATGTTCCACGACGCCACCCGGAACGCCTTGGGGGCGGAGAGATTCGACTTGGCTTTCGCCGAGGGGCGGCGGCGGAATCCGCACGACGCCCTGGCCGGTCCCGAGGCCTTGCCCGACGGCGAACCGGCCGACCTCCCGCCGCTGACGCCGCGCGAGTCGGAGATCGCGCGGCTGGTCGCGGCCGGGCTGAGCAACCGGGACATCGCGGCGAGACTGGTCATCGCCCGGCGCACGGTGGAGACGCATCTGCAGCACATCTCGCACAAGCTCGACTTCGCCAACCGGACCCAGCTGGCCGTCTGGGTCGAGCAACGGGACCGCGGACCGCTGTGACCCGCCGAGGTCACAGCGGCCGCGCCCCTTGCGTCAGCCGAGCGGGCAACTTCCCCGGTATACGGCGATCTTCGGGTCGTTCGCCGGGAGCGGGCACAGGAACTGGTCGTACCTGGTGTCTTCGTCGACGAAGCGTTTCAGCCACGAAAGGCTGTACTTCGCGATGGTCACGTTCGGCTTGGTCGGCGCCATGTGACCGGCGCCGGCCAGCAGCATGTACGCCTTGTCCAAGGACTCGGGAAGGCTTTGGTAGAACGGCCGGGAATGCGAGCCGTCCGGGGCGATGAAATCGTTCTGGGCACTGACGACGAACGTGGGGACCTTCAAATCGGAGAACGTCGTGTTCGGGTTCCAGCCCGTCAACGGGATGGCGGCCTTCAGCGTGGGTGCTTTCTGCGCGGCGATCAACGACCCGCCTCCGCCCATCGAATGGCCCATGACGGCGAGCCTGCCCGGGTCGACGCGGTCCTTGGCCTGGCTCTTGTCCGTCACGTACCGGAGAGCCGCGAGCAGCTGATCGGACCGGACGTCCGGAGTGTCCCAGGTGCTCTTGGTGGAGAACGTGATGACGACGAATCCCTGGGACGCCAGACGCGGGCCGTACCAGGCGATCGCGCTCTCCGTCTCCAAGAAGCCGGGCGCGATCGCGATCGCGCCGAAAGTGCCCTGGCCGGTTTCGGTCGGGTAATGGATCGTCCCGCCGCCGAAACCTTGTCCGGCGGGGACTTTCTCGGTCGCGGTCTGGAACGATCCCCGGTCCGCCTCGATGCTGGCGTTCGTCGGAGCGGGGCCGCGGGCATAGGGATTCTCTTCGGCGTCAGCCGGTGCCGCCGCCACGAGCAGTGCGGTCACCGCACTGAGCACCGCGGCGCCCCATCGTGATCCACGCTTCATCGCGCATGTCCTCTCGGAAGAACCGTTCCGGAGCCGGAACGGTTTCCCAGATATAGCGGGGACCCGGCCGGGTGCGCGTCGTGGAAACTACTGAGAAGCGAAAAACTGTCACGTCGATAAGGCTTTCGGCCTCGTGAGTGATAAGGACGGTTAGAACCGTCCTAACCACTCACGAGGTGACGAGGCGGTCAGGTGCCGGCCCGGTTCCCGGTGGGGATGGTGATCGGGGTCGTCGTCGGTGAAGTGCCCTTGTTGAGGAACAACATCGCCAGCGCGCGCACCATCTGGTCGAACATGTAGAACCCGGCGGGCATGATCGGGATCAACCCTTCGCGGAACGCGATGTAGGCAGGCCACGCGGTGCGGATGAGGGCCGCGGACGCGTAATCGCGGCGCAACCCGAGCCAGTCGCCGATCGCGTCGCTCAGCACGTAGCGCACGAATTCGTTCAGGAATCCCCGGGTGACGCCCAGATCGACCTGCGCGGTCAGCCCCAGCAGATCTTCCGCGAGCTCTTTTCCTTCGTGCGAAGGGGAAAGGATCGGGGTGAGCACCTGCGCCGACTGCGCGTAGGCGGCCGCCCACGACTTCGGGATGAACTCCTCCCGCACGCCGAGCAGGTGGATGGCGACCTGCCACATGTGGAGGAAGGCGTCCTCGTCGGCGGCCGACATCGGGACCTTCCATTCGCGCAGCTTCCGGTGCACGTAGGTGCCGAGGCTGTGGAAGGTCACCAGGATGTCGCCGTTGCTGATCGGGATCCGCTCGTCCGCGACGGCCTTCCAGTACGGCGACTGCGGCAGCAGATGCCGCACCGCGGCGTGCACGAGCCGCGTCTTGTTGGCGGTGACCACGAACTGGCCGCCGGGTTCGAAGGCGTTCAGGTCGCTCAGGTCGTAGCCGAAGGTGAACGTCTTGGCCGCGCGGTCCTGCATGTCGGCCCCGCCCGCGGACCAGTAGACCGATTTGGCCTCACGCGGGATGACCGTGCTCATGATGCCGCTGCCGAGCCCGTACAGCATGAACAGATAGGTGTCCTTGCGCCGGTTGAAATCGGCCGCGCGGCGCAGTTTCGCGGGGTCTGCCCAGGACGGCAACCGGTTGACACGCTGGAGGTGGCCCGCCAGATCGGCGGGCAGTCCGCCGGGGAGCGGATCGTTGTTGTCCACCCAGGACCGCAGCGCGGTGTTGACCGCGGGCACCTGGCCCGCTTCGAGAACCCCCGCCATGATGCGGTCGATCTCGTCGTCCCAGACCCACCAGGGGTCCGCCGCGGTATCGGTCCGCGTCGCGCCCCAGGCGGGGGCGACGCTCGCCGCGCCCACCAGGCCCAGTGCGACGCCGAGGGACAGGACATTCCTCCTGCTGAGATCGCTCATTTACTTACCTAACTTCCTTGGTAGGTGCCGATGAGTGATTCACGATCGTTTTTCGTCCAGCTCGCGAAGCGAACCTTTGACCACCTTCCCGCCCGCGTTGCGCGGGAGTTCGGGGACCACCACGAGATCCTTGGGCATCTTGAACGAAGCGAGCCTGCCGTCGAGGAATTCGACCAGTTCGGCCAAGGACGGTTCGGGCTCCGTCGCACTGACGAAAGCGACCGGCACCTGGCCCCAGCGCTCGTCGGGCCGTCCGATCACGGCGACCTCCCGTACCGACGGATGCGCGGAGATCGCGTTCTCCACTTCGGCGCAGTAGATGTTCTCGCCGCCGCTGATGATCATGTCCTTCTTGCGGTCGACCACCCAGATGAAACCGTCTTCGTCCTGCGAAACCAGATCACCGGAATGGAACCAGCCGCCGGCGAAGGCTTCCGCTGTCTCCTTGGGTTTCTTCCAGTAGCCCTTGGTCACCGAGGGCCCGCGGTAGACGATCTCGCCCACTTCGCCCGGCGCGACGTCGTTCATGTCGTCGTCCACGACGCGGTATTGGAGCGTCGGGATCGGTTTGCCGACGGAGCCGAGTTTGTGCGTCGAGTCCTCTCCGCTGAGCACGCAGGTGATCGGGGAGGTCTCGGTCTGGCCGAACACGGCCACATTCAGGGCACCGGGGAACTTCTCGGCCATGGCTAGCAGCGTCGCCCTCGACGCGGGAGCCGCGCCCCAGCTGATGATCCGCAGTTTCAGCTTCCGTTCGGCGATGTCCGGCTGGGCGCAGAGCAGATCCCATTGCTGGGGAACGTTGAACACCACGGTGGCGCCTTCGCGTTCGTAGGCGTCGAGCACCGCGCGCGGATCGAAGGCGCCCAGCGGGTGGATCACGACCACCCCGCCGACCAGGAAATTCGCCACGATCGAACCCAGGCCCGCGATGTGGAAGAACGGCGCGGTCAGGAAGGCGACATCGGTGTCGTCGAAGATCTTCATCGCCCGGATACAGGTGATCGCCTGCATCTGCAGGTTGCGATGGGACAGCATCACCCCTTTCGGCCTGCCGGTGGTGCCCGAGGTGTACATGATCAGCGCGGTCGATTCCTCGCTGACGTCGGGCAGTTCCAGCGGCTCGTGCGCGGTCAGGAATTCCTCGTACCCCATGCGTCCTTCGGCGTCGTCCGGCTCACCGATGACGAGCACGGTCCCGATCGACGCGGCGTTCGGAGCGGCGTCGAGCAGGGGGAGCAACCGCGCGTCGACGACGACGGCGGACGGGGTGCAGTCGGCCAGGATGTAGTCGAGTTCCGCCGGCGCGAGCCGGAAGCTGAGCGGGACGGCCATGGCGCCCAGGCTGTTCGCCGCGAACACGGTCTCCACGAACCACGGATGGTTCAAGGTCAGCGTCGCCACGCGATCGCCTTCGGTGACACCTCGTGCGGCGAGGGCGGCGGCCAATTGCAACGACCGTTGTGAGAGTTCCGCCCAGGTGGTCGTCTCGCCGAGGTACCGCAGAGCCGGCCTGTCCGGTCGCATCATCGCGTGCGTGGCCGCGTGCGCCATCCAGTGGTGCCGGAAGGACGAGGCGGGAGCCGAAGCGGTCGACATGGCCATCCTCAGGTGTCGGAACGGGACCTCTCGCGTGGCCAGTATGCATGCCAAACCGCCGGTTGAGAAGCGATAAGTTAATCGAAAATCACATCGCGACGCCGACCTGCCCGGCAGTTTCCGCTGGTGGTGATCCGGTTCGTGGTTGACTTCCCGGCATGAGCGCCGAGTCGACCGCGGCCGTCCGGCCGCGCCACCGCAAGCAGCAGATCGTCGACGCGGCCGGGCGGATCTTCAGCGAGCACGGCTACCACGCGGCGTCGATGGAGGAGATCGCCGCCGACGTGGGCATCACCGCGGCGGCCCTGTACCGGCACTTCCCGAACAAGTACGCGTTGTTCGCCGCGTGCGCGAACGTCATGGCCGACCGGCTCGTCGCCACGCTCGACGAGGTGGCGCCCGGCGCGCCGCTGGCGGACGTGCTCGCCGCCGTCACGCAGGGGACGGTCGTCCATCGCTCGTCGAGTGGCCTGTACCGCTGGGAATCCCGGTACCTCGAACGCGAGGACCGGCAGTCGCTCGCGCTGAAGTTCGGGCAGGTCGTGGACCGGGTCGCCGAGGCGGTGCGCCGGGAGTACCCGCTCCCCGACGAGGGCTTGCGGGCCGTCGCCGCCCTCGGCGTGATCGGCTCGATCACGATGCATCGCACCTCGATCGCCCAGCGCCGGGTCGAAGAGGTACTCGTCGAGTCCGCCCTGCGCGTGGTCGCGACCGATCCGGCGGCGGGCGCCGGGGCCGCGCACGCCGTCGAGTTGCCGTCCAATCCGGAGCCGCGCACCCGCCGTTCGGAGATCATCGCGGCGGCCATCCCGCTGTTCGAACGGGACGGATTCGCCAATGTCACGAACGGCAGGATCGCGGAAGCCGTCGGGTTGGTGCCGTCCGCGCTCTACCGCTATTTCCCCGGCAAGGCCGACATCCTCGCCGCCGCCTGCCTGCAGGCCGCGGGAATCCTGGCCCAGGCGGTGGAACAGAACCTTCGCGGCGTCGAGGGCACGGGCGACGCGCTGCTCGCGCTGGCGCGGACCTATGTCGCCTACAGCTTCGAGTACACCGCGCTCACCAGTGTCGCCAACGCCGAACTCGCGGGTCTGCCCGCGGCCCTGCAACGTCCTTTGGTCAGCGCGCAGCGCGAGCACATCGCCGTCTGGGAACGGCATTTGCGGTCGGCGCGGCCGGAGCTCGACCAGCGTCAGGCGAGGGTGCTCGTGCACGCCGGTTTCGGGGTGGTGGTCGAGGCGGGACGGAGGTTGCGCTGGGAGGACGTCCCCGCCAACCGTGACGCCGTCAGCGCCTTGCTCGTCGGCGCGTTGGGGATCTGACGCGCCGACGGCTCAGGACTCGCGGTGGCCGAGGCCGGCGGAGACCTGCCGGGCCGCGCGGCCGACGACGCGGTTCAGGCCGCGCATCCGGGCGGCGGGCATGTACGGCCGGGTCGCCGAAACGCTGATGGCCCCGGCGATCGCGCCGGTGGCGTCCCGGATCGGCGCCGCGACACAGCGGATCCCCGGTTCGTTGTCCTCCAGGTCCATCGCCACCCCTGACTCCGCGTACTCACGCATGCGCGCCAGGAACGCCTCGACGTCTTCCGGGCGCACCCTGCCGGGTTCCGCGGGTGTCTCGGCCAGGTAGAGGTCCCGCCATTCCGGCGCGGAGTCCAGCAGCAGTGCCATGCCGACACCGGTGCGGGTCAACGGCATCCGGTGCCCGATCCGGGAACGCATCTCCGCGCCCCGAGAACCGGGCAGCTTGTCCAGGTACAGCACCGAATCCCCGTCGCGGACGGCCAGGTGCACGGTGTCGCGCAACTGCTCCGCCAGTTCCTCCAGCACCGGCCGGGCGACCACCGGCAGCGGACTGCCGTGCAGGGCCTGGAAACCCAGCTCGATCAAGGTGGGTCCGAGCGCGTAGCCGTCCCGTCCGCTGCGCAGGTAACCCTCGCTGACCAGCAGCTGGACCAGCCGGTGCGCGGTACTGCGGCCCAGCCCGGTGTCCTCGACCAAGCCGCGGAGGTCGGTCGCGCCACTGGCGACCGCGCGGATCAGCGCGAGGCCGCGGGCGAGCGTCTGGGTGCCGGGCGGTGCCGTGTCGGACATGCCGGAATCCTACATATAGGGACGGCGATCGCATTATCGGGAACGCGCCCGCACGATGTCGCTCGTGACCGACACCGAACCCGCCTTGATCGCGCTCGACTGGGGAACCTCCGGTCAGCGTGCCTGGCTGCTCGGCGCGGACGGCGGGATCCTGGCCGCCCGCGGCGCCGGGCGTGGACTGCTGACCACGACCGAGGACGTGGACCTCCGCGACCCGCGGGCCAGGGCGGCCGCCTACGAGTCGGCGTTCCGGAAGACCTGCGGAGACTGGCTCACCGAGTTCCCCGGACTGCCCGCCCTCGCCGCCGGCATGGTGGGCAGCGCGCAGGGCTGGACCGACTCCGGCTACCGCACCGTCCCGGCGGGACTCGACTTCCCGTCGCTCGTCCCCGTGTCGCATCGCGGCGGCGTGCTCCATCTCGTGCCGGGACTGCGGATCCCGTCCGGCGCGCAGCCCGGCGACGTGATCCGCGGCGAGGAAACGCAACTGGTCGGCGTGCTCGAAGCGCTCGGCGACCCCGGCGGACCGCTCACCGTGGTGCTCCCCGGTACGCACAGCAAATGGGTCCGCCTCGAGGACGGGATCGTCACCGGATTCACCACCGCGATGACCGGCGAACTGTACGGATTGCTGATCGCGCACGGCATCCTCGCCCGCACAGCCGCTGATCCGGTCGCCGACGAAGAGGCGTTCTCGCGGGGGCTCGCCGCGGGACGGCGTTCGCGCGGGCTCGCCACCGAGGCGTTCGGCGCCCGCCCGCTCGTGCTCGACGGCGTCCTGGAACCGGAGTCGCTGCCCGACTACCTTTCCGGCGTCCTGATCGCCGACGAGGTCTCGCATCTGTTGTGTGACACCGACACCCGTGTGGTGCTGTGCGGCGCGGACGAACTCTGCCGTCGCTACGCCACCGCCCTCGCCGGAAGGGGAGTGGAGGCCATCGTACTGTCCGAAGAGGTCACCGCCAGAGGGCTGTGGCGGATCGCGACGGCCGCCGGACTGCTCGAAGACCGTCTCGAAAGGACACTGAAACCGTGACCGGATTGATCGCGATCCTGCGCGGGGTGACCCCGGCCGAGGTCGTCGGCGTCGGCCGGGCGCTCGTCGACGCCGGATTCCCCGCCATCGAGGTACCACTGAACTCACCGGAACCGTTCGCGAGCGTCCGCCTGCTCGCCGACGCGTTCGGGGACCGGTGCGAAATCGGGGCGGGCACCGTGCTCACCACCGAAGACGTCGGCCGGGCGAAAGCGGCCGGAGCGCGGCTGATCGTGGCGCCCAACACCGATCGCGCGGTGATCTCCGCCGCCGTGGCCGAGGGGATGACGCCGTATCCCGGCGTCGCGACGCCGACCGAGGCCTTCGCCGCGCTGGCCGCGGGTGCCCGGTATCTCAAGCTGTTCCCCGCCGACGCGGTCGGTATCGGGGGCATGAGGGCGTGGCGCGCCGTACTGCCGCGCGACGTCGGACTGCTGCCGGTCGGCGGGGTCGACGAAACGAACCTGGCGGCCTGGGCCGCCGCCGGGGCGGCCGGGGCGGGGCTCGGTTCCTGCCTCTACCGGCCGGGTGACACCGCCGGCGCGGTCGGCGTCCGTGCCCGCGCACTTTCCGAGATCTGGCACCAGGAATAGGAAAAGAACCATGAAGATCGTGTCAATGACGACATACCAGGTGCCGCCGCGCTGGTCGTTCCTGAAGATCGAAACGGACGAGGGCGTCACCGGCTGGGGCGAACCGGTCCTGGAGGGCCGGGCCGCTTCGGTCGCGGCGACCGTCGAGGAGCTTTCCGACTACCTGATCGGCAAAGACCCCTCGCAGATCGAGGATCTGTGGACCGTCCTGTACCGCGGCGGGTTCTACCGGGGCGGCGGACTCCACATGAGTGCGCTGGCCGGCATCGACCAGGCCTTGTGGGATATCAAGGGCAAGGCCCTCGGTGTCCCGGTGCACGAACTGCTCGGCGGCCGGGTGCGCGACCGTATCAAGGTGTACTCGTGGATCGGCGGCGACCGCCCGGCCGAGACCGCCCGCGCCGCGCGCGAGGTGGTGGACCGCGGGTTCAGCGCGGTGAAGATGAACGGGACCGAGGAACTGTCCTATCTGGACACCTGGGACAAGGTCGACCGCTGCGTGGCCAACGTGGACGCGGTACGCCAGGCGGTCGGCCCGAACATCGGTATCGGGGTGGACTTCCACGGCCGCGTGCACAAGCCGATGGCCAAGGTCCTGCTGCGCGAACTGGAGCCGTACCGGTTGATGTTCGTCGAGGAGCCGGTGCTTTCCGAGCACGTCGACGGATTCGCCGACGTCCTCCGCAACTCGCCGATCCCGATCGCGCTCGGCGAGCGGCTGTTCTCGCGGTGGGATTTCAAGACCGTGCTGGCGTCGGGTGCCGTCGACATCATCCAGCCGGACCCGTCGCATTGCGGCGGCATCACCGAAGCCCGCAAGATCGCGCACATGGCCGAGGCGTACGACGTCGGCCTCGCGCTGCACTGCCCGCTCGGCCCGATCGCGCTGGCGGCCTGCCTGCAGATCGACGCGGGCTGCTACAACGCGACCATCCAGGAGCAGAGCCTCGGGATCCACTACAACACGAGCAACGATCTCCTCGACTACCTGGCGGATCCGTCGGTGTTCGCCTACGACGACGGCCAGGTCGCCATCCCCGGCGGGCCGGGGCTGGGCATCGAGATCAACGAGGAGTACGTCGCCGAACGGGCGGCCGAGGGGCATCGCTGGCGGAATCCGGTGTGGCGGCACGCCGACGGCTCCTTCGCGGAATGGTGAGCGCGATGACCACCGCCGTGCGTCCCACCAGGTTCCGGATGCTCATCGCGGTGATGCTGTTCATCACCGTCGTCATCAACTACCTCGACCGGTCGAACCTGTCGATCGCGATGCCCGCGATCGCCGGCGAACTCGATCTGTCCAAAGCGGAACAGGGCATCCTCCTGTCGGCCTTCGGCTGGACCTACGCCGCGTTGCAACTGCCCGGCGGCTGGCTGGTCGACAAGATCCCGCCGCGGCTGCTCTATCCGGGCTGCCTGATCCTCTGGTCGCTCGCGACGTTCTTCATGGGGATCATCGGCGGGTTCGTCGCGCTGATCGCGTTGCGGCTGATGGTCGGCGTCTTCGAGGCGCCCGCCTATCCGATCAACAGCAAGATCGCGACCGTCTGGTTCCCGGAACGCGAACGCGCCACGGCGATCGGCTTCTACACCTCGGGCCAGTTCATCGGCCTCGCCCTTTTGACGCCCGTGCTGTCCTGGCTGCAGACCGTGCTTTCGTGGCACTGGGTGTTCATCGCCACCGGTCTGGTCGGCATCCTCTGGGCCGTGGTCTGGTACGCGAAGTACCGCGAACCACGTGAGTCGCGGGCCAACGAGGCCGAGGTGGAGCTGATCCGGTCCGGCGGCGGCCTGGTGGACCTGCCGCGCGAGCGGCCGGAGCGGGCGCGGATCACGCGTGCGGATCTGGCGACCGTGCTGGGCAGCCGGAAGCTGTGGGGAATCTACTTCGGACAGTTCTGCCTGACCTCCACCCTCTGGTTCTTCCTCACCTGGTTCCCGACGTATCTCGTCGAGTACCGGGAAATGGACTACATCAAGTCCGGGTTCCTCGCGTCGCTGCCGTTCATCGCGGCACTGGTGGGCGTGCTGGTTTCCGGTGTCCTGTCGGACTTCCTGGTACGGCGCGGCGCTTCGCTCGGAGTGGCGCGCAAGGGCCCCATCATCGCCGGACTGCTGCTGAGCACCGTGATGGTCACGGCCGGGTTCACCGACTCGACCGCGATGGTCATCGTGATCCTGTCCATCGCCTTCTTCGGCAACGGGCTCGCGTCGATCACCTGGTCGCTGGTGTCCGCACTGGCGCCGCGGCGGCTGCTCGGGCTGACCGGCGGGATGTTCAACTTCATCGGGAACCTGTCGTCGATCGCCACGCCGATCGTCATCGGCCTGATCGTCACCGACGACAGTTTCGCGCCCGGCTTCGCCTACATGACCGTGATCACGGTCGCCGGGATCCTGTCCTACGTCTTCCTGGTCGGCAAGGTCGAGCGCGTGGCCGAGCGGGACGGCGTGGTCAGCGCGCGAACGCCAGGGTGATCCAGTTCGAGAACTCGCAGGCGAGGTGCATCCGGTGCTGGGTGACCATCGTGGGCATCGTGAGCCGCGGGAACTCGACGCAGAGGTGGGCGTGGAAGCCGTCGGCGTGGTCGCGGAACTCGTGCCGGACCCCGCCGATGGCCAGCCCCGACCCGGACCTGGCGACGCCCGACGCTTCGAGCGGGAACGCCGCGTCCCGGTGGGTGACGATCTCCGCGGTGTCGGTGTAGTCGACCAGGAACCGGGTCGCGAGCGGACTGCCGCCGGTCGTCTCGATGACCTCCTGCCGCCCGTCGGGCGCGGTGTCGATCAGGAAGTGGTCCGGGTTGGCGGCGATCATGCTGCGGGCGTAGTCGTCCCGGCCGGTGTCGCCGAACCAGGCGAGGAATTCGGCGGCGGTCCCTGCCCCGCGCACGAAGAGGTCGCAGGTGCTGGTGACCCGCCGGCCGCGGGAAAGGCGGGTGGACGTCCGCGCGACGGCGTCCGCCCGGCGGATGTCCCGGCCGAGGCGGCGGCGGATCTCGTCGGGGCCGAGGGCCAGTTTGGCGTCGGCGAAAGCCGTCCGCATCAGGGAAAGTTCGCCGGTCGGAGCCGGGAGGCCGATCTTCGCGGCGGCCTTGCCCATCCGCTTCGTCTCCCACGCGCGCACGTCTTCGCGTGAGACGGGGCGCCCGGCCAGCACGGCCTCGATCGTCGGTTCGGTAGTGGGCATCGGTGCCTCCGGATCGGTGAGCGGGTTGCGTCGCAGTGTTTAATGGCGTTGAACGGTACTGTCAAGTGAGACGCGCCGCAGGTCACGTCGGCCGGTGCGGAGGCTCGAACGCGGCGGTACTGTCCAGTGCCGTCGAACTGAGGTGCAAGGGGGCTCGCGGTGGAGGACAGGATCGGGCCCGCGCTGCGGCAGGCGCGGGAAGAACGCAAGCTGAGCCTGCGCAAGGTGGCGACCGCCGCCGGGATCTCGGCGAGCCTGCTGTCGCAGGTGGAGACGGGACGGTCGCAGCCTTCGGTGAGCACGCTGTACGCGCTGGTCAGCCACCTCGGCATCTCGCTCGACGAACTGCTCGGCATCGGCGCGGGCACGCCCGCCGCCCAGGAACGGCCGGTCGCGCCGGTGTCTTCCGGGGTCGTCCAACGTGCCGCGGACAACCCCGTCCTCGAGATGGCGAACGGCGTCCGATGGGAGCGGCTCGCCGTCGGCGGCCAGACCGACGTCGACGCCCTACTGGTCACCTATGAGCCCGGCGCGGCCAGTTCGGTCGACCGGAAACTGATGCGGCACAGCGGAACCGAGTACGCCTACCTGCTTTCGGGCGAGTTGACCCTGCTGCTCGACTTCGACCGGCATCTGCTCGCACCGGGCGACTCACTGTGTTTCGACTCGACCCGTCCGCACATGTACCTCAATCACGGCAACGAACCCGCGCGCGGCGTGTGGTTCGTATCCGGCAGGCGCGACCTCGACCACACCCGCGAGTGGGTGGAATCCCAGGTCGGAGGGCTCTCCGGCGAGAATTCGGCGCGGCCGTCGAACGCCGTCGAGGCTCTGGCGCTGCTGGGTGTGCCGTCCGTGAAGGGCGACCGCGACTGAAGACTTCTCGTCCGCTGCTACTTGACGCCTGCGCTCAAGTGTTCAATATTAGTGAACACTTGAGCAAGGCAAGGGCGACGGAGAGGAGATGCCGTGCTGATCGGATTCGCCGGCCTCGGCCGGATGGGGCTGCCGATGGCCCTCCGGCTCGTACGGGCGGGGCATACGGTCCTGGCCCATGACCCGGGTCTCGGCCGGGTTCCGGAGGGCGTCACGGCGGTCGGCTCGGCGGCCGGGCTCACCGAAGCGGAGCTGTCCATCAGCATGCTGCCGGACGGCGCGGCGACGCGGGATCTGGTGCTGACCGGGCTGGCCGGTGCCGGACGGAACCACCTGCACGTGGTCATGGGCACCGTCGGACCCGCGCTCGTGAAGGAGTTGGCCCGGACCGGGCCGGTGGACGTCATCGACGCGCCGGTGTCCGGGAGCGTGTCGATGGCCGAGGCGGCGACGATCTCCACCATGGTCGGCGGTACCGCGGAGCAGTTCGAACGGGTCCGCCCGATCCTCGCGGCGATGACGTCGGCACAGTTCCACACCGGTCCCGCCGGTTCCGGGTCCGCGGCGAAACTGGCGGTCAACGCCGTGCTCGCCACCCTCAGTCAAGGCGTCGCCGAGGGCTTGCTCATCGCCGAGGCGGGCGAGCTGGACCTCAAGGTCTTCTATGACGTTCTGCGCACGAGTGCGGCGGGCGCGCCCTACGTGGGCTACAAGGAGGCGGCGTTCCTGGCCCCGGCGTCCGCCGGTGTCGCGGCCCCGATCTCGTTGATCCGCAAGGATCTCGGCCTCGCTCTCGAACTCGCCGCCGGACTCGACCTGCCGGGGGCGGAAGCCGCCTACGCCGTGCTGGACGAGGCGACGGCGACAGGGCACGGCGAAGAAGACATGGCCCAGGTGCTCGCGGCGCTGCGGCTGCGCAACCGGCCGGTGACGAAGGAGGAAGCACGCTCATGACCAGCGGCGACGTCGAATCGACCATCCGCGCCCTCGAGGACGCCCGGTACGAGGCGGTGATCGCCGGCGATTTCGCCGCCTTCGCCGCGCACGCCCATCCCGAACTCGCGTACACCCATTCGAACGCGGTCACCGACACCCTTGAGTCCTATTTGGACAAGCTGCGTTCGGGTTTCTACGTCTACCACCGCATCGACCATCCCGTCGACCGGATCACGGTGGCCGGGGACACCGCGGCCGTGGTGGGACAGATGCACGCCGACATCACCGCGGGCGGGACGCGCAAGACCCTCGCGAACCGGTCCCTCGCCGTGTGGGTGCGCGAGGACGAGCGCTGGTTGCTGCTGGCGTATCAGCCCACCGTCCTGCCGGAGCCCGCGCGATGAACGCCTTCGTCTACGACGCGTTGCCCGCACGGGTGGTGTTCGGTCCCGGTGTCGCGCGGACCGGGCTGCTGAACGAGGTCGACGCGTTCGGCGCCGGGCGGATCCTGCTCGTCGCGGCGGATTCGGAGGCGGACCTGGCGCGTGAACTGTGCGCCCCGTTCGCGGACCGGATCGCGACGACGTTCTCGGGAGTCCGTCCGCACGTTCCGGTCGAGGTCGCCGAACGCGCCCGCGCGGCGGCGGCCGGAGCGGATCTCGTGCTGTGCGTGGGCGGCGGATCGACGACCGGGACGGCCAAGGCCGTCGCGCTCACCACCGGGCTGCCGATCGTCGCCGTGCCCACCACGTATGCCGGATCCGAGGTCACCCCGGTGTGGGGGCTGACGGAGGAGGGCCGCAAACGCACCGGCACCGACTCGCGGGTACTGCCGCGGACGGTCGTCTACGATCCCGAACTCACCTTGACGCTGCCCGTGGACCTGTCCGTCGCGAGTGGACTGAACGCGATGGCGCACTGTGTCGAAGCGTTCTGGGCGCCCCGGCGGAATCCGGTGTCGAGCGCCGTGGCCGAAGACGGGATCCGGCATCTCTCCGCCGGACTGCCCGTGGCCGCCGCCGACGCCGGCGACCTCGACGCGCGTACCGAGTTGCTGCTCGGCGCGTATCTCGCCGGCTCGGCCTTCGCGGTGGCGGGATCGGGGCTGCACCACAAGATCTGCCATGTCCTGGGCGGCGCCTTCGACCTCCCGCACGCTCAGACCCACGCGATCGTGCTCCCGTACGTCCTGGCCTTCAACGCGTCCGCCGCACCCCGAGCGGCTTCCCGGATCGCTTCCGCGCTCGGCCTGGCCGACCCTGTCGAGGGATTGCGGCGACTCGGCGAAAAGCTCGGCGTGCCTGCCGGTTTGCGGGAACTCGGCCTGCGGGAGGACTATGCCGACGTCGTGCTCGAAGACATCCTCGCGCTCGCTCCCGCCGACAACCCGCGTCCGGTCACCGCCGACGGCCTGGGTGCCCTGCTGCGTGCCGCCTGGGCCGGAACCGATCCCGCGAAGGAGATCCCATGAGCCCCGCTTCGGACCACGAACAGGCCGTGACCGACGAGGTGCTGGCCAGTTTCGACGGGACCACCGATCCACGGCTGCGGCAGGTCATGCGGAGCCTCGTCCGCCACCTGCACGCCTTCGCCAGGGATGTCCGCCTGAGCGAACAGGAATGGGAGGCGGCCATCGGGTTCCTCACCCGCGCCGGGCAGATCACCGACGACCGCCGCCAGGAGTTCATCCTGCTCTCCGACGTCCTCGGCCTGTCCATGCTGACCGTCGCCATCAACGAGCCGAAGGTGCCCGGGGCGACCGAAGCGACGGTGTTCGGCCCGTTCTTCGTCGACGACTCGCCGGAGATCCCGCTCGGCGGCGACATCGCGCGCGGCGCCGCCGGGACACCGTGCCATGTGTCGGGGCAGGTCCGCGACACCGACGGCACCCCGATCCCGGGTGCGCGTGTGGACGTCTGGGAAGCAGACGAGGACGGTTTCTACGACGTCCAGTACACCGATGACCGCACGGCGGGGCGGGGCTGGCTGCGTACCGGGCCGGACGGTGAATACCGGTTCTGGTCGGTCCTGCCGGCGCCCTACCCGATCCCGCACGACGGCCCCGTCGGCGATCTGCTGAAGGCGGCGGGCCGGGGGCCGATGCGGCCCGCGCATCTGCACTTCAAGGTCACCGCGCCGGGGCATCGGACGTTGATCACCCATATCTTCCTCGACGGTGACCCCTACCTGGACGACGATGCCGTGTTCGGCGTCAAGGAAGGTCTTGTCGTGAAGAGCGGGAAGCACCACGGCGGCACCGCTCCAGACGGCTCCCGGCCCGCAGGTGAATGGGCGAGCCTGACCTTCGATCTCGTGCTCGTCGCCGAGCCGGCCTGACCCCGTTTTCCCCGCCCGGCGGCCCCCATCACGGTGGCCGTCCGGTTCCCCCTGCCCGGAAACCTCACTGTGGAGGCGCAAGATGCGAAGTACCCGATGGATCGTGTTGGGCGGGTGTTTCCTCGCGTATCTGTTCGACGCGCTGGAAATCGTCCTGCTGTCGTTGTCGCTCCCGGCGATCCGGCACGACATGGGCCTGTCCGCGACGCAAGCGGGTCTCCTCGCGACCGCGACGTTGCTGGGCATCGGGGTCAGCAGTGTCGCGGGCGGCTACATGGCGGACAACTTCGGCCGGAAGAAGGCGCTGATCGCGTCACTGGTCATCTTCGGGGTGTTCACCGCGGCGTTGGCGGTCGTGCCGAACTTCGCCGTGTTCCTGATCCTGCGGTTCCTCGCCGGGATCGGGCTCGGCGCGGTGTGGAGCGTCGTGTCGGCGTACGTGGTCGAGACCTGGCCTTCGCGGCACCGGGGTCGCGCCGCCGCGTTCGTGATCAGTGCCTTCCCCGCCGGAGGCGCGCTCGCCGCGGTGGTGTCCGGACAGTTCCTGCCCGACTGGCGGTTGATGTTCCTCGTCGCCGGTACCGCGGTGGCCGTGCCCGTACTCGTCGTGCTGGTGTTCTTCCGCGAGTCGGCCGACTGGGTCGCGCACAAGGTGCAGCGGACCGAGCACGCGGTCACGGTACGAGACGTGCTGAGCGGATCGCTGCGCCGGACCACCTTGCTGGGCACGCTCATGGCCGCGCTGGCGCTCACCGGTTATTGGGGTGCGACGACCTGGCTGCCGACCTATCTCACCGCCGAACGCGGTCTCCCCGCGGGCGACGTCGCCCTGTTCGTGACGATCTTGAACCTGGGAATGTTCCTGGGATACAACGGTTTCGGCATGCTCGCCGACCGGGTCGGCCGCCGGCGGACGATCATCCTGACCCTGTTCGGCGTCGCGCTCACGCTACCCGTCTACGCCTTCACCACACATCAGACGAGTCTGCTGTGGCTCGGCCCGCTGTTCGGCGCGTTCACCGCCTTCTTCGGCATTTTCGGTTCTTATCTCGGCGAGCTGTTCCCCACGCGAGCCCGCGCGACCGGCGCGGGATTCTGCTTCAACGTCGGCCGCGGTATCTCCGCCTTCGCACCCTTCGGTCTGGCAGGGCTCGCTGGAGTCGTCGGCTTCAGCGGAGGACTCCTGGTGTGCGCCGGTTTCTTCGCGCTGGCCGCGCTGGCGACGTTGCTGCTGCCGCGAACCGGCGCCCACGAACCCGTCGCCGACCGGCTCGAAGTCGAGGCCGGTACATGAGCGAGACCATGAAAGCCGCCGTTTACCACGGAAACCGCGACCTCCGGATCGAACGGGTCCCGGTTCCGGAACCCCGCGCGGACGAGGTGCTCGTCGCCGTCCGGCGCAGCGGGATCTGCGGCACCGACGCGACCGAGTGGGCGGCCGGGCCGGTGATGGTGCCGCTGCACCGGCGGCATCCGGCCAGCGGTCACCTCGGGCCGATGATCCCCGGCCACGAGTTCGTCGGCGAGGTCGTCGACGGCCGTGCCGGGTTGCCCGCGGGCACGCTCGTCGCGGCGGGTGCCGGAGTCTGGTGTGGACAGTGCGACCGCTGCGCGCTGGGCCGTACCAACATCTGCCGCGCCTACTACACCCTCGGCCTGAACGCGCCGGGCGGCCTTGCCGAGTACGTCGCGGCACCCGCCAAGACGTTGAGGCCGATTCCCGACTGGCTCCCACTCGACGCGGCGGGAATGGCGCAACCGCTGGCGGTCGGCCTGCACGCCGCCCGCCGCGCGGGAGTCCGCGACGGCGACTCCGTCGTGATCATCGGCGCCGGTGCGATCGGCACCTTCGTCCTGGCCGGTCTCGGTCATCTGAGGCAAGCGGAGGTCACCGTGATCGACCTCCCAGGGGCCAAACTCGAACGCGCCCTGAAGCTGGGTGCCCATCGCACGCTCTCCGCGCGCGAGGACGTCGTCGACGCGGTCTTGGAGAGCACCGCGGGCCGGGGCGCCGACGTGGTGATCGAGGCGAGTGGCGCACCCGGGCAGTTCGAGACCGCGCTGAGGATGGTGGCCACCGGCGGACGCGTGCTGGCCGTCGGCCTGCCCAAGGAAAAACCCGCCGTGGATCTGTTCGCGCTCACCCTGCGCGAAGTCACCGTCGACTCGACCGTGGCCCACGTCTGCGACGAGGACCTGGGTCCGGCATTGGAGATCCTGGCCGAAGGCACGCTCGCGCCACTGATGCTCCACTCCGTGATCGGGCTGGACGATCTGGTCGGCCGAGGCCTCGAACCGCTCGCCGGTGGACAGGTCGACGGCAAGATCCTGGTCGCGTTCGGAGGACCCCGGTGACCTCGGCGGAGATCCCCGGCCTCACATTTCGCGCGGCCGCGTCGTCGGTAGGGCAGAAACATCCACTACCGCAAGGAGAACGCGATGAACGCGCGGCTCGACTACTTCGCCAACCCGGTCGGCGGAAAGTTCATGAGGCCCCTGATCTCGGCAGGAAAGGGGCTGGCCGACTCGCCGCTGTCGCTCACGATCCAGGAGCTGGTCCGGATGCGCGCGAGCCAGATCAACGGCTGCGCGGTGTGCCTGGACCTCCACACCAAGGAAGCCGCCGCCGCAGGCGAAACGGACGTGCGGATCAACCTGGTCGCCGTCTGGCGCGAGGCGACGGTTTTCAGCGAGGCCGAACGTGCCGCGCTGGAGGTGACCGAGCAGGCCTGCCGCATGGCCGACGGCGGCGGGGTCAGCGATGAGGCGTGGGCGAACGCCGCCAAGCATTTCGACGAGGACCAGCTCGCCGCGCTGGTGGGAGTGATCTCGCTGATCAACGCCTTCAACCGGGTGAACGCCATCGTCCAGAACCCCGGCGGCGACTACCGGGTGGGGCAGTTCGCATGACCATCACCGAGACGGCACGCAATCGGGCGGCGTTCAGCCGCTTCCACGAGGCGACCAACACCGGCGACTTCGCCGTCATCGAGAAGACGATCGACGAGGTCGTCGCGCCGGACGTGGTGTTCCACGCGCCGGTACCGATGGAGACGACCGGAGCTCAGGCACTGAAACAAGTGTGGACGGTGCTGCTTCGCGCCTTCCCCGACCTGCGGGTGAAGGCCGAGGACGTACTCGCCGACGGGGACAGGATCGTCTGCCGGAACACCGTCACCGGCACCCATCAGGGCGAGTACCGGGGACTGCCCGCCACCGGGAAGACCGTTTCCTACAACGAGATCTTCATCCTCCGCTTCGCCGGAGGGCGGGTCGCCGAGATCTGGGGTGTGGTGGACGTCCTCACCCAGCTACGGCAACTCGGCGCCCTCGCGGCGTAGCGGTCAGGCTCCGGCCCAGGGCCGGAGCTTCTCCGGATTCCGCATCCCCCAGATGTGCTGGATGCGGTCCCCGGCGACGTGGAACGCGAAGACGGCGACGGTCTGTCCTGCCTGCTGGAGCACGAGGCCGGGCAGGCCGTTGACGTCCCGCTCCACCAGATCGAGACCGGACGTCCACCGCGCCAACGTCATGAGATAGGAAGCGACCTCCTCGCTCCCTTCGAACGGATGTAGTGCCGCCCTGACGACCCCGCCGCCATCGCTGGCCGCCTTCACTCCGGGATCGAGGAGACCGATGAGCGCTTGGATGTCCTGGGCCTCCCAAGCCTTCTTGAATTCCTTGACGAGATCGGCCTGCCGGGCGACCGGGGCAGGCGCGACCTGCGTCGCGCGAATACGACGTCGCGCGGAGGACGCCAGCTGGCGGCAGGCGGCCGGGCTGCGGCCGACGATCTCCGCGACCTCGGCGAACGCGTAACGGAACACGTCGTGCAAGACGAACGCGACCCGCTCGGCCGGGGTCAGCGATTCGAGCACGACGAGGAACGCCATGTTGATCGACTCGTCGAGGGTGATCCGGTCGGCCGGGTCGACGGCGGGCGGCCGTCCGGTCGTCCACTCGACATGTCCCGGCAGCGGCTCGGGAAGCCACTCGCCGACATAGCGTTCCCTTCGCGCGCGTGCCGACCCGAGGAGGTCCAGGCAGATCCGGCTGGCGACCGTCGTCAGCCAGGCTCCCGGGGACTCGATCGCATCCCGCTGCGCGGGGGACAAGGCGTACCAACGGGTGTAGGTCTCCTGCACCACGTCCTCGGCCTCGGAAAGGGATCCGATCAGGCGGTACGCGAGCCCGATCAGCTGACGCCGCTCACTCACGATCGCCTTGAGTCCCGGATCGAGCGTCGGTTCGTTCATGGGTTTCGCCCCCTCGTCGCGTGTGGTGTCCCGGGTACGACGAGACACCGCCGCCGGATGTGAGGTCACCTCCGGCGGCGGCGGGCTAGGCCGTCACCGCGCGGGGGAAGTCCTTGCGCTTGATCTTGGCCCGGCGGCCGTCGGGATGGTGGAACACGACGCCCTCGGCCACGTGCCCGGGCGAAAACCGGCTTTCCAGCGTGTCGAGGAATTCCCGCAGTTCGTGGTAGCTGCGCGGCACTTCGGGCAACGCCGGTGCCTGGAGATCGAACGGGACGCACCGGTGCTCTTCCAGCCCGAGGGGATTGCCCTGGATACGAGGGCCGAGCGCCTCGCTCGGATGCTCTCCGTCCGGCCAGCCGGACACGTCGGTGTTCCCGGCCGCCGCGAGGATCCACTTGTCGTCGGCGGATTCGCTGTCGGTGTCCACGTACCAGCCGTCCACGATGCCCTGCTGCTTCTGCGCCTTGCTCGGGTTGCGGCGCCGCTCGACCCGGACCAGCTGTCCCGAGCGCACGGTCAGCCGGACGTTGGTGCCGTCGAGTTTCTCGGTTCCCACTCCGGCGCCGTCGAATACCCAGGCGCATTCGGCGCGAGGCTTGTCGATGACGTGGAAGCGCTCGTCGCGCTCGAAAAGCGTGGGGATCTTTTCCATGACTGTCTTGCCTTTCACGACGTGCCCGATGAGTTCCTCAGGAGTGATGACGCCGGCGGTCAGCCCGCCGGCGAGCGCCCGTATCAGCTCCGCCACGGAAACGTCGGCTTCGACGGCCACGTGCTTCAGTGCCTTCTTTTCTTCAGGGGAGACCCACGCGACCAGCCGTGACCACCCTTCAGGAGGCGTCCATCGGGCCAGTGCCGCCGGGTCCTTGCGTGGCCTGCCCCGTCCTCGTGCCTGCTCCACGGCTGAACCGTAGCCAGCCGTGGAGTCTTGTGTCAATTGGCATAACAGAAAATAATCGCCAGGTCAGAGCTCTCTTCCGCCGGATTCAGTGCGCCCCGGCTTCCTCGAGGATCCGGGCGACGGTCGTCTGGCCCTTGGTCCGGGCGTGGGTGAGGGGGGTGACGCCCTGCTTGTCGGCGAGGTTCACATCGGCACCCGCGGCGACGAGTGCCCGGACCACCTCCTGATGGCGCGGCCCGCCGTCGCCGAGGATGACCGCTTCCAGCAGCGCGGTCCAGC
Source organism: Amycolatopsis sp. MJM2582 (assembly GCF_000754115.1). Lineage (NCBI taxonomy): Bacteria > Bacillati > Actinomycetota > Actinomycetes > Pseudonocardiales > Pseudonocardiaceae > Amycolatopsis > Amycolatopsis sp. MJM2582. The sequence goes on from NZ_JPLW01000006.1 coordinate 481,532, forward strand.
CGAGGTCGTTCACGTGGTCGACGTCGATCCCGCTGCCCGCCACCAGTCGCACGTACTCGGCGTGCCCTCGTTCGGAGGCGGGGATCAGCGAGACCCCGCCGTACCGGTTGGTGATGGTCAGATCCGGCTTGGCTCCGAGCAGCAGCTTCGCCATCGGGACGCTGCCGGTGACCCCCGTGACCAGCCACGGTGTGTCGTGCCGCCCGTCGAGCGCGTTCGGGTCTGCGCCCGCCTTGACGAGGATTTCGGCGACCTCGAGCCGGTTCTCGGTGACGGCGACGAGCAACGGGGTCCGGCCGCGATCGTCACGGGTCTCCAGGTCGGCACCGTCGTCGACGGCCTGCCGGACCCGGTTCGCGTCGGCTTCGAAGAGTTGGCTCACAGGGACTCCTTGACGGGGCGGCTGGGACGACGCGGGTGGCGTGGTGGTGCTCGGTGCCGCCGGGGGTGGTGCGCTCGGTGCCTGCGGGGAGCAGGCACCGAGCACCAGGGCGGCGAGCAGAGCCACGATCGCCCGCTCACCGATCATCAGCGAAGTTCCCCGATGGCGCGCAGGCCCGCCGCGGCGAACTTCTCGTCCAGGTCGCCGCTGGGCGCGCCGCCCACACCGATCCCGGCGATCGGGCCGCCGTTCGCGGCGACCGGCACACCGCCGCCGAGGAAGAGCGTGCCCGGGATGTCGCGGATGGTCGGACCGTCGCCCTGGGCGTTCTTGGCCAGCGCGGAGGTCGGCTGTCCGAAGGAGACCGCGGTGAAGGCCTTCCGCTTGGCGGACTCCTCCGTCTGCGGCCCGGCGCCATCGCCCTTGAGCAGGACGCGGACGTCGCCCGACCGGTCGATCACGGCGACGGTGACCCGCTGACCCTCCTTCTCGGCGGCGTCCAGCGCGGCCTGCGCGGCGCGGGTGGCGGCGTCGACGCCGAGCACGCTGGTCTGCACGACGGCCTGCGCGGCGGCGGGCGGCTGCGGTTTGCGGTCCTGCTGTGCCTGCGCCGCGCCCACGCCGGTGGCCAGCGCGACGGTCGCGAGGCCGGCCGTCATGCCCAGGACGAGACGAGTGCGGGGGAGCTTGGCGTTCATCGGATTTCCTTTGCGGTGAGGGGGTGTTTCGTTCTCCCTCGACTTTCCCGCCTGGCGGGCCGGGGCGAATCGGGAGAGCGGATATCGATCGGGCGCCGAGCGGTCGGTGCGGGCATCAACCGAACGATTGATGCGGAGCACCCCGCCTCCCCGCATACGATCATCGGCGAGGAAGGGAGGGCCGGAATGAAACCGCATCTGGGCGAGACCACAGGGCTGAACGCCGCGATGCACGCCGGGTTCTTCCTGCTGCTCGCCGCGTCCGTGGCACGGTTCGTCGCGGGGCACGGATTGAGCGGTGCCACCCCGTTGATCCTCGTGCTCACCGGCGCGCTCGCGCTGGTCTACGTGGCGGGCGTGCTGAGCTGGGAGGCGCTCGACCGGTGGCGTCCGGTGTGGCTGACGGCGGTGATCGCGGTCTGGCTGGCACTGGTGGTGGCCGCGCCGAGTTTCGCCTGGTGCGCCGTGCCGTTGTTCTTCGTCTGCCTGCAGATGCTGCGCCCGCGGATGATGATCGCGGTGGTCGTGCTCCTGACCGTCGCGACCATCCTCGCCCAGCTGAGGATCGCGGACGGGTTCGATCCGAGTATCGTGCTCGCGCCCATCGCGGTCGCGCTGATGGCCACGATGACGTTCCTGCAACTCGACCGGGACCGGCACGAACTGGGTCAGACCGTCGGAGAGCTCCTGCGCACCAGGATCGACCTCGCCGAGAGCCAGCGCGTGGCCGGGATGGTGGAGGAACGGGAACGGCTGGCGCGAGAGATCCATGACGTCCTCGCGCAGGGGCTTTCGAGTCTGCGGATGCTCCTGCAGGCGGCGCAGCGGTCGTGGGACACGGATCCGGAACTGGCCAAAGCCCACGTGTCCCGCGCCGTCGACGCGGCGGGGGACAACCTCGACGAAGCCCGCCGGTTCGTCAAAGGCCTCGGGTCGCCGCGGCTGGAGAGCACCGACCTCGGCCAGACCCTGAGCGCGCTCGCCGAGCAGGTCACGTTCGCCGCCACTCATCCGGTGCGCTTCGAGACCAGTGGGGATCCGTATCCCCTGGAACCCGAAGTGGAGTCCTGTCTGCTCCGGGTCGCGCAGAGCGCGCTGGCGAACGTCAGCGAGCACGCCAGGGCGACGAAGGCCGCCGTCACGCTGACCTATCTGGCCGACAAGGTCGTCCTCGACATTCGTGACGACGGCGTCGGTTTCACCCCGGCTTCGACTCGCGCGAGCGGCTTGCGGGGGAACGGGTTGCGGATGATCGGTGAGCGGGTCGCCGAACTCGGTGGTGAGATGGTCGTCGAGAGCGCGCCGGGAGAGGGCACCGCGCTCGCCGTCGCCGTGCCCACCAGGGAGGTTCGATGACCGTCCGGGTGCTGATCGTCGACGACCATCCGGTCGTGCGGGCCGGTATCGCCGCGTTGCTGGCCGGTGAGCCCGGCTTCGAGGTGATCGGCGAGTGCGCGAGCGCCGAAGAGGCCGTGCGCTTCGCGACCGCCCAGAAGCCGGACGTCGTGCTGATGGACCTGCAGCTCGGCGACGGTCCGGACGGCGTGAGCGCCACCGAACGCCTGACCGCCCTGCCGGATCCGCCGAAGGTGCTGGTGCTCACCACCTACGACGCCGAGCTGGACATCACCAGGGCGGTGGCCGCCGGCGCCACCGGTTACCTGCTCAAGGCGGGACCGCCCGAGGACCTTTTCAAGGGCATCCACGCGGCCGCGCGTGGAGAGACCGCGTTGGCGCCGCAGGTCGCGGCCCGGCTGTTCGGGCACATGCGGGCTCCGGCGCCCGCGCTGAGCCCTCGTGAGACCGAGATCGTGCAATTGGTGGCGGAAGGGTTGATCAACCGGCAGATCGCCGCGCGCCTGTTCATCTCCGAAGCCACGGTGAAAACACACCTCGTCCACATCTACGACAAACTCGGTGTCGACAGCCGTGCCGGTGCGGTCGCCGTCGCCACGGAACGGAGGATCATCCGCAACTGAAGGCGTCGCCTGCAGGGCTTACCCAGAGGCTCAGCGGCGCGGTTCGATCGTCATGTCGCCACGGGTCAGCGCGAGGATCGAGTCCCTGGCGAGGATGTCGTGCGGGAAGCCGAGTTCGATCGCGGAGGCCTCGCCGAGGCGGGCCAGGTGCGAGTCGGTGAACTCGACCTCCAGCGCGCCGAGGTTGTCCTCCAGCTGCTCGGAGGTGCGGGCGCCGATGATCGGTGCCGTCACGCCCGGGTTCCGCAGGGTCCAGGCCAGACCGACCTGGGCGGGGGTGTGGCCGAGTTCCGCGGCGACCTCCTTCACGACGTCCACGATGGCGAAGTTGCGCTCGGCGAGTGTGCCCAAGGCGAGATTGAAGTCCTTGCGGGTGCCGTCTTCGGACGGCGTCGCGGACAGATCGGCTCGGCTGTACTTCCCGGTGAGCACCCCGCCGGCCAGCGGCGACCACGGGACCACGCCCAGTCCCATCTCGCGGGCCATGGGGATCAGATCACGTTCCCCGGTGCGCTCGATGAGGTTGTACTCGATCTGCAGCGCGATCAGTGGCGACCAGCCGCGCAGGTCGGCGATCGTCTGCATTCGAGACACCTCCCAGGCCGGGGTGTTGGAGATCCCGACGTACAGGACCTTGCCCTGCCGGACCAGATCGTCCATCCCGCGCAGGATCTCCTCGACCGGCGTCGTGAAATCCCACAGGTGCAGGTAAAGCAGATCGAGGTAGTCCGTGTCCAGCTGCCGCAGGCTGGCTTCCACCGACGCGAACAGGCTCTTGCGCTGGCCGCCCCCGGAATTCGGGTCGCCGGGGCGGCGCAGGGTCGTGTACTTCGTCGCCAGGACGAGGCTTTCGCGGCGGTCGCGGGCGAATTCGCCCAGCAGCCGCTCGGAGCTGCCGTTCGTGTAGGTGTTGGCGGTGTCGATGAAGTTGCCGCCGTGTTCGACGTAGCGGTCGAACAGCTTGCGTGCCTCGTCCTGCTCGGCGCCCCAGCCCCAGTCCGTGCCGAAGGTGGCCGCGCCCAGCGCCAGCGGGGAAACCCGCAGCCCGGACCGGCCCAGCAGCCGATAGGTGTCGAGGGTGAGCGACATCGGGTCCTCCTGTGCTCGTGTTCCGTTGTCGAAGACGAGTCTGCGACCGCCGCGAGCGGGGGATAAGGGAGAACACTTCCTGGGAACAGGGGTCCTACCCTGCCTGTTGGACCGGACATGACGACCTCCACCGTGGACACGACACAGGAGCTGGCCGCGTTCCTGCGGACCCGGCGTGAACGCCTGGACCCGGAGGAATTCGGCCTGCCGTCGCGCCGTCGGTCCCGGCGGACCCCGGGGCTGCGCCGCGAAGAGGTCGCCGAACTGGCGGCGGTCAGCGTCGACTACATCGTGCGGCTGGAACAGGCCCGTGGGCTGCGGCCGTCGGCCGACGTCGTGGAGGCGCTGGCCAAGGCGCTGCGCTTGGCTCCCGACGAACGCGCCTACCTCTTCGACCTCGCCCGGCAGCGTCCCCGCAACGCCGGCAAGCCCGCCACCACCGCGGCACCGTCGCTGGCCCGGCTGGTCGGGGATCTTTCGCCGCTGCCCGCCATGCTGATGAACCACCGCTACGACATCCTGGTCTGGAACGACGAGATGGCGAGGCTGCTGGTGGACTTCGGCACCCTGCCGCCGTCGCAGCGGAACGCGATGTGGTTGTGCCTCAAGCACCCCGAGATCCGCGAGTTCTACGCGGATCGTGAACGTGTCGTGCGGGAGGGCATCGCCCATCTGCGCGCCGCGTGGGCCGCGCATCCGGACGACCAGGCGCTGACCGAGCTGATCACCGAATTCACCGCCGACGAGGAATTCGCGCGGTTGTGGGCGGAACGCGACGTCAAGGTCAACGGCCGCGGGCGCAAGGTGATGCGGCATCCCGAGGCCGGTGTGGTCGAACTGGACTACGAAGTACTCACCCCGCTCGAGGACCAGGACCAGCGCTTGGTGATCTACCGCGCCACGACCGAGGAAAGCCGCTCGGCGCTGGGCCGGTTGTTCGCCCTTCCCCGGCGGTAGGCAATTCGCGTACCGCGCTGATTTCCGGTGCCGGCGGTACGAAAAACCCATGACCTGGTGCGTACACGGAAAGTGTATGGGCCGATCGCGTGATGCCCATATGACGTCGGTTCGACGCATAGGTGACGGCTGATTTCGGTGGTACGGTCCATCGCGGTCGAGAAACCTCCAACGAGTGATCATTGCCTCGTGTCATTCAGTGATGGGCCTTCGGAAAAAGAGAGTATGAGTCGTGGATTTCGACGCACTGATCGCCGAATTGCGGACCTTGCGGGACAATGTCGCCGGGGTGACCGACACGGTGATAGCCGCTGTCGACGGAATACCGATCGTCGCCGACGCGGCGAAGAACATCGACCCCGCGGAGGTTTCCGCGCTCGCCGCCGCGAATCTCGGGATCGCCCGCCAGGCGGCCGAAGTGACGGGCAAGGGCACGCTGCGGCAGACCGTCGTGTTCAGCAGTGACGGCTACATGACCGTTTACGCCATCGACCGGATGGCGCTCATGGTCATCATGGGAGACCGGCAGCTGAATGTCGGTCGCCTTCTTTTCGAATGCCGCCCGGTCATCGATCGGATCAGCTCGATACTGGCCGCTTAGTCGTCAAACCAGGAAAGTGAGTCCGATGAACATCGAAAACGCGCTCAAGGAATGCATGTCGATCGCCGGGGCGGTCGGTGTCGCGCTGGTCGATTACGACAGCGGGATGTCGCTCGGCACCAGCGGGGGAGGTGATTGGCTCAATCTGGAGGTCGCGGCGGCGGGCAACACCGATGTCGTCAGGTCGAAGATGAGGGTCATGTCCGCGCTGTCGCTCAACGACAGCATCGAGGACATCCTCATCACGTTGCACCGCCAATATCATCTGATCCGGCTGCTGGATTCCGTGAACGCCAGGAGCTCCCTCTTCCTGTACCTGGTACTGGACCGGGACCAGGCGAATCTCGCGCTGGCCCGGCACTATCTCAAGCGCGTCGAGACGGAGTTGCAGGTCTGAAGACGAACGGGGGAAGCCGGCGATGACCGGAGTCGCGTCCAGTCACCACGCACTCGTCGCCGGCTCGGCGCTCATCGGCGTTCTCGGCTCGTTGTTCCCGGCGGGGTTGAAGCTCACCGGCGATCGGCTCGAGTTCGTGTTCGTCCTGCCGGACGGCCGTGAGGCCCTGGACGCCGAACCGTCGGACCATCCGTTCGTCGCGGTGAAAGAACGGATCCGGCAGGGTGGCGGGATACCACCACCGCGGTTCTTCCTCGACACCGACGGCAGGTGGACCCGGCTGCACGTGGAGCTCGCCGGAACCGCGGTCCGGGCGGTGATCGTGCTGCCGGACGAGCTGACGGCGGGGGCGATCAACGCGCCGTTCCTCGGCCACTGGCAGAACCACGTACCCGGCGCCGTGCGGCTCGCGGTGGACGAGTTCGCCCGGATCCTCGCGCGGTGCCGTCATCGGGCCGGGGGACCGGAGCCGCTGATCGATCTGGAACTGGTGTACGTGCCCATCCGGGACTTCGAGGCCGTGTTCGCTCGCGCTCACGAGCCAGTCCGGCCGTTCATCGCGCCGGTCCGTCCGGCGTTCAAGATGCGCTGGCACGCGGTGACACCCGCGCAGCGCAAGGCCTTCGCCGCCGACCTGATCGACGTCACGAGCACGGGCCGGTGGCTTCGCCGCAGGCCGACCGCGACGATCATGGGAGTCGAGGTGGAGCTCCCGCCGAGGCACTGGCGCTAGGCCGCTCGCGTGTCCGTGAAGGCCTCCTTACCTACTCCATCCATGCCCCCGCCGCCGCCCTCAACGGACGCGCTGCGCGCGCAAACTGGATTCGAGGTAGGCAAGGAGGCCTTCACGGCTTGCGTCAGGCGGTGACGAGCGAAAGACCGTAGTTCTGCAGGATCTCGTTCACCGGCTGGAACCAGGTCTCACCCCCGGAACCGCAGTTGCCCCAGCCGCCGGAGGTGACGCCCTGCGCCTGGTCGCCGGTGATGAAGGAACCGCCGGAGTCGCCGGGTTCGGCGCAGACGTTCGTGCGGGTCATCTGGTGGACGGCGCCCTGCGAGTAGTTGACCGTCTCGTTGTGCCCCAGCACGGTGCCGCAGTGCCAGTGTGTCGTCGAACCGGACCGGCACACCGAAGTGCCGACAGGCGCGACCCACGAGCCGCGGACGAGCGCGTCGCTCACGGTGCCCCAGCCGAGGACGACCGGCGCGGTCCACCAGCCGTTGCCGATCCGGATGAACGCGTAATCGTTGCCGGGAAAGGAAGAACCGGCGAAGCTGCCCATCGCCGAGCCGTCCCAGCCGACGACCGGGCTGCCGGTGCCGCCGCAGTGACCGGCGCTGACGAATCCGCCGTGGACGCTGAACCCGATCGAACAGCGGGTGTTCCCGTTGATGTAGTACGGGTCGCCGCCGACGGTACCGGCCGCGAACGGTTCGGCCTTGGGTGCGGTGACCACCGTGACCGGGCCCGATTTCCTCGCCCTGGCCAGGAAGTCGTCGACATCGGCGCCTTGCGCGCCCGGCCGCAGCGCGACCACGACGCTGCCGCTGCGCGGGTCGGCGCGCCAGCCGCTGACGGCGGCGGGGGCCGGCCGGGTCTTGGCCGACATGTCGATTTCGGCCTTGGCCGCGTCGAGCCGGGCCGCGCTGATCGCGACCGCGGTGGGTTCGGCACCTGCCTCCCGGACCGCGGCCGCCGCCGCGGGATCGGTCACCCCGACGACGAGTGCGCCGCGCGCCGGATCGAACCAGGCGCCGCCGAACGCCGCGCCGGCGGCCCGCTGCGCGGCGGGCAGCACCCGCGAGGCGGTCATTTCCTGGGTGAGCCGGGTCGATGCCTGGGTGGCGGTGAGCCCCAGATCACGCTGCATCGCGGCGAGCAATCCGGGGGAAGCCTGCGCGACCGGGGCGAGGGCGGCGGAAGTGAGACTCGCGGTCAGGACGGCGGCGCCGCCGAGTGCCAGGGCGATTCTTCGACGCATGGTTACTCCTCCAAGGCCGGGGGAAAGAAACACACTGCCCGCCGAGTGTGGGGCCGTGACCGGCGAAAGAGCGAGGAATGTCCGGTCTTCTGTCCGGAATTCCCAAGAGCGAACGTCGCCGTTGAACGTCTACTTAGGACGGTCGGCCGACGGGCCCTCCGCGCGCTCTCGCGGCGGTTCCAGTACGTTGCGGGACATGACCGCGTCGCCGGAGGATGTGCCGGAACAGGTGCTGCGCACCTCGATCGTCGAGCGGCTGTTCGCTCGTGAGGCCGACCCGCGGCCGCTGTTCACGCACCAGGACCACAGTGCCGGTGTGGACAGCACGGTCACCTGGACGGAGTTCGTCTCCCGGGTGCGAGTGGTCGCGGGCGCGCTGCGCCTGGTCACACGGCCGGGTGATCGCGTCGCCGTGCTCACCGGCCAGGACCTGAATTACCCCTTGGCCTTCTTCGGCGCCCTCGCCGCCGGTCTGGTGGCCGTGCCGTTGATGGCGCCGGGCAGCGCTTCCCAGCGAGGCAGGCTCACCGGGGTGCTGGCGGACTGCGGCGCAAGGGTTTGGCTGACGTCTTCGGCAGCCGTCGCGAAAGTGCGCGAAGCCGGCGAGCCGGATCACCTGATCGTGGTGGACGAACTCTCCGGACCGGGGATCGATCCGGTCCCCGTCGCGCCGGAAAGTCCCGCATATCTGCAGTACACCTCCGGATCGACCCGCGAGCCCGCCGGTGCCGTGATCCCGCACCGGGCGGTGGCCGCCGCCTGCTGGCAGGCGAGCCGGGCGTACGCCGTCGACGAGGGCACGACCTGTGCCGGATGGATCCCGTTCTTCCACGACATGGGCCTGATCCAGCTGTTGTGCCTGCCGGTCCACGCGGGAGCGCGATCGGTGTTCATGTCGCCAGCCGAATTCGTGCATCGCCCCGTGCGCTGGCTGCGGCAGCTCGCCGATCACCCGGCTGTGTTCACCGCCGCGCCGAACTTCGCGTTCGACCTGGCCGTCGAAGCCGCCGAAGAAGCAGGGGAAGACCTCGATCTCTCCGGCGTCCGGGTCGCGCTCAACGGCGCCGAACCGGTTCAGCCGCGGACGGTCGCTCGGTTCCTGGAGGCCTTCGGTCCGCGCGGATTCCGCGCCGAAGCGCACCGTCCGTCTTACGGTCTGGCCGAGGCCACTGTGTACGTCGCGAGCGCGGGCGCCGAAGGGCCGCGGAGCGCGAAGTTCGACAGAGAAGCCCTGGCGCAGGGCCAAGCGATCGAGATTCCGGACGGCCAGGAACTCGTCTCGGTCGGGCGTCCGCTCGGTCAGCGGGTCCGGATCGTCGGCGACGGCGTGGCGCGACCCGACGGCCTCGTGGGGGAGATCTGGATCCGCGGACCGAACGTCGCGTCGGGATACTGGGGCCGTGGTGACGCCGCCGCGTTCGGAGGCGAACTCGACGGCGTCGGCGGTTGGTTGCGCACCGGTGACCTCGGCGTGTTCCACCGCGGGGAGCTCTACATCACCGGCAGGCTCAAGGATCTCATCGTCATCGACGGCCGCAACTTCCACCCGCAAGACATCGAAGCCGTCGCGGGGGAGGCGCATCCGGCGATACGCCGAGACCGCGTCGCCGCATTCGCTGTCTCGGACGAAAGGGGCGAAGGGGCGATGTTGGTAGCCGAATGGGCAAAGAACGCCGACGCGGATGTCAAAGAAGTGACGAGAGTGGTATTACGCGCCGTTTCACGGGAACATGATCTGACGCTGCGATCTGTCCGTCTGGTTCCCTCCGGTGACCTTCCGCGCACTTCCAGTGGCAAGGTCGCGCGAGCCGCGGCGAGGGCGCGTTATAGTCGGCCCCGTGGGTGATCACCGCGCGGAGGTCGTGAAGGTCGTCAGTGAGACTTTTCGGCTTGATCCCGCCGAAATCGAGTCCGACGCGCCGCTCGAAGAGCTGGGTATCGACTCCAAGGGACGGATAAAACTCCTGTCGGCGCTGGAGATCTACCACGACGTGAGGATCGATCTGGACCAGCTCGACCGGTTCACCGACATCGGGTCGGTGGCCGAAGTGCTCGAAGAGGCACTCGGCGGTAAAGCCGACGGATCCGACGAAAGGCGCTGAAAAGAATGAGCGGGGGCTTCACCGCGGCGACCGATGCGCTTTCATCGGCGTCGAAGAACATCGGAAAGCTGACGGAGCAGTTGCTCGAAGACAACCCGGATCTGTCGAGCACTCCGGTGAACGCGGCCGGTTTCGGCCAGGCGCACGGCGACCACGCGAAGAAGTACACCGACGGGGTGGCGGCGTTGTGGGCGTCGGTCCAGGGGTACAGCACCACACTCGGCTCGTTCGGCACGAACCTCGGCACCGCGGGCACCGCGTACGGCACCAACGAGGACGAACAGAAGAACAAGATCACCAAGACGGGGATGCGCTAGTGGCCACCGAAACCACCTGGACCGACGTCAAGGCCGTCCTCGACGACCCGGCCGTTCCCGCCGAGCAGAAGACCAAGCTCATCGGCTCGTGGATGCGGACGCATCCGGCGCCCCCGCCGTGGACGGCGGACCAGGAGCCGGAGGAGATCAAGCAGAAGCGCAAGGAAGCCGAGAAGTACGCGGCGTCCTACAACGCCCTTCCGTTCCTGCCCTACGACGACGACCTCGACAAGGTCTACAACAGCGCGAAGGGCGCGGGCGATCAGGCCAGCTTCAACCGGAAGGCGGAGTCGAAGGCCGTCGACGAGGGCAACAAGAAACTCGACGCCACCAAGGAACCCACCGCCGAAGGTGCGGGGACCAAGACGTCGGACGAGATTTTCGACGCCGCCGCCCCCGCCCTCAAGGTCTTCGAAACCTTCGGCTCCCTGCTGGGGAAGCTCCCGGAAGACTGCCGGGGCACCACCCGCGCGCTCGACTTCGAGAAGGACATCAAGAAGCCGTTCGACGAGCAGCGCGGCATCGACTTCAAGAACTTCGTCGACGACGCCGCCCATTTCAAGACCGGCTCGAAGACCGTCCAGAAGACCATCGACGACACCGGTTCCCAGCTGAACACCCTCTACGGGACGTGGACCGGCGATGCGGCGGACGCCTCCTCGGACAACTACAACGAGAAGATCCTCCCCAAGGCCAAGAAGCTCGCCCAGACGCTGGACAACGCGAGCGAGGCGACGCTGCACACCAGCGCGGCGGTGTTCAAGCTGTGCAAGGGAAAGGCTGACACGGTCATCGATCTCTACAAGGAGATCGTCGGCAAAGCGGACTTCCCGATGGCGCAGAAGGTCGTCGCCATCGCCGCCGGTGAGAAGAGCGGCAAGGAGGACCTCGGCGCGATCGCGGGCTGGATGGACGTCAACTTCGGCTCCAACCTGGTCCAGCAGTTGAACAACGACGGCTGCTGCGACGACGACGAGTTCAAGAAGGCGGGCCAGAATCTCGCCAAGCAGTGGATCCAGCGGCAGTTCATCCCCGAGATGTGGACCATCATCTACGAGGGTTTCGCCAAGACCTGCAAGGACACCAAGGAGTTCGTCGACCAGGCCTACGACGAACTCGACAAGGTGATGGGCAAGGTCAAGAACGAGTTCGAAGGCGCGGGTGACAAGGGCGGCGCCGGCGGCGCGGGCGGACCCGGTGGCACGGGCGGCGGACCCGGTGGCCAGGGCCCGGACTTCACCGGTGGCCAGGGTGGCACCGGTGGCGGGCCCGGCGGTTCGGGAACCGGCGGCACCGGTGGCGGACCTGGCGGTGGCCCCGGCGGTTCGGGTCAAGGCCCGGACTTCACCGGCGGCACCGGTGGTGGGCCGGGCGGCGGCCCTGAGGGTGGCACCGGCGGCGGTCCCGGCGGCGGTCCCGGCGGTGGCCCCGGATCGGGTGGTTCCGGCCCCGGCGGTGGCACCGGCCCGGCGGCGCAGAAGCCCCCGCCGATCCCGGACGTGAACATCCCCGAAGGCGGAGGATCGCCTGGCGGTGGACCGGGTGGCGGCACCGGTGGTGGACCGGACGAGAAGAAGGATCAGACGTCGCCATCGGGCTCGGCACCGCCGCCGTCGAACGGCGACGAGCAGAAGGCCGCCGCCGAAGAGGCGAAGAAGCAGGCAGCGGCGGCCGCCGAAAACGCGAAGAAGCAGGCTTCCGAGGCGCTGGGCAAACTCGGTGACGGCCCGACCGGTGGCGACCTCGGCGGCTCCGGCTCCGGTCCGGGCGGCGGAGGTACCGGCGGTGGTCCTGGCGGCAGTGGCAACACGGACGCCGCGGCCGACGCCAAGGCAGCGGCCGAGAAGGCCACTGAAGACGCGAAGAAGCAGGCCTCCGAAGCGCTGAACAAGCTGGGTGACGCCCCTGGCGGCATGGGCGACGGCGATTCCAAGGACGGCGACTCGAAGGACGCCGAGAAGTCCGCGGACGAGGCGAAGAAGAAGGCTTCGGAAGCCCTGGACAAGCTCGGCGAGGAGCTGCCCGGTGAAGGCGGCGACAAGCTGGCCGGGGACAAACCCGGTGAGGACGGCGACAAGGCCGAGGACGGCGAACGCGAGACTCTCAAGGTCAAGCAGGGCGACAAGACCTTCGAGATGACCGAGCCGGACAAAGACGGCGAGATGGAGATCAAGATCGGGGACGGTTCCGGGCCCGCCAAGGACTTCAAGCTCGACTGGACCGGCGACGGCGACGACTCCAAGCTGGGCTCCGCTCCCGGCTCGGACGACGGGAAGCCGGACAAGGACGGCGTCCACCGTCCGGGGCCGGACGGCAAGATCCACATCCAGGACGGCGATGTGAAGATCACCGCCGAGCGTCCCGACGGCCCGTCCGGGCCGACGATCGTCACCGTCGACGACGGCACCGGCAAGCCGACCACGTACACCCTCGGCGAGGACAAACCCGCCACGGACAAGGCATCGCATCCGGCGTCTCCCGTCACCGGGACGGTGCAGCCCGACTCCAAGCCGGCGTTCACCCCGCGTGAGGGTGGCGGCGGGACGGTCCCCGATGGGATCCGCGGCGGCGACGTCGGCGGTTCCGGTGGCGGCGGTGGTGGTTTCGGCGGAGGTGGTGCTTCGGCGCCGTCAGTGCCGTCCATGCCCTTCGAGTCCGCCAGCCCCGCGGCCGGTCAGCCACTGACCGAGGGCGTGCACACCGGTGGCGGGGCACAGCACCCGCAGCATGTGGCCGCGGGGGCCCCGTCCGCTCCGATGAGCGGCACGGCGGGCCAGTCGTTCGGTGGCGGCGCGATGCCCCCGATGGGTGGCATGGGTGCCGGCGGAGCGGGTGGCCAGGGCGGCGGAGACCAGGAACGGACCAACCGCGCGTACCGGATCGAGGGCGAGGTGTTCGACCAGATCAACGAACCCACCGGCCGGATCACCGGGTCGTTGCTGGACGATGAGGATCAGTCGGTCACCCGCAAGCGGTGAGCCGGGGCAGGGGAGAACAGATGAGCGCCGAGGACACCGCCGCCATGAGGGCGACCCTGGACGGTCTCGTCCGCGAGCAGTCGGAGCGCCGGGCACTGCGGGATCAGCGGGCCGACGAGATCAAGGCCAGCTCGCAGGAGTTCATGACCAAACAGGTCCAGACCGCCCAGCGGTACGTCGAGCACCGGCGGGAATTGGGGCAGCGCAAGACGAAATCCGGTTGGAGCACCGACCGGTCGCACGCGCAGCCGGGGAACACGTCGGCGTTCGAAGACGACTCCGTGGACATGGCGGCTCCGTTCAGCTCGGAGCCGCCGCCTCCCGCCCCCACCGGACGGGACACGCCCCGGCGTGCTCCTCGTGCCCGCCCGGCACCGGCCGACGACGAGGACGACGCCTTCCTCAACAACCGTTGGCGCGACTGATCTCGCGCCGTCAGACGACGAGGCCGACCACCAGCACGATCGGGACACCGAGCGTCGTCGAGTACACGCGAGCGGTGCTGGACAGAGTGGGCTGAACGCGTCCGGGTTTGCCCTTGCCGCCGCAGGGTATTCGCCCTGGGTGATGCAGGGCTGACCGGTACAGGGCGGGATGGTTCATGGTCGACGTGAAGATGACGGTAGACACTTCTCCCGAGCGCGTGTTCGAGGTGCTCGCCGACGGGTGGACCTACGCGGCCTGGGTGGTGGGCGCCTCCCATATCCGCGACGTGGACAAGGGCTGGCCGGCGCGGGGAACGCGGATCCATCACTGCGTCGGGTCCTGGCCTGTCCTGCTCGACGACGTCACCAAGGTCCACGTCGTCGACCCGCCTCGGCTGCTCGAACTCGAGGCGCGGGCCTGGCCGTTCGGCACCGCCCGGATCCGGTTGGAACTGCGGGAAACCGAGCCGGGGACCACGGAGATCCTGATGTCCGAGCAGGCGACCCGCGGGCCGGGCCGGGTGATGCCGGAGGCGGCGCAGGCGCTCTTCTTGGTGCCTCGGAACCGGGAATCCTTACGGCGTCTCGCGGATCTGGCGAAGGGGCGCGCCGCGGTTTAGCCGGCGGACTGGTCCTGATGGCTCGGCCGCCCGAACCGGATCCGGTCCCGCGGCGGGTCGAGGGGGCGGCTGTCGCCGCGCCGCCCGGCGCGGATGGCGGCGAGGAGTTCGGTGATCGTGGTCGCCGGGTCGTGCCGCGGCCGCCAGCCGAGTTCCTCCCGCGCGCGTCGAGTGTCCACAAGGGACGCCCGGTCGGCCAGGTGCAACCAGGACGGGTGCAGAGGTTGCAGCCCCAGCCGCCAGCTCGGCCAGGCCAGCGAGGTCAACAGCTTCAGCGGTACCGGAATCCTGAGCCCGCCTGCCAGCTTGGCCAGGTCCCGGCTTTTCAGCACCGGCTCACCGGCGAGGTTGAACGCCCCGGTCGCGCGGCGGTCGAGGATCGCCCGGATCGCTTGAGCCACATCGTCGGAGTGCACCACCTGCATCCGCAGCCCCGGCCACAAGGGCACCGGCAGCCAGTCGCCGCCGAGCGGCAACGGCGGCGCCAGCGGGCTGAGCAGCCAGCCGGAGAACTCGGCCGCCGCGTCCGGCTGCACGACGCCGCACGGGCGGATCCGTGCCACCCCGATGTCCGGGTAACGACGGCAGAACTCGTCCAGCTGCGTCTCGAAAGCCGCTTTTCCCGCGCTGTAGGCACTTTCGGCGAGCCCGCCACAGGGCCAGTCCTCGTCGACCTCGCGCCAGCGGTCGGCGGGGGTGTAGGCGGCGACCGAGGACGCGCACACGATGTGCTTCACGCCCGCGTCGGCGGCCGCGCGCAGGACGTTCGCGCTGCCCGCGACGTTGGTGCGGCGCATCGCCGGATCGTCCGCGCGCGGGTGGATCGCCCAGGCGAGATGCACCACCGCGTCGGCGCCGCGGAAGAGCCCGGTCAGTTCCTCCCAAGCGTCGTTCGCGCCGACGTCCTGAAGGACCCAGCGGGCCGACGAATAGGGTGCGGCGGTCGTGTCGGGACGGTGGCGTGCCACCCCGATCACTTCGTGGCCTTCCAGAGCCCGGAGCAAGGCGGTCCCGATGTTCCCACTGGCGCCGGTGACGACGATCTTCATCCGTGGCGTCCTCATCGGTAGACGGCGCGGTGCGCGGCACGCACCGTCGCCCGGTAGACGGAACCGGCCCAGCCGTCCCTGGTGAGGGCGGCCCTGGCGGCGTTCGACCCGGGCGCGCCGTGCACCGCCCCGCCGGGATGCGCCGACGCGGAGGCCAGGAAGAGCCGGTCGATCGGGGTGTCGGCCCGGCCGAGACCGGGGACGGGCCGGAAGAAGAGCTGTTGCTGGATCGCCGCGGTCCCGGCGTTGATCGAGCCTTCCACGAGGCTGTGGTTTCCCTTCTGTAGCTGGGCGGGCCCGGCGATCGCGCGGCCGGCGATCAGGTCGCGGAAGCCGGGCGCGTGCCTCTCGATGACCTCTTCCATCCGGTCGGCATGGCGCCGCAACCGGGAATCCGGCCAGGATTCGCCCCTCGGCACATGGGTGTAGGCCCAGGCCGATTCGGTTCCGGCCGGGGAGCGGGTCGGGTCGGCGGTGGTCATCTGCCCGAGCAGCAGGAAGGGGTCGTGGGGCACTCGCCCGCAGGCGAGATCGTTGGCGATGCCGGCGAGCCCGTCGAGATCCGCTCCGATGTGGACGGTCCCCGCCTGCCCGACTTCGGCGGCGCTCCACGGGATGGGTGAGGACAGCGCCCAGTCCACCTTGATCGTGGCGTCGTCCCAGACGAACCGGTCCAGATCGGACACCAGCCGCGCGGGCAGATGCCCGGCACCGACGAGATCCCGGTAGAGCACCGGAGCGGGGACGTCGGCGAGCACGGCCCGGCGGGCACGGACCCGCCGTCCGTCCGCGTCACGGACACCCACCGCCCGGCCGCCCGAGAGCGTCACTTCGGTGACCGGCGTACCGCAGACGATCTCGCCGCCCTTGGCGGTCAGGCGGTTCACCAGCGCGTCGGTCAGCCGTCCGGCCCCGCCCTCCGGGACCGGGAACCCGACGTCCTGGCCGAGCATGGTCAGCAGCCAGCCGAAGACACCGCTCCCGGCCTGGTCCGGGCCGAGATCGGTGTGCATGGCGTTGCCCGCGAGCAGCAGCCGGGCGCCCGCACCGTCGAATTTCTCCTTGCCGAGCCCGCGAGCGGTCAGCGTCAGCATCCTCGCCAGCCGGAGCGACTCCGCGGTGCCGAGCGTCTTGAACAGCCGCGCTCCCGACCGAACCGGCGGAAAGGGGCGCACGATCGCGTCCAGCAGGGGCTCGCGCAGACGCCGCCAGCTCGCGTGCTCGGCCCGGAGGTTGTCCGCGTCCCGTTCGTCGAACTCGGCGACGGAACGCGCGGTGCGTTCGAGGTCACGGGACTGCAGGACGTACCGGTCGTCGGGCAGCACATGCGCCAGGACCGCAGGGGCATGCCGCCAGCGCAGGCCGTGCTCCTCCAGGCCCAGCCCGGCGAGCACCGGTGACGCCGCTCCGAGCGGGTAGAAGGCGCTGTACACGTCGTTCCGGAAACCCGGCGCGGTGAGTTCTTCGGTCCGCACCGCGCCACCGGGTTTCGGCGTCGCCTCGATGACCAGGGTCTCCCAGCCCGCGTCGGCCAGCAGGTTGGCCGCGACCAGGCCGTTCGGCCCCGACCCGACCACGACGGCGTCGACTTCCATGATCAGGGCATACCCCGGACGCGCGGATTCAATCCCTGAAGGGCCAGCCAGGTTTCGTGTTGTTCCTCGGTCTTGGCCCACAGGGTGGCCAGCTCGTCGGCGCCGATGTCGTCCAGCGGGACCCGGAATTCCCGCAGTGTCCCGGCGAATTCGTCCAGAGAGGACAGGGTGTGGCGGTCTCCGTCGCCGCGTTTGACCGTGCGCGCGCGAAGGGCGAGCTCGCGGCCGTCGCGATGATGTTGCGCCACGAGCACCTTGGCGAACATGGAATCCGGTGATTTGGTCCGCGCGCGTTCGGCGAACTCGGCGATCTCATGGGGCGCGGTGCGGAAGTCCCAGGAGTCGATCGCCCCGCCTGAATGGTGGTGCGTCCGCCAGGTCCCGCTGTCGAGACGTTCCATCCGGAACGTCAGTTCACCTTGCTGGTGCGTACCTTCCCGCAGGGGGAGCGGTTCGAGGAACGCGTCCCCGATCCCGGTGTCGGCGAGCCAGGACTCGCCGTCGACGTCGACCAGCAGGGCGATGTGGTTGCCCCATTGACCTTCGCCGCGCGTCGAACGCAGGATGGCGGCCTCCACGATGGTCACCGCGAAGCCGGCAGCCTTCAGCAAGAGACCGAGCGCTCCGTTCATTTCGTAGCAGAGGCCGCCACGGCCGCGGCGCGCGAACTTGTCGGTCAACGCGTCCGGGGTGAGCAGGATCGGCCTGCCGAGCTGGACGTCGAGATTCTCGTAGGGGACTCGCAGCCGCCAAGCGCGGTGCAGGTTCCGCAAGGTGATCAGATCGGGCCGGACGGGCTCGCTGTACTCCAGCCGGTCGAGGAACGCGTCGATGGTCATGTTTTCTCCTCCAAGCAGCGCACCCGGAAGACGTTGATCGTAACCGCGTATCGCCTCTTCGAGCGGCAGGGCTACGACGGGACGACCACCGCCGAGGTGTCCCCCGCGACGTTCTTCAATCACTTCGCCACGAAGGAGGACCTGGTCCTCACCGAAGACGGGTCGCGCATCCTGGACGCGGGCTGGACGTGCTCATGGCGCGTGAGGCGTGCGAGACGCCGGCCGGTTTCTGGGGCGGGCGATCGAGCCGTCGTGATCACGAACGGAACCAGGCGATCCCGCGATAGGTGGAGCTGTCCGCGGCGAAGCCGTAGCCGATGATGACGGTCCCGCTCGCGTTGATGTGCTGGGCCACGATCGCTGTGAGCCCGGCAGGCGACGGAAGCGGGAGCGGTGTCGCGTCCGCGTCCCAGCGGACCGGCCGCACCGTGCCCTGGCCGGCGGATTCCCCGACGACCGTCCCGGCGTCGTCGATGTCGAAACACGTGGTGGCGTCGTCCGACGGCAAGGGCCGGAGCACGGTGGGGCGTCCGTCGGGATCCCAGCGCGCGCAGGTGCCGCGCCGGTCCGTGGTCACGCCCCAGCCGATCGCGACACCGCGCCCGGTGATCCGGACGAGCTGCCCCGCGGAGAACTCCGGGTCACCGGTCAGCAGGACCGTGCCGCCGTCGCGGTTCCACACGACACCGTCGCCGAGGATGGCGCCGGAGTCGGTGATCCCGCATGCCGTCGCGCGACGTGGCGGAGGCAGTTTGCTGATCTTCCCCGCGGCCGTCCAGCGCACCGCGGTCCGGGTGCCCGTGCCGTTCTTGGCCGAACCGACGACCTCGTCCAGTCCGTTCAGATCGTGGCCTTGTGTCTCGCCGTCGCCGGGAAGGGCGTCGAGTTCGACGGCCTCGCCGCCGGGCTCCCAGCGAAGCGCCCGCCAACGGTAACCCGGCCACATCACGTTGCCCAACACCGATCCGCGTGCGTTCACCCGGCACGCCGTACCGGAGACCGCGCCGTCGGGGAGTTCGAGCGCGAACACCCGGCCGTCGGGCCGCCAGCACACCGGCCGGAGGTGCTCGCCGACGTAGAGCGAGCCCACCACGAGTCCCGCGGCGTTGACGCTGATGGCGCGGCCACCGGAACAGCCGTCGAGGATCGGAAAAGGCGTGGGGGCACCGTCGCCGTCCCACCACACCGGCCACGAACCCGACTCGCCCACGATCGCCCCCGCGTCGTTCACGCAGTACGCGCCGGTGCCCTCGCCTTCGGAGAGCGGCCGCAGATCGACCGCCGTGAAGCCGGGTCCCTCGGGCATCGGATCGGGCACGAGTGGGCAGCCTAGTGCGAGAGCGCACGCCATGGGGAAACTTGCACTGACCGGGTGACAAGGGCGCTCCACAATGGACCTGGCTACGGAGTCAGCACGATCCTGCCGAACACCTCGCCGTCGTCCATCTTCCGGTGCGCCAGAACGGCTTTCTCCAGCGGAAGCAGCTCGTGCACCACGGAACGCAGTTCACCGCGCGCCGCCGCGGCGAACTGGTCCGCGCTCACCGCGAGCCGATCGGGCTCGGGGATCGAGTCCGCGCTGAAGGCGGCGAACGACAAAGACTTCCGGAACGACGCCATCAGCTTCGCGCCGAAGTCCGACGGAGGCATTCCCGCGACCACGCCGACGGCGACCAGGCGGCCGTTCGGATTCAGCCTGTCGAAGAAGAACGGCATGTCCACACCGGACACGATGTCGATGATCACGTCGTAACCCGCCGGGCCGTCGCCCGCGCCGGAGCGGTCGAGGACGTGGGTCGCGCCCAGTTCGCGCAGGCGGTCGCCGCGTTCGGCCGAGGACGTCGTCACCGCCACGGCGCTCGCGCCACCGCGAGCCGCGAGCTGCACGGCCATGATCCCTATGCCGCCTGCCGCTCCGCGCACCAGCACCGATTCGCCCGCCGCGAAAGGGGCGTGGGCGAGCGCGAAACGGGCCACCATGCCGGAGGTGCCGAGCGCCACCGCGTCGGCGGCGGGCAGGTTGTCGGGCAGGGGCACGACCTTGTCGGCCGGGATGGCGACCTGTTCGACGTAACCGCCGCTTTCACCGGTGAACGCCCAGACGTGCCGCCCGGTCCAGCTCGGATCGACGCCGTCGCCGACCGCCGTGACGGTGCCCGCGACCTCGTTGCCGGGGATGTGTCCTTCCCGGAAACCGAAACCGGCGAGGGCACCGCTCCGGATCACGGTGTCGACGCCGCCGACGCCGATCGCTTCCACGCCGATCAGCACTTCCCCCTCGGCGGGGACGGGGGAGGGGAGGTCGATCACGGCGAGGCCCTCGGGGGCGCCGAACGTCCGGATCTCGACTGCGCGCATTTTCGTCTCCTGCTCGTCGATCACTGCCGCGGCGGACGTTAACGGACGCCCCCGTCCGTTTTGGCTAAAGTGAGAGTGGTGACCGATCGTTTGCCTCGGATCCCGCGCTCCGACGCCCTGGACAACCGCGAACGCATCCTCGAAGCGGCTCGCGCGCTGTTCGCCACCGAAGGCCTGAACGTGCCGCTGAGGGAGGTCGCGCGCCGCGCCGAAGTCGGCCCCGCCACGCTGTACCGCCATTTCCCGACCAAGGAGATCCTGGCGACGGAGGCCTTCGCCGACCAAATGCGCGCCTGTCAGATCGTCGTGAACGACGGGCTGGCCGACCCGGATCCGTGGCGTGGCTTCTGTTCCGTGATCGAGAAGATCTGCGAGCTGCACTCGCGCGACCGGGGTTTCACGGCCGCCTTCGTCTCGGCCTTCCCCAAGGCGGTGGATTTCACCGCGGCCCGCGACCACGCGCTCAAGGCGATCGCCGAGCTGGCCGGCCGGGCCAAGGACGCCGGAAGACTGCGGCCCGACTTCGTCCTCGACGACCTGATCCTCATGCTCATGGCCAACAACGGGATCCAGGCCGCTTCGGCGGCCGCGCAGATCGCGGCGTCCCGGCGGTTCGCCGCGCTCGTGATCCAGGCCTTCCGGGCCGTGCCGGAGCCGTCGCCGCTGCCACCGGTGGCGCGGCTCGCCCTCGTGTTGCCGGGCCTGACGCGCTGAATCATCTCCGGCGGGCGACCCTGAGAAGATCCCTGTGCTCCATTAGTACCAGGGAGGGAGGCGACATCGTCCTCCAAGCCGATGCCCGATATGCCCGCGGCTTCGTAGTTTTGCCGGTATGAAACGAACTTCAGTGGTCATCGCCGTACTCTGCGCGGCAACGCTCGTTTCCCCGGCCGTCGCGTCCGCGGCGCCATCCCTGCACCGGACACTGCAGCGCGACGCCGACACGCTCGTGGCGAACGGTTCACCCGGCGTGCTCATGGAGGTGAGCACGGACAAGGGAAGCGTCAAGGTGCGCAGCGGTCACGGCGATCTGCGGACCAGGACCCCGATGCCGTGGAACGGCCACTTCCGGATCGCCAGTTTCAGCAAGACCTTCCTGTCCGCGACGATGCTCCAGCTCGTCGGTGAGGGACGGCTTTCCCTGGAGGACACCGTGGACCGGTGGCTGCCGGGGGTGGTGAGCGGGAACGGCAACGACGGCAAGGCCATCACCATCCGGCAGTTGCTGCAGCACACCAGCGGCCTGCACGACTACATGGCGGAACTCGACCTCTTCACCGAGAAGGGCTTCCTGCGTCACCGGTTCGACGAGCTCAGCGCGACGGAGGCGGTGAAACTGGCGGTCGGCAAGCCGCCGGAGTTCGCGCCGGGGACGAGCTGGGGTTACTCCAACACCAACTACGTACTCGCCGGGCTCGTGACCGAGAAGGTGACCGGCCAGGACTGGCGGCGGGCGATCATCGACCGGATCGTCCGCCCGTTGGACCTGCGCGAGACCACCCTGCCCCATACGTCGCCGTTCATCCCCGCGCCGCACGCGCGCGGCTACGACCGGTTCGTCGTCGAGGGTTCGAACCCGCCGCTGCTCGGACGGCGGGTGGACGTGACGCTGATGAACCCGTCGATGGGCGGGGGAGCGGACGGCTCGATCAACAGCACCACCGAGGACGGCAACAAGTTCCTGCGGGCGCTGCTGGGCGGCAAGGTGCTCAAACCCGCGCAGCTGGCCGAAATGAAGAAGACCGTGCCCGCGCCGGGGCTCGGCGAGTACGGTCTCGGCCTCCAGAAGACGACCAGCTCCTGCGGCGCTTACTGGGGCCACGGCGGCGCGCTGCCCGGCTATCTGACGGGGAACGGCGTGACCGAGGACGGCAAGCGCAGCGTGATGGTCTCGCTGAACACCCTCACGCCGTACCTCCCCGGTGCGCCACTGCCGGAGGTGCATCCGATCGAGCCGGTGATCGACCACGCACTCTGCGGCCGCGCCTGATCCGCCTCGTGAGTGGCGAGGACGGTTCTAACCCGTCCTCACCACTCACGAGCCCCAAGACCTCGCGGCCTCCACCAGCGCCTCGACGCATTCCGCGACGGCGGGCCGCGTTTCCCCTAGCGGCTGCACGGCGTACAGCTGCCGGTGCAGGGCCGGTTCGAGCGGGGCGCACACCACGGTCGGCGGCGCGATCGTGGTGGCCATACCCGGCACCAGCGTGACCGCGCCCAGCCCGGCGACGACGGCGAACTGCGTGCCGAAACCGCTGACCGTATGCCGCACGATCGGCTCGATCCCGCGTTCGCGCAGGGTCTGGCGGATCCAGGCGTTCGCCAAGGTCGGGCGCGCCCACGCGACCCAGATCTCCTCCGCGAGCTCCTCGGCGCGCACCGAATCCGCCCCGGCCAGCGGATGTCCGGCCGGCAGCACGATCATCGCCGAGTCGTCGCGCAGTTCGGTCCAGCGAGTGGCGGGCGGCCGGGTGAGCGGCAGGTTCTCCCAGCTTTCGACGACCACGACGTCGAAGACGCCGTCGGCCAGCGCGGGAAGGGCCACTTCGGGTTCGACCTCGTGCAGCCGCGCCTCGATTCCGGGATGACGGACGGCGAGGCCGGTGAGCGCGGGCGTGATGAACGTGTGCACGCCCGAGGGAATCGCGCCGATCTCGACGACGCCGGTGGTCTCCCCGGTCAGGGAGTCCAGGTCGGCGCGGGCGGCGCGGAGTTCGGCGAGCACCCGGTCCGAGCGCTGCGCCAGCAGCAGCCCCGCCGGGGTGAGCCGCACGCCACGCCCGTGCCGTACGAGCAGCCCGGTGCCCGCCTCCCGTTCCAGTTTGGTCAGCTGCTGGGAGATCGCCGACGGCGTCACGTGCAGCAGCTCGGCCGCCGCGGCGAGCGATCCCCGCCGCCACACCGCGTGCAGCATCCGCAGCCGTTCCACATTGGACAGATCGCCACTCATTAGCCGAGCTTAACCCTCGGGGTAAGAGGATCTCGCTGGTCCTCGCGGTCGTCGTGCGATCGAATCGAAGACATGCGGCACAACCGAATCCTCATCGATCCACGGGTGCAAGGAGTGCTCGGAGCCCTCGCGATCGCCCTGTCCGCCCCGCTCGTCGCGCTGTCCGGTGTCAGCTCGACGACCGCGACGTTCTTCCGCTGCCTGTTCGCGTTGCCGATCCTGGTGATCCTGGCGCGCTCTCGTGAACGGGGAGAGCGACCGACTCCGGCCGCGCGACGCCGGCATGTGCTGGCCGGTGTCCTGCTCGGGATCGACATGGTGCTCTGGAGCGAGGCGATCCTCTCCGTCGGCGCGGGCGTCGCCACGGCGCTGGTGAACGTCCAGGTGGTCCTCGTCCCGCTGGCCGGGCTGCTGTGGTTCGGCGAACGACCGCCGCGGGCGTTCTGGTTGTCCATCCCGGTGATGCTGGCGGGGACGGCGCTGGCCGGGGGACTGGCGGACGGTGGTGCCGCGGGCAGCGACCCCTGGTACGGCACCGTCATGGCGGTGCTGGCGGGTGTGGCCTACGCCGGATACCTGATCCTGTTGCGGCGCGCCGGAACCGACGGCGGCGGCCGCACGACGATGCTCGCCACCGCGACCGCGGCGTCGGCGAGCGTGGGCGGTCTTTCGGGACTGTTCGCCGGGAATCTCGACGTCACGCCGCCCGTTTCGGCGTTGCTGTGGCTGTTCGTGCTGGCCGTGACCGGGCAGGTGCTCGGTTGGCTCCTGATCGGACGCGCGCTGTCCGCCCTGCCCGCGAGCGGCGGGTCCGCCGTGCTGATGCTGCAACCCGCCGCCGCGATCCTGTTCGGGGCCGCGCTGCTCGGCCAATGGCCGACACCGCCGCAGCTGGCGGGCTGTGCGCTCGTCGTCGCGGCGGTGGGGGCCGTGTCGTTCCTCGGCGGCCGGTCGTCAGGGGACGACCAGCACCGGCCAGTGCCCGGTCCGGATGAGCTTGGTCGCGACCGACCCCGCGAACCGGTGACCGGCCTGCTGTGAGGCACCGACCACGACGGTGTCGACCAGGCAGCGGTCGGCGGTGTCGCGCAGCGCGGTGTACGGATCGCCGAAGGTCTTCAGGAAGCTGACCGGCACTTCCAGCTCTTCGGCCGCCGTGCGGATCTGCTCGCGGATCTCTTCGTGGAGCCGTGTCGCCGTGTCGAGTTCCACCGTCGCCGCGACCGCGGGGCCGAGCGTCGGACGGCAGACGAAGGCGACGATCAGCCTGCCGCCCTCGCGCCGGGCCATGCCGAAGGCGAAGGCGGCCGCCCGCATCGCCGTGTCGGAGCCGTCGACCCCGGCCAGGATGGCCCGCCCCGTGTGGTGCCGGGGCGGGCCGAAACGCTCCACAGTGGACTCGAAGGCGCCGTTCATCGCGCGACCGGGACTTCCGGCTCCGTCTCCACATCGAGCGTGGTGCGCAGGGTGAGCGGCTTGAGCAGCAGTGCCGCGATCACCCCCACGACGCCCACCGCCGCGGAGATCAGGAAGATGTGCGCGGTCGCGTCGCCGTACACGGTGTGCACGATCGTCTGGACCTCCGGCGGCAGCGCCTTGAGGTTCAGCGCGCTGACGCCGCCCGTCGACGCACTCCCCGCCGGCACGTGCAGCGCGGTGGACAGGTCGGCGGTGACCCGGTTCGCGAGGACCGCGCCCAGCACCGAGACGCCGATGGTGCCGCCGAGCGACCGGAAGAACGTGACCGACGCGCTGGCCGCGCCCAGATCCCGCAGCGGCACGGTGTTCTGCACGGCGAGGACGAGGTTCTGCATCGTCATGCCGACCCCGATACCGACCACCGCCATCGCGATACCCACCAGCCACAGCGGCGAGGCGTGGTCGACGGTGCCCAGCCCGAGGAAACCGATCACCAGGGTGATCGTGCCCGCCACGATGTACGGCTTCATCCGTCCGGTGCGGCTGATCAGGCGTCCGGACACGGTCGAGGAGACGAGCACGCCGCCCATCAGCGGAATGGTCAGCAGACCGGCTTCGGTGGGGGAGTAGCCGCGGCCGATCTGGAAGTACTGGCCGAGGAACACCGCGCCGCCGAACATCGCCATCCCGACCGCGAGGCTCGCGACGATCGCCAGTGCCGGGGTGCGCTGGGTGATGATGTGCAGCGGGACGACGGGTTCGCGGACCTTGCGTTCCACCAGCACGGCGAGGACGAGGAGCACGACGCCGCCCGCCACCATGACGGCCGTTTGCCAGGACAGCCAGTCGAAGCCGTTGCCCACGAACGAGACCCAGATCAGCAGCACACTCACGCCCGCCGCGATGAGCCCGGCGCCGAGGTAGTCGACCTGGACGTCCTCCCGGCGCACGGTCTCCAGCTTCAGGGTCCGCTGCAGCACGATGAACGCCGCCACCGCGATCGGCACGCCGACGAAGAAGCACCAGCGCCAGCCGAGCCACGGCACGTCCACGATCAGGCCGCCGAGCAGCGGCCCGCCGACCGTGGCGACCGCCATGACCGCGCCGAGGTAACCGTTGTAGCGGCCGCGTTCACGCGGCGGGATGATCGCCGCGATCACGACCTGGACCAACGCCTGCAGGCCGCCGACGCCGATGCCCTGGAACGCGCGGGCGGCGATCAGCTGTCCGGTGTTCTGGCTGAATCCGCTGATCGTCGAGCCGATCACGAAGATCACGATCGCGATCTGCACCAGCGTCTTCTTGTTGAACAGGTCGGCGAGTTTGCCCCAGATGGGTGTGGTGGCCGTCGCCGCCAGCAGGGTGGCCGTGACCACCCACGTGTACTGCGTCTGCGTGCCGTTCAGCGAGCCGATGATCAGGGGCAGGGCGGTCGACACGACCGTCGAGCTGATCATCGCCACGAGCAGCGCGAGCAGCAGGCCGGACAGCGATTCGAGCACCTGCCGGTGTCCCATCGCCCCTGACGGTGCCTCGGTCTTCATGGCGTCCTTTCGAGTGGCGCTTATTGCTCATTGTGCAAACTTGCACAGTGGGAACTTTATTCCCGTCGCTACGCTGTCCTGGTGGACACCCTCGACACGCTCCGCACCCGCAAGAAGGCGGCGACGCGGCAATCACTGCACGAGGCCGCGCTCCGGCTGGCGATGGAGCACGGTCTCGACGGCGTGACCGTCGAGGACATCGCCGACGCGGTGGGCGTGTCCCGGCGGACCTTCTCGAACTACTTCGCGAACAAAGAGGACGCGATCCTGCACGCCGACCGCGAACGCACCGGGCTGCTGGTGTCGCTGGTCGAGGGCAGGCCGCCCGGCGAAAAACCCTGGCAGGCGCTGCGTGCGGCGTGCCGGGAGCTGTACCGCGCGCATCCCGTGCCCGACCGCGAATGGGTGGCGCAGCTGCGGCTGCTGCGGCGGCATCCGTCACTGCTCGCGCGGCAGGCGGGCGATCAGTTCGCCCTCGAACGCGACTTGATCGCGGTGTTGCTGGCCAGGGGCCACGGCCTCGACCAGGAGCTGGCCAGGCTCACCGCGGCGACCTTCCTCGCCACGTTGCGGACGGGGAACGTGCTGTGGCTGGAAGGTCCCGAGGAACAGCCGCTGCCCGAGGTCGTCGACCGGTTGCTGGGCCGCGTTCAGCTGCGCTGACCGAGGGCGTACGCGGTCGTCACCACCGTGGTGGCCGCGCGGACGAAGGCGGCGACGGCCGGTGAGCGGGAGTCCTGCGGCCACATCACGGCGAGCGTCGTGGGCTCCAGATCGTCCACGGGCAGGTACGTGATGCCCGCCCGCCGGTAGCGATCCGCCACCGAGACCGGCAGGAAGCACACGATGGCGCCGAGCTCGACCAGTTTGAAGATCTGCGTGAGATCCGAGACGGGACCGTGGGGTGCCGCGGTGGCGGGCGGACCGGCCGAAGGACCCTGACCGGCGGGCGCGCCGTCGGGGAGGAGCCGGCCTTCGAGATCCGCCAGGGTCAGCCGCGACCGGGCCGCCAGGGGATCGTTCGCCGCCAGTGCCACGAGCCGGGGTTCGGTCAGCAGCGGCTCGAAATCCAGGCGGCGCGCGTCGAACGGGGACGGCACGAGCGCCACGTCCGCCCGCCCGTCACGCAGTTGCGACGGTTGTTCGCCCCGGCCGCCGAGGACCAGTTCGATCGGCAGGGCGCCTTCTTCGGCTTCGTACGCCTCGATGATCTTCGGCAGCAAGCCGGCGTCGTGGTCGGCCTTCAACGCCAGGCGCAGCCGGGGATCGGGGCGGCCCGCCTGCCGTGCCCGCCGCTCCGCCGCGGCGACCGCTTCGAGTGCGGTCCTCGCGTCCCGCAGGAAGACCTCGCCCGCGCTCGTCAGCGTGACCTGGCGGGTGGTGCGTTCGAGCAGCCGGACGTCCAGCCGTCGTTCGAGGTCCCGGATTGCCCTGGACAGCGGCGGCTGCGCCATCGAAAGCCGCTCGGCGGCGCGGCCGAAATGCAGCTCCTCCGCGACCGCGACGAAGTACTTGAGCTGCCGCGTCTCCAGGTCACTCATATCCCCAGGGTATCAATGGCGACCGAGGTGATCCTTCAGCGCGACGGCCGTCGTGGCTTGACTGGGTGACGTCGAAAATCCCCTATCACCTCGGAGTCTTCATGATCGTCGTCACCGCGCCGACCGGACAGATCGGCAGCCGGGTGCTCGGCACCCTTCTCGAAAGTGGCGAACCGATCCGCGTGATCGCCCGTGATCCCGCCCGTCTGCCCGACCACGTCCGCGAGCGCGTCGAGGTCGTCAAGGGTTCGCACAGTGACGCCGCTGTCGTCGACGAAGCCTTCGCGGGCGCCGACACCGTTTTCTGGCTGGTCGCCGCGGATCGCCGTGCCGAAAGCCTCGAAGCCGCCTATCTGGACTTCACCCGGCCGGCTTGCGCGGCCATCGAGAAGCACGGCGTGTCACGGGTCGTCGGCATCTCGGCGCTCGGCCGCGGCTTCGCGGAGAACACCGGATACCTGTCGGCCTCGCACGCCATGGACGACCTGATCGCGGGCACGGGCGTGGCCTACCGCGCGCTGACGATGCCCACGTTCATGGACAACATCCTGTGGCAGGCCGGATCGATCGGCGAGGACGGTGTCTTCTTCGGCCCGCTTCCCGGCGACCTCAAGGCGCCGACCTGTGCCACCCGCGACATCGCCGACGTGGCGGCCGGATGGCTGCTCGACCGGTCGTGGCGGGGTGTCGCCGACGTTCCGGTCCTGGGCCCGGAAGACCTGTCCCAGAACGATCTCGCGGAGATCATGTCCGACGTCCTCGGGCGGCCGGTCCGCTATCAGCGGGTGGCCATGGACGCCTTCCGCGCGACGCAGCTCGAACACGGCTGGTCCGAGGCGATGGCACAGGGAATGGTCGACATGATGGCCGCGAAGGAGGCGGGGATCGACAACGCCGAACCGCGGACCCCGGAGGCCACCACGCCGACCACCTTCCGTCAGTGGTGCGAGGAGGTGCTCAAAGCCTCGTGAGTGGTAAGGACGGTTCTAACCGTCCTTACCACTCACGAGCATTTTCGCGGCCACCGCCGCCCCGTCGGTCCGGATCGTGTCCGCCACGGCCTTCGCCCGCGCGCCGGTCGCGGGG
This sequence comes from Amycolatopsis sp. MJM2582, assembly GCF_000754115.1. Classification (NCBI taxonomy): domain Bacteria; kingdom Bacillati; phylum Actinomycetota; class Actinomycetes; order Pseudonocardiales; family Pseudonocardiaceae; genus Amycolatopsis; species Amycolatopsis sp. MJM2582. The sequence goes on from NZ_JPLW01000006.1 coordinate 510,440, forward strand.
GAGAGGGCCGTGGTGAGCGCGGCGGTCAGGGATTCGACGGTCGGCAGCGGATCCTGGTGTGCCACACCGATTCCCAGTTCCGCCACCCGCCCGGCCCAGAACGGCTGGTCCGCGATCCGGGGGACGACCACCTGGGGCGCGCCCGCTCGGGAGGCCGTCGTCGTGGTGCCCGCGCCACCGTGGTGCACGACGGCGGCCACCCGGCGGAACAGCGCCTGCTGATTGACCTCGCCGACGACGAAACAGTCGTCGGCGTCGTCGATCGAAGCCAGACCCGCCCAGCCGCGGGCGAGCAGGATCCGCCGTCCCAGCCCGCGGGCGGACTCGATGGCGACCCGGGCGATGTCCTTCGGTGCGTACGCGGCCATGCTGCCGAAGCCCACGTACACCGGCGGCTCACCGGCCTGAAGGAATTCCTCCAGATCGGCCGGGAGCGGGCGGTCGTCGGGCCGGATCCACGCTCCCGTCGGGACGAGATCGAGATCCGTCATCCCTTCCGACGGGCACAGAACCGGGTCCGCCGCCAGCCACGGCGAGCCGGTGAAGACGTGATCGCGGACGTTGTCCACCGGCGGCAGCCCGATCGCCGCCCGGTGGCTGTTGAGCGCCCCGCCGTACAAGGCGTCGACGCGTTCGGCGTCCTGCCGCCACAGCACCCGGTTGTCGGTCTCGCCCTCCGGCGACGGCGTGCCCGGCCGCACCCCCGGGGCGAAATGCCGCGACGGCAGCCCGAAGGTGTGGAAACACGCGTACACGTAAGGAATTCCGAGTTTCTCCGCGACGTCCCGCGCGCCGGCGGGCAGCAGGCCGGTCGCGAGGATCGCGTCGCACCCTTCTTCCGCCGCGGCGGAAAGTGTTTCGAATCGAGCGGCCACCAGCGCCGGGGCGAGCTTCAACGCGTCTTCCCCAGTCGGCGGTTTCGGTCCGGCGACCACCGAATGCACCGTCGGGCCGAGCGGCACCGAAGGCACACCGGCCTGCTTCAGCAATTTCACGAATTCCTCGTCCGGCGGCGCGCACACCAGCGCCTCCGCACCGAGTTTCCGTACTTCGACCGCGAGTGCCACCAAGGGTTCGACATCCCCGCGTGACCCCCACGTCGTCAGCAAAAAACGCACTTCGCGACTCCCATTTCCACAGCCATCGGCCTTCGGCGGGCAATTCTGGGGGATGACCGGGGCCTTGCCGCAAGCCCCCATGTCCGCTATAAGTTGAAGGGGGCGGGGAAATGTTCGCTTTGTTCGTCCACTCTGGACGCCTTCTTCAGATCGAGCCCGTGCGCAGCGCGAAGGCGACGGCGTGCGTGCGGTTGTGCAGGCCGTACCGCGACATCACGCGGTGGAGGACGTTCTTCACCGTGCTCTCCGAATAGGCGAGTTTGGCCGCGATCTCCTCCGTGCCATGGCCGTCGGCGAGCAGGCGGAGCACCTCGCGTTCCCGGTCGGACAGTCCGGACAACGCGAGCCCGTTGGGGACCAGCAGGTCCTCCTGGATCCGTTCGAGCTGGGAGAGCAGGCTGCCCTGCAGGCGTGGCGGTAGCGCGCCCGCGCCCTGGCTGACCGCGAGGATCGTCCGCACGAGGTGCTCGCCGTCGAGGTCGCGTCGTGGCAGCAGCGCGGCCATGCCGCATTCGATGGCCGTCATCAGGACCTGGACCGGGAAATGGTCGGTGACGATCACGCATCTCGGTGGTGCAGGGAGCGACGACGCGGCGCGAACCTGGCGCAGGAAGGCGAAAACCCCGTCGCCGATCGAGTCTCCGACGGTCACGACGACTTCGGCGGACCCGAGGTCGGCGTCGGACAGCACGTCCAGCCGCTCGTCGGCGCCGAGGATGCTCGTCGTGCCCAGCCCGGCCAGCAGATCCGGGGCGTGCACGGCGACTCTGACGCGGTCGGTCCTCCTGCTGATCTTCTCCCCGTGAATCATGAACGAAGTCCCCCCGAAGCGCCCGGATAACGATGTTAGTAGCTCTTGCGGTACTTAGAAGCTATAACGTTACAACGTTGCATGTCAACCGCGGCAACGTCACAGGGCAAGACGCTCGAGAGGCGGGAAAGGTTCAGTGCGAAGGCGATCGGCCGGTCACCGGGTCGTGAGGTCGTCCAGTTCGGCCGAGATCAACAGATCGGGGTCGAATTTCATTCCGGTGAAATGGCCGGCGAGTTCGAGCGAGAGCACGCCGTGCAGGCGGGTCCAGAAGGCGAGCGCGCGGTGGAGGGTCGCAGATGGGGCCGGATCGTCGCCCGCCCAGTCACGGTGACCGTCGAGGTGCTTGTCGAACGGGGTTTCCGGGCCGTCCACGGGGATCGCGCGGCACGCTTCGAGCAGCACGGCCATGACCTCGCTCGAAATGGCGGTGGTGTCTTCGGGCGCGTGGTAGCCGGGGACAGGCGTGCCGTAGATGAGGAAATAGCGCTGCGGGTCGCTCCGGGCCCAGTCCCGGATGGTGACGGCGAGCCCGGCCAGATCGGCACCGCCGTCGAACGCCGCCCGGACGGTGTCGGCGAGGCTCCGGTACGCGTCGCGGATGAGCGCGGTGATCAGGTCGTCGCGGCTGGCGAAGTACCGGTACAGGGCCGGACCGCTCATGCCCACCTGTTTCGCGATCGCGTTGAGCGACAGCGCGGGCACCCCGGCGGTGGCGATCTGCTCCCACGCGTGCTGTTTGATCTCCGCGCGCACCTGGTCGCGATAGCGCTCCCGCGGGCTCTGCCCGTCCGCGTTGGTCATCGGCCCTCCCGCTCCGTCGGCCCGAAGGGTAGCAGCGCCAATTCGGCCGAAGCCTGTTCCCGCCACGCGCCGAACGACGGCCCAGGGGAGAGTTCCACAGCAAGGGTCAGGCATTCCCTCGCCTCGTCGAACGCGCCGGCCTCCCGCCAGGCCCGTCCCTCGCGGATCGCGCTGAGCACTTCCAGCCCGCCGAAACCACCTTCCCAGGCGAGCCACCGGCTGGTGCGGTACTGGCCCGCCGCTTCCCGCCATTCGGCGAGATCGGCGAGCACGTCGCCGATGGCGCGCAGGGTCAGGGTCTTCAGCAGCCGATGGAAATCGGGATACGTGTCGCCCGCCAGCCGTTCGGCGTCGGAGAGCACGGCCCGGTGCACGGCGAGCGCCTCGGTGTGCCGCCCGGCGTTGAGCAACGCGCGCCCGTACATGTTCCGCGCCGTGGTCTGCCCGTCCCAGAACGGCAGTTCGTGCGCCAGTTCGTACCCGCGCTTCGCGAACTCGAACGCTTCCTCGCCCTGCCCGGTCAACCGCAGCACCCCGCCGAGATAGATGCACGCCCACGTCCGCTCGACCTGATCGCCGATCCGGACGGCGATGTCCAGCGCGCGGCGGTGCTCCGCCACCGCACTCTCGTCGTCACCGAGACAAACGCTCGCCGCCCAGCCGACGAAGTTGAGCAGCTTCGCCTCGGCCCCGGCGTCGCCGAGCGCGCCCGCCGCGGCGGCACCGAGCGAGAAGATCTCCCACCACGGCCGCTGGGCACTCCGTCCGTCGGAGTACCAGTGCAACGCGATGGCGAGATCGCGGACCTCCCGATGCCGTCCCTTGCGCGCCCCCAGCCGATGCGCGGCGACCCAGTTCTCGCCTTCGACGTCCAGCCAGCGGGCGGCCTCGTCCCGCGAGCCGAACCGGCCGGTGTCGGATGCCTTGGGATAGAACAACCTGGCCGCTTCGGCCGCCTTGTCGAGCAGGTGGACGAGCACGATGTCACGCGCGGCGGGGTCTTCCTCCGCCTCGAACCGTTCCTCCGCGAACAGGCGGATCAGGTCGTGGAACTGGTGCCGTTCGGGTTCCGCCGTGGTCTGCAGGAGGCTGGCGTCGACGAGTTCGTCGAGATGATCGCGCACGTCGGCGGGGGCCGCGCCGGAAACGACGATCGCGAGCTCCAGGCCGAAATCCGCGCCGGGTACGGTCGCCAGCCGCCGGAACAGCCGTCGTGCCTCGGCCGAGACCGCGCGATACGACAGGTCGAAGGCCGAGCGCAGTTGCAGATCGCCCGCCGCGAGCGCGCGCAGCCGGGTGCTTTCGTCGCGCAGCCGGTCGGCGAGCTGGGCGAGGGACCACTGCGGCCGGGTGGCGAGCCGGTTGCCCGCGATCCGGACCGCGAGCGGCAGGAATCCGCACAGTTCGACGAGTTCGCGCGCCGCGGCGGGCTCCGCGCGGATCCGGTCGGCGCCGACGATCTTGGCGAGCAGTCCGGTCGCGCCGTCGTCCGACAGCGGTTCGAGCCCCAGCCAGCGGGCGCCTTCGAGTCCGGCGAGCGTACGACGGCAGGTGATCAGGGTGAGGGAGCCGGGTCCGGCGACCAGCAGCGGACGGATCTGTGCTTCGTCGGCGGCGTTGTCGAGCAGGAGCAGGACCTTCCGTCCTTCGAGCAGCATCCGCAGCAACGCCGACCGTTCGGCTTCGGAGGCGGGCACCTGTCCCGGCGCGACGTCCAGCGCGCGCAGCAGCCGGTCGAGCGCGGCCCGGGCGCTCAACGGTTCCTCGTCCATTCCGCGCAGGTCCACCGCGTAGCCGCCGTCCGGGAACTCCGCCCGCCACAGATCCGCCGCGGTCACCGCGAGCGCGGTCTTCCCGACCCCGGCCTGTCCGACGATCGCGACCACGCCACCGCCCTCGGCGACCTTCGCGGAAAGCTGGTCCAGCTCGTTCTCGCGGCCGGACAGATCCGCGGTGGGCGCGGGCAGCGCGCAGGTCGCCGCGACCTGGGCGGCCAGCGCCGGATTCCGGCGCCGCCCCTGTTCGGCGACGGTCAGGAAGAACTCGCGGTCACGTCCGGTCAGGCCGAGCGCGTCGGCCAGCACCTCGGCGGAGCGTCGCTGCGCGGCCCGTGCGCGGCCGCGTTCCAGTTCGCGCAGGGCACGGACACTGATCCCGGAGGCCTCGGCCAGCCGCGCCTGTGTCCATCCCGCGGCCCGCCGATGCTCGAGCAGGAGCTTGCCGAACACCGACCGCGTCTCGTTCGCCTCCACCGCGGTCCATTCAACCGGCAGGCTTGCGATGACGGAAAGCTGCCCCCCGCTTCCACTTGTCCCGCCTTCTCCGCGGCCGGTTACCTGGAAGGCATGTCGACGATCATGACGACGCCCGTCCGCCCGGTCGTCCGGACCGGGGAGCGGCGGGAGATCCGGGTCGCCGTGCACGCGGGTGATCCGCTCGTCCTGGCGGGGCTGCGCAGCGCGCTCGGCGGCGGCCCCGGCATCAGCTTGCGCGAGGACCCGGCGAAGGCCGACGTCCTCGTCGCGGTCGCGGGCGACGACCCGCGGCACCTCCCGGCCGGGCCCGCCCGTCTGGTGCTGGTGGCCGACCACCCCAACCAGGCCGAGCTGTGGGCCGCGGTGGAACGCGGACTCGCCGTCGTCGTCGCGCGTTCCGAGGCGACGCCGGGGCGGTTGCTGCGCGCGGTCGCCGACGCCCACGCCGGCCGGGGCGATCTGCCCGCCGAGCAGCTCGGCAGTCTGTTGCGCGGGATTTCGCGGCTGCACAAGGAAGTTCTCCAGCCGCGCGAACTCACGCTCAGTGGCTTGTCGCCCCGCGAGACCGAAGTGCTCCGGTTGCTCGCGGAGGGATTCGACACCGGCGAGATCGCCCGGAGGGTGGCCTACTCCGACCGGACCGTGAAGAACATCCTGCACGGCCTGCTCAGCCGGTTCAATCTGCGCAACCGCACCCACGTCGTGGCGTACGCGCTCCGCGAAGGTCTCATCTGAGCGCCTTCAGATGACCCCTTCCCGGATCGCGTAGGCCACCGCGTGCGACCGGTTCCGCAACCTCAGCCGGTCGGTGACCGCGTAGATGACGTTCTTCACCGTCCGTTCCGAATAGGCGAGTTCGGTCGCGATCTCCTGGGTGTCGAACCCGTCCGCCATCAGGCGGAGGACGTCGATCTCCCGCGAGGAGAGCGCGGCGCCCGCCGGTCCGTCCGGCGCGAGCGGCTCCCGGTGGAGCCGCTCGGCTTGGTCGGCCAGCCTGCCGAGGAGCTCGCGCGGCGGATCCACGGTGCGCGACGCGGCGGCGCGGACGCTGTCGGCCACGCGGGAGTCGGTCATCGCCGACCGCGGCAGGATGGCGACCACCTTGCACACCACCGCCGCCGTGAGGCCGCCCTCCTCGATCCGGTCGGTCACCAGCACGATCGGCTTGCCGAGTTCGGCGGCGACCGCGCGCAACGCGGCGACCGCGTCGGCCGAAAGCCGGTCGAAAGCGGCGACGACGACATCGGTTTCGGCCCGTGCCCGGCCTGCGGTCACCACCACGGACGCGCGTGTCTCGAGAAGGTCGACCATGCCGGCCTTCGTGATGGGGTCCAGGGCGCAGACGCTCACCCGAACTGTTCGCATGTGTCCGTCTTCCGTCCACTGTGGATCTTCGTTTTGTCAAGGGCCGCAAGGACAAAAAGCGTTGCCCGCATACGCGAGCGGACCTCTTGTACGGTGGGAACCGGGTAGCGGCCCGCCTCGGGTGACCCCCACATCCGGCGGCGGGTCGCTTCCTTTTCGCGCGGCTCGCGGCGATTCTCGCCCGCCGTGAACGACACCGGCAACGCGTTCGGCCGTGTCCTGCTTCCCCCGCCAGTCGAGACTGATCGAAGGGGCAAAAATGCCCCCGACCTGCGTAGACGCCACTTTGGCATCATGTGGCGCCAACTTGGCCTTGCGGTGGCGCCATCATGGTGCCATGATGGCATCATGGATTTGACGCCCTTTGTGGACACCGTTCGCCGGGAACTCGCCGTCGCCGCCGAGGCGGGGGGAGCCGAGGCGAGCGCGCTCGCCGAACGCCTGACCGCGCCGCTCGCGTCGGCCATTCGTCTCGCGCTGCTGGACGCGTTGTCCGCCGCGTCGGACGAGATCACCCGTGACCTCGCGCCGGGTTCGGTCGAGGTCCGGCTGCGTGCCGGGGAAGCCAGCTTCGCCGTCACGCTTCCCGCGGTCGAACAGGCCGCACCTGCCGCTCCTGCCGCACCTGTCGCGCCGGAGCCGCCGCTGCCGGACGAGGAAGGGGCCACGGCCCGGATCAACTTCCGGCTCCCGGAAAACCTCAAGACACGCGTCGAGGAAGCGGCGGCCGCGCAAGGCCGTTCGGTCAACGCGTGGCTCGTGCGAGCCGCGTCCGCGGCGTTGCAGCCGGCGGAGCGGGCCACGCCGCCCGCCCCGATGAGCGGCGGCCATCGCGGCGTCCAGCGTTACACCGGCTGGGTCAGCTAGACCTCCCGGACCAGCACAAACACCGATCACACCACCTCTGAGGGGACAACCATGCCTTCTTTCGCCACCCCGGAACCCATTCTCGCGGACCTCGAACCGGTCGTCGGCAACGTCCGGATCGTCGCCGGGGACCGCACCGACACGGTCGTCGAAGTCGCCCCGCTCGACGAGAACAACGAATCCGACGTCGACGCCGCGAAGCGCACCGTCGTCGAATTCTCCGGCGGCACCTTGACCGTCCGCGCGCCGAAGATGCGCCTGCTCGATTTCTCCAGGCGGACGAGGTCGATCGACGTGACCATCGAACTGCCCGCCGGCTCCCGGGTGCAGGGGAGCACCGGCCTCGGCGACCTGACCGTGACCGGGCGGATCGGCGCCTGCCGCTACAAATCCGGCACCGGGCACATCCGGCTGGACCGTACCGGTGAGCTGAAACTGCACACCGCGTCCGGGAACATCGTCGTCGAGCACGCCGACGGCAACGCCGACATCAGCACGAGTTCCGGCCGCGTGCAGGTCGGCGCGATCGACGGCACCGCGGTGGTCAAGAACTCCAACGGGCCCACCACCGTCGGGACCGTCGCCGACTCGATCCGCCTCCGCTCGGCCAATGGCGACATCACCGTCGACAAGGCCGAAAGCGGTGTCGAAGCCAAGACCGCCAACGGATCCGTCCGTGTCCTCGACGCGGCCAGGGGCACGCTCACCCTCGAAACGTCGCTGGGGGACGTCGAAATCGGCATCCGCGAGGGCAGCGCGGCCTGGCTCGACGTGAACACCAGCTTCGGCCGCGTCCTCAACGACATGACCGCCTCCACCGCGCCCGGCGACGCGACCGACAAGGTCGAAGTCCACGCCGGTACCGCCGTCGGCGACATCATCGTCCACCGTTCCTGAAGGGAATCCCGATGCGAAACCCGGCCATTTCCGCGACCGGACTGCGCAAGTCCTACGGCGACAAGGTCGTCCTGGACGGCATAGACCTGCATGTCCCGTCCGGCACCGTCTTCTCCTTGCTCGGCCCCAACGGCGCGGGCAAGACCACCACGGTCAACATCCTGTCCACTTTGGTCACTCCGGACGCCGGTGGCGCGATCATCGCCGGAGCCGACCTGGCCACCGACCCGGACGGTGTCCGCGCCGCGATCGGCCTCACCGGCCAGTTCTCCGCGGTGGACAATCTGCTCACCGGCGAGGAAAACCTGTTCCTGATGGCGGATCTGCACCATCTGCCGCGCCGCGAGGGCCGCAGACGTGCCGCCGAACTCCTGGAACGCTTCGAGCTGACCGACGCCGCGAAGAAGACGTCATCGACGTTTTCGGGTGGCATGCGCCGCAAACTCGACCTGGCGATGACGCTGATCGGCGACCCCAAGGTCATCTTCCTCGACGAGCCGACCACCGGCCTCGACCCGCGCAGCCGCCGCACGATGTGGCAGATCATCCGCGACCTCGTCGACGGCGGGGTGACGATCTTCCTCACGACGCAGTACCTGGAGGAAGCGGATCAGCTCGCCGACCGGGTCGCCGTACTCGACGGCGGCCGGATCGTCGCGCTCGGCACGCCCGACGAACTGAAACGACGCGTACCCGGCGGGCACATGCAACTGAAGTTCCCCGACGCGGTCTCGTTGCGTGACGCGACCCGCGTGCTTCAGGTGTCCACTTCGGACGATGAAGCCCTGGCACTCCGCGTGCCGACCGACGGCACCGTCGCCGCCCTACGCGCCGTCCTGGACCGGCTCGACGACGAAGCCGTCGCCGTCGACAGTCTCACCGTGCACACGCCGGACCTCGACGACGTGTTCCTCAGCCTCACCGGTCACCGGACCGAAGCGACCAAGGAGATGGCCCGATGAGCAGCCTCGCCCTTTCGGTGCGCGACTCGACGACCATGCTGCGCCGCAACATCCGGCATATGCGACGGTATCCGTCGCTCACCATCATGCTGATCGGCCAGCCGATCGTGTTCCTGCTGCTGTTCGTCTACGTTTTCGGCGGCACACTCGGGAACGGTCTCGGCGGCGGAGGCGGCCGGGCCGAATACGTCGGCTATGTCACGCCCGCCATCCTGCTCGTCACCGTGTGCAGCGCCGCTCTCGGCACCGCGATCTCAGTGGCGACGGACATGACCGAAGGCATCATCGCGCGGTTCCGCACGATGGCGATCAGCAAGGCCTCGGTCCTGACCGGGCACGTCGTCGGCGCGTTCATCCAGACGGCATTCGCGCTCGCCGTGGTCTTCGGGGTCACGCTGCTCATCGGCTTCTCCCCGACGGCGGGGGTCGGCGAATGGTTCGCCGTCGTCGGTGTGCTGCTGTTGCTGACCATCGCGCTCACGTGGCTTTCGGTGGCGCTGGGCCTGGCGGCCAAGAGCGTGGAAACGGCCAGCAACACACCGATGATCTTCATGTTGCTGCCGTTCCTCGGCAGCGGATTCGTGCCGACCGATTCGATGCCGGCCTGGCTGCGCTGGTTCGCTGATTACCAGCCGTTCACGCCCGTCATCGAGACCATTCGCGGTCTGCTGCTCGGGACTCCGATCGGCAACAGCGGCTGGCTCGCGATCGGCTGGTGCGTCCTGCTCTCGGTCGTCGGGTATGTGTGGTCGAAATCCTTGTTCGCCAAGGAACGTGACCGCTGATCTGGGGTTACCACTGGGGGTCGCCCCGGGCCGGGTTTCTTCCGGTCCGGGGCGCTTGGCTTTCGCATTTAGTCGACTGAATGCGAAGGTTGCTCAGGGTGATTCGGCGTTGGCGGCTGTTTCACCCTTCAGTGTTGTCGGTGCGAGTTGGCTTGTTGCTTAAAATTACGAACACGTGTTCGATTTCTTCGGGTATTATGGAGTCGTGTCCGAGACCTTCCTCCCCGAGTTGCCGCAGGAACTGTGGCGCGCTGGCAAGCTGGAGCTTGCACATGGCGTGCAGCAGTCGTTGCAGGTGATCCGGATCGCGACCGCGTGTTTGGGGCGGTTCCTGGCGGAGATCGAGTCTCGTGGTGTCAAAGACTTGTACGGGCATGGGAGTACGGCGAGCTGGTTCGCCGAGATCGCGGGATTGTCACGCGGCGAGGCCGGTGCGGTGGTGAAGCGGGCGATCGCCTTGAATCCCACCCGGGCTTTGGATGGAACCGAGGTTCCACCCGTTGCTCCCGCCACTGCCGCCGTCGCCGCTCAGGGACTGGTCGGGGATGAACGGATCGATCAGATCCTGGAGATCTTGAAACGGCTCCCCGCCGACACGTCTGCCGAGGATCGGGAGAGCGCGGAGAAGATCCTCGCTGACCTTGCCCCGAATGCCGGACCCCGCCAACTCGCCGGCGCCGAAGCAAAACTGCAGGGCTGGCTCAACCCCGACGGCAACGAACCCAAAGACCCCGAACCCAAAGAACCACGCCGCGAAATCACTCTGGAACGCCGTAAGGACGGCTTCTGGAAACTGACCGGTCTGCTCGATGACGAGACCGGGGCCCGCACCGCCGCCGCCCTGGAAGCGCACGCCCAGCCACGGCCAGTGGACGAGTTCGGGCAGGCGGATCTGCGGATGAAATGCGAGCGCATGGGAGACGCCTGGGCCGAACTCCTGGATCTGGCGGTCGCCTGCCCCGACCAGCCCGGAACCAGCGGCTACCGGACCCTCGTCCACGTCACCATCGGACTCGAGGAACTCAAATCCGGTCTCGGGACCGCATGCCTGGACTTCGTGGGGACGATGACGGCGCGGGAAGCCCGGCTTGCCGCTTGCGATTGCCTGATGGTGCCGGTCGTGATGGGTGCCTCGGGTGAGCCGCTGGATATGGGACGCTTGAGACGCTTCGTCACTCCAGGGCAGAGACGTGCACTCAACATCCGCGACGGCGGCTGTGCCTTCCCCGGCTGTCACCGGAAACCCAAGAACTGCCACGCCCACCATATTCACCACTGGGCAGACGGCGGACCGACCGATCTCCGGAACCTGGTCCTATTGTGTGGCTTCCATCATCGGCTGATTCACCACGGCGACTGGCAAGTACGCATGGCGGCCGACGGGCTACCGGACTTCATCCCACCCCAATACCGAGATCCGCTCCGAAAACCCCGACGCAACACCCTGCACCACGTCTGACCACCGAGAAGCCCGCCAGCCACACCGGCGACGGGCCCCTCGGCATGCGCGCCACCTGAAAAGCCCCCGCGGGCTAAACACCTCCAACCGAATACGGAGCTCCCGCACCGCCAACCGGGATTTCCTCGGCATCAGGAAGATGCGGATCGCCACGCGGTCGTGACATCGGATCAGCAGGCGAAATCGTGCCGCGTCCCGCGCACCAGGAACTCCGCCGCGAGGTCGTTCGCGCATTCGTTGTCCTTGAACAGGTATGCCAGGTGACCGCCTTGGCCGACGGTGACCATCTTGGCGCGCTCGCCGAAAGCCTCGCGCAGCTTCCGTGCCCCTAACGTTCGACGGGCCGCGATCGACTCGGACGGCCAGAACGCGCACGGCGTGATGTTCGCGGTCGCCGCGCCGAACAGCGGGTGCCGGATTCGGTCGATCGCGACGTCGCGCCGATACGTGCCGACGTCCTCCGACCAGTCGGAGTCGTTGCAGATCACGTGCAGCCGGCTCGCGATGTAGTTGTCCGAAGGAAAAGCGGTGCCCGAGGAAGTCGGCACGGGCTTCCCGGTGTCGAGTGAATGCCACGTCGCGGCCAGATGCGGCAGGCTCTTGTCGTAGTAGAGATCCGCGAACGTGACATGGCGGAACACCTGGGCGTTGTAGCCGTCCGGGCTCGGCGTCCTGTCCAGCCGCGCGGCCAGTTCGAAGTACTTCGCGGTCACCTGCGCCGGAGTCCGTCCTAAGCCGTATTCGGGCTTTGAAGCGGCGAACTTGGCGAAGTCCGGGAAGCGGTCTTCGACGCCTTGGCCGAACAGCCGCGAGAAGGAGGCGTCCCATCCGCCGGCGCCGGTCGAAGTAGCTCACCTTCCGCTCGCCGAGCGCCTCGCGCACCCGGTCCATGACGAGCACGAGGGCGAGTTTTCGCTCCACTTCGGACGGTCATCGGCGCGGCTCCCAGCGGAAGAGCCGCGTCGCGAGGACGACGGCGACGACGACCCACGCGAGGGTCGGGGCGAGCAGGAGCAGCGAATCGGTGAGTGCCACGCCGCCGTTCCAGGCGTTGACGGCGAGTTCGGTGGCCGAACCCCCGGGCAGCAGGCGTTTGAGCAGCGCCAGCTCGTCGGTGCCGGAGATGCCGACCCAGCTCGCCACCGCGATCACGCCGAGGCTGACCGGCAGGGTAGTCACTTGCGCGTGTTCGGGGGAGTTGGTCAGACCCGCGGTGGCCAGGCCGAGTCCGATCATCATGGCGACGCTGGCGAGCACCGCCGCCACCAGCAGGCCGACGTTGGCGGGCGTGTCGGTGACGACGCCCAGCACGGTCATGATCACGGCCACCTGGACGAGTGAGATGACCGTGACCGGCAGGACCAGCCCGGCCAGGATGGACGCGTCCCCGGCCGCGGTGGAGCGCAGTCGTTTGAGGAACAGGTTCTGCCGTCGTGAGGCCAGCGTGGTCACCGCGCTGGTGTAGAGACCGAACGCGCAGACGGTGAACATCACGATCGCCGCGATGTAGCCGAGGCTGCCGATCTCGGCGAAGACCTCGTGCTGATAGACGAAGAACGCGGAAATGGCGAGGGGCATCACGAAGCTGGTGATCAGGACCGACCGGTTCCGGAAGATCTGGATCAGTTCGCTACGGGCTATCGAGAGCATGACAACTCAGTCCTTCAGTCGTTTTCGATGGCGCGGAACACGTCGTCGAGGCGGGTCGGTCCCGCTTCGAGGTCCGGTAGTTCGATCGCGTGGTCCTGCGCCCACCGCAGGAGGGTGTGCAGGTCCTTCTGCAGCCCGAAGGTCTCGATGACGAACTTCCCGTCGTGTTCCCGCTTGCCCTGCACCGGCAGCGCGGGAGCCGAGGACGGCAGCGAGAACCGGATCACCGAGGGCAGCGTCCGCGTCAGTTCGGCGACGGTGCCTTCCCGGTGGAACGTGCCCCGGTGCATCAGGCCGATGCGGTCGGCGCGCTGCTGTGCCTCTTCCAGGTAATGCGTGGTGAGCACGATCGTCGAGCCGTCCTCGCGCAGGTTGTCGACCGCGTCCCACAGCGCGTCCCGCGACTGGATGTCCAGCCCGGTGGTCGGCTCGTCCAGGAACACCAGCCGCGGCGAGCCGTACACCGCGGTCGCGAAGTCGAGCCGCCGCTTCTCACCGCCCGAAAGCTGGGACACCTTCGTGTCGGCCTTGCGGGTCAGGTCCACGATGCCGAGCACCCGTTCGAGCCGGTCCGTGCGGCGGGTCAGCGCCCCGATCAGGCGAATCGACTCCTTCACCGTCAGATCCGGTGAGAAACCGCTCTCCTGCAACATGACGCCCATCTCGGGGCGGACGGCCGCGCGGTCCCGCGGGCTCTTCCCGAGCACCCGGACGGTGCCCGACGTCGGATTCCGGTGTCCTTCCAGGGTTTCCAAGGTCGAGGTCTTCCCGGCCCCGTTCGTGCCCAGCAGGGCGTAGAACTCGCCTTGCCGGACCTGGAAGGACAGATCCTTCACGGCGTGGAAGTCGCCGTATTTCACGTTCAGACGGTCAACGTCGATCGCTGTCATACCTTGATCTCAGCCGCTCGGACACGCCCCGGCCAGTGCGGCCACGTCACGAGGAAACCATGACGTGGTGTCACTGTTGCCCCCGCCGAAAGAGAGCCGATACTGGACTCATGTCTGATGTGGACACCGAGCCGGCGAACGGGCAGCTGCGCAAGCTGAACCTCACCATGTTCGTCCCGCTGCTCGTCGTCGGCGGGGTGATCGTGGTCGCCTCGGATTCGCGGACCTGGTGGCACGCGGTCGTGCTGAGCGTGGGTGTGCTGGCGGCCTTGGTCGCCTTCGTGCGCTGGGCGGCGGGCGAGGTTCTGCGGGTCGCGATCCCGTGCCTGGTGATCACAGCGGCGGTGTGGCCGTTCTCGGTGTTGCTCGTCGGGGGCAGCTCGGCGTTCTTCGGCGTCTTCCTCGTGGGCTCCCTGGTCGTGCCGCAACTGCCACGCCATCGGATCCCGGCGGCCGTCGCGCTCGTCGGCTACATCGCCGTGGTGGGCGCGCTGAGACTGCTGGTCTCGCACGAGGACGTGTCCGGTGAGCTGGTCAGTTTCGTGTTCGTCCCGGCCGCGATCACCGCTGTCGTGCTCGGCCTGATGTTCCCCAACAAACGGTTCTACGACGTCGTCAAGGAACTTGAGGAGGCCCGCGAGCGGGAGGCGGAACTGGCCGTGATCAGGGAACGTGTCCGGTTCGCGAGCGATCTGCACGACATCCAAGGCCACACGCTGCACGTCGTGAAACTCAAGACGGCGCTCGCCACGAAACTGGTGGACATCGACGCCGGGCGGGCCAAAGAGGAACTGGCGGAGATCCACGCGCTCGTGGCCGACACGATCACTCAGACGAAGGAACTCGCCTACGCCCAGCGCCGGCTCAACCTCTCCGCCGAACTGGAGAACGCCAGGAACCTCTTCGAGGCCGCGGGGATCCGCGTGCGCGTCGACCGGGAGGCGGACGTCGATCCGGCGGCGGGCAGGCTGCTCGGCCAGGTCCTGCGTGAGACCACGACCAACATCCTGCGCCACGCGCAGGCGACCCGTGTGCGGATCACCCTGTCGGAATGGAGCATCGGTATCGTCAACGACGGCGCCCCGCGAACGCCACTGCCCGAACTCCGCGGGCTTGCCGCGCTCGAACAACGCGTCGTCGCCGACGGCGGGCAACTGACGGTGGAACAGGAAGACGGGCGGTTCGTGACGGCGGCGTCCTTCCCGGCCCTGGAGGCACGATGACCACGGTGGTGCTCGCCGACGACGAAGCCTTGCTGCGCAAGGCGATGGCCGCGCTGCTCCCGCTCGAAGGCGAGATCACCGTCCTGGCCGAGGCGGAGAACGGCGAAGAAGCGGTCGAGGCCACCCTGCGGCACGAGCCCGACGTCCTCGTCATCGACCTCGAAATGCCCGGTGTGGACGGGCTCGGCGCGGTCGCGGAGATCCGGCGCACCCGGCCGGACCAGGTCATCCTCATGCTGACCCGGCACGCGAAACCCGGCGTGCTCCGCAAGGCACTCAAACTCGGCGTCCAGGGCTTCGTCAGCAAGGCCGCCGACCCGTCGCACATCACGTTCGTCATCGCCACGCTGCACCAGGGAAAACGCTGGATCGACCCGGACGTCTCCGCGCTCGCCGTCGTCGACGACTGTCCGCTCACCGAGCGGGAGCTGGAGGTGTTGCGGGTGACCGGCGAGGGCTATTCGGTCGCCGAGATCGCCGGACGGCTCCACCTCGCGCAGGGCACCGTGCGCAACTATCTCTCGAACGCCATGCAGAAGACCCAGACGCAGACACGGCACGAGGCCGCCCGGTACGCGCGCGAGCACGACTGGCTCTAACGCGCCCGCACGTGGGCGCGTTCGCCCTGCGGTCCGAACAGGACGAGGGTTTCGACGGCGTGCCCGTCGGCCGAGCCGAGCCAATGCGGGAGCGCGGTGTCGAATTCGGCGGCTTCGCCCGGCGGGAGGACCATGTCCCGGTCGCCGACCACCAGCCGCAACCGTCCATTGAGGACATACACCCATTCGTAGCCGCCGTGGGTCTGCGGCGTGGGTTCCGCCGGCGCGTCCCTGCTGGGGATGAGCATCTTGAACGCCTGCACCCCGCCCGCACGCCGGGTGAGCGGGAGGAACGTCATGCCGTGGCGGTGAATCGGCCGCAGATGGATCCGCGGATCACCGGTCCGGGGAGCGCCGACGAGGTCGTCGAGCGGCACGCCGTGCACCCGGGCGAGGGGGAGCAGCAGTTCGAGCGTCGGCCGCCGCCCGCCGCTTTCCAGCCGTGACAGGGTGCTTTCCGAGATCCCGGTCGCCGCCGACAGTTCGGCGAGGGTCAGGCCGCGGTGTTTGCGCAGCGCTCGCAACCGCGGGCCGACCGCGTCGAGCACCTCGTCCGTTCCGTCCATGCCTCGATCTTGCCAGGTCGGCAAGTTTTCGTGCCAAACCGGCGGACCGGCGGCGAAGGTGGCGATCATGAGCGCTACGAAATTCTGGGACGAACTCCACGAACGGCGGGCCGCCGGAACGCGGCCGGGCGATGAACCGGAAACGTGACGCCGGGCCGCCGTCGACCGGAGCAGGCGAGAAGGAAGTGCTCGCCGGGTTCCTCGACTATCTCCGCGCGGCGGTCATGGCCAAGGCCGAAGGCGTTCCGGAAGACCGGGCCCGCCTTCCCGGCGTGCCGTCCGGCACGAATCTGCTGGGCCTGGTCAAGCACCTGACCCAGGTCGAACGGCATTGGCTGCTCGGCCATCGCGTCACCGACTGGAAGGCGACGTTCCACCCGGCCCCGGACGACACGACGGCGTCGATTCTGGCCGCCTACCGGGAAACCGTCGCCGAGGCGAATCAAGCGATCGCCTCCTGGGACGACCTCGCCGCGGCGGGGCCCCACCGGGCATCGCGGCGCTGGACGCTGACCCACCTGATCGAAGAAACCGCGCGGCACGCGGGGCACGCCGACATCCTGCGCGAACTGATCGATGGCGCCACCGGGCGCTGAAACGGAGATCCCCAATGTTCCACCGAGCCGCCGCGTTCGTCGCGGCCCTCGTCCTGCTGACGGCCTGCGGTTCGCCCCCGGCCACCGCCACGCCGCCGCCTGGGTTCCGGCACGAATTCGCCGACGTCGACGGAGTGAAGATGCATTACGTCACCGGCGGCAAGGGTGCCCCGCTCGTACTGCTGCACGGCTGGCCGCAGACCTGGTACGGCTGGCACCGGGTGATGCCCGCGCTGGCCGAACACTTCACGGTGTACGCCCTCGACCTGCCCGGTCTCGGCGACAGCGAGGGCTCGCCGCCCGGCTACGACAAGGCGACCCTCGCCCGCTACGTGCACGGCCTCGTCGCCGGACGGCTGGGCCTGCGCGACGCCCGGATCGCCGGTCACGACCTCGGCGCCGCCGTCGCCTTCCAATACGCCGCGCAATTCCCCGGCGATCTCACCAAGCTCGCCTATCTCGATCTGCCACTGCCGGGACCCGCGCTCGACGCGACGGCCTACCGGAACCTGAGCTGGCATATCGCGTTCCACTCGCAGAAGACGATTCCCGAAGCCGTCGTCGGCGACGACGTGCGCGAGTACCTGTCCCTGTTCTATCCCCAGGTCGCCTACTCGGGAACGGCCTTCGGCGGTCCCGGCGCGCCGCCACCGTTCGACGACGCGGAGATCGACGAGTACGCCCGCACCTACTCCAGGCCGGAGGTCCTGCACGGCGGCTTCGAGCTCTACCGGACGCTCGGGCAGGACGCGACCGCGAACGCCGGCGCGAAACCCATCGCCACGCCGACTTTGCTGATGACAGCGGAAGGATTGCTCGAACCGCAGAAGGCCACGTTGGCGCCGCGCGTCGCGAACCTGGCCCGCGCGGTCGAGGTGCCGAAGGCGGGACATTGGCTCGCCGAAGAGAATCCGGCGTTCGTTAGTGCCGAACTGATCGGCTTCCTGAAGTAGGTTGCCCGGAATCGAGAACCTTTGCGATGCTTCGCGCATGTCCACGCTGGAAGTCCTCAACCACCCGTTCCGCGAGCAGTTCGAGGTCTTCCTCGACGAGCACCGTCGTGTTCTCGACGAATCCCTGGAGGGGCTGACCGAGGAACAGGCCCGCCGGTCGCTCGTCCCCTCCCGGACGACCCTGCTCGGTCTGGTGAAGCACGCGACCTTCGTGGAAAAGGTGTGGTTCGTCGAAGGCATCACCTGCCGCCCGCGGACCGAGATCGGTCTCCCCGAGACGCCCGACGAATCGTTCATCCTCACCGAAGAGGACACGATCGCCTCCGTGCGGCAGGCGTACCGCGAAGCCTGCGAGGTGTCCCGCAAGGCCGCGGCCGCCCTCGACCTGGACGACCTGCTCCACGGGAACCGCCGCGGCCCGCTCCCGCTGCGCTGGGTGTATCTGCACATGCTGCGGGAACTCGCCCAGCACGGCGGCCACGCGGACATCCTGCGGGAACAGATCTTGAGTTCCTAGCGAACGACGATGCCGGAGAGCGGTGGCTCCCCGGCATCGTCGTTTCGTTCGTCAGGAACGGGTCAGCGTGACGCCGTACTTGTTCGCCGCGTCCACGACGGGCTGGTAGTAGGAGTACGAGCCGGTGGCGTTGGCACCTTCGTTGTAGCCGCAGTCGTGGCCGTCGGCGGGGCCGCCGGAGGTCATGCCCTGCGCGGTGTTGCCCGCGATGTAGGCACCGCCGCTGTCACCGCCCTCGGTGCAGACGGTCGACTTCGCCAGCCCGGTGGTGGCGACGCTTTCGCCGCTGTAGCGCACGGTCTGGTTGTACGCGGTGATCTTGCCGCAGGTCCAGCCGGTGGTGTTGCCCGCCTTGCACAGCGTGGTGCCGACCGGCGCCTTCGAGCTGCCGGTGATCCGCACCGTGGTGCCCATGCGGGTGTCCACGTAGCCGCGGCCGGTGTCTTCGGTGTCGATGTCCATCAGGCCCATGTCGGTCGACGGGAACTGGGTGGCGACACCGCGGCCGATGTGGACGCCGTTGCGGTTGAGGATGTCCGGGTTGCCTTCGACGCAGTGCCCGGCGGTGAGCAGCACGTTGTTGCCGCTGCTGGTGGTGCCGGGGAAGCCGAGCGAGCAGTTGGTGCCCGGGTCGAGGTCCATGATCTGGCCGGGGATGACGTCGGCCTGCGTGGTGTTCCCGTTGGCGACACCGGTCTGGACCGTCACACCGGGCATGGCGGTGAGACGGCGCACGAGGGCGCTGTCGGCACCCGGCTGCACGGTGACGACGACCTGGTCGGCCGCGAGTTCCGGACCCCAGGACTGGACCTGGGTGACGTCCTTGCCGATCACCGTGCCGACCTTGGCGGACAGGGCGTTCAGCGCGTTCTCACCGCGGGCGCCGGTGCGCGGGGTCAGCCCGGCCGAGCGAAGCTCCTTCGCGGAACCGGCGTCGGCGTTCACCACGAGCGCGCCGGTGTTGTCGAAGTACGCGCCGTCGGTGTGGAGACCACGATTTCTGACGTTGTCCAGCGACGCGATCAGGTTCTTCTCATGGTCCAGCTTCTGGGCGGCCTGAAGCGGGCTGACCTTGAGCTGGGCGGCGAGCGTCTCGAGCATCGTCTGGTCGTAGGACGTGACCGGCGCGGCGGTCGCCGGGACGGCGAGCGCGCCGATTCCGGCACAGACGCTGAACAGGGTGAGCATGACGGGTCCGCGAATTCGCATGCGAATTTCCTTCGATAAGGAGGGAACGACGAACCGCCGGAATATGTTCGGAAAGCGCAGGGGGCCGGGCGGTTCATCTCGACGTGACGCACAGTACGAGCGCCCGTACGCCATGTCGTAGCGCCGAAAGTAGGATCCGTGATCGCGGACCTACTTTCGTATGCGGAAAGCGCGAATCGCCCGCGTATTCAATTGCGCGGAAGTGTCATTGTCCCAATGGTGTCAGCGAGGTAGGCGTCCAGCGCGGCGGCACCGGAGAGCAGGGCGCGTCCCCTCGCCGCGAGCCGGGCGTGCCAGTCGCGCAGCGTCGACTCGAGCGGGACGACGCCGCCCGCCGAGCGGACCTGGTCGAGCACCGGCGCGATCCGCTCCAGGAGATAGCCGCCCCGCCTGAGCTGATGGGTCAGCTTCGCGTCGCGGACGTCGGCCGCGTTGTAGACGCGGTAGCCCGTCCTCGGGTCCCGCTCGGGACGGAGAAGGCCCGCCCGTTCCCACTCGCGCAGGGTGGCGGGCCGGACGCCGAGTTTCCGGGCCAGCGGGCCGACGAACACCTCGCCCCGTTCCTGCGGCACGGGTTCGAGATCGCGGAGCGCGGCCGTGACGGCCTGGAGGGTGCGGCGGTCGTCGAGCAGTTGCGCGTGGCTTTCGTCGACGAGCCGGAGCGCCTCCTCGACGTCGTCCTGATTGACCGCCCGCATGATCGCCGCCGCCGTCGCGTGACCGTGTCCCGGCACCAGGGCGAGGAAGGCACGCAGGGCTCGCGCGTGCAGCGGCGTATAGGTGCGATAGCCCTGCGGGCCGCGTTCGGCGACGGGGAGGATGCCGTCCGCCTCGTAGTTGCGGACCGCCTGTGCGGACAGGCCGTGCTCGCGCGCGAGGTCGACCGGCCTGAGCCGCTCACGGGTTCGAAGGTTCCGGGCCCACCGCCCCACGATATTCGGTCTACCGGTCGCGCGCGGATTCCGCCCGCCGCTCGTACCGGGCACGGGCCAGCCGATAGGCCGTTTCGAGCAGTTCGCGAGTGGCCGTTTCGGTGTTCGACGCCGGGTTCACCACCGCCAGCCAGCCCGCGTTCCCGTACACGGGATGGGCGATCAGGACGTCGGTGTCGGCGGGGTTCTGGCCAAGATCGCGGGCGAACTCCTTCTTGCCGGCGTGGATGTTTACGCGGAAGGTGTCCGGTCGGTCCAGCCGCGAGGTCTCGTCGCCGGGGTAGTTCTTGGTCACGATGGTCGCGAAGGGCTGGACGTTGGTCGGGACGACGCCGTCGGGGGAGTAGTAGAAGAACGCGTCGCCCCGGCTGAGCTCCGGCCATTCGTCACACCGCCCCGGGGTGAGGGTCAGGACGCCGTCGAGGCCCGAGACGAGGCCGATGATCTCTTCGATGGTCATGTGCTCAAGCGTGGCATTAAAGTGCTCGTGGAGGGTTCGAGCGCGTTTTCGACGGAGTGAAGGTGTCAAGTCTCAAATCGATGCGCACCGCGGAGGTCGCCCGCCTGGCGGGGTATTCGGTCCAGCAGGTGCGTAACCTCGAACGCGACGGCGTGCTGCCGGCGGCGTCGCGGACGGCTTCGGGCTACCGGAGTTACGGCGAGATCCACCTCCGGTCCGCGCTGGCCTATCGCGCGCTCGCCGCCGCGGTGGGGCCGGTCGAGGCCAAGAAGATCGTCCGCGCCGTACACCGGGATCCGCTCCCCGAGGTCCTCGCGCGCCTCGACGCGGCCCACGCCGGGCTCGACGCCGAACGCGCGGATCTCCGGGACGCCAGGGAAGCCGTCCGGGTGATCTCCGGGGAACCGATCGAAGACGTACGCGGCTCGGACTCGATGAGCGTCTCCGAACTCGCGTCGGCGCTCGGCGTGCGCCCGTCGACCCTGCGGCACTGGGACACGGAACGGCTCGTCGTGCCCGGCCGCGATCAGCGGGGGACACGGCGGTACACGCCGTCGCAGGTGCGGGACGCGCGGATCGTGCACCAGCTGCGGCTGGCGGGCTACCGTGTCGCGCCCCTGCGCGCGCTGATGCCGGAACTGCGGCGATCCCGGCGGCTGGAGGACGTCGCTTCCGCGCTCGCCGCCAGGGACGCCGGGATCACGGCCCGCTCGCGGGCGCTCTTCGACGGCACGGCCGCGCTTTCCCGCCTCGTGAGTGGCGAGGGCCGGGTCAGGCGCTGGGAGTCCGTTCCCGCAGGGTCGTGAGCGCCTTGTCGGCGTGGACGTCGAATTTCAGCTCGCTCTTGATCACCGCGAGGATCCGGCGGTCGGTGTCGATCACGAAGGTGCGCCGCTTGGCGTGCAGCGGGCTGAAGCGGCGCCAGACGCCGAAGAGTCTGGCGACTTCTCCGTCCACATCGGACAGAAGAGGGTAGTCGAAGCCGTGCAGGGTGGAGAATCGCCGCTGCTTGGTGATCCCGTCCGGGCTGATCCCGACACGGTGGGCGCCGACCTCGCGGAACTCCGCGGCAAGGTCGCGGAAGTGGCAGCTCTCGGCCGTGCAGCCCCCGGTCATCGCGGCGGGATAGAAGAACAGCACGACCGGGCCGGTGGCCAGGAACTCCGACAGCGTGCGGTCCTGGCCGGTGTCGTCGGGCAGGGTGAAGTCCGGGACGAGGTCTCCTTGATCCATGTCCGGTATTCGGAGCCGCGGGCGCGCCGGATCGGTTCCGGCGCGAATTCGATCCGTGGCCGGGGCGCGAAACGGATATCGTCGCGGCATGTCCTCTCGCAAAGTGGGAACCCAGCGCGCCTTCGACGCGGCCGCCGCCGACTTCGCCGCACTCGGGCGGCATCTGTGGGAGCCGATCGGTGCGGCCACGGTGGCCGCCGCCGGGCTCGCCGAGGGAGACCGTGTCCTCGACGCCTGCTGCGGCACCGGGGCTTCGGCGATTCCGGCGGCGCACGCGGTCGGCGCGGGAGGGGTGGTGGACGCGCTCGACCTCTCCGGTCCGATGATCGGCGAGCTGCGCCGTCTTGCGGCAGGCTTGCCGCAGTTGCGCGCGCACGAGGCCGACGCGACGGCGTGGGACACCGGCGGCTACGACGTCGTGCAGTCCGCGCTCGGCATCTTCTTCTTCCCCGACATGACGGACGGGACCGAGCGCCTGATCGCCAGGGCCCGCTCCGGCGGCCGGGCCGTCTTCACCATCTGGCGCGGCGGGGCCATGGTGGCCGCGGGCCGCCATCTCGGCCGCGCGGTCGCGGCGGTGACCGAGTCCGCGCCGCCGCCGGAGCGTGAACCGAGCCTGATCGATCGCGTCGACCAGGCGGATCCCTACGCCGCGTGGCTTTCCGAGCGGAATCTGTCCGATGTGGACGTCGTGGTCAACGAACTGCGGCTGACCATGACGCCGGAGATCGCCTGGCTGGTCGTCATCGGCTCCGGCTTCCGGGGACTGCTCGACGATCTGGAGCCCGACGTCGTCGAGCGGGTGCGCGAGCGCTATCTCGAGTCCTTGCGCGCCGACGGGCTGACCGAACTCGACGCCACCACCCTGATCGGCTCCGGCACCGTCCGCTGACGGATATGACCCTTTCGGTGTACAGTCGTTCACTCAAACCGGGGTGAACGGCGGGACACGGGTGCGATCAGACAACGACTCCTCTGTTCGGGGCCGCGGGCAAGGGCCGTTCGGCTTCTGGCTGCTCGGCCCGCTCGCTCAGGATCCGGCCGTCTTGCGCCGTCGCGTCCAGGGGCTGCTCACCGGGACGCTGATCGCGACTAACGTCATCGGCGCGCTGGTCGTGGTCGGGCTGGCGGCGCTGCTCATGCCCGCTCCCGGCATGTCCGGCGAACTCATCCGGGTGACCGCGATCGCGGTCCCGGTGTACGTGGTCTCCGCCGTGGTGGTGGGTGCGCTGTGGGGCACCCGCGGCGCGCTGCGGACGTTGCGGTGGGCGGCCGAGGGCCGGACGCCGACCGACGTAGAACGCGCGTCGAGCCTCCGGGTCCCGCTGCGCCTGACGCTGGTCCAGGCGGTGTTGTGGGGTATCGCGACCGTGGTGTTCGGCGTGCTGGCCGCGCTGGTGCAGCCGCGGGTCGTGCTCACCGAACTGCTCGTCGTCGCGTTCGCGGGAGTGGTCGTCTGTGCGATCGCCTACCTGGCCGGGGAATTCATCCTCCGGCCGTACGCGGCGCTGGCGTTGTCCGGCACGGTGCCGGCGCGGCCGCTCAGCGGCGGGGTGAATCTGCGGATGCTGCTGTTCTGGTGCCTCGGCACCGGGGTGCCGGTGGCGGGGCTGGTGGTCACGGCGGTGCTGGCGTGGGCGCGCGGCGACGTGTCGACGACGAAACTCGCCGTCTCGGTGATCGCCCTGGGGCTGGTGGTGCTGGTCTTCGGACTGCTGGTGACGGTGTTCACCGCCCGCGCCGTGGTGAACCCGATCCGGTCGGTGCAGCACGCGCTGGGCCGGGTCCGCGCCGGTGACTTCACCGTCGAGATCCCGGTCTACGACGGCACCGAACTCGGTCTGCTGCAAGCGGGTTTCAACGGGATGGCCGCCGGTCTCGCCGAACGCGAACGTTTGCGGGATCTGTTCGGCAGGCATGTCGGCGAGGACGTCGCGAGCGAGGCGATGCGCACGTCGGCCGAACTCGGTGGCACGGTCCGGACGGTGTCGGTGCTCTTCGTCGACCTGATCGGCTCGACCGCGCTGGCCGCGAGCCGTCCGCCCGAGGAGGTCGTCGGCCTGCTCAACCGGTTCTTCGCGGTGGTGGTCGACGAGGTCGACCGCAACCACGGGCTGGTCAACAAGTTCGTCGGCGACGCCGCGCTCGCGATCTTCGGCGCGCCGGTGCGGCTGGAGGACCACGCGACCCTCGCGCTTTCCGCGGGACGGGCGATCGCGCGCAGGCTGGCGGCGGAGGTGCCGGAATGCCCGGCCGGGATCGGCGTGGCGACGGGTGAGGTGGTCGCCGGGAACGTCGGCGACCCGCGACGGTTCGAGTACACGGTGATCGGCGATCCGGTGAACGAAGCGGCCAGGCTCACCGAGCTGGCGAAGAACGTCGAAGCCCGGCTGCTCGCTTCGTGGACGGCGATCGAGTCGGCGGCCGAAGCCGAGGCCGCGCAGTGGAAGGCGACGGAGGACGTCACCTTGCGGGGCCGGTCCCGGCCCACCACGCTCGCGACACCCGTGGCGGATTCACAGCCTTTGTGAAGGCGCCGTGAATCTTGCGCGGTAGCCCGGACTCCGCCGGTGGCGGACCGTGAACGATCACAGCGGCTCCTTCGCGCCTGGTGAGGGCGTTGTTCCCGCAGCCCGGGCGGCGCACGGTGATCTCCCCACCCCCGTGTCAAAGGAGACATCTGTGAAGAGCCTTTCGAGGGCCGTGCTGGCGACCGGAGCCGCCGTCTTCGCGCTGAGCATGCTGCCCGCCACCGCGTTGGCGCAGTCCAGCGACGGGGACCGGCCCAGCGGCCTGATCAAGACCCAGACCCACACTCAAGTGCGGGAGATCGCGCCGGTGGCCGGGACCGCGACGACGGTCGCCGCGACGGCCGCGTCCAAGCAGCTGAACTACACCCAGCAGGTGCAGCAGTACAACCAATGGTGCTGGGCCGCCGACGGTTCGAGCATCGAGCGGTCGCTGGGCGGCACCGCCACCCAGGCCCAGTTCTGCGCCGCGGGCAAGGGAACCTCGGCCGGATACTGCCCGAACCAGCCGGCCCAGATCTACGAGATCGTCCGCGGTTTCCGCGGCACCGGCTTCTCCGCGCAGGACGCGGGCGGCCCGATCGGCTTCAGCTCGGTCGTCAGCCAGATCGACTCCGGGATCCTGAACCTGACGGGCATCTACTGGACCTCCGGCGGCGGCCACGCCGAGGTGATCTACGGCTACGACTCGGCGAACCAGTCGATCATGGTCGGCGACCCGTGGCCCACCTACCAGCGCTACCAGACCTGGAACTACAACCAGTACCGCAGCAACGGCCAGTTCCGCTGGAACGACACCATCGTCAACATCCGGAAGGGCTGAGGCGCGATCATGAACACGATCTGCCGGAAGTTCGCCGGTTGTCTCGCGGTGGCCGTCGCGACGCTGCTGCCCGCCACGCCGCCCGCCTCGGCGAGCGAGCGCGTCGTCCCGCCCTCGGACGGCGACCTCGCGGCGGCCGTGCGTGTCGCCGGGCAGCCGGACGCGATCGGACTCGCGAGATCGAACTTCCGGCAGGTCGACCACATCGAACCGCAGCGGATCACCATGGCGGAGAAGGGAATCCCGGTCTACACCCTCAATCCCGACTTCGTCAGGGGCGTCGAGGGGGCACCGGCGGGCATGCTCAGATCCGTCGCCGTGACGGCCACCGCGGATTCCGGGCAGAAGGCCACGCTGCAGGCGATGCCCGAGGGACCGGGGAAGTGGGTCGCGGCGAGCGTGTTCTCCGGGAACGACGAAGAGACCCTGAGTGCGCGGCTGAAGCCCGGCGCGGTCCTGCTCAACGAACCCCAGATCAACGGCTGGTACGAACTGGGGCCCGACGGTGTGGTGCTGCTGCAGGCGAGCCTGCCGCAGTCGCCGGTGGGGAAGTTCGTCCCGCTTTCCGACTACCAGCGGGCAGTGCACGGCCGCTACGCCGACAAGCTGCCGGGATCGGACTACCAGCGCGGCGGCGGGATCGGCTTCACACAGCCGGTGGCCCCGCCCGCCGAAACGGGGATTCCGGCCGGGATCGTGGCCGGCCTGATCACCGCCGGGTTCGCCGGAGTGGGTGTCGTACTCGTCGCGGTGTGGCGGCGGCGCCGTCTCACTCCCAGATGAGGTCGATCCCCGCGATGCCTACGTCGAGTTCCTCGAAGTAGGCACTGACCGTCGCACCCGGTCCGGGATGCAGCGGCTCGCTGACCACGGGGGCGAGGTCTTCGCGCTCCCGCACGGTTTTGACGCATCGCGCCGGGAGCGCTCCGCCGTCGAAACGCATGCGGAGCAGATACGCCGACATGCGCGACCGCACCGTCCGGTGGAAGCAGGTCGAACGGACCGACGCGGCCAGCCGCAGGGTGAACGCGAAGGTGTGCGTTTCCCCTTCGGCCAGGCTGCGGTCGAAGAGGAGCTCGAACACCATCCCCGGCGATGTGGCGCTTCGGCGCACTCTGCCTCTTCGGCAGCCGTCGGTGGCGAGGACGGTCGTGGCCTCCATGTCGGTGCCGGGTTCGTCTTGGTGGGTCACCACGAAACCGTCCGCGCCGGGCTCCCGTGCCCGCACCACCATGGTCGAGGTGATCTCCGAGATCCGTCCTTCGCCGGTCATGGTGAGCACGTCGACGACGGTGACGACGTCGAGCTTCGCGTTGCCCTCCGTGCCGGGAGACGCGCTCAGCTCGTCCAGCAACGAACAGGTCTCGGCCCAGCTCTGCCGCAGTTCGGCGACCGAGGGCCTGCGGTCGTCGCCGGGGGAACGTCGTTGCGGGCCGATCAGGACGATGAGGCTGTCCGGCGGCAGGCCCAGCACGGCTTCGAGCGCGCGGACGATGTCGAGCGAGCGCGGCGTCGACGGATGGCGAAGGCCGCGCTGCCAGTAACTCAAGGTCGATTCGGCCACGGAAACGCCGCGTGCCGCCAGATGCGCGCGGATCCGGGACAGGGAAAGGCCGCGATGCTCCACCGCCTCGGAGAGCGCGCGATGGAACGAGCCGGTTCTGACCTCGCGTTCCTGGTACATGGGCACCCCCACCGACGCCGGATTGGCGCAAAGCATGCGCAGTCCGGCGCCGGTCGGCAACCGCCTAAGGTCGAAAACCGGACTTTCAGGCGAATTCGAGCCGCAGGCTTTCGAGGCCGCGCAGCGTCACCTGCTTCACCCAGACCGGATCGGCGGCCCGGTGGAAGGCGCGGCCGGCGCCGAGCAGCGCCTCGAAGACGATCCGGCCCTCCATGCGCGCGAGCGGGGCGCCGAGACAGAAGTGGATGCCCTGTCCCAGCGCGAGATGCCTCGGCGAGGGGCGATCCACGTCGAAACGGTCCGGGTTCTCGTGCGTGCGCGGGTCACGGTTGGCCGCTCCCAGCAGTACGACCGCCTGAGCGCCTTTGCCGACGACCTCGTCACCGATCGTCGTGTCCCGCAGGGCGAGCCGGGTCGTCAGCTGGACGGGGGAGTCGTACCGGAGCATCTCCTCGACCGCGTTCGGGATCTTCGACCGGTCCTCGGCCAGTTTCCGGTGCTGCTCCGGATGGTTCAGCAGCGCGAGGATCCCGTTGCCGATCAGGTTGGTCGTCGTCTCGTGCCCGGCGACCAGCAGGAGCATCGCGGTGATCACCAGTTCGCCTTCGCTGAGCCGGTCGCCCTCGTCGGAGACCGACACCAGATCGGAGAACAGGTCACCGGTCGGCCGCTTCCGCCGTTCCTTGGCCAGCTCACGGAAGTAGGCGACGAACTCACGCCGGGCCGCGACGGCCGCCGCGACGGTCTCTTGCGCGATGAGGAAGGACGGGTCGAGTGCGCGCCCCATGGCGTGCGACCACCCCTCGAAACGCACGCGGTCGGCGAGGGGAACCCCGAGCATCTCGCTGATGACGACGACCGGCAGCGGCTTCGCGATCTCGGTCATCAGGTCGAATTCTCCCCTTTCGAGCGCTTTCGCCACGAGCTCTTTCGCCAGCTCCTCGATCCTCGGAGCGAGCTGCTCGATCATCCTCGGCGTGAACGCCTTGGAGACCAGCCGCCGCAGCCGCGTGTGATCGGGCGGGTCGAGCGCGAGGAACGACCGGACCACCCGGCCCTGCTCGTCCACCGGCTCGTTCTCGTGCGGATCCGGCAGCACCTCCGGCTCCCCATGTCCGAAAGCGGGGTTCTTGAGCAGGGCGGACGCCTCTTCGAACCCGCTGACCACGAAGAATCCGTCGGCGGCCGCGAAGACCGGCCCGCGGTCGAAGACCTGACGGTAGAACGGGTACGGATCGGTCCTGGTCTCCGGCGTGAGCAGGTTCTCGAGCATGAGCCGATCCTATGCTCAGCCGTCGAGGATCTCCGTGGGTTTCGCGAAGCGGTACCCCAGCGCGCGCAACGAGTTCACCAGGTCCCGCAGGCCACCCTCGCCGAGGAACGGGTGGTAGAAGAAGCTCGCGACGTTGTCGCGGACGACGAGCGCGCTCTGCGCGTCGGCGAGCATGTCGACGGCGGTGCGGGAGGCGTGCTGGTTGAACGCGACGGGCGCCACGTTGCCGATGTTCTCGGGGACGACGTTCGCGCCGTAGACGTCGCGCACCGGATACGGGAAGAACTGGCCGTACACCTGTTCCGTGGTGGCGGTGGCCGTCGCACCGCATCGCCCGCCGGGGCAGAAGCCCGCGTAGTAACTGCCGCGGTCGTAGCGTGCCTGGAAGATCTCGGTGACCCGCTGATAGTCCACGGCCGAACCGCCGTAGTGCGGGAACTCGAACATCGTCGGCTCCGGGAGGCCCACGCGCTGGAACTCGCCGAGCCCGGTCGCGACGCGGTCGTCGAACCACCGGGCGGAATCCTCGGGCATCGGGCCGTCCAGCCGGACCGTACCCGCACCGTCCACACTGGACTTGTAGAACTCGAAATCGCTCGCGCTGACCCCGTCGTACGGGTTCGGGCCACTGTCGCTCTGATGGCTGTAACCGTGCATCACCAGCGTCGCGCCGGCCTGGACGGCCTCCTTGAGCACGGCGACCAGGTCCGGCGAGTCCACCAGCCGCGCGGAGGTCGGGACGCCGTCGTTGGCCCGGCCTTGGGGGTCCGAGTAGTACGGGTACACCGCGAGGGAGAACGGGATCTTCTCCCGGACGAGGAAATCCGTGACGCGGCGGAGCTCTTCCGGTTTCGTCCGCGGGCCGACGTCCTCGAGCCGGATCAGCGCGCGGTGCCGGTCCGGCGCCTGCGGAGACAGGGCACCGAGCAGGATGTCGGCCGCCGCGAGGTAGCGGTCCTGCGCTCCGGCGTAGGCGTAGGGCACCTCGGCCACGTACGTCAACTGTCCTGATTGGACGGCCCAGGGTGACGGCTCGCCGCCTGGAGCGCTCGCCTCGGCCAGGATCTGGACCCGCGTCCGATCACGGACGTCGATCGCGACGACCCCGGTACCCGAACGGGGATCGCGGCGCAGGGGAGTGCCTTTGTAGGTGACGGTGGTGGGGTTGTCGTCGCGGTAGCCCTCCGCGCGCCAGCCCGCGTCCGCGCGCAGTTGCCAGATGTTGGCGCCGATCCAGACCACCGGGACACGCGCGGCCGCGACGTCGTTCAGGAACGCCTTCGGCAGCGCCGCGTCGGAGACCGAGCCGACGTACACGATCGACTGGAAGGCGTCCGCCTGCCGCGGCCGGTAGTCGGCGGCGGGCCGCAGTTCCCAAGCGGTGCCACGGGAAACCAGGTTCGCGGTGAACATCGCGTACGCCTCGGCCGTCCGGATCTCTTCGGGCGGTGAGACGGTGCCGTCCTTCTTGCGCCCGTCGTCGTAGAGCACGAGGGTCTTCCTGGCCGGATCCCCGCCGGGGCCGGGCAGGCCCGCTTTTCCCGCGCCGGGAAGGCGATCGGCCAGCGACACCGGAGCCGCGGCCGGCGACGCCGTGACCGGATCCTTCTTCGTCACCTGGACCAGGACGACCACGACGACGGTGACGGCGACGACCGCGACGACCGCCAGCCGGAACCAAGCGGGCAGGCGAAAGCGCTGCCCGCCGTTGTCCTTCGTCATCGGGTCAGACCTCGGCCGGTTCGTTCGCGGAGGCGGGCCGGAACGGGGCGGGCGGATCCGCGGCCAGGCCGAGGAGGTACGCGAGGGCTTGCTCGGTCCGTTCGGCGGCGGCACCGTCGCCGAACGGGTTGCCCTTGCTCATCATCCGGGTGCGCGCCGCGGGGTCGTTCAGCAGCAGGCTCGCGGTCGACACGATCTTGTCGTGGTCCGTCCCGACGAGCAGGGCGCAGCCCGCGTTCACGGCCTCCATGCGCTCGGTGACGTCGCGGAGCACCAGGACCGGGACGCCGAAGGTCGGGGCCTCTTCCTGGATACCGCCGGAATCCGAGAGCACGAGTGTGCTGGCTGCCAAGGTCGCCGCCAGTTCGGGATACGGCAGCGAACCGGTGATCAGCGCGCCCGGCGAATCCGCCAGTTCCGCGCGGACGAGATCGCGCACCTCCGGATTCGGATGCGCGGGAAGCACCACCCGCAGTTCCGGATCGGAGGCCATCAACCGGGCCACCGCGCGCAGGACCCGGCGCATCGGCTCGCCCCAGGATTCGCGGCGGTGGAGCGTGACCAGCATCAGTTTGACCGCGCCGCGGGTGGCGTTTTCCAGCAGCGTCGCCAATTCCGGATCGTGCACGGTGGTGGAGCCGTCCGTCACCGTGAGGATCGCGTCGACGACGGTGTTCCCGGCGACGAGCACGTTCTCCTCGGGCACCCCTTCGGCCAGCAGGTTCGCGGCGGCGTCGGGAGTGGGGGCGAGATGGAGCGCGGCCGCCTGGGTCACCAGTTTCCGGTTGAGTTCCTCGGGGAACGGGGCACCGAGGTCGAACGACCGGAGGCCCGCTTCCAGGTGCACGACGGGGACGCGGAGCCAGAACGCGGTGAGCGCGCCGGCCAAGGTGGTCGTCGTGTCGCCCTGGACGATCACGGCGGTGGGCGGCCGCCGACCGGCCACTTCTTCCAGACCGGTGAGAAGTCCGGAAAGGAGTTCCGGCTGGGAGCCCGTTCGCCGATTCACCGTCAGATTTTCATCCGCCGTCAATCCGAACGTCGCCAAGGCCTGGCCGACCATTTCGGGATGTTGTCCGGTGGCGATGAGTACGGGCCGCATCCGCCCGCCGGAAGCCAATGCCCTGGCCACCGGAGCCAGTTTCACGGCCTCCGGCCGGGTTCCCACGACGAGCCAGATTTCGGGCATGACGTCGGTCTCGTTCTGTGCGTTACGCACCTGGTCCTTCTTCCGGGGTCGCGCTTCGGTACGGCGTGAATTCGTCAGTGAAGTCACGAAAGAGTGGTGGGTGAGGCGAGGATCACTAACTGATGGTCACCTTTATGGGGGATCCGTCGCTCCCGAACGTTAACACAAGCGGGGTAACGTACCCACTCGAAAGGCTGAATATCGCTTACCAGGGTGACCCGCGACTCGCCGTTGAAAACTGTGAGTAGATGTTTGTGGTGCCCGCCGCCCGGAGGAAAAGACATGTCGATGGTGCCGGTGGGCCCGGTCAAGGTTTCCGCGCTCGGAATCGGCGCGACCATGGCGGGCGCGACGGTGAGCACCGTGCTCGCGCTCGTGATCGGAGTGGTCGCGGTGCTCCTCATGGCGCGTTCGCTGCATCTTCGCCTGAAGGACTGATGGCGAGCCCCGCCTTCGCCGCGACCATGATGCTGTTGCTCCTGTGGTGGCCGGCGCACAATCTCCTGCTCGCGGCGTTCGCGTGGCGCACCGGCCGTCCGCGCCGGGCCGTCGCGGCGCGCGGAGAGGGGCTGGAGTTCTGGATCGTCATCCCGGCGCTCAACGAGGAACGCGTGGTCGGCAACACCGTCCGGAACGCGCTTTCGCTTGGCACGGAACGGAATCCGGTGCGGGTGCTGGTGATCGACGACGGTTCGGACGACGGCACGCCCCGCGTTCTCCGCGAGGTGGCCGACCCGCGGCTGCACGTCCTGCGCCGTGAGCTCCCGCAGGCGCGGAAGGGCAAAGGCGAGGCGTTGAACGCCGGCTACCGCTACATCCTCCGGCTGTGTGAGGCCGAGGGGAGTGTGGCGCGCACGATCGTCGGCATCATCGACGGTGACGGGCGGGGCAGTCCGGGGATGCTGCGTGAGGTGGCCGACGTGTTCGGCGACCGCGGCGTCGGCGCCGTGCAATGCCGGGTGCGGATCCACAATCGGCGCAGCGTGCTCGCGCTGTTACAGGATCTGGAGTTCGGCGCGGTCGCCGACGCGTCCCAAAGCCTGCGCGATCTCGCGGGCAGTGTCGGAATGGGCGGGAACGGGCAATTCACGCGACTCGGCGTGCTGCGGCGCTTCGACCCGGCTCCGTGGTCGGACTGTCTGGTCGAGGATCTCGAACTCGGGCTGAGGCTGCACGTCGCCGGTATCCGGATGCGTTACGTGAAATCGGCGTGGGTGACGCAACAGGGCCTGGTCGATCTGCGCCGGTTGCTGCGGCAACGCACGCGATGGGCACAAGGCAATTTGCAATGTGCGAGACATTTGCGGGAATTGCTGGCCTCACGACATGTGGGCAGTATCGGTCTGCTGGATTTCCTCGCCTATCTCGTGACCCCGTGGTTGACCGTGCCGTTGTCCTTGGTGGTTTCCCTGTTGTTCGTGGGCACGCTCGTCGCTTCCTGGTCGGGGGTCACGCTGGGCGGCCTGATCGCGCCGCCCTCGGCGTTGCCCGGCGCAGCCTTGATCGGCGTGGCCGTGCTGCTGGTGCCGGGGGTGGTGTGGGCGATCGTGCACCGGCTGCGGCTCGGTGAGGAACCGCTGCACCGCTGTCTGCTCGCGGGTCTGCTCTACCCGGGATTCCTGGTGCTCGGGGTGGTCGCGACCTGGCGCGCGCTGTTCCGGGTGGTCGCCCGCCGCAACAGCTGGACCAAGACGGAACGGTTGAGCGAGGAGCCGCCTGAGAAGGTGTCTGTGTGACTGTCGACGCGCTTGAACGCCAGTTCTTGCCCGATTTCGGGCAAGAACTGGCGTTTCGTTAGCCGGATGTGCATGATGAGCTCCGTGGAGGACGCGGACATCGTCGAGCAGGTGGCCTTGTCGACAGGTTTGTCGACGGCCATCGCCGCCCGTGTCGTCGAAGACGTCCTGGCGTACTACCGGCAGCCCGCCGAGCAGTACGTCCGGTCCAGGCATGCCCAGTTGCAGGCGGAGGGCAGGAAGAACCCCGAGATCTTCCCCCAGATCGCCGGTGAGCTGAGCCGCCGTCTCGTCGCGCCTCCCGACCTGTCCGAGCGGCAACTGCGCCGCATCGTCTACGGCTGACGGACCACACCCGTCCGTTTTCTTTTGTGAGGTTGACTCGTCATGTGCGGAATCGTCGGCTACATCGGCGGCCAGAACGCCGCTCCGATCCTGATCGAGGGGCTGACGCGGCTGGAGTATCGCGGCTACGACTCGGCCGGGATCTCCGTCCTCGGCGGTAAGGGCGCCCAGGTGCACCGCATCGTGGGGCGGGTGCGGAACCTGACGGCCGCGCTGCCGAAGCGGCTCGCGGGCAAGGTCGGCATCGGGCACACGCGGTGGGCGACGCACGGTCCCGCGACCGAGGCGAACGCCCATCCGCACGTCTCCGAAGACGGCCGGATCTCCGTGGTGCACAACGGGATCATCGACAACGCCGACGCGCTGCGGGAGCAGCTCACCCAGGCGGGGGTGACGCTGTCGTCGGAGACCGACACCGAGGTGCTCGCCCACCTGATCGCGCGCTCGGGCGCGAAGACGCTGGAAGACGCGGTCGTCGAGGCCGTCTCCCGCGTCACCGGCACCTACGCGATCGCCGTGACCGACACCGAGCACCCCGACCGCGTCGTGGTCGCGCGGAACGGCTCGCCACTGATCATCGGCGTCGGCGACCGGGAGATGTTCGTCGCCAGCGACCTGTCCGCGCTGGTCCGGCACACCTCGCAGGTGGTGCACCTCGACGACGGCGAGTTCGCCAGCGTCTCCGCCACCGGCTACCGCACCTTCACCGTCGACGAGAGCGACACCGGCAAGGCCGCGACCGCGATCGACATCCAGGCCGACGACCTCGACCTCGGCGGCCACCAGCACTACATGTACAAGGAGATCCAGGAGCAGCCGGAATGCCTGGAGCGGATGATCCGGGGCCGTCTCGACGACCGGTTCGGTGTGTCCCGTTTGGACGGTTTGAACCTGACTCCCCGTGATCTGCGCGGATTCGCGCGCGTGAAGATCCTCGGCTGCGGTTCGGCGTACTACGCGGGCCAGATCGGCGCCACCATGATCGAGGACCTGGCGCGGGTCCCGGCCGACGCGGAGGCGGCGTCCGAGTTCCGCTACCGCAACCCCATCATCGAAGCGGACACCCTCTACATCGCGGTCAGCCAGTCCGGCGAGACCGCGGACACCGCGTTCGCCGTCGAAGAGGTCAAGCGCAAGGGCGGCCGGGTGGTCGGCCTGGTGAACGTCGTCGGTTCCACGATCGCGCGGGCCTGCGACGGTGGCCTGTACCTGCACGCCGGTCCGGAGATCGCGGTCGCTTCGACCAAGGCGCTCACCAACATGGCCGTCGGCTTCGCGATGATCGCGCTGGCCCTCGGCCGCGTCCGGGACCTGTCCAACGCGGACGGGCAGCGTATCGTCGCGGCGTTGCGGGCGCTGCCGAAGCAGGTCGCGGCCATCGTCGAAGCCGAGTCCCAGATCGCCGAGCACGCCAAGATCTGCGCCGACGCGCGCAGCCTGTTCTTCATCGGCCGGGTCCGGGGCTTCCCGGTGGCGCGGGAGGGCGCGCAGAAGTTCAAGGAGATCTCGTACCGGCACGCGGAGGCCTACCAGACCTCGGAACTCAAGCACGGCCCGCTCGCGCTGATCGACGAGGAGCTGCCGACGGTCGCGATCGTGCCGTCCGACGACCTCGCCGACCGCAACCTGGCCGCGATGCAGCAGATCAAGGCGCGCAAGGGTCAGGTGCTGGCGATCACGCACGACGACGTGGACTTCGGCGATCTCGACGTGCCGCGGTTCGTGGTGCCGCGTTCGGAGCCGGAGCTCGACCCGATCCTGCTCACGATCCCGCTGCAGCTGCTGGCCTACCACGCCGCGCTGATCCTCGGCCACGACATCGACAAGCCCCGGAACCTCGCGAAGTCCGTCACCGTGGAATGATTTCCGCCCTCAGCGATCGAGGGAGTCCGCGATGAGGCGATACCTGCTCGCCGTCCAGCTCGACGAAAGCGAGCGGGACGCGCCCGAGGACGAGGTCCGGGCCATGCTGGCCAGGACGGGCAAGGTCACCGACGAGATGAAGGCCGCCGGGTCGTGGGTCTTCGTCGGCGGGCTCGAGCACTCGGACGTCTCCACGGTCGTCCGGCCCGCCGGCGGCACGACCACGATCACCGACGGCCCGTTCGCCGAGACGAAGGAGCAGCTCGGCGGATTCTGGGTGATCCAGGTCGAGGACCTCGACCAGGCGCTCGCGTGGGCGCGGAAATGCGCGCTGGCCTGCGGACAGCCGATCGAGGTGCGGCCGTTCGGCGACCCGTCGCTCCGGCAGTGATGGACTTCGCCGGGATCTACCGGGCGGAGTACGGCCGGTGCGTCGCCACCCTGACCCGCCTCCTCGGCGACATCTCGCTCGCCGAGGAGGCGGTTCAGGACGCGTTCGCGACGGCGGTCGAGAAGTGGGAGAAGACGCCGCCCAATCCGGGCGCGTGGATCGTGACCACCGCCCGCAACCGCGCGATCGACCGGCTGCGCCGGGAATCCACCCGCGAGGCACGGCACGCCCAGGCGTTGCTCCTGCACACGCCGGACGAGCCGCGGGAGACGGGGCCGGTCCGCGACGACCAGCTCCGCATGATCTTCACCTGCTGTCATCCGGCGCTTTCGCCGCCCGCGCGGGCGGCGCTCACCCTGCGCCTGCTCGGCGGGCTGGAGGTGGGGGAGATCGCGCGGGCGTACCTCGTCCCGGAAACGACCGTCTCCCAGCGGATCGTCCGCGCGAAGAAGAAGATCCGCGACGCGGGCATCCCGTACCGGGTGCCGGGGGAGGGCGAACTGCCCGAGCGGCTGGACTCCGTCCTCACCGTGCTCTACCTGGTGTTCAACGAGGGTTACGCGTCCACGTCGGGTGAGCTGCTGCGGACGGACCTCTGCCTGGAGGCGATCCGGCTCGCGCGGGCGCTCGCCGAGCTGATGCCCGGCGAGCCGGAGGTGACCGGGCTGCTGGCGCTGCTCCTGCTCACCGAAGCGCGGCGGCCGGCGCGGGTGGGGCCGTCCGGTGAGCTGGTGGTGCTCGCGGAGCAGGACCGGTCGTTGTGGAACCGGGAACTGATCGCCGAAGGACACGAGCTGGTGCGGCATTGCCTGCGTCTGGACCGGCCTGGTCCGTATCAGGTCCAGGCCGCGATCAACGCCGTGCACACGGACGGCGACGCGACCGACTGGACGCAGGTGCTGGCGCTCTACGACCAGCTGTGGCGGCTCGCCCCATCGCCGGTCGTCGCGCTCAACCGCGCGGTCGCCGTCGCCGAGGTGCACGGCCCGGCGGCGGCGCTGGCAGGCATCGAGGAACTGGACCTGCCGGGCTATCACCACCTGCCGGCCACGCGGGCGAATCTGCTGTCCCGCCTCGGCCGGACCGCGGAAGCCGTCGCCGCCTACGACGAGGCGATCGCCTTGGCCACCAACGACACGGAACGCGCTTTCCTGGCGGCCAAACGGGCAGTCCTAACGTAGCTTCGGGCAACACTCTGTCCTCAATGGACGGAGGGGGTTCCGTTGTCGGACCGGCGGGAAACCAACTATTGTCGCCATGACCGCTCGTCCGCCACGGCAGGAGGTGACCGTTGTACGCCGAAGAGCGGCAGCGCGCCATCCTCAAGCAGGCCAGGCGGAACGGCCGTGTCGACGTGGCGACGCTCGCGGCGGCCTTCGAGATCACCAGCGAGACCGTCCGCCGTGATCTGACGGCGCTGGAACGCAGCGGTGTGGTGCGGCGGGTGCACGGCGGCGCGATCCCCGTCGAACGGCAGGGTATCGAGCCGGGCCTCGACGCCCGTGACGCGGTGATGACCGCGGAGAAGGACCGTATCGCCGCCGCGGCCCTGGAGCAGCTCCCCGACAGGGGCGCGATCCTGCTCGACGCGGGCACCACGGTGGGCAGGCTGGCGACTCTCGTCCCCTCGGACCGTGAACTGACCGTGGTCACCCCTTCGCTGCCGAACGCGTGCGCGCTCGCGAACCGGCCCGGCGTCACGCTGATGCTGGTCGGCGGGAGGCTGCGCGGCCACACCATGGCCTCAGTCGACGGCTGGGCGCTGGACGCGCTCAAGGACACCTACGTCGACGTCGCTTTCCTCGGTACCAGCGGCCTTTCCGTCGAGCGGGGGCTCACCACCCCGGACACCGCCGAGGCGATGGTGAAGCGCGCGGCCATCGCGTCCGCGCGACGGACGGTGCTGCTGGCCGATCACACCAAGATCGGTGACGACCACTTCGCCCGGTTCGGGGACCTCTGCGATGTCGACACCCTGATCACCGACCGCGGTGCCGAACCGCGGGAGCTCGACGAGATCGGCCAGGCAGGCGTCAAGGTGATCATCGTTTGAAGCGTACGGGCGAGCGGCTCGCCGGATACCTGATGACAGCGCCGTTCTACGTCCTCTTCGGCGTGTTCGGCCTTTTCCCGCTGCTCTACACCGCGTGGGTGGCGCTGCATCACTGGCATCTGGTCAACGGTGACACCGGGTTCGCCGGCCTCGACAACTTCGGCGTCCTGCTCCAGGATCCGCATTTCTACAACGCGCTCTTCAACACGGTCAGCATCTTCGTCCTTTCGACCGTCCCGCAACTGTTCGCCGCGCTCGGCCTCGCCGCCCTGCTCGACCGTCCCCTGCGGGCGAGGACCCTGTGGCGGGCCAGTGTGCTGTTGCCCAACGTCGTCTCGGTGGTCGCGGTGGCGCTGGTGTTCAGCCAGCTGTTCGCGGAGGACTACGGCGTCGTCAACTGGGTGCTGGGCCTGGTGGGGCTCGATCCGGTGGATTGGCGGTCGGACCGGTTCGCGTCTCATGTGGCGGTGAGCGCGATGGTGATGTGGCGCTGGACCGGCTACAACGCCCTGCTCTACCTGGCGGCCATGCAATCCGTGCCGCAGGAGCGGTACGACGCCGCGATGCTCGACGGTGCCTCGCGCTGGCGGAGCTTCTGGTCGATCACGGTGCCCGCGATCCGGCCGACGATCGCCTTCACCGTCGTCGTCTCGACCATCGGCGGGTTGCAGTTGTTCGCCGAGCCGCAGCTGCTCGACGAAACCGGCGTCAACGGCACCGGTGGCGCCGACCGGCAGTTCCAGACTCTGGCCATGTACCTGTACGAGAAGGGCTTCGGCGAGTTCGATGCCGGATACGCGGCGGCCATCGCGTGGCTGCTGTTCCTGTTCTCGGCGGTGTTCGCGCTGGTCAATTTCTCGCTCGTGCGCCGGATGCGGGGCGGTGAATGACCGTGGCGGGGAGAGAACGGACCGGTTTCGTCGTCTACGGGCTGCTGCTCGCCGTCGTCGTCGCGTCGATCTTCCCGTTGTACTGGTCGTTCGTGGTGTCCTCGAAGGACAATTCCGCCCTCGGGGAGACGACGCCGCCGCTGGTGCCCGGCGGCAACCTGATCGAGAACGTCGAGCGGGTCTTCGGGACCGTCGATTTTTGGCTGGCGATGCAGAACTCGCTGATCGTCGCCGGCACGGTGACCGTTTCGAACGTGCTGCTCTCCAGCATGGCCGGATTCGCCTTCGCGCGGTTGCGGTTCCCCGGTCGCGACTCGCTGTTCTTGGTCGTCATCGGCACCGCCATGGTGCCCGCGCAGCTCGGCGTCATCCCGCTGTACCTGGTGGTCGGCGAACTCGGCTGGTACGGACGGCTGGAGGCGGTGATCGTGCCGGGACTGGTCGGCGCGTTCAGCGTGTTCTGGATGCGGCAGGCGTGCGAGGAGGCGATCCCCGGCGAGCTGCTGGACGCCGGCCGTGTCGACGGCTGCTCGACGATGCGGCTGTTCTGGAACGTCGCCATGCCCGCCATCCGCCCTCAAGCCGCGGTGCTTGGGATGTTGACGTTCATGACCGCGTGGAACGACTTCTTCTGGCCGTTGATCGTGCTCGACCCCAATGCGCATCCGACCGTTCAGGTCGCGTTGTCGCGGCTGGCCAGTGGGTACTTCACGGATTACTCGCTGATGCTGACCGCGGCGACCATCGGGGTGCTGCCGGTGGTCGGGTTGTTCATCGTGTTGGCCAGGAAGGTGGTCGACGGGGTTATGCGGGGGGCTCCGCGGGGCTGAGGTTCGGGTTCTTGGCTGGGGTGTTGCCGTGGTTTGGCGACGGAGACCGACGGGTTTGGTGGCGGCTGAGTCGCGGTGGGGTGGCGTGCGGCATTGTGGTCGTTTCTCGGCGATGGTGAGGACGTGGATGCCAGCCGGTGCGGGGAGGTGTGGTCCCGTGCTGTGGCCATTTTTCGGCAACCCGGCGAGCGTCTATCGTGGTTGCCGGGGTGGCGTCGCTCTGTTGGGCGAGGCTTCTGGGGTGCCCTCGTGTGAGTGTGGTCGTTTTCGGTGATGACCTAGGAAGAGTACGCGTCCGGCTTCGCGGTGCTGTGGTCGGTTTTCGGTGAATGTGTCGAGATGCGGTCCTGCGCCGTTGCTCGGTTGGGAGTCGTGTGGATGTAGCCGCTTTTCGGCGATGACCCCAGGGTGAGAACGCGTCCGGGTTCGCGGCGACGCCGTCGTTTTTCGGCGATGTTGAGGAGGGGGGAGCCAGTCGGTGCGCGGATTGCGGTTCGGTGCTGTCGTCGTTTTTCGGCGACGAGGGCTGAGGGGGCTCGGGCAGGGACCCCAGCGTCGTACGGCAGTCGTGGAGAGGTCCGGGATCGTGTCGTGGCCGTTTTCCGGCGACGGCTCAGAACGGTGGTGCTTCGTCGCGGGGTTCGTGCAGTGGTGGAGGCGTGCTGTCGTAGCGCTGCCCGGTGGGTGTGGTGATCGTGAGGGTTCCGTCGGAATCCAGCTGGTAGTTCCAGCCGGGTTCGTCTTTGAGTCGGTGGTCGCGGCGGCAGAGGTCGATCAGTTCGGTGTCTGTGGTGTGGCCGCCGTGTTGCCAGGGCAGGGAATGGTCGAGGTCGCAGGCTTGGGCGACGCGATGACACCCGGGTCTTCGGCACTCACGATCTCGCACCCGCACGAATTCGTCGAGTCCGGCGGTGGGTCGGTAGCGGTTCCGGCCGAGGTCGAGAACCTGTCCCGAGAGTGGGTCGGTGATGATCCGCCGCAGCACCGTATTAGACCCGGACGCGATCTCCCGCGCCAGCGAGGCGGGGATATGCCCATGCCCGGCCATCTCCGCGGGATCATCGTTCAACCCCAAATAAGTCTGAAGGTCCATATAGAGGAACACTTCGGACCGTTCACTCTTCCCACCCTGACCACCCAGCAGAAGGTCAAGGGCAACATCAGCACGCAACTGGTCCAGGGTGCGCGTTTCCCCACCGGCTCGCAGGGCGCGGGCTTCGCGGTCGATGCGGGTGTAGGCGGCGGCGACCTTCTCGGCGGGCCCGTCTTCGACTTCGATGGACGCCACCCCGGTGTCGCCCTGCCGTACCGTCAAACGACGTCCGCCGCGGTTCCGTTCGGCACGGCGGGAGGCGCCGTCACGGTCGGCCATCATCGCCGCATGATTCGCCGCTTTCCGGATCTGATCGGAGTTCCGGCCCGGGATCCGATCCTCCAGGACCGCGTCCACCGCACGGGCGTCCTCGTCCGACAGCCAGGCAGTGGCTGCCGCGACTTTCATCGCTCCGTACCCGCCGACCTTTCCGGCGTCCAGAAGTCCCAATGTGCGCGGCAGCCGAGTCGTCAACGCCTCAGCCGTCGAGACCAGCCCGGCAGCATGTCCGTCCACAACGGACAGAGCGAACGCAACCTCCTGTACGACACTGGAGGCTCCATCGCGATGACGGCTTAACCGCCCCAAAGCGCGGAACCGAATTGCCTCCAAGCGTGCGATGCCCTCCGACGCCGCGACGGCGGCATCCACCGCATCCTGATCCCCCAACGAATCCAGCGAAGCATTAACCTCCCGCAAAACTTCCGACGACGTGATTTCCTTCAAACGCGCCACAGTGGCGTTGAGTGTGTCCACACGCAGAACGTACAACCGACCACCGACAGTTTCCGGCGATGACGGAAGCAACCGCTAAAGACCGTTGCGCGCCACCACATCTGCATAGAACAGCGCACTGTCCTTGAGCACCCGCTTCTGAGTCTCGAAGTCGACGTGCACGAGACCGAACCGCTGCGTGTACCCCATGGCCCACTCGAAGTTGTCCAGCAGCGACCAGGCCATGTAGCCGCGGACGTCGGCGCCGCGCTCGATCGCGGCGTGCACGGCGGCGAGGTGGTGGGCGAAGTACCGTACGCGCTTCTCGTCGTGTACGCGGCCTTCGACTACTTCGTCCTCGAAGGCCGCACCGTTCTCGGCGATCACGAGCGGCAAGCCGCCGCAATGTTCTTGCAGCCACAGCAAAAGTTCGGTGAAGCACTCCGGCCGCTGCTCCCAGCCGAGCGAGGTCAGTTCACCGCGGGGCGGCTGGACGTCCATCCCGCGCAGGCCCGGCAGGGGGCAGTTGCTGTCGGCTTCGGGATCTTCGAGCGGCACCGCGCGGGCGGGCGCGTAGTAGTTGACGCCCAGGACGTCCAGCGGCTGCGCGATGATCTCCAGATCACCGTCGGCGATCGCCGGTTCCAGGGTGCCGAGATGCGCCAGATCCGCCAGCAGCTCGGGCGGATAGCCGCGGCCCAGCAGGGGGTCGAGGAAGAACCTGTTGTGCAGGAAGTCGAATTTGCGTGCGGCCTCCCGATGCACGGCATCGTCCACATCGGTCAGCACGGGGGCGAAGTTGAGCACGATGGACACTTCCTGCTCGCCGCCATTAGACCGCAACGCTTGAGCGGCCTTGCCGTGCGCGAGCAGGAGATTGTGCCCGGCGACGAGCGCCGCGCCCTCGTCTTGGATGCCCGGGGCGTGATCTCCGTTGCCGTAGCCGATGAAGGCGGCGCAGAACGGTTCGTTGATCGTGGTCCATTGCCGAACTCGATCACCGAGTGCTTTGTGGACGGTCAGCGCGTAGTCCGCGAAATGGTCCGCGAGCTCGCGATTCGGCCAGCCGCCTTTCGCTTGCAGTGCCTCGGGTAGATCCCAATGGTAGAGCGTCACCATCGGGGTGATCCCGTGTTCCAGCAACGTGTCGACGAGACGGTCGTAGAAGGCGAGCCCGCGTGGCTCGACCGTGCGGCCGTCCGGCATGACCCGCGACCAAGCGACGGAGAACCGGTAGTACGGCACACCGAGTTCGCTCAGCAGGCGGACGTCGTCGCGGTAACGCCGATAGTGATCGCAAGCCGGATCACCGGTGGCCACGCCGGATCTCGTGGTGAAAGTGTCCCAAATGGACGGTCCGCGACCGTCTGCCGTCGTCGACCCCTCGATCTGGTACGCCGCCGTGGCCGTACCCCACCGGAACCCGTCCGGAAACCCCAGTGTCACGCCGTCCCCGCTCAGTTGGCGGCCGCGGCGCGGCCTTCGGTGGCGGCCTGGTTCCAGGCCTCGTCGAGCGATTGCTTCCCCTCTTCGACGCGGCCGAGCGCGTGCCCGTACACCGGCCGCACCTCACCGTCGCGCAGCCCGCGGTAGTTGGGCCGCAAGGCCTCGGCGGACGCGGCGAAGATCTTGCCGATCGGCGCACCGCTGAAATACGGGCTGGTGTGGGAAAGCACGGCACTGTCCTGGTAGGCGCCCAGCGCGCTCGGCAGCAACCCGCTCTCCAGGAAGATCCGTTTCTGCTGTTCGGGGGCGGTGAGCCAGACGGCGAGGTCGTAGGCCTCCTTGCGGTGCGCGCCCTGCTTCGGGACGGTCAGGAACGAACCGCCCCAGTTGCCCGCCTTGCCCGGAACCGACGTGACGTCCCATTTTCCGGCCAGCTCCGGGCCGCCCGCCTCCTGGATCTGGGTGAGCATCCAGGCGGGACAGGTGATGGCGGCGAACCGGCTCTGCTTGA
Organism: Amycolatopsis sp. MJM2582; assembly: GCF_000754115.1. Classification (NCBI taxonomy): domain Bacteria; kingdom Bacillati; phylum Actinomycetota; class Actinomycetes; order Pseudonocardiales; family Pseudonocardiaceae; genus Amycolatopsis; species Amycolatopsis sp. MJM2582. Next base: position 553,682 of record NZ_JPLW01000006.1, read on the forward strand.
TCGCCACCGTCCACGGCTGGGTGAAGGTGGTGACCGCGGCGGTCTCCTTCTTCAGCGCCATCCCACCCGCGAGCTCGAAGGCCTTGCGCACGTTGGGATTCGTGTCGGCGATGAACTTGTCGTCCTTGGAGAAGTAGTTCTCCTGCGCCTGGTTGAGCATCGCCGTGTAGACGGTGCCCGCCGAGTCGGCGAACTTGACGTCGTCCGGTGCCTTGGCGCTGAACCGTTCCCCGGTTTCGGCGAACTTCTCCCAGGTCGGCCACAGCGCGGCCACCTGGTCGCGGTCGGTCGGCAGACCGGCGTTCGCGAACAGGTCACGGCGGTAGCAGAGCGCGAGACTGCCCATGTCGGTGCCGAGGCCCATCACGAACTTCCCGCCCTCGGCGGTGCCCTGATCCCATTTCCAAGCAGGCCAGTGCTCGCGGAGACCCTGCGCACCGAACTCGGACAGATCGCTGAACTTGTCCGTCGACTGGCGGAACTTGGGAAGGTACTGCTCTTCGATCGCCACCACGTCGGCGCTGCCGCGTCCGGCGCCGAGCCCGGTGGCCAGCTGCCGGTGATGCGTCTCGAAGTCGGCGACCCGGCCTTCGACGGTGATGCCCGGATGGGCCTTTTCGTAGTCGTCGAAGAGTTTTTCGTACCCGAACTCGCCGAAGGTGGCGACGGTGAGTTTGATCGGGCCGCCGGCTTCCGGCGTGCCGGAACAGCCGGCGAGCAGCAGCACGAGGGCCGTCAATCCGGCCAGTACGCGGGTCATGGTTCTCCTCGATCGTGCGGTCACGCGAGTCGTCTCGGCAGCTGATCGCCGACGGTCAGCCGGGAATCGGCGTGCAGTTTGGTCAGCACCCTGGACACCAGCGACTGCACCGTCCTTCGCGGAAGGCTCAGCTCCGCGGCGATCTCCGGGTTGGACAGTTTCGCCGCCACCAGCCGCGCGACCCGCAGTTCCAGCGGCGACAGGGCTCCACTGTGCCGGGGACCCCGTTCCGCGCGGCTCAAGACGCCGTAGCGGCGCAGCCTGCTTTCCGCGCGGCGGATGCTCCAGGTGGCACCGACCGGCCCGAGCACTTCGCACGCCTCGGTGAGCGAACGGGTCGCCTCTTCGAGGTACCCGGCGCGGCCGAGCAGTTCGGCGGCGTCTTCCAGGGCGGCCGCCAGTTCGATGGGACGACGGACCTCGCGGTAGTGATCGGCCGCGGCCCGCATGCCTTCGGGATCGCCGTCGATCAGCGCCCGGCACCGCAGGGCGGCGGCGGTCGCCCTGGCCGGCACGGTCTCCTGGCTCGCCTCTTCGGCGCAGACAGCGAGCGCTTCCTGCGCGACGGCGTCGTTCCCGGCGGCGATCGCGACGCGGACGACGTCGGGAAGCCATTGGTGGCGCAGCATCATCCGGGCGTAGTCGGGGCGCAGCACCGGCGCGAACAACCGCAGCGCGTCGTCGAGCTCGCCACGTTGTTCGGCGGCCATCGCCTGTGCCGCCAGGTAGAAGTCGCAGCTCTCGCGTTCGGACGAGTTCGACGGCGAATGCGCCTCGGCCGCTTCCAGATGAGCTCGGACGGCGACGCGTTCGTCGCGATGGCCCGCGATGAGCGCGGCGACCCCGTGCAGCAGCAGGGCGGCGGCACCCGGCTCGCGCACGCCGTAGAAGGTGATCGCCGGACCGTCCTCGGTGACCGAGTCCAGCTCGGCCAGCGCCTCGTCCCAGCGCCCTGTCCAGTAGTAGTGCACGGCCGCTGAGACCTGCGGACCGGTCGGCAGGCCGTGCCGCGCCGCGGTCTCGTACCCGGCGTGCAGCGTGGCGTCGGCCTCGGCGAGCCGGTCGAGGTTCTGCAGGGTGAAGAGCCGGTTGTCGAGCAGGTCGAACCGCAGCGTCGCCAGGTCCGCCTCGTGGCCCGCGGTCTCCAGCGCGGCGTCGATCGCGGTCAGCGCCCGGTCGTGCTCCCGGCGGATCGAGTGCACCAGCCACAACGTCTGCTGCGCGTGCGCGGCGGGGTAGCGCTCACCCGCTTCGGCCGCCTCGGTGTGCAGGCCTCGCGCGATCCGTTCGGTCTCGTCGAGATCGGACAGGTCTCCACGGCGGAAGTTGGCGAGCAGCGTCCGGGTGCTGGTGCGCCAGAGTTCCGGGATCGACGGATCGTCCGCGGTGTCACCGAGCGCCTCGATCGCGCCCGGCGTGTCGCCCCGGCGGTAGCGCAGCGCGGCCAGGAAATGCCGCATCTGCGCCAGATCCGCCTTGTCCACGACGGTCTTCACCGCCTCCTCGGCTTCGGCCTCGGGGGTGAGTTCGAGCCGGAACAGCACGCGGACCAGCGCGGCGATCAGCGTCTCCCGTTGCTCACGGGTGGGCACCGCGCTGTCGAGCGCACCGCGCAGCAGGTCGGCCGCGATATGCGGGGCGCGGTTGGACACCGCGACGTGGTTCGCGGTGAGCCAGCCCGCCAGCCACGGGTCGAACGGCACCGGTCCGGCGGCCAGCTGTTCGGCGACCCGTTTGACCGGCGCGCCCGCCCGCGCGAGCGATTCGGCGGCGCACCGGTGCAGCCCGGCACGGACCGGTTCGTCGATGGCGCCGTAGAGCGCCTGCCGCTGGAACGGATGGTGGAAGGCGAGCTTGTCGCCGGCGTACTCGATGACGCCCGCGGTGATGGCGGGCTCCAGCTCCTGCAGCACCTCGAGCGGGCTCTTGCCGGCCAGCGTGGCGATGTCCTCGACGGCGAACTCCGCGCCCAGCAGGGAGGCGGTGCGCAGGATCCCGGTCGTGGCCGGGTCGAGGGTCTCCAACGTCCTGGCCACGGCCGCGAGCAGCGACCGCGGCGCGTTCTCGGTGCCGTCCAGCGTCACCTCGGCCACGCCCGCCGTGATCCGCACCGCGCCGCTCCGGACCAGGTCGTGCGCGACTTCCCTGGCGTAGAGCGGATTCCCGGCCGCGCGCCGGACCAGCGGGCGCAGGCTCGGCCCGAGCTTCGCCTCGAGGATCGCCTCGAACACGGCGGCGATGTCGTCGTCGGTCAGCACCTCGACCGGCATGATCTCGCCGTCCCTCGCCTCGACCCCGCGACGCAGCTGGGCCAGATCCCGGCGGCCGTGCCCGGTGCGCGTGGCGGCGACCAGCAGCAACGGCAGCTGGCGGGTGGCGGCGGCCAGCCGCTGCCACAACAGCACACTGGCCTCGTCGGCCCAGTGGAGGTCGTCGATCACCAGCACCAGCGGGCCCGCCGCGCAGGTTTCGTCGACCAGCGTCAGCAATTTGTCCACAGTGGACAAGATCGGGTCGGTCGGGCCCCAGTCCCCGTGCGCGGGTTCGGCGTGCAGCTCACCGGCCAGCTTGGCCTTGGCCGGATCCGCCGCGCCGTGGTGCACGCCGAGGCATTCCATGATCACCTGCAGCGGGAACCGTTGCTGCAGCTCGTCGGCCGCGGTCCAGGCGAGCTGGCAGCCGCGCGCCGCGGCACCGGCCAGCCCGGCGATCAGCAGCTCCGATTTGCCGATACCCGGTTCGCCTTCGAGCCAGACCGGGCGGCCGCGGCCGGCGAGCACGTCGGTGACGAAGCCGTCCAACCGCTCGACCTGCCGGGCTCGGCCGGGCAGGTGGCCGTGCCCGCCGCGCTCGATCGCCTTGGCCACCGGCGGCGGCACGACGCGGACCGGCACCGGTTTCGGCGCGGTGAAGGGTTTTTCGCTGCCGTCGAGGATGCGCTGGTGCAGATCCCGCAGCGGGGCGCCGGGTTCGACGCCGAGTTCGTCGCGAAGGATCCGCCTGGCCTCGCGATACGCGCCGAGCGCCTCGATCTGGCGCCCGCTGGCGTACAGGGCGCGCATGAGCGTCTCGTGCAGGGACTCGCGCAACGGATGCCGCTGCACCAGCGCGGTCAGCTCGGCCACCACTTCACGGTGGTCGCCGATGCCGAGCAAGGCGGTGGCGCGCAGTTCGGCGGCGGTGAGCTGGAGTTCGGCGAGGCGGACGCGTTCCGCTTCGGCGAACGGGCCGGGCACGCCGGAGTAGGCCTCGCCGCGCCAGAGACCGAGCGCGGAGGTGAGCCGCGCGGCCGCGCCCCGCTGATCGGCGTGTGCCGCTTTGGCGGCCGCGACGTCCTTTTCGAACCGGTGGACGTCGAGCGCTTCCCCGTCCAGCCGCAGCGAGTAACTCGATCCGGACGAACGCAGGACTCCGTGCGCGTCCCCGCCCGCCTTGCGGATCGCCCCGCGAAGGCCGGAGACGTAGGTGTGGACACTGCCGGTGGCGCTGGCGGGCGCCGACCCGCCCCAGACGTCCGAGATCAGTTCGCCGAGGGAGATCGCCTGGCCGCGCCGCGTCGCCAGGGTGGCGAAGACCGCGCGCTGGCGGGCGGGCCCGAGCTTCAGCTCGACGTCGTCGAGCCAGGCACGAGGCGGCCCGAGCAGCTCGACGCGCAGCCCGTTCGTCACGCCGGCTCCATTTCTCGTCTTACAGCGAAAGTGGCCGGATCACTGGTGTGTGTCCCCGCAGTTTAGGACGTCCTCGGTGCGCTCGGGTTGCGCACCCGGGCGAGCGCGTGCAGCGGAGTGCACCAGGGCTGGGTGGGCCAGGAGGGCGCGGCGGCCGAGCCGGGCAGCAGCAGCGCGGCGAGCTCGCCGGTCAGCTCCTCGTGCTGCTCCTCGGTGAGATTCCGTTGGTGGGAAAGCACATCGAGTAGTTCGACGGCGGTCCCGGCGGACAGCGCGCGGACGTTGTCGAGCACCCAGCGGGGGATCCAGGGCGCGGTCAGCTCGTCGCCCGCCTGGAGCAGCTGTTCGGCGACACGATCCGCGGGCGCGCCGGAGTCCGCCATGGTCGTGGCGATCTCCTGGTGCAGCACGGCGCGGATGGCGGGCGGCGTGTTCCCGGCGAACACCGCTCGAACGAGCGGAACGCGGAACCGCAGACGGTCTCCCTCGGCTTCGAGAACGTGCGCGGCGAGCGCCTCCTCGACCGCCCCGGTGAGCGACCGCGGTTCGCGGCCGGTGACGCCCGCCAGATCCGCGACGGTGAACGACGAGCCGAGCAGCGCGGCGGAATTCAGCGTTCGCTTGCCCGGCACGGAAAGCGTGGCGAGATGGTCTTCCACCACGGCGGCGAGCATGCCATGCGGCGTGGTGTCCGGCTCGTGGCCGTCGGCGAACTCGGCGAACAGCCCGCGCAGATAGCCGACATTCCCGGCGGTGTACTCGGCGGCGAACCGGAGGAAGTCGTCACCTGGAGCCCTGGCCAGGGTCTCTTCGGCGAGCGCGGCGACGGCCGGGCCGTCGAACGGCGGCAGCGGGACGATCTCGCCGTCGAACTCCGAGCGAAGGACGTCGAGCGTGCGGCGCCGGGGGAGCGGGCGTGCCGAGCCGATCAGCAGCAATGGCAGGTGCGCGGTGAGCCGGTGAAGCCGCTGCCAGGCGAGCAGGCTTTCCTCGTCGGCCCAGTGCAGATCTTCGAAGACGAGCACCTGAGGCCCAGATTCGCAGAGTTCGGTGACCGTTTTGCCGAGATCGTCGAGCGCCGCGGCGCCGAGGCAGTCGGCGATGAGGCTCATCGGGACCGCGCCGCTCAGCTCGTCGGCCACGACCCAGCGTGTCCTGCTCCTGGCCGTCGCCAGCGCCTCAGCCAGGAACGCGCTCTTGCCGCTGCCCGCTTCGCCGTCCAGCCAGACCGTTCCGCCGCGGCCTTCGTCCAGCAGGGCGGTGAGGTGCCGTCGCAGGCGGCCGAGCTCGAACTCCCGGCCGACGAACGCGGACGGCCGGGCGGGGACGGCGTGCGTCCGGTGGGGACGTTCCGGCCGTCCGTGCAGTGCCGGATCGTCGTCCAGGATCCGTCGCCGCAGGTCCAGCAGCTCCGGGCCGGGTTCGAGGCCGGACCGCTCGATGATCGTCTCGCGGGCGCGGTCGAACGCGGCCAGGGCCTCGGCCTGCCTCCCGGACCGGAACAACGCGGTGATCAGCATGCGGTGCAGGCCTTCGCGCAGCGGATGACGCTCGACCAGCACGGCGAGCTCGTCCACGAGTTCGCGATGCTCGCCGAGCCGCAGCGCGACCTCGGCCTGACGTTCGAGCGCGCTCAGGCGCAGTTCGTTCAGCCGGGCACGCTGGGTCTCGGCGAACGGGCCGGGGATCCCGTCGAGCGCGGAGCCCCGCCATTGTCCGAGCGCGGAACGCAGCGACTCCAGCTCCCGCTGGTGCGCGCCGTCGAGCCGGTGCGCGCGGGCACGGTCCAGCTCGGCTTCGAAGACATGGACGTCGACCTGCTGCTTCGGCAGGTCGAGGCGGTAGCCCGCGCGGCTGGCGACGAGCGGTTCGCCGGCAGGCTCCAGCGCGCGGCGCAGCGCCGAGACGTAGGTGTACACGATGCCGGTGGCGCTGTCCGGAGGCCGCTCGCCCCAGACGGCGTCGATGATCTCCCGGCGGGAGACGACCTGGCCTGCGTGCAGCGCGAGCGTGGCGAACACCGCCTGCCGCTGGGCAGGACCCAGCGCGATCTCGCCGTCGCCGTGGCGGGCGGGGGAACCGCCCAGCAGCCGCACCGTCAGCGAGGAAACCTCGTCCATGACCTGCCGCCCGCGCTTCCGACCGCCGAAAAAGAGTGTCCCGCCCGGCGAAAAGCCTAGTGGCGCCGATGTGGGTTTCGCAATCAATCGGACACTCACCGTGTGGGTTTGGCCGGGCATGACCGGATTTCGCCGTCCCTTGGACTATCGGATGTCCGTTCATGTGGTTTTCCGCCGCCCGGACGGGTGACGGGCGAGTGGGCAAAGCCGGGCGTTCGCAGGGGCAAAGTGTCGTCCGGCGCTGGTGGCGGGCATCCGTGGCTGTGCATGCTGTGCCGGTGAGCCAGGATCAGGAGCTGTTCGCCGGTGATGTCCTGCTCAGTCTCGCCCAGAACGGCAGGCTGGTCGTCGACGCCGACGTGGCGGAAGCCCGCGTCGCCGAACTTCGCCGGACGCTGGCCTACGGCTACGCCCTCCTCGCCGACCCGGACTACACCGGCCCCGAGGGCAGGCTCCGCGAGCTCCTGGACGAACTCCCCAAGTACGTCGAGGCGTTTCAGCAGGCCATGAAGTCCTTCACACCTCGTTGAGGTCTCGTGGAGACTTCGTGAAGAGCCCCTTCGCACACTGTGTCCCATCCATCCGACTGGGGCCGCGGACAAGCGGAGGGGACGAAGTGGACACGGAAACCCGACAGATCACCGTGGCGGTGCACGCGCCCGACCCGATCACCACGGCGGGCCTGGCCAGCCAGCTGGGCACGCAACAGGGGATCGACATCCGGGACTGGGAGCGGCGCGCCGAGACCGACGTACTGGTGTTCGCCGCCGAATGCCTGACGCCGGAGATCGTGCTCTGGCTGCGGCGGCTCGCCGCCGAGGACGGCAAACCGGTGGTGCTCGTGGTGAGCCAGATCAGCGAGGCGGAGCTCGTGCCCGCCATCGAATGCCGGGTGGTGGCGGTCCTGCCGCGATCGGCCACGACCGGCGAACGGCTGGCGCACGCGGTCCGCGCGGCGGCCACCGGCGGCGGCGTGCTCCCGCCGAGCCTGCTCGGCGAACTGCTCAAACACGTCGAACGGCTGCAGCGCGAGGTGCTCGACCCGATGGGCGTCAACACCGCCGGACTCACCACGCGGGAGATCGACGTGCTGCGGCTGATGGCCGAGGGCAAGGACACCGTCGAGATCGCCGGTGAGCTCAGCTACTCGGAACGCAGCGTGAAGCACATCATCCAGGGCATCACCGGACGGCTGAAGCTGAAGAACCGTCCGCATGCCGTCGCGTACGCCGTACGGGCCGGGGTGATCTGACCGCACGGTTCGCCAGGCGTTCGGCGACGACGGCCAGTTCGAGCGGCTGGTCTCGTTCGCGGGCCAGCCAGAGGCATTCGTCGGCGGGTTCCTCACCGAGGCAGGCCCGGACCAGATGACGATGCAGCAACACGCGTCCCGTCGGCATCGCGGCGGCGAGTGCGTTCAGCGCGTCGAGCGCCTGCCTCGCCGACGCCCGGTCGTTCCTCCGCAACGCGAGCTCGGCGAGATCGGCCCAGGCGATGTCCGTGCCGACGGCGAGCCCGCGGGTCGCCGCGTGGAGGCGCCGGATGGCCCGGTCGGTTTCACCCACCGCGATGTCGACGCGGGCTTCGGCGATGTCGAGCAGATGCGCCAGCGTCGGGGCCGTGGCGCGGGCGGCGGTCAGCAGTCGCCGTGCCTCGGTGGGCCGTCCCTGTGACAGCAGGACCGACACCGTCGACAGGTACATCGCGGACGCGCCGATGTCATGGCCGGGCCCGGAACGGCCGGCCAGGCTGCGGTGCGCGAAGTCGATCGCCAGAGCGGGCCGTCCGCGCATGGCGGCGAGCAGCGAACGTTCGCTGTCCCGCAGGCCGGATTCGGGGAAGGCCTCGTCGGCGAGCAGCTTTTCTGCCCGTGCTCGTTCGCCCAGCACCAGCAACGCGGCGACGTACGAGGTGATCTGGTCGTTCAGGTGTCGCGGTACCGTCCTCGACGGCCACCGCTCGCGCTCGGTCAGATTCGCGCCGAACCGCGCGGAACGGCCGTCCCAGAGCTCGGCCAGGCCGCCGAAGAGCTCGCCGAGCCAGGAATCGTTCCCCGCCAACAGTTCGGCCGCTTCCGTCCACCGGTCCCGCAGGCACAGCGCGATCGCGCGCGAGACCATCGAGTCGGCTTCCACGCGTGCCATCCTGAGCGGCCGGGACGGTGGCGACGTGCCGGGCGGCCACGGTCGGCCCGTATGGACGCGGGGTCCGCCCGAAAGCCGTCAGACGGCCAGCGGGCCGAAGACGAGGGTGCCCGGTGCCTCCGCGTCGTCACCCGCCCAGAACTCCAGCCACAGCGCGGCGAACTCGTCCCGCGACAGCATCCCGTCGCCGTCGGAGTCCAGCAGCGGGAAGGTGGCGTCGGTGTCGGTGGGGCGGCCGTTCCACACCTCGATCATCTGGTGGTACTCCGCCGCGGAGATCAGGCCGTCGCGGTTCTCGTCGACCGCTTCGAACATCGCGTCGGCCGTGGCGGTCACGGCCTCCGGCGTGTCCGGGAGCTTGTCGACCACCATCAGCACTTCGTCCAGGGTGACCTTGTTGTCGCGGTTCAGATCCGAGGCCGCCAGCAACGTCGTCCACCAGCTCAGCATGATGCCGGTCAGCCGCCGTTCGTCGCCCGGCCCGCGCCGCCGCGCCCAGCGGTCGGCCAGGGCCTGGAAGTCCTGCTCTTCAAGGAAACCGTCGCCGTCGACGTCCATCGCGGCGAAGACCCCCGACACCTTGCGTCGCTGCAAGTCGCTTGCCATGCGTCCGAACGATAGAACCGGACGCAGTAGCGGAACAGCGGCCATTCAGGGGCACGGGGAACCACGATCGGGGGACCATCGGGCACGATGGGTGGATGGTGGAGATCAGCTTCCTGACCGAGTCCGATCGCGCCTCCTGGGAAGCGCTGGCCCGTGACAACGACGCGTACTTCGCCGTGGAACGGGACGACGACGCCTACGACCGGACCTGGCGGCGCCTGGTCGACGACGGGCAGCCGATCGGGATCACCGCACGGCTGGACGGCGAGCCGGTCGGCTTCGCGCACTATCTGTTCCACGCGGGGGTCTGGGGAGCGCAGCGGTGTTATCTGGCGGACCTGTTCGTCGACGCGGGCGCCCGGCGGCGGGGTGTCGCGGCCGCGATGATCGCGTGGGTGGCGCGGGACGCCGAGGAGCGCGGTTTCCCCCGCCTGTACTGGAACACGCTGGAGGATTCCCCGGCCCGCGGGCTGTACGACAAAGTGGCCGAGGTCAACGAAGGACTGGTCGTGTACAGCTACCTCCGACGAGGTGTACGGAACTCTCCGCGCGGCTGAGACAACGGCCGAGCCGCGGCAGTGCGGTGGTCGCCGCGCCGTTTCCGTTGGCTGCGAACAGGACATGCCGATTCCGCCCGGGGAACGCCGGCGATACGCGTACCGTATGTACCCGTCAGGAGGTGGAGCATGACAGCCGGAATCGAGCGGGCGGCGCACGCCTACTGCCGGGTCTGCCACCCGGACCCCGGTCTCGGCGAGCCGGTCACCGCGCTCTGCGGAGCCACTCATCCCTACTGGGGCCGTCGTGAGCGGCCGGTGAACAACTGTCCGGCCTGTACGGCGGTCGTCGCCAGGACGGAGTACCCCTGCGGGCACACGGGCGCCGGAAGGTGACGTGGCGGGCGCCACAGCGAATACGCCGTTTTCGGGGCCGTGAGCCGGGTATCCGTCGCTCAGCGGACAACGAAGGAGGCTCCGATGAACGACAAGGCCGAGAACAAGATCGACGAACTCAAGGGCAAGGCCAAGGAGGCCGCCGGGAACGCCACGGACAACGAGCAGTGGCAGGCGGAAGGCAAGGCCGAGCAGGGCAAGGCCAACGTCAAGCAGGCGGGCGAGAAGATCAAGGACGCGGTCAAGGGCGTCCGGGACTGACCTCGTGACCGCCGGGGCCCGCCTGCCGAGGCGGGCCCCGGTACGGTCCGGGGTATGGAGTTGCGGGATTTCGACGGCGTCAAGGTACGGCGGCCTTCGGTCGAGCGTGAAGACCTCGAAAGCGAACCAGCCGTCTTCAGCGGCTACTTCGATTTCGACACCGTCCATCTCGACGGCGGTGAGCAGGACGGCGTTCGCGGTGGCGGCGAGATCGCGCACTCTCTCGTCTCGGAAGTGAGCTTGGCGAACGCCCGGCTCGACAGGCTGACGCTCTCAAACGTGGTCCTCGAAGGCGTCGACCTGTCCAACGCGGCGATCCGCGACCTGTCGGCTCGCCGGGTCGAAATCCTGCGCTGCCGGGCGATCGGGCTCGGCGTGGCGATCACCGCCGCCACCGATCTGTACGTCGAGAACGCGCGGTTCGACTACGCCTCGGTGACGGTCGAGCGGGTGAAGGGCGCGGTCGTGTTCTCCGGATGTTCGTTCCGGGAGACGGTGTTCTCCGGCGACCTCTCCCGGCTGACCTTCGTCGACTGCGAATTCACTGAAACCGAATTCGCGGCGACCTCCGCGGTGGACTGCGACCTCCGCGGCTCACGCCTGTCCGGCGTCCGCGGTCTGCTGACCCTGCGCGGCGCGAAGATCACCGGTGAGCAGGCCGTCTCGGTCGCCGGGATCCTCGCGGCCGAGAGCGGCCTTTCGGTTCAGCCTTCGGGGTAGAAGATGAAGAGCGTGCATCCGGTCGCCGACGCGGGCACGTGCCAGGAGCCGGCCGGAGCGTGCAGGAACGTTCCCGCCGGATAGTCGCGCGCGCCGTCGTTGAAGGTGCCGGAGACGACGAACACCTCTTCGGGGCCCGGTTCGTGGACGTCACGGTGCGGCCAAGAAGTACCGGGATCCATTTCCAGCAGGTTCGCGTGTGCGCCGTCCGCGCCTGTCCACAGTGGACGAAGGCGGATACCGGGGAAGAGCTCGCGCACGGGGGATTCCTTGACGGAGACGGAAGTGTAGCCCTCTTGGGCGAGGATCTCTGGATGCATGACCCCATGCTGCCGGGGCCGTCGGGCCGCCGGACAGTGTCAGGGAAGACACCATGGGGTACTTTCCTGCCATGCATCGGGTGAGGGCACTGGTGCGGCCGGTGCAGTCGACGTTCGAGCTCGGGATCGCCGCCGAGGTCTTCGGCACGGAGCGGGCCGGGGTGCCGCGGTACTACGAATTCGACGTCTGCACGGAGAAACCCGGCCCGGTGCCGACCACGGCCGGGTACGCGATGTCCGTGACACGGGGCCTTTCCGCGCTGGCGGACGCCGACACCGTGCTCATCCCCGGCTGGTCCCCGGTCGAGGCACCGCTGTCGGCGCCCGTGCGCCGGGCACTCCTGCGCGCGCACGCCAGGGGAGCGCGGCTCGTCACGATCTGCTCCGGTGTCTTCGCGCTGGCCCGTACCGGGCTGCTCGACGGCAGGTCGGCGACCACGCATTGGGCGCGCGCCGCTCAGCTGCGGGACGAGTTCCCGCTGATCAAGGTGGAACCGGACGTGCTCTACGTGGACCACGGCGACGTCGCCACGAGCGCCGGGGCGGGCGCGGGGATCGACCTCTGCCTGCACCTCGTCCGGCGTGACCACGGTGCCGCGCACGCCGCCCTCGTCGCCCGGCACATGGTGATGCCGCCGCATCGCGACGGTGGGCAGGCGCAGTTCGTGCCGGCCCCGCCGCCCGGCGACGAGCTGGACGGTCTCCTCGAGTGGGCGGGCGCCCGCCTCGGGACGCCGTTGTCGGTGGGCGATCTGGCCACATACCTCAACGTCTCGCCGCGCACGCTGGCCCGGCGCTTCGCCGATCAGCTCGGCACGACGCCGGGCGCGTGGCTGCTGACCCGCCGGGTGACCGAGGCGCGCACCCTGCTGGAGGAGACCGGCCTGCCGGTGGACGTGATCGCGGCCCGCGTCGGGCTGGCGTCGGCCGTGAACCTCCGCCGCCGCTTCCGAGATCAGGTCGGTACGACGCCGGGCGCGTACCGGCGCGCGTTCCGGGGCCCGGTTTCGCCTTGAGCGGAACGGCGTACGCGGGCCCCGGCCCGGATGTCACGATGACCGTATGGCGGACATCCTCCCTTTCCAGCAGAAGCGTCCCGAGCCGGAACCGCTGTGGCGTGACGTGCTGGGCCGGAGCCTGCGCGCCGCGCGGGAGGAACAGGGTGGCCGCCTCGTCGACGTCGCCGAACGCGCCGGAATCTCGCCGCAGTACCTCTCCGAGATCGAGCGCGGCCGGAAGGAGCCGTCGAGCGAGATGATCGCCGCGGTCACCGGCGCGCTCGGGCTCGACCTGGCGGACCTGCTCTTCGGGATCGCGGGCACGATCAGCCGGGGCGGCAGCACGGGCCTCGCGGTCGGACGGCGTCCGCGAGGGCCCGTGCTCATGGCCGCCTAAGCGGTCACGTCAGTTCGTCGCGGTCGTGAGTGGCGTGTCGGGTTAGATCCGGTCGGGTCCTGGACACCTACCGCCGGGCAGCACGTGTGATCAGACGGACGACACAGGTGATTGAGTGGACGACACGCGTGTCCAGCCGGACGCCTCGCGGCAGGACCGGTCGAGTCCGAGTGCAGTCCGCCCAATCACGCGTGTCGTCCGTCTGATCACACGCGCCGTCCGCCCGGACACGAGATGAAGGGCGCTTTACCCGCGTCGCATGCGGTGAAAGTCCCCTTCATCCGCCTCCGAGAACAGAAGACTTCGCGCTAAGCCCGTTCGTCGAGGACGCGGTCCGCCAGCCCGTAGGCGACGGCGCCCGCCGCGTCGAACACGCGGTCCCGGTCGGTGTCGTGGCGCAGATCCGAGACGGCGCGGCCGGTGTGGGCGGAAAGGATCTCCTCCAGCTGCGTCCGCACCCGCACGACCTCGTCGGCCTGCAGGATGAGGTCCGGGATCGTGCCGCGCCCCTGCGCCGCGGGCTGGTGCAGCACCACCCGGGTGTGCGGCAGCACGAACCGGTGGCCCGCCTCGCCCGCCGCCAGCAGGATCGCGCCCGCCGCGACGGCTTGGCCGACACAGGTCGTCGCCACCGGCGCCTTGATGAAGCGCATGGTGTCGTACAGCGCGAGCATCGCCGACGGGTCGCCGCCCTCGGTGTTGATGTAGAGGTTGATCTCCTGTTCGGGGTTGTCCGCCTCCAGGTACAGCAGCTGCGTGATCAGGGCGTTCGCGACCCCGGAGTCGATCGCGGTCCCGAGGTAGATGATCCGCTCCGACAACAGATGCGAGTAGACGTCCATGATCCGCTCGCCGGCGGGACTGCGGGAGATGACGTTGGGGATGGTGTAGGTGCTCATGCGCTCGCACCCCTTTCCGTGCCGAGGCCGAGTTTGTGGGTGCGGACGGGGACGACCTGGTCGAGGCTTTCGACGATGTGGTCGATGAAGCCGTATTCGCGGGCCTGCTCGGTGGTGAACCAGCGATCGTGCAGCGAATCGGCGAAGATCCGGTCGATGGGCTGCCCGGTGTCGTCGGCGATGAGCCCGAGCACGGTGTCCCGCGTGTAGCGCAGGTCGTCCGCCTGCACCTCGACCTCGACGGCCGAACCGCCGATACCCGCCGAACCCTGGTGCATCAGGATCCGCGCGTGCGGCAGGGCGAACCGTTTGCCCGGGGTGCCCGCCGAGAGCAGGAACTGCCCGGCACTGCACGCCAGCCCCAGCGCGAGAGTCGCGACGTCGCACGGCACGAGCCGCATCACGTCCCGGATCGCCAGCATCGACGGGACCGATCCGCCCGGCGAGTGGATCCACAACGCGATGTCCTTGCGCGGATCCTCGCTCGCCAGTGACAGCAGCTGGGTGGTGAGGACCGTCCCGTTGTCGTCGTCGAGCGGGCCGTCGAGGACCAGCACACGCTGGCTGAAGAACCGTTCCCGTTGCCGTTGGTCGAAGAGTGGCTGCTTCTCGTTGTCGCTCATGCCCCGACCATGCCGCCGTCGCCCGGCCGGCCGCCGGTTTCTCTGCTGTGAGCGGATCAGCCCACAGCAGGGCGTTTCGCCGGCACGAACCACACGGTGATGGTCAAGAGCATGGCGAAGACGAGGGCGAGGAGGTCGAGGGTGAGCCCCGGTTGCAGGGCAAGGCCCAGGTACTCCGCCTCGCCCAGCGCCTTCAGCAGAAGCAGGCTGAGCAGCGTAAGACCGCCGCCGATGGTGATCATGACCTGCCCACGGCGGACGTTGGCGAGCAGGAGCCCGCCGCCGGCCACCGAAAACACACCGGACAAGACGAGGGTGACCTGACAGAGCTGCAGTGGCTCCCAATGCTCGTGCACCAGGTACGCGTGGTGGATCAGCATCGCGTCCGCCAGCACGAAGAAACCGAAGAGCATGCTCGCCACCCCGGCCAGGACCGCGAAGACCGACGGCGGTGTCAGGCCGGGACGCGTCGGCGGGATCGGCACCGGCGTTTCGATCCCGCTCGCCGCCTGGGCCAGCAACGGGAGCGCGTGGTCCGGCAGCAAACGCGCATGCGGCGCTTTCGCCAGCAGCCCGCGCAGCACGTCCGCGAGCGGGCGGGGCGTCCGGTCGATGGCGGGCTGCTCGTTGACGACGGCGTACAGCGTGGCCGCGACGTTCGCCCGCTGGAAGAAGTTCCCGCCTTCGCTCGCGCTGAGCAGTGTCACGCCGAGCGACCAGAGGTCGGAATGCGGTGTGCCGTCGTGCCCGGCGATCGTTTCGGGGGCGAGGAAGGCCGGTGTGCCCGCCGGGTCGAGGGCCTTGGCGATCCCGAATCCGGTCAGCTTCACGGCACCGTCGGGACCCACCAGGATGTTCGCGGGCCGCACGTCCCCGTGCACGACGCCCGCCGTATGCGCGGCGGCGAGCGCGCCGAGCACCTTGCCGCCGATGTCGGCCACGAACCGCGGCGGCAGCGGGCCCGCGGACGCGAGGTCCTCCAGGGTCCGCCCCTCCACCGGGTCCATCACGATGAACGCGTTTCCGTCCGCGACCACGACATCGCGGACGGGCACCACCGACGGGTGATCCATCGCGACGAGGGCTTCCTCCTTCAGCCGCTCCACACGAGTGGGCTCGTGCGTGGGAAGCGGCAGCTCCTTGATCGTGACCCGCGGCCCGTCCGGCCCGTCCTCGCCGCGCCACAGCACGGCCGTCCCGTCGCCACCCAGCTTCTCGAGCAGGATGTAGCGCTCGGCGATCGTGCTGGAAACTGCCGTCACAGTGGGGCTCCTCGAATCGTGAAGGGTCTCCGAGGCACGCTAACCAGGGCTCATGACAAAACGATGAAATGGCCGTTCATCCATAAAGGACCGGTGCGGCTGGATATATTCACAGTCATGCTGACCTTGGCGGCGCTGGTCGAGGACCCGGCCCTGGAACTGCGGGTGGTCGTCCCCGGCCGCGACGGGGCGCTGGCCGGGCAGGTGCTGTGGGTGCACAACACCGAGCTCCCCGATCCGGGGCCGTACGTGCGCGAGCACGAGGTCGTGCTGACCAACGGCCTGTGGCTGGACCGCGTCGATCCGGCGGATTTCGTCGCGAGAGTGGTCGGCGCCGGAGCGGCGGGGATCATCTTCGGCCTGCGCGTGGAACAATGCGAGACCCCTGCCGCGCTAGCCGACGCCTGCCGGGAAGCCGGGTTGCCGTTGCTGGAGATCTCGGTGGCGGTGCCGTTCACGGCGGTCACCCGCGCGGCTGCGGCGATCCAGGCCACCGACCGGCAAAACGCGCTGATGTCGTTGGTGCGCCGAGGCGACGAGCTGACGTCGGCGCTGTCGAGGGGAGCGGGCGCGTCCGGGGTGCTCGCGGTCCTCCGCCGTGAGCACGAACTCCCGCTGGCGGTCGTGGACCGGATGGGCCGGGAACTGGCGTCCGCCGGCGCCGAACTGGACGCCGGGCAGACGCGCGCCGCGGCCGAGGCGCTGGCCGGGCATCCCCCGCCGCTGGAGGCCGATCTCGGCGCGGGGACGCGGGCGGCGTTGTTCCCCGTCGGCGCGATCGGGGACGCCGACGCCGCGCTGCTGTGCCTGCGTCCCGCGGCGGAGCTGACGCGCGAGGAGCGGGACGCGCTGGAGCAGACCGCCCGCTATCTCAGCCTGGAGGTGGCCAGGCACCAGGCGGTGCAGGCGATCGAGATGCGGTTCGCCGTCGAACTGCTGGACATGGTGCTTTCCGGCGCGCAGCGTGCCGCGGAAGTGCCCGGCAGGCTGCGGGCTTTCGGGGTCGATCCGGACGGGCCGCTGGCGGTGATCGCGCTGGCGTTCGCGGGGGATGGAGCCGCGACCCCGCCGGGGATGGCCGAAGCCGTGACGGACTTCCTCCTGGCGGACGGGCTGCCCGCGGTCGTGGCGGCGGGCAGCCAGGACGTCGTCGCGGTGCTGCCGTTCCGTTCGGGAAGGCAGTCGCCCGCGGCCTTCGCGCCGCGGCTGGCGGCGGCGGTGTCGCACCGGCTTTCCGGTGGGCGCGTGGTCGTCGGGCTCGCCGACCCCGCGCCGGGCGCGGCCGAACTGCGGATGCCGTTGTCACGCAGCCGCGAAGCCTGCCGCGTGCTCCGAGGCAGGCGCGGCGGGCCGATCGCGGCGAGTTTCGCCGAGCTGGGCAGCTACCGGTTGCTGCTGGAGTCGCACGACGAGCAGTGGCGGCACACCTTCGCCGACGCCCTGCTCGGCCCGCTGCGTGAGCACGACCGCGTCCGCGACGGCGAACTGGAGACGACCCTGCGGGCGTTCCTCGACCACGACGGCCAGTGGGCGGCCACCGCCGCGGC
The DNA here is from genome assembly GCF_000754115.1 of Amycolatopsis sp. MJM2582. Lineage (NCBI taxonomy): Bacteria > Bacillati > Actinomycetota > Actinomycetes > Pseudonocardiales > Pseudonocardiaceae > Amycolatopsis > Amycolatopsis sp. MJM2582. The sequence continues at coordinate 570,900 of NZ_JPLW01000006.1, forward strand.
GTTGTTCGTGCACGTCAACACCTTGCGCAACCGGCTGGCCAAGGTCACCGAGCTGACCGGCCGCGACGTCGGGCGGACCGCGGACCGGGTCGACCTGTTCCTGGCGCTCGAAGCGGCTCAGTCCGGATAAATGGCTGGGTCGACTTCGAGGCGCCGCAACGGTTCCACGGGCAAGGCGGGGTCCGCCAGCGCCGCGGCCGCCACGTCGCGGCAGCGGGCGAACCGGACGTCACCGAGCCCGAGTCCGAACTCGATGAGCGAGCGCACCGCCTCCAGCCGCCCCGGCCTGCCCGAAAGGAACGGGTGCAGGCACAGGTTGAACAGGCACCGATAGCGGCGCATCGCGTCCAGCTCGGCGCGCCACATCTCCAGCACTCGTATCGGCGACGTGATCACCGAGCCGACGTGCGGCGCGGGAAGGAACGCGTACTGCTCCCAATCGTCGAGCGACCAGTGCACCGGCAGCTCGGCGATCCGGCCCGCCCCGGTCTCGATCAGATACGGCCGGTCGTCGGCCATCAGCGACGAGTCGTAGCTCAGCCCGTGTTCGGCCACCAGGGCCGGAGTGTCCCAAGTGGACTCCCAGCCCGCCGCGCGATGACCGCTGATCTCGATGCCCTGTGCGGCGAACACCGCCATGCCCCGTTCGAAATCGGCGCGCTGCTCGGCCGCGGTCATCGCGGTCGGCGGCCGGTGGCTGTAGGAATGGTGGGCCACCTCGTGCCCCCGTTCCACGATCGCGGCGGCGAGGCCGGGCCGCTGCTCGGCGACCCAGCCCGGCACGAAGAACGTCGCGGGCACGGCCAGTTCGTCGAGCAGATCGAGGACGCGCGGCACCCCGACCCGGGGCCCGTACGCCTGATGGGACATGGTCGACAGGTGGTCCGCGTAACCCCGTCCTCGGGCGAGGATCGGGGATTCCGCGTCGACGTCGAAGGTCAGGGTCGCGACCGCGGCCGCGCCGCCGTGCCAGCTTGCTTCCGTCACGCCTGCCGACTCTCCCGCCAACGGCGCGCGTTCGCCACTGTGACCGTCGGGGAGACCATCGCCCGGTCGAACTCGGCCAGCGGTTCCGCCGCCGCGACGCGGGCGGGCAGATCGGGGTTGGCCAGCGCGCCGTGCCCGATCGACAGCAGGTCCGCGTGCCCGCCGGTGAGGACCTCGTGGGCCTGCGCGAGGTCATGCATCCCGCCGTTGGCGATCACCGGCAGTCCGGTGACTTGCCGGGCGAGCGCGGTGATCGTGCCGCCGTCGGCCAGCTTCGCCGTCTCCAGCCAGTTCCGCCCCTCGCTGGCGATGTGGAGATACTGCGCACCCGCCTCGGCGACCGCGGCGAAGATCACCTCGGCGTCGGCGCGGCCGCCAGGCCAGCGATAGGTGAAGTCGTTGACCTTGGTCTGCGACAACCGCACGCCGGTCACCAGCTCCGGCACGGCCTCGGCGACGGCGGTCACGACCTGCGCGGTCAGCCGGATCCGGTTCGCGACCGGGCCGCCGTAGGAGTCGGTGCGCTGATTGGTGTAGTCGGTGAGGAACTGGTCGAGCAGGTATCCGTTGGCCGCGTGCACCTCGACGCCGTCGAAGCCGGCCTGACGGGCACGCACGGCCGCGGCCGCGAAGCCGTCGACGATGTCGTCGATCTCGGCGGTGGTCAGTTCGCGGGGCACCGGCCACGGCCCGGAACCGCCGTACGCGCGCATCTTCTCCCCGCGCGGCTGGACGGCCGAAGGACCGACGGTGTTCGGGTGGCCCTGCGCGATGGCCCCGGCGTGCATGAGCTGCGCGATCATCCGTCCGCCCGCCGCGCGGACTCCGGAGGTGACCACCCGCCAGCCCGCGACGTGTTCGTCCCGCGCGAGGCCGGGCTGGTTGAGGTATCCCTGGCTGGCCTCGCTGTCGGGGTAGGTGCCCTCGCTGAACACCAGCCCGAAACCGCCGCGGGCGAATTCGGCGTAGTAGTCGGCCATTTCGCCGGTCGGGGTGCCGTCGGGCCGCGCGGAGACGCGGGACATCGGGGCGACGGCGTAGCGGTTGCGCAGCGCGAGACCGCCGAGGGTGGCCGGGGTGAGCGCGGGGTGTTCGACGGTGGTCGTCATGACCGGATTCCTCCATTGTGGACGGTTTCGATGGCGAGCGGGGAAAGTCCGGCTTCACTGATCCGGACGAGGTCTTGCGGGCAGGCGGAGACCACGACGACGCAGTCCATCTCGGCCCGCAGAGTCACCACGTCGCCGGGGCGCGAGTTCGCGGTGAGCCAGTTCAGACGTCCGCCCTCGACTACCGGGACGCGCATGAAGACGTTGATCGGCTGCGGGGTCGGGCCGGTGAAGCTCAGGCCCTCCGCTGCCAGCGCCTCTCGCAGGTTCGCCGCGCAGGACCGGTGACCTGGCGCGCCCAGCGCGGTGTACCGGGCCGGGTCACACGCCGGGATGAGCATGTCGTGTTCGCCGGGGGAGGTGTCTTCGACCAGCGTGAGGATCGGGCGGCGCAGGTCGGTCAGGAAGGCCTCGCCGACGGCGGGGAACAGCCTGTCGACCCCGGCGCGGGTGTGCGCCGCGCTGTGGTGCTCGGTCAGTTCGGTCCCGGCGCCGTCGCGGAAGGCGAACACGTCCCCGACCTGGCCGCCGTCGACGTCGATCACGCGGATCAGGTCTCCAGCCGCTACGCGGACTGCCTTGGCGGTGCCTGGTGGCACTTCCGTTCTGCTCATGCCCCCAGCAAACAGGGACGGCTCGTCCGCTCGCCATGGAGAAACCTCCATGATCAAGCACTCCAGATAGACAAACATCCAAGTGCCTATGGTTACTCGTCGAACCCTTGAGGTAGTGAAGGCCTCCTTTCCTACCCTGAAGGTAGGGAAGGAGGCCTTCACGGACCGGGCGATCGCGGCCGCGGCCAAGGCAGGTCCGGAAGGTCGCTCGTGCGGCAATCGTCAAGTCCGTGAAGGCCTCCTTGAGGGACTCTGGGTCCCTCAAGGAGGCCTACATTTACTTCTACCGGCCCCCAATGAGATCGCAGACGCTGCCAAAAGTAGTTTCGACTTTGACCACTTTCGGGAAGCCGGGTTAGTGTTCGCCGATGGAAGACGTGGACGCGGCCGGACTGGACTTCTGGTCGTTCGTGGCGCTGGCGAACCGGCGGCTCGCGCAGGAGTACGGCTTCCGTCACCAGCTGGCGACCGAGGTGCTGCTGACCCTCAATCGTGCCTCCGACCTGGTGACTTACGATCTCGAAGCCGCGGTGCACCGGCCGCGCGGACGGTCCTGGTCGGCGTTCCGGCTGCTGTTCGTGGTCTGGCTCGCCGGACCGCTCGAACCGACCAGCGCCGCCCGGCTGACCGGGATGAGCCGGGCCGCGGTGTCGAATCTGGTCAAGACGCTGGTCGCCGAGGGGATGCTCGACCGGGCCCCGGACGAACGCGACGGACGTTCGGTGCGGTTGTCGCTCACCGAGGCGGGGCAAGAGGAGATGGTCTCGGTCTTCCGCGAGCACAACGAACGCGAATTCGGCTGGACGAACGCGTTGACCGAGACCGAACAGCGCATCCTCGTGATGCTGCTGGGCAAGCTGATCACCAGCCGCGCCGAGTTCGGCACCCGGAGCCGCACGTAGGCCTTCCCGTCGCCCGGAAGACCGGACTACGCTGCCCGATGGATAGTAAAAGCGTGAACTAAATCGGCGAGGAGGAGACCATGGTGGACGGCGGACGGATTCCCGCGCTCTTCGCCGGGCTGTGCGACGACGCCGCGGTGTTCCCGCCGGGCCTGGCCCCACTACCGGACGCCGTCGCCGCCCACGACGAGCACCTCGATGCCTGGTACGCCGGCCTCGTCGGGCCCTTGGTCATCGCCGCGACCGCGCTCGGCGACCTCGCCGAGGTGCTGGATGGCCGCGAGACCCCGTTGCCGGTCTCGGTCACCCTGCCCGGCGGACCCGCGCAGCTCGACGGGGTGAACGAGGCCGTCGCCAAGCTCCCGGTGAAGCTCGAAGCGCTCGAGATCGCCGTCCCGGACGGAATGGGCCCGGACGAGGTGCTCGCCGCGCTTTCCCGCGCCACCGCGCCGGTCTTCGTCGAGATCCCGCGCGACGAGCGGCGCGTCCCGCTGCTGACCGCCCTTTCCGGCACCGGTCACCAAGCGAAGTTCCGCACCGGTGGCGTCCGCGCCGACCTGTACCCCGACGAAGCCGAACTCGCCGCCGCCGTCCGCGCGGCGGTCGCGGCGGGGGTGCCGTTCAAAGCCACCGCGGGCCTGCACCACGCCCTCCGCAACACCGATCCGGAGACCGGCTTCGAACAGCACGGTTTCCTCAACCTGATGCTCGCCACCGACGCCGTCCTCACCGGCGGAGACGCCGAAGCCGTGCTCGCCGAACGAGACGGTGCCGTCATCGCCGAGCGGCTCCGCGCACTGGACGCGGATCGCGTCGCCGCGGTCCGCGCGGGCTTCACGTCGTTCGGCACCTGCAGCATCACCGACCCCCTGACCGAACTGGCCGGACTCGGCCTGCTCGAGGCGCCCCGAGGAGAGGCATGACCACGATCGACATCCCCGCAGGCTCCCTGTTCGGGATCGACAACCTGCCGTACGGCGTGTTCTCTGTCGACGGTGATTCCCCGCGCGTCGGCGTGCGCGTCGGCGATTCCGTCGTCGACCTGGCCGCGGCGCTCGGCGACGACGTGTTCGCCGCGCCGACGCTGAACCCGTTCATGGCGCAGGGATACGACCGCTGGGTGGCGGTCCGCGAGCGGATCCGCGCCCTGGTCTCCGGCGAACTCCCCGACGGCGCGGTCCACGCGATCGGACGGGTGACGCTGCATCTGCCGATCGAGGTCGCCGATTACGTCGACTTCTACGCCTCCGAACATCACGCCTCGAACGTCGGCAGGCTGTTCCGCCCTGACGCGGAACCGTTGCTGCCCAACTGGAAGCACCTCCCGGTCGGTTACCACGGGCGCTCCGGCACGGTTCTGGTCTCCGGTACGGACATCGTGCGCCCGAACGGTCAGCGCAAGGCCCCGGCCGACACGGCGCCGGTGTTCGGGCCGAGCGCGCGGCTCGACATCGAGGCGGAGATGGGGTTCGTCGTCGGCACCGGGACGCCGCTGAACACCCCGATCACGCCGGACGACTTCCCCCGCCACGTCTTCGGCGCGGTCCTGCTCAACGACTGGTCGGCCCGCGACATCCAGGCGTGGGAGTACGTCCCGCTGGGCCCGCACCTCGGCAAGAGCTTCGCGACCTCGATCTCCCCGTGGGTGGTGCCGATCCTGGCGCTGGAAGCCGCCCGGATCCCGCTGCCGGGGCAGACCGATCCGGAGCCGCTGCCGTACCTGCGGGAGAGTGAGCCGTGGGGGCTCGACATCGACCTCGTCATCGAATGGAACGGCGAGGAGGTCAGCCGCCCGCCGTTCCGCGAGATGTACTGGTCACCCGCGCAGATGCTCGCGCACCTGACGGTCAACGGCGCCTCGTCGCGCACGGGTGACCTGTACGGCTCCGGGACGATCTCCGGACCGGAGAAGCGCCAGCGCGGCGCGTTCCTCGAATTGTCCTGGGGCGGCAAGGAACCGCTTACGGTCAAGGGGGAGGAGCGCACCTTCCTGCAGGACGGCGACGAGGTCGTGATCACCGGCACCGCGCCCGGCGCGAACGGCTCGCGGATCGGGTTCGGCGAGGTGCGGGGACGCGTGCTGCCGGCGAAGTGACTCAGCTACCGGGAATCCCGTTCGGCGGCGGAGCGTCGTTCGCCGCCGAGTCGTTCGCCTCGATGGGGGCGTCGCCGAGGTCGGTCACCAGCACCGGGGTCAGATCCTTGCCGGCGCCTCCCTTGAGTTCGACCACCGACATCCCGGAAATGCCCAGGTGGTTGTCGCCGGTGTAGCGGAACGGCGCGAGCCCCGGTCCCTCGAACGCCTTCCCGGACTGCTGCAGCACTTCGACGATCCGTTCCCGCGTCAGGTCCTTTCCGGCCGCCCGCAACGCTTGGACGAACGTGTACGCCTGTGCCATCCCGTAGATGCGGTAGTTCGTCAGGTCGCCGCCCTTGCCGTGCGCCTTCCAGACGTTCTGCCACAGCTTCGTCCACGCGTTGTCCGGCGCGTCGACCCCGGGCAGGTATTCGGTGGTGAGTACGCCGTCGATGAGCGACGCGCCGTTGGTCACCTTGCCTTCGGAGAACCGCGCGAGCAGGGAGCCGACGAGCGCGGGATCGGAGCCGACGTTGCTGTAGAACCACTTCGGCTTGAACCCGATCTTCAGCGAAGCCAGTTGCGAGAGCGCGGTGTACGACGGAACGGTGAAGCCCAGCACCAGATCCACGCCCGCGGCCTTGAGTTTCGCGATCTGCGGCGCGATGTCGGTGTTGCCCGGCGAGTACTTGGCGACTTCCACGATCTGCTGGCCGAGGTAGCGCCGCGCACCCTTCTCGCCGTCGCGGCCGAAGTCGTCGTCCTGCAGGAACAGACCGACCTTGGCGTTCGGCAGGTTCTTGCGCACCCAGTCGCCGATGATCTTGCCCTCGATCTCGTAATCCGGCTGCCAGCCGAAGGTGAACGGCGCCTTCTTCGGGTCGTCGCCCCAGCGCAGCGAACCCGACGACACGAACAGGTCCGGCACCCTCGAGTTGTTCAGGAAGTCGACGACGGCGCTGTGCGTCGGCGTGCCGAGGCCACCGACCATCGCGAAGATCTCCTCCTTGAGCACCAGTTCGTTGGTGACGGCGCTGGTCGTGGTGGGGTTGTAGCCGTCGTCCTTCACCACGAACTCGATCTTGCGGCCGTGGACGCCGCCGTTCGCGTTCACGTAGTCGTAGTACGCCTGATGTCCACCGGGGATCTCGCTGTAGCCCGGCGCGGCGACGCCCGTCAGCGGGAAATGCGCCCCGATCTTGATGGTCGTGTCGGTGACGCCGACCGTCGAGCCCTTCTGCTCGCCCTCGGGTCTGCCGCCCGCGCCGCAGGCGGCGGTGACGGTCACGGCCAGGAAGACGGCCACGGCCTTGGTCCAGCGTTTCATGAACTTCGCCTCCAGTGGATGAGTTTCCGCAGCCCGTCGGCGAGACCCGCCGGTGCGAGCAGCACGATCAAGACGGTGACCAGGCCGTAGAGCAACGGCGCCAGATGCGCGGCCTGCACGTCCGACAGGCCGAGATCCGTTCCCGCGCCGGTCACCAGCGGCGGCAGGAAGGTCAGCAGCGCGGCACCGGCGAGCGCTCCGGTGAGGCTTCCGAGACCGCCGAGCACCACCGCGGACACCAGCAGCAGCGACAGCGTCAGCGCGAAACCGCTCGGCGCGGCCAACCTTGCGGACAACGCCATCAGCGCCCCGGCCAGGCCCGCGCATCCCGCACTGACCACGAACGCCCGCACCCGGGCGCGGCCGAGGTCGATCCCGGCCAGCTCGGCGGCCACGTCCTCGTCGCGGACCGCCCGCCAGTCGCGTCCGACGCGGCCGCGCGACAGGTTCGCCAGCAGGACGAACACGGCGATCACCGCGAACCACGAAAGGTAAGCGAGGTAACGGATCGACGTGAGGTCCTGGCCGGTGACGAAGTACGCGGTGTCCGCCAGCCAGCCGGGGATTTCCGGCATCCGTACCGGCAACCCCTGCTCGCCGCCGAGCGCTTCGCCGAAGAACAACGGGATCCCGGGGACGGCGACGGCGAGCGCGAGTGTCGCCCCGGCGAGATACGGCCCGTGCAGCCTGGCGGCGGCGACACCCACGAGCGCCCCGACCGCGAGGGTGATCGCCATCGCCAGGAGCAGGATCACCAGAAGTGGCAAGGCATCCGATTGCAGCAGGAGCGCCGTCGAGTAGGCGCCGACGGCCATCAGCGCGCCGTGTCCCAACGAGAGCTGCCCGTTGAGTCCGGTAAGGACGGTCAGACCGCCCGCCGCGATCGCGAGATACGCCATCGTGGTGAACTGCGCGGTGAGGTACGGCCCGGAGTTCTCCAGCACGAGCACGACGACGACCAACGCGGCGAGCGCGCTCAGGAGATGACGTCGCAGCACGTCAGACCCTCCGTTCGCGGACGCTCGTGAACAGGCCGCCGGGTTTCAGGAGCAGCACCACCATGAGCAGCGCCAGCGCGGCCAGCGGCACCAGCTCCGCGCCGACGTAGCCGCTCACCAGGCTCAGCGACAGGCCGAGGACGACACCGCCGGCGACCGCGCCGACCGGGCTGTCCAGCCCGCCGAGCACCGCGGCGACGAAGCCGTACACCACCACACCGTCCATATAGGACGGATGGACGAGGCCGCCGCCGGCGATCAGCAGACCCGACAGCGAACCGGCGAGCGCGGCCAGCGCCCAGCCGAGGGTGAGCATCCGCCCGACCCGCACGCCGAGCAGGCGGGCCACCTCCCGGTCGAAGGCCGCGGCCCGCATCCGCAGGCCCAGATCGGTACCGCGGAAGAGCACCACGAGTCCGATCAGCACCACGCCGACGGCGGCGATGGTGAACACGCCGAATCCGGTCAGCGCGATCGTCGTGCCGCCGACCTGGAAACCGGTGAGCCCGAACGGCGCCGGGAACGACCGGTACCGCGAGCCGAACACCAGCGCCGCCAGCGCGTGCAGCACGATGAACAGCCCCAGGGTCAGGATGACGGCGTTGATCTCGGGTTTCCCCGAGACGAACCGGATCACGAACCGTTCCACGAGCGCGCCGAGCACCAGGCCCGAAAGCAGGGCGACGGCGAAACCCGCCCAGTACGACCAGCCCGCGTCGATCAGGACGAGCGCGACGTACGTGGTGATCATCGCCATCGGCGCCTGCGCGAAGTTCACGATCCGCGTCGCCCGCCAGATCAGCACGAGCGCCAGCGCGAACGCGGCGTAGACCGCGCCCAGCGTCAGGCCGGTGAGCGCGGTGGTGAGCAGTTGCTGCACGAAGCTCCCTTTCAGAATCCGAGGTAGGCGTGCCGGAGCGCGTCGTCCGCGACGAGCGCGGCCGCGTCCCGCCGGACGACGACCCGCCCGAGGTTGAGCACGACACCGTGATCGGCGATGGACAGCGCGCTGCGCGCGTTCTGCTCGACCAGTACGACGGCCAGGCCTTCGTCGTGGACGAGACCGCGCAGCAGCCCGAAGATCCGCGCCACGATCCTGGGCGCGAGACCCAAGGACGGTTCGTCGAGCAGCAGCACCTTCGGCCGGGAGAGCAGCGCGCGGCCGATGACCAGCATTTGCCGCTCTCCGCCGGAAAGGACGTGCGCGAGACCGTTCTTGCGCTCGGCGAGTACGGGGAAGAGGTCGTAGATCCGGCGCAGATCGGCCGTCGTCACCCGGCCGCGCGCCCCGAGCGCGCCGAGCCGCAGGTTCTCCTCGACGGTCAGTTCGGCCAGTACACCGCGGCCCTCGGGAACATGTGCGAGACCCAGCGCGGGAAGGTCCTCTGTGGACACTCTGCTCAAGTCCCTGCCGTCCAGAGAAATGTGGCCGTCCGTGGGGTGGACGAGGCCGGAGATGGTGCGCAACAACGTGGTCTTGCCAGCCCCGTTCGCGCCGAGTACCGCGGTGATCTCTCCTTCGGCGGCCGAAAGGCTCACGGAATCGAGTGCGCGCACCGGGCCGTAGCTCGCCGAGAGTCGCTCAACGGTCAGCACCGGCCACCTCCTCGCCGAGGTAGGCCGCCTGGACCGCCGGATCGGCGCGGATCTCGTCCGGGGTGCCGCGGGCGATGACCCTGCCGAAGTCCAGCACCACGATCTCGTCGCAGACGCCCATCACCAGATCCATATGGTGCTCGACGAGCATCACCGACATGCGCTCGGTCAGGCCGCGGACCAGCGCGCCGATCTCGTCGATCTCCGCCGACGACAGGCCGCCCGCCGGTTCGTCGAGCAACAGCAGGTCGGGTTCGCTCACCAGCGCTCGTGCCAAAGCGACCCTTTTCCTTACCGGGTAAGGAAGACTGGTGGGGTAGCGCTGGGCGACGTCGGCGATGCCGAAGTCCTCCAGCTGCGTCGTCGCCCGCTCGGTCAGGGCCTTCTCGTCCTTCGTCAACCCCAGCAACGACGACCAGAAGCCGGATTTCGCGTGCCTGCCCGCGCCCACGAGGACGTTCTCCAGCACGGTCATCCGGTCGAACAGGCCGAGTTCCTGCAGGCCGCGCGCGATGCCGAGGCCGGCGAGGTGATGCGGGCGCAGCCGCCGCAGTTCCGTGCCACGCCAGGTCAGCTTGCCGGTGTCAGGGCGGACGAAACCGCAGGCGACGTTGAACAGCGTGGTCTTGCCGGCCCCGTTCGGGCCGATCACCCCGAGCACCCGGCCCGGCGCGACGGTCAGGGAGACGTCCGACAACGCGACGAGACCACCGAAGGTCACCGATACGCCGGACATCTCGAAGGTCGACAGGGTCACGCAAGAACTCCCAACGGCGGAAAGGGGCCCCGGCGCGGGCGCGCCGGGGCCGAGGACACTCAGGCGTGCGGACACGTGTCCCGGTAGTCGCTGATCGCGCGGTCGTCCGGGGCGGGGCAGAGGAACTGCTCGTAGCGGGTGTCGTTGTCCACGAACCGCTTCAGCCACGAGATCGTGTACTTGGCCATGGTCGTGTTCGCCGTGTTCGGGAAGAAGTGGCTGGCGTTGTCCAGCTCCATGTACGCCTTCTCCGCCGATGCGGGAATGCTGGTGTAGAACGGGATCGAGTGCGAGGCCACCGGCGCCACCGTGTCGGATTCACCGCCGATGATGAACGTCGGCACCTTCAGCGAGGACCACGACTTCTGCGTGTTCCACGGCGCGAGCGGCACCGCCGCCTGCAGCGACGGCCGGTCCTGCGCCGCTTCGAGTGAACCGCCACCGCCCATCGAATGCCCGGCCACGGCGAGCCGGGAGGTGTCGATGCGGGAGCGGACGGTGCTGCGCTGGGTCAGGTAGTCGAGTGCGGCCAGCAGCTGGTCACCGCGGCTGTCGGGCTGGTCGTAGATGGTGTTGGTGTCGATCGTGAACACCACGAAGCCTTGCGACGCCAGCCGTGGGCCGATCCACGCGATACTCGACTGCGTCGCGGTGAATCCCGGCGAGATGGCGACCGCGCCGAACGTGCCCTGCGCGGTGCTGGTGGGGTAGTAGATGGTTCCGCCGCCGAAGCCGGTGACGGCCAGGCTCGAAACGGAGGTCTGCGACACCGCGAAGGAGCCGCGCGAGGCTTCGATGCTGCTTTCGGTCGGGTCCGGTCCTCGTTCGTAGGGGTTCTCGGCGGCGTAGGCCGTGGGGGCGACAGTGAGTGCCGCGACGGTGGCCAGTCCACAAAGGATCCGGGTCGTACTACGCATGGTGCCGTCTCCGTTCGCCGTTGAACACAGTCCGTGGTGATGGACTCTGACAAACGGACGGAGGCGCCTGCATCGGTGAAATCGCCGGTCTTGGTCCGCGGTCGCCCCCGCCGGGCCGGTCGCCCGTACGATCGGCGATCGTGAATCCCTCAGCCGAGGACATAGTCCGCGCGGCGGCCCGGTGGATCGATCGCGGCGTCCGCGTCGACACCTCCGCCTTCGCCCAGGATCTGGGTATCTCGCGCAGCACCCTGTTCCGTCGCGTCGGAAACCGGGAAGACCTGCTCGGTGATGCCCTCTACTACCTGTCCGAGCGCACCCTGACGGCCGCCGCGCGCACCTGGGAGCGCGAAGAGGGCGACGTGGTGCGCAACGCGGCCGGCGAACTGCGCTGTCTCGCGATCATGCGGGAGTACCGGTCGGTGCTGGCGGCGAGTACCGGGTTCCGCCGCTTCCTCGACGACGAGCCGGTGCTGGCGATCAGGCTGCTCACCGACCCGGACGGCCGTGTCCAGCCGAGGGTGATCGCCGCGCACGTCGAGCTCCTGCGCCGCGACGTCGACGCGGGCGGCTTCGAGCCCAGCGTCGGGCTGGACAGCCTCTGCTACGCCATCGTGCGGCTGGGGGAGGCGTTCCTGTATTCGGACGTTCTCGCCTCCCGGACCCCCGATCTCGACGCGGCGTCGACGCTGCTCGGAGCACTGGTGGAAGGGCGGGTGCCGAGCAAGACCTTGTGAAACACTTGCGCCTGGTGTTTCATCGAGAGGGATCTCGAGGAGGCGCGGATGCCTGTGTACCCGTTGCGGGGCAGGGACGACCTCTTCGGCGGGCTGCGCTCGGCCGCCGGGCGCGCCGTGCTGATCCGCGGCACGGAGGGGCTGGGCAAGTCGGCCCTGCTCGCCGAGCTGCGCGCCACCCTCGGCGTCCGGCTCGTCGGGGTGCGGGGCCTGCGGGCGGAAAGCACGCTGCCGTACGGCGCCCTGCAGCGGATGTTCGGCGCGCCGGTCTCCAGCGGCGCGGAAGCGCGGGACCGGCTCGGCGCCGTGTCGGCTCCGACGATCTGCTGGGTCGACGACGCGCACTGGGTCGACCAGGAATCCTTGGCGGCGCTGGGTTTCGCCGCCCGGCGGTTGGCGGGCGCGCCGGTCGGGATGGTGCTCGCGTCGCGATCCGGGTCGGACGAGTTCGACTCCGTCGAGCTGCCACCGTTGAGCGAATCCGCCGCCGATCAAGTGCTGCGCGACCGTGGCGTGCCGGCCGGGGTACGCCCGCAGCTGGTCGAACTGGGCGACGGGAATCCCGCCGATCTGGTCGCACTGGCGGCGTCGCTGACGTCCGCGCAGGCGGTCGGACGCGAGCCGGTTTCACCGATCCTGCGGGAGCGCCTGCCTCGGTACACGGCCGAGCTCGAGGCGATGCCGCGCGACGAGCGTCTGCGTTTTCTCGGCACCTGTATGGACTTTTCCGCGCGGAAGGCGACTTGGTACGCGTCGGCGTCACCGGCCGACCGGCGGGCGGCGCACGCGCGGCTCGCCTCGGTCGAGGAGGGGCCGGACGCGCTCTGGCATCGCGCGATGGCGACGGCCACGCCGTCCGAGCCGCTCGCGGACGCGCTCGCCGCGGCACCCGCGATGGATCACGCGGCGGCGGCACGGCATCTCGAACGTGCCGCCGCGCTGACCGCCGATCCAGGCGTGCGGGCGGCCCGGCTGCTGGCGGCGGCGGACGCGGCCTGGCAGGCGGGCAGACCGGGGTGGGCGCGCTTGTTGCTGTCCAGGGTCGAGGCCGAACCGGGCGCGGTCGCGTTGCTGCACGGGGAAATAGAGCTGCGCGACGGCGATCCCGCCGTCGCCACCCACGAACTCGGCACGGCGGCGCGGCTGTTACCCGATCCGGCCGCCGCGCTCCTGCTGGCGGGCGAGGCACGGAGACTCGGCGGCGATCTGGGTGGCTACCGGGCTTTGGCACGGACGGTCCCGGCCGGAGAAGGGCTGGCGTTCGCGCATTTCCGGGGTTTGACGTCGGTTTACGCCGGACGGCACGACGCCGCCGTCGTCCCGCTGGAGGAAGCCGTCGCCAAGGGGATGGCCGACACCGACGTCGCCGGAGCCGTCTGGGCCGCCGAAGCGGCCTTCGCCCGCGGGCATGCCGAACAGGCACACGAGTACGCGGCGGCCGCGGTGAGCCGCGCACGACTCGGCAAACGCCACGCGGAACTGCCGTGGGCGCTGGTCTACCTCGCGCTTTCGGCCATCGCGCTCGACCGGATCCCGTGTGCGCGGGCGGCGTCCCGCGACGGCCTGCGCGCGCCCCACAACCTGCGGATGGAGCACCTGACGCTGCTGGGGCTGGCCGCCGCGCTCCTCGGCGACCGCGCGCCGGAACTGGACGAGGCGGCCGAGGGCATCGCCGAACGCGGCCTCGGCAGGCCCGCCGCCGTCGCCGCGTGGGCGTACGCCTGCCTGGACCTGGCCGAGGACCGGCCCGACGACGCGCTGAGCAGGCTCGAAGATCTCGCTTCGGGCGTCTCCGGCGACCAGCCGGTGATCCGCGTGCTGGCCACACCGCAACTCGTCGAGGCGGCCGTCTGCGCCGGACGTCCCGAACGCGCCCGTGCCGCGCTGGAGGTGTTCGACCGCTGGACCCTGGCCGGGGCGGAACCCTGCTGGCTCGCGTTGAGCCACCGCTGTCACGCGCTGATGGCGTCGGATCCCGGTGTGGCGGAACGACATTTCCAGTCGGCCATCGAGGCGCATCGGCGGGCGGGCGGCGCGGTGGAACTCGCCAGGACCAGGTTCGCGTACGCCACCTTGCTGCGACGGCATCGCCGGACCCGTGACGCCCGCGACCAGTTCCGCGATGCCTTGCGCGGCTTCGAAAACGTCGGCGCGACCCGGTTCGCCGAACGGGCCCGAGCCGGGTTGCGGGCGGCGGGCGAGACCGTCGACGCTCCGCACCGATCGCTCGCCGGCCTCACGCCGCAGCAGGACGCCATCACCCGCCTGGTGGCGGCGGGGGAGACGAACAAGGAGATCGCGCGGCGGCTGGTGATCAGCCACCGGACGGTGGACCACCACCTGCGGAACATCTTCACCGCACTGGGAGTGCGGTCCCGCGTGGAACTCGCGCGCCGCGTCGCCGCCGGCGAGTGACGCTGCCCGTGACTCGCGTGCTCAGAGGCGCGACTCGCGTGATTGGAGCCGGAACTCGCGAGTTCCGCCTTCAATCACGCGAAATACGTCCCTGATCACGGGAGTCACGCCTTCGCACACGCCGCGCCATATGTGCCCAGTCCGTGAAGGCCTCCTTGAGAGACCCAGGAGGGTGGCGCGTTGTGCCGGCTGGGGCTTGGTGTCCACAGTGGTCACTTTCCGGGCAGCATGCGCCTGCTTTGTGTCGGTAAGTCCGGTTTCGTGGGGAGTCGTGAGTGGTAAAGAGGGTTAGAACGACCATTGCCACTCACGACCCCCGGACGAAACTGCGCAAAGCGGACACTCTAATCGCAGTGAGCGTCCTTTTTGGACAGGCTGAGGGAGGCGCGCCCCCCTGACGAGCTCACGTCACGGGCAGGCGAGGACCGGTGCCTGCGGACGGCCACCGCCGTGCAGGTCGCTCAGCGGAACCCTGGCCAGACCGAGGATCGCCTGCGCGGTCGCGCGCGGGGCGGTCGCCGGGTTCAGACCGGTGGCGTCGTAGGCGATCGCGCCGCGATCCGCCTCGGCGCCGGCGCAGCCGGTCTGCAGCGAGCGCAGGAATTCCCGCGCCTTGGCCGCGGCGGCGGGACGGTGACTGGCCAGCGCTTCCGCGGCGAGGCCGGTGCTGTTGGCGTTGGGCGCGTTCGTGCCGAAGCCGAAGCCGCCGTTCGCGTGCTGCTTCGTGACCAGCCACGAGATGCCCTCGCGGGCGTTCACCGGGTCACCGGTGGCACGCAAGGCCTGGACGACCGTCGCGGTCGCGTCGACGTCGCTCGTGCACGTCGCTTCGCCGAAGTTCTGCGGGAAACCGCCGTCCGCGCACTGGGTGCCCGCGAGGAACGTCACGGCCGACGCCGGGGCGCCGCCAGGGGTGCGGTCCAGTGCCAGCAGGGCGAGCGACTGCGAAAGGGCATTGGAGTAGTCGCCGTACTCGGATCGGTCGGAGAACCGGCCGGACGGTGTGAGCAGCGAAAGCAGGCCCGCCTTCAGGTCGACGCCGCCGAACGACGCCGGGTCCTTGCCCCGGATCTGCGCGGCCAGCATCAGTTTGGCGTGCGCGCCCGCGTAGGCCTCGGTGCCGCTCCCGACGTAGCCGGTGGTGATCTCCGGCTTCGCGAGCCAGGCGATCGCCTTGCCCGCGTTCGTGTCCGACACGCCGGCCGCGGCGAACGCGAAGATCGCGTCGATCGTCAGGCCCTGATCGGGGAACTTCTGGCCGCCGAAGTCGGCCTCGAACCGTTCGCCGTCGGTCATCTGCCTGGCGAGCCAGCCCGCGGCGGCGTCGGTCTTGTTGTGGGTGGCCGCGGCCGCCGCCGGAGCGGTGACCAGCCCGATGCCGCACAGCAGCGCGACAGCGAAAACCAAACGTCTCATGAGAACCCTTTCCCGCATTTCCACGACAGGAGTCGGTGACATCGCGCGACGTGGGTGACCGGGCTCGCCTGGAAGGCATACCGTTGCGGGACAGCGCCGGACTCTCACCGGACTTCCCCCACGACCGCGCGAGAAGACTCTCACCCCGGTCGGGTGCGGGATACCGCCGGGTGCCGATGTGATCCTGGCAACCGACCTGGTCAGCGGTACCTGCCTGAGGTGAACGGGTGTTAACCTCGGCTGGCTCGACAACAGAACACCGCCGCCCGTGACGGGGAAGCCGGTCGAAATCCGGCGCTGTCGCGCAACCGTGGGCCCTTCGCAGGGCGAGCCGGGATACCGAACGGGCGGACGAACGAACCACTGTCGCGATAAACAGGGGTGACTGCGGCGTCCCGCCTTGTCCTCCGCCATGCCGCAAGGAGGAGTCATGCGCCGCGGGTACCTGGCCGCGTCGGCGTTCGCCGTCATCGTCGCCATGATCGCCGCACCGCTCAGCGGGACGGCGACGGCGGCGAACGATCCCGGTGCCGCGAAGGCGAATGCCCGCTGGCTCGCGACGAAGCTGAAGCCGGACGGCACACTCGACAACCCCAGCGGCGGCTCACTGCCCGACCACGGCCTGATGCTCGACGTGCTCTTCGCGCTGTACGCCGCGGGCGAAGGCGCGCGGGCCGAGCCGATCGTGAAGTTCCTCGACGACCAGGGCCACGCCACCGACTACTTCACCTGGGACGGGCTCGCTCCCGGCGCGGGCTACGACCAGATCATCGTCGGCGGTGCTGTGGCGAAGACGCTGGTCGCCGCCCAGGTGTCCGGCCGGAATCCCCGGGCCTTCGACGGCTACGACCTGGTCGCCGAAACCCATGCGGCCATCATGCGCAAGGGCCCCGACAAGGGCCGGGTCAGCGATTACGCCAAGGATCCCGCTCTCGCCGACGCGGTCAGCAACAACGCGAACATGTTCGGCCAGGCGCTCGGCGTGATCGGGCTCGCCGTGGCGGGAGAGAACGACCGGATCGCCATCGACAGGCTGTTGACCCAGCAGTGTTCCGAGGGCTACTTCCGCGTCCTCTTCTCCTACATCCCGACCAAGGAGACCGGCGACCACGTCACCCCGGACGGCCGCAAGGTCTCGACCTGCGAAGAGGGCAAACCGCTCGGCCTTTCCCCGACCGACGGTGACGCCACCGGGCTCGCCCTTTCGGCGATGCTGGCCGCGAAGAAGGCGGGCGCTGCAGGCCTCGACGCCCCGATCGCCAAGACCGTCTCCTGGCTCAAGGCGAACCAGACACCCGGCGGCGGCTGGGGTGGCGGCGTCGGCACCGAAGCGCCGAACACCAACAGCACCGGCCTGATCGTCCAGGCGCTCGCCGACGCCGGTGGCGCGGACGCGGCGGTGGACAAAGGCGTGCGGTACCTCAAATCCGCGCAGGCGAACGCCGCGTCCGACGCCGGGAACAAGCTCGCGGGCGAACTCGGCGCCATCGCCTACGACCCGGTTTCCTACGAGGCCGCGCGTTCCTCCGGCATCAGCGGCGTCGACACCTGGATCCGCGCGAGTGCCCAGGCTTCGCTCGGGTTGTCACAGATCGGTTTCCACTCGCTCGCGAAGGGCGAAGTCCTGCCGCCGGCCACCGGCGTCCCGGAAACCCCGGCTCCTGTGACGCAGCCGCACAAGCCGGAGAGCACACCGCCGAAACCCAAGAAATTCGTCACGCCCAGGGCGTCCACCGGCGCCCGGGTGTCGACGGTGGCGGCGACCCCCGCCCCGGCCACCGCGCCCCCGGCCGTCCGCCTCGGGGCCTACCTGACGAACCGGCTCGTCGGCGGCGACCACGTCGAGGTCACCGAGGACGGCAAGACCTACGTCGACTACGACGCCACCGCCGACGTGGTGCTGGCCTTGCGGGCGTTGGACCAGCAGCCGGACGCGGTCGCCCGCGCTTCGCAGTTCCTGCTGAAGCCGGAAGCCGTGCAGGCCTACGCCCACGGAGCGCCGTATGAACAGGGCGAGGCGTCGTACGCCGAACCGCTCGCGAAACTCGTGCTGGTCGCCGAATTCGCGAAGTCGGACGTCGCCGGGCCCTTGCGCGCCGATCTGCTGAAACTGCGCGGTGCCGACGGGGAGTTCACCGACACCGGATCGTTCGCCGACGCCGATCGGACGGTCGAGCGGCACGTTTGGGCGGTGCTCGCCACCGCCGCCGATCCCGGCCCCGCGGTCGAACTGCTCCTTTCCCGCCAATGCGCGGACGGGACCTTCCCGAAGCACCTCGACATCGCGGAGTGCGGTTCCGGCGACCTCGCCGCGACGGCCGCCGCGGTCACCGCGCTGGTCGCCCGTCCGCACACGGACGCCGCGCCGCCGACCAAGCGGCCGGACGGCTGGACCGAGCGGCGCGTGTCGGCGTTCGTCTCCGCCGTGGACGCGCTCGGCGTCCGGCCCACCGGCGAGGGCCTGGTGACCGGAGAAGGCGGCGAGGTGGACATCGCGCTCAGCGCGACCGTCGCCGCCGCGCGGCAGACCGCCGGGCTCGACGCGAGCGGAACCGCGCGTTCGCTGGGCAAACTGGTCCAGGCCGACGGCGGATTCGCCAAGGGAGCGGGGGGAGAGACCGACTTCCCGACCAGTTCGGCCGCCGCCCAAGGGGTCGCGGGCCGGTCCTGGCTCACCGCCGCGGATTCGCCGCTGTCACCCGCGATCCGGCTGCCGCTGACCGCCGGCACCGACACACCGGCGCTGGCCGCCGCCCAATCCGACGACCAGCCGGCCTGGGTGATCTGGGGGATCGCGGGGCTGGCCGTGCTGTTCCTCTCCACCGCGATCGCACTCGTCTTCGTACTTCGTCGTTTCACCAAGAAAAAGGGGGTAACACCATGAAGAGACTGCTCGCCGTCACGACCGTCCTCATCGGACTGATCGGGCTGTCCGCCGCACCCGCGAACGCGGTCGACACCACCAAGGGCTACGCCGGGATCTGCACCGGTGCCGACGCGCGCACCGGGGTCACGGTCGTGATCGACTTCCAGGAGCTGGCCGCGCCGACGATCACCCGCTGCTCGCCCAACGCCACGCCGGGCACCGCCCGCACGGGGATCAAGGCCTTGCAGGACGCGGGGATCGCGGTCGCCGGCACCGCGCGCTGGGGGCTCGCTTTCGTCTGCCGTCTGGAAGGACGCCCGTCCGCGACGGAGACGCTCCCGCTGACGGCCAACCCGAACTACAAGGAAGCGTGCGTCACCACCCCGCCCGCGGGCGCGTACTGGGGTTACTGGAACGCCGACGGCTCCGGTTCCACCTGGACCTACAGCAGCTCGGGCGCCCTCAACCGCAACGTCGTCCCGGGTGGTTTCGAGGGCTGGTCCTTCTCGCTGAACAAGTCCGCGACCACCAACCCGCCGCCCGGCGTCACGCCGAGGAACCCGGCCATCCCGTGAAAAGGGTGCTTCCCGTGGTGGCGGCGATCTTCCTGATCGCCGCCACGGCGCCGTCCGCGCAGGCGGTCGACCAGAGCAAGGGATATCCGGGGTTCTGCAAGGACGCCACCGGCGTCACCGTCGTCGTCGACTTCCAGCAGCTCGGCGGCACGACCATCGTGCGGTGCAATCCCCAGACCACCCGCGGCACCGGGCTGGACGCGCTCAAGGGCGCCGGTTTCCAGATCGCCGGGGTCCAGCGCTGGGGCGAGTCGTTCGTCTGCCGGGTCGAGAACCGCCCGTCCGCGGCCGAAACCGTCCCCGTCGCGGGCCGCGGTGACTACCGTGAACCGTGCGTCGACACGCCGCCGGCTCAGGCCTACTGGTCCTACTGGCACGCCTCGAACAACTGCGCCTGGGACTACAGCCAGTGGGGCGTCAAGAACCGCGACTTCATCCCCGGCGGTTTCGAAGGCTGGTCGTTCTCCTTGAACGCCACCACCCAGAGCAACCCGGTCCCGCGGATCTCGGCCGTACGCCCGGGTACCGAGAGCCAGCCCTGTGTGCCACGCGAGGAGACGAAGCCGGTCACCGGTGACCCCGGCGAGCGCCAGCAGCGACCGCCGTCGGGGAACGGACAGCAGGCCGACGGACCTCAGCCGACAACAGGCGCGGGAGAGGCTCCGGCCGCGGGTCCGAGTTCCGGCGCACTGCCGCCGCCCAAACCGCGCCCGAGTGCTTCGGCGCGGCCGAAGGCGCAGGATCCGTCGATGAACGTCGCGTTCACCGGCGGTGAGAACGCCGAGGACGTCAACGCGGTGATCGACCGCGAGTCCGGAGCGGGCGGCTGGGCGCCCTGGGCCGCGGGAGCCGCGGTGCTCGCGTTGTGCGTCGCGGGATTCCTGATGGCACGCAGACGCAAACGCGCACAAGGAGTTTGATGACGTCCTACTTCCTGCCGCGCGATCTGCACCCGGCCGCGTGGTGGGTGTGGGCGCTCGGACTCGCCGTCGCGGCGACCCGCACGACGAACCCGTGGCTGCTGCTGACCATCGTGGCCGTCGCGGGGTACGTCGTCGTGGCCCGCCGCAGTGAGGCGCCGTGGGCGCTGGCGTTCCGGCTCTACCTGTACCTCGGCGCGTTCATCGTCGCGATCCGGGTGTTCTTCCGCGTCGTGTTCGGCGGCGGCGAGGGGTCCACGATCATCGTGCGGCTGCCCGAGATCCCGCTGCCGGAATGGGCGGCGGGTATCCGGCTCTTCGGCGACGTCTCCGCGGAATCGTTGCTGGGCGGGCTCTACGACGGCATGCGGCTGGCGGCGATGGTGATCTGCCTCGGCGCGGCCAACGCGCTCGCGAACCCGAAACGGCTGCTCAAGGCGATGCCGCCGGCGCTGTACGAGGTGGGCACGGCGGTGATCGTCGCGCTGTCGGTGTTCCCGCAGCTCGCCGAGAGCGTGCTGCGGGTCCGGCGGGCACGCAGGCTGCGCGGCGGTTCGGGGAAGAAGAAGGTGAAGGCGCTGCACACCATCCTCATCCCGGTACTGGAGGACGCGCTTTCCCGCTCGCTGCAGCTCGCCGCGTCGATGGACTCACGTGGCTACGGCCGCGCGGGAACGGTCGAAGCGCGGGCCAGGCTGATCACCGGAACGCTGATGATCATCGGCCTGCTCGGCGTCTGCGTCGGTGTCTACGCCACTTTGGACGGTTCGACGCCGCGATACCTGGCCGCACCGGTGCTTTCCGCAGGCGTCGTGGTCGGCCTGATCGGATTTTGGTCGGCGGGCAAACGCGTCCGGCGGACGCGCTACCGGCCGGATCGCTGGCAGCCGCCGGAAATCGTCGTCGCCGTCAGCGGGGTCGCCGTCGCGGCGATCCTGTTCACGACGTCGGAGGTGAACCCGATGAACATGAACCCGTCGCTGATCGGCCTGTCCTGGCCGTCGCTGTCGTGGGTGCCGTTGCTCGGGGTGCTGATCGGCGTGCTGCCCGCGTTCCTCACCCCGGCCCCCGAACCTCCGTACGCCGCACTGGAAGAAGAAGTGCACGCATGATCGAACTGGACCACGTTTCCTTCACCTATCACGACCGCGCCGAACCGGTGCTGTCCGACGTGACGCTGTCCATCGGTGAAGGCGAACTCGTGCTGTTCGCGGGCCGGACCGGGGCGGGCAAGTCGACGCTGCTCGGCACGATCAACGGTCTCGTCCCGCATTTCACCGGCGGTCACCTCGAAGGCACGGTGTCCGTCGACGGCGTGACGACGCGGTCCCGGCCGCCGCGCGAATTCGCGCATCTGGTCGGCGTCGTCGGTCAGGATCCGCTCGCGGGCTTCGTCACCGACACGGTCGAGGACGAACTCGCGTACGGCATGGAGCAACTCGGCCTGAGCCCGCAGGTGATGCGACGCCGGGTGGAGGAGACCCTCGATCTCCTCGGCATCGCGGAACTGCGCAGGCGCGCGTTGCGGACGCTGTCCGGCGGGCAGCAGCAACGGGTGGCGATCGGCGCGGTGCTCACCACGCATCCCAAGGTGCTGGTGCTGGACGAACCGACGTCGGCGCTGGACCCGACGGCGGCCGAGGAGGTGCTCGCGACGCTGGCCAGGCTGGTGGAGGACCTCGGCACGACGGTGCTGATGGCCGAGCACCGGATGGAACGCGTGATCCCGTTCGCGGACCGGATGATCCACGTGCCGGGCACCGGGGAAGTGATCGACGGAACGCCGCCGGAAGTGCTGAAGGACATGCCCATCGCGCCGCCGATCGTCCACTTGGGACGGTTGGCGGGCTGGGATCCGCTGCCGATGTCGGTCCGTGATGCCCGGCGGCGCGCTTCTTCGCTGACGTTGGGTGCTCCGCCCGCGCGAAGCACGACCGTGGGCGAAGAACTGCTGGCCGCGTCCGGTGTCGTCGTGCGTTACGGGCCGAAGGTGGCGGTGCGGGAGGTCGACCTGACCCTGCGCGCCGGCGAGGTGCTGGCGATGATGGGGCGCAACGGTTCCGGCAAGTCGTCGCTGCTGTGGGCGGTGCAGGGTTCCGGCCCGAGGCAAGGTGGCAAGGTCACCGTCGAGGGCAAGGATCCGAAGACGCTGAGCAGTGCCGCGGCACGGGCCCTCGTGGGGATGGTGCCGCAGACCGCGAGCGATCTGCTGTACCTGCAGACCGTCGCCGCCGAATGCGAAGCAGCCGACGCGGAATCGGGTGCGCGGCCGGGGAAGTGCCGGGAACTCCTCGACAGGCTCGCTCCGGGTATCGATCCCGCGTCGCATCCCCGTGATCTCTCGGAGGGGCAGCGTCTCGCGCTCGTACTCGCGGTCCAGTTGTCGGCCGCCCCGCGGATCATGCTGCTGGACGAACCGACTCGCGGCCTCGACTACACCGCGAAGGCGGCGCTGGCGCGGATGATCGCTTCGCTGACGGCCGAGGGCAAGGCGATCGTCGTGGCCACCCACGACGTCGAATTCGTCGCGACGATCGCGGACCGCGTGCTCGTGATGGCGGAAGGGGAGGTCGTCTCGGACGGCCCGACCGGCGAGGTCCTCGGCGGCTCCCCGGCGTTCGCCACGCAGATCGCGAAGATCCTCGGCGAGCCCTGGCTCACCGTCGACGAGGTCCGGTCCGCGCTTCCGCAGGAGGTCTCGTGACCGCGGCGGTCCGGCTCGGCCCCCGCTCGGCGACGGTGCTCGGGCTGGCGTCGCTGGCCGGGTTGATGATGTTCGTGTGGCCGCTGCTGGTCCGTGTCGAGCCGCAGTCGATGCAGCACGGCCCGGACGCGCCGTTCGTGTTCATCGGGATCCTGCCGATCCTGATCGTCATCGTGCTGGCCGAGATGTCCGAAGGGGGCATGGATTCCAAGGCCCTCGCGATGCTCGGCGTGCTGTCCGCGGTGAACGCCGCCCTGCGGCCACTCGGCGCGGGGACCGCGGGTATCGAGACCGTGTTCTTCCTGCTGGTGCTGGCCGGTCGGGTGCTCGGCCCCGGCTTCGGTTTCGTGCTGGGCTGCACGTCGATGTTCGCTTCGGCGCTGCTGACCGCCGGGGTGGGGCCGTGGCTGCCGTTCCAGATGATGTGCTCGGCGTGGATCGGGATGGGCGCCGGGCTGCTGCCCCGCCGCGTCACCGGCAAGGCGGAGATCGCGATGCTGGTGGCGTACGGGATCTTCGTCGCGTACGTCTTCGGATTCCTGATGAACCTGTGGTTCTGGCCGTTCATCACCGACGCCGAAGTGCCGTACCACGACGGGCACATCTCCTACGTGCCCGGCGCCCCGCTGCTGGAGAACCTGCACCGCTTCGCCGTGTTCACCCTGCTGACCTCGACGGCGGGCTGGGACACCGGCCGCGCGATCACCAACACGGTGGCGATCCTGGTGCTGGGGCCCGCCGTGCTGGCGACGTTGCGCCGGGCTTCGCGGAAGGCGTCCTACGGCGTGATCCCCTCGTTCACCGATAGGCCCGCTTGACGGAGAACGTGAGTGTCGATAAAGAAAGTGATACCCTCTAACTAGGCGGAAGGGGGTAGTCGGTGGAGACCTCGCGGGAACGGTACCGGGCCCACGTCCGCGCGGAGATCAAGCGGCACGCGTGGGAACAGCTGGCTACGACGGGGGTGTCAGCGCTGTCCCTCAATGCGATCGCCAAGCATGTCGGCATGAGCGGTCCCGCGCTGTACCGGTACTTCCCCAGTCGCGACGACCTGATCACGGACCTCGTCCGTGACGCGTATCGAAGCCTCGCCGACGCCGTCCAGGCGGTGGTCGAGCCAGGGGTGGCCGAAGTCGCCTACGCGATCAGGGAATGGGCGCTGGCGGACCCGCAGCGGTACCTGTTCGTCTACGGAACGCCCATTCCCGGCTACCACGCGCCCGGCGACACCACGGAGATCTCGGACGAGATCATGGCCGTGTTGCTCCGGGCGTACGCGGCGGAGCCGGATGACGGCCGGGTGCTCCGTCGTGCCGTCACCTTCTGGACCCGCGTCCACGGCGTCCTTTCGCTCGAACTCGCCGGGCATTTCGCCGGCATGGGGTTCGACCCCGCCCTGCTGTTCGCCGCCGAGGTCGTCTCTTTGTCCACAAAGGACGATTCCCGCTGAGCGGGGCATCCTTGGCCGCTTTCGGCGCTGTGCGGTGGTTTCCGCGTTCGCTGTGCTAGCTTCCGGGAATGCGCGGAGGATCCAGGATTCGTACGCTCGCGGTGCTCTCGTCGATGCTCCTGGCTTCGCTGATCGGCCCCGGTGCCGTCGCGAACGCCTCCGGCGGGCACGGTTGCGAATGCGCCACCCCGTCGATCGACCGATTGCAGCAATGGCTCGCTTCCGGCGAGGGCACCACGCTGCCGCCGACCGGCAGCCTGCTCGTCCGCGAACGCGGCGGTTACGCGGCCAAGGTGACCTTCCTGAACGCCGAATGGCACGTTGTCGTGGTCTGGCTGGGGAATCAGTTCGAGGCGCAGGCGGATCTCTCGAAATCCGCCGGTTTCTGGATGACCTACAGCGCGACCGACGACCTCTACGTCCAGCTGCGTCCCGCCTCGCATTGGAGCGGCGGCGACAAGTGGCTCACGAAGGTTCCGTCGACCGGCGGGAAGCTGGTGAAGAAGTTCTTCAGCTTCAAGCCCGCCGCCTGGACGACGTTGCCCGAGCTGGGGACTCCCGGGTACTCCTTCGCTTCGGCGCTCACCGAGGCGCGGGGCCTGGTCTTCGTCGGCAAGACCCCGAACAAGCTCGACTTCCGCGGCCTCTCGATCGACCGCTACCGGCCGCCCTGTCTCTGAACGCTCCTCGGATTTCACCTGTCCGGAGCGACGGCCCTCGCGCACCGTGCCCGATTTGTCCTGTACGGTGAACTTTCAGCCGCCTCCGCACGACCGATCCGAGGAGTACCCCAGATGAGCCTGTTCGACTCGCTGAAGGAAAAGGCCGCCGAACTGCTGGGCGGCGCGGGCGACAAGGTCGGCGAACTGACCGGTGTCGACCTTTCCGGCGCCGCCGACCAGGTCACCCAGGCGACCGGCGGGCTGGCCGAGACCGGTCAGGGGCTCGCCGAGACTGCCACCACGGCGGGCCAGGACGCCGTCGACTCGGCCACCGCGGCCGGTCAGGGCGTCGTCGACTCCACCGGTGCCTTCGGTGACGCCGCCACCGGACTGGCCGGCGACGTGATCGACCCGAACGCCCGGGGCTGATCGCCCCCGGACTCCCCGGTATCCCGCGGATACCGGGGAGTTCGTCATTTCTCCGGTGGGACGACGTCCGTTTTTCGGCAAGACGATCTTCGATTTTCCTTGTCCCGCAAGGGAATTATCGCCGTCCGGGTGAATGAGGAAACGGTTGTGGTAACCCGTCCACGGCCGCGAAGCTCGGTTGGTGATCGTCAACCGACTGAGGCCCCTCGGCCTATGCGCCGGGCTTACCGTGCCCGCCCTTCTCCTGCGGTTCACCGGCACCGATCCGGGTGCGCCGACCGGGCTGCTGCTGTTCGGCCTCGCCGTCGTGGCGGCCTCGTTCCTGCTCGCCTGGGCGGCCGAAGCCGCGCAGGTGGACATCTCCGGCGGCCTCGCGATCGCCGTGCTGGCCGTCATCGCGGTCCTTCCCGAGTACGCGGTGGACCTGTACTTCGCCTACACGGCGGGCTCGAATCCCGAGTACATCGCCTACGCCGCGGCGAACATGACCGGCTCCAACCGGCTGCTGCTCGGCCTCGGGTGGTCCACCGTCGTGCTGGTCGCACTCGCCGTCGCGAAGAAACGCCGTGGCGCCACCGTCCGCGAGCTGATCCTTGACGCGCCGTACCGGATCGAGCTCGGCTTCCTCGCGATCGCCTCGATCGTCGCGTTCGTCATCCCTGGAACCGGGCAGATCTCGCTGCTCCTCGGCTTCGCGTTGCTCGGCTTCTTCGTGTTCTACCTGTGGAAGGTCTCCCGCGCCGAACCGGGTGAACCCGAACTGGTCGGTCCGGCCGCCACCTTGGGCGCGCTGCCCCGGCGGTCCCGCCGGACCCTCGTGGCCGCGCTGTTCGTGTTCGCGGCCGTGGTGATCCTCGCGAGCGCGGAACCGTTCGCGCACAACCTGATCGCCGTCGGGACGGAACTCGGTGTCGACCGGTTCCTGCTCGTGCAGTGGCTCGCGCCGCTGGCGTCGGAGGCGCCGGAGTTCATCGTCGCGATCCTCTTCGCGCTGCGGGGCAAGGGCGACGCGGCGCTCGGCACCCTGCTTTCCAGCAAGGTCAACCAATGGACACTGCTCGTCGGCAGTCTGCCGATCGCCTACGTCCTCGGCGGGGGAGGCCCGGCACTGCGCCTGGACGGCCGTCAGATCGAGGAATTCCTCCTCACCGCGACCCAGACCTTGCTGGGAGTCGCCGCGCTGCTCGCGTTGCGTTTCCCGCGCTGGGCCGCCTGGACGCTGCTCGGCCTGTTCGCGGTGCAGTTCGCGCTGCCCGGCCAGACCGCGCGCTACGTCCTGTGCGGGGTCTACACGCTCATCGCGCTCGCTGCCCTGATCCGCAACCGCCGCCATCTCCTGCCGACCCTGGCCGCCCCGTTCCGCCGGGCACCCTATGTCTCCGGGAGTAGTCGTGAGGAGCGGATTTCGGCCTGAGAGCAGAGGTTTCCGCGAGTTCGCGCGCTTAGCGTCCAGGTATGACCAAACGAAGGAAAGTTCTCGCCGCGGGCCTGGCGATCCTGCTCCTGGCGGACGGCGGGCCACCGGCGTCGGCGACCCCGGCGCCGCGGATCGACTGGCACGACTGCCGGACCGGGCCGGAAGACGAGACGGGACGACGGCTCGCCGCCGCCGGGGCGACCTGCGGTGAGGTCGTCGTGCCGCTGGACCACGCCGACCCGGGTGGCAGAACCCTGTCGGTGGCCGTCGCACGCCGTCCCGCGAGTGATCCCGCGCGCCGCCTCGGCACCCTGGTGGTCAACACCGGCGGACCCGGCCCGTCCCGCGACGGTGTGGCACTGCTGGTCCATGGGCTGCCCCCGGAGGTCCCTTCCGGCGCGGCGGCGCTCGCGGCGCGATACGACCTCGTCGGGATCGACCCGAGGTTCTTCGGGCTCAGCTCGCCACTGGAATGCGGCTGGCCCACCGGGCGATACCTGCAGAGCGCTCAACTGGCGAGCCCGGACCGGGCCTCCTTCGACCGCAGCGTGCTGGTCGCGCGGGAGCTCGCGCGAAGCTGCGCGGACCGGGGCGATCTTCTCGCACACGCCTCCACCCGCGACATGGCGCGGGATCTGGACCTCGTGCGAGCCGCCCTCGGGGAATCGAAGATCTCGTATCTGGGCTGGTCTTTCGGCAGTCATCTCGGCTCGGTCTACCGCGGGCTCTTTCCCCGGCGGACCGAGCGGATGGTGCTCGACAGCGCCGCCGCGCCCGGGGCCGCCGGTCCCGCGCTCACCAGGGAGACCGCGCCGGCGGACGCCGCGGCCTTGCGCGACTGGGCGCGGTGGGCCGCCCACCGGGACGCACAGCATCATCTCGGCACCACCGCGGAAGAGGTACTGGCCACGGTGGACCGGATCGCCCGCGCCGCCGCCCGCGCGCCCTTGCGCGTCGGCGAGCACCGGATCGACGCCGCGATGATCCCCGGCCTGCTGCTCACCGTCGACGACAGCGACGCGTTCTACGCGGAGTTCAGTTCCCAGATCGCCGTGCTGCGTGACGCCGCCCGCGGTCTCACCGTGACACCGACACCCACGCAGGAGTGGAAACTCTCCCTGTACACGGATCCGACCGTCGAGCCGTCCTTCGGGTTCAGCGCCACGGTCGCCAACCAGTGCGCGGACCGCGCCGCCTCGCGGGATCCCGAAAGCTACTACCGGGACATCGTGGCGCACCGGGCCGCCGAGCCTTTGTTCGGTCCGCTGGCCCGGCACATCACGCCGTGCGCGTTCTGGCCCGTCCCGCCCGCGGAGCCACCCGTCCCGGTCGGGGACGACCGGCCCGCCTTGCTCGTGGGCGCCTCGGGGGATCCGGTCACGCCGTATGCCGGGCAACTGGCGCTCCGCCGCGCCCTGACCGGATCGAGGATGGTCACGCTGGACGGCGCCTTCCGGCACGGGGTCTATCTCTTCGACCCGACGTCCTGCGTCACCGACATCGTCGAGTCGTATCTGCTCGGCGGAGCCCTGCCCCGGACCGACGTCACCTGTGCCCGTCACCGCTCGCCGGGCCGGACCACGCCCGCTTCGTAGGCGAGGACCACCGCCTGCACCCGATCCCGCACCCGCAGCTTGGCCAGGATGTTGCCCACGTGGGTCTTCACCGTTCCCGGCGCGACCACCAGCCGTTCGGCGATCTCGGCGTTGGACCAGCCGCGGGCCATCGCGGCCAGCACTTCGCGCTCCCGTCCGGTCAGCGTCGCCACCGACCTGGCCGCGCCGGGATCGAGCGGGGGCGCCAGCCGGTCCAGCAGCCTGCGGGTGGTGGAGGGGGCGATCACCGAGTCCCCGTCGTGCACCGTCCGGATGCCGGCCAGCAGTTCCTCGGGGGTGGCGTCCTTGAGCAGGAAACCACTCGCCCCGGCCCGGATCGCGGCCAGCGCGTGCTCGTCGAGGTCGTACGTCGTGAGCATGAGGACCTTGGGCGCGTCAGGCAGGGCGAGCACCCGTCGGGTGGCCTCGATACCGTCGAGCACCGGCATCCGGACGTCCATCAGGACCAGATCGGGATTCAGGCGCCGGGTGTGGTCGACCGCGGCGAGCCCGTCAGCCGCCTCACCGACGACGGTCAGATCGGCCTGGGACTCGATGACCATCCGGAAGCCTGCCCGGACCAAGGCCTGGTCGTCGACCAGCAGGACACGGACCGGTGTGGCGGTCACGCCGGTCCGTCCCGCAGGACGCCGATCAGCCGCCGGAGATCGCCCAGCGCCTTCCGCGCACAGTCGCCGATCGTGACCAGGGCCGATCTTCCGGCCTCCGGCGTGGCCGCGTACCGGCCGCCGTCGGCCTGCGCGATCACGACGGCGAGCGAATGGGCGACGATGTCGTGCATCTCGTGCGCGATCCGTTCCCGCTCCGCGAGGACCGCGAGCCTCGCCTGCTGACGGCTGTGGGACAGCCGGACCCGGCGCAACGTCCCGGTCGCCCACGCGGCCACCACGGTGCTGGCCAGGAAGGCGCCGACGAGCAGATGCGCGGCCGTGGACGACGGCAGCATCGGCCAGCTCAGCCCGCCCAGCACCGCGCCGAGGAGCCCTGCCGCCAGCGCGGCGCCACCGGCTCGCCGCGGTCCGTAGGCCGCCGCGGCGTGCACCGCCAGCGGTACGGCGAGATCGGCGGGCAAGGCACCGACGCCGTCCCGGATCGTGAGCCACTGGACGCCCGCGACTCCCAGCACCACTGTCGCGCACACCACGGTATTGCGGCGTCGCAAGGCGAGCGGAAGCGCGAGAAGCAGGGAGAACAGGAAATACGCGGCCTCCGCCCGGACGAAGAGTCCGAAAAGGACACAGCATCCCGCGAGGAGCAGCGCGGCCAGGACGTCGACGAGCGACTCGTGTCCGCGCAGCCAGGAGTCGAGCCTTTCACCGAGCACGTCGTCACCTTATGGCCGCGGCGCCGCCGTCACTTCGCCGCGGGGACTGAAACCGCCTACACCCACCGGGCTAGCCCGAACGGAGCAAGGAAAGGCGGCGGAAATCCCGTATGTCGAAACCCTTCGTCCCGCTAATCTGGCGGAAACGACATATCTGCGGGGGAGCGGACCATGGCCGTGATCTGGATAGTGCTCGGGATACTCCTGCTGGTGATCAGCGTCGCCGTGATCACCGATGTACGCGACCGCGGGCGGGGCGGGACACGCAAGATCATGTTGCCCGGCTGGGCCTCACGGCGCGCCGATTACACGGAGAACGACCTCGTCCACGGTCGCTGGTCGGAAAAGTCGCCGCGCGAACAGGACGAAGAACTCCAGCGCCGGTACAAATCGGGCGACGAATAAGGGGATCAAGCGGCGGGCCTGGTCCAGCGCCAGGCGGCGTGCAGGGCGGTGATCAGCGCCTCGTCGTCGGCGAAGGTGGGTTCTTCCCCGACCGGTATCCAAGTGCGGTCGACGATTTCCCCCTCGGTCCGCCGGACGACCGAGATCCCGGGGTAGGACAAGGCCGCGCGGCCGCCGTCGTCGGCCACGTGGCGGTGTTCCCAGCGCAGCTGGACAACGCGATCAGCGCTCATCGACCACAACTTTCCGTACTTGCGTATCCGGTAAGTCGTCTGTCGAGGCCCGCGCGTTTCACGTCCGCCTTGTGATCTGTGTCCTTCGCACTGCGGATTCCCATGCCGGATTCGATTCTTTTCGTGAATTCCGTGGAGAGTGACCCCGATCACAACGGGCTCTCCGATCGTGAGAACATGAGGGCCAGGCTGCCGGATCCCGGAGGGTGAATGCTCCGCAGAATGCGTCGCTGGCTCGAATTGCTCAGTCTCGGCGGGTTGGCGGTGGCCGGCTTCGCCGTCGGAATCGCGGAACAGCTCGGCTTGCTCGACAAAGTCGCGCCGAAAGGCGTCACCACCCTGACCCTGATCATGGTCAGCGGGGTGGTCGTGGTGCTGCTCGTCGAACTGACCCCGTTGCGCGCGCTGGAAGACATCCGGGACCGGCTCGCCGGTCTCGACATCGACACCATCGCCACGAGCCTCCGCCGCTCGCACTACGGCGGCGTGGTCGAAGTGCACAAACGCTTTCCGGACGACGAGTTCGCGGCACACGTCGCGAAGGCCAAACAGGTGACGATCCTGAACACCTGGATCCCAAACCTGCAGCGCCTGGAAAAGGAACTCGAAGCCGCGATCGTCGACCGGCGCGCCGAGGTGCGGATCATGTTGCTGCATCCGAACTCGATGCTGGTGGGGCTGCGGGAGGCAGCGCTGGGCCGCAGCGGCGGCGCGGGCAACCCGTTCGTGAGCACGGGGATCGCGGAGTGCCTGGAGATACTCTCCCGACTGCACCGGCGGCTGGCGAAGCGTCAGGCCAACCTGAAGGTGCGGGTCTTCAACTCGCAGGCCTCGGTTTCGGTGTACCGGGCCGACGGGCGCTACCTGGTCAGCATGTTCCTGCACGGCCAGCTGGCGGTGAACTCGCCGCAGTTCCAGATCGAGGGCACGCACGACACCGTGCTCGGCGAACAGATCCAGCGCGAGCTCGACACGTTGTGGGACATCGGCCGCGACGTCGACCTCGCCGACTGGAACCGAAGCATCGACATGATCCGTTTCTGAGCAAGAGGTGTACTGATGCGCGAGCTCGACGAGTTCGAAGACGGTCTGATCGAGCGGTTCCGGAACCATCCGGCGCTGCGGGGCGTCACCGACCTGTCAGGGGAGGAGCTGCAAGCGGTCCTGCTGCAGCGCCGGTTCCTGTCGCTGGCGTTCACCATGGCCTACGACCTGGCGATCGACCTGCTCACCGACGAGCAGTCCAAACGGATCGCCCGCGTCATCGTCCGCGAGGAGTACCCGGACAACACTTCGCCCGGCAGCACCCCTTCGCACCGCGAGGATCTGATGACGGACATCCTCGCCCTGGGCGTCCCGCGCGAAGTGCTCGTGCGGTCGCGGAAGTCGCTGGCCACGGCGGCCTGCCTCGACACCACCATGGAGCTGATCTCCTCGGCGGGCGATTCGAAGCACGCCGACGTCGAACTGCTGACCATCCTGCGGTTCTGGGGCGAGGTGCTGGTCTCGGTCGAGTACGGCGAACTCTGGCGCCGGATCGGCCCGGTGCTCGGCGACAAATCCGTCTTCTACTACCCGCACCACGTGCATGACGCGAAGTCGCGCCCGCTCGCCGCCGCGTCCCCGCTCTCGCTGACGCATTCCGACCAGCTCGGGCTGCGGCTCGTGCAGCTGATCGACTCCAGCGAGGCGCGTGAGCGGTTCCGGGAGACCGAGGAAGCGGTCGTCGCGGTCAAGACGGCTTTCTACGACCAGTTCGTGCCCACCTCGTGAGTGGCGTTTCGGGTTCTAACCCGAAACGCCACTCACGACCACCGCGCCCCACCACGCCACTGGCGCGCTCGCTCGCTTGAAGTACGTGAAGGCCTCCTTCACTACCTTCAGGGTAGGGAAGGAGGCCTTCACGGACCTACGGCCAACGGCCACTCACGAGGGGGTCACTCGGCAACGAGGCCGGAGAACCGGCCCAGCGTCTCCTCGCGCCCCAGCGCCTGGGTGATCGAGTGCAGGTCCGGGCTCCGGGTCGAGCCCGTGATCGCGATCCGGATGATCTGCGATGCCTCGCGGATGGAACCAGGGAAGCCTTCGGGGTTCTTCTTGAACTCCTTGGCGTTCTTCGCGAAGCCGTGCTTCGCGGCCACGTCGCGGATCTGCTGGAACCACTCCTGGCCGTCGTCGAGCTGCTGGTAGTTCTCGACGAAGTCCCGCGCCACGGCCTGGACGACCGCGCGGTCGACACCGAGCGCGGTGATCCGCTCGTCGTCGGGGTTCGCGACGGCGGCGTGCAGCTGCGGGAAGAAGAAGCCGTAGACGGCGCGGAACTCGCTCCACTTCTTCAGGTCCTTGCGCGGGTTCTCGGCGCCGTCACGTTCGACGGCGAGCGCCCGGAGCGCGAGGTCCGGCTCGGCGTCCAGGACGGTCCGCAGCTCGGGGTCGAACCGCTCCGCCCAGCTCCGGACCTCCTCCAGGATCTCGGCGCCGGTCAGCGTGGCGATGTGGTCGGCCGAGATGTCGTCGAGTTTGACCAGGTCGACCAGCGGGCCGGCGACCCCGCATTCGTCGAGGTTGATCGGCTCGGCCAGCGCCTGGTCGAGCGGCATCTCGGCGAGACGGCCGTTGGCGAGGCCGCGCAGGTAGTACAGGACGGCCTTGGTCGGGTAGCCGGACTCGATGTAGAAGTCGACGCTCGCTTCCGGGTCCTTGCGCTTCGACAGCTTGCGTTTGCTGCCGCCCTCCTGCTTCATCAGCGGCGCGATGTGCGCGTACGTGATCGGCTCGAAGCCGAGCGCGTCGAACAGCTGCTGGTGCACCGGCACCGACGAGATCCACTCGTCGCCGCGGATGACCAGGTTGACCCGCATGAGGTGATCGTCGACGGCGTGCGCGAAGTGGTAGGTCGGCAGCCGCGGGCTCTGGTCGGAGCTCTTGAGGATGACGACGTCGTTGCGATTGGCCTCGGCCTCCAGCGGGCCGCGGATGGCGTCGGTGAACCGGGCGCGGGCGCCGGTGTCGTCCGGCGCGCGGAACCGCACGACGTACGGGTCGCCGGCGTCGAGTTTGGCCTGCACGTCGGCGGGGTCGGCGTCGCGCCAGATGGCCCACGAGCCGTAGTAGCCGGTCGGCAGCTTCGTCGCCTGCTGCCGGGCGGTGATCGCGGCGAGCTCGTCCTTCGTCGCGAAGTCGAGGTACGCGCGGCCGGAGCGGAGCAGGTGACGGACGTAGGTCAGGTAGATCTGCTCGCGCTCGGACTGCTGGTACGGGCCGTAGTCGCCACCGCGGTGGATGTCCTCGTCGGCGGCGAGGTCGAAGTAGGCGAAACCGCGCTCGAACTGCTCGATGGCGCCTTCGACCTCGCGGGAGCGGTCGGTGTCCTCGACCCGGACGAGGTAGCGGCCGCCGCTGCGGCGGGCGACGTCCTGGTCGATGGTGGCGACGTAGACCCCGCCGATGTGGACGAACCCGGTCGGCGAAGGGCCGAACCGGGTGACCAGGGCGCCCTCGGGCAGCTCGCGGGCGGGGTAACGCTGTTCCCAGTGCTCGGGCTCGGGCAGGTCGGCGGGGAAGAGGGCGTCGATGACTGCTCGGTCCAGCATGGCGGTTCAGATCTCCCGGCGTCGTGGTGCATGGCGGTTTTCGCCACCGAAGAGCCTAACCGTCCGGCCTCCGGGCCTGGTGAGGGTGGTCCCGAAGCCGGATCGAGACGTGCTTTTCCGTCGGTGCTCCCCGGTAAAATGGGCTTGCCGGACATTCGGGGAGGAAATCGGTGACCACCGATAGCTCGCTTCGTGAAGAACCCCAGCTCATCATCCGACCGAAACCCTCGGCGTTCTTTCTGCGCCGTCGCTTTCTCCGCACTTTCGGGCCCGCGCTGGCCCTGGCCGTGACCGGCCTGATCGCCCTGCTCATGAGCGGGACGATCGTGGTGCCGTTCCAGCAGACGCTCGTCCTGCGCGGCAAGATGGGCTCCAAATCGGATCTCTTCGAGGACGCGAAGATCCAGGAAATCCTGATGCGCCACCACATCCGCGTCCACGTGACCAGGGCGGGCTCGCGGGACGTCGCCACCCACGACCTCAGCCAGTACGACTTCGTGTTCATGTCGGGCGAGCCCGCCGCGAGTCTCGTCCGGCGGTCGAGGGCCGACCAATGGACGGGCAGCGCGCGGCAGCCGTTCACCAGCCCGATCGTCCTCGCCACGTACCGCCGCTACGCGGAAACGCTGGCCAGCAACAAGATCGCCACAAAACCGGAGGGTGAACAGGAACCGCTGTACTACCGGCTGGACACCGAGAAGTTCATCGAGACCCTGCGAAAAGGGCAGACCTGGGACTCGCTCGGCATCAGGCGCTTCGGCGCGGAGAACGGCAACAGGGTGCTCGCCCAGACCTCGAACATCTGCGACTCCAACTCGGGCGCGACGTACCTGATCCTGCTGGCGTTCCTGGAGAACGGCCGCCAGGTCCCGGTCGTCGACCCGCGTCCGGCCGGGGCTCCCGCGGGGCCGCCGAACCTCACGGCCGCGAAGGAACTGGCCAACCGGGTGAAACCGCTCGTGGCGGCACAAGGCTTCCCTTCGGCGGATCTGTCGGAGTCGTACGCGAATCTGGCCGAGGGGGACAAGCCGATCGTCGTCATCTACGAGCATCAATACCTCGCCATGCAGTTGCGGGCCAAGGCGCAGAGCGGACGGCCGGACCCAGACCGGGTCCTGCTGTACCCGAAGGACGACATCCTGACGAAACCCCAGTTCCTGGCGCTTAAACCGGAAGCGGAACGGCTCGGTGAGCTGATCACCTTCGATCCGGAGCTGCAGCGCCGCGCGATGGAGCTCGGTTTCGGTGTCGCGACCCCGGCGGGCAGCACGAAAAGCACGCGGCTGTACGAGTTCCTCCGCGAACAGGGGCTGCCCGCGCCGGAGATCGCCACCGACGACAGCACCACGCCGTTGCCGGACAACCCGGTGCTGGAAGAGATGATCAAGACGGTCGGGGACTGCCCGTGAAGCGGCTCGTCGTGATCCTGTGCTGCCTGCTCCTGGTGGTCGCCGCCTGTACGAGCGGTGGGCAGAAGGTGAAGTTGCGCGTGCTGGCCAGTTCGGAGCTGGCCGATCTCGGGCCGATTCTCGACGACCTTCGCGCGGAAACGGGAATCGAACTGGAAATGGATTTCCGGGGAACGATCGACGCCGCCGCCTCCCTCACTCCGGGAAAGGCCACGCACGATCTCGCCTGGCTTTCCACCGACCGGTATTTCCAGCTCAAACACCGGCAGTCGGGGGACAAGGGGGAACGGCCGCTCGCGACCAAGACCATGGTGTCGCCGGTCATCGTCGGGATCACCCCGGCGAAGGCGGCGGAACTGCGCCGAGGCAAACCGGACGGCAAGCTCTCGTGGGCGGATCTGGCGGACGCGGCGGCCGGCGGTGGCTTCCGGTTCGCGATGGCGGATCCGGCCAAATCGACCAGCGGGCTGACTTCACTCGTCGGGGTGGCGACGGCGGCCGCGGGCACCGGCGCTGCGCTGCGCCTCCAGGACGTGAAATGCGACAAGCTCCAGGGCTTCCGCACCGGGCACACGCTGACGGCGGACACCTCGGCCGCCGTGGCCGATCGGTTCGCCGAGCGCCAGGACGTGGACGCGATCATCGGGTACGAGTCCACCTTGCTCTCCCTGAACGCGAGCGGCAGGCTCAAGACACCGTTGGAGCTGGTGTATCCGCGCGACGGCATCGTCCAGTCCGACTACCCGGTCTTGCTGCTGGACCCGGCCAAACGGGAGGCGTACGACAAGGTCGTCTCCTGGCTCAGAAGCCCGGCGACGCAGAAGAAGCTGATGGAGCGGACCCTTCGCCGTCCGATCACCGGCGAGGTGGGCCTCGATCCGAGGCTGCCCGCCTCGATCGGGAACTCGCTGTACTTCCCGGACGAACAGGCCGTCGTGGACAAACTCCTCGACGACTACGCGGCGTCCGCTTCCCGCGCGCCGGGACGCGTGATCTTCGTGCTGGACTTCTCCGGTTCGATGAAGGGGCCGCGGATCGCCGCGCTCCGCGCGACCTTCGCCGGGCTGAGCGGCGGTCCGGACGGCGGGTTCGACCGCTTCCACCGCGGCGAGCGGCTGACGGTCCTCCGGTTCGGCGGGAAGATACTGGGGGACAGGGAGTTCACCATCGACGGACCCGGTGATCTCGACGCGCTGCGGGCCTTCATCGCGGCCGACGAGTTCGACGGCAACACCGCGGTCTGGTCCGCGCTCGGCGAGGCGTATGCAAAGGCGAGCGGTTATCGCGGCGCCGAGCCCGGCGGAGACGTCTCGATCGTGCTGATGACCGACGGGGAGAGCAACACCGGCCCCGGTATCGAGGAATTCCTGCGCGCGCCAAGGGATCCGGGCGTGCACACGTACACCATCCGGTTCGGCGAGGCGAATCCCGCCGAGTTGGAGCGCGCGGCCGTGGCCACCGGTGGCCGGATGGTCGACGCGAACACGACATCGCTGCTCGACGCCTTCAAGGAGATCCGTGGCTGCCGATAATCTGTGGTGGGACGTCTGGGGACTGTGGCTCGCGGTCTGGATGCTGACCGTGGTCGCCTTCCTCGTCGCGATCGTCGTTTTCGTGAAGCACTGGCGCCGTGCGCGGTCCGACGGCGATCAGGGCATGATCCGGGGCATCGCCTTCTACCTGCACACGAGATCCGTGATGGGCCTCTACCAGTTGCATCGCTACAACGAGGCGCTGGAACAGGAGGTCGAGAAACGGAAGAGCCGGGGCTGGCGGTTCTGGGGTTCGGGCGGATTCGGCCCGCTGAAAGGGGAATCGGAGCGCACCGACACCGACGAGGAGTTCCGGCGGTACATCCGCAAGGCCGAACCGATCACGGTGATCGGCATCGTGACGAAGGTGCTGGAGAAGCACCACGACATCATCTACGTCGATTTGACGAAACAGGAACTGGCCCACAACCGGGCACTGGTGAAGGAACTCGGCTGGGCAGACGGTCCCGAGAGCACCCGGCAGGTCAAAACCAGGCTGCGCGGCGTCGAGGCGTTCATCTCCGTGAAGGGCCTGTTCCGTAAACGCTCCCAGACCGACACCGAGACGGTTTTCGTGGCACCGTACGGGAATCCGGACGATCCGGAGCGAAGCAGGCGGATCCGGTTCACCTGCGTGACCAGCGATCTGCGGGACTCCGCGCCCACCGGCGCGTTCCGGGCGCGTTGCCTCGGCAAGGTCGAAGACTGGGACCCCGAGACCGGGGAACTCGTCGTCCATCCCATCGCGATCTTCAAATAGCCGGCTGCTCCACTCGCGTCGTCCGGGTGACACGAGTGGAGCAGTCGAAAGCCACACGTCGTCCGTGGCGCTTCGCACTGTCGACACCGGGGCCCGAACCTGCACGATTTCGGTATCCAACACCGCAGGTTCGAGGGAGATCTTCCATGAAGACCACTGTTACCGACGATATCCGCAGCTTCTTCGCCGACTCCGCCATCGATGTCACCGTGGCCGGGCAGGCCGAGGTCGAACTCGTGATCGACCGCTTCGACAACTGGAAGAACGCGTCAAGCGGAGGCGCCTTCGGTTGCTTCACCGGTGCCTGCTGCCTCATGGCCTGAGTGGTCGGCGCAGAAGCAACCGACGCCCTTCGCGATCCAGTCCCGCCCCTCCCACTCGGGGTGGCGTTCGATCATCAGCGCTTCGACCTCCGCGGCGATGGTCTCTTCGGGGAGTGCCGAATCACGTCGCTTCCAGGTCTCGTCGCGCAGTAGTTCGAGGTACTCGCGGACGTCGGTGAGGATCCGGCGTCCGGAGACGTCGCCGTGGCCAGGGACGACGAGGTCCGGTCCGGCGGCGGCCAGCCGTTCCAGCACTTCGATCCAGCGCCGTCCCGAGACATCGGTGTCGTACGGCGGGAACCACGGGAAGATCGAGAACTGACCGGTCTCGACCAGGTCCCCGGTGAACAGCACGCCCGCGTCGGGCACGGTCACCACCTGATCGCCCTTGCTGTGGGCGCGTCCGGTGGCCGCCAGGCGCACGACCCGCCCGCCGAGGTCGAGGTCGTACTCGTCGTCGTAGACCACGTCCGGGGTGACGAGGTCGACGTCGTCCAGCGCCCGCGCGACCGGGGTGCCGAGGCCGCGGAACATCTCGAGGTAGCCAGGTCCTTTGTGGACCAGATCCGCGGCTTGGGCGCTGTTGACGAGGTAGGTCGCCTCGTCCGCGAAGACCTGTGCGCCGAAAGCGTGCTCGGGATGGAAATGCGTCGTGGTCAGGTACAGCCTGCGGCCGCGGGCGTGTTCGGCCGCGAAGGCGAGCACCTTCTCGGCGTTGCGAGGACCGAGTCCCGTGTCGACGACGAGCACCGAATGCGAGCCGCCGATGACGCCGATATTGGGGACGAGGTCGACGCCGAGATTCGGGATCACCACGACGTCGCGGGCGATCTCCCCGGCCTGGGCGGGCTCGACGGCGGGTTCGTGGGTGAGTGGTTCGAAGGGCATGCCCCCACTGTCGTGCCGGCCTTCGGGCGCCGTCCAAGACCGATCTCCACGCGCCGATACCTGATGGGTATCATCGCTGGTGATGGAGCTTCGTCTGTTGCGTTATTTCGTGGCCGTCGCCGAGGAGCGGCACTTCGGCCGGGCCGCCGCGCGGCTGCACATGACCCAGCCGCCGCTGAGCCGGGCCATCCGGCAGCTGGAGAACGACCTGGGGGTCGTCCTGCTGCTCCGGTCGGCCGCGGGCGTCGAGCCCACCGCCGCCGGAACCACCCTGTACGCCGAGGCCCGCACCCTGCTGGACCAGGCCGAACGCGCCCGCGCGCGGGTGATCGAGACGGCGGGCCCCGCGACGCTCACCGTCGGCACCCTGGCCGACGGCGCGGGGGAGGCGGGCATCCGCCTGGCCGCGGCGTTCCGGCGTCGGCATCCCGAAGTCTCGATCCGCTTCCGTGAGGCGGATTTCACCGATCCCACCACCGGCCTCCGCGCCGGGCTGGCCGACGTCGCGCTGACCCGCTCGCCGTTCGACGAAACCGGTCTCACCGTGCGGGTCCTCCGTTCGGATCCGGTCGGGCTGGTGCTGCGCACCGGCGACCCGCTCGCCGATCGCGCGACACTGCGGCTGGCCGAGGTCGCCGATCGGCCGTGGTTCCAGCTGCCGGAGGGCACGGATCCACTGTGGCGCGAGTACTGGAACGGGGCGACGCCCGTGGGCGAGCGGCCGTCCGGACCGGTGGTGCGCACGGTCGGCGAATGCCTGCAAGCCGTTCTGTGGAACGGATCGGCGGGTATCGCGCCGTTCGGGCACGCCCTGCCGGACGGACTCACCTGGGTACCGCTGGCCGACATGCCACCGAGCCCGCTGGTCGTCGCGTGGGTGACCGAACGGGAGAACCCGCTGATCCGCTCGTTCGCGCGGATCGCCGCGGAAGGCCATCGCTAGACCGCACTTGCAAGTGCGTACTTCCCTCCGGAGAGCGGCTCCCTGAAAGTGAGTACAGCTTCGCTCACCATCCACAAGGGAGTCCACGACATGTCCAGACCTGCCGCCAGGTCCCAGATCCGGGCCGGCCGGACCACGGTCACCTACCTGCCCGACGGCCACGCCTGGCTCAACCCCGGCGTTTTCCTGCCGTCGAGTGTCCCGTCCGGCTGGGCGGCCCACGACGCGTTCCTCGACGAACGCGGCTGGTTCCCGGTCAGCATCGGTTCCTTCCTGATCAGGACCGACGACCGGGCCATCCTGGTGGACCTGGGGCTCGGCGCGGCCGACTTCAGCCTTCCCGGTGCCGCCGAGTTCCACGGTGGTGGCCTGCTCGACGCCCTGGCCGCGGAGGGCCTGAGCCCGGAAGACGTCGACACCGTGGTCTACACGCATCTGCACCACGACCACGTCGGCTGGACGACGAACGTCCCGCCCGCGCCGGACGGCCCGGGCGGGACGGTGACCGGGCTGACCTTCCCCGCGGCACGCCATCTCGTCAGCGAGACCGAATGGGCACACTGGTCCGGCACGAACGACCCGGTCGGCCCGGATCCGCTCGCCGTACAGGAGCCGCTGGCCGAGGTGATCGGGTTCTTCGGTGATGGCGACGTCGTCGCGCCGGGTGTGCGGATACTCGCCACGCCGGGGCACACGCCCGGTCACAGCAGCCTGGTGGTCACCGACCCGGACGGGGAGGACCCGCGCCGCGTCGTCGTGCTCGGCGACGTCATGCACTGCCAGGTGCAGATCACCGAAAGCCACTGGACGTTCGCGTTCGACGTCGATCCGGCGGAGGGCGTCGCCACCCGCGAGCAACTGCTGAAGGAGATCGAGGACGACCGTACGATCCTCGCGGGCGGGCATTTCGCCGGCCAGGTGTTCGGCCGGGTCCTGCCGCCCGCGCTGCGCCGGACCTGGGCCGCAGGCCAGGCCACCGGATAACGTCGCGGGTATGCCGGAACCACACCGCCGCCGTCCCCGTCCAGGCACTCCGGGCCAGGTGCTGGCCTGGTTGCCGGACGGGCGGCCGGCCGATGTGTACAGCGCGCCGTGTCCCTCACGACAGGTACTGGATCGCATCGCGGACAAATGGACCGCGCTGATCGTCGGTTGCCTCTCCACGGGGACCAAGCGCTACAGCGAACTGCGCACCGCGATCGACGGGGTCAGCGAGAAGATGCTCACCCAGACCCTGCGCGGGCTCGAACGCGACGGTCTGGTCACGCGCACCGTGCACCCGACGGTGCCGCCGAAGGTCGAGTACACGCTGACCACGCTCGGCCAGACCATCACCGCACCGCTGGCGGTGATCCGGGACTGGGCCGAACTCCATATCAACGAGATCAACGACGCCAGGACGCGGTACGACGCCGGGGTGTAGGAACGCCGCGTCCGGGGCATTTCCCCGGCATGCCGGACTCATCTTCAGAACCCGACGAGGCGACCGTCGACGCCGTCGGAAAGCTGACCTTCGCCCTCGAAACGGTCGAACAGGCGCGTGGTCACCTGTACGCTTTCCACCACCTCACCGGAACCGCCGACTTCGCGCTCGGCGAGGCCGTCGAAGCCCTCCGGAAGGCCGGGCACGCCGAGTGGGCGGAACGGATCCAGACCGAACTGGTCGGGCTCAACGTGCTGCCGGAGCGGTGGACGTTCCAGCTGATCGAGGAGTACGACGAGGGCTACTACGCCGCCTACCGCGACATGGCGCGCGACGTCACCGCTGACCTGACCGGCGGGCGGCGGCACCTGCACGAAGAACGGATCAAGCGCCGGCGGCGGACCGAGGGACGGCCGGGGCACGAGATGGGGCGGCCTTCGGGCGGCTGACTACTTGCAGGGGTCGTGGCCCCAGTTCATCAGCGAATACCGCCAGGTCGTGTCCTCGACGTCGCCGGACGGGCGCTGCGCGAGATGCCGGTGCACGTAACCGACCACCTTGCGCATGTGCCGCTCGTCCTTTTCGGAGAGTTCCGCCTTCTTCGTGCGCAGGATCGTGACGATCCGGCGGCCCGACTCGTGGCCGACCGACTCGCCTCCGTCCTTGTGCTGACCCGCCTCGCGGGACTCGTCGGTCTTCAGCCACTTCTCGAGTTCGCCCGCGGTCATGTTGACCGCTTCGCCGAACTCGGTGTGGACGTCGTCATCGCTCACAGCTTCTCCAGCGCCTCGGGCTTGTGGACCGCTTCGCCACCGCTCTTGTCGCTGCGGACGAGGTACTGCGGTTCTTCCTCGGCCGCGCGAACGGTGCGGCCGCCCGCTTCGGTGTCGGAAGTGATCTCCTTCAGGACTTCGCCTTCGGCCTGCCCGCCGTGGCTGTTCCAGCGGACCTTGTCGCCTTTGCGGAATCGCTTGCTCATCGCACTCCTTCTCGTCGTGGACGGTCCGACGCCGGCCAGACGTAGGGCAGGTCGTCGGGAACGTCCGGGAAACTCGCGCGGTAGTGCCCCGGCTCCTTGCGGACGAGCGCGGACTGATGGCTGCGGTGGAAATCCGCGTCGCCGAGCCAGGGCGGCAGCTCCTTCGCGTCGGCGAGCCGGTCCTGGGTGCGGACCTCGTCGAGTCCGGTGGCGCGGAGCAGGTCGAGCCGCAGTGTTTGGCGGCAAGTGTCCTGGCGGCCGGTCTCGCACCAGACGTCGCAGATGTCGAAGCCGTACCGGACGAGCGCCTCCTCGTAGCCGGCCCACATCGCCGCGGCCGGGTGATGCCGCCAGCCGTATCCCGGCACCGTCAGCGCGCGCAGCACCTGGATGGTCTCGACCCGCTGTTTACCGAGCCTCCGCTGGTCGAGGACGGAAGCGGAGGCCCGGAAATCAGCGCACGGGAGAAACGTCTGCACACCGGCGGCTTCCCCCGTCGGCTCGGATCCAAACCGCTCAGAAGATCGACCAGCCGGTCAGGGTGGTGAACCGGTCGAGCGCCGCGACACCCGCGACGGAGTTGCCGCGCGGGTCCAGGCCGGGGCTCCAGACGCAGATCGCGCACCGGCCGGGGACGATCGCGACGATGCCGCCGCCGACCCCGCTCTTGCCCGGAAGCCCGACACGGTAGGCGAATTCGCCCGCCGCGTCGTAGGTGCCGCAGGTCAGCATCACCGCGTTGACCCGCTTGGCGGCGCTCTGTTCGAGCAGGCGGCTGCCGTCGTTGCGCACGCCGTGGCGGGCGAGGAACACCGCCGCCCGCGCGACGTCGCCACAGCTCATCGCGATCGAGCACTGGCGCATGTACTGGTCGAGGACGGCGGGCACCGGATGACGCATGTTCCGGTACGACGCCATGAAATACGCGAGGGCGCGGTTGCGATCGGCGTGCGCGGCCTCCGACGCGGCGACCTCGGCGTCGATCCCGATGCCGCCGCGCCCGCTTTCCTCCCGGAGGAACCGGAGCAGGGTTTCCGCCGCGTCGCCGTGGTGCGCCAATTCGTCGGTCACCACGAGGGCGCCGGCGTTGATGAACGGATTGCGGGGGATTCCGTCCTCGTTCTCGAGCTGGACCAGCGAGTTGAACGGGTTTCCGGACGGCTCGCGGCCCACCCGTTCCCACACTCCGTCGCCGTGGGAGAGCGCGAGCGCCAAGGTGAAGACCTTCGACATGCTCTGGATGGAGAACGGCACCTCCCAGTCGCCGACCCCGTGCAGCCCACCGTCCACTTCGGCCACCGCCATGCCGAACCGGCCGGGTTCGACCCTGGCCAGGGCGGGGATGTAGTCCGCGACGGAGCCGCGGCCGATCTCCGGCGCGACGTCGTCGGCGATCCGGTCCAGCAGCGCTGCGAGGTCCACGGCCGTAGCGTAGAAGCGCTCCTTCGCGCGCGACGATCGGGGTTCGCGGGTGAATCTGTCAAATCGAAAAAGGAAATTCCCGTTAAACCGCCAGAGTGACGTCCCGCACACCTTAAGTCTTCCTTAGCAATGTTGGTGACGTGCCGCACACGCTCTAGCGTCTGGCAACCATGGATTCCTCGCTGCTCACCGAAAAAGGTGAAAGCTATTCAAAAGCACTGGGCAACCGCCAAGTGCAGATGATCGCCATCGGCGGCGCGATCGGCGTCGGGCTGTTCCTCGGTGCCGGTGGCAAGCTCCACCAGGTGGGGCCGTCGCTGGTCCTGTCGTACGCGCTCTGCGGTATCGCCGCGTACTTCGTGATGCGCGCCCTCGGTGAGCTCGTGCTCCACGAGCCGTCCTCCGGCAGTTTCGTCACCTACGCCCGCAAGTTCATCGGACCGTGGGCGGGTTTCGCCTCCGGCTGGATGTACTGGGTGAACTGGGCGATGACCGGGATCGCGGAGATCACCGCGGTGGCGATCTACGTGCACAAATGGCTGCCCGACGTGCCGCAGTGGATCACCGCGCTGGTCGCGCTCGGCGTCCTGCTGGCGGTGAACCTGCTTTCGGTGAAACTGTTCGGCGAGCTGGAATTCTGGTTCTCGGTGGTCAAGGTGCTGGCCATCGTCGTCTTCCTGGTCACCGCCCTCGGGCTGGTGCTCACCAGCGCCGACATCGGCGGCACCACCGCGGGCGTGCACAACCTGACCGCCCACAGTGGATTCTTCCCGGCAGGTGTCGGCATCGCGCTGATGACGTTGCAGGCGGTCATCTTCGCGTACTCGGCGATCGAGGTCGTCGGCATCGCCGCCGGCGAGACCAAGGACGCCCGCAA
Organism: Amycolatopsis sp. MJM2582; assembly: GCF_000754115.1. Taxonomy (NCBI): domain Bacteria; kingdom Bacillati; phylum Actinomycetota; class Actinomycetes; order Pseudonocardiales; family Pseudonocardiaceae; genus Amycolatopsis; species Amycolatopsis sp. MJM2582. The sequence continues at coordinate 615,502 of NZ_JPLW01000006.1, forward strand.
GGTGCTGCCGAAGGCGATCAACGGTGTCGTCTGGCGGATCGGCGTGTTCTACGTGGGATCCGTGCTGCTGCTGGCGATGCTCCTGCCGTGGCCGTTCTACAACGGTGGCGAGAGCCCGTTCGTCACCGTGTTCAGCCGCCTCGGGATCCCGGGGATCGGCGACGTGATGAACGCCGTCGTGCTCACCGCCGCGCTGTCGAGCTGCAACTCCGGGCTCTACTCGACCGGCCGCATCCTGCGCGCGCTCGCGGACAAGGGCGAGGCGCCGAAGTTCGTCGGCCGGATGAGCAGCCGTCACGTGCCCTACGGCGGCATCCTGTTCACTTCCGGCGCCTACGTGCTGGGCGTGGTGCTCAACTACCTGGTGCCGAAGGACGCCTTCGACATCGCGATCGCCATCGCGTCGCTCGGCGTGATCACCACCTGGGCGACGCTGATCTTCTGCCAGCTGCGGCTGCGCCAGGCGGCGCTGCGCGGTGAGCTGGAACGGCCGTCCTACCGGATGCCGTGGGCGCCCTACAGCGGCTGGGCGACGCTCGGCTTCCTCGCGCTGGTGGTGGTCCTGATGGGCTTCTCCGACGGCGCCGAGAAGATCGCCTTCTACTCGATCCCGGTGCTGGTCGTGGTGCTGGCGGTCGGCTGGCGGATCGTCGGGAAACGGCAACGGCAAGAGGTGCGCTGACGCCCCGCGTTTCGTCCTCTGAATGCGCGATCGCATTCAGAGGACGAAACGCGGGCGTTCAGCTGGATGTCGGGAAGTGGAAACCGGCGGTGGAGTGCGGCCACCGCGTGGTGACGACCTTCGCCCGCGTGTAGAACCGCACCCCGGCCGGCCCGTGGATCGGGCTGTCGCCGATGAGGGAGTCCTTCCACCCGCCGAAGGAGTAGTACGACATCGGCACCGGGATGGGCACGTTCACCCCGATCATCCCGACCTTCACCTCCCGCTGGAACCGCCGCGCCGCCTCGCCGCTGCCGGTGAAGACCGCGGTCCCGTTGCCGTACGGGTTCGCGTTGATCAGCGCGATCGCTTCGTCCAGTGTGGACACCCGGACGATCCCGAGCACCGGCCCGAAGATCTCGTCGCGGTAGGCGGCCATCTCCGTGGTCACATGGTCCAAAAGGGACGGTCCGACGAAGAACCCGTCCTCGTGCCCGGCGACCCGCAGCTCCCGCCCGTCGACGACCACGGTCGCGCCCTGTTCCGCCCCGCGGGCGACGGAGTCGATCACCCGCCGCCGCGCGGCCTCCGTGACCACCGGGCCCATGTCGTTGCCCGCCTCGTGGCCGGGCCCGACCTTGATCTCGGCGGCCTTGCGCTCGAGGATCTCGATCAGCCCGTCCCCGGCCGACCCCACGGCGACACCGATGGAGATCGCCATGCAACGCTGCCCGGCGGAACCGAACGCCGCCGCCGTGAGGTGGTTCGCGGCGTACTCCAGGTCCGCGTCGGGCAGGACGACGGCGTGGTTCTTGGCCCCGCCCAGCGCCTGCACGCGTTTGCCGGTGGCCGTCGCGCGTTCGTGGACGTACTTGGCGATCGGGGTCGACCCGACGAACGACACGGCGGCGATATCGGGATGCTCCAGGATCGCGTCGACCGCGACCTTGTCTCCGTTGACCACGTTGAACACGCCGTCGGGCAGCCCTGCCTCGGCATACAGTTCGGCGACCAGCCGGGACGCGGACGGGACCCGCTCGCTCGGCTTGAGGACGAACGTGTTGCCCGCCGCGATGGCGATCGGGTGCATCCACAACGGCACCATGATCGGGAAGTTGAACGGCGTGATCCCGGCGACGACGCCGAGCGGCTGCCGGAAGTCGTGCACGTCCACGTCCCGCGAGACCTGGTCGGAGAAGCCGCCTTTGAGCGCGTCGGCGATCCCGCAGGCGTACTCGACGATCTCGCGGCCGCGGACGATCTCGCCGCGCGCGTCGTCGATCACCTTGCCGTGTTCGGCGGAGATGATCCTGGCGAGCTCGTCCTCGTGTTTCACCAGCAGCTCGCGGAAGGCGAACATCACCTTCGTCCGCTGCGACAGCGACGAATCGCCCCACGCCTCGAAGGCCTTGGCCGCGGCGGCCACCGCGGTGTCCACATCGGACGGTTTCGCGAGCAGCACCTCCGCCTGCGCCTGTCCCACGGCCGGGTCGTAAACCGGGGCGGTGCGGGTGGAGCCCGCCGAGGTCGCGGCACCGTTGATCCAGTGGTCGATGGTCTTCACGCGTTGTCCTCCACAGGTGTTCACAGCAGTCCGACGGCCGTGTCGACGGCCTTGGCGACGTCTCCGTCGTGCGGGTACAGCAGGGACCGGCCGACCACGAGGCCCTGCACGGTCGGCAGCGCGAGTGCCCGCTGCCAGGCGGCGAACGCGGCGTCGGGGTCCTTGACCTCGCCGCCCAGCAGGACCGCGGGCAAGGTCGAGGCGGCCAGCACGCGCTCCATGTCCTTCACCACCGGGAGTTTCAGCCAGGTGTAGGCCGACGAGCGGCCGAGGGCGGAGGCGATGGTGATCGAGCGGATCACGGCGTCGGGGGAGAGGTCGTTGCGGAGACGTCCGTCGACCCAGTCCGAGAGGAACGGCTCGACCATCGCGATCAGCTTGCGGTCGGCGAGGTCGTTGACCGCCTTCGCGGTGTTCTCGAGAACGCTCGGCGTCGCCGGATCGGTCAGGCAGATCCGGGTGAGCGTCTTGCCGCCGTCGAAGCGCATCCGTTCGATGGTTTCGGCGTCGTAGCAGGCGAACCGGTCGTCGATCTCGAAACTCGATCCCGCCAGTCCGGTGCGGTTCATCGAGCCGATGACGGTCTTGCCGTCGAGCACGCCGAGTAGCAGCAGATCGTCGATGATGTCCGGCGTCGCCAGCACGCCGGTGACTCCGGGGCGTTCCAGCGCCAGGCCGAGGCGGTCGAGCAGTTCGCCGCGGTCGGCCATCGCGAGCGGGTCGGAGCCGACGCCGTTCGCGCCGCGAGCCGGATGGTCCGCGGCGATGATCATCGTGCGGCCCTTGTCGTTGAACGGTGATTTCGCCCGGACCCGGGTGGCGGCCGCCACCGCGACGGCTCCCGGATCTCGCACTCGCGCAGCGACTATCCGGCGCACTGTGTCCGACACGTTCGTACCTCCCGGCTCGCGTGGTCTTTCGACCATCGCAAGCGCCCGGAGACTTTGTCAAGACATATGGACATAAGGTCATAGTCGTCGAGCGCGGTAGGCTCCGCGCATGAAACCCTGGGTGCCCGGCGAGATCGTCGTGGATCCGAACGGCCCGGAACCGCTGTACTCCCAGGTCGCCCGGCAGATCGGCGCCGCGATCGAGGACGGCAGGCTGCCCAACGGTGCCCGGCTGGACAACGAGCTGGACCTGGCGGCGCGGCTGCACCTGTCGCGGCCGACCATCCGGCAGGCGATCCAATCACTGGTCAATCAGGGCCTGCTGGTCCGCAAGCGCGGTGTCGGCACACAGGTCGTCCGCACCAAGGTGGCCCGGCCGCTGCGGTTGAGCAGCCTCTTCGACGACCTCAGTGAGCTGGGGGACAAGCCGGAATCCGTCGTCCTCGTGAACCAGGTCGAGCCCGCGGGCGAGGAGGCGATGGAACAGCTCGAAACGCCGGGCCTGACCCACGTCCGCCGGCTGAAGCGGGTGCGCTCGACCGGCGGCGAACCGCTGGCGATCATGAACAACTACCTGCCCGACGGTCTCCTCGATCCGTCGGACGACGAACTGAGGGACAAGGGGCTCTACCAGTTACTGCGCTCGGCGGGTGTCCGGCTGCACGCCGCCCAGCAGAACGTCGGTGCCCGGCAGGCGACCGAGGAGGACGCCGAACTGCTGGACGAGCAGCCGGGCGCGGCGCTGCTCACCATGCGCCGCACCACCTACGACGAGTCCGGCAAGGTCGTGGAATACGGATGGCACGTCTACCGCGCCTCGCGCTATTCGTTCAACCTCTCACTGACCAACAACGTTTGACGGTTCCCGTTCCAGGTCGGTCTCCAGTGCGTCGTAAACCGAAGGACGGAACCGGCGCAGCCAGCCGGCGAGCGCGAGCCCGGCCAGCGCGACCACCAGGAGCAACCACGGCAGGAGCGGGACGACGCCGTTGCTCGACCCGGCGAGCGTCGGGAAGTTGACGATCGCCAACGTCACGATGAGCCCGAGGCCCACTGCGCCCAGCCCGGGCGCGATCAGCGTCTTCACGACCCGCCGGTCCCGCGTCCGGCGGAAGTAGACCAGGATCGCCACGGCCGCGAACAACTGCAGGGTGAGGATGCCGAGGGTGCCGAAGCCGGTCATGCTCGCGGTGAGGTCGGCGACCGGGTCGAGCCCGGCGAGGCGGAACGCCAGCGCCACCACCGACCCGAAGAGCAACTGGACGATCGAGGCGTAGCGCGGCGCGCCGTTGCGGGGGCTGGTCTTGCCGAGCACGTGCGGCAGCACGCCGACCCGTCCCAGCGCGTACAGATAGCGGGTGGCCGAATTGTGCAGGGCCAGCAGCGCCGCGAACAGACTGACCACAAGAAGCAGCAACATGACCTTAGTCAGCGGGCCGCCGAGGTACTCCTGGGCGACCGAAAGCACGAGATCCCCGCTCGACAGATGCGCGGCGGCCACGTCCTGCGCCTGCTCGGCGCCGATCGCGCTGACCACGGCCCAGGTCGTGAACGCGGCGAACACCCCGATGAATCCGATGGCGATGTAGGTCGCCCGCGGGATCGTCCGCTTGGGATCCCTGGCCTCCTCGCCGAACAGCGCCGTCGCCTCGAAACCGATGAATGCGTTGGCAGCGAACAACAACGCCAGCCCGCCGGCACCCTGGAACATGACGGAGGGGCTGAACGCGGCGAACGAGAAGCCGTGCCGGAACAGCACGCTGAAGTCCATGATCAGCAGGATCGACACTTCGAGGATCAGCGAGGCGCCCAGCACCTTCGCGCTGACCGCGATCCCGCGACGGCTGAGCAGGAGGACCAGCGCGACCGAAAGCGCGCTCCAGAACAGCCAATCGAGTTTCAGGCCGAAGACGTCGTCGATCGCCGTTGAGGTAAAGAATCCGCTCGTCCCGATCGCTCCGGCGACGAAACAGTTGTAGCCGAGCATCGCGATGAAACCGGCGACGAGACCCGGTGTCCGGCCCAATCCCTTGACCACGAAGGCGTAAAAGCCGCCCGCGCTCGTGAGGACCCGCGACATCTGCGCGTAGCCGACCGCGAACAGCAGCAGGACGACCGTCGCCAGCAGGAACGCCGCGACCATGCCGCCGCCGTTCCCCACCGCGATGCCGATGGCCGCGATCACGATCATCCCGGTCAACGGCGCGACCGCCGCGAGCACGAGGAAGACGATGCCTGGCACGCCCAGGACGTTCTTGGCGAGCGACGTGTCGTCTCGGCTCATGCGCTGCTCCTCATCTCCGCTGGACGGCCAGTATGGGAGCGGAGGTGGGCTGGGGCTTTGCCTTTGCGTGCGCGGCGCTTGTTCGGCAGCGCCTGGTCGTGAGTGGCGTTTCGGGTTAGAACCCGAAACGCCACTCACGACCAGGGTTCGGGAAAGGAAGGCCATCCGTGCGGCTTGTTCAGGATCTCGATCGTCGCCTGGTCGACCAGAAAGTACTGTCCGCCATCTTCACGCGGATTCGTGTAGGCGGCGGTCGCGATCAGGCGGCCGAAGTCGGCCATCACGGCGATCGGATAGCCGCCGTCGAAGATCTCACCGTGCGCCGCCGTCGCGACGGTCCCGGATTCGTACCAGGTGACGAAATACTGCGCCGGGCCGGTCTCGAAGACACGCAGTGTCGCTTCTTTCTGGCGGACACCGGCGAAATCGCCGGAAACTCCGGTCCAGATCATCGTCGTCCTGTCCGCGTAATGCTGCTCCAGCACGTTCCCCGAGCCGTAGTGGAAGTTCGCGCGCAGCCCGACGAGGTCGGTGCTGAGCCGATGGGTTCCGGTCACGGGGAAGAAGCGGACGTCGAGTTGCACGGGCTGAACCTCCGGATCGCTGGTATCCGCAGGTTTAGCAGCCCGTCGCACCTCGATCGTTGTCCGGCGAAGCGATCCTGTTGTCGATGAACGCGAGGATCAGTCGAACATGCCGGGCTGGTAGTCGCCCGCCGGCGTCCGGGCGATGACGTTGAGCCGGTTGTACGCGTTGATCGCGGCGATCAACGCGATCAGGGCGCCGATCTGCTCGTCGTCGTAGTGCTTGCGCACCTGCGCCCAGGTGTCGTCGCTGACGCCGTGGTGCGCGTCGGCGATCCGGGTGCCCTCCTCGGTGAGCGCGAGGGCCGCGCGCTCGGCCTCGGTGAACACGTTCGCCTCCCGCCAGGCGGCGACCAGGTTGAGCCGGACCGGGGTCTCGCCGGCGTGCGCGGCGTCCTTGCTGTGCATGTCGGTGCAGAAACCGCAGCCGTTGATCTGGCTGGCGCGCAGCTTCACCAGTTCCTGGGTCGCGTGCGGCAGCGAGGACTCCTCGATCGGGCGGTTCGCGGCGCCGAGACGCTTGACGTACTTGAGGACGACTTCGTTCTCGAACAGGTTGACGCGCGGTTCCATGATCTTCCCTCTCGGTCGATTGCTGCCTACATGACGAGCCGGACGGAGAGGTTGTGACAGCTTTCGGAGTGACGCCGGTCACGAAGATCGAAGCCTCGTCCAGTGCGCACATCTGAACGCATCAAATGCGTGAAAGTGCGCTAACAGAGCATTGACGTTGCACAAAACTGCACCTAACGTGACAGCTATTGCGCACAACTGGCACGGATGGGGAGTTCATGAGCGGGACCTTCATGGCGGCGGAGATCGCGAGCCAGCCCGGCCGCTGGCGGGACGCGGCGGCGCTGGCCTCGGCGAACAGTGAGCTGCTGCCGCCGCCGGGCGCGCGGGTCGCGATCGTCGGCTGCGGCACGTCGTGGTTCATCGGCCAGGCGTACGCCGTCCTTCGCGAGTCCGCCGGGCTCGGCGAGACCGACGCCTTCGCCGCGTCGGAGTTCCCGGAAGGCCGCGGTTACGACCATGTCGTGGCGCTGACCAGGTCGGGTACGACGACCGAGGTGCACGCCCTGCTGGCGAAGCTGCGAGGCCGCACGCCGACCATCGCGATCACCGGGGTGCCCCGCGAGATCGAGGCCGCCGCGGACACGATCGTCGACCTGTCCGTCGTCGACGAACGCTCGGTCGTGCAGACCCGGTTCGCCACGACGGCGCTGGCGATGCTGCGCGCGCACCTTGGCGAGGACCTGACCGCGGTCGCCGACCAGGCCGAGCGCGTGCTCGCCGAACCGCTGCCCGACGAGCTCATCGGGGCCGAGCAGTTCAGCTTCCTCGGCACCGGCTGGTCCGTGGGCATCGCGAACGAGGCCGCGCTCAAGTTCCGCGAGGCGTGCCTGCTGTGGACGGAGTCGTACCCGGCTTGGGACTACCGGCACGGGCCGATCAGCATCAGCGAACCCGGCCGTGTGACCTGGATGTTCGGGCAGGCGCCGGAGGGGCTGGCCGACGACGTCGCCCGCGCGGGCGGCCTGTTCGTCGAGAGCGGCCTGGACCCGATGGCGGACCTGGTCCGCGCGCAGCGTGTCGCCGGGGCCATCGCCGCCCGCAAGGGGCTCGACCCGGACAACCCCCGCAGTCTCACTCGTTCCGTCGTCCTGACCTGAGGCAGCCGTGATCGTCACCGTCACGCCGAACACCGCGCTGGACGTCACGTACACAGTGGACGGTCTGCGGGCCGGTGACGTGCACCGGGTTCGGGAGGTGCGGCACCGAGCGGGCGGCAAGGGCGTCAACGTCGCCCGGGTGCTGCACACGCTCGGCGCCGACGTCCGCGCGCTCTTCACGGCGGGCGGCGCGACGGGCGCCGCCGTCGTGGGTGATCTCGCGACGGCGGGAATCCCCGCCACGGCGGTTCCGATCGGCGGCGAGACCCGGCGCACCATCACGGTTCTGGCCGACGACGGATCGGTCACGCTGCTGAACGAGCCAGGGCCCCGGCTCACCGGAGACGAGTGGCAAACGTTTGCCGAGGCCGTCCGGGCCCGCAAGCCCGACGTCCTCGTGTGCTCGGGCAGCCTTCCTCCCGGGGCCGGGGGATACGCCGGGCTGTTCGGCGACGCACCGTCCATCTTGGACACTTCCGGTGAAGCGCTGCTCGCCGGGCTGGCGGGGAGACCGTCCGTCGTCAAACCGAACGCCGACGAACTGCGCGAGGTCACCGGCCTGCGGGATCCGGTGGCCGCCGCGGCCGAACTGCGCAAGGCCGGGGCGGGCGCCGTCGTCGTGTCGCTGGGTGCCGAAGGACTGCTGGCGGTGACCGGCTCCGGCACCTGGCACGCGGCACCGTCCACTGTGCTCACCGGCAACACCACCGGTGCCGGCGACGCCGTCGTCGCCGCGCTGGCACTGGGGCTGAGCCGTGCCGAATCCTGGCCGGACATCCTGCGCCGCGCCGTCGCGTTGTCCGGGGCGGCCGTGCTCGGCCCGCTCGCCGGGGACGTCGACCTCGCGCACTACCGAGCCGAACAGGGGCTGGTCGCCGTGCGCGCCCGCCCGGATTAGGAGTTGTCATGCCTCTGGTGGGAACCGGGGAGATCGTCGGCGCCGCCGCGGCGGCCCGGCACGGCTGCGGCGCGTTCAACGCGATCCAGCTCGAACACATCACCGCGATCATCGACGGCGCCGCCGCGGCGGAAGCGCCGGTGATCTTGCAGCTGAGCCAGAACGCTGTGAAGTACCACGGCTCGCTGGCGCCGGTCGGTGCGGCCGCTCTCGCGGCGGCCAGAGGGGCCACCACGCCGGTCGCGGTCCATCTCGACCACGCGGAATCGGCCGATCTGGTCCGCGAGGCGGTCGCGCTCGGCTTCGGCTCCGTCATGTTCGACGCGTCCAAACTGGACTACGCCGACAACGTGCGAGCCACCCGGGAAGTCGCCGCGTACTGCCACGACCACGGAGTGTGGGTGGAGGCCGAACTCGGCGAGGTCGGTGGCAAGGACGGCGTCCACGCGCCCGGCGCGCGCACCGATCCGGACGAGGCGGCGGAGTTCGTCGCGTCCACCGGGATCGACGCGCTGGCGGTGGCGGTGGGCAGTTCGCACGCCATGCTCACCCGTGACGCCGCGCTGGACTTCGAGCTGATCGCGCGGCTGCGGGAAAAGGTGCCGGTGCCGTTGGTACTGCACGGCTCGTCCGGTGTACCCGACGACGGGCTGGCCGAGGCCGTACGAGCCGGGATGACGAAGATCAATATCGCCACCCAGCTCAACAAGGTGTTCACCGCGGCCGCGGCGGAGGACTGGCGCGCGCATCCTGAGCGGGTCGACCCGCGGAAATACCTCGGTGCCGGGCGCGCTGCGGTCGCCGTCGAGGTGCGGCGGTTGCTGTCAGTGCTCAAGCTTGATCATGTTGAACCGGTCAAGGTGACGATTGAGCAGACTTTGCGCGATTGAGTGTTGACATGTGCGTGAAACCTCACAAAACTGCGCAAGAACAAGCAGAACTTGTGTGATCTTCGATCCAGGTGGTGGCGGATGCGGGTAGGCAGGCTCACGGCATTGACGGCAGGGGCGGCGCTCCTGCTCGCGGGATGCGGCGGCGGGGACACGGCGGCCGGTGGCACCGGCGAGAACGCGCTCCCGGGCGTCGATCAGTTCCTCAACGCGCCCTGTCCGGAGGCGGGGGTGAAACCCACGACGGACAAGGAATTCACGTACTGGTCCATGTGGACGGCCGACGAGCCGCAGGGCAAGGTCCTCCAGAAGGCCTTCAAATGCTTCCAGGAGAAGACCGGCGTCAAGGTCGACGTGCAGTGGCTGGGCCGCAAGGCCTACACCCAGAACCTGGTGCCCGCGCTGAACACCGACGCCGTGCCGGACCTGTTCGACCAGGACGTCAGCAAGGTCGGCGCGGCGGTCATGACGCCGGGCGGCACACAGAGCGTCGACGACGTTTTCGCGATGAAGGTCGGCGAGGGCGACAAGACCGTCAAGGACGTGCTTTCGCCCAGCTCGTACGACTTCCCGCAGAACAAGGACCGCGAGGGCCACAACTTCATGGTCCCGTACACGATCCAGTCGAGCGCCTGGTGGTTCAATAAGGACACCGCCGGCGACATCCAGCAGCCGAAGACGATGGACGAGCTGATCGGTCTGTTCGACAAGGCGAAGTCCGACGGCAAGGCGGCGATCAGCCTCGACGGCGACATCCCGTTCTACAACATGTACTTCTACACCCAGCTCGCCGAGCGCTACGTCGGCGCGGGCGGGCTGTACAAGGCCGCGACCGACAAGACCGGTCAGGCGTGGAAGACCGACCCCGGTTTCCTCAAGGCCGCCACCGAAACCGCGAAGCTGCCCAAGTACTTCATCGACGGCTGGGACGCGGCGAAGTTCCCGCAGGTGCAGCAGCGCTGGGCCGACGGTGACTCCCGGTTCCTCTACGTCGGCAGCTGGGCGCCGAGCGAGACCCGCGAATACCTGGACAAGCAGGGCGCCGGAACGAAGATCAACTACGGCTCCTTCCAGTTCCCGATGCCCGAAGGCGCCACGCACGACACCGTCGAGCAGATGTCGATCGGGTTCTCGGTGACCAAGAAGGCCAAGCACGCCGAAGCGGCCAAGGCGTTCATCGCCTACTTCCTCAACAAGGACCTGCTCGCCGGGATCCCCGTGGTGGCCGACAACCTCGTGCCGCGGGCGGACCTCGCCGTGCCGGACGACCTGAAGCAGGTCAAGGCCGCGCTGGACGACCCGAAGAAGGAGCACGTCCTGCAGTACGACGGGATCGACGGTATCGCCGGCGGCAAATGGCAGACCGACGTCTTCGACCCCGCCGACATCGCGCTGCTGAAGGGCCAGATCACCCCGCAGCAGTTCGTCGACCAGCTCGCCACCAAGGGTGCCGAATTCTGGAAGAACCAGGGCTGATGGCGACAGTCACGACTCCGGCGAAACCGCCGGCGCGGGCCGTGAAGGCCGGGGCGCACCTGAGTCGCAAGAAACGGCTGTTCTGGCCGTTCGCCGCGCCGGCGCTGGTGCTGTACCTGGCCTTCCTGGTCCTGCCGACGATCGCGACCGTCGTGCTGAGCTTCACCAGCTGGGCCGGGGCGGGGGACACGCCGGAACCCAACGGCGTCACCAACTACACGCAGATGTGGGCGAGCGACTCGTTCCAGTACGCCTTCCGCAACACGCTGATCTACGTGTTCCTCGGCGGCATCGGCACGTTCGCGCTGGCGTTCCTGTTCACCATGGTGCTGCGGGACATGAAGGGCGGCAAGATCGTCCGGGCCATCCTGTTCTTCCCGAACATCGTGGCGCCGGTGGCGCTCGGCATGTTCCTCGGCTTCGTCTTCAAGTACCAGCCGGGGAAACAGGGACTGGCGAACTACGTGCTGGAAAGCCTCGGCGCGGACGCGGCGAAGTTCCTCGCACCGTCCAATGTGACCGGTGTGGTGACGGCTTCGCTGATCTGGGCCAGCTCGGGTTTCTACATCACCATCCTGATGGCCGCGGTCGACCGCATCCCGCCGTACCTCTACGAGGACGCGGAGCTGGGCGGCGCGTCGCCGTGGCAGAAGTTCAAGAACATCACGCTGCCGATGACCTGGGACGTCGTCGGTGTCGCGGGGGTGCTGTGGACGATCAACGCGCTCAAGATCTTCGAGCTGGTGTTCGTGCTGGCCGGTCCGGGCACCTACGCCCCGCCCAACGAGGCCTGGACGCTCGGGATCTACGTGTTCGACCGGACCTTCGGCTCGAACGGCACCCCGGACTTCGGTGCCGCCTGTGCCTGCGCGGTGGCGATGATCGTGCTGGTGTCCGTGCTCGTCGTCCTGCTCCGCCGGCTGATGCGCCGTGACGCGATCCAGTTCTGAGGGAGATCCCATGTCCGTCACCGACGTCGAGGCGCCCGCGCGGCGAGCGGCGAAACCGGTGCGCAAGCCGCCACGCAAACCACGTCCGGCGCCCGGCTCCAAACGGTTCAGCCCGTTGCGCGTCCTGGGTTCCACGATCGTGTGGCTGTTCACCGCAGGCAACATCCTGGTGCTGTACTGGCTGCTCACGGCGTCGTTCAAGACACCGGTGGAGATCTTCACCAAGCCGTTCGACCTGCCGTACCAGTGGTTCAAGGTCGGCAAGCCGTTCCGGAACTTCATCTACGCCTGGAACAACGCCGGTTTCGGCGAGGCCGTGCTGACCACCGTGATCCTGGTCGGGCTGGCGACGGTCGTCACGGTCGCCGTCTCGGCGCCCTGCGCGTACGCGCTGACCAGGCTCGGCGTCCGCGGCGCCGGGCCGATGACGAACGTCGTCGCGATCGGCATGGGCGTGCCGTTCCAGACCGTGATCATCCCGCTGTTCGTGGTGCTCAGCAAAGTGCACCTGGACAACGAATACGGCTTGTTCGTGCTGTACGTGGCGTTGTCGATCCCGTTCACGGTCTTCCTGATGACCGGGTTCTTCCGGTCGCTGCCGGACGAACTGGAGGAGGCGGCCGCGCTGGACGGCGCGTCGCCGATGCGCACGTTCTTCTCGGTCATGCTGCCGCTCACCCGGGGCGGCATGATCACCGCGCTGACGTTGAACGCCATCGGGCTGTGGAACGAGACGCTGCTGGCGATCGTGTTCCTCAAGGACCAGGCGCATTTCACGTTGTCGCGCGCGCTCTTCACCTTCTACGGGGCGGCGAGCTACCAGTCGGAGTACGGCGGCCTGATCGCCGGTGTGGCGATCGTCGTGCTCCCGATGCTCGTGCTCTACCTCGTGCTCGCCCGCCGGATCATCACCGGCCTGACCCTCGGCGCCGGAAAGTAGGACCTGATGGCCACCGTGACCTTCTCCGACACCACCCGGTTCTACGCCGGGGTGGACCGTCCCGCGGTCGACGGCCTCGACCTCGAGGTCGCCGACGGCGAGTTCCTGGTGCTGGTCGGCCCGTCCGGCTGCGGGAAGTCGACCACGCTGCGGATGCTCGCCGGGCTGGAAGGCGTCGACGACGGCTCCATCCACATCGGCGACCGCGACGTCACCGAACTGCCGCCGAAGGACCGGGACATCGCCATGGTGTTCCAGAACTACGCGCTCTACCCGCATATGACGGTGGGGGAGAACATCGGCTTCCACCTGAAGCTGGCCAAGATGCCCAAGGCCGAACGCGACCGCAAGGTGCGCGAGGCCGCGGCCGTGCTCGACCTGACCGAGTACCTGGACCGCAAACCCGCGAAGCTGTCCGGCGGTCAGCGGCAGCGGGTCGCGATGGGGCGGGCGATCGTGCGCGAGCCCAGTGTGTTCCTGATGGACGAGCCACTGTCCAACTTGGACGCCAAGCTCCGCGTGCAGACACGCACCCAGATCGCGTCACTGCAGCGGCGGCTGGGCATCACCACGCTCTACGTCACGCACGACCAGGTCGAGGCGATGACCATGGGAGACCGGGTCGCCGTACTGAAGGACGGCATCCTCCAGCAATGCGACACACCGGTCGGGCTGTTCGCCAAGCCGGTCAACGTGTTCGTCGCCGGGTTCATCGGCTCGCCCGCGATGAACCTGCTGGAGACCACTGTGGACAGTGATGGAGCCGTCGCCGGTGGAACGCGGCTTCCGCTGACCCCGGCGCAACGTTCGGCGCTGACCGGGCCCGGTATCGTCGTCGGCGTCCGGCCCGAGGGCTGGACGATCGGCGACGGCGGTTTCGAGGCCATCGTCGAGGTCGTCGAGGAGCTGGGCAGCGACCAGTACCTCTACTGCCGTGATGGTGACCGCGTGCTGACCGTCCGCACTCCCGGGATGGCCCCGTGGCAGCGCGGCGAGCCGATCTCCCTGACCCCGCAACCGGGTGCGGTGCACCTGTTCGACGCCGCGACCGGTGACAGGCTCCCGGACGCATGACCAGCCTGTATCGCACCGGGCTGGTGCTCCCGGCCGCCGAGCTGGGCCCGGAGAACCCGTTGCCGCCGCTCCGGAAACCGGAGGCGGTGGCGAAGGTGTCCAATGTGGACGAGCTGCCGCCGGACCTGGCGGAGAACATCGGCTACGGCCGCCTGGACACCACGCTGCCGTGCCTGCTGCAGGACGGTTACTCCCGCGAGCGCACCGACCGTGAACTCCCGGCGGTGGTGCTGGAGAACGACAAACTCCGCGCCACCGTGCTGCCGTCGCTGGGCGGACGGCTGTACTCACTGGTCCACAAGCCGTCCGGACGTGAGCTGCTCTATCGCAACCCGGTGTTCCAGCCCGCGAACCTCGCCCTGCGGGACGCGTGGTTCGCCGGCGGTGTCGAGTGGAACCTCGGCAGCACCGGGCATACGACGCTGACCTGCGAGCCGATGTTCGCCGCGGAGATCGAGGGCCCGGACGGCACGCCGGTGCTGCGTCTGTGGGAGTGGGAACGCACCCGCGACCTGCCGTACCAGGTCGATTTCTGGCTGCCGGAAGGGTCGGAGCAGCTGCTCGTGGCGGTGCGGGTGCGCAACCCGCATCCCTACGACGTCCCCGTGTACTGGTGGTCGAACATCGCGGTGCCGCAGAACGAGGGCACGAGGGTGCTGGCGCCCGCGACGCAGGCCTGGCATTACGGCTATTCGGGACGGCTCGATCTGGTCAACGTGCCCGGCGAGCTGACGTATCCGGCGCGCGCCGAGGCCGCGGCGGACTACTTCTTCGAGGTGACCGGGCGACCGTGGGTCGCGGCCGTCGAAGCCGACGGGACCGGGCTCGCTCAGCTGTCCACCAGCCGGTTGCGAGGCCGGAAGCTGTTCCTGTGGGGCGAATCCACCGGCGGACGTCGCTGGCAGGAGTGGCTGGCGCCGGACGCCGGTGGCTATCTGGAGATCCAGGCCGGGCTGGCCCGCACCCAGCTGGAGCATCTTCGGTTGCCGCCGGGGGAGAGCTGGGACTGGCTGGAGGCCTATGGCCCGGTCGCCGCCGATCCGGCCGCGGTGCACGGTGACGACTGGACGGCGGCTCGTGAAGCCGTCGCCGCCGGTCTGCCGTCTGCGGAGACCATGGACGAGCTCCACGAAGCGTGGCGGAAGATCGCCGACGTCACCCCGGAATCCTTCCTGGCCACCGGTTCCGGCTGGGGCGCGCTGGAGAACCGGCGCGCGCCCATGTGCCTGCCCGGCACACCGTTCCCGGACGAATCGCTGGGGCCGGACCAGGAGCCGTGGCTCGCGTTGCTCGACGGGACGCCGCCGGACGGCGATCCGCTCGCCGTTCCTCCGGCGACACTGGTGAACCGGTACTGGGCGGATCTCATGGAGTACGCCCCGAAGAACTGGCTGACCTGGTATCACCGCGGCGTCGCGCACTGGGCGGCCGGACGGCAGTCGGACGCGGTCCGCGCCTGGCGCGAGTCCGTGTCGGCGGCCGAGAACCCTTGGGCGTTGCGGAATCTCGCGATCGCCACGGCCGGGCACGAGGCCGCCTGGCTGTACCGGCGGGCGGTCGCCCTCGCGCCCTCACTGCGTCCCCTGGTCGTCGAGGCCATCGCGGCGCAACTCGCCGCGGGGCTCCCGGACGAAGCGAGTGTGTTGCTGGACGGACTGCCCGTGGAAGGGCGGATCGCCCTCCTGACCGCTCGGACCCGGCTCGCGCTCGGCGACATCGCCGGGGCCAAGGCCGTGTACGACAGCGGTTTCGAGGTCGCGAACATCAGGGAAGGGGAAACGTCTTTGTCCGACACCTGGGCGGCGGTTTCCGACGAACCGCTGCCGGAACAGCACGACTTCCGGATGAAGTGACCGGCCGGGCCACTCGACCGGCGTGCCGCTCGCGGCGGACAACCGCGATGCAGCATACTGCTCGAAACAGTGGCCAACAGCGCACCGGTATGCGCGATAGGCCGCAGCGAGCTAGGAGTGGCGCCGATGGCCCGGCACGAACGGCTGAGCACCCTGCTGGACCTGTTGGGGCAGCGGGAGAAGATCGACGTCGAGGACGTGGCCGAGGAGCTGAACGTCTCCGCCGCCACGATCCGGCGCGACCTCGATCACCTGGCGGAGCAACAGTTGCTCACCCGCACCCGAGGTGGCGCGGTGGCCAACGACCTCGCCTACGACCTGCCGTTGCGCTACAAAACCGCGCGGCACGTGCCCGAGAAGCAGCGGATCAGTGTCGCCGCGGCGGCGCTCGTCGCGCAGGGCATGGTGGTCGGCCTCAATGGCGGGACGACGACGGCCGGGGTCGCGCGTTCGCTGGCCACCCGGTCCGATCTGGCCGGACGCGGTGATTCGCCGGGGCTGACGGTGGTCACCAACGCGCTGAACATCGCGCACGAACTCGCGGTCCGGCCGCATGTGAAGATCGTGGTCACCGGTGGTGTCGCGCGTCCGCAGTCGTTCGAGCTCAGCGGTCCGCTGGCCACGCGCGTGCTCAGCGAGCTGACTATCGACCTGCTGTTCCTCGGGGTCGACGCGTTCGATGCCGACGCCGGCGCCTTCGCCCACCACGAGGGCGAGGCGAGTATCAACCGGCTGATGGTCGAACGGGCGGAACGCGTCGTCGCGGTCGCCGACGGTTCGAAGCTGGGCCGCCGGGCGTTCGCGCGGATCTGCGCGACGCCGCAGGTGCACGCTCTGGTCACCGACTCCAACGCGGACCCGAAGGTGCTGCGGGCGTTCGAGGCCGCCGGGGTCGAGGTCCAGGCGGTCTGACCTCTCCGGTCCCGGATGTCATGAAAGGGCCGTTCAGGACATCTTTTGTCCTGAACGGCCCTTTCATGACATCCGGGGCACGCACACCCGTTGCCCCATAAGGATCTTGCCCCGACCCGACGAAAGTCGGCAGCACCGCTTCGGCGGATGACTTTGCGCGAACCGTGCGCTATACAGAGACCCTATTGCGTATTCATGCGCGAAAGGTGTCTCGAATGAGCAGAGTTGCGCAATCCCTGAGTTGTTTGGCCGCAGTGGCCCTTCTCGGGCTTTCCCCGGTCGCCGCCCACGCCGACCCGGCCGCGGCGGCGTCCGGGAAGCTGGGCGATTTGACCGGGATCTCGGCCGAAGGCCCCACCGTCACGCTGAAATCGGGAAGCGCCGCGGTGCGCGTCGGCTTCCCGGCCGAAGGCGCAGTCCGGGTCTGGCTGGCGCCGGACGGCACGTTCACCGATCCCGCCGGGAGCAAGATCGTGCTGCCGCGCACCGGTGCCCCGGTGACGCCCAAGACGGCCGACAAGGGGGACTACTGGGCGGTTTCCACGGCCAAGGCGACGTTGCGGGCGTACAAGCATCCGCTGCGCCTCGCGTTGTACGACGGCGCGGACCGCAAGCGGCTCTGGGAGGAGTCGGCGCCGCTGTCCTGGACCGACAAACAGACCACGCAGACCCTGGCGCGGACGGCGACCGAGCAGTTCGTCGGCGGCGGCGAGCAGAACGGCCGTTTCAGCCACCGGGGCCAGACCATCCGGATCTTCGCGGACTACAACTGGAACGACGGCGGGGCCCCGAATTCGCAGCCGTTCTACGCCTCCACGGCGGGATACGGCGTGCTGCGCAACACCTTCGCGCAAGGCACCTACGCCTTCACCGAGCCGGTGCGCACCACGCACGACGAACGCCGCTTCGACGCGACATACGTCGTCGGCGCCGGGCTCAAGGACGTCATCACCGGCTACACCGATCTGGTCGGGAAGCCTTTCCTGCCACCGCTCTACGGGCTCGAACACGGTGACGCCGACTGCTATCTGCACAACGCCAACCGCGGCGAACGCCACACGCTGGACGCGGTGAAGATCGCGGAGGGCTACACCGAGCACGGCATGCCCAACGGCTGGATGCTCGTCAACGACGGCTACGGCTGCGGCTACGAAAACCTTCAGCAGACGGGCGAAGGCCTGCGCAAGAACAACATGCAGCTGGGCCTGTGGACCGAGAACGGCGTGCCGAACCAGGTCGAAGAGGTCAAGGCCGGGGTGCGGGTCCGCAAACTCGACGTCGCGTGGGTCGGCCCGGGTTACCAGTTCGCGCTGGACGCCTGCGACACCGCGCACAAGGGCATCGAGGACAACAGCGACGCGCGCGGCTTCGTCTGGACGCCGGTCAGCTGGGCGGGCGCACAGCGTTGCGGCGTGCTGTGGAGCGGTGACCAGGCCGGTTCCTACGACTACATCAAGTGGCAGATCCCGACCTACGCCGGCGCCACGACGTCGGGGATCGCGTACAACACCGGCGACATCGACGGCATCTTCGGCGGCAGCCCGCAGACCTACGTCCGCGACCTGCAGTGGAAGGCCTTCCTGCCGGTCTCGATGACGATGGACGGCTGGGCCGCGTCGGACAAGCAGCCGTGGCGCTACGGCGAGCCGTACACCTCGATCAACCGCAAGTACCTGCTGCTCAAGGAGCGGCTGCTGCCCTACACCTACAGCCATTCGGTGGCGGCGCACGAATCCGGCGTCGGCCAGGTCCGCCCGCTGGCGCTCGAATACCCTGACGACCCGAACGTGTGGGGCGAGAAGGCGAAGTACGAGTTCCTGTCCGGCAAGGACTTCCTCGTCGCGCCGGTGTACGAGAACTCCACCGTCCGCAACGGCATCTACCTGCCGAAGGGCACCTGGGTCGACTACTGGAGCGGCAAGACCTACACCGGTCCGACCACTGTGGACGGTTACGACGCGCCGCTCGACACGCTGCCGTTGTTCGTCCGCGCCGGTGCCGTGGTGCCGACGTGGGCCGAGGGCACGAAGTCGTGGCAGACGCGGGACAAGGGCGTGCTCGATCTCGACGTCTATCCGCAGGGCAAGGGTTCGTTCACGCTCACCGAGGACGACGGCGTGACCAGGGCTTACAAGAACGGCGACCAGGCGAAGCAGACCTTCACCGTGGACGCGCCGACGTCCGGGCTCGGCACGGTGACGGTCGGGATCGGTGCCAGTTCCGGTTCCTACGCCGGGAAACCCGCGTCGCGGAACTACCAGCTGACCGTCCACACGGGAAGCAAGCCCGCGACCGTACTGGCCGGGAACTCCGTCCTGCGGCAGTACGGCAGCAAGGCCGAACTGGACGCGGCGCCGTCGGGCTGGTGGTTCGATCCGGCCACCGGTGGGGTCGCGCGGGTCAAGACCGGCAAGATCGGCGCCGGTGACCGTCAGGACGTCCGGCTGTTCGGCACGAGCGCGGTCGGCGGGATCTTCCCCGAGGACCGCAACGGCTCCGTCACCCTGTCCGTCCCGGCGGTCGCCGGTCCCGGACAGACCGCGACGGGCACGTTGAGCTTCACCAACGGCACGCCGCTGCCGGTCCGGGACGTCACGTTCTCGTTGCCCGCCAATGGCTTCCGTGCCGAGGTGCCCGCCGGCCCCCGGCTGGTGATGCCCGGCGCGACCGTGCGTGTCCCGGTGAAGGTGACGCCGGACGCGGGGATCAAACCGGACGACTACCAGCTCACCGCGTCGGCGTCGTACAAGGCGCGGCTCGGGGAGAACCGGGTCACCGACTCGGTGACGGTCACCGTCCCGCACGGTTCGCTGGCCGCGGCCTATGGCAACGTCGGCGTGACCGACGCGGCCCACGTCGCGGTGGGGGACATCGACGGCGGCGGCAGCAGTTTCCGGGCGGAGGGCCTCGCCGAGGCAGGGCTCAAACCGGGCGCTGGCTTCTCCGCGCTCGGCGCGCAGCTGACGTGGCCGCAGACCGGTTCGGGACAGAAGGACAACGTCCTCGCGTCCGGCCAGACCATCGCGGTGCGCGGTACCGGGGCGAAACTCGTGCTGACCGGAACCGGTACCGGCACGGCGAAGGGCACTGTCGTCGTCCGCTATGCCGACGGCAGCACCAGCCAGGCCGAACTGGGCTTCCCCAACTGGTGCTGTACCGATCCCGCGCAGTACGGCGCGACGACGGTGGCGACGGTGATGGGCAAGAACACCCGCACCGGGGCCGCGTATCCGACCACGCCGTACCGGGTGTTCGCGAACTCCGTCCCGCTGACCGCGGGCAAGGAGGTCGTCGCGGTGACCTTGCCGTCGAACAGCGCGATGCACGTCTTCGCGGCGGGCATCGGCTGAGTCCTCGTGAGTGGTAAGGACGGTTAGGGCCAGCCGTGTCTCTGTACCTGCCGGCCGGAAGTCCGTGAAGGCCTCCTTGAGGGACTCTGGGTCCCTCAAGGAGGCCTTCACGGACTGGGCCACCAGGGCACGGCGTGCGCGGAGGCGTGACTCGCGTGATCAGGGACGTGACTCGCGTGATTGGAGGCCGCATTCGGGTGTTTCGTCTCTGATCACGCGAGTTCCGCTTTCGATCACGTGAGTGCGGTGCTACGTCCTCACGAGTCAGGCGGCGACGGGAGTCCACAAAGCGTCGATGGCGCGCTCCGCCTCGGCCTGGCTGGCTTCGGCCAGCGGGATGAGGTCCGCCATCGCCGGATTGACCTTCGCGAGCGTCAGCTCGGCGGTGACGAACCGCGGTTCGAGCCCGGTCAGCGAAAGACCGTGGGGGATCCACGACTGCGCGTGGTCCCAGCCCTCGCGGGGCGTGCCTGCGCCGTATCCGCCACCGCGCGCGGCGAGGACGATGAAATCACGTCCGCCCAGGAGGCCCTCCCTGGTCTCCATGTCGATCGACAGGCCGGGCGCGATCAGGTGGTCCACCCAGGCCTTGACCGTGCTCGGCGGGCCGAAGTTGTACAGCGGCAGGCCCAGCACGATCGTGTCGGCCGCCTTGACCTCGTCGACGAGCTCCTTGATGAGCCGCCAGGCCGCGGCCTGCTCCGGGGTGTGCTGCTCCGGCGGCACCGTCCGGGCGACGTTGGTGACCGCGTCCAGATGCGGCAGCGGGTCGGCGCCCAGGTCGCGATAGGTGACGGTGCCCTCCGGATGCGCCGCACGCCAGGCCGCGGCCGCCCGCGCGGTGAGGCGACGGCTGGTCGAGTGCTCGCCCGTGATGCTGGAGTCGATGTGCAGCAGGTTCGTCATACGTACTATCTTGCATAGATAGTTTGTGTAACGCAAACCATTGATGCTGTGGTGGTCATCATGTGGGAACGTACACTTGACGAGTGTCCGAACTCCCGGTCGTGAACCAGCCCCCGCATCGCTGCGGCGCGCTGCTCGACCACGTCACCCGCCGCATCCGGCTGCGCAGCGAGTCCGTCCTGGCCCCGCTCGGCCTGCGCCCCCGGCATCTCGTCGCGCTGACCGTGCTGCGCGACCTCGGCGGCTGTTCGCAGCAGGACCTCGCGAAGACGCTGGAGATGGACAGCACGAACGTCGTCGGGCTGCTGAACGACCTCGAATCCGCGAACCTCGTCGAACGCAGGCGGTCACCGGAGGACCGACGGCGGCATATCGTCGAACTCACCGACGTCGGTGCCAAGCAGCTCGTCAAGGCCGAGTTCGCCCTCGCCGGAGTCGAGGACGACGTGCTCGGCGCGCTCGACAACGGCCAGCGCGAAACGCTGTACAACCTGCTGTACCAGGCGGCGGGTCACGCCGAGGCCGCCGCCTGCGTCGAATCCGTGCACATCGACGACTGCTAGCCGCCGAAATCCGTTGTAGGCGCCGTCATGCCAGCGCCGCGATCCGCTGGTCAGGGATATCGAAGACGTCGTAACTCCACAGCCGCACATTAGCCCCGGACCGGGCAGAATCTACGGGGTGAGTGAATGGCGCAACACCACGCACGACTGGGCCGGTTCCGTGGATCTCGACCATCTGGCGCGCATCCGCCGGAACCCTGGGGAGTTCGCTTCCGGCGGTGTTCCCCACCTCGTCCTCGAAGTGCTCGCCTATGCGGCGGAGGAGGCCGAAAGCACCGGCGGCGGGCATGCCGTCGTCACGGCGCATCCCGACGGCTCGATCTCCGTGGCGGACGACGGGCGGGGCACCGACACCCGCGCCGACGGCCACGGTGGCTTCGTGAAGAAGCCGGTCATGTCGACCAAGGATCTGCGTTTCTTCGATTCCCCTGCGGCGCAACGGCTCCCGGACGGTCACCCGCGCCGCGGCGTGTCGGTCGTGGCCGCGCTGAGCGACTGGCTCGTACACACCAACCGGCGTCGCAACGGTTCCTGGACCCAGCGTTACGAACGCGGCGTCCCGGTCACCGACCTGTCGCCGACCCCCGACGACGGTACGACCGGCACGACGGTGCGTTTCCTGCCAGGGGAGGAGATCGGCCCCCTGCGGCTGCCGGAGGTCGGCGAGTGGCCTTACCTGAGCGTGGAGGTGGTCCGATGAGAAAGCGCCTGACCGTGGCGGCTTCGCTCCTGGTCTTACTCGCCGGGTGCTCCGCCGAGCAGGAGCAGCCGCCCGCCAAACCCGTCTACGACCTCCCCGCGCGGGAGGTCCGGCCGGACGAGACCGCGCTGCACCTGCCGCCCGCGCGCAACGGGGAGACCGAGTTCTCCCTCATCGGGCTGGCCGCCGGGTTGCCCAGTCTCACCGGCAGCCACGCCGAATTCGAAGCGAAGGGCCAGTTCGTCCGGCTCCGGCTGGTGGTCACGGGCAGGGGCCTGTCCGGCATCCTCTTCGACACCCGGCGCCAGCAGCTGATCACCGATTCCGGCGCGGTGATCGCGGTCGACAACCAGGCGATGACGATCAAACGGCAGCCGGACAAGTTCGAGCTGGGACGCGGCGTACGGGTCGAGTTCGACCTCTACTTCGACCTTCCCAAGGAAGCGAAACCCGTGCTGCTGCGGGCTTTCGGCGGTCCGACGCTGACCGACATGAAGAACCTCACGGGCACCGAAATCAAGCTGGCATGAGAAGGGCCCCGCCGCGGAAGCGACGGGGCCCTTCTCGAAAAGGCGTCAGACGCCCAGGTCGCCACCGAGATAGGCGGCCCGCACCTGCGGGTCGTCCAGCAGCTCGGCACCGCGGGCGCTCTTGACCACTTCACCGGTCTCCAGCACATACGCGCGGTCGGAGAGCTTCAGCGCCTGCTGCGCGTTCTGCTCCACCAGCAGGACCGTGGTCCCGCGCTTGTTGATCTCGCGGATGATGTCGAAGATCTGCGCGATCAGCATCGGCGCCAGGCCCATGGACGGCTCGTCGAGCAGCAGCACCTTGGGCTTGGTCATCAGCGCGCGGCCGATGGCGATCATCTGCTGCTCGCCACCGGACATCGTGCCGCCGAACTGGGTCTTGCGCTCGTTCAGCCGCGGGAACAGCTCGTAGACCTCGTCGAGGTCGGCCTTCAGATCGTCCTTGCGGGTGTAGGCACCCATCAGGAGGTTCTCCTGCACCGTCATACCGGGGAACACACCCCGGCCTTCCGGTGACTGGCCGATCCCGAGCTCGACCCGCTTGTGGCCGGGCGTCTTCGAGATGTCCTTGCCGTCGAAGAGGATCCGGCCGCTGGTCAGCGGCCGCAGCCCCGAAATCGTCTTCAGCGTCGTGGTCTTGCCGGCGCCGTTGGCCCCGATGAGCGAAACGATCTCGCCCTCGCCGACCTCGATGCTCATTCCCTTGAGCGCGGCGATCTTCCCGTAGTGGACGTTGATGTCCTGAACCTCAAGAAGCATCTTCCGCCACCCCCAGGTAAGCCTCGATCACCTTCTGGTTGTTCTGCACCTCGTGGGGGAGCCCTTCTGCGATCTTCTGGCCGAAGTCGAGCACGGCCAGCCGGTCGGCGATCTGCATGACCAGGCCCATGTCGTGCTCGATGAGCAGCACGGTGCGGCCGTCGTCGCGGATCTTGCGGATCAGTTGCTGCAGCGAGTTCTTCTCCGCCGGGTTCATGCCGGCGGCGGGCTCGTCGAGCAGCAGCAGCTTCGGGTCGGTCGCGAGCGCACGCGCGATCTCCAGACGGCGCTGGTCGCCGTAGGAGAGGTTCTTCGCGGTGTTGTGCTCGACCCGGCCGATGCCGACGAAGTCCAGCAGCTCCCTGGCCAGCTCGCGGCCCCGCTTCTCCTCCTTGCGGTGGATGGGCAGGCCCAGCGTCGCCGAGATCGCGCCGGTCTTGTGGTGCGAGTCCGCACCGACCATGACGTTCTCGAGCGCCGACATGTTGTGGAACAGCCGGATGTTCTGGAAGGTGCGGGCGATCCCGGCCTGGTTGACCTTGAACCGCTTCATCCCGTCGATCCGGGTGTCGCCGAAACGCACCTGGCCTTCGGTCGGCCGGTAGACGCCGGTGACCACATTGAAGACCGTGGTCTTGCCCGCACCGTTCGGGCCGATCAGGGCGAAGATCTCACCCTGGTTGATGGTGAGGTTGACTTCCTTCAACGCTGTGACACCGCCGAAGCGCATGGTCACGTTGTCGAATTCGAGCAGCGCGCTCATTTCGTCACCTCCGCCGAAGCCTCGGAATCCGGACCCGCGACTTCGGCGCCCATGGCACCCATCCCGCCCGTTCCCTCGTGTAGTTCCGCCTTGCGCTGCCGCGACGGCAGCAGACCCTCCGGCCGCAGCGCCATCATCAGCACCAGCACGCCACCGAAGATCAGGATGCGGTACTCGGACAGGAACCGGAACCGCTCCGGGAGCCAGGCGACCAGGAAGGCACCGAGCATGACGCCGGGCAGGTTGCCCGCGCCGCCGAGCACCACGGCCGCGAGGATGGTCGCGGACAGGATGAACGGGAAGTTGTTCGGCTCGATGAAGACGGCCTTGCTGGCGTAGACCACACCGGCCATACCGCCGAGCATGGCGCCGATCGCGAACGCCAGCAGCTTGAACTTGAACGTCGGGACACCCATCAGCTCGGCGGCGTCCTCGTCCTCGCGGATGGCCGCCCACGCCCGCCCGACCCGGCTCTTGTGCAGCCGCACCGAGAAGATGATCGCGATCACGATCGCCGCGAGGATCAGGTAGTAGTACGGCGCCGGGTCGAGCAGGAACTCGGTCCCGAAGATGGGCTCCGGGTGCGGGATGTTGGTGATACCGCGGGCGCCGCCGATGGCGTCGGTGTTGGTCGCGGTGATCCGGACGATCTCACCGAAGCCGAGGGTCACGATGGCCAGATAGTCACCGCGCAACCGGAGTGTCGGAGCACCGAGGATCACCCCTGACATCGCCGCCAGGAAGATGCCGAGCACGAGCGTGCCCCAGAATCCCCAGCCGTGCAGGGTGCCCATCACGGCGAGCGTGTACGCGCCGATCGCGAAGAACGCGACGAACCCGAGGTCCAGCATGCCCGCGTGGCCGACCACGATGTTCAGGCCGATCGCCAGCAGGATGTACACCCCGACCGGGAAGATCAGGACCGTGGTCCAGTCCGATTCCGGCGACATGAACGACCCGATCGCGGGCGCGGGCAGGATCAGCGCGCCGATGATCAGGCCGATGTACACGCCATAGCGTTGCCAATGCGGAGCGCGTGCCCACCAATCCCGCATACCGTCCACGGGGTGGAAGCCGGCGCGCGTCGGCTTTCCGTTCTCTGGGGACTTTTCAGCCACTTCTTCGTTGCCCTTCATGCGCGTGCCCGCTGCAGCGATTCACCGAGGATGCCGGTGGGACGGAACATCAGGACGAGCACCAGTACCACGAAGGCGGTGACGTCCTTCCAAGCCGAACCGAAGAAGATGGAACTCCAGTTCTCCACCAAACCGAGCACGATGCCACCCAGCAGGGCGCCGCGCAGGTTGCCGATACCTCCCAGCACGGCCGCGGTGAACGCCTTGATGCCGAGGAGGAATCCGATGCGGTAGTCGGTGTTCTCGTACTCCATCACGTACAGCGCGGCGGCGACACCGGCCATCGCGCCACCGAGCAGGAAGGTGAGGCGCACGATCTTGTCGATGCTGACGCCCATCAGCACGGCGGCTTCGGGATCCTGCGCGGTGGCGCGGATACCTCGGCCGATGCGGGTACGGCTGACCAGCTGGTCGAGGACGACCATCATGATCACGGCACCGACGACGACGAACACGTGGTCCGTGCGCACGACGCCGTTGCCGATGTGGAACAGCGGTTCGTGCGGGATGAACCGTGGCGCGTTCTGTTGCACACGACCGGATTTGTCGGTGATCCATTCGATGATCTCCAGACCGAACAGCTCCTGGAGGAACAGCGAGGCACCGATGGCGGAGATCAGGGCGGCGAGCCGGGTCGCGCCTTTCTTGCGGAGCGGCCGGTAGGCCACTTGCTCCAGCAGGACCGCCGCGCCGCCGGACACGGCGGCCGAAGCGATGATGATCAGCAGCAGTACCGCGATCATCCCGAACACGCCGAGCGTGATCGGGGCGGTGCCGCCCGCGATGGTGATCAGGACGAACAGGGACGTGACCGTCCCGATCATGAAGATCTCGGAATGTGCGAAGTTGATGAGCCGGAGCACGCCGTAGACCATTGTGTAGCCGAGGGCGATGAGGGCGTAGATGCTTCCGGCGACCAGTCCGCCGATGGTGCTACCGAGGAACTGGGCTTGCAGATCTTGAAGCATGACGTGGATGCCTTACGGGACGGGGCGAGGATTTCTTTCGCCACATTTGCGGGAAGCGGGGGTGCTGTGCCCGCACAGCGCCCCCGCTTCCGTTAGGTGTTCCTATCTGCTCCGTCAGCCGTTGAGCTTGGCTTCGGTCGAGACGCCGAGGTTCTTCAGGACGCCACCGGTGACCTGGTAGATGTTGATCGCGTCCGTCGACGGTTCGCCGTTCTCCTTGAACTTGATCTGCTTGGAGGCACCCTTGAAGTCGATCGTCTTCAGGGCTTCGTTGATCTTCTCCGAGGTGTTGGCGCCGGACTTGACCGCGTTGATGATGGCGGTCGCGGCGTCGTAACCCTCGCTCGAGTAGATCGCCGGGTCGACGTTGAACGCGGCCTTGTACTTGGTGCTGAACTCGTCGGTGGAGCCGGCGTCCGGGATGTTGCACGGGCAGCCGACGACGGCCTTCTCGGCGGCCGCGGCACCGGCACCGCTGATCAGCTGGGCGTCGAGCGAACCGTCACCGGTCGCGAAGGTGGCGGTCACCTGGCTGTCACGCAGCTGCTTGAGCAGACGGCCACCCTGGGCGTAGTAGCCACCGAAGAGGATGATGTCCGGGTTCGCGGCCTTGACCTTCTGGACGGTCGAGGAGTAGTCCGACGCGTCCTTGGCGAACTTGTCGCGCTCGGTCGGGACGTTCTTCTCCTTCAAGGTCTTCTCGAAGTTGTCGGCCAGGCCGACGCTGTATTCCTGGTCGTCCGAGATGATGTAGGCCTTCTTGGGCGACTTCGCCGTGACGAGGAAGTTGGCGATCGCCGGTCCCTGGCTGGCGTCGCTCGCGACGACGCGGTGCCAGTACTTCCATCCGTTCGAGGAGAGGCCCGCGTTGGTGGCCGAGGGCGAGACACTCGGGATCTTGTTCTGCTCCAGCTGGCCACCGATGGCCTTCGACTCACCGGAGAAGGCCGGGCCGATCAGGGCGGTGATCTTGTCCTGGCCGACGGCCGTCGCGATCAGCGACGTCGCCTGCTCGGGCTTGCCCTGGCTGTCGTATTCCTTGAGCTCCAGCTTGATCGCCGGGTTCGTCTTGTTGTACTCGTCGATAGCGAGCTTGGCGCCGTTGCGGGGCGGGATCACGATCCCGGAGTTCTCACCGGTGAGGTCACCCATGAACCCGATCTTCAGCGTGCTGCTGTCACCGCTGCCGGACGAGCTGCTGCCGCCTGCACAGCCCGCCAGCGCCAGCGACGCAGCCGCCGCGACGGCGAAAACCCGTCCAAAACGCACTCCTGACACCGACTACCTCCCATGACCAACCAGCCGCCGGTAGGCGTTGCCCCCGACACAGGGGCTAGGTTAGGGCAGGAAGATATCCCCCTACGCCATGATCTGCCCAGACGCCCATCACTCTGTGTCCACATCGTGACGGTCGAAACCAGAACGAATTGCACGAAAAGGCGAATGTTGCCGGTTGGCGAGTCTTCGCTGGTCACGCTGGGGATTCACCGCTACCACGTCGATCATGCTCGTGGGTAATGATCCTGTTTCGGCCGCGTATCTTGCGCTTTTTCAGCTCCTTCGAGGGCGGCCGTTCGTCGTAGCAATGCTGCCCCAAAGGGCGTCAACGGTGCCCCCTCTTCCTTCGGTGCCATGACAACCGATGGTTGTCGTCGCGGTCCGAACGGCTGTTGGATCTCGCCCCTGACCTCGGGATTAACTGTTCCCATGACGACGAGTACCGAAGCGATCGAAGGCGTGGCGGCAGGAGTTCCGTTCGTGGCGTTGCCGCCGTCGGACGGTGGCCGTCCGGCGCCACTGGTGCTGACCTGGCATCTGCTGGGCGCGCCGTTCAGCGAGGCGGCCATGGCGGCGGCACTGCCGATGCGGGACCTGCACGCGTGGCGGGTGCACCTGGGGTTGCCGCTGACCGGGAAACGGTTCCCCGAAGGCGGTTTCGAGGGCTTCTTCCGGCTGGCGAGCGAGGACAACGTGCTCAACGTCGTCGAACCGCTCACCAGGCAGGTCGAGGCGGAGTTCCCGGCGGCGGTGGCGGAACTGCGCTCCCGCTTGTCCATTGAGGACGGTCCGGTGGGGCTGGTCGGCGGTTCGCAGGGCGGCGGGGTCGCGCTGCAGATGCTGACCCACCCCGAGATCGCGGTGGCGGCCGCCGCGCTGGTGAACCCGGTGACCCAGCTGGCGCCGGTGATCGCGGCGAACGAGCGAGTCTACGACGTGACTTATCCCTGGTCGGACCGGTCCCGCGCGGTCGCGAACGAGTACGACTACGTGCGGCGGGCGGACGAACTGACCGCGCCGGTCCTGCTCGTCATCGGCGAGGAGGACGACGTGTCGATCACCGAACCGGCCGAAGCCCTGCACAAGGCGCTGGGGGAGCGGCGATCCGAGCTCGTCACGATCCCGGGGATGGCGCACGAATTCGCCGAGGCCCCTGGCCTCGAACCCGCTCCGCAGACCGAACACGCGAAGCTGGTCGACGCCGAGCTCACGCGCTGGTTCGCCCGGCACCTAGCTGTTTGAGGTCGTCGTCCGGCAGCCACGATCGGTCGGGATCGTAGGCGCACCAACCTTCTTCGTGGCTGGTCCGGCCCGCGAGCGCCAGCAGGCGCCGCAGGGCCGAGCCTTCGCCGCGGCGCCACACCACCGACCACGGGAACAGCGGCGACGGCTCGAACGGCAGGACCCGCAGATTCAGGTCGGACGCGAGGTCCATGTCCGCGCCGGCGAGAGTGACCCGCTGCTTTCCGTAGCGCGTCTGTTCCAGTGTGTGCCGGAGGTCGTAGCTGACCCCGGAGTCGTCGATCGGGACGTCGAATTCTTTGCATAGGCGTTGCAAATAAGAAAGCCATTCGACCGGGCCGCCCAATTGCGGAATCCAGATGCCCTCGTGCCGGAGATCGGACAATTTCAGGACATCGTTGTCCGCGAGCGGGTGTTCCGGCGCGAGAAGGGCGACCAGCGGTTCGAGCCGGACGAGCCGGTGTTCGAGTTCGGCGGGCACTTCGCGGCCGAGGTCCGCGACGCGGCCGAACGCGAGGTCGATCTCGCCGCGGACCAGCGGGTCCAGGGCGTTGGCCAGCCCGCGCCCGGCGACGCGCTCGACCGCCAGCGCCGGATCCCGCTGCGCGATGCGGCGCAACATGTACATGGGGGAGAGGCGCGGATCGATGACGTCGAGGCGGGGTGGGCGGTCCTGCAGGCCCATCGCGGCGACGGCGGCGTCGGCCGCGCGGATCAGCTCGCGCGCGTGCGGGAGGAACCGGTCGCCGTCGGCGGTCAGCTCGACGGACCTGTTGGTGCGCCGGAAGAGCTGGACCGACAGGGCGTCCTCGAGCTTCCGGACCCGCTTCGACAGCGCTTGCTGGGTGAGGAACAGGGATTCTGCCGCGCGACCGAAATGGCCGTGGTCGGCGGTCGCGACGAACGCGCGCACCTGGGCAGTGTCGAGATCCACGTCCCTGAAGGTACGTGAAGGCCCCCTTACCTACCCTCAAGGTAGTGAAGGGGGCCTTCACGGACTTCCGGTGTCCACCCGCGGCGGTCGCCTATGTCATGAAAGGGCCGTTCAGGACGAAAAACGTCCTGAACGGCCCTTTCATGACACTGCAGAAGGTCGGGACGGGTCAGGCGCCCGGCGGCCGCTCCCGCACCACACAGGTCAGCCGCGCCGTGCACGACCGGCGCCCCTGGTCGTCGGTCAGCACGATCTCGGCGGTCACCGTCCCGCGTCCGACGTGCACCGGCGTCGCGACACCGGTCACCCGCCCGGACCGGACCGCCCGGTGGTGCGTGCACGAAAGCTCCAGCCCCATCGTCGCCTTGTCGGTGCCGGCGTTGAGCGCGCAGACCATCGAACCGAGCGCTTCCGCGACGACGGCGTTCGCGCCGCCGTGGAGGAGGCCGTAGGGCTGGAGGTTGCCCTCTACCGGGATGCTGCCCACGACGCGTTCGGGACCGAATTCGCTGATCTCGAGCCCGAGCTTGTCGTTGAGCTGCTGTCCGGCGAAGGCCGGGTCGATCCCGGCGAAGGTTTCGAGGGCTTGTTCGGTCACGCAAAGCTCCTTAACAGACACGACAGGTAGGACTGTCAGACCCTCACCCTAGACTCGCTCCCGTGAGCCCGAGTGAGAACACGACCGTTGCCAACGCCACACCCGCCACCGCACAGGCCGAGCGGCCCAAACTGCTGCTGATCGACGGCCATTCGATGGCGTATCGCGCCTTCTTCGCGCTGCCCGCGGAGAACTTCAAGACGAAGACCGGGCAGACGACGAACGCGGTCTTCGGGTTCACCTCGATGCTCATCAACCTGCTGCGCGACGAGGCGCCGACCCATCTGGCGGTGGCGTTCGACCTCTCCCGCAAGACGTTCCGGTCGGAGACGTTCGCGGAGTACAAGGCCAACCGCAGCAGCACCCCGGACGAGTTCAAGGGCCAGGTCGGGCTGGTCGAGGACGTGCTCAAGGTCCTCGGCATCCCGGCGCTGACCAAGGAGAACTACGAAGCCGACGACATCATCGCCACGCTCACGACACAGGCGACCGCCGAAGGTTTCGACGTCCTCATCTGTACGGGCGACCGTGACGCGCTCCAGCTGGTGACCGACCAGGTCACCGTGCTGTACCCGAAGCGTGGCGTGTCGGAGATGACCCGGTTCACCCCGGAGGCGGTCGAGGAGAAGTACGGCCTCACGCCGGCGCAGTACCCGGACTTCGCCGCGCTGCGTGGCGACCCCTCGGACAACCTGCCCAGCATCCCCGGGGTGGGGGAGAAGACGGCCGCGAAGTGGATCCGGCAGTTCGGCTCCTTCAACGAGCTGATCGACCGGGTCGACGAGGTCAAGGGCAAGGTCGGCGACGCGCTGCGCGAGCACCTCGGCGCGGTCATGCTGAACCGCCAGCTCACCGAGCTGATCCGCGACGTCGAGCTGGAGCTCGGCCCGACGATGCTCGAACTGCGCCCGTGGGACCGCGAGGCCGTGCACGCGCTGTTCGACGAGCTCGAGTTCCGCGTCCTGCGAGACCGGCTCTTCGCCACCCTGCAGAGCGCCGAACCCGAGGCCGAGGAAGGTTTCGAGGTCAGCGGCTCCAAGCTCGCGCCGGGCGCCCTCACGGAATGGCTGTCCGCGCACACCGGCACGGACAAGCCGGTCGGCCTGGCGTTCCGCACCACCGGTGCCTCGGTCCGCTCGGACCTGAAGGCCATCACCTTCGCGGCCGCGGACGGCGAAGGCGCGTACGTCGACGTCACCGCGATGGACGCCGAGGACGACAAGGCGCTCACGGCCTGGCTCGCCGACGAGAAGATCCAGAAGATCGGCCACGAGCTCAAGGTCCCCCTGCACGCCGTCAAGGCACGCGGCTGGACGTTCGCCGGGCTTGTCATGGACACCGCGCTCGCGGCGTACCTCGTCCGCCCCGGCCAGCGCACCTTCGAACTCGACGACCTCGCCCTGCGGTACCTGCACCGTGAGCTGCGGTCCGAGGCCGACACCGGGGACGGGCAGCTTTCGCTGCTCGACGGTGGCGCCGAGGACATGGAGCAGAAGGAGATCCAGGCCGAGCTGGTCAAGGCCCGCGCGGTCGCCGAGCTCGCCGGCGCGCTGACCAAGGAGCTCGAAGAACTGGGCGGCGCGCAGCTGCTCGCCGAGCTCGAACTGCCGTTGCTGCAG
Organism: Amycolatopsis sp. MJM2582; assembly: GCF_000754115.1. Taxonomy (NCBI): domain Bacteria; kingdom Bacillati; phylum Actinomycetota; class Actinomycetes; order Pseudonocardiales; family Pseudonocardiaceae; genus Amycolatopsis; species Amycolatopsis sp. MJM2582. The sequence continues at coordinate 647,497 of NZ_JPLW01000006.1, forward strand.
GTGATCACCGGGCTCGAGGCGGCGGGTATCGCGGTCGACATCGAGCACCTGACCGACCTGGAAGCGCATTACCTCAGCCGGGTGACGCAGGCCGCGGAGGAGGCGTACGCGGTCATCGGCAAGCAGGTCAACCTCGGTTCGCCGAAGCAGCTGCAGGTCATCCTGTTCGACGAGCTCGGCATGCCGAAGACCAAGCGCACCAAGACCGGCTACACCACCGACGCCGAGGCGCTGCAGAGCCTCTTCGAGAAGACCGAGCACCCGTTCCTGCAGCATCTGCTGGAGCACCGGGACGCGACCCGCCTGCGCACCACGGTCGAGGGCCTGATCAAGTCGGTCGCCGACGACGGCCGCATCCACACCACGCTGCTGCAGACGATCGCCGCCACCGGACGGCTCTCGTCGGTCGACCCGAACCTCCAGAACATCCCGATCCGCACCGAAGAAGGACGCCGCATCCGCGACGCGTTCGTCGTCGGCGACGGGTACGCCGAGCTGATGACGGCGGACTACAGCCAGATCGAAATGCGGATCATGGCGCACCTTTCGCAGGACGAGGGCCTGATCCAGGCCTTCAACAGCGGCGAGGATCTGCACACTTTCGTGGCGTCGCGCGCGTTCTCGCTGCCGCCGGAGGAGATCACGCCGGAGCTGCGGTTCCGGGTCAAGGCCATGTCGTACGGCCTGGCGTACGGGCTTTCGGCGTACGGCCTTTCGCAGCAGCTGCGGATCTCCACCGAGGAAGCCAAAGAGCAGATGGAGGCGTACTTCTCCCGTTTCGGCGGCGTGCGCGATTACCTCCATTCGGTCGTGGGCGACGCGGCGAAGGTCGGCTACACCGAGACGATCTTCGGCCGCCGCCGTTATCTGCCGGACCTCAACAGCGACAACCGGCAGCGCCGGGAAATGGCCGAACGGATGGCGCTCAACGCGCCCATCCAGGGCAGCGCGGCCGACATCATCAAGGTCGCCATGCTCAACGTGCACAAGGCGCTGACCGAGGCGAAATTGAAGAGCCGCGTGCTGCTGCAGGTCCACGACGAGCTCGTCCTCGAGGTCGCCGACGGCGAACGCGAGCAGCTGGAAGCGTTGGTGCGCCAGGGAATGGGTTCGGCGTACGAGCTGGCCGTCCCGCTCGAGGTCTCCGTCGGGTACGGGCGGTCCTGGAACGACGCCGCGCATTAGCATTACGCCTCGTGAGTGGTAATGACGGTTCCGACCGTCATTACCACTCACGATCGGTAGGGTCTTTCGCGTGACTTCCGAGCGCAGACGCTGGCGGGTGCGGCTGCGCGATCGTCGTGGGCGGATCCTGGGCGCCGGGACCATGCTCGACGGTGAACACCTCCTCACCTGCGCTCACGTGATCGAAGGCCTCGACGGTGTCACGGTGGATTTCGTGGCGCTTCCCGGTGTGGAGTCCGGAATCGCCACGATCGTCGCGCAGGCGGCGCCCATCGGCGACGACGGTGGGGACATCGCGCTGCTCCGGTTGCGTGAACCCGAGGAACAGATCTCCGGCGCCCCGCTTCACCGGACAGCCCTCGAAGACGACCAGCGCGTCCGGGCGTACGGCTTCCCCTGCGGTTCGGACGGGATGTGGTCGCTAGCCACCGTCGTCGGCGACGGCGGGCACGGCCTCGAACGCGTCCAGTTGCACCGCGATCCCGATGCCGAGCCGATCACCCACGGCTTCAGCGGTTCGGCGGTGATCGCCGACAAGACCGGCCACGTCGTCGGCATGGTCGCGACCCGGTACGCGACCGAGGCCGCCCGTGTCTCCTGGATGATCCCGGTCGAGACCATGCTCGGTTACCTGCCGGAACTGCGCCGCTGGGCCGAAGGCAGCCCCGCGATCGACCCGGGTTTCGTGCAGTACCCGGAGCCGCCCGCGCTCGATCCTCGGTTCGCGCGCGAATTCGCCCGCTGGCTCGGCGGGCACGGCCGGGCCGACGTCCGGGTGATCATCATGGGACAGGACGATTCCGCGGTCGCGGCCTCCTTGCGGCGCGCCGTCGTGCTCGCCGACCGGGAACGCGGCGCCGGCCGGACCGCGACGGGACCGACGGTGCCGCCGGTGGGCAGTGTCGCGCTCGCCGTGGACGCGATCGGCAAGACCGCCGACGAAGTGCGCCGCCGCATCTCCGACCGGCTCGACGTCGCCGCGGATTCGCCGGCCGGTCGTCACGGTTCCGGCCGCACCGTGGTCGTCTACGGGGTCGACGAAGCCGCCGAACCCGACGAACTCGTCGGCGAGGTGCTCGTGCCGCTGGCCCAGCGCGCGCACGAACTCGGGCTGCGCCTCGCGTTGGCGTTCCGCGAGGCGACCTCACCGGGGGTGAGCGTGGTCCGGTCGAGCACGGACGTACTGCCCGCGGACGAGGACGACATCGAGGGCCGGCTGGCCCTCCTGGAAACCCGGTTGGGTGAACTCGCCAAGCTGGAGAAGGACAATGCGAGCGACGCGCCCCGCTTCTCCGCCGCCCCGCACGTTCATCCGAAGGAGCGGCGGCTGCGCGGCGCGTTGACGCAACTGCGTTCGGCGGAGCGCGACGGTGACACGGAGTGGGTGAAACGGCAGCTTCCGGTCTGTGAGCGTGCCGTGGCCAAGACCGTCGATCGTGCTCGCGACCTGCGCCGCCTCCTCGACGAAAACCTCGCCCGGCGCGCGGAACTGCGTGCCCGGCTCGACGCGTACGGGGAGATGGCCCGTAACGGCGGGCTCGTCGAGGACGTCGAACTGGAAGCCGCCTACGCCCCCGCCTGGCGGATGCTCTTCGAAGGACCGTGCGACCTGACGGCCGCGGCGGCCGCCGTCGAGCGGTACGCGGACACCGTACGGAAACGGATCGACGGATGACGGCCTGCGGACAGGACGGCTGCCCCGGTGTGCTCGGCAAGACCGGCTTCTGCAAGATCTGCGGATTGCCGCCCGGCACTCCGGAAGAGCCACAGGAGAAACCCACCCTGGTGATCCCCGGCCCCGGTGAGCTGCCGACCAGGATCACCAGCACGGTGGTCACGCGCGCCCAGCGGATCGCGGGTCACGCCGCCGCGGACGACCGGGTGCCGCTGCCGGTCGTCGAACTCCCGGAGATCTCGGGCCGCCTGCTCACCGAGCCGCATGTCCCGGAGGAGGAACGGTTCTGCGGCAAGCACGGGTGCACGTCCACCCCGGTCGGCCGTTCGGTCGGTGGCGGGCCCGCGCCCGCCGAGGGGTTCTGCCCGGTCTGCCGGACGCCGTTCTCCTTCTCGCCCAAGCTCGCGGCGGGCGACGTGGTCGACGGCCGCTATCACGTGCTCGGCTGTGTCGCCCGCGGCGGGCTCGGGTTCGTCTATCTGGCAACGGATTCCGGGCTCGGCGACCGGTACGTCGCGCTCAAGGGCCTGATCAACACGAACAACACCGCCGCCGTCCGGATCGCGGAGACCGAGAGCCAGGTGCTCACCGCGCTGGACCATCCGAACATCGTCCGGATCCTCGACGTCGTGGAGCACGACGACTTCCGCTACATCGTGATGGAGTTCGTCGACGGCCTTTCCCTGCGGGAGGTCAAGAACCGCGGCCGGGCCGGGCTGGACTCCAGCGAGGGACGGCTGCTGGTCGAGCACGTCGTGGCGTACGGGCGCGAGATCCTGACCGCGCTCGACTACCTGCACGGCGAAGGCCTGCTGTACTGCGACATGAAGCCGGACAACGTGATCCACGGCGAGAAGCGGATCAAGCTCATCGATTTCGGCGCCATCCGCAAGATCGACGACGACGAAAGCCCGATCGTCGGCACCGAGCACTATCAGGTGACCCCGCGGGAACGGGCGACCCACGGTCTCACCGTCCGGTCCGACATCCACACCGTCGGCGTGACCTTGCGGGAACTCTTCCAGGCCAGCGACGGCTGGTCGGTCACCACCGACGCGCGCGGCGTCCGGTTCGGTATCGAGTCGTTCCTCCGCGTCCTCGACCGGGCGACCGCGCCGTTCGAACAGCGGTTCGCGACCGCGCGCGAAATGCTGGTCCAGCTCGACGGCGTACTCGGTGAGATCCTTTCCTTGCGAGACAAGCAGTCCCGGCCCGGCGCGTCGACGTTGTTCGCCGAAGGGGCGGTGCTGCTCGACGCTGGACTCGGTCAGGCGCCGCCGCTGGAGCACTGGACGCGGGGCACCCCCGTCTCGCTCGGCGCGCGGCCGTCCGCCGAGGAGATCGCCCTCGGGCTGCCGGTGCCGCGTGAGGATCCGGACGACCCGCAGGCGAACTTCCTCCGTGCCGTCCGCGCGCCCGACGCGGCGCGGCTGCTGAAGAAACTCGACAAGGTGCCCGGTTCGCCGGAGGTCGGCTTCCGCCGGTGCCGGGCGCAGCTGGAACTCGGCGCCGTCATCGAGGGCACGCTGGCGGTGGCGGAGGCCGAACGGCTGCTGGGGGAGCGCGCCGCCCACGACTGGCGGGTGGCGTGGCATCGAGGTCTGCTCGCGCTCGGCGAGGGCGATTTCGCCGCGGCCAAGGAGAAGTTCACCGCCGTGTACCGCGACATCCCCGGCGAGGAGCCGCCGAAACTCGCACTGGGGCTCTGCGAGGAGCACCTCAACGGCGCGGCCGCCGCCGAGCGGTACTACGACGCTCTGTGGGTGCGGGACCGGGCGCAGGTCAGCGCGGCGTTCGGGCTCGCGCGGGTCCGCCTGTCACGAGGCAACCGTGCGGCCGCCGTCGGGATTCTCGACCAGGTCCCGGAATTCTCGCGCTACGACGAGGCGGCGCGGATCGCCGGCGTACGGGTGCTGTCCGCGCCGATGCCGGAGACGGGTGACCTCCCGTCATCCGCGGAACTCGACGACGCGGTCGTCCGGCTGACCGCGTTGGACCTCGACGGCGACGCACTCGACCGGCTCGTGACGGCGGTGCGGGAAACAGGGCTGGCGGGGGTGCTGCTCGGGCAGGACGGGATCACCGACGGCGAGATCCTGCGCGCGGACGAGACGGGCGCCCGCACCGTGCTGGACAGGTCGTACCGGCGGCTCGCCCATCACGCGCCTTCGCCGGAAGCGCACGACGTGCTGATCGATCTCGCGAACTCGGTGAGACCGGTGACGCTGGTGTGAAAGGGGAGAAATGAGCGGGGAGCCGGGTCTGGGCCTCGAAGTGCACCAGAACAAGTTCCTGGCCGAGGGGGACCGGGCGATGACCGCGATCGTCCGGGTCGTCTCCCGCGGCGGTGAAGCGTCCGCGGCCAGGACGGCCGCCGAGGTCCTGATGATCGACTGCTCCAGTTCGATGCGCTTCCCCAGCACCAAGATCGGCGAGGCCCGGCGCGCGGCCGCGGCGGCTATCGACGTCCTCCCCGACGGCGTGCGGTTCGCCGTCATCCAAGGAACCGATCGCGCGAAGATGATCTACCCGGCCGAGGACGGCCTGGTGACCGCTTCCGACCGGACCAGGGCGGAGGCGCGTGCCGCCGTCGAGCATCTCGCGGCCGTCGGCGGTACCGCGATGGGTGCCTGGCTGGCCAAGGCACGCGACCTCTTCGACGGCGTGCCCGACGCCGTCCGCCACGCCATCCTCCTCACCGACGGCCGCAACGATTCCCAGACCAGGGCCGATCTGATGACCGTGCTGAACAGCTGCGAAGGCCGCTTCGTCTGCGACGCCAGGGGGATCGGCGACGGCTGGGAGCCCGCTGAACTCACCCAGATCGGCAGGGTTCTGCGCGGGAACGTCGATTCCGTCGTCGAGGACGACAAACTGGCCGACGACTTCCGGCAGCTGGTCGAGAGCGCGATGACGAAGGTGCTGCCCGAGGTCCGGCTGCGGATCGGCACCATGCCGTTCAGCAGGCTGCGGTCGATCAAGCAGGTGTTCCCCGACGAGTACGACCTCACCGACCGGTGCCGGGAGGTCGGCGTCCGCGAGCAGGAGCTGTCGCTCGGTTCGTTCGCGAGCGACGAGACACGGGACTACCAGCTGATCCTGGATCTCGACCCGGACCTCGAACCCAGCCACGGTCAGGACCGCCAGCTGGCGTGGACGGAACTCGTCCCGGTGCCGGGAGCCGCGGTCGAGGAGGACGCGCTGGCCATCGCGGGGCGGTGGACACGCGATCCGATCCCGCCGACGCTGATTCACCCGATGGTCTCGAAATACGCCGCACAGGCCGATCTCGGCGAGGCGCTGACCGCGGGCGGTGACGCCTACGCGGCGGGCGACCGGGCCGGAGCCGAACGGGACTGGGGTCGCGCGGTCGCCCTCGCCACCGCCGCGGGTGACGAAGAAACCCTCAGCCGTCTCTCCGGGGTCGTGGAGATCGTCGACGCGGAGAAAGGCGTGGTGCGGTTGCGCCCCGACGCGACCCGCAGCCACGCGTTGCACGTCGTCATCCCGTCGAGGGTTTCGGAAATCGCCGTTCCGCAGGAAGATCAGCCGATGCCCGACGGAACACCGGTCGCCTGCCCGGCCTGCCCCGCGCTCTCACCCGCCGGGGCGAACTTCTGCGTCGGCTGTGGAAGACCGTTCGGCGAGGTCGTTTCGTGACGGCCACCCGGGTGCGGCTGGTCCGGCTCCGCACCGCGTTGCTGGCGCTCACCCTCGCGGTGCTGGTGGTCTCGCTGTGGGCGTTCCAGAACGTCCAGAACACGGCGGAGACCGTCCGCGACCGCACCGCGCAGGCGGTGCTCGAAGTGACCGCCGCACGGGCCGCGCTGGTGGCCGCCGACGCCGCCGCGATCGCGAGTTTCGCCTCCGGTGAGGCGAAACTCGCCGGGCCGGGGCAGGAGTACGCGAACCAGTTGGCGCTGGCGAGCCAGAGCCTCGCGCGGGTCGCGGAGTTCAACCAGGCGGGTGAGGCGGGCGGCAACGCGCTGCAGGTGATCGAAAGCCAGGTCGCGGCCTACTCAGGCTCCATCGGACAGGCCGACGTGCACTTCCGCCAGCCGGACGCCGCCGTGCTGGGCGCGGTCGATCTCTGGCACGCCTCGCGGCTGCTGCACGCTTCGGGCGGGGTCTTGGAAGAGCTGGAAGTGTTGCAGGGCAGGCAACGTGAGGCGCTGGACCGGCAGCTGTCGGACACCGGGATGAGCCTCGCGATGCTCCCGCTGTGGCTGCTGCCGGTGCTGGCCCTCCTGGTGCTGCTGGTCTTCACCCAGCTGTACCTGCGGAAGCGTTTCCGGCGCGTGGCGAACCTCCCGCTGCTCGCGGCGACCGTGCTGATCGCCGCCATCGGCGTCGCCCTGGTGCTCACCCTGATCAGCCGCGACCGGCTGGATTCGGTCGGGGAGCGGCTCGACGGTGTCGCCGCCGCGCGGTCTCAGCAGATCAAGGCGGCCGACGACGCCGGTCAGCGGCAGCTCGCCGACCTGCTGACCGGGTACTGCGACGAGGGGCAGGGATGCGGGGTGACCGTCGACGAGTTCCGGGTGCGGGCACGGCAGTCCACGACGGTGGCGACGGACAACACCCGGGTGGCCACGGCGGGCGCGAAGGCGGTGGCGGCCGACGCCTCCGCCGCGGCCGAATCCGGCGGACGGGAGTTCCTGATCCCGGCCGGCACCCTGCTCGCGGGCGGGCTCGTCCTACTCGGGCTGCACGCCCGGATCGACGAATACCGGTACCGCCCGTGAAGCGCCTGATCGCCGTGCTGACGGCGCTGTCACTGGTCGCAGGCGGCTGTTCGGCGTCGGCGGAAGACGAACCGGTCGTCGTCCTCGCGTCCTGGACCGGCGGCGAGGAAACGGCCTTCCGCCAGGTGCTGGACGCGTTCAAGGCCGACACCGGGATCGGTTACCTCTACGAAGGCACCCGGGCCGTCGATCAGGTGCTCGCTTCGGACGTCCAGCGCGGTACGCCGCCGGACGTGGCCGTCCTGCCGAACGCCGGGGTGCTGGCGAAATACCGGAAGTCGGGCGACCTGCTGCCGCTCGACGACGACCTTTCCGCCGCCGTGACGCGGTCTTTCAGCTCGCAGTGGGTCACCCTGCAGAAAATCGGCACCGAGAAGCTGTACGCGGTCGCGGTGAAGGCCGATCTCAAGAGCCTGATCTGGTACGACCCGGCGCGGATGACCGGGATCCGCCCGACGACGTTCGCCGCGCTCCGCGAATACTCCGCCGGGGTGACGGCGGCCGGCGGCACGCCGTGGTGTGTCGGGATGGGTGCGCCGCCCACCTCGGGCTGGCCGGGAACCGACTGGATCGAAGACATCCTGCTGCATTCGGCGGGGCCGGAGAAGTACCGGCAGTGGGCGTCCGGCGGGCTGCCGTGGACCTCACCCGAGGTCAAACAGGCTTGGCTGGACTGGGGTTCCGTGCTCGAACCCACCGCGATCCGCGGCGGTACCGCGGCCGCGCTGCTGACCGATTTCGGCGACGCGGGCAAGGCCATGTTCACCGATCCGCCGGGCTGCGCGCTCGAACACCAGGCGTCGTTCATCATGAGCCGCTACCAGAACTTCAAACGCCCCGACGGGACCTTTCCCAAGCCGGGCACCGATTTCGACTTCCTCTCCTTCCCCGGCCGCGACGTTTCCGAGGTCGCGGCCGACCTCGCCGGGATGTTCCAGGACACCCCGCAGGCGCGCAAGCTGATGGAGTTCCTCGCTTCGGAGAAGGCACAGCGGATCTGGCCGTCGATCCCGCGCGCGAACGCCTTTTCCGCCAACCGGAAGCTCGGTCTCGACGTCTATCCGGATCAGGTGAGCCGGAGGGTCGCGGACACGATCACTTCGGCGTCCGCGCTGTGCTTCGACGCCTCGGACCTGATGCCCGCGACGATGACCGGCGCGTTCCACCGTGCCGTCCTGGAATACCTGAGCAACCGGGACCGGCTGGAAATCCTGCTGAAACAACTCGACGACGTCCGAAAAAACATCCAGCAGGGCGAATGGTTCGAAATCCCCTGTGGACAGTGAGGAGTATCGGTGAACGACCTGGCACGATTCCCGCTCGAAGGCGGTGGTTCGGTGATCGTCGAGATCGACCCGGTCCCCGGCACCGCCCGGGTCTCCCGGCGTGACGACCTGATCGAGGACACCAAGGGGTCCTTCGAAGCGGCACTCGCGAACGTCAAGGACGCGGCCGCGGCGGCGCTGGACGCCTTCCGGTCGATGACCAGGGGACCGGACGAGGTCGAACTCAAGTTCGGCGTCAAGCTGACCGCGCAAGCGGGCGCCGTCATCGCGAAAACGGGACTGGAGGGGAACTTCGAGGTCAAGCTGAAGTGGGTCCGGGAGACGGAAGACACGTGATCGGAGCCGAAACACGCTCAATCACGCGAGATCCGCCTTCAATCACGCGAAATCCGTCCCCAATCACGCGAAATCCGGGTTCAAGCACGCGAGACCCGGACTAGCGCCCGAGGCCCCGGATCAGCACCATCACCGATTCCCGCACATCGGCCCTGGTCCGTTTCGGCTGGAAGACCTGCCAGTCGAGCGCGACCACCAGCATCGTGCCGAACAGCCCCGCCGCGGCGGTCTGGATCTGGACGCCGTCGGGCAGCCGCCCGGCGGCGTCCAGCCGGTGGAGTTGTTCGCGCACGATCGAAATGATCTCCTCGCGCAGCAGCGTCAGCGTTTCGTGCCAGGTGCCGGGCGTACGCCACATCTCGCTCACCAGGATCTGCGAGAAACCGGGGTATTCGGCGATGAACTCCAGCGCACCGTCCACTTGCGACTCGATGACGTCCATCGGGTCGCCGTCGCCGGTCGCCGCGCGCAGCCGGTCCGCGAGCACGCCGACGCCGTAGCGCAGCAGTGCGTCGACAAGACCGTCCTTGCTGCCGAAGTTGTAGTAGACGGTGCCCTTCGCGACCTTCGCCTCGGCCGCGATGTCGTCCACCGTCAGCCCCACGAGGCCACGGCTGGCGGACAACCGCAGCGTCGCTTCGAACAGCTTCTGCTTCGTCGCCTCACCCCGGGGACTCACAACGCCAGCTCGGGTTTCAGCGCCGAAACCGTCCAGGTGCGCCGTTTCCGCGCCGCCAGTGTCGAGACCAGGATCCCGCCGACGAGATACGCGACAAGGACACCGATGTCACCGAGAATCTCCATCGAGGCGCCACTGTAGAGCAGGTGCCGGAATCCGTCGATCGCGTAACCCATCGGCAGCACGATGTGCAACGGGTACAACGCGTCCGGGATCGTCTGCCACGGGAACGTGCCGCCCGCGCTCACCAGCTGGAGCACCAGCAACACCAGGCCGAGGAACTTCCCGACGGCGCCGAAGAACGCGTTGAGCGCGTGCACCACCGACGTGAAGGTCAGCGACACCAGCACCGCGAACCCGATCGCGCCGAGCGGATGCGCGACGTCGATGCCGACCAGCCAGGTCACCGCGCCGAACAGCACGATCACCTGCGCGATCCCGAGCAGCGCCGAGGACAGCCAGCCGCCGAGCGCGACCTTGAACGGTGACGCGCCGGCGGTCAGCGCGCGGGTCGAGAGCGGGCGCAGCAACAGGAACAGCACGAACGCGCCGATCCAGGTCGCGAGCGAGATGAAGAACGGGGCGAGACCCGCGCCGTAGGTCCCGGCCGAGGCGACGCCGGAGGAGTTGACCGCCACCGGGTCCGCGATGGTGTTGGCGGTCGCCGCCCGGGTGGGGTCGTCCGGGTTCGGGATCTCCTTCAGCCCGGCCGCGAGCCCGTCGCGCAGCTGCACCGCGCCGTCGGCGAGCTGGTTCGTGCCGTTGACCGCGGTCTTCTCGCCGTCGTTCAGCTTCGCGGCGCCGTCGCGGATCTGCGCCGACGCGTCGGCCGCCTGCGCGATGCCGCTGGTGAGCTGCGGGGTGGCCGAGGCCAGCTGGTGCGCGCCGTCGGACACCTGCCGGGCGCCGGACGCGAGCTGGATCAGCTGGCTGTTCGCGCCCTGGATCTTCGTGTTCGCCTGGTCGACCGGCGACCGGAGGGTGTCGAGGCGGCTCAGGATCTCCTGCACCTTCGCCTCGGGGACTTCGGCGGCACGCAGATCCTGCGCGAGCTGGGTGCGGTAACCGTCGAGTTTGGTCTGGATGTCGCCGGAAGCCGTCGCCGCGAGCGAGGCGGCGTCGGCGACCTTCTGGTTCCCGTCGGCGACCTGACCGGCGCCGTCGGCGAGCTTCTGGGTCTGCGCGGGGAGCTGTGCGGTACTGGATTTCAGGGTGCCGAGGCCGGTCGCCAGCTGGGAGCTGCCCGACGCGAGCTGGTTGGCGCCGTCGGCCAGCTGCTGCTGTCCGGTCTTGAGTTTGCCGGCGCCGTCGGCGAGCTGCGAAGCACCCGTCGAGGCTTCCTGGATCTTGCCGTAGATCGTGGAGAAGCCGACCAGGAACTTGTCCGCAGCCTCGCTGCCGACCTTCTCCGCGATCGTCTTGCGGACCTGCTCGGCGACCTGTTTCGCGATGGTCCCGGACAGATAGTTGTTCGCGTCGTTGGTGGTCAGCGTGATCGTCGCCTGCTGGGGCTGGAAGTTGCCCGAGGACAGCAGCGCGGTGGAGAAGTCGCGCGGGATGCCGATCGCGAACGAGTACTTGTCGTCGCGGACGCCCTTCGCGGCCTCGTCCTGGGACACCTCGTGCCACTGGAACGTGCCGGATTTGACCAGTTCGTCGGTGACCTCACGGCCGACGTTGCGTTCCACGCCGGCCGAGTCCTTCGCGCCGGTGTCGGAAGTGAAGACGGCGGCGGGCAGCTTGTCCAGGCGCGAGTACGGGTCGTAGTTCGCGTAGAGGTAGAAGGACGCGTAGAGCAGCGGCACCAGGACGAGCGCGGCCATGGCGAGCTTCGGCAGGGTGCCACTGCTCAGCCGGCGCAGCTCGTTGGCGGCGATCCGGACGGGATTCATTCCTGGTCTCCTGAAGTCTCTTCGATCTCAGCGGTTTCGACCGGCGCGCAGCGCACGGGGTCGGGCTGCTCGAGGGCACCGCAGCGCGCGGGCTTCTCCGGCAGGGCCGAAACCGGGGTGGTGGCGGTCAGCACGATGACGGCGAGGCCGCGCTCGGCGTGCTCGCGGGCGAGCCGCGCCCAGCTGTCGACGTCGCTGGTGTGCCGGTCCGGGGTGTCGAGCACGAGGACGCCGACGCCCTCACGGCTCGCGGCGAGCGCGGTGAGCAGCCGGGTGCGCGTCACCGGTTCGATGTTCTCGAAGCGGGTGGTGGCGAAGGCGGCGGCGTCGTGCTCGGCCAGCCAGCTCGCGACGGCGGCCTTGTTCGCCGGGCGCTTCGCGAGTTCGAGTTCCTCCCCGACGACGACCTGCAGCGACAACGCGCCGTCCGGCTCGCTCACCCCGGGGGAGTCGACGATCGCCACGACCTTGTGCGGATCCCCGCCCTCGACGGTCACCGTCCCGGTGGCGGGCTTCAGCCTGCCTGCCAGCGCCAGCCCGAAGGCGGTGACGCCGACCCCTGGCTCGCCGTGCACTATCGCCAGCTCACCACCCGAAACGGTGAGCGAAGTGGGCGACAGCAACGTGCCGTGGGGTCCGGTCACGGACACCCTGTCGGCTTGAACCCGCACGAAGAACTCCCAGGTCGGTGACTCGCGGAACTTTTAAACTGACTGGTCAGTTCAAAAGTTAGCCCTGACCTGGGAGGTGCACAACCTTGGGGGGCTCACGTCACACACAAGAGTGACGAAACCTCCGCAAACCGGACGTCTATCGCAGGGCCGACGCCGGATGGACCTCCCAGGACGTCCACAGTGGACGATAACCCTGCCGGTGCCAGAACACCGAGGAGAGCGGGTTGGTCGGGTTGTAGTAGAGGTAGGTGCCGTCCGCGCCGTCGGCGGCGAACTCCTTGTGCACCACCGACATCAGTGTGCGGCCGAGCCCGCTTCCGCGCAGGCCGGGCAGGGTGACGACGTTGTTGACGTAGCCCCAGCGGCCGTGGGGGAGCAGTTCGGCCTCGGCCGAGCCGGGTGAGGAGGTGATCCACGCGCCGTGCGCGAACGCCGCGATGCGGGCGTCGCGTTCGGCCAGCCACAGCAGCGGGAGATCCTTGTCGAGCGCGCGTTCCAGCGCCGGGGCGAGCAGTTCCGCGGCGTTCGGGCGGTGCCGGGTGGCGACCTGGCCGATGTAGTCGTGGGTCGACACGGCCATCGCGAGCACGGTGTCGAAGTCGTCGCGGCGGGCCCGGCGGACGGCGACACCCTCGGCGTCCGGGGTGTCCCGGTGGCGTCCCGTGCGCACCGCGAGCGCGGACATCGGCACCAGTCCGTGGTCGAGGAAGGCGCGGATCGCCTCGGCGTCGCGGCTCGGCCAGTTGACCACGCAGGACGAGTCCTCGCCGGGGGATTCGGCGTCCATCCACGTCCGCCACGCGCGCAGGAGCACGTCCATGCCCTCGGTGCCGGTGTCCCCGATGAACGGGAACAGCTGGCGCACGTCGGCGGCCGACCACAGCAGGGGGACGTCGTCCGGACCGTGCAGCTGACGTTGCACCACTCCGGTGACCTGGACGCCGGCCGCGGTGGCCGCGTCCACGCGTTCGCCGACGACCGGGGCCGGTGCCGCCTCGGGCAGGAACCCGTCGATCGACACGAACCGGGCGCGGTGCGCGTCGAACAAGGTCTTCTCGATTTCCATCCCGTCCCCAGGGTCGGCCGCGCCGGGATCCGCTACCGAAGGGCCGCGGCCGGGGCGGCCGCCCACGTCGTCCACAGAGGACGATAACCCTGCCGGTGCCAGAACACCGGGGACAGCGGATTCGCCGGATTGTACGAGACGAAGGTACCGCGCAGCGACGGCGAGAACAGCTCGTCGTGCACGACGGCGGTCAGCGCGCGCCCGATCCCGCGCCCCCGCGCGGCCGCGGTGACCGCGAGCGTTCCGACGTAGCCCCATTCGCCCGGCGGCAGGCGTCCGGCGAGCGCGTCTCCGGGGATCGGGGAGCGCTTTCCGCCGGTCACCATCCCGACCGTGAGACCTTCCTCCTCGGCGATCCAGACCCGGCCGCCGAACTGCAGGCCGCGCCGGACCTCTTCGGCGAGCAGGGCTTGGGCGCCGGGCCGGACGGCACCGTGGCCGACGAGCGAGGTGTAGCGAAGTTCTTCGAACCGGAGGCCGACGATCTCCTCCAGATCGCCCCGCGTCGACGCGCGGATGGTCACGCCGGGTACGGAATGGGCTTCCCCCGCCGCGGGTGCGCGGACGGCCAGCGCCAGTTGCGGCGCGAGCCCGTGGTCGAGCAGGGCCCGTGAGACCGCGACGTCACGGCTGGGCCAGGTGACCGTGCACGACGAATCCGGTTCGGCGTCGGCGAGCGCGATTCGTTCGCGCCAGGCGGAAAGCAACGCGCTCATGCCCGCGACGGCGTCGAGGGGAAGGACGGCGGAGAGGATCTGCAGATGCGCGGGGCTCCAGAGCCGTTGCCAGGAACCCGCCGCGAACCGCACGTGCGTGATCGTCCCGCTGGCGCCGCCTGCTTCGAGGGGGTCGCCCGGTGGGAGCGGGGGAGGCGGCGGGAGCAACGGGTCGAGCGCGGCGAACCGCGCCCGCTGTCGTTCCGCCGCCGGGGTCATCCCCGTTGGGTGCAGAAGATCGCGGTGCCGGGGAAGAGCTTGCCGCGCAACGGGCTCCACTGTCCCCAGGTGCGGGTGTGCCCTTCCGGCCAAGCGGGCTCGATGAGATCAGTGAGCGCGAAGCCGGCGTCGGAGAGCGCGCGGACGTAGTCGCCGAGTGTGCGGTGGTACTCGACGTACGTCGCGACGCCCTCTTCGTCGACCTCGACGTAAGGCGTGCGGTCGAAATACGGCTGCGTGACCGTGAGGCCCTGCGGACCGGGGTCGTCGGGGAAGATCCAGCGCATCGGATGGGTCACCGAGAACACCCAGCGGGCACCCGGCCGGAGCACCCGGTGGACTTCGGCGAAGACGACGTCCACCGACGCCACGAACGGCACCGCGCCGAAGGCCGAACAGGCCGCGTCGAAACTCGCGTCGGCGAACGGGAGCGACTCGGCCGTCGCCTGCACGAGCGGGACGGGCGTGCCGGTCCGCTCGTTGCCTTCCCGCGCGTGCCGCAGCATGCCCGCCGACAGATCGGTCGCCACCGCCTCGGCGCCCTGCGCGGCGAGCCAACGCGAGCAGGCCGCCTGCCCGCAGCCGACTTCGAGGATCCGCTTGCCGTCGACTTCACCCAGAAGCGCGACGTCTGCCTCGCGGACGCCTTCCGGGCACCAGACGAAGTCAGCGTCGCCGAGGAACCCGCCGTGGGTCGCCTGATAGTCGTCGGCGTCGGCGTCCCACCACGCCAGGTTCGCGGCGGTCGCTTCCGGCGCCGAGACCGCCCGGTAGGCGACCCCCGCGGTGCCGAGCCGCTCCTCGGCCTGTGCGTGCCGATCGGGCTCGGTGACGGACTGCTGGCTCAAACCGATATCCTTTCCCCAGGTCAGGGCTTCGCGGCACAGCTTATCCGCCCGCCGTGATCGTGGGGGCGACCCTGATTGTGCCGTGTACAGGGGGCCGCGTAGGATATCTGTTAGCGCAGTGGGTTCGCGCTACTCTTTCCCCCGGTTCGCTCAGCGTCCGGGTCAGGGGGTCGCGTACCGGATGCGGTGATGCTCGCGGTCGTTCCCTGTGGACGTTTGCTTATGCGGTCGCCTCATGTCGGAAGCCCATGGTGCCCTAACTGCAAACCCACTACTTCCCATCCACCGGAGCAACCCGCCTAATGACGACCGACACCGCCACCGCCCCGACCGCCCCCACCGGGCCCCAGCAAGTCGCTATCAACGACATCGGGTCGGAGGAAGACTTCCTCGCTGCGATCGACAAGACGATCAAGTACTTCAACGATGGCGACATCGTCGAAGGAACCATCGTCAAGGTCGACCGTGACGAGGTCCTGCTCGACATCGGCTACAAGACCGAGGGTGTCATCCCCTCGCGCGAGCTCTCCATCAAGCACGATGTCGACCCGGCTGAGGTTGTCACCGTCGGCGATGAGGTCGAAGCCCTGGTTCTCCAGAAGGAGGACAAGGAAGGCCGTCTGATCCTGTCCAAGAAGCGTGCGCAGTACGAGCGCGCCTGGGGCACGATCGAGGAGCTCAAGGAGAAGGACGAGCCCGTCAAGGGCACCGTCATCGAGGTCGTCAAGGGCGGCCTCATCCTGGACATCGGCCTCCGCGGCTTCCTGCCCGCGTCGCTGGTCGAGATGCGCCGCGTGCGCGACCTGCAGCCGTACGTCGGCCGCGAGCTCGAGGCGAAGATCATCGAGCTGGACAAGAACCGCAACAACGTGGTCCTGTCCCGCCGCGCCTACCTGGAGCAGACCCAGTCCGAGGTGCGCAGCGAGTTCCTCAACGCGCTCGCCAAGGGCCAGGTCCGCAAGGGCGTCGTGTCGTCCATCGTCAACTTCGGTGCCTTCGTGGACCTGGGTGGCGTCGACGGCCTGGTGCACGTCTCCGAGCTGTCCTGGAAGCACATCGACCACCCGTCCGAGGTCGTCGAGGTCGGCCAGGAGGTCACGGTCGAGGTTCTGGACGTCGACATGGACCGCGAGCGCGTCTCGCTGTCGCTGAAGGCGACCCAGGAAGACCCGTGGCGTCAGTTCGCCCGCACCCACGCGATCGGCCAGATCGTGCCGGGCAAGGTCACCAAGCTCGTCCCGTTCGGTGCGTTCGTGCGCGTCGAGGAGGGCATCGAGGGCCTGGTGCACATCTCCGAGCTGGCCGAGCGCCACGTGGAGATCCCGGAGCAGGTCGTCCAGGTCAACGGCGACGTGATGGTCAAGGTCATCGACATCGACCTCGAGCGTCGTCGCATCTCGCTGTCGCTGAAGCAGGCGAACGAGGGCGTCACGCCGGAGACCGAGTTCGACCCGACTCAGTACGGCATGGCCGCCGAGTACGACGCCGAGGGCAACTACATCTACCCCGAAGGCTTCGACCCGGACACCCAGGAGTGGCAGGAAGGCTTCGACAAGCAGCGTGAGGAGTGGGAGCGTCAGTACGCCGAGGCTCACACCCGCTACGAGGCTCACATGAAGCAGGTCGTCAAGGCCGCCGAGGCCGACGCGGAAGCCGCGGCCGACGCCGCGACCGGTGTCACCTCCGGCGACTCGGGCGAGCAGAGCTACACCTCCGCTCCGGCCGAGGCCAAGAGCGGTGGCACGCTCGCCAGCGACGAGCAGCTCGCGGCTCTCCGCGAGAAGCTGTCGGGCGGCGCGTGATCCAGGCGCTCAGCCAGTAGCTGACAGACAGCGGCCCCGGTCCACACGGACCGGGGCCGCTTTCTTTTGCCCGCGTTTCGTCCTCTGAATGCGATCCTTGCGCGCGCAACTACCGCATCCAGAGGACTGAATGCGGTAGGGGGAGAAGAAGCGTCAGGAAGTGGCGGGCCGGACGGCCGGCACCCAGATGCGTTCGAGCGCCGCGGCGCGGGCCTTGCGGCGGAGGCCGGCGAAGCTGTGCTTGGCCGGGACCAGGAGCGCGCTCAGCCACGTGCGCCGATATTCGGCGAGGGCCTCGGCTACGGGACGATGGAGGACACAGTGCACCAGGCCCGGCGTACCGAGCCGGTGCCTCCCGACGTGCTTGCCGTCTGCCATCTTTCCTCCGTGTGGGCGACCTTCGCCGCGCACGGTACGCAATCAGGCGCCTGATGCGGCGTAACCGCGCGGCGTGTCACCCATAAAGGTTGAGTCTCGCGTCACTATCAACTTGCCTTTTGCACCCTTCTGTGCCGGATGCGCACATCTCGTGACCCTGCGCGGTCACCCCAGGTCGCGCCACTAGGCTGATCGACATGCTGCGTGTGGGCCTGACCGGCGGGATCGGCGCCGGAAAATCGACGGTGGCGAACCGGCTTTCCGAGCACGGCGCCGTCCTCATCGACTCCGACAAGATCGCCAGGGAGGTCGTCGAACCGGGGACGCCGGGGCTCGCCGAACTCGTGGAGGCGTTCGGGGAAGACATCCTGGCCTCCGACGGTGCGCTCGATCGGCCCGCGCTCGCCGCGAAGGCGTTCGCCGACGAGGACTCGCGCAAGCGGCTGAACTCGATCGTCCATCCGAGGGTCGGCGCCAGGACGGCCGAGCTGATGGCGGCCGCCGCGCCGGACGCGATCATCGTCCACGACATCCCGCTGCTGGTCGAAGGCGGGCTGGCGCCGATGTACCACCTCGTCGTCATGGTCGACGCGCCGGAGGAGGTCCGGGTCCGCCGCCTGGTCGAGGCACGGGGCATGGCCGAACCGGACGCGCGCGCCAGGATCAAGGCGCAGGCCACGACCGATCAGCGCCGGGCGGTGGCCGACGTGTGGTTCGACAACAGCGGAGCGCCCGACATCGTGCTCGCCGAAGTCGACGCACTGTGGGCGGATCGGCTGACCCCGTTCGAGGCGAACGTGCGGCTCCGCAAGCCGCGGGCGCCGATGTCGCCGAAGATCTCGCCGTACGACGAGACGTGGCCCGTGCAGGCCGAGCGGGCGCTCGCGCGGATCCGCGTGGTGGCGGGCGACAACGCCGTGCGGATCGATCACATCGGCTCGACGTCCGTGCCGGGGCTGCCCGCCAAGGACATCCTCGATCTGCAGCTGACCGTGTCCACTTTGGACAAGGCCGACGAGCTGGCCCAGGCACTTTCCGACGCGGGGTTCCCGCGCGCGGAAGGGGAGTGGTACGACGACGCGCACGGTGAAGAGGGCACCTGGCCCAAGCGGTTCCACTTCGGCGGCGATCCCCGGCGCCCGGTCAACCTGCACGTCCGCTCGCAGGAGACCCCGGCCTGGCGGCTCGCGCTGCTGTTCCCGGAATGGCTCCGGCAGAACCCTGACGAACGCGACGCCTATGCGGCCGTCAAGAACGCCATGGCCGCGAAGCACGCCGGCGACGGGACCGTCGAGCAGTACACCGACGAGAAGCAGGTCTGGGTCGACGCCGCCTTCACTCGCGCCGACGCCTGGGCGAAGTCGACCGGCTGGACCCCGTAGGCGCCGGCTCGGTCAGACCCGGAATTCCCGTAGCGCGGGCCAGGCCTCGGCCCAGGTTGCGGTGTGACCGGTGACCAGCCAGATCGGCATCCCGCGGCTCACGTTGCGCACACCGGTCGCGTTGTCCACGCGCGAGACGATCCTGGCGTCGGTGAACGACCGGAGCAGCCGCGCCGGATCCGGCCCGACGAACAGGACGCTGTCCGCGGTCTCGGGTGGATGCCCGAAGTACCAGAACCCGCGGCTCGGGCTGTACACGGCGGGCAGCCCGTAGTCGGCGCCGTACCGGTCCAGCGCTCCGGCCTGCCAATAGCCGGCCGTGACGAGGGTGGTGCGCTCCCGCTGTTCCGGCGGGAGCCGGTGATAGGCGTCGGCGACCGAACGGGCGAGATCCGGCCAGCCGATCTCCTCCAGCGCGTACGCCGGGCGCGGTACGTCACGCCCTTCCGCGAGCCAGGCGGACGGCCACACCGGCAGCGCGTACGGGAGGGTGTACAACGCGGAAAGCAGGAACACCGGCCAGGTCGGGATCCAGCGGAACCACAGCGACGGTTTCAACTGTCCGAAGTGGACGGCCGCACCAGCCCACAGGACGCCGAACATACCCGCCGCGTAGTAGTACCGGCCGTTGGACAGGATGAACAGCGCGATCACGCCGACGGTCGTCCAGCCGAGGAACCGGTAGGGGCGCAGCCTGGACGAGAACAGCAGGACCCAGAGTCCGTAAAGGACGCCGACGACACCGATGCCGAGCCCGGCCCCCGTGAGCAGGGCGGGCAGGAACCCGGCCCGCCCGCTCCAGCCGCCGGTGGTCTCGTGCGCGATGACGTCGCCCATCTCCAGCTGCGGCCAGCCGTTCGCGGCCTGCCACCAGAGCGTCGGCACCATCGACAGCGCGGCGATCCCCGCGCCTGCCCAGAGTTTGGGCCTGCGCAAGAGATCTCGCGGCCCGAAGAGCAGGATCGCGATTCCGGCGGCGACCCAGAACGTCGCGATGAGGAGCTTGACGTTCAGCGCGACGGCGGTCGCCACGCCCAGCCACAGCAGCAGGTTGTCGTCACGCGTCCGCATCCACCGGACGAGCAGCCACGCGATGAGCGTCCACAGCGCCGGGTCGATCGTCGACGTGGCCAGGTAGTGCCCGCTGCCGAGGAACTGCCCGCAGATCGCGTACGCGGCGGCGGCGCGGGTCTGCGCCCGGCGGTCCCCGCCCATCTCGTAGGCGATGAGCCCGGTGAACACGACACCGGCGGCCGTCGCGAGGACGGCCGGCAGGCGGAACACGAAGACGTTGCCCGGCGCGAGTGTGTCCATCGCCAGCGCCAGGAAGGGCAGCACCGGCGGCTGATCCGCGTAACCCCAGGCCAGCCGCTTGCCCGCGGAGAGGAAGTACAGTTCGTCGCCGAAGTAGCCGTAGCGCCACGCCGTCGCCAGCAGGACCGCCGCGGCCGCGGCGGCGAGCAGCCCCACCGGGAGCCGGGCGAACGCCGCACTGGACACGGTCGGTGTTTCGGCCGCGTGGGCGGCTTCCATCCATTCCTCGCAGATCTTTCGGGTGCCGGTCCTTTGGCACCTTACGTGCCGACGGCGTGGCGCGTCGGTCGTGAGAGGACCGATGGAGCATCAGAACCCCCAGTCCGTGAGTTTCGGCCAAACCGTGTCCCAGCTCCCGTTCCGGCCGGTGGCCAGCCAGATCTTCATGCCCTGACTCGTGTTCGTGATCCCGGCCCGGTTGTCGAGCACACCGACCTCACGGATCCGCGTGAAGTACGGCACAAGCCCCGAAGGGTCGTTCCCGACGAACAGGACGTCCCGTGCCGATTCCGGTGGTCTCGGCAGCGTGGCGTAGCCGCGGTTGGGACTCGACGGCGACGGGAGCCCGAGCTCCGGTCCGTAATGGTCGATCGCGCTCGCCTGCCAGTACTTCGCCGCCACGATCCCGGTCCGGGCCGGATCGGGCACGGTCCGGTACGCCCTCGCCACCGACTCCGTGATCTCCCGCCAGCCGATCTCCTCGACGGCGAACACCGGACGGGCCCACTCCGGAGCACTCGCCAGCTCCGCCCTCGGGAGGATCGGGAGCGATTGCGGAATGGCGATCAGCGCGGCGACGACGTACACCGGCCACGTGGCCAGCCAACGCCAGTACTTCGACGCCTGCCCCGCCTCGATCTCCACCGCCGCGGCCGCGAACAGCGGGGCGAACATCCCCGCCGCGTAGTAGTAGCGCCCGTTCGCCAGCAGGAACAGGGCGAGCACGCCGAGCGCGGTCCAGCCGAGGAAACGGTACGGCCGCAGCCGTTCGGACCGCAGCAACCGCCACAGGCCGTAGCCGAGCAGGATCATTCCCACCGGAACCCCGGCGCTGAGCACCAGTGTCGGGATGAACGTGGCCCGCCCACCCCAGCCCGCCGAGACCTCTTGGGAGATCGCCGCGCCCATGGTCAGTTGCGGCCATCCGTTCGCCGCCTGCCAGACGAGCGTCGGCGCGATCATCGCGGCGGCGATCAACGCGCCGAACCACAGCGCCGGACGGCGGACGAGGTCACGGGGGCCGAATATCGTCGCGGCGACCAGCGCGACGGCCCAGAAGCCCCCGATGAGGAACTTCGTGTTCAGCGCGAATCCGGTGACCATCCCGCTCCAAAGCAGAAGCCCGTCCTCGCGGGTCCGCATCCACCGGACGAGCAGCCACACCAGGAGTGTCCACAGGAACGGGTCGATCGTGCTGGTCGCCAGGTAATGCCCGCTGCCCAGCATCTGGAGGGATACCGCGAAGGTCGCCGCCGCGATCGTCTGCGCTTTGCGGCCACCGCCCAGTTCCCTGGCGATGAGTGCGGTCAGCACGACACCGGCGACCATCGCCAGCATCGCCGGGATCCGCAGGACGAACGGCGAATCGGCGCCGAACCCGTCCATCAGCCGGGCCAGCAGCGGCAACAACGGCGGCTGGTCGGCATACCCCCAGTCCAGATGCCGACCGGCCGCCAGGAAGTACAACTCGTCGCCGAAATACCCGTAGCGACCGGCCGTCGCCGCGAGAACCGCCCCCATCGCCCCGGCGACCGCCAGTACCGGTGCCCTCGCGAACGGCGCGACTTCCGCGTGTTGTAGGAGCCCCTCGGTCTTGATGACCACGGGTATCCGCCCCCTCTCGATCGGTTACTCCGTGATCGAGAGTTCCGCAAAGGCGTCCTTCCGGGTATCCATCAGCCGGTCGTGATCCGCTCGCCCAAGGGATGAGTGAAGATCAATCGAACGATGGATGCCGGCCGCTCAGTGCCGTCGCCAGCCGAGTGTGATGTCCTTTGTGGACAGCCATCCGCGCAGGTCGTGGCCGTGGGTGGCCAGCCCGTCGACGGTCGCGTGACTGACGTCGAGCGCGCGTTCGCCGTCGGCGGGGGAGAGCAGCCCGGCGGTGACCGCGGCGAGGAGTTCGTCGGTGTCGATCACCTGGACGGACTTCTTGTCCCGCAGCACGAGATCGAGATAGAGGTCGGTGGCCACCCAGACGCCGCCCTCGCGGCGGATGTCGACGACGTCGAGGTAGAAGTCCTGATCGCGTTCGTGACCGGGGTTGAACCAGAAATCGGTGATCCGCAGGCCGAGATCCGGCAACAGCCAGGACTCGAGGTAGTGGAACTGCGCCCGCCCCGGCGTCGGCCGCGCCATGTAGAGGCCGAAGGGCTCTTCGCGGTATTCGTCGACGTCCCTCACGACGCCCTTGGGGTCGGTGTTGGTCTTCGCAGCGGGGTCGAAGTACTCGACCTTCGGCGGATGCAGCGCGGTCATGCGCCCATCTTGGAAGGAGCCGACGCCCGCGAACACCGCCCAACCGGGTGGACGATCACCGGTTTCGCGGTTCCGGGGGAGTGGAGCCGCCTGGCCGGATAAGGTGCGCTGGTTCCGCCATAAGGGTGAGTGGGAGTCGACGTATGTTCGGGATCATCAGGCCGTGCCGCCACCGGCTTTCCGCGGGTCTGCACGCGGATTGGCTCGCCCATCTCTGCGGTCTTTGCCTGGCGCTGCGCGACGAACACGGACATCTCGCCCGAATGGTGACGAACTACGACGGATTGATCATCTCGGCGCTCGTCGAAGCGCAGTCACCCCGTGCGGAGGGGCGGCGCGACGCCGGCCCTTGCCCGCTTCGGGCGATGAAGGGGACGTCGGTCGCGAAGGGCGGCGGTGCTCAGCTCGCGGCCGCTGTCTCCTTGGTGCTGGCGTCGGCCAAGATCAGCGACCACGTCGAGGACCGCGACGGCGCCTTCGCGCGGCGTTCCGTGGCTCTCGCCGCGAGGCGCGTCGCGACGCGCTGGGCGGACCAGGGGAGCCGCACGGGCAGCCGGATCGGCTTCGACACGGCGGTCTTGACCGAGGCCGTCGATCGGCAGGGCGAGATCGAACGTGCCCTCCACCTGGGTGATTCGGCCGTCCTCGCGACCGAACCGGCCGAATTGGCGACGGCGGCCGCGTTCGCGCACACCGCGGTCATCGCGGGCCGTCCGGAGAACGCCGCGCCGCTGGCCGAGGCCGGGCGCCTGTTCGGCAGGGCCGCTCACCTGCTCGACGCCGTCGAAGACCTCGCCGAGGACGAGGCCGCCGGCGCGTGGAACCCGCTGACCGCCACCGGCACCGACCTCGCCGAAGCACGACGGTTGTGCGACGACGCCGTGCTCGGCGTCGAACTCGCCCTTCGCGAAGTGCGGTTCGACCAGCCGAAGCTGGTTCACGCCCTGCTGGTGCACGAACTGCGGCAGGCGGTGCGACGGTCCTTCGGGCACAACCTCACCGGTCACGGGCACGGCCCCCAGCAGCCGCCGCCGGGCTGGATCGGCCCCGGGCCCCGGCCGCAACAGCATCCCCACCAGCCGTATCAGCAGCAGCCCTATCCCCAGCCGCCTTATCCCCAGCAGCCCTACCCGCAGGGTGGGCACCAGGCGCCGCCACCGAGGCCGGTCCCGCCGCAGGGCGCGCCCGGTGGCGGAGGGCCGCCGCAGGAGCCGCCGAAGAAGAAGCGGAAGCACGGCGACGGGCCTGTCGATGGCCAGGGTGGTTGCTGCTGGACGCCGAAGTTCCGGGTGCCCGCCCAGCCGAGGGGGTTCTTCCTCGGTTGCACGGTGGCCACCTACATGTGCTGTTCGTGCCAGTTCTGCTGCCGGGACCCGTTCCCCGGGGCGTGGAGCGGGAAGCCGCACGAGGCAGTGTGCAACAACTGTGACGGTTGTGACTGCTGTAACTGTTGTGACTGTTCCTGCTGATCCCGACCAGGCGAAACGGAAACTGTCGGACCCTGCGCCTACTCTGGTTCCCGTGGCTTTCGCATCCGAACACCCCGTGCTCGCCCAGTCGGACTTCCGCCCCGTCACGGACATCCCCCGGACGGGCGGCCGGTTCGAGGTGGTCAGCGAGTACAAGCCCGCCGGTGACCAGCCGGCGGCCATCGACGAGCTCGAACGCCGGATCAACGCGGGCGAGAAGGACGTCGTGCTGCTCGGTGCCACGGGTACCGGCAAGTCGGCGACGACGGCTTGGCTGATCGAGCGCGTCCAGCGCCCGACGCTGGTGATGGCGCCGAACAAGACGCTCGCCGCGCAGCTGGCGAACGAGCTGAGGGAGCTGTTCCCGAACAACGCGGTCGAATACTTCGTCAGCTACTACGACTACTACCAGCCCGAGGCGTACATCGCGCAGACGGACACCTACATCGAGAAGGACTCGTCGATCAACGACGACGTCGAGCGGCTGCGGCACTCGGCGACGATGAACCTGCTCTCCCGGCGTGACGTCATCGTGGTCGCGAGTGTCTCGTGCATCTACGGCCTCGGCACGCCGCAGTCGTACCTGGACCGGTCGACGAAGCTGAAGGTCGGCGAGCAGCTCGACCGTGACGTCTTCCTCCGCGCGCTGGTGGACGTGCAGTACACCCGCAACGACATCGCCTTCGCGCGCGGCACCTTCCGCGCCCGCGGCGACACGGTCGAGATCATCCCGGCGTACGAAGAGCTGGCGATCCGCGTCGAGTTCTTCGGCGACGAGATCGAGAAGCTGTACTACTTGCACCCGCTCACCGGCGACATCGTGAAAGAGGTCGACGAGGTCCGCATCTTCCCGGCCACGCACTACGTCGCGGGCCCGGAGCGGATGGAGAAGGCCATCCGCGGTATCGAGGCCGAGCTGGAGGAGCGGCTGGCCGAGCTGGAGAAGCAGGGCAAGCTGCTCGAGGCACAGCGGCTGCGGATGCGCACCGCGTACGACATCGAGATGATGCGCCAGGTCGGGTTCTGCTCCGGTATCGAGAACTACTCGCGGCATATCGACGGCCGTTCCGCGGGCTCCGCGCCCGCCACGCTCATCGACTACTTCCCGGACGACTTCCTGCTGGTCATCGACGAGTCGCACCAGACCGTCCCGCAGATCGGCGGCATGTTCGAAGGCGACATGTCGCGGAAGCGGAACCTGGTCGACTTCGGGTTCCGGCTGCCCAGCGCGGTCGACAACCGGCCGCTGACCTGGGAGGAGTTCAGCGACCGGATCGGGCAGACGGTGTACCTGTCGGCGACGCCGGGGCCGTACGAGATGGGGCAGGCGGGCGGCGAGTTCGTCGAGCAGGTCATCCGGCCCACCGGCCTGGTCGACCCGAAGGTCGTCGTGAAGCCGACCGAGGGCCAGATCGACGACCTGGTGCACGAGATCCGCGAGCGGGCCGAGAAGGACGAGCGCGTCCTGGTCACCACGCTGACCAAGAAGATGGCCGAGGACCTCACCGACTATCTGCTGGAGCTGGGCATCCGGGTGCGGTACCTGCACTCCGAGGTGGACACGCTGCGCCGGGTCGAGCTGCTGCGGCAGCTGCGTGCGGGCGATTTCGACGTACTGGTCGGCATCAACCTGCTCCGTGAGGGTCTCGACCTGCCCGAGGTTTCGCTGGTCGCGATCCTCGACGCGGACAAGGAGGGCTTCCTCCGCAGTGGCACGTCGCTGATCCAGACGATCGGCCGCGCGGCGCGAAACGTGTCGGGCGAGGTGCACATGTACGCGGACAAGATCACCGACTCGATGCAGCACGCCATCGACGAGACCGATCGCCGCCGCGCCAAGCAGGTCGCGTACAACGAGGAGCGGGGTGTCGACCCGCAGCCGCTGCGGAAGAAGATCGCCGACATCCTGGACCGCGTCTACAGCGAGGCCGAGGACACGGAGTCGGTCGCCGTCGGTGGCTCGGGGCGGAACTCCTCGCGGGGCAAGAAGCCCGAGCAGGGCGACCGCGTCCGCAGCTCCGGGATGCTCGCGGACAAGGACGTCGCCGGGATGCCGCGCGCCGAACTGGCCGACCTCATCCAGCAGATGACCGACCAGATGATGCAGGCCGCGCGCGACCTGCAGTTCGAGCTGGCGGCCCGGCTGCGCGACGAGGTGTCGGACCTCAAGAAGGAGCTCCGGGGCATGGACGCGGCCGGCATCAAGTAACCCCGCGTTTCGTCCTCTGAACGCGATCCTTGCGTGTGCAAGTACCGCATTCAGAGGACGAAACGCGTGCGGGGGTCAGAGGCGACGGCGTTCGAGCATGGTCAGGTCGGCGTCGAAGTCCGGGAAACCGGCGGGCACCGAACGTGTGCTGACACCCGGTGAGACCGGGGGAAGACCGGCCCATCGCCGCACGGTGTTCGTCGCTTCGGCGGCCTGCTCAGGGGGAAGCTGCGCGATCCGGGCGCCGTGGTTACCGCCCGGCACCGTGTAGCTGTAGGAGTCCTTCGTGCCGAAGCCGAGCTTGAACGGCTCGGCACCCCACGGGTCGTTGCCGCCGTAGACGAACATCAGCCGCTTCCCGCGCGACTTCACCCAGAAGTCGATGTCCGGCATCGCGAGATGGTCGAACCGCGGGATGTCGACCGACTTCGGCACGAACGTCCGTGACACGTTGGAGCCCGGATAGCGGAGCAGATCCCGGAGATAGCCTTCGTAGGACTCGGGCGCGCCGAGCTGGTAGGCCGCCTGGAAGTAGTACGGGACGTAGACCTCGAGGTTCTGGTCGGAGTAGGTGTTGAGGCTCTCGACGCGTTCGAACCAGGCGTAGACCTCGGACGCCGGGGCGCCCGCCTTCGGGATCGTCGCGCAGTCCGACTGCCGCTGGTACTGCCAGAAGGCGAAGTACGAGTCGATCACCGAGATCTCCAGCGACACGTCGGCCGAGCCGACGGTCTTGAACGTGTAGCCATTCTTGGCCGCGTCGGCGGCGGCGAGCGCCGCGAACTCGGAACGCCGGGTCAGCACGTCACGCTGGATCGCCTTCAAGGCCGAACGGCAGGCCGGATCGTTGCCGACGTTCGCCAGGAACCGGTTGTAGCGGTCGTGCTCGTTGATGACGTCGTTGGGCGCGACGTACGGGATCGTCGCGTCGACGTCGTCCGGGAAAAACCTACGGAAGTAGGTCGCCGTCATACCGCCCTTGCTGCCGCCGGTGGCGAGCCACTTGCCCGGGTAGAGCCGCTTGAACGCCTCGACGGCGCGGTGCTGATCGGCGGCGGCCTGCCAGATCGTCAGCTGCTTGCCCCAGTTCGGTTGCTCCGGCCGAGACGGGGTGAAGAAGCGGTATTCCATCGACAGCTGGTTGCCGTCGACGATCTGTGTCGGCTCCGAGCGGTTGGGCGATTGCGACACGTTGTACCCGCTCGTGTACACCACGGTCGGCGAGCGGAATTCCTTGTGCAGCAACGTGAAACGCTGCTGGAAGGTGCCGCCCTCCGGCCTGCGGTGGTCGACGGGCTGGGTGTAGGTGAGTTTGAAGAACCGGTATCCGGTCGGCGCCGGATTCTCCGAGACGACGGTCAGCCCGGGGATCCGCCCGAGCGCCTCCTTGATGTCTTCGGGTGCCGCCTGCGCGGCCGGGGTCAGCCCGGCCAGTGCGAGAACGGTGATCGCCAGAACCGACCACGCGGCCGTGAGCTTCCGCATCCATGCCCTCCCCATCGGGACCTGTTGAGCGGTCGGATACTCACAGAGTCACCGCCGGTGGGCAATCGCCTATCCGGTCGAGCCGCGCAGCACCCGGTCGACATAGGCCTTGATGGCCGCACGGGCTTCGGGGGAGCTCCACAGTTCGAGGACGTGAGCGTCGTCGCCGGTGCGGTGTTCGGCGATCCGCTCGTGGAACGGCCGGTGCAGCTGCGCCTTCGTGTGCGCGAACGCGGCCGCCGGGATTTCGGCGAGTTTCCCGGCGACCTCCACCGCCCGCTCGACAACGTCCCCGGGTGCGGTCACCTCGTTCACCAGACCGAGCCGGAGCGCGTCCGCCGGAAGATGGGTCTCGCCGAGGAACGCGAGTTCGGCCAAGACGTCCGCGCCGAACCCGGACCGCAGGATCTCCAACGCCGCCAACGGGAACGGCACGCCGACGAGCAGTTCGGTGATCCCGATCCGGCCGGGGCCGTCGGCGAGGACACGGCGGTCGCAGGCGGCGGCGAGTACCGCCCCGCCGGCGATCGCGTGTCCGTTGACGGCCGCGACCACCGGACCGGGGAAACCGAACACCGAGAGGAACGCGTCCGACAGCGCGGGCAGGAAGTCCTCGAGATAGCCCGTGCCGCCGTCGTGCACCCGCCGCAGGTCGACACCCGCGGAGAAGATGCCGCCGGTGCCGGTCAGCACGACCCCTCGATATCCGCCGAGCTGCACGTCTTCGAGTCGGAGGGTCAGTTCCTGGCAGAACTCCGTGTCGAGGGTGTTCGCCTTGCCGTGCTGCAGAGTGACGACGGCGATCCCGCCTTCGTCGTCCACGCGGATCGAGGAGGTGGCCATGGGCCGACCGTACCCGAGCCCGCGGGGATCTACAGTGGACCGCTCAATCCTTGAGGCGCACGGTGACGGTCGGGCTGAAGGACCGTTTGCGGTTCCAGCCGGTCTCGGCGCCGATGCTCAACTGGATGGCGCGGTCGGCGGGCGCCCAGTAGCCGGTGCGGACGAAGTAGGCGTCCATCGAGCACAGCCTGCTGCACGACTTGCGGTTGCAGATGGTCTCCCAGCCCCACTGCCTGCCGCTCTCCTCGACGCCGTTGCGCCGGACGAACAGATGCGGATTGCCGATCTCGCGGCAGTAGGCGCTGCCTTCGGAGATGTAGAGGACCCCGTCGATCTTGTAGAACCGATTGTTGTCGAGAAGTGTCACCTGGCCCGAGACGGCGAATCCGACCCGGCCGCCCTTGCCGGCGTTCATGGTCCAATCGAGAGCGAATTCTTGGACCGGAGTCTCGACTGACTGGGTCATGGTGACGTCCCCGCTTTCTTCTCGCGTCGGCACCTTCGCACTGAAGATAAGGATTTCCCGGAGGTCCGGCGAAGGTGAATGGGAACTTTTCACCCAATGAGTCGATGATCGGAAAACCGATGTTCTCATGCGCATGAAACACCGGTTACCGGCGCTAATGGGTGAAGGTCGCCACGGCCAGTGAAAACCGGGGCCCACCAGGGAAGAGGATTTCGTCTTCCCGGTGGACCCCGGTCGTTTGTTCAGTGCGAAAACGCTCTCAGCTGGTGATGTCCTTCGTCGCGAACCGGCGGCCGGCGAGAAGGAAGAACACCGTGCCGTACAACGCCGCCGACAACATGCCGTTGGCCATGTTCGTCCAGTCGATGTCGGTCGAGATCAGATCCATCCACGAGAACGCGAAATGCGTCGGCAGATAGTCCCGCAGCCCTTCGAGCGCGGTGATCTGGTCGAGGATCTGCGAGACGATCGCGACGATCACCGCACCGCCGACGGCACCCAGCGGGGCGTCGGTGGCGACCGAGAGCAGCATCGCCAGCCCGGCCACCCACGCCAGCTGCAGGATGATGTAGATCGTCGCCAGCCCCATCGCGACGAGGCTGTCGCCGAACGACACCGCGTCCCCGGTCGGGCTGATCGCGTCGCCCGCGCCGTACCAGATGACGCCGACCACCAATGACACCAGCGGCAACAGGATCAGCGCGACCGCGGAGAGGATGCCGGAGACGATCGCCTTCTGCCGCAGTACCCGATGCCGGGGGACCGGCATCGCGAGCAGGTATTTCAGGCTCGACCACGACGCCTCGCTCGCGATCGTGTCGCCGTAGAACAATGCCACGATCATCGGCAGCAGGAACGTCCCGGACACGAACAGCGCGAGCACCACGAAGTTCGGCGCGCTCGCGGTGGCGAGGTCGACGAACCCGCCGCTGCGGCGGTTCGGGTTGGCCTGCCCGATCTCGAACGCGATCACCAGGATGAACGGCAGCAGCGCGACGAACCCCAGCATCAGCTGGGTCCGCCGCCGTTTGAGCTGCCGTTTCAGTTCGACGCCCAGCCGCAGCGTCCGGTCGGCGCGGTAGCCCGCCACCGCCCCGTCCGGGCCGACCTCGGTCGGTTCGTGTGACGCGACTTCGGTCAGCTCCAGCAGTGCCGCCGGATCGGTGTGCACGCCGTGATCCGCCCGGGTCGCCGGGCCGGAACCATTGGTCTTACTCACCCTTCGAGTCCTCTCCGACCAGCTGCAGGAACGCGTCTTCCAGCCGCCGCCGCGGCCCGGCCTGCTCGACCGCGACGCCGGCACGCACCAGGACGGCGACCGCCTCGGCGCGCGCGAGACCGTCGAGATCCGCGTGGACCAGTTCCCCGTCGACGTCGACGCCGGAAACGCCGCCGACCTTTCGCAGCGCTTCGGCCGCTTCGGCGGGCTTGTCGACGCGGAACGTCGCCTCGCCGCTGGACGCGGCCAGTTCGCCGACCTCACCCGAGGCGACCAGCATGCCGCGGTGCATCACGACCACGTGCGTACAGGTCTGCTCGACCTCGGCCAGCAGGTGGCTCGACACCACCACGGTGCGCCCGGTCGCCGCGTAGCGCTGGAGCACCTCGCGCATCTGGTGGATCTGTGGCGGGTCGAGCCCGTTGGTCGGTTCGTCGAGCACCATGAGCTCCGGCAGGCCGAGCATCGCCTGGGCGATCGCGAGCCGCTGCCGCATGCCCTGGCTGTAGGTGCGGACCCGCCGGTTCACCGCGTCGCCGAGCCCGGCGATCTCCAGTGCTTCGGCGAAATGCGCCTTGTCCTCCGGGCGGCCCGTGCTCGCCCAGTACAGCTCCAGGTTCTCCTTGCCGGACAAGTGCGGAAGGAAGCCCGAACCCTCCACAAAGGACCCGATCCGGGACAGCACCGGCGCGCCGGGCGCGATCAGATGGCCGAATACCCGGATGGTGCCCGCGGTCGGCGTGATGAGCCCCATCAGCATGCGCAGGGTCGTCGTCTTGCCCGCGCCGTTCGGTCCGAGCAGGCCGAGCACCTGGCCGGGTTCGACCCGGAACGACAGATCCTTCACCGCGACGAACCCGCCCGCGTAGGCCTTTCGCAGCCCTTCGATCACCAGCGGCGTCTTCGCCAGGCTCTCGTCGACGTCGTGCGCGCGACGGCGGCGGAACGCGGCGATCACCGTGATCGCGATACCGGCGAGCAGTGTCCCGGCGATCCCGAGCAGCTGCGCGGTGGGCGCGCCCGCGCCGACGGAGTTGCCGTGGACGACCGGGACGGCGAGCCGTCCACCGTCGGCCAGTCCGATGCGGAACACCGCGGGCTCGACCGGCGTCGCGAACGCCTGGTCCGTCGTGCCGACGACCAGTCGGAGCGTGTGCCCGGCTTCCAACGGCCGCACGATGCCCGGCAGGGTCACCGTCACCTCGACCGGGCTGCCGTCGGCGGGCAGGCCGGAGACGCGGAACGGGGCGACGGCATTGGCCGGAAGCGTGCGGATACCTTCCGAGTTGACGTCGTAGAGCTTCGCGAACAGGACCGCTTCCTTCTGCGGAGCGGCGGCGGACGGATCCGCGGAGACCTGCAGCCGGACCGTCGAGGAACCGGCCGCGATCGTCTGCGCGTCGAGCGGCGGTGTCGCGAACTGCGCGGCCTGCCCCGGCGGGTCCAGGCTGAACAGCCCGGAAAGCCGCGACGAGCCTGCCACCGCGCCGTTCAATCCGGGGATCCCGCTCACCGCGGCGGGGTTGCCGCCCGCGGGCCGGACGACGGGCTGCGCCGGACCGGCCAAAGTGAACTGCCGTCGCTCGGTGGCGTCGCCGGTCGCTCCCGGGTACGCCGGGGCGCTGACGGTCCGGACCGAGGGGGCGCCGTTGGCTCGCAGCGTGCCCTGGATGTCGTAGCTGAACCCGGTGCCAGGGTCGGTGCCCTGCCCGGTGAGGGAGAACTTGAGGAAGTCCGCGATCTGCGCGCGCAGTTTCTGCCCGGGCTTCCCGCCGTCGTGGCCGCCGGTGTACCAGATCGTGCGGACCTTGCCGCCCGCGGCGGAGATCTGCCGGGCGGTCGCGTCGGACTGGTCCAAGCCGAACAGAGTGTCGCTTTCGCCCTGCACCAGCAGCGTCGGCACGGTGATCTTGTCCGTCACGGACGCGGGGGAGACCCGGCGGAGCAGGTCCACGGTCTTCTGACTCGCCTTCCCGGTGGTGGCGAGTTCGGTGTAGGCCTGGCAGACCTCGGCGGTGAACCGTCCACAAGGGTCGGCGGGGCCGGACGGCGGGCGTTGTCCGTTCGGGCCGCCGAGCGGCAGCGACTGCGCCGCGGCCCCTGCCGCGCCCGTTCCCTGTGCCGCACCGGATTCGCTCGTCTCGTCACCGGCTTCGGGCGCGTCGTTGGCGGGGGAGCCGGTCTGCGCCGCGCCGGAACCGGCCGAGAAGAAGATGCCGGCCCAGGACTTCTTGAAGACGCCGTCCGCGGTGAACGCGCCGGCGGCCGGGGTCGTGGCGGTCGGCGCGGCCGGGGCGGCGGCGTTCGGGAAGAGCCCCTGGGCGAGGTCGTTGTAGGTGATCACCGGCGCGATCGCGTCGACCCGCTTGTCCGTCCCGGCGAGCAGGAGGGAAAGCGCGCCGCCGTACGAAGCACCGGAGACGGCCACCTTCGGGTCGCCGTTCTCGCTGAGGACCTCGGGCCGCGCGGCCAGGGTGTCGATCAGCTTCCGGGCGTCGGCGACCTCGCGGTCGGGGTCGTTCAGCGCGATCTTCCCGGTGCTGCGGCCGAAACCGCGCGCGGACCAGGTCAGCACGACGAAGCCCTTGTCGGCGAGTTCGCGGGCTTCGGTGGCGACGCTGTTCTTGTCACCGCCGAAACCGTGGGCGAGCAGCACGGCCGGAGCCGGGGTCCGCTCGGGCAGATACGTGGTCGTGTCGATCTTGACGACCTCGGCCGAGCCGGGGGTTTCGGGCAGATCGAGGGTCGCGTCCTGGGTTTCGACAGCGGACGGGGCGGGCTCGCTGTTCGTCCACACGACGGCCGCGGCGGCCAGGACCACCACGACCGCGGCGAGCGCGGTGAGTTTCGCGCCTCGCGTGCGAGGGAGCGGGATTCGGGGCACGGAATGACCGTATTTCACCGAACCTGAGAGTCGCTCTCCCGGCACACACGGACCACACAAGTGAGCGGGGTGTGACGGGAGTTACGCCATCATCTTGGTGACAAGGGCAACCTTAACTGGCGTCATGCGTACAGACAGGTCAAACTGGACCAGCTGTGAGGGGAGTATTCCTTCGCGGCGGTGTCGTCAGCACGGTGGCCTTCGCGGGCCCCCGGCACCGTCGGCCGGTTTCGCACCGGCGGAAGAGACCTCCGGTTAGTTGCTGCTGTGCACTATCCGGAGGGTTGGTTACATGTCTGTTCCCCTGTGGCTATGGATCGCCACGGTCGGCGGTCTGCTCGCGCTGATCGCACTCGACCTGGTCATCGTCGATCGCAAGCCACATGAGGTCACCACCGGCGAAGCCGCCAGGTGGGTCGTCTTCTACGTCGCGGTGGCCGTCGCCTTCGGCATCGGCGTCTGGGTCTTCGCCGGACACGACCCCGGGGTCCAGTTCTTCACCGGGTACATCACCGAGTACTCGCTGAGCGTGGACAACCTGTTCATCTTCATGATCATCATGACGTCGTTCAAGGTGCCCGCGATCCACCAGCACCGCGTGCTGCTGATCGGCATCCTGCTCGCGCTCGCCATGCGCAGCGTGTTCATCGCCGTGGGCGCCGCGCTGATCGCGCAGTTCGTCTGGGTCTTCTTCCTCTTCGGCGCCGTCCTCATCTGGACCGCGATCAGCATGGTCCGCAACAAGGACGAAGAAGAGGAGTACGAGGAGAACGCCCTCACCCGCTGGGTGCGCAAGCTCTTCCCGGTCACCGAGGAGTGGCACGGCCACAAGTCCTTCGTGAAGAAGGACGGCAAGCGCTGGATCACCCCGATGTTCCTGGTGATCGTCGCCATCGGCAGCGCGGACCTGCTGTTCGCCGTCGACTCGATCCCCGCCATCTTCGGCATCACGCAGGAGGCCTTCCTGGTCTTCACCGCCAACGCGTTCGCGCTGATGGGCCTGCGCCAGCTGTACTTCCTGCTCGGTGGCCTGGTCACCAAGCTGGTGTACCTGTCCTACGGCCTCGCGGTGATCCTCGCCTTCATCGGCGCCAAGCTGTTCCTGCACGCGCTGCACGAGTACCACGTCGTCCCGGACTGGCTGGACATCAACAACTGGGTCTCCCTGGGTGTCATCGTCGTGGTCCTGACCGTGACGACGCTGGCCAGCCTCGCGAAGGCGAAGAAGCTGGAAGCCGCTGAGCAGGAGTCTTCAATCAGTAGTTAGAGCTGCTAAGGATCGGGTACCGTCGGGGCCGTGCGTCCCGTTGACATCGAAGCCCTGACGGTCCCCGGCATCCTCGCGCTGCACGGCGACCTGCTGCTCACCGCGGTGAGCAGGCCTGATCTGAAGACGAACAGCTACCGCTCCGGCCTGCGCAGGGTCGACCTGGGTGGTGGCGGGGAAGGGCCCTGGACCCACGGGGCCAAGGACTCCGCACCCGCCGTCTCGCCGGACGGCCGGTGGGTCGCGTTCCTCCGGGCGGGAGAGGGCTCCGGGCGTGCGGCCAAACCGCAGCTGCACGTGATGCCCGCGGCCGGCGGCGACGCGAAGCGGATCACCGATCTCCCCCTCGGCGCGGGTGCGCCGGTCTGGGCGCCGGACTCCCGCCGCGTCGCCTTCGTCGCCCGAGTGCCGGAAGCCGGCCGCTACGGCACCGAGAACGCGGACGGCGAAACGCCGGAGCCGGGTGAAGAAGCGCCGCGGCACATCAAGAACCTCTTCTACCGCGTCGACGACGCCGGTTTCCTCAACGACCGTCCACAACGTCTGTTCGTCGTGGACACCGCGGCCGCGCTGGACGAGGAAACACCCGCCGAGCTCACGCCGCTGACCGACGACCGGGCCGACGTCGACCATCCTTCGTGGACGGACGACGGCGAGCACGTCCTGTTCACCGCCCCGCGTGACTGGGCCGCCGAAGACACCGTCCGCTCGGACGTCTACGCCGTACCCGCGGGCGGTGGCGAACCCCGGCTGCTGGTCCGGTCACTGGGCACGGCGGACCGCCCGGTCGTCGCGCCGGACGGTTCGATCCTCTTCTACGGCACCGAGTTCTCCGGCCAGGAGGAGATCGCCCGCAACACCGGGCTCTGGCAGGCGCCGTGGCCCTCCGGCGCCGAGCCGTCCGCCCCGCGGCGGCTGACCGACGTCGAGACGGTGGACTGCGACAACGCGGCGAGCGCTCCGGTCGTCGTCGGCGACGAGGTCGTCGTCGTGGTCCGCACCCGCGGCGCCGCCGAACTGCGCGCCGTCCCCCTCGACGCCGAACTGGCCGAGCTGAAGTCGTTGCGGCACCTGGCGGGCGAGCGCACCGTGGTGAAGACCTTCGCCGTCGACGGCGACCGGATCGTCGCGGTGATCGGCACGCCCGAGAGTTCCGGCGACGTCGTCCTGCTGTCGGACGGCGAGCCGCGTGTGCTCACCGACTACTCGAAGGCGTTGCGGGACACCGGGATCCTGCCGCTGGAGGAGCTGGAAACGATCGCTCCCGACGGCTATCCGGTCCACGGCTGGATCGTCCGGCCCGAGGGCGACGGGCCGCATCCGGTGGTCTTGATGGTCCACGGTGGACCGTTCGCGCCGTACGAATGGAAGGTCTTCGACGAGGCGCAGGTGCTCGCCGCCGCGGGCTACGCCGTCGTACTGGGGAACCCGCGCGGTTCCGCCGGCTACGGCGAGAGCCACGGCCGGAGCATCGTCCACGGTTTCGGCACGGTGGACGCGGACGATCTGCTGGCCTTGCTGGACGAAGCGCTCAAACTACCCAACCTGGACAGTGATCGTGTCGGTGTGATGGGCGGCTCGTACGGCGGCTTCATGACCAGCTGGCTCGCCGCGCACCACGGCGGCCGGTTCCGCGCCGCGTGGAGCGAGCGCGCGGTCAACGCCTGGGACTCGTTCGTCGGCAGTTCCGACATCGGCTGGTTCTTCGCCGGCGGTTACGTCGGTGACGACCCCGAGGAGCAGCGCAAGCGCAGCCCGTTGACCTACGCGGGGAAGATCGACATCCCGTTCATGGTCGTGCACTCCGAGCAGGACTGGCGCTGCCCGCTGGAGCAGGCGCAGCGGATGTACGTGGCCTTGCGGCAGAACGGCGTCGCGGCCGAGTTCCTGCTGTTCCCCGGCGAGGGACACGAACTCACGCGCTCGGGGCTGCCCCGGCACCGGGTGCAGCGGTTCGACGCCGTGCTTGAGTGGTGGGGCCGCCACCTCTGATCTCTCGGGTCACCGGATGCCATGAAAGGTCCTTTCCTTGCAAATTTCGCAAGGAAAGGACCTTTCATGGCATCGGTCAGCTCAGGAGCGTGTAGTTCAGCTCTTCGCAGACCCGGCCCAGCGGGACGTCCAGCCCAGGATGGTCCAGGGGGAGCAGCACGTCGGGTGCGACCGGCAGCGAGTTCCCGGCGGGCGGGTCCCACAGCGCGAGCGCGGGGCCGCCGGAGTCCATGGACGACCGGTACCAGACACCGTCGAGGTCGCCGAACGCGGCGCGGATGGCGCGGGCCCAGGCCTGGGTGATCTTCTTCGGGCCGCTGGAGATCTCCTGCGAGGCGCCGACACGCGTCGGCCACAGGCCGGCGAGGTCGAGCAGCCGCAGCGTGCGGGTCGGCCGGACGACCACCAGCCGAGGGCCGCGGGATTTGCGGTCGACCGTCGACGTGGTCTGGAAGACCTCCGCGATGCTGGTGCGCACGGTGAGCCCGAAGTACAGGACGCCGTTGCCGGGGTCGGTGACCGGGCGACCGCCGCGACCGGGGGTCTGCGGGTCGAAGCGGCCGTGCGGGAGCGGGCCGCTGTAGCGGAACGAATTCCACTGCTGGGGGTGGTTGCCGTGCGCGGTGAAGATCCTGACCAGCCTGGTGCCGGGGTGCACCGTCACCACGTCGTTGGTGCGGTGCAGCTCCTTGACCAGGACAGAGCGTGCGGGCGGCAGGGGGAGCCGGGCCATACCTCGGGAGTCGTCCGTCCTTGTCGGGTGATCTTGCTCGGTGGGGTCAGCCTACGGCCTACCCCCGACTGAAATTCCGTCGTCGGGCAAGGATCTCAGAACGGCGAGCCCAGCGTGGCCACCAGTCTCGCGACGTGCTCGGGATCGCCGCCGGAGAGAAGCCATTGACGCGGGGTGGCGGGATGCTCGTTGATCACCAGATCGGCCTGCGGGGTGCTCATGAACGCGGCGACGACGAGGGCGGGCTGGTCCTCGGGGACGGCACGCAGCACGACCTCCAGACCGGGCAGCACCCCGGAGCCGGCGAACTGCCAGGCGGGCAGTCGCCAGCCCTGGTCCTTCCAGCCGGTGAGCCTGCCCTCCTTCAGGCGGTGCCGGATACGGCTGTCGTCCACGCCCAGCGTTTTCGCCGCTTCCAGCACGCTGAGCGCCGAATCGGCGAGCACGGCGTGCGCGGCGACCGTCCGGGCACGGAAGTCCGGCTCGTCCTCGCCACGAGGGGAGAGGTCCAGGCCGACGTCGGTGAGTGCGGCCCGCTGGTCCGCCGAGAAGTAGTGCGACGGGTCGGGGTTCGGTGGGGTCAGCCTCCGCGCCGCGTCCTCGACGAGGTTCAGGAACTCGTTGGCGTCGACCTTCAGGCCCGCCTTGGCGAGAACGTTCTCGAGCGCTATCGACATAGCGCCCAGGGTAACGCGTCTGTGCGGGTTCGTGCGGTCTCATCTCGATTTCGTGGGTGAATTCACCAGAGATGAACACAGAGCGCACGGAATCCAACACGTGCAGTAGGGAATATCGCCATAGTGTGCCCGGAACGGGCGAGCTTGTCCAGGACTTCGGCTTGACAGGTCGTAAGCGGGAATTTACCGTCCGAAAGGTAAACGATTTCTTCCCACCGCTTCGGAGAACCCGGCTGGTGTGGGGCCGGCTTGGGGGAACAAGGGGGTGGGGCGTTCCTGGGCGGCCGGTGCGAACCGGTCGCCCAGGCACGTCGTGCACTCGGGTCAGTCGCGACGTGAGCTCCGGCGCACGATCAGCTTCGCCTGCAGTGTGGTCGTCGTGGCCTTGCGCGTGCTGTCGCCGATGCGGGCGAGCAGCAGTTCGGCGGCGACCCGGCCCACCTCGTTCGCGGGCTGCGCGACCACCGTCAGCGGGGGATCGATCAGCGTCGTCCACGGCGCGTCGTCGAACGACACGATCCCGATGTCCTGTCCCGATCGCAGACCGCGTGAGGCCAGTGCCTCCAGGACGCCGATCGCCATCGTGCTGTTGCCGATCAGCAGTGCGTCCGGCGGTTCGGGCTCGTCGAGCAGGCTGAGCGCGGCGAGCCTGCCGCCCTCGGCGCGGAACTCGGCCCGCCGGGTGAGCGCGTTCCCCTCGCCGACGGCGTCGGTGTAGCCGGCCAGCCGGTCCTCGGCCGTGCGCACCCCGGGCGGCCCGCTGACGCAGGCGACCCGCCGGTAGCCGCCGTCGAGCAGGTGCCGGGTCGCGTCGCGGGCGGCGAGCCGGGTGTCGACCAGCACCTGGTCGCCGGTGTTCTCCAGCAGCGGCCGGTCGACGGCGACCACGGGCGTACCGCGTTCGGTCAGCCGGTCGACGTTGGTGGCCCGGCCGGTGGGGGAGAGCACCACGCCGGCGACCCGCTCCTGGAGGGCGACGTCGATGTAGCGCCGCTCCTTCTCCTCGTTGTCGTCGGCGTTGCACAACACCACCGAGTAGCCCGCGGTCTGCGCGATGTCCTCCACGCCCCGGGCGATCGCGGTGAAGAAGGGGTTCTCCACGTCGGAGATGATGAGCGCGAGGACCGCGGTCTCCTGACGGCGCAGATTCCTCGCGAGACCGTTCGGGTGATAGCCCAATTCCGCGGCGGCGGCCTGCACCCGTGCCGCGAGTACCGGGTCCACAGTGGACTTCCCGTTCAGCGTCCTCGACACGGTCGCCGTCGAGACCCCGGCCTTCGCCGCCACGTCGTTGATGGTGGCCACCGTGACCTCCCCTTCTGCAGGTGTATTGACACCTTCGCACGGGAAGAATAGCTTGACCGACAATCGTTACCATCCGCTGATCGCGCTACTCGCGCTGAGGAGTTCGGAGGGGTCGTGGGGGAACCGGGCCTGGTGCTCGGCATCGACATCGGCACTTCGAGTTCCAAAGGTGTCCTCGTCGATTCCCGGGGCGCCGTGGTGGCGCGGGCTTCCCGGCCGCACGAGACCTCCAGGCCCCGTCCCGGCTGGTTCGAACACGACGCGGAAACCGTGTGGTGGCAAGACTTCCTCTCGCTGGCGAGAGAGCTTTCGGCGGGCGCGGAGGATCATCCCATCATCGGGGTGTCGGTCAGCGGGATCGGGCCGGTGCTGCTACCCGCCGACGCTTCCGGGAAACCGTTGCGTCCCGCGATCCTTTACGGCGTCGACACCCGTGCATTCGACGAAATCCGCGAATTGAACCGGGAATTCGGCGAAGAATCCATTGTGGAACGCGGCGGGAGCGCGCTCGGCTCGCAGGCCGTCGGGCCGAAATGGCGCTGGCTGGCCAAGAACGAGCCGGACGTGTTCGAACGGGCGAAGCTCTTCTTGATGGCGAGTTCGTTCCTCGTCCTGCGCCTGACCGGCGAGTACGTCCTCGATCATCATTCCGCGAGCCAATGCGATCCGATGTACGACCTGCGCGAGGCCCGCTGGGCGGCCGACCGGGTCGCCGCGATCGCCCCCGGCATCGAACTGCCCAGGCTCGCGTGGCCGACCGAGGTGGTCGGCTCGGTCACCGCCGAGGCGGCGGCGGAAACCGGCCTGCCGCAAGGGATCCCGGTGACGGCGGGCACGGTGGACGCCTGGGCCGAGGCGACCAGCGTCGGGGTCACCGCGCCCGGCGACACGATGCTCATGTACGGCACCACGATGTTCCTGGTCCAGATGCTGTCCGATCCGCGCCCCGGCCAGGGGTTGTGGACGACCCGCGGCGCTTTCCCCGGTACCTATTCGCTCGCGGCGGGGATGGCGACGTCCGGTGCGATCACCGACTGGCTGCGAGAGCTCTTCGGCGGCGAGTTCGGCGAACTGGCCGCGGCGGCGGGCGAGGTCCCGGCGGGCAGTCGCGGATTGCTGATGCTGCCGTACTTCGCGGGAGAACGGACACCGGTGCCGGATCCGGACGCGAGGGGCGTTATCGCCGGGCTCACCACTTCCCACGATCGTGCCGAGCTGTACCGTGCGGCGCTGGAAGGAACGGCGTACGGGGTGCGGCACAACCTGGAAGCCATGCGGGAGGCCGGTGGCGGCACGGGCCGCTTCGTCGCCGTCGGCGGTGGGACACAAGGCGGTGTGTGGACCCGGATCGTCAGCGACGTCGCTCGGATCGACCAGGAGATCCCCGCGGAGACCATCGGGGCAGCGTTCGGGAACGCCGTTCTCGCGTCCGTCGCCCTGGGCCGGGAACCGGATGTCGAAGCCTGGAACCCCGTCGCCGGAATCGTCCGTCCGGGCGCGGACGCCGACGTCTACGACGAGTTCTATCCGCATTACCGCGCGCTGTACGAGTCCACAGTGGACATCGCTCACTTCTTGGCGCGGAAGAACTCGCTCGCCTTCAGCCCGGAGAACTCCCGGCAATCCCGGCTCAAGTGAGCTTGGTCGGCGTAGCCCGCCGAGAACGCCAGCGAGGCGAGATCCGGGGCTGATCCCGCGAGACCGATGGCGCGCTGGAACCGGCTGACCCGCAGGTAGGTCGCCGGACCGTAGCCCACCGCGAGGGTGAACCGCCGCCGCAGCTGCCGCTCCCCGGTGGTGAACGGAGCCAACGCGGCGGACACCCTGGGCGGCCCGTCGTCCAGCCTGGCGATCAGCTCCGAGACCTCCCGGTCGGCCCGTCCGGCACGGCGCCGCGCGACGACGTCGGTCAGCGAAGCGGCGCCGGAGAGCACCTGCTCGGCCAGCAGTTCGCCTTCCTTGCCCCAGAGCTCGGCGAGGGGGACACGCTGATCACGCAACTCGTCGGCGCCGAGCCCCAGGACCTCGCCGGCCCTGCCCGGGACGAACCGAACGCCGCGTGCCCGTTCGCCGGTCTCCCAGGTCCAGGGCGCCGTGTCCGGCCCGGCGACGAAGACCTCGCCGCCGCATTCCACGAGGTCCACGCAGCAGTCGGGCACGATCCGCTTCGGCGCTCCGCCCGCTTCCTCCCACAGGCAGCGCACCACGTCGTCCAGGCCGGGCGCCGTCGTCTCCCGATACACGGTTGTCATGATGCCCCGGGGCCACGACAGAATCAGGCCGCGTCCGACACGGGGCTCGTCGATTGAGGCGGTGTCACTCAAAGTGAGCTATTCGGCTCACTGTGTTTACGCCGATCGCCCCATGACCAGGCACTCTCCACTCACTGGGACACCCAAAAGGGTGAATATCGGGTTTCTTCCCGGTAACGGCTAACGCGGAGTCACCTTCGAGCGAGAAGTAGTCGACGCACTCGACGGAAGTGCGCTCGGACGAGAGAAGACCTCTCCATGGGTGTTCCCACCGCGACCCCTCCGGCATCGGCGCCGGAGCAGGGTGCCCCCGGCAGGCTGAAGCCGCTGGGGACCGTCGTGGTCGTGCTCGGGGTGGTGGCCGTCGCC
Source organism: Amycolatopsis sp. MJM2582 (assembly GCF_000754115.1). Lineage (NCBI taxonomy): Bacteria > Bacillati > Actinomycetota > Actinomycetes > Pseudonocardiales > Pseudonocardiaceae > Amycolatopsis > Amycolatopsis sp. MJM2582. The sequence goes on from NZ_JPLW01000006.1 coordinate 689,342, forward strand.
GTCACTCTGACCAGTTACATGCTGCCGAAGGCTTCGCGCCCGGTGCAGAGCCCGCCCGCGCCGCGGGTCGAGCAGGCCGCGGCCGCCGTGCGCACCGTGATCCACTCGGTCGTCTACGAACTTTCCGGCGCGAAGGGCGCCCAGAACGTCACCTATGTCGCGCAGGGTTCCGAACTCCTGCAGAAGACCGACGTGCTGACGCCGTGGAGCACCACCTTCGAGCGCGAGAGCCAGGAAGGCCGCGACGAGTTCTACAGCGTCTCCGCGCAGGGTTCGGGCAGCGGCGCGTTGCGGTGCCGGATCCTCGTCGACGGCGAGGTCGTCAGCGACCGCACCGCCCCCGCGCCTGGCGCGCCGGTGACCTGCACGTCCTGATCCCTGCGGCAGGATCATCCGGGTGACGGATGGTGCGATCGAGTTCGGCCCGGTGCTCGCCGTGGTCTTGGCCGTGCTGGCGATCTTCGGCGCGGCGGTGGTGCAATTCGGGCGGCTGGGGCAGGGCAAGGCGGTGCTGTTCGCGGCCGCGCGCGCCGTCGTCCAGCTCGCCGCCGTGTCGCTGGTGATCGTCGGGATCCTGAAATCGGGCTGGCTGACCGGCGGTTTCGTGCTGCTGATGTTCACCATCGCGGCGGTCACCTCCGCACGGAGGATCGGCGTGACGAAGGATCTCGCGTGGGTCGCGCTCGCCATCGCGTCCGGGGTGGTCCCGGTGCTGACGCTCGTGCTCGCGACCGGGGTGGTGCCGTGGCGGCCCATCGCCGTCGTGCCGATCGCCGGGATCGTCATCGGCGGCGCGATGTCCGCGACCTCACAGGCGGCGAGGCGGGCCCTGGACGAACTCGTGACCCGGCACGGCGAGTACGAAGCCGCGCTGGCACTGGGTTTCCTTCCCCGTCCGGCCGCGCTGGAGATCTGCCGTCCCTCGGCGGGGCATGCGCTGATCCCCGCGCTCGACCAGACCCGGACCGTCGGCCTGGTGACCTTGCCCGGCGCCTACGTCGGTGTCCTCCTCGGTGGCGCCGGGCCGGTGCAGGCCGGGGTGACGCAGGTGCTCGTGCTGATCGGGCTGCTGGCCGCCGAGGCGGTCGCGGTCCTCGTCGTCGTGCACCTGGTCGCGGCGGGCCGGATCAGCCGAAAGGCGACTGAAGATGCGACGTGTCGTTGAACCGCCGCACCATCCAGTTCTCACCCGACACCACCAGATGGGAGATCGAGCCGTTGTCCGCGCCGAGGAAGGCGAACCGGTTCTTCGCGCCGCTCGCCTGAGCGAAGACCTCGCCGATGACACCGCCGTGGGTGAACACGGCGATCCTGCGGTCCGGGTTGGCCGCCGCGAGCCTGCCGATGGCCGCCTTGATCCGCCCGCCGAACGACTCCATCGTCTCCGCGCCGGGGATGACGTCCCAGCGCTGTTCGCGCCACAGCTCTTCGACGATCGGATGACCTTCGTGGGTGTAGCGCCGGAAGAGGCCGTTCTCCCAGTCTCCGAGGTGGATCTCCCGCAGGTCCGGCTCGACCTCCGGGGTGAGCCCGAGCTTCGCCGCCAGCGGTGCCGCGGTCTGCGGCGTCCGGCGCAGCGTCGTCACGTACAGCGCGGAAATCCGCTCGTCCGCGAGGCGGCGGCCCACCCGCTCGGCGTGGTCCCTGCCCTCCGGCGCGAGATCCGGATCGGCCTGCCCGTCGACGAGTTCGAACGGGTTGTCGCCCTTCGCCGGAGCGGATTCACCGTGGCGGACAAGGAAGATCTCGGTCGCGCCCGGCGGAGGTGAGAACCGGTGCTGGCGGTATTCGACTTCCTGCTCAGGGGTACTCATACCCCGGACCCTACCGAGCTAGCCGAGCTGTTTGTCCACGAAACACCAGCGCCACGTCTCGCCGGGCTCGTGGCTGCGCATCACCGGATGCAGGGTGTCGTGGAAATGTTCGGTCGCGTGTTTACCCGGCGAGGAGTCGCAGCAGGCGACGTTCCCGCATTTGACGCATTCACGCAGGTGCACCCAGGTCATCCCGTTCTCGACGCAGACGGCGCACACGTCGGGGGAGCTGGGCTCGACCGGCGGCCAGTTCTTGGTCAGATGTTTGCACGATCCCGCCGTCGCGGCGGGGGTGCGCAGTTCCCGATCGGAGTCCGGCACGGTCTCCTCCTCCCTGTCCAGCATGGATTCCTCGATGTCGAGGCGTTCGAGGATCCGGCGCAGGACATCATCATCGGCCATTCCGGAGTCGCGCGCCTCCAGGAACTTCTCGCGTTCGACTTCGAGCAGCCTCAGCCGCAGCCGCCGGTACGCGTCGCTCGGTGTTTCGGTCAGCGCGCTCTGCCTGCCGAGTTCCTCCCACGCCGAGTCCGAGCGGTGCTGGAGCCGGCTGCGCAGCCGCTCGACGATGTCCTCCGGATCCTCGGGGGTCCGGATCTTCTCCAGCTCTTCGAGCGCGGCCCTGGTCATGTCGTGGAGCACGGCCGCCTCCTGCAGCGCGTCCTCGGCCGGATCGGGCGGCGGCAGTTTCAGGCGGCGGACCAGCACCGGCAGCGTCGTCCCGTGCAGCAGCAGTGTTCCCGCCACCACCACGAACGCGACCAGCACCAGCACGGCCCGCTGGGGGGTGTCGGCCGGCAGCACGAACGCCGCCGCGAGGGTGACGACGCCGCGCATCCCCGCCCAGGCGATCACGGCCGAGTACCGCCACGGCCAGGCGTGACGGCGGAACACCCGGCGCGCCAGGCCGATCCCCGCCATCCAGACGATCCGGGTGACGATCGTGGCGGCCAGCGTGGCGGCGCAGATCAGGATCAGTTCCAGCGCGGTCAGCCCGCTGTCGCCGACCTCGGTCATGATCCGGCGGACCTGCAGCCCGATCAGCAGGAAGACGATGTTCTCCAGCAGGAACTGGATGGTCTGCCAGTTCAGCCTGCTGGCCAGCCGCGAGCGGCCCGAAAGCATGCTCGGTGCCTTGTGCCCGAGGATCAGTCCCGCGACGACCACGGAGATCACGCCGGAACCGTGGATCGCCTCGGCGGCCAGATAGGCGACGAACGGCACCACCAGGGAAAGCGCGGTGTCGGTGACCGGATCCTCGAGCCGGGTGCGGATCAGCGCGGCGAGCGCGCCCACGGCGAACCCGATCACCAGGCCGCCGCCCGCGGCCAGCAGGAAATCACCGCCGACCTGCAGCAGGCTCACCGAACCCGCGATGGCCGCGATGGCGGTCCGCAACGCGACCAGCGCGGCCGCGTCGTTGAACAGGCTTTCGCCCTCCAGCAGCCGGGTCAGCTTGCGCGGCATCCCGACCTTGCGGGCGACGGCGGTGGCCGCGACCGCGTCCGGGGGCGCGACCACCGCGCCGATCGCGAGCCCGGCGGCCAGCGGCAGACCGGGGATCACCAGCCACGCCACGACCCCGACCGCGGCCGTGGTGAAGATGACGAGCCCCACCGACAACAGCAGGATCGGCCCGCGGTTGCGGCGGAAGTCGATGAGCGACGTGCGGATCGCGGTGGCGTACAGCAGCGGGGGCAGCAACCCCAGCAGCACGACCTCCGGGTCCAGTTCGTACTCCGGGACGCCCGGCACGTACGAGGCGACGACCCCGACCGCGATCAGGCACAGCGGCGCCGACCAGTCGAGTTTCCGCGCCGCGGCGGTGACCAGGAGGACGGCCACCACCAGTGCCACGAGTTCTACCGCGATCTCCACGCCGCTCATCATCACCCGGGAGGCTCAGGGCGCGCGCACCGAGGCCCGGCTACCGCTCTTCGAAACGCACCAGATTGCCCGCCGGATCGCGGAAAGAGCAGTCGAAGGCGCCGTAGGACTGCCGGACCGGTTCCTGGACGACGTCGGCACCCGTCGCCTGGATACGGTCGAAGGTGTCGATCAGGTCGGGGGTGGACAGCACGATGATCCCGTGGACGCCCTTGGCCATCAGTTCGGCGATCGTCGCGCGCTCCTCGTCGGTGAGCTCCTGATCGGCCGCGAGCGGCCGGAGCACGAGCGACGTCCCCGGCTGCCCCGGCGGGCCGACCGTGGCCTGGAGCGGGCCCTCGTCCCGCACTTCGAAGCCCAGGATGTCGCGATAGAAGGAAACCGAAGCCCCGAGATCGTCCGCGGGGAGGTAGGACGCCTGAATCGAGAGGGTCATACGACTCAAGGTAGGTCGGCGCGCGGCGGCGTCGCTTCTCGATTCCTGATCGGTCGCATGACCTGTTTGACGACGCAGCCGGGCATGCCCCGGCCGTCTTCCGCGGCCTGCTTGCGGTACGCGCTCGGCGAGATGCCGACCAGTTCGGAGAACCGCGTGCTGAACGTGCCCAGCGACGAGAAACCGACGTCGAAGCAGACCTCGGTGACCGACATGTCCCCGCGCCGCAACAGCATCATGGCCCGCTCGATCCGGCGGGTCATCAGATAGCTGTAGGGCGATTCGCCGTACGCGGCCCGGAACTCGCGGCTCAGATGCCCGGCGGAGACGTGCACGCCGCGCGCCAGGGCTTCGACGTCCAAGGGCTGCGCGTAGTCGCGATCGATCCGGTCGCGGACGCGGCGCAGCATCGCGAGATCCCGCAGGCGCGGGTCGGGTTTGCCGGTCACCCGGAAAGCGTAACCCACGCCAGACGCCGAAAGGCCCCCTTCGCCGGGCGGCGAAGGGGGCCTTCTCAGGCGACTCCCGGACTAGAGGGTGATCTTGTCGACGTTGGGACCGCCGTTCGCCGTGGTGGCGACGGCCTTGATCTTGTTGACTCCCGCCGCCAACGTCACCTTGACGGTCCTCGTCGTCCAGTTCGGCCAAGCCCCGGTGCCGCCGAAGCCGACACCGGACGCGCTGATCGAGCCGTTGACGGAGAAGTCGAGCGGCCGGTTCGCCGTCGTGCCGTTGGCGTACCGGACGACGACGTCGTAGGTGCCCGCGGCGGGCACGTTCACCGTCCACTCGACCGAGCTGCCCGCCACGTTGTCGTAGTTGACGAACCCGGTGCCGGTGAACCCGGCGTGGTTGGACTCCACCGCGCCCTGGTCGATCGTGGCGTCCTCCGCCTGGTAATCGACCGGGTCGCTCGGGGCGGAGCCGTCGGCCGGAACGGTCTGCGTCCCGGTGTTCCAGCCCGTGACCCGCACCGAAGGCTTGGAGCCCTTGAGGTCGGCCGTGCGGTACTTCGCGGTCAGCGTGGTCGTTTCACCCGGCCAGAGGCTCACCGCGTTGTCGTTCCACTCCACCGGCAGCACCGGCTTGCCCGCGGCGTCCACGACCTTCGAGTCGACGTAGAACGCCGGGAGCTTGCCGCCCGAGGTGTTCTTCAGCGTCACGGTGGTCGTGGTGGTGCCGTCGGCGCCGGCGACCGACTTCGCCGTCGCGCTGACGGCGGACTGGCCGAGGTTCTTCAGCCCGGTCAGATCCGCGTAGCCCGACTGGGGTGTGTAGTACCAGTCGCTGCCGCCCCAGTTCAGCGTGTCGGCCTTGGTGGAGAGCCAGTACACGTTGCGGCTGACCTCCTTGCCGGACGAGTCGGTGAGGACGAGCTTCGCGAGGTAGGTGCTCGACAGCCCGCTCACCGCCGGGACAGTGACCGCGGTGGCCTTGGCGCCCAGCGCGCCGACCGACAGCCCGGTCTTGGTGTTGCTGTACTTCTCGGTGCCGTCGAGGTTGTACAGCTTCGTGGTCGCCGTCAGCCCGCTCACCGCGTTCGACGTCTGGTTGATCACCACGACCGAGCGATTGTCGTGCGAGTACTGGATGTGCAGCGGCTCGTTGGCCTTCTTCGCCCCGTAGTAGGCGCCGTTCTGGTCCATGTAGGCGTCGAACAGCTGCCAGTGCAGCGAGGTCCACGGGCTGTTGAGCATCCAGTAGATCAACCCGGTCGACGGGTTGGTCGAGTCGGTGTAGTTGCGCGAGTGCGACTCGAATTCGGCGCGGACGTTCTCGTACTGCGCGAGCTGCGCCTTCCGCACGAAGTCGTTCAGGTCGGCGGGTGCGCCGTAGCGCTTGGTGAGCGCGTTCCCGAACAGCTTCAGGTTCCCGAAGGTGTCCGAGGACGAGCGGTGGTACTGCGCGGCCGACGGATCCTTCCACATCGTTTCCAGCTCACCGGCCGACATCATCCGCTTCAACGTGTCCATCGTCGGGATGTCGACGCCCGCACTGGTCTCGGAGTTGAAGCTCCACGCGCCGCCGCGCTCCTTTTGCGACTTGTCGTACCAGTAGACCGGCGGGACGTAGTCGTACGGACCGTTCATCTTCATCCCCGAAGCACCCGTGATCGGGGACGGCCGCTTCGACGCGGACGGGATGACCGGCGGCAGGAAGTCGGCGGCCTTCATCGCGTCGAGGTAGCCCTGCTCGATCCGCTTGTCCGGCGCGAAGTCGGAGCCGATGTGGAACGAGATGACGCTCGGGTGGTCACGCAGGCGCTCGGCCTCGGAGAACATCGACGCCTTGGCGATCGGGTAGTCCGACTCGACCCACGGCTCGCCCTTCTCCTCGCCGTTGACCTGGCCTTCCCACTTGTCGCAGCATTCCCAGCCGGGCATGGTCAGCACGCCGAGGTCGTCGGCGAGGTCGAAGAACTCGTCCGGTTCGATATGGCCTTCCAGCCGGACGGTGTTGAGCCCGAGGTTCAGGACGTACTTGAGCTTGTCGGCCGCCGCGGTCTCGTTCCAGCGCAGGAACAGGTCCGGCGTGTAGCCGCCACCGCGGATCAGCAGCGGTTTGCCGTTGACGCTGTACTGCCGCGCGCCGCTGGAGTTCAGCGGCGCCTTGACGTCGCGGACACCGAACTTCGACTTCGAGGCGTCCGACGGCGTGCCGCCGACACTCGCGGTGAGGTCGAGTTCGTACCGGTGCTGTCCGCCCATTCCGGCGGGCCACCACAGATTGGGCTTGTCGAGACCGACGATGGGGAAGGTGACGGTCTTGCGTTCCTTCGCGGCCAGCGAGACGGTCTGGCTGACCGGCTTGCCCGCGACCGTGCCGGCGACGGTGGTCTGCACCGCGCCCGCCGAGTCGTTGCGGACGTCGGCCTTCACCGTGAGGTCGGCGTGGTCGAGCGACGAGTTCAGCTTCTGGACGACGTGGGCGCTGCGCAGCGCGACCGGGCCGCCGCGCCGGACGAGGACGTCGCGCACGATGCCCATGTTCTGGTCCGGCGGGGTCTGTGCCCAGTCGATCCAGCCCATCGAGAGGTCGTTGTTGGGGTCGTTGGGGTAGACCTTGAACGCGACGCTGTTGACGCCCTGGCGCACGTGCTCGGTGATGTCCAGGTCGTGGCGGGTGTAGGCGCCGTTGACCTGGTCCTTCGTCGCGATCCGGGTGCCGTTGACCCAGACGTCGGCCTTGGAGAGCACGCCACTGAAGTCGAGGTACGTGCGCTTCGAGGTGTCCTCGACGTTCAGATCCGTGCGGTACCACCACGGCACCGCGAACTGCGCGGTCGGGACGTTCTTCATGTTCGTCGAATAGAACGGGTCGGCGTACTTGCCGTTCTGCAGCAATCCGGCGTAGACCGTCGAACGCGACGACACCGGGTACCAGCCGGCGGTGGGGAAGCCCGGCTTCGACACCGCCGAATCATCGCTGACCTGCGCCGAAGACTGGATCACGAAGCCGGGGATCGGGGTGGCGTCGCCGGCGGCACCGACGGACAGTGGGGCGGTCACCTCCGCGCCGGTGGCGACGGGGGCGGTGGTCACCCCGCAGACCGCGGCGGCCAGCGCGGTGACGGTCATGGCCAGTAACGGGATCCGGGTTCTCTTCTGCCGAAAACTCACGAGCGCGCCTCCTCGGGCACACGGCGGCGGACCTGGGCGGAAATCGTTAAGAAAGTTCCCTAACAATGTTGGGGGAGATAGTAGCCGTCACTTCGCGCGGGGAACAGACCCTTGCACCGGACTCAGCCGACGGGCGCCACGTACAGCCACTGCCCGTCGACGCGGACGAAGTGGCTGTTCTCGTGCATGCTGTCCGCCCGGCGATCCTGGCGGTAGTGGGCCCGGAACTCCACGGTGCCCTCGTTCTCCAGCAGCCCGCCGCCGGACTTGCCGAGGATCTCGAGGAACGTCCAGCGCTGCCCCGGGTCGAGTTCGAGCTCGGTGGGCCGCGTCTTCGGATGCCAGGTCTTCGTGAGGTAGGCGGTGTCGCCGACGGCGAACGCGCTGAACCGCGACCGCATCAGGAGTTCGGCGGTCGGCGCGGTCGCGGCGCCCCGGTGGAAGCGGCCGCAGCAAACGCCGTAGGGCTCGCCAAGACCGCAGGGGCAACGGGAATCGTCGGTGATCACAGGCACGCCGCCGATTGTGTCATCGTGCCGTCGCGGCGCTTTCGAGGTCTCGGCCCTGCTTGAGCCACCCGGCGAAGAGGTCGGCGTCGATGTCGTCGACCGACCGAAGCTTGACGTGCGCCATCTCCCGCGCGCTCGGCTCCAGCCTGCCGGACTCGTCGTCCACGAGCTGCCCCTTCCAAAGCGCGAAGGTGACGTACGACGAGTACGCCTTCATCAGGCAGACGAGGTTCTTGCCGACGGCTTCGCCGGCGCTCCAGGTCGGGGAGGCGTGGTACATCGCCTCGATGGAGCCCGGCAGGGCGGCATTGACGATCGGGCGCAGCGCGACGGCGACTTCACGCAGGTTCTCGGGCAGAGCGGCGATGTAGTCGTCGACGTTCGCGAACTTGGCCATGACTGGATCCCTTCGGTCGGTGTGCTGCGCTCAGCAAACCGTCCGAAGGGTCAAGTTGTCAAGACAAAAAAATTAGTCGGTGCGTTTGAACGTCTGACCTCGTGTTTCCAGGGCTTCGCGGATGATGCGGAGCGCTTTGGGGCCGACGCCGTGCAGGCTTGCGAGCTCGGCTTCGGTGGCGCGGGTGAAGTGCTCCAGCCGGGTGTAGCCGGCGCCGGTGAAGGCGCGCGTCGCCGGTTTGCCGATGCCGGACGGCAGGTCGGTCTGTTCGTCCATGGGTCCTCTTCGATCAGTGGGCGGTCCTGGTCGCCTCCATTGTGGATCGCCGGTGGCGGATCAAGGCGAGGGGAACTCGACGGCGACCTCGACCGCGGTCTCCAGCGTCGTTTCGCTCGGCCGCCCGGACGCGGGGGCTGCTTCGGCGATCACTACGAGCCTCTTGGACAGACGGGAGTCGTAGTTCTCGCCGGTGAAGCGGCTACCGGGTGGAGCTTCGCCGAAGAGGAGGACGTTGCCGGTGCCGTCCTTGTCGATGAGCCGCTTCAGGTCGCTCGCCTCGCCCGCCTTCGGCATCTTCACCCACGCGACGGAGACGTCGATGGTGTTGCCGGCGCCGTCGTCGAGGGTGACCAGCATGCGGTCGAGATCGACGCAAGGGTGGTGCAGGAAGAAACGCTGGACCTCGCCGAAGGAATGCGGTCCGCATTTGAGTTCCCGCTTGGCTTGCTTTTTGAGCCTGCGCCAGCCCAGTCGTTGCCAGGCTTCGGAATGGCGCCCCTTTTGCGCGGACTTCTTGCTGGAGCTTTTCCTTTGAGGGCTTGGCTCGCGGCGGAATCGAGAGAGGTGGCGGTGCCTCCGCCGATGCCGATGCTCGCACCGCCGACGGCCAATGCGCCTCCGGTGACCACGGCTGCCGCCGCGATGGCCGCACCTTTTTTCGGTTTGTCGTCACCGAACGGGCGCGGTTTGCCGTTTATCGTTCTGACCATGTTCCGTCCCCTCTCAAGTCCGGAACGGACGATCTTGCTCTGGGTGTCGCGGCAGCAACGAGGACTTTCGTGCGAATACGCCCGAATGGCGCAGTAGATCTTCGTGAACCCGCCGGAGGTGAACAGTTCCAGCTCAGACGGCTTGTCCGCACGCATCTTGATAGCGCTGCAGGCAGTGAGTGAGCCAGGCTCGTGGGGCGCCCGCGTCGGCTATGAGGACGGCGGTTGTAGTTGTGGCGGCCAGGCCCCAGGCTTGGCGACCACGAAGCTGGAACCATGAGAAAAGTGCGGGGCATGCAGCGTTCTGCGATGCGGGCCATCGCGACCGGCTTTCGGAAGGCGGCTACGGGGGCTGTGGGCATGCCGAGGGGCCCGTCGCCTGGGTGGCTGGCGGGCTCCTCGGTGGTCAGCGGTGGTGCAGGGTGTTGCGCCTGGGTTGTCGGAGTGGGTCCCTGTATTGGGGTGGGATGAATTCCGGTAACCCATCGGCGGCCATCCGTACTTGCCAGTCGCCGTGGTGAATCAACCGATGATGGAACCCGCACAGGAGGACCAGGTTCCGGAGGTCGGTGGATCCGCCGTCTGCCCAGTGGTGAATGCGGTGGGCGTGGCAGTTCTTGGGTTTCCGGTGACACCCAGGGAATGCGCAGCCACCGTCTCGGATGTTGAGTGCGCGTCGCTGCCCTGGGGTGACGAACCGTCTCAGGCGTCCCATATCCAGGGGTTCACCCGAGGCACTCATGACGACCGGCAGCATGAGGCAGTCGCAGGCGGCGAGCCGGGCTTCGCGGGCGGTCATCGTCCCGACGAAGTCCAAGCAGGCGGTCCCGAGACCCGATTTGAGTTCCTCGAGTCCGATGGTGACGTGGGCGAGAGTCCGGTAGCCGCTGGTGCCGGGCTGGTCGGGGCAGGCGATCGCCAGGTCGAGGAGTTCGGCCCAGGCGTCTCCCATGCGTTCGCATTTCATCCGCAGATCCGCCTGCCCGAACTCGTCCACCGGCCGCGGCTGGGCATGCGCCTCCAACGCCGCGGCGGTCCGGGCCCCGGTCTCATCGTCGAGCAGACCGGAGAGCTTCCAGAACCCGTCTTTCCGGCGTTCCAGGGTGATCTCGCGGCGTGGTTCTTTGGGTTCGGGGTCTTTGGGTTCGTTGCCGTCGGGGTTGAGCCAGCCCTGTAATTTCGCTTCAGCCTTAGCGAGCTGGCGGGGTCCGGCGTTCGGAGCAAGCTCAGCGAGGATCTTCTCCGCACTCGCCCGATCCTCGGCAGACGTGTCGGCTGGGAGCCGTTTCAAGATCTCCAGGATCTGATCGATCCGCTCATCCCCGACCAATCCCTGAGCCGCCACCGCAGCAGTCGCGGGAGCAACCGGCGGAACCTCCGTGCCATCCAAGGCCCGAGTGGGGTTCAACGCGATGGCCCGCTTCACGATCGGACCCGCCTCACCCCGCGATAGTCCCGCGATTTCGGCGAGCCAGCTCGCCGTACTGCCATGCCCTTACAAGTCCTTGACGCCACGAGACTCGATCTCCGCCAGAAACCGCCCCAAACACGCGGTCGCGATCCGGATCACCTGCAACGACTGCTGCACGCCATGCGCAAGCTCCAGCTTGCCAGCGCGCCACAGCTCCTGCGGCAACTCGGGGAGAAAGGTCTCGGACATCCCTCAATAATAGCGCAATACATCGAACACGTGTTCGTAATTTTAGGCAACAAGCGAAACCGCACGAACGACACCGAAGAGTGAAACGGTCACCAACGCCGAATCACCCTGCGAAGCCAACCTGCGCATTTAGTCGACTAAATGCGGGGCATCGAGCAAAGCGAGTAGCCGACCGAACGCGAACAGCAGTCGCCTAACATCCACACCATGACGACAGGCACCACAGAAACAGGCACCACGACCACGGTGGAACTGACCCGCTTCAAGGTCCCCGCCGACCGCGCGGACGAGCTCCTCCAGGCCCGTCCCGCGATGATCGCCGACTTCCGGGCCGACAGGGAGGGCTTCCTCGACGCCCAGCTGATCCGGGTCGACGACGAGACCTGGCTCGACGTCGTGTGGTGGCGTTCCTCCGAGGACTTCGCCGCGTCCCGGGAGAAGGGCGCCAACCTGCCCGGGATCAAGGCTTTCTTCGCGCCGATCGCCGAGCTGGTCTCGGCCGAGGAGGGTGTCACGGGCGACCACATTCCGGGACGGGAAATATCGCCGCCACCAGTCCGTTGACCAGGGGGAACGAGCAAGGTCACGGAAGGGATCGGCGATGAGCACAAGCCTGGACACGTTCACGCGCGACTGGCAGGAGTGGAAGACCCAGCGCGAGCGCGATCTCGCCGATCCGCTCGGCTGGCTCGCCCTGGTCTCGCTCGACTGGCTGGAGGACAAGCCGCGCGCGTACGAGGGGCTGCCCGGGTTGTGGTGGCAGGACGCCGATGCCGCGTACCTCGACCCGCAGGGCGCGGACCTCTCGCACGACGGCGAACGCGTCACCGGTGTCCATCGTTTCGAGCTGGTCAACAGCGGCGCGACCACCCGGGTCGTCTCCGGCGACATCGAGATCGAGGTGGCGCGTCGTGGCGGGTATCTGATCCGGACGCACGACCCGAAGGCACCGGTGCTCAACGCTTTCCGCGGTGTCCCGGCGTACGAGCCCGACGAGTCCTGGGTGCTCTCCGGAACCTTCGAGCCCTTCGACGAACCGCGGCCGACGACGGTCGGAGCGGTCGTCGAAGGGCTCAGTCACGTCTACGTCTCCCCGGGTATCGTGCGTTTCGAGCACGACGGCGCGGAGCACACGCTCACCGCGTTCAACGGCAAGAAGGACGGCCTGCTCATCCTGTTCACCGACGCCACGAGCGGCGTCACCACCTACGCGGCGAACCGGTCGCTCGCGGTTCCCGAGCCCGCCGAGGACGGATCGGTCGTCCTCGACTTCACCCGAGCGACGAATCTGCCCTGCGCGTTCACCGATTTCGCCACGTGCCCGTTGCCGCCGGCGGGCAACGATCTGCCGTTCGCGGTGGAAGCTGGAGAGAAGCTGCCCTACGAACGATCACACTGAACCGTCGCGAGCGCCGTCATCGCCTCCTGTTCGCGCTGAGCCAGCTCGGACAGGACGGCGGACGCGTCGTCGAGCGGTCGGGCGTCGCCGGTTTCCCCTGCCTGTGTGCACAAGTGCGCGACTTCGGTCCACAGTGGAACGATCTCGCGGTACTTCTCATACGCGCTGAGGAGACCGGCGTCGTCGACGAGGGTCGTGCACTCTTCGAGGAAGTCGCGGTAGATCCGGCGGAAGAGCGCGCCGCCGGTGCCCGCCCGTTCCATCAGGATCGCGGCCTGCGGCAGGTCGCGGGCCGGATCGTCGCTGCGGTCCAGCCATTTCCGCACCTGGACGGCGGCCTTGCCGATGCCGCGGTACCCGAGGTTCGCGATGGGCGGGTTGAGGAATTCCGCCGCGTTCGCCCGCACTGCGGCCCGGATAGCATCCGGAAGCGGCCTGACAGGCGCATCGGCGGCGATGGTGAACGAACGATTCTTCGCGGTCATCGGGCCCTTCTCCGCGCGAGCGCGTTCCAGGCTCTCCAAGGATGTCGAGACTGATCCACCCTGCTGTGCCGTGTCGACGACGTAGGCTGTCTCGTCGTCATAGCCGTACAAGGCGACGAAATGCCCTCCGAAGTGGACCTTCGAGGTGAAGTACTCCAAGTGGTACGAGTCGAGCTGCAGGCCGACAGGCACCCCGCCGTCGATCTCTTCGACCACGTTCCGCCACGCCGTGCGCACCGACGACGTTTCCTTGACCCGCAAGGCCAGTCCGAGCCGGTCGGTCAGCCTCCGGGTGATCTCGGCGGGTTTGGCACGCCCGCCGAGGAAGGGGAACGGCAGGTTCTTCCCGTCCCAATAGATGAACCCCAGGCCTTCGCCGAGTCCGAACAGCATCGGCTCGGACAGTTCGATCCCGGCGTGCCGCAGGAGGACGTCGAGTGTGCTGGTCTCGCAGTGCTCCCCGCCCGTGGTCTTGATTCCGTCGAGGATCACGAGGCCACCGGCCAGGCGATCTCGGTGCGGTACGCCTCGGGCGCGACCGACGGTCCGGGTGCCACCAGGTACAACTCCTCGGCGGGCCCCGCGGGGACGCGGTCGCGTTCGGCGATCCAGCGGCCGAGTGATCGGTACGCGGTCTCGACGTCTTCGTAACGACCCTCGTGAATCGTCGCCACGAGCAGACCACCGGGAAGCTCGCCGGCGCCGATGTCGCCGTCGTCCCGCACCGGCCCGTCCACGGGTACGAACAGTTCGATCGTCAACTCGTCGGGATCCGCGGCGAGGTAACGGGTTCCGGGCGGGCCGGACGGCCTGACCCCCTGAGCGTCGGACGCCGCGAACAGCCGCGTGTACGCGGGGCCGATCAGCTCGGCCAGGCCGTTCAGCGGAGTCCGGATCGACAGGCGGGCGATCTGCTGCGGTGCGCGCACGCGTTCGTAGACGTGCAGCCACCGCGTCGGTTCGGCGAGCACGGAGTCGAGTTCGTCGCTGATCGCCGCGAGTTCCGCCGCCCGCGCCGCCACCCGGTCGTGATGCCGTTTGATCGCGGCCCGCACCTCGTGCGGGTCGCCCGCGTCCAGGATCTCGGCGATCTCGGCCAGCGGCACTTCCAGTTCCCGAAGCCGCCGGATCAGGCCCGCGCGGGCGAACTGGTCGAGCGAATACCGGCGGTACCCGGTGGCGGGATCGATGACGGCGGGTACCAGCAGCCCGATCCGGTCGTAGTTCCGCAGCGCACGGACCGACAGCCTGGTGGCGTGCGCGAACACGCCGATCGGCATCAAGGTCGTCATGGGACCAGCCTGAACCCTCTCCCGGGGAGAGGGTCAAGCCGGTACCTCACCCCAGTGACAGCCGATCGAGATCCGGGGCGGACGCGTGGTCGTTGCCCAGTTCGATCGTGTTCGCCCCCGCCTTCAGTTCGACCGGCAAAGACGTCGTGAGCTGGGTGTTGTTGCCGGCACCGTCGACCTTGACCTCGATCGGCGTGCCGCCGTTGACCGTGACGAAGTACGAGCGCGGCCCGTTGACGGTGAAGTCGAGGTAGAGGGTGTAGCGCCTGGTCTCGGGCACGGTGACGCCGTCGAAGCGCACGGACGAGCCCGGGTCGCCGCCGATGTTGCGCACCTTCTGACCACCGGAGCACACGCCGCAGTTCGTGACGCCCGCGTCGCCGACGTCGTTCGCCGAGTCCTCGGCCTCGCGCATGAAGACCCGGTCGGTCGGCCATGGGCTCACCCGGACCGGTTTGCTCACCGATTTCGCCCGTCCGAGCAGGTCGAACGACGCGGTGACCGGGATGTCGGCCGCGGTGACGCCTTCGGGTGAGACGAGCGTCCAGGAGGCTTGCAGTTCGTCGCCGACGCGCATGGACTCCGCCGTCGCCGGAGCGCCCCGCAAGGTCCAGCCCGCCGGGACGACCGGCGCCAGGGAGACCTTCCCGATCGCGTCGTCGGCGTCGAGCCGCAGCTTCGCGGTCACCTGCAAGGACTGCTGCCCTGGCGAGAGCCATTGGAGGCCACCGGGTTCTACGGTCAGAGTCGTCTTCGGCGTGTAGGACGACGGCGGCAGGGGAGCGATCGCGATCCGGTCGAGGCCAGGTCCCGAGCGTGCGTTGCTGAACACCTTGACCGTGTTGGCGCCGGCGTTCAGCGCGACGGGGATCGCCGTCGACGCCACGACTCCCGGCGTTCCGGCGCCGATCGCGGTCTCGACGGGGGCACCGCCATTGACGCTCACCGCCACGGACGTCGCGGGGCCGCCCGTGGTGTCGAGCTGAAGCCGGTGGGTTCCGGCCTCAGCGGCCATCACCTCCGGGTAGGTGACCGAGCTGCGCGGGCCGCCGCCGAGGCCGGTGACCTGGAACGATCCGGAGCAGGACGAGCAGTGGCCCAGGTGGGCGCGGCCGTCGTGATCGTTGCGGAAGGCCTCGGCCTCCAGCGGAACCTGCGCACCCGATACCGAACTCGGGTAGCCGTACGCCACCTTGATCTCGTCGATGGCCAACTGCCGGTAGAACGGTTTCGCCTGCGGTCCCGACCAGGTGTTCAGCACCTCGAGCTTGATGAACCGGGTCTGCCGTTCGCCGAAGTCGATGAACTGCACGCCGCGGGCGCTCGGCATCGCGCCGGTGCGGACCGGCTCACCCCAGTTCCGCCCGTCGTCGCTGACGTAGAGGCGATAGTCCTGGATCCGGGCCGAGTCCTCCGGCCTGCCGAACGATTCGCGCGCGTGGGTCGGCGACATCTCGCGCTGATTCACCGCGAGGTAGGCCGCGGTCCGCCGCCTGCCGAGGTCCAAGGTCACCGAGACCGGCTGCTTGCCGTCGGCGTCCCAGTAGTTCTCGAAGTTCCCGTCGACGAGGTTCGACGCCGGATGCCCGGCGCGCGAGGACGAAGCGGTCGCCTTGATGGTGCGGGAGTCGTGGAAGTACCGCTGCCCGGCCGTCTCCACCTTGAACACCGTGTCGTAGGTGTCCCAGTCCTTGATGTCCACAATGGTCAGATAACCGCCGGATTGACTGAACCGCAGCTGCTTCCCGGTGCGGACGTCGGACACCCTGGTCACTTTGTAACCGTTGTCGCGCAGGCGGAGTAGGTCGGTGCGGGGCCGGGTGACGACGTGGAGGTACTGCGTTCCGGCGCCGGGCTCGACGGTGATCACACCGTGCGCGCCGTTGTTCCAGAACCCGGGTTGCATCCCTCCGTACATGTAGCCGCCGCCCTCTTTGCCCTGTAGGGAGGACTTGATCGGCGGCACCCAGCTCGCCATGAAGTTGTTGTACGCCTCCTGCTGTGGTGGGAACTTCCCGTTCACCATCGGGGTTTCGGCCATCAGCGACTTCATCGACGAACCCGCGTTGGTGATGTAGCGCCCGGTGGACAGCCGGAAGTCGACGGCCTGGTCGGTGCCGTCGTACCACCAGCCACCGTTGGTCGGCAGTTTGTAGTCGGCTTCGGTGAGCCTCGGCATCGGGGTGAACGCGGCCTGTGGATAGTCGTACGGCGGCGTGATGCCCGTCTTCTGTTCGTTGCTCACCGTGTCCATGATCGGGGTGTCCTCGTTGTTGTTGCTCAGCAACCAGGACGGGCGCTTCTCGCGGATCTGTTCGTAGAGCTTGTTCTTTTCCCAGTACTCGTTGTCGTTGTCGATCCAGAACCCGGCGAGGTCCGCGTAGCGGTCCATGACCTCGTGGAAGAGGTCGTAGCTGTACTCGCCGAAGCCCGGGCGGGTGGTGAGGTCGACCTGTTTGCCCTTGTAGGCGGAGTACGCGGCGGAATCCAGTGACTCGACACCGGTCTCCTTGTGCCACTGGGGATCGTCGGTCATGTAGAGGATCGTCCGGACGCCCTTCGCGTTGCCTGCCTTGACGAGTTCGCCGAGGAGGTCGCGACGGGTGGAGCAGCTGCCCGGGATCGCCGACGGCCATGGCCGCGCGTAGCCCAGCCTGCTGTGGAAGGTGGCCAGCACGATGTAGGAGGCGCCGAGTTTGCGGGCTTCGTCCACCCAGTAGTCGGCGCTCCAGCCGCCGTCGGTGACGGCGCGTTCCCAAGCGGCGCAGTCGGTCTGGCGTGGCGCGGTGAACATGCCCCAGTGGAGGAAGAGTCCGGCGGTGGCCTCGCGCAGCCACTTCTGGCGGGGATGATGCACTTCCGCGCTCGCCGCGGTCGTGGTGAGCAGACTCGCCAGCAGGGCGAGGACCAGGGCGAGCCAGGCGGTGCGGTGAACTCTCATGACCATCCGCTCTCATCCAGGGCATGGTTACCGAGAGATCCGATGATTGCGTCAGAAAACGCGGTGGTCAAGCCCCGATGAGCGGTACATTGGTGAAGTCATCAGAGGTATTCCGCGAACAGGGCCCTCTCGTCTGCAGTACGAGAGGGCCCTGTCGGGACTCAGATGTTGAAGCCCGGATGGGTCGCGAAGGCGTTGTCGATCACGAGGTTCCCGCGCTGGCGGGCTCGTTCACGCAACGCCGACGTCGTGCGGGCGCCCTGGGCGTAGAACCACCACAGGTAGAGCGCGCCGTACATCCAGGCGCCCTCGTAACCCCAGGTGGAGTCGGCGCCGCTCTTGCCGGCGCCGAACACCGAACCCGCCGGGAAGTTCGCGTTGTGCGGCTTCCCGCCCTGATGGCGCGATTCGTGGATCAGCGTCTCGGCGCGGCCGGGAACGTCCTTGGAGTACCAGAAACCCAGGTACAACTCGATCCGGTCGTCGACGAACGCCCCTTTGAACGAGCGTGCGATGGCGCTGCCGTCGCCGCAAAGCGAGCGGAGGTCGTCGCAGTTGTCGCGGACGTAGCGGCGTGCCCAGTTCAGCATCGCGCCGGAATAGGCGTCGTTCTGGTAGTCCTGTGCCGAATAGGTCAGGAGGTAGCACGCGTTGAACGTCCGGGCCAGCGGCTTGTCGGTGTTGCACGCGTCTTCCCAGCCGAAGCCGTCATCCCAGTAGTCCTTGTTGCCCGCGAAACCGTAGGTGTTCCAGAAATAGTCGATGTAGGTCTGATTGCAGATCGAGGCACCGTAGAAATTGTCCCCGGTCACGTTCTTGTCAGGCACGGTGTAGCTGCAAGTGGCCATCGGAGATCACCTGTCTGTAGAAGGAATTCGTTCTGGTTCAGGAGCGCGGCGGCTCGGGCGGTGGCACGTCGTCGGTCCGCGAGTCCTTCACGTACCGGCCGCCGACGGCCTGCGGGACACCGCGGACGTCGACCCGCCGGATGTTCAGCAGTCGCTCGTCCTCGGTGCCGCTGAGCTCCTCGCGCACCCGCGCGGTGAGTTCGGTGTCCCCGGTCTCGGCGATGGCCTGGACCGCCGCGCGCCGCACCGTGAACACCTCGTGCCGGACCTGCCGCAGCAGCAGCTCCTTCGCCGCGCTGTCCCCGGCGGATGCCAAGCGCGCCAACGCTTCCACGGCGGTGGTGCGGATGATCACCTCTTCGCCGACCGTGCTGATCCCGTGTGCGGGGTCGTCGGAACGCTCCGGCGGGATCGGCTGGCGCAGTACGTTTTCGAGCGCCGGGACGGCGGCGGCGTGCCGGAGATCGGTGAGCAACTGGACCAGGCCCCACCGCTCGAGGTACTGCTCCTCGGACAGGGCGTCGTACTGCGCGCCGAGCGCCGGGACGACGTCGTCCGCCCGCTCGCGAAGCCGGTCGAGGCTTCGCTGGTAATTGCGCTCGGCGTCCTCGCCGGACGCGGCCATGGTTTCGGCGGCCTGGGTGACCAGTTCGCCGATTTCGCTGTTCGAGAAGCTTCCCAGGCCCGAACTGCCAGGGCCCGCTTCGAGGTTGTCGCCACCCGGGCCCAAGGACGGGGTGTCGGGATTGCGTGGGGTCGGCATGAGGTTCTCCTTCGCAGCGGCGGTGATGCTGACGGAAGGAAGGAACGCGATCCCCGGCGGCAGATACCTGGATTTCCGAAAAATCGCCCGATGGGGCAGATCGGGATTTTCACCGCGGGAATCCGAAAAGGATTTTGCTCACCAAAAATGCGGCGGACGGCGAAAAGCCTTCACGGATTCCCGCTCGTGGTCAATGACGGACGTCGATGACGACCCGGTTCGGGGAGGTCAGCGTGAACACGGTGACCGCGGTCCTCGACCGGACACCGAGACCGATGGACAAGGTGCCTTCGTAGTCGCCGGTGACCGCGACCGCCATGACGTTGCGCAGATTCCGGGTCCTGAATTTCTGCGGACCGGGATAGGTGGGATTCCCGGCGTCGTCGTGCGCGGCGGCCGGGGTCGCGGTGACCGCGATGAAGAATTCCCCGGTGAGCCAGACGATCTCGCCCGAGCCGTCGGCGATCAACTCGTCGACGAGGTCGTAGCGGACGGCGGGTGCCGGGCCTGCGGTCAGGTCGAGCACGATCCGGTCGAACCCGGTGTTCTGGCCGGTGCGGATCCCCGTCATCGTGGGGATCGCCTGTGCCGCGACGGAAGCGGGCGCGGCCGCGGCGATGGCGCCGGTCAGCATGAGGGAGGTGGCGGCGAGCGCTCCGAGCGCGCGCCGGAGGTTGATGGCCATGGCGATGACCTCCTGCCGGAGAGCTGATTCCGAAAAGACGCCTGGATCGCCGGGGTGGTTGGTATTCTTGGCCTTATCGTTACTGATCGCCGCATAGTCGTCGAGCGATCTCTAAGTCGGCGGGGAAATGGTTTTTCACTCGCTCCGCGAGTAGGTTGAGATAACGGAGATCGCTTTTCGCGGAGGCGATGAGATGCGTGAATCTCCGATCGTCCTCTCGATAGCAGTCCTCCTGAGAACCGAAGACGCACTGCACGTCGGTGGTGCGCCCGCCCCAGCACAACGCGCCGAGAAGGTACTGCTCGACAACGAGGTTGAAGTCCTCGAGCGGTGCGAGCCGTTGCCAGGCCGCCTGATTCTCGGTCGACTCCACCATGTGGACGGCGAGGTCGGCGTAGTGGCGAAGAAGGGGAACCGCCGTGCCACCGACGATTCCGGTGCACAGCGCGGCTTCCCCGGTGTAGTCGCGGAATTCCTCCGGCAGGAAGCCGCCGGTGCTCCGGATGGCCGCGGCGACGGCCGTCGGCCGGTAGTAGCCGGCATCGGAAGCCGGTGCGTGCTCGGGATTCTGCGCGACGATCTCCCCATCGAGCCCGTCCGCGGGGAAACCCGGCCAGAGGAACACGTCGTTGTCGATGTGCAGGAACGGTTCGCGCTGCTCCCGGTACGCGTGCAGCTTCCCGAGTGCCCACCAGGACGGGTCCTGCCCGGCGAGTCCGTTCAACGACAGGGAAACGTCGTCGAAGGGCAGCCGCAACCGGGTGACGAGCAGTTCGTATCCCCGGTCGTCGGTCACCAACGCGGTCGTGGGGAAGAGGCGGGACGCGAGGCGGAACGACAAGATCCAGGACAGCGCGTGGAAGAAGTCGCTGGGCCAATGCCTGCCGTGCCGACGCCGGTACGGAGTACTCCAAAACGACCAGACCGCCCGGCGGATCGGGTGCGCGGCCTTGTCACCCGGACGGACCACGCGGACCGGTGGGGGACGCCAACCCGGCTCGACGACCTCGCCGTATGCGGTGTACCGGGGAAACCCGGGCGCGAGGAGACGGCCGCCGATGGCGACCGCTGTGCCGGGGTCGTATCCGTAGTACGGCATCGCGGAGTGGTTCGGGCCGGGGTGGTCGAACGTTACGGCCGGCGACGGAAACCGCTGAGGTAGAGCACGGCGACCACGGTTGTCGTGCCGAGAGTCGTCACGACAAAGGATCCGGTGACCAGATAGAGGCCGCCCACGCCGGCAAGTGAAGCTTTGATCAGCTTCACGATTCCTTCGTGTTCGTTGCCAGAGGCTTTCTTGGCCATTTGTCGAACCCTCCGCATGTGGTGTACTAGTACACCGTAGGGCGCGACGACCGGCGAAACCTTCGCCGGTTCTGATCTTTCACGGTCAGGAGGAGTTTCTTGTCGTCGAGGGTGGGCTCTCCGATCGTCGGCCGTTGTCCTGCCGCGTCGCGAATTGTCGATCATCGCCGTGATTCATGGAGGGCGTAGTGACAATCCAGCTGGAGGGCGAGTGTCTTGGCGGCACGAGTCCGGTCGCCGCGGTCGAGGCCGCGCTGCGCTGGCTCGCGGTCCGTAAGGACGGCCGACCGCTCAGATTCCTGCGTTACGCGATCGAAGACCCGGCGAGTGAGTCGGCCGCCGTCCTCGGTTGCCTGGTCCGGCCGACGGCGTCGATGACCACGGCTGCCCCGGAAGAGCGGGCACTCGCGGTCTGGGGACTGATCCTCGATGAGGTCGCGAGGATCGGGTCGGCCACCGAGTCCCGGCGCCGCAACGCTTTGAGTGCCGCGTTCCGGATAGGGGAGCGTGAGTGGAAGTCGACCCTGGATGACCGCTTCGGTCAGTTGAGGGACCTGCGCGGTGTCTTCGGGGATCCGCCACCGACCACGACGACGCCGATGCACAAGGCCTGGCGGCGGGCAGTGAGCGACAAGCTCGCCCCTTGTCTGGCAACGAATCTCGCGATACTGGCGGTCGATGGTGAAGCCTGGCGGCCTTATGTGGAGATAGCTCGGGCCGCCTCGTCGGAGCCTCGATCATCCGGTAGTCGGACGCCCTCGGGTGGGGCGCAGCCTGTATTCCTGGAACGCCTGCTGGTGGCCGTGGAAATGCGGCGCCGGACGGCCCATCGCCGGTTGACGGTGAGGAACCTCGTCGCTCGCGAGGATGGAGTGGATGGCTATATGGCGCGGGCTCTGACGGGGTGGACCGATGATCTGGCGTCCATTCCCGTCAAAGCGATCTTCGGTTGCCATGTCGAGACTTCACCGGGTGTCCAGCCGGGAGATCCGATGATCGTGGACCTTCGCTTTCCGAGACCACTGCGCAAAGGGGAGCGGCACGAGTTCATTTCGCTCGCTTGTGAAGAGGACCCGGACGAAGAGCGGTATTGGATCAATGTCGACGTCGACCATCATGGGATCGCGCCGGGCGTCGTCGATGAAGAGGGCAAGGTGACAGGAGGTCTGAGCATCAGCATCACGTTCGACGACTGCGTTCCGGAGGCCTGTTGGTGGTACGCGGAGCAGACCGACTACGAACGTCTGGTCCGGCCTCCCGTCGGTGATCGGCACCTGCTCGAGATTCGGCGAGGCGTCGTCGAGCACACGTTTCTGGAACCTTGTCACCCGCGGGAGGAATACGGCATCGCTTTCCGCTGGCCTCAGTCCTGAGCGAAGCGGGCCGCGAATCGACGAGGCCCGCTCCGGCCGCTGGTGGCTAATTGCCGGTGTTGCCGCCGCCGCTGCCCTTGCCGTCGTCGCCGTGGATCGTCATCGAAACCTCCTTGGTGCGTTGAGTACGCGGCGTAACTTATCGGCACTGTGGGTGACAGTTGGGGAAGGGGGCGCTCGGCGCGGAGATCCACTCCCACTAGAGTGGCGGTGGCTTTTCCCTGGAGCGCCTACGGTTCAGGGAGTCGAACATGTCCGATGAAGAGGATCTACAGCCTCTGCTCAAGTACGCCCGGGAAGGCTGCGTCGGCCTCTCGGTCGTGGTCGTCGTGGCAGAGATGAAGGCCGGCCGGGGCGCGACCTTCACCGAGATGACCACCGCGCTGCTGTCCGTGGTCGGCGAGCTGATCGACCGCGGCGCGATTCCCGGTGATCTGGTCGACGGGGAACCCTCCTTCGTGGCCTGGTCGGGGTCGAAGAGCGAGATTCTCGGGCGGCTGGCCTGCGAGATCAAGACGTTGGGAGAGATACCGGCGACCGGGGAAGTTTGCTGGATCCACGACCCTGCGCCGAGCCGAGGCCTGTAACAACGAGGCGGGTCGGCTCGACTGACTCACGAATTCGGGTGTCGCGGACGAGGGGTGAGCAGATGGAATGTGTGCGATGTGGTCTGACGGTCGGCCTCGGCTGTGCCTGTTCGGCAGGACGTCGCCCTCGTCGGAAATCGGCCAAGCCCGCGAGTTCACGACGCAAGGCTTCGTCCGCGGTGTCTCTTCGCTCGTTCCGGGAACTACGTGACTTGTTCCGGCAAGGCAGGGTCGCTTGGAGTGATCTCGACGCTGCCGAACGTTCCGCGCTCACGGCGGAACAGCGTCGTCGCCTGTTGGACCTCGAGAACGACGTGCTCCATCGCGATGATCAAGACATCCACGGTTCTAACTCAGTGTCGACGCGATCTGGCGGCTTGCCGACCCTCGGCCGACGCGGCTGACATACGAAGATGGGGCTGCTTCTTGGGTGAGGCCGCCCCATTCCGTATGTGCTTTCAGTTCACCAGCCGCGTTCGCGCCATTCGGCGAGCTTCGGACGTTCGGCGCCCAACGTCGAGTCGTCCCCGTGTCCCGGGTAGAACCACGTCTCATCCGGCAGTTCGCCGAAGATCCGCGTCTCGACGTCGTTCAGCAGCGACGCGAAATCCGAAGGCGAGCCCGTCTTCCCGACACCGCCGGGGAACAGAGTATCACCGCAGCGGTGAAGAAGTGGCTCGTCTCGTTCCGAAGAGCTTGTCGTATGGAGAAAGCGACGAGAGCCTACTTGCTCCACGCAGGGGAGCAATGTGCGTCATCAAACCTGTATGACGCAGGGTTCACCAAGGTCGCAAGCTGGCGCTCATCCGCCTGTGATGTGACATCACGGCATGCGGTAGAACTGTACTTATGCGCCTACCTACCGTGCGTCGAAGGTCTGATAGCGATGTAAAGGCAGCTTCGAGGATGACGTTGGGGCTGAACATTGCGGCCCTTCTTTTTCTTGCGGCCCTGGTTGCGGTTACTATTTCTGTGGGACTTTGGTTCCTTTTGGGTCGCCCTGTACTGTTCGGCACTGCACCTTGGACAGCTAACGATAGTTTTAACCTTCTTAAATTGGCGTTGGCTATTGTTGGAGGAGTTGGCGGCGTCGCAATTCTTGTTATCGCATACCGCAAGCAAAAGCTTGGCGAAAATGCTGAAATTCGAGAGAATGTAAAAGCTTTTTCTGATCGCTTTTTTAAGGCAGCTGAGCAGCTTGGCTCTGCGAAAGCTCCAGTGCGGTCGGCTGGAGTATATGCGCTGGAGCATCTTGCTGATGATTGGCGAGAAGGGCGGCAAACCTGCATTGACGAACTTTGTGCATATCTGCGCATGCCATATACGCCGCCCGAGATGAGGCGAAAAACGCGGTCGATGAATGTAAAAATGGGAAGACGTGGACTGCGTAAACCTCCCGCTTATGTTGGCCCTTTGAGGGATCCGGCCAGCATTGTGCCAACTGTTTTAGATACGCATCGTGAAGCTCAACAAGAGCGGCAGGTCAGAAAGGCGATAGTTAGCGTTATTTCCGGTCATCTCCGCGGTGACGCGGCAGTTTCATGGAAGGGACTGAATTACGATTTCAGTGGCGCGGTCTTCGATGGGGGCGACTTTTCAAATGTAGAGTTTGGCGGCGGCATCGTTGATTTTAGTGGCGTTCGCCTCGTGGCGGAGGGGTTGAACTTCGCTAGCGCAAAGTTTGGTGCGGGCGAGGTCTATTTCAGTGGGATCGAGTTGGATGGCGGCCACTTAAATCTTTCCAATTCGGAGTTCTCGGGTGCTGACGTGCGGTTTTCGTCCGCTAAATTTACGGCAGGCAGTGTTGAGGCGGTTGGGTGTAAGTTTGTAGACGGTAGTATTCTTTTTAATGGTTCCGAATTTCGTGGGGCCAGCGTATACTTTACAGGAAGTAAATTTTTGGGTGGCAATGTCGTGTTCGATTACGCTGAATTTTCCTCCGGTAATGTTAGCTTTGAGTTGATCTCGCTTGATGATGGTTTTCTCTCGTTTGATCAAGCTAATTTTTCCGGAGCTGAAGTCAGTTTCAAATTGTCGGAGCTTGCTGGCGGGAAATTATCTTTCCGTGGTGCCGCATTTGATAGTGGCATCGTCAACTTTGTTGAATCTAGGTTCGGGGGATCAAAAGTTGACATTTCGTACGTTGATGCATGGCTAAGTCCTCCATGTTTCGATAGCTTTGTTGGAGGGTCCACTGAAGGACTTCTGCTTCCGGAAGACTACTCTAAGTCGGTGTCGAACGTGCGTGATGATGGAATCGGTTCCTTTGGGCGCACCTTGTTGGACGATGCGATGCTACGCTGTCCATTCTGCTTGTCTGATTGTACTCATGTGGAACATGTATATGTGTCTGCTCGTTGCGAAGATGAGGTGTCGACCGACTTTTTTGTTGATGCGGTTGCTGCGCGTGTTGAAACGAATATTTCAGTTGAAATACCGGTAGGTGAATCTGTGGGTGCTGGACGACGCCAACGTATCGCATTGGGTGGTTGGTGTGAAATATGCGGCGAAGACTTCGCCATCATATTCACGCAACATAAAGGCGCTACACTTGTTGAGACGTCGCCGCATGTTCCGCCTTTTAATTTTGAGAATAAGGTTGCGCAAGATTTGACTGAAGAAGGCTTCTAGTGGCAGACATGCTAGTTTTAAAGATCTGGAGAGCTATCCAATAATTTCCAGGAAGTGCTTCGTTAAGTTTGGACTCCCTTGTTAGCCTCACTTGACGGCTCGTTGCTGCTGTTTGTGTACGCGATCAATGGGCTAGAAGTTCACCTTGCTACCAATCAGGGTGGACGATGATTTCGTTGTAGTCGTTAATCGGGGGGTGCCGCCGCAGGCGAGTAGTCCATGGGAAGTCGGAGCACATCGGTCCAAGTATTTTCATTCCAATGATAGATCTTGCCAACATCGACGCCCGTGACAACGGCGTGTCCAGACGAATTGGACACCATCTTTGGATAGAACCCGGTGCGTTGACCCGGTCGATCCGGCAACTTCGCACCGAAACCGCAACCGACAACGATCTGGCGAACATTGCCACGGAGTTGGAGTCGGATGCCGAGGCATCCGCCGAAGCGCTCTCGAAACCGCGGCACGAGATAACGGACAAGACGGGTCAGGTCATCACGTTCTACCTGGTCAAGGAGGTGCAGAAAGATTTAGCTGCGCAGCCGATCGACGAGAAGTTCCGGATCGTCTCGCGATGCCCTCGGATGGCCCCGGAATTCGGTTTCAGCGCGGGTCGGACGACCAAGGACTCACAAGTCGCAGCAGCGGGAGTTCGTATCGGCTTTCGAGTTCAGGCCAGGCGGCAGGATCTACTGGCTGAGCCGACATGGGAACGAACGCGGCCGAAACGTGTCGGCCGTATGGGATTCCAAGGACACACCCGGAACAATCTGTGTGCTTTTCGATCAGTTAATGCTGGAGATACCTTCTGGCAGGAGGAGCGGTTTGTTCGGAAGGTGTCCTCCAGGCTGCAGTCCGGCGCATTTCCAGGTTAGCTTGCCTGTAGTAAACGGGGATGCCTACCAGGTACGCAGCCCCGTTCGGGAACGTCGTCAGGTCACCAGCCGCGTTCGCGCCATTCCGCGAGCTTCGGACGTTCGGCGCCCAGCGTCGAGTCGTCCCCGTGCCCCGGGTAGAACCACGTCTCGTCCGGCAGCTCGCCGAAGATCCGCGTCTCGACATCGTCCAGCAGCGACGTGAAATCCGAAGGCGAGCCCGTCTTCCCGACACCGCCGGGGAACAGCGAATCGCCGGTGAACAGGTGCGGGTGTCCGTTCGGGTCGCGGTACAGCAGTGCGATAGAGCCGGGTGTGTGGCCGCGCAGGTGGATCACCTCGAGGGTGATCTGCCCGACCTTGATCGTGTCGCCGTGTTCGACGAGGAAGTCCGGCGGGATCGGCAGCGGTTCCGCGTCCAGCGGGTGGGCGGCGGTGTTCGAGCCGTTCGCGCCGGCGACGGCGCCGAGGGCCTGCCAGTGGTCCTGGTGCTGGTGGGTGGTCACGACGGTCCTCAGCGCGGGCCGGTCGGGGCCGTGGCCGATGAGGTCGGAGATCCGTTCCGGGTCGTTCGCGGCGTCGATCAGCAGCGCCTCGTTCTCGGCGCGGCAGACCAGCAGATACGCGTTGTTGTCCATCGGGCCGACCGACAGCTTCGTGATGGTGAGCGCGTCCAGGGTGCGACGGGCGGCGTCGCCGCCGGGGTCGACGTGCCCGGTGTAGGTCTCGACGATGTTCACACCGCACACGGTAGTCGTTCGCCTGCAATCGGTTCCACCCGCACAGGCGGCGCACAGGCGCACGACGTAGGCTCGCGTCGCCCCGCCATCCGAACCACAGGACGCTCGTGCCCGACGCCTCGCCGCGCGCCCCGCGCAAGATCAGCTGGGACGTCCTTCGCGTTATCGCCGTCTTCGCGGTCATGCTCGGACACGTCACCCATCAGGGGGCGCTTCTGCATCCGGAACTGGTGGGTTACCCCTTTCGGGTAACGGCTCAGTTCGGTGCGGCCATCCTTCTGGTGATCTCCGCCTTCTTCGTGTGCGCGAGCCTCCGGAAGGGACGCCCTGGGCGGTGGCTGTGGAGCCGGGTCGCGCGGCTGGTGCCCGCGTACCTGGTGGCGGTCACCGTCACCTACGTCGTCGCCCGGTACGCGACGATCCGGTTCAGCGGCCTGCCGTTCCCGCCGGGCCTGTCCGGATTCCTGTTCGGCGTTCCGCAGGGCCCGCCGACCGACCCGTCGCCCTGGTACATCCCCACCGGCGCCGATCTGCTCGGCAACCTGGGCATGGTCCAGGAATGGGGCTGGCGTTACGAGCTCTTCTACTACCTCGACGGCGCCTACTGGACGCTGCCGGTCCAGCTCATCGCGTTCACCGCCGCGGCCCTGCTGTGGCCACGCCGGTGGCGTACGCACCGGCTCACGGTCGCGCTGCTCTGGGCGCTGATCCTGGTCCCGCTCTTCCTCCGGTTCGTCGTGTTCGACCCGGCTTCCACGCCGAAGCTCGTGGAGACCTTCTACTACGGCCTCGGCCTGCACCGCGTGCACGTCTTCGCCATCGGCATCGCGATCTGGCTGTGGGCGAAACGACGGCTGGCGCACTGGCATCTCGCGCTGTTCGTGCTCGCCGCCTGCACCGCGCAGGACCTGCAGGTCTTCCCGTTCCACCAAGCCCTGCCGAACGATCCGGAGCGCTGGCCCTCGGCCATCGGGTTCGCGATCATGCTGCTGCTGGTGTGCCTGGCCGCGCGCGGGCCGGACTGGCGGTTCCCCGGTCTCGCCAGGATCGCCCCGGCTGTCACCTGGCTCGCGGGCATCTCGTATGGTCTTTATCTGGTGCACCAGGAACTCGGTTACATCCTGGCCCGTGCCCTGCTGAACGTCGGCGTCCCCGGCTGGCTGCGGCTCCCCATCGTGCTGGCCGCCGCCGTCCTCGGGGGCTGGGCGATCACCGCTGGCGTGGAACGGCCGGTCCACCGGTGGCTCACCGCTCGCCGGGATCGACGCGATAAGCCTGGAAAACCGCAGGTCAAGGACTCGGAACCAGTTTCTGTCGGTGGTGCCTCGTAGCATGGAAGCGGCCGCCCGTGCAGCTATCGACCGGGCCGGCGACCGCAGCTGAGAATGAAACCTGAAGGGACCCTGGCGTGGCTGATCGCCTCGTTGTTCGCGGCGCCCGCGAGCACAACCTCCGCGGTGTGGATCTCGACCTGCCCCGCGACAGCCTGATCGTGTTCACCGGTCTGTCCGGGTCCGGGAAGTCGAGCCTCGCCTTCGACACCATCTTCGCCGAAGGCCAGCGCCGCTACGTCGAGTCGCTGTCGGCGTACGCGCGCCAGTTCCTCGGCCAGATGGACAAGCCGGACGTCGACTTCATCGAGGGCCTGTCGCCCGCGGTGTCGATCGACCAGAAGTCCACCTCGCGCAACCCGCGTTCGACCGTCGGCACCATCACCGAGGTCTACGACTACCTGCGCCTGCTCTACGCCCGCGCCGGCAAGGCGCACTGCCCGCAGTGCGGCGAGGCGATCAGCAAGCAGACCCCGCAGCAGATCGTCGACCAGGTGCTCGCGATGGAGGAGGGCACCCGCTTCCAGGTGCTCGCGCCGGTCGTGCGCGGGCGCAAGGGGGAGTACCTCGACCTCTTCGAGAACCTGCAGCAGCAGGGCTACGCGCGCGTCGTGGTGGACGGGACGATCCACCCGCTCACCGACCCGCCGAAGCTGAAGAAGCAGGAAAAGCACCAGATCGCCGTCATCATCGACAGGCTTTCGGTGAAGACGAGCTCGCGGCAGCGCCTCACCGACTCGGTCGAGACGGCGCTCCGGCTGGCCGACGGCCTGATCGAGCTGGAGTTCGTCGACCTGCCGGAGAACGACCCGCATCGCGTACGCGGTTTCTCCGAGAACCTGGCCTGCCCCAACGGCCACCCGCTGGCGATCGAAGACCTCGAGCCGCGGTCGTTCTCGTTCAACGCCCCGTACGGCGCCTGCCCCGACTGCACCGGTATCGGCGTCCGCAAGGAGGTCGACCCGGAGCTCGTGGTCCCGGACGACGAGCTGTCCCTCGGTGAGGGCGCCATCGCGCCGTGGGCGGGCGGCCAGAGCGCGGACTACTTCATCCGCCTGCTCGAATCGCTGTCCGAGACCATCGGCTTCCGGATGGACACGCCGTGGCGCAAGCTGCCGGCGAAGGTGCAGAAGGCCGTCCTGCACGGCGTCGACGAGCAGGTCCACGTCCGCTACAAGAACCGCTACGGCCGTCAGCGTTCGTACTACGCGAGCTTCGAGGGTGTCATCCCGTTCCTCGAGCGGCGCCAGGAGCAGACCGAGTCCGAGTACATGCGCGAGCGGTACGAGGGCTACATGCGCGAGGTGCCGTGCCCGGCCTGTCAGGGCACGCGGCTCAAGCCGGAGATCCTCGCCGTCACCTTGGAGCACAAGACCCAGGGCGACCGGTCGATCGCCGAGGTCTGCGCCCTCTCGATCGCCGAGGCGTCGCAGTTCCTGGACGAGCTGGAGCTCGGCAAACGCGAGCAGGTCATCGCCGGAGCGGTGCTCAAGGAGATCCAGGCGCGGCTGCGCTTCCTCCTCGACGTCGGCCTCAACTACCTCTCGCTCGACCGCGCCTCCGGGACGCTGTCCGGTGGCGAGGCGCAGCGCATCCGGCTCGCCACGCAGATCGGTTCCGGTCTGGTCGGCGTGCTGTACGTGCTGGACGAGCCGTCGATCGGGCTGCACCAGCGGGACAACCACCGCTTGATCGAGACGCTGGTCCGCCTGCGCGACCTGGGCAACACGCTGATCGTCGTCGAGCACGACGAGGACACCATCCGCTCCAGCGACTGGGTGGTCGACATCGGCCCGGGCGCCGGCGAGCACGGTGGCCACATCGTCCACAGTGGACCGTACAAGAAGATCCTGCGGAACAAGGAATCGATCACCGGCGCGTACCTTTCGGGCCGCACCAAGATCGAGGTCCCGGCCATCCGGCGCCCGATCGACAAGAAGCGTCAGCTGACCGTCGTCGGCGCACGCGAGCACAACCTGCGCGGGCTCGACGTGTCGTTCCCGCTCGGCTGCCTCGTGTCGGTCACCGGTGTCTCGGGCTCAGGGAAGTCCACGCTGGTCAACGACATCCTCGCGACCGTGCTGGCGAACAAGCTCAACGGCGCGCGTCAGGTCCCCGGCCGGCACACCCGCGTCAACGGGCTGGGCAACGTGGACAAGCTGGTCCGCGTCGACCAGTCGCCGATCGGCCGCACCCCGCGGTCCAACCCGGCGACGTACACCGGCGTCTGGGATCACGTGCGCAAGCTGTTCGCCGCGACCACCGAGGCGAAGGTGCGCGGCTACCAGCAGGGCCGGTTCTCGTTCAACGTCAAGGGCGGCCGGTGCGAGGCCTGCGCCGGTGACGGCACCATCAAGATCGAGATGAACTTCCTGCCGGACGTCTACGTCCCGTGCGAGGTCTGCAAGGGCGACCGGTACAACCGCGAGACCCTCGAGGTGCACTACAAGGGCAAGACCGTCTCCGACGTGCTGAACATGCCGATCGAGGAGGCGGCCGAGTTCTTCGAGCCGATCAAGGCGATCCACCGGCACCTGGCCACCCTCGTCGACGTCGGTCTCGGCTACGTCCGGCTCGGGCAGCCCGCGCCGACCCTGTCCGGCGGTGAGGCGCAGCGCGTCAAGCTCGCCAGCGAGCTGCAGAAGCGGTCCACCGGCAAGACGGTCTACATCCTCGACGAGCCGACCACCGGTCTGCACTTCGAGGACATCAGCAAGCTGATCGGCGTGATCAACGGGCTGGTGGACAAGGGCAACACGGTGATCGTCATCGAGCACAACCTCGACGTCATCAAGACCTCGGACTGGATCATCGACATGGGTCCCGAGGGCGGTTCGGGCGGTGGCACCGTGATCGCGGAGGGCACGCCGGAGCACGTCGCTTCGGTTGAGGAGAGCTACACCGGTCAGTTCCTGAAGACCGTTCTCACGTAGGGCTCGTGAGTGGCAAGGACGGTTCTAACCGTCCTTGCCACTCACGAGGTCCAGCACGGGCGAGGCGGGGCCGTAGTAGAAGGCGCGCAGCCGATACGAGGCGCCCTCTTCGCCCGGCATGGTGGCGAGCCCGGCCGACGTCGTCCCCGGATCGGACACCTCGATCGGCACGAACCCGTCCGCACCGGGTTTCCTGATCTCCACCAGGAAGCCGTCCTCGTCACTGGAGCGATCGGCCCAGCTGAACCGCACCATCGCCTCCGCCGCGGGCTCGGCCTTGAACGAAGCCGGGGCGGCCGATCGATCACCGGCCCGCAGCGGCACGACGGGTCCGGAAGCGGCGGGTGTCGCGGGGCCGGAAACCGTCACGGCGTCCGAAACGGCACCGTAGAACGGCCGGATCCGGTAGTAGAACCGCGTTTCCGACATCAGGTCCGGATGCCGGAAGGTCGTCTGCCGTGGCGGCACGAACTGCAGGATCGTGTATTCGCCGTGCGGATCGGTCGTGTACTCGACGATCCGCCCCGCGGCGGCCGGGTCGTCGTCGGGCCAGCTCAGGTCGACGTTCACCGGATCCGTCAGCGTCGCGGTGAAACCGGGCTCCTCGCCACATCCCGACACGAAAGCGACCGCCAGCAGAACGGCCGCGAGTTTCCTTGGCACGCCGAGACCCTCCCGGGAATCAGGCGGCGGCGGAATCCGGAGGCGCCAGCATACGAGCGCCTCCGGTGATCGACAAGACCTCGGTTGAACCACTTCCGCCGGTCATCCGTGTGGGAGGCAAGAGGAGGCGGCCATGGAGAACCGAGGAGAGGCCGGTGCCGATGCACAGTTCGATCGCGGCGCGCGCCGAACGATCCACTCTGCCCCTGCGGGTTGCAGTACTGTCCTCGCCGACCCAGAAGACCGTCGGGAGGACGCGAGTGGCGATCGGAGGCTGGCGGCCCAAAAAGGCCAAAGGCGAGGACTTGGTCAGGCACTTGTACGCCGAACACGGGCGAAGCCTGCTGGCGTACGCGACAAGGCTGACCGGGGACCGCGCGGCCGCGGAGGACGTCGTGCAGGAGACCTTGGTCCGGGCTTGGAAACATGCCGAAGACCTGGAGAACGACGCGAAGGGATCGGTGCGGGGCTGGCTGCTCACGGTCGCCCGGAACATCATCACCGACCGCGCGCGGGCCAGGGCGGCGCGGCCACCGGAAGTGGCGGAGCCGGCGGAGGGCGTGCCCACCCCGGCGGTGGAGCGGGACCACGCGCAGGGCGTCGTGGACTCGATGGCCGTGCTCGGAGCCATGGACGGCCTGTCCACGGAACATCGTGAGGTACTGGTGGAGATCTATTACCGGGGCCGGACGGTGGCCGAAGCGGCGAAATCCCTGGGCGTGGCGCCGGGTACCGTTAAGTCGAGATCTTATTACGCGTTACGGGCGCTCAGAGCCGTGATGTCCGGACCAGGGAAGGAGGTAGCGCGATGAGTGCGGTGGGACACGACCAGGGCCAGCTCGCCGCCTACGTCCTCGGCGGCCTGACTCAGGCGGAAGCGGCCACGTTCGAGACGCATCTGGCGAACTGCCCGACGTGCCGTCGTGAGGTGCGCGAGCTGTCGGAGCTGCGCCACCACCTCGACGAGGTGCCGCCGGAGGCGTTCCTCGACGGACCGCCCGACGGCGGAGATCTGCTGCTGCAGCGCACGCTGCGTCAGGTGCGCGAAGAAGAAGGCACCCAGGAGCGCAAACCGCGGCGGCTCCTCGCCGTGGCCGGTGCGGCCGTACTGGTCGTGGTGGCGCTCGGCGCGGGTGTGCTGGTCGGACGGCAGACGTCGCCCGAACCGTCGACGGTGGCCTTGCCGGTGCCGACGGCTACCGCCCCGGTGCCCGGCACCCGCGACCTCGCGGCGACCAACCGGGACACGGGTGTGCAACTGGCGGTCCGGGTGGTTCCGGCCGCGGGCTGGGTGCGGCTGCACGCCAAGGCGACAGGTGTCCGCGAAGGCGAGAAGTGCGCGCTCATCGTCGTGACGAAGAGCGGAGAGCGGGTCAACGCCGGCAGCTGGCTCGTTTCGGAGAAGGGACAGCGTGAGGGCACCGGTGTCGACGGTTCCGCGTTGGTCGCCCCTGGCGACGTGGCCTCGGTCGACGTCGTGACGATGGACGGCCGGAACCTGGTGTCGGCGCAGGTATGACGGGTTCGCACACGGGTCGCGGAGGCGGTTGGTACCGCTTCCGCGACACGTGGGTGCTGCCCGCCTCGCCCAAGGCGGTCTTCGACGCGGTCGTCGACTTGGCCGCGTACCCGCTGTGGTGGCGCGACGTGCGTTCGGTCAGCCGGGTCGACGAGGACACCGCCGAACTCGTCTGCCGCTCCAGGCTGCCGTACGCGCTGACCGTGCGGATGCACCGAGACCGCCAGGACGAGCGTGAGGGACGGCTGCGGGTGCTGCTCAGCGGCGACCTCGAAGGGACGCTGGCCGGTGCCCTGATCGCGGTGGGAAGCGGTACGAGACTGGAGATCACGCAGGAGGTCGAGGCGCGGAAACCGTTGCTGCGCAAGCTCGATCGGGTCGCCAGGCCGGTCTTCCGGATCAACCACGCGCTCATGATGCGGCGGGGGCAACACGGTTTGCGGGGATATCTGGGGCGCTAGGCTCACGCCATGCGTGTCGCCACCGTGCAGCCGTTCACCGTCCCCGCCGACCTAGCCGCGAACATCACCGAACACGCCAGGCTCCTCCGGAGCGCGGACGCCGATCTCTGCGTGTTCCCCGAACTCTCCCTGACCGGGCTGGAATTCGAGGCGCTCGCCGCCGACCCGGGGCTCTGGCTGACTCCTGACGACCCACGCCTCGAACCGCTCCGGGAGGCTTGCCGGGCGAGCGCCGTCCACGCCGTCATCGGACTGCCCCTCGTGGAGGACGGCCACCGGTACATCGGTTCGCTCGTCCTCGGCCCCGGCGGGGAAACCGTTGCCACCTATGCGAAACGGAACCTGCACGACAGCGAGGACGAGCTCTTCGAACCGGGCACGCGGCAGGTGATCGTCGAGGTCGGCGGCAGGCGCCTCGGCCTGGCGATCTGCCTCGACGCCGCGAACCCGGACCACGCGCGGGAACTCGCCGAGGCGGGCGCCGAGGTCTACGTTCTCAGCGCGCTCTTCAGCGAGGGCCAGGAAGACCGGTTGCTCGATCAGGTCGGCGTCGCGGCCGGATACGGGATGTGGGTGGTGCTTTCCCAGTACTCCGGCAAGACCGGCGGCATGGCCGCGTTCGGCGGCAGCGGGGTCTGGAAACCCGGAGGCGCCGCCGAGGTGCGTCTCGGCGGCGAGGTCTCCGAGTGGGCTTACGCGACGATCGCTTCCTGAACCTTTCGGGCGCGAAGGAGCACGGTCGCGGCGAAGACGGCGAGAGCGAGCAGTCCGGCGCTCAACGCGTACGCGGCTCGATAGCCGCTAGTCAGTGCTTCAGGCATCGCGGCTCCCTCGGCCAGCAGTGATCCGGTGCGTGAGGCGGCGGTGGTCGCGAGCACGGCGGTCCCGATCGCCGCGCCGATCTGCTGCGTGGTGTTGATCAGCCCCGAGGCGACCCCGGCGTCGGCGGGGGAGACGTCGGACATCGCCTGCCCCATCAGCGCCGGCATCGCCGCGCCGAACCCGACGCCCATCAGCACGAGCGCGGGCAGGACGTCCGTCGCGTAGTCGCCGTCGGCCTGGACGGTGGCGAGGAAACCGAGCGCCAGCGCGACCAGCGAGAGCCCGCCCACGAGGACCGCCCGTGCCCCGAAGCGGTGGTTCAGCCGCTCTGCGAAGACCAGCGACATCACCGCGATCGAAAGCGGGGCGGGCAGGAACGCGAACCCGGTGCTCAACGCGTCGAGCCGGAGTACGCGCTGCAGGTAGAGCGCGGTGATGAACTGGAAGCCGAACAATCCGGCCACCATCAGGACCATCACCGTGTTCGCCCCGGACACCGCGCGGAGGCGGAAGATTCGCAGCGGCAGCAACGGCCGACGTGCTTTCGCCTGCCGGAGCACGAACCCGGCGAGCAGGACCAGCGACACCGCGAGCAGGCCGAGTGTGCGGACGTCGGCCCAGGTGTACTCCTCGGCCTTGACGATCGTGTAGACCAGCAGCATGAGGCCGCCGGTGACCAGCCCGGCGCCGGTCACGTCCGTGCCGTCGCGCAGGCCGGGGCCTCGATCGTCCGCGAGCAGCCGGACGGCGAGCGCCAGCGCGATCGCGCCGATCGGGAGATTGACGAAGAACGTCCAGTGCCAGTCGAGCAGCTGGGTGAGCGTCCCGCCCGCGATGAGCCCGATCGACGATCCGGCGGCCTGGGTGAAGCTGTAGACGCCGATGGCCTTCGCCCGTGCCCGCGGTTCCGAGTAGAGCGTGGTGATCATGCCGAGTACGACGGCCGACGCCAGCGCGCCACCGGCGCCCTGCAGGAAGCGGAATCCGATGAGCTGCGCCTGGTCCTGCGCGATCCCGCAGAGCAGCGAGGCGAGCGTGAACAAGCCGAGCCCGGCGAGGAAGACCCGTTTCCGGCCGATCAGGTCGCCCAGCCTGCCGGACAACAGGAGCAGCCCGGCGAAGGCGATCAGGTAGGCGTTGACGACCCAGGCCAGCGTCGAGGGCGTGAAGCCGAGGTCGTTCTGGATCGCGGGCAACGCGACGGCGACGATCGAACCGTCGAGGACGACCATCAGCGAGACGGCGCAGAGCACGGCCAGTGCGAGGCGCGCTGAGACACAGATAACCCCTTTTTCCCAGGTGACGCCTTGGTGCATCACTTGTAACAGCGCCCATCTTGTGTGACTCTGTTCCTCGCCGGAAGGAGGCACTTTCATGTCCCAGGGGAACACCGATGTGACCGCGCAGGCCAGGGTCGTCGATCCCGAAAAACTCGAGGTGTGCACCGTGCTCGAGGTGATCAACCGGATCAGCGGCAAGTGGGCGATCGGCATCCTGCTGGAGGCCACGCGCGGCCCCGTGCGGTTCACCGAGCTGGAGCGTTCGGTGGAGGGGATCAGCAGGCGGATGCTCACCCTGACGTTGCGGAACCTCGAACGCGACGGCCTGCTCGAGCGCACCGTGTACCCGACGGTGCCGCCGAAGGTGGAGTACGAGGCCACGCCGATGGCGAAGGAGCTGTACGCGTCGCTGAGCGGCCTGCTGAGCTGGGCCGAGCGTCACCGCGACTCGATCGCCGCGTCCCGTGTGGTCTACGACGAGAAGGTCAGCGCCTGACGTCCGCCGCGTGCACGGCACGCTGGACGTGCGAGCACAGCATGGCGAAGTACATCTTGTGGAACGGCAGGTCCGTGCTGTTCTTCGCGGACCAGCTCTCCCAGAGCCCGCCCGGCCGCAGATAGCGTGACATGTACGCGGTCGTGAGGTCGGAATCGATGTGGTGCAGGGCCGCGAGCGCCCATTCCTGGTCGTAGCGCAGATCCGGCCGCGCGAGGTAATGGTCCAAATAGGACACGAGGATCTCGGCGTCGGCGATCGTGCCGAACCGGGCGAGCGCGAAACAGTAGCCCTGCCCGGCGAAGACCAGCCCGCTTTCCAGGAACAGTTCCCGGATACGGCCGCGCCACGCGGTGCGGCGGTCGACGCCGATCAGCCAGGCCGCGGTGATCCGCGGCCGCCAGTCCGCCGCGAGCAGTTCGCCGAGTTCGTCGTCGGTGATGGTGCGCGCGTCCTCCACGAGGTCGCGCAGGAACCGCTCGCGTTCGGGTTCGGTCATCATCCCGTCGAAGTTGCCGTGCAGCAGCTTCGAGTACCGCGAGAGCACGTAGCGGTCGATGGCGTCCGGCATGCCGTTCAGCTTCCCAGAAAAGAGGAACCGCGGTGCGAGGACGGGGGCCCCTCGCACCGCGGTTCCGGTCGGTCACCGGGCGCTACGCGTGCGCCACGGCCTTCTCCCGGTCGCCGTCAGGATCCTTCGGCGTGTCGGAATGGTCGTCGATCAGGGTGGCTTCGTCGAACGGGGCCTGGCCGCTGAAGACCCGGTTGGCCTGATCCCGGTCGAACTCCTTGGTCCACGTTCCGACCAGGACGGTCGCGACGGCGTTGCCCGCGAAGTTGGTCAGCGCGCGGGCCTCGGACATGAACCGGTCGATGCCGAGGATGAACCCGACGCCGTCGACCAGTTCCGGCCGGTGCGACTGGAGACCGCCCGCGAGGGTGGCGATCCCGGCGCCGCTGACGCCCGCCGCGCCCTTCGACGCGATGATCATGAACAGCAGCAAGGAGATCTGCTCGCCGACGCCCAGCGGCTGGTCCTGCGCGCTGGCGATGAACAGCGTCGCCATCGTCAGGTAGATGGCCGTGCCGTCGAGGTTGAACGAGTAGCCGGTGGGCACGGTGATGCCGACGACCGGTTTGGACACCCCGAGGTGCTCCATCTTCGCGATCAGGCGGGGCAGCGCCGATTCGGACGACGACGTCGACAGGATCAGCAGGAACTCACGGCCGAGATAACGCAACAGCGTGAAGATGTTGATCCGCGCGCCGAGCCACAGGACCGTGCCGAGCACGCCGAACACGAACACCAGGCAGGTCAGGTAGAAGCCGATCATGATGACGGCGAGGCTGCGCAGCGCGCCCCAGCCGGTTTCGCCGACCACCGCGGCGATCGCGCCGAACGCGCCGACCGGGGCGGCCCACATGATCATGGCGAGGATCCGGAACACGAGCCGCTGGATGTGCTCGATGCCGCGGCGGATCGGCTCGCCCTTGGTGCCCAGCTTCTGCACGGCGAAGCCGGCGAGGAGCGCGACCAGGAGCGTCTGGAGCACCTGGCCTTCGGTGAAGGCGGAACCGAAGCTGGTGGGGATGATGCCCATCAGGAAGTCGACGGTGCCTTCGCCGCCTTCGGCCTGCTTGTGCGCCTTCGCGGCGGCCGCGGGGTCGAGGTGCAGGCCCTCACCCGGGTGCAGGAGGTTGCCCACGACGAGGCCGATCGCGAGCGCGAACGTCGACATCATCAGGAAGTAGCCGAGCGACAGCAACCCGACCTTGCCGACCTTCGCGGCCTTCGCCACCGATCCGATGCCGAGCACGATGGTGCAGAAGATGATGGGGGAGATCATCATCTTGATCAGGTTGACGAAGCCCGTGCCGAGCGGCTTGAGCTCCTTGGCCAGACCTGGCGCCGCGAACCCGACGATGACGCCGAGGACGACCGCCGCGATCACGGCCAGGTACAGGTAGTGCATCTTGTCGCGGCGTCGTGGCGCCGCTTCCGGCGTTGTAGGCACCTTTGCCTCCAGCTCAGGGGGTGTCCGTGGGATTGCCGGTCACTATCACCCGGGCTGGTGAGCTGGGTCACGGTTGTGTTCATTGAGTTCGCACGAGTGGTTTCCGGGGAATTCCGGCCGGGCGCGCCGCACGGCCCGGCGACGGTGTGCTGGTATGGGCGGGTGCCCTCGACGACGCGGATCCGGACCAGGCGCGGCAGTCTCGCCCGCCAGCTGCTGATTCTGCAGCTCGTGGTGCTTTTCGTGCTCGTCGCGGCCGGGGTGACCTTCGCGTACCTCGATTCGGTCAGGGCCACCGAAGACCGGGCGCGGGACAAGGTGACCGCGGTCGCCGAAGCGGTGGCGGACGCCCCTGGCGTTCTCGCCGCACTGTCCACATCGGAGCCGACCCGGACACTGCAGCCGTTCGCGCAGAGTGTCCGCGCGGACACGGACGTGGATTTCGTGACCATCATGGACAAGAACGGCATCCGCTACACGCACCCGAATCCGGCGCTGATCGGGCAGCCGTTCATCGGCAACATCGGCGAGGCCCAACGCGGCGGCAAGGTCGTCGAGACCTACGCCGGTTCGCTCGGCCCGTCCGAACGCGTCGTGGTCCCGGTGCGCGGCGCCGCCGGGCAGGTCGTCGCACTGGTGTCGGTCGGCATCACGGTCGAAGCGATCGACGCGGAACTGCGGGAACGCCTGTGGCCCTTGCTCGGGGTCGCGATGGCGGTACTGGTGGTCGGCGGGATCGGCAGTTATCTCGTCAGTGCCCGGCTCCGGCGGCAGACCAGGGGGATCGCGCCGGAGGAACTGAGCAACCTGTTCGAGTACCACGAAGCCGTGCTGCATTCCGTGCGCGAGGGGCTGCTGCTCGTCGGCGGGGACGGGCGAGTGGTGCTGTGCAACGACGGAGCACGGGCGCTGCTGGGCGTCGCCGAGGACGCCGTCGGCCGTGAACTGTCCGCATTGGACATTCCCGAGGATCTCGTCGAAGCGTTCACCTCGGGGGAGGAGCGCACCGACGAACTGCATCTCACCGAGGCCAGGGTGCTCGTGGTCAGCACGTCGCCGGTGCGCTCGCGCGGGAAGGCGATGGGCACCGTCGTGATCCTGCGCGACCACACGGAACTCCAGGCTTTGACCGGGGAACTCACCACGGTGCGCGGACTGGCCGAGGCGCTGCGGTCGCAGGCGCACGAAGCGGCGAATCGGCTCCACACCGTCGTTTCGCTGGTCGAGATCGGCCGCCCCGAACAGGCCGTCGAGTTCGCCACCGAAGAACTCGCGCTGGCGCAGGAACTCACCGACCGCGTGGTCGGCGCGGTCGCCGAACCCGTGCTCGCGGCGCTGCTGCTGGGCAAGGCGGCGGAGGCGAGCGAACGCGGCGTCGAGTTCACGATCACGCCCGACACCGTCATGGAGGATTCGGACACCGGCGTCCCGCCGCGGGATCTGGTGACCATCCTCGGGAATCTGATCGACAACGGTATCGACGCGGCCGCGGGCAACGCCGGCCACGGCGGACGGCCCGGGGTCGAGGTGACCGTCCGCGCGGATACCGACGGGTTGCTGCTGCGGGTCGCCGACACCGGGCCGGGCGTCGAGGACGTCGAAGAGGTGTTCCGGCGCGGGTGGTCCACCAAACCCGAGGACGGGCACGGACTCGGCTTGGCACTGGTGGGTCAGGCGGTGCGGCGGCACGGTGGGACGATCGACGTCGGCCGCGACGAGGGCGCGGTGTTCACCGTTCGTCTGCCGCCGAAGGAGCCCGCGCGATGATCAAGGTGCTGGTCGTCGAGGACGAACCGGTGGCCGCCGACGCGCATCGGGTGTACGTCGAGCGGATGCCCGGCTTCACCGTGGCCGGGGTCGTGCACTCCGGCGGCGACGCGCTGCGCTTCTGCGAACGCGAACCGGTCGACCTGGTACTGCTGGACTTCTACCTCCCGGACACGCACGGCCTCGCCGTCTGCCGGTCGCTGCGCGCGGCCGGTCTCCCGATCGACGTCATCGCCGTGACCTCGGCGCGGGATCTGGCGCTGGTGAAGGCCGCCGTGTCGGTCGGTGTGGTGCAGTACCTGCTGAAACCGTTCACTTTCGCCTCGCTGCGGGAAAAACTGGAGCGCTACGCGGAGTTCCACGGCGCTTCGGGCGAAGTCACCGGACAGGCCGAGATCGACCGCGCGCTCGGCACCCTGCGCACCACCGAGCGGCAGGCACTGCCGAAGGGGATGAGCGGGCAGACCCTGGAGGCGATCACCGAAGTCCTCGCCTCGGCCGCCGACGGCCTCTCCGCCGGAGCGGCCGCTACCGCCATCGGCGCCTCCCGCGTCACCGCGCGCCGCTACCTCGAATACCTCGCCGACAACGGTCTCGCCCAGCGCGAGCCCCGTTACGGCCAGGTCGGCCGCCCCGAGGTCTGGTACAAGCCGAAAACCGTATAACGACCTATACCGCGGCTCGCGGGCTACCTTGGGATCGTGAAGATCGGCGAACTCGCGCGGAAGACCGGGGTCAGCGTCCGCGCGCTGCGCTATTACGAGGAAGAGGGCTTGATCAGCCCGGGTCGCGAAGGCAACGGCTATCGCGACTTCTGCGAAGGCTCGGTCGAGGCGGTCCTGCAGATCCGCGGGATGCTCGACGCCGGATTGCCGGTGCGGCTGATCCGTGAGGTCCTGCCGTACCTCGACGGACCGGACGAGGTCCGGCCGAAGGTGCCGTGCGAGTACATGATCGGCGAGGTCGCGCGGCAGCGGGAGGTGCTCGACCGCCGGATCGCGCTCATGACCCGCAATCGCGACGCCCTCGACGCGTACCTGCGCGACTTGACCCTGACACAAACGTGAGGGTTTTAGCGTGCGGCCATGACTTCGATGCGCGCGCTGCGACAGGACTCCGCGAATGGTCCTGATGATCTCCACCTCGTCGCCGATGCCCCCGTTCCGGTGCCGGGACCAGGCGAAATCCTCCTGAAGGTCACCGCGGCGGGCGTCAACTTCGCCGACGTCATGCAGACGCGGGGGACGTACGAGGACGGTCCGGAAGCCCCGTACATCGCCGGGTTCGAGGCGGCAGGCGAGGTCGTGGCCGTGGGGGAAGGGGTGACCGCGCCCGCGGTCGGCGATCACGTCGTCGGGACCGGCGGCGGGGCGTTCGCC
The DNA here is from genome assembly GCF_000754115.1 of Amycolatopsis sp. MJM2582. Taxonomy (NCBI): domain Bacteria; kingdom Bacillati; phylum Actinomycetota; class Actinomycetes; order Pseudonocardiales; family Pseudonocardiaceae; genus Amycolatopsis; species Amycolatopsis sp. MJM2582. The sequence continues at coordinate 731,244 of NZ_JPLW01000006.1, forward strand.
GAGTACATGGTGATGCCCGCGGCCGGCGCGGTCCCGGTGCCGTCGGGCTGGTCGGACGAGCAGGCGATCGGGCTGATCCTGAACTGGGTCACGGCGCTCGCCGCGCTCAAGCTGGGCCGGCTGGCCGCCGGTGAGACCGTGCTGGTCCAGGCGGCGGCGGGCGGGGTCGGCCAGGCCGCGGTCCGGCTGGCCAAGCACTACGGGGCGACCGTCATCGGCACCGCGTCGCCGGGCAAGCACGACGTGGTCCGGAGCTTGGGCGCCGATCGTGTCCTCGACTACGGGGCCGATCCGGGGACGGTCGACCTGGTGCTCGAATCGGTCGGCGGGACGGCTTTCGCCACGAGTCTCGCCGCGGCCAAGCGGGTCACCGGGCGGGTCGTGGTCTACGGCGTCGCCGGGGGAGAGGTCGCGATCACCAACCGGGACTTGAACTTCCGGCAGCAGATCCACGTGATCGGGCTGCATCTCGGCGTTCTGATCGAGCACGCTCCCGCGATCTTCGCGGAGCTGATGGACGAACTGCGCGCACTGATCGCCGCCGGCGTCTGCGTGCCGGGGACGCCGACGGTGTACGACCTCGCGGACGGGCCCAAGGCGCTGGCGGAACTGGAGGCGCGTGCGACGTCGGGAAAGGTGGCTCTACGGCCTTGAGCGGAGCATGATCGTATGCGGACATGCGCATGTCAATAGGTCGAAAGTGTTGGTAAATCACCAGCTGGCTGACGCGACGAAAGTCGGTGCCGAGTCAGGGCCGGGGCTCCTAAATTCACGAACCATTCCGTTGTCCTCACAAGGAGTGGGTCCATGGCAAGGAAGTTCTTCGTCTCCGCGTCCGTGAGCTTGGCGCTGCTGGCCGTCCCGGTCACCGCGGGCCAGGCCACGGCGGCGGTCCAGCCTGCTCACAAGGCCGCGGCGGCGACCACGGTCTACTACGACGCCTCGGGAGCGCCCAGCTTCCGGGCCGCCATCCAGGCGGGCGTGGCGAACTGGAACAACTCGGTGTCGAACGTGAAGCTGCAGGAGAGCTCCTCGGGCGCCACCCTGCGCTACACCGAGGGCAACGACCCCTCGGGTTCGTACGCCGAGACCGACGGCCACGGCCGCGGCACCATCTTCATCGACTACACGCAGGCGCAGCAGTACAACCAGACGCGGATCGCCGCGCACGAAACCGGCCACGCGCTCGGCCTGCCGGACAACTACCAGGGCCCGTGCTCCGAACTGATGTCCGGCGGCGGCCCCGGCCCGTCCTGCACCAACGCGACCCCGAACGCCCAGGAGATCTCGCGGGTGAACTCGCTGTGGGCCAACGGGCTCGTCGCGGCGGGCGCCATCCAGCGCATCTACAACTGACGCTTCTGGTCCCTCGTGAGTGGTAAGGACGGTTAGAACCGTCCTTACCACTCACGACCACCTGTACAGAACGGCGGCTCCGCGTGCTTGAACGGACGACACGTGTGATCCGACGGGCGACACGCGTGACCAGATGGACGACACGACCGCGGCGAAGCCTCCACCGCGAGTCGTCCGTCCAGACACGCGTGTCGTCCGTCTGATCACGTGTGTCGTCCATCCAGTCACGCGAGATCGCCAGTAGGTATCCAGGACGCGGTTGTCTCTAACCGTCCTCACCATTCACGAGGCCGGTCGGGCACTCACGTGATTGGAGGCGGATCTCGTGTGTTCAGCGGCGGAACACGCGAGTGCGGCGTCCAGTCACGCGAGTCACGCCCCTGATCACGCGAGTTACGTCTTCACTCGCGCCGCGCCTGTGGACTTCGGGCCAGGAGGCACAGCGGACAAGGCTGGCCCTAACCCGAAACGCCACTTACGAGAATTCGTAGGCGCCCGCGTCCACCGCCGCGCCGGAGTACACGGGATTGCCGTCGACGTCGCGGTCGTCGTACTTCGTGGTGCCGAGGTCGATCGCCGGGCTGCCCGCTTGCAGGATCAGGTTCGTGGCCGAGGTGAACCTCGGATCCGCGACCTTGTCCGTCGCGCCCGGCGTGAACTGCCGGAGCCCGCCGAAGTACACGTTGTGGTCGGTCGCGGTGAAGGTCGCGTCCGCGTAGCCGACCTTGTACGCCGCCTGGACGACGTTCTGCGTCATCGTCAGCATCTGGTTCGTGCAGCCGCCGTAGCAGACGAAACCCTCCGCCTCGGCGTTCGGGAGCCGGAGCGAGTTGTTGCGGAACACCGTGCCGAGCACCGGCCCGTTGCCGTCCTCCGCGCCGCGCGTGATGATCCCGCCGCGTGTCTTGGCGCCGAAGACCGCGTTGTACTCGAAGATGTTGCCGGTCGAGACGCCGTCCGGGTCCTGCGCGTCCGTTCCGAGTTCGGTGAACGTCTCGTTGTCCTCGGAGATGTTGTGGTGGATGACGTTCCGGGAGCCGTAGAAGATCTCGACCGCGGCGCCGTCGAGGCCACCGAAGTCGTCGGCCTTCGCGATCGACCCGCTGATCCGGTTCCAGCCGATATCGGAGCCGTTGCCCTGGACCAGCACGGCGAACGCGCCGGAGTCGTCGTTGCCGCCCGGCGTCACCACGGTCATGTGGTTGTTGTCGACGAGGTCGTTCTGCGTGACCTCGGTGCCGTCCGCCGAAGGCGCGATGTACACGCCCGCGCCGGCGCCGGTGATCAGGTTCGACAGCACCTTGTTGCGGTCGCCGGACACCTTCACTCCGGCCCACGAGCAGCGTCCCGCGTCGGCCGCGACGCCGATCTGCAGGTCCTTCACCACGTTGTCGTCGCCGGAGAGGTCGACACATGCTTCCGCGTTGCCCTTGACGATCGGCCGCGCGCCGGTGCCGTACCCGCCGACCGTGACGCCCGACCCCTTGACCGTGAGACCGCCGGACCAGTTCCCGCCGCGGCGCAGCAAGACGGTGTCGCCCGCCGCGAACGTCGTCGCCGAAACCTTGGCCAGGGATTTCCACGGTGTCTGCTGAGAAATGCCGCTCGCGGTGTCACTGCCGGAGACCTGGTCGACGTAGTAAGTCTTCGAAGCGGCTTCGGCCGTCGTGAACCCGGTGCACGCGACGGCGGCGAGCACGGCCACGGAAAGCAGTTTCCAGGACATGCGGCGGACCGTAACCACCTGCCGCACAAGGGTCGTACAAAGACCTCGGCGGCTTTAGCATGATCGGATGCGTCGGGCGTCGCGGATTCTCGTACCGGCCGCGCTGCTGTTCAGCGCCATGGTGGCGAGCAGCGGGATCGCGTCCGCGCCACCCCCGCCGGTGGTTCCCGTCGCCGGGCTCAACGAACTCTGGAACGCATACGGCGATCAAGGCGGGCACTGGACCGGCGGGGATCGCACGGTGTCGGTCCCGCTGCCGGACGGCCGCACGGCGTGGCTGTTCTCGGACACGTTCCTCGGCACGGTGAACCCCGACCACAGCCGCCCGCGGGACAGCCCGATCGCGCGCAACACCCTGGTCGTCCAGCGGCCCGACGGCTCGCTGGGGGAGACGCTGCACGGCGGCACCGCCGACGATCCGGAGGCGCTGATCGGTCTCGCGGGTTCGGACGAGCACTACTGGGTCGGCGACGGTGTGGTCCAGGGCGACGTCCTGCGGGTGCTCTACAACCGGTACAAGACGACGGGGTCCGGTGGGCTCGACTTCCGGAACACCGGGACGTCCCTGGCGACCTTCCGGCTGCCCGCGCTGACGCCGACGGAGCTGCTGGTGATCCCGGTGAGCGACAAGGTCGCGTGGGGATCGGAGCTGCTCGAAGACGGCGGATACACCTATATCTACGGTGCTGAACAAGGTCACCTCCGGCTCGCCAGGGTGCCTGTCGGTGGCCTTCGCGGACCTTGGCAGTTCTGGACCGGTGTCGGCTGGTCGCCCCATGAAGAGGACTCCGTCCGAATGCTGCCCGGCGTCGGGACGGCGTTCTCGGTGACCCGCTTCGGCGGCGAATACGTGCTGATCACCATGGACACCAGTCCCGGTTTCAGCCCGGTGATGCTCGCCTACACCGCTGGTTCGCCGACAGGCCCGTTCAGCGCTCCGGTCGTTCTGTATCGGGCACCCGAAGCGAGCGACCGGCGGATCGTCTACGACGCGACCGCGCATCCGCAGCTGAGCCGTCCCGGGAAGCTCACGGTGTCGTACAACGTGAACTCGCTCGACCACGGGGACAACATCGCGGACGTGCGGATCTACCGGCCGCGGTTCGTGGAGGTCGATTGGCCGCCGTCCCCGCCGTGGCGAGCCGCGAGTCATTCCAGGACGCGGTCGTCCCGCGGTGCTTCGATGGTCAGGGAAGCCGATGTGCCGTCGGTGAGCTGGTTCAGCCGCGTCATGGTCCGGTCCAGCTGCTCCGCCAGCCGCGGGATCGTGCTCGACGGGAGATAGGCCTCGGCGCCGGCGTCGAGGAGACGCCGGACCGGGCCTTCGTACTTGACGCCGAGTTCGGCGTCTTCGATCTCCGTGATCACGATCCGCGCCTTCGGGTACAGCGCGCGGAAGTTGCCGATCAGTTGCGGGCTGGCGGGCGGTACCAGCAGCACGTCGACGGTCGGAGGCGCCGAGTGCAGGTCCAGGACGAGGTACCCGGGGCCGAGCCGCTCGGACAACGCGTCCCGCGCCGACGCCGACAGCTTCATGGCGGTGGCCACGACCGTGATGTCCTCGTCCGCGGACGAGGAGGTTTCCTGACGGGAAACGCCGGAAATCGTCCCGATCGTCTCGCCGTTCCTGGTGATGGTCACCTCCTCGCCGGGGCGGAGGGTGTCGATGAGGGCGACGAGTTCTTCAGGAAGCTGGGAGGCCTCGACCCACTGATCACTCATCACCCCATCATGGCCCGACTTCTAGCGAGGCCGCCCGGGGACTCCGGGCCGGGTCTGCCACGGGTGCGGTCCGTCGAGCGGCCGGTACTCGACGCCCAGCGCGTCCAGCCGCGGGAGATGGTGATCCCGCAGGCGCGGCAGGAACTCCGCGTAATCCCGTCCGGCCGGGTCGCTCCACGCCACCTCGGCGAAAGCGCACAGGCGCGGGAAGGCGACGTAGTCCACGCGCCGCACGGTGTCGAGGTGCTCGGACCACACCTGCGCCTGCGCGCCGAGAATCGCCTTCCCCTCGGGGTAATCGGCGGGCACCGGCTCGTAACCGTAGAAACTCTCCAGCGTGCTCAGGTAGCCGACGGGGATCGGTTCGTCGGGGTGGTCGGACTGCCGGTGGTCCAGGTACACGTGGTCCTCCGGGCACATGACGACGTCGTGCCCGGCGGCCGCCGCACGGGCACCGGCCGCCTCGCTCTGCCACGATCCGATGACCATCGGCGGCAGATCGCCCGCTTCGAGCACCTCATCCCAGCCGAGCGGGCGACGTCCTCGATCGACGAGGTGCCGCGCGATCTCCCGGACGAATCGGCCGTGCTCCTCGGTCGCACCGGGCACCTCGTCGCCGCCGAGCGCGATGACCTCGGACGGGAAGATGTCCAGCACGTGGTCGAAGACGCGTTTGAAGAAGTCCACTGTGGACTTATTGGTGTTCAGCAAGGACGTGCTGATACCCCAGCTCGTCCAGACCTCCCACGGTTCGTCGGTCTCCGGCCCGAGTTCGGGATAGGCGGCGATGGCGGCCCTGGCGTGACCGGGGATGTCGACCTCCGGGACGACCGTCACCGAACGCGCGGCGGCGTACGCGACGATCTCCCGGAGATCGTCGGCCGAGTAGAACCCGCCGTGCGGCCGTCCGTCACGCTCCGGCCCGTCGTGCCGTCCGACCATCGACGACTTCCGCCAGCCGCCGACCTCGGTCAGCCTGGGGAACTCGGGGATCTCGATCCGCCAGCCCTGGTCGTCGGTCAGGTGCAGGTTGAGCACGTTGAGCTTGTGCGCGGCGATCAGGTCGATGAACCGCAGCACCTCGGCCTTGGTGCGGAAATGCCGTGCCACGTCCAGTAGACAACCGCGCCAGCCGAAGCGCGGATGGTCGGTCACCACGCCGCACGGGATCGTCGCTTGTCCATTGTGGATGGAGGCGGCCCGGAACGCGTCCGGCCCGACGAGCTGCCGCAGCGTCTGGCGGCCGTAGAACTCGCCCGCCGCGTCGGCCGCGTGCAGGGTCACGCCGGACGGGTCGATCTCCAGCCGGTAGCCCTCGGCCGGCAGTGCGGCGTCACGGCGAACGTCCACTTCGGACGGTACGGAACACGTTCCCGGCAAGGGTTCCACCGAGACGGGACGGGGGAGCAGTGTTTCGAAGCCAGGCATGTCAACCCTTCACCGCGCCGCCCATGACGGACACGAGTCGTCGTTGCACGAGGATGAAGAACACCAGCACCGGGATGGTCATCAGGGTCGAGCCCGCCATCACCGCGCCCCAGTCGGTGTCCTCCGGTTTGAAGAACACCAGGATCGCCAGCGGGAGCGTCTGGTTCTCGGTGTTGGAGATGATGAACGTCTTGGCGAACAGGAAGTCGTTCCACGCGTGGATGAACGCCAGCACGCTGATCGCCACCAGCCCCGGCGCCACCAGCGGGAAGAGGATCTGCCAGGTGAACCGCATACGGCTCGCCCCGTCGATCTTCGACGCCTCTTCCAGCTCCTGCGGCACCGCGGCGACGAAACCGCGCAACATCCAGATCGCGAACGGCAGGCTGAACGCCAGGTGCACCAGGATCAGCGAGCCGAGATGGTTGGTGCCGAACGCCGGCGCGACGTCGCCGACCGACCGCATCAGGAAGAACAGCGGAATGGTCAGCGCCTCGACCGGCACCATCTGCGCCACCAGCACCATCACCAGCAGCACGGTCCGGCCCTTGAAGTTGAACCGCGTCAGCGCGACCGCCGAGAGGAACGAGAGCAGTAGCGACAACGCCACCACCACGACGGCCACGATCACGCTGTTCAGGAAGAACAGCGCGAAACCCTCACCGCTGAGCACCCGTTCGAAATGCTCGAGGGTCGGCGTGAGCGTCCAGGGGCGGGGGTTCTCCGCCTGGATCTGCCCGGTGGGCTTGAACGCCGAAAGCACCATCCAGTACACGGGGAACGCGACCATCCCGGCGATCACCACGCAGACGATCTCCGCGATCAGCCTGCCCGGGCGTTTGACCCGGCGCGTCTTCGGGGCTGTCGTCACACCCATCCGGCGCTCCGGCGTTGCGACCGGACGTACAACCCGGTGATGGACAGCAGCAGCAAGGTCATCACGACTCCGAGCGCCGCGCCGAGACCGTATTCCTGTCCGGCGAAGGCCTGTTGATAGGCGAAGACGTTGAGCACGAGGTTGCGCCCGGCCACGCCGCCGCCGTTGGTCATCACGTAGATCTGGGTGAAGATCTTGAAGTCCCAGATGATCGACTGGATCGTGGCGATGGTCAGCAGCGGCCGCACCATCGGCAGCGTGATCGACCACGTGGTGCGCCAGGTCGACGCGCCGTCGAGGTACGCGGCCTCGATGACCTCTTCCGGCACGCCCTTGAGCCCCGCGTACATCGTCACCATGACGAACGGGAATGAGCACCAGATGACCTCGGCGGCCACCAGCCCGAACGTGCTGTAGGTGTCGAAGGTCCAGGAATGGTTCGCCATCCCGGTGAACCCGAGGCCCGACAGCACCTCGTTCACCAGGCCGAAGTCCGCGTCGAACAGGAACAGCCAGACGTACGAGCCCGCCATGGCCGGCGTCGCCCAGGCCGCCAGCGCCGCCAGGAACAGCGGAACACGCGCCCAGGCGCGGACCCGGGTCGCCAGCACGGCGAGCCCGGTCCCGAGGGCGAGGCTGCCGACGACGCAGACCGCGGTGAACCCGAGGGTCTTGGCCAGCACCTCCCAGAACTGGAGGTTCTCCAGCAGTTCGACGTAGTTGCCGAAACCGAGGAACACCAGCGGTGCGTTGCCGACCGCCTGCGGCTGGCCGTAGTCGTAGAACGAGATCAGGACGAGCTGGTAGATCGGGTACACCAGCATCGCGAGCAGCAGGATGCCACCGGGCGCCAGGTAGAGCAGGGCGGCCCGCCCGTCCCGGCGACGGCGGGGCGACCGCCGTGCCGGGACGGCCGGAGCCGTAGTGCGGGGGATTTCCTTCGTGACCACTTAGCCGAACGCCTTGTTCATCTCGGCGGCCGCGGCGGTCAGCGCGGTGGCCGGGTCCTTGCCGCCGGTCGCGATCTGCTGGATCGCGGTGGGCAGCACGTTCTGCGCGTCGATCTTCGACCACGCCGCGGTGGCGGGGACGAACTTCGTGCCCGCGGTGAGCGTGTCGACGAACGGCTTGACCGACGGGTCGCTCGCGGCGAGCTTCTGCTGGACACTGCCGAGCGTGGGCAGGTTGCCCATCGCGACGTACATCTTCTCCTGGTACTTGGCGCCACCGAGCAGCTCGGTGAACTCGACCGCGAGGCTCTTGCGCTTGGACGCGTTGAACACGCCGAGCAGGTTGCCGCCCGCGAACGCCGGGGCGATCTTGCCCGCCTCCGTACCCGGGAGCGGGATGATCGCGTACTTGCCCTTCACCTGACCGGCCTCGACGGCCTTGCGGTTGAAGTCACCGCCGATCGACATCCCGGCCTTGCCACCGGCGAACGCCGTGATGCTCTGCGTCCCGGTGAGGTTGGCGCACTGTTCGGGCGGGCAGATGTCCGCCTTGAGCAGGTTCGCGTACGCGGTCACACCCGCTTTTGCCTGCTCCGAGTCCACAGTGGACTTCCACTTGCCGCCGTCCTGCTTGGCGATCTCACCGCCGTGCGCCCATAGGAACGGCAGCATCGCGTAGGTGTACTTGCCGCCGACGGAAATGCCGTACAGCTCCGGCTTCTTGGCGCGGATCGTCTTCGCGGTCTCGGTCAGTTCCGCCAGTGTCGTCGGCGGCTTGAGGCCGAGTTCGGCGAAGATGTCCGTCCGGTAGTACAACGCGCGGATGCCGGTGAACCAGGGAAGCCCGTAGGTCTTGCCGCCGGACTTCGCGGTCTCCAGTACCGCGGGCAGGATGTCGGCGCCTTCCTTCCACGACGACAGATCGCCGGTCAGGTCGGCCAGCGCGCCCGTGGCGGCGTAGCTGGAGACGTCGGTGTTGCCGAACTCGGCGACGTCCGGCGCGCTGGCCGGATCGTTGAAGGCGCCGGAGAACTTGTCGGCACGGCCTTCCACCGGGATCCACTGGACGTCGACCTCGACACCCGAATGCGCCGCCTTGAACTCGGCGATCGCCTCCTTGACGGCGGCCTCCTTGGGCGCGCGGTTGGCCTCGTCGAACAGCCAGACGCGGACCGTGCCGGTCTTCTCGTCACCGCCGCCCGCGGCCGGGGTGTTCTGGGCCGGCGCGCAGGCCGCGACGAGGCCGACCGCCGCGAGGCCCGCGATGAGGACGCGAGTTCTCATGGGTTTCTCCTTATGCGAAAAAGACGGAATTGACTTGGGGGAGCGCCAGTTTCCCGGCGACGGCCCCCGGAAGACCGGTGCCGGGATCGCGCGGCAGCCAGCTGAGCGTGCCGGACTTGTCGCTCGAGACGTAGAACCAGCGTTCCGTCGGGTCGAGGGTGAAGTGGCGCGGGTACACGCCGCCGACGGGCGCGTTGTTCAGCAGCTTCAAGGACTTCCCGTCCTCGCTGACGCCGAACGACGCGATCGTGTCGGAGCCGCGCACGGAGGCGTACACGAACTTCCCGTCCTTGGACGTGGTGATCTCGCCCGGGTACTGCGCGCCGGGGGTGCCCGCCGGAACGGCCGGGACGACCTGTCCGGCGGTCAGTTTCCCGGTGGCGGGGTTCCACGCCGCGACGGTGACCTCGGCTCGCAGCTCGCCGAGGATGTACGCGTACTTGCCGTTCGGGTGGAAAGCCAGGTGCCGCGGCCCGGCGCCGGACGGGAGCTTCAGCTGCTGGTTCAGCTTCAGTTTCCCGGTGGAGACGTCGAGTTTGTAGACGTAGACCGAATCCGCGCCGAGGTCGACCGCGAGTACCCACTTGCCGGTGGGGTCGTTGACCACCTGGTGCGCGTGGGCGTCGCGTTCGGCGCCCTTGTGCTGCGCCAGATCGACGACGTCGCCGAGCTTCCCGCCCGCGAGGATCGGGAGGACGACGACACTGCCGCTGCTGTAGTTCGCGGCCAGCACGTACTTCTGGCTCGAGTGGACGCTCAGGTGGGTCGGGTGCTGCCCCTTGGCCGATTTCTTGTTGAGCAGCTTGGGTTTGGTCGGATCGGCCAGGCTGAACGCGGAGATCTGGCCGTTCTCGTCCTCATTGGTCACGTAGAGCGTCTTGCGGTCGGCGCTGATGTCGAACCAGGAAGCGTTGCTCACTCCCGGAATCGTCCGGTCGACGACCACGGCGTTCGTGGTCGCGTCCCGGTGAGCGACATCGAGCCCGTGCCCGGAACTGGTGTAGCTGCTGACGTAGATGGCCCCGGTTCCCTTCGGTCCGCAGGTTTGTTCGGAAGCGTTCGCGAGGTGGGAACCGAGAACGGTGGTGAGTCCAGCCGCTCCGACGGCGCCGAGGAACGTGCGTCGATCGAGTCCGGTCATCGTGATCTCTCCCAGCTGTCGGGTGGTTTAAACCACTGCCATGAGCAATGCTGCCACGCCGAAACCGGAAACGGAAAGGACGGTTTCCAATACGGTCCAGGTTTTCAGGGTCTGCGGCACGGTCATGTTGAAGTACCGCGAGATGATCCAGAAACCGCCGTCGTTCACGTGGGAGGCGATGATCGAACCCGCCGAGATCGCGACGACCAGCAGCGCGAGCTGCATTTGCGAGTAGCCCAGCGTCGCCACCGTCGGCGCGACGATACCGCTCGTGGTCACGATGGCGACCGTCGCCGAACCCTGTGCGATACGCATTCCGCAACTGATGACGTACGCCGCCAGGATGACCGGGAGACCGGCGTTGTCCAGCGAACCCGCGACGGCCTTGCCGATCCCGGTGGCGGACAGCACGGCGCCGAAGAACGCGCCCGCGCCGACCACCAGCAGGATCATCGCGACCGGGCGCAGCGACTTCGCCGAAAGCTCGCTCAAATCCTTGCCCGTCAAACCGCGGCGCAGCCCCAGCAGCCAGGACGCGAGCAGCACCGAGACCGTCAGCGCGACCGCCGGGGTACCGATGAACGCGGCGACACCGGCGGCGGGGGAGGCCTTGGGAAGCCAGATGCTGCCGAAGGTGCCGGCGAGGATCAGCACCAGCGGGACCGCGATGATCCCCAGCACCAGCCCGAGCGACGGCGGGTTCGTCTCCTTTTCGCCTTCTTCCTCCGCGACCAGGAATTCCGCGGGAACGGGCACGTCGATCCGCTTGCCGATCCAGGTCGAATACAGCACACCGCCGACGAGGAACGCGGGGATACCGCAGACCAGGCCCATCAGGATGATCCAGCCGAGTTCCACGTGCAGCAGACCGGCCGCGGCCACCGGGCCGGGGTGCGGCGGGAGGAACGCGTGGGTGATGGAAAGCCCGGCGAGCAACGGCAACGCGTACAGCACGAGCGATCGGCCGCCCTGTTTGGCGGCGACGTACACCAGCGGTGCCAGGACGAAGATGCCGATGTCGAAGAAGACCGGGATGCCGAAGACGAAACCCGCGAGACCCATCGCCAGCGGGGCCCGCTTCTCGCCGATGGCGCGCAGCAGCGCGCTGGTGAGCACCCTCGCCCCGCCCGAACGCTCCAAAATGGACCCGAGGATCGTGCCGAGCCCGATGATCGCGGCGATATGGCCGAGGATCCCGCCGAAACCCTTCTCCAGCAGGGAATCCGAGGCCTTCTGTGCGGAGCCGACGATCTGGACGACCGGCAGGCCCGCGGCCAGCGCGGTCAGCAGGCCGACCACGATCAGCGCGATGAAGGGCTCGAGTTTGACCTTGATGATGAGGAACAACAACACCGCGATCGAGACGGCGGCGAGGGTCAGGAGACCTCCCGTCGAATGTTGGAGCCAGTCGATCATCGGGCACTCCCGGGGTTCCGCAGTGAATGGCCGGCGAGGGCGCCGGTCGGTTGACCATCGTCGATGGCGGCGACACCGTTGACGAAGACATAGGGGATTCCGGCGGCCTGCTGCCGCGGCTCGTCGAACGTGGCGGTGTCGGCGACGGTTTCCGGGTCGAACAGCACGAGGTCCGCCGCGTATCCGGCGCGGACGAGACCCCGATCGGTCAGCCGCAGGCGCTGTGCCGCGCGGCCGGTGAGGTGGGCGACGCATTCGGCGAGTTCGAGGACGCCGAGTTCGCGGACGTAACGCGCGAGGTAGCGCGGGAACGTGCCCCAGGCGCGGGGATGCGGCCGCGCGCCGACGAGCAGCCCGTCGCTGCCGCCGGTGTGCGTGCGATGCCGCATGATCGCCTGGACGTTCTCCTCGTGCCCGACGTGCATCAGGCAGGCCGTCCCGAGCTTTTCCGAGAGCAGGACGTCGAAGTACAGCTCCGCGGCCGGTTTCCCCGCCCGCTGCGCCGAAGCGGCGACGGAATGCCCGACGAGGTGGGCGTTCTCGTCGCGGCGGACACCGTTGATCTCGATGGCCTCCCAGTCGATCGGCACCCCGTGGGCGCCGTCGGAACCGGTCTCCTCGATCTCGGCGCGGATCCGCTCGCGGGTGTCCACATCGGACAATCGCGCCAGCGTGGCGTCGAGCCCGCCTTCGGTCGCCCAGCTCGGCAGCAGCGCCGAAAGGTAGGTGGCGCCGGGGAGATAGGGATAGGTGTCCAGCGTGATGTCGCAGCCGTCGTCGAGCGCCTGGTCGAGCAGCTCCAGCAGGTTCGACGCCTTGCCCTTGTTCACCGAGAAGTTCATCGTGGCGTGCGCGAGGTGCAGCGGGCAGCCGGAGCGGCGGGAGACGTCGACCATCTCGCCGAACGCCTCCAGCGCGCCCTTGCCGTAGCTGCGGTGGTGCGGGCTGTAGAAGCCGCCGTTCTCCCCGACGACCCGGCACAGCTCGACCAGCTCTTCGGTGGTCGCGTACATGCCCGGTGTGTAGGTGAGCCCGGACGACATGCCCATCGCGCCCTCGGCCAGCCCGGTCGCGATGAGTTCCTTCATCGCGTTCATCTCGGCTTCGGTGGCGGGCCGGTCTTCCCAGCCGACGGTGAGCATGCGGACGGTGCCCTGCGGCACCAGGTAGGCCGCGTTGACCGCGACCCCGGCGTCGAGCCGGTCGAGGTACTCGCCGACGGAACGCCAGTTCCAGTCGAACCCGGCCGGATCGTCGTTCCAGCCGGCGAGCTGCTGGCGCAGCGCGGTGAGGACGTCGTCGTTCACCGGAGCGTAGGAGAGCCCGTCCTGTCCGAGGACCTCGGTCGTCACGCCCTGGGAGAGCTTCGCGAGGTGATCCGGGTTGGCGAGCAGCTGGAGGTCGGAATGGGAATGCATGTCGATGAACCCGGGCGCGAGCACGAGTCCTTCGGCGTCGATGGTGCGGCGGCCCGCGAGCGAGCCGGGTTCGGCGACACTGGCGATACGGCCGTCGGTGATGCCCACGTCGTGCCTGGTGAGCGGATCTCCGGTGCCGTCGGCGACCAGTGCCGAGCGGACGACGATGTCCATGGTGATTCTTCCTCTGCGGCGGTGGAGGACGGATCAGAAGTGGGTGCGGACGAAATCGAGCACGGTCTCGCCGTCGGGGCCGACGACCGGGATCAGGGGCCACTTGTCGAAGACGGTGCAGGGATGGGACAGCCCGAGGGCGATCCAGTCCCCGACCTCGACCGGCGACGACGCGGGCAGGGTGAGAAAGGCGTGCTGGTCGTTCATCTTCTGGATGGAGTGACCTTCGAGCGCGGACGCCTGCCCGTCGCCCTTGCGGATGAGGCGCGGTTCGGGCATGCCCTCGTCGAACGAGGCGTCCCGTTTGCCGATGGTGAGCAGCGCGAGTTCGTCCGTCGGCTTCGACGTCACCTGTGCCCAGGCGCGCAGCGCGGACCGGAACGAGGCGACTCCATCGATACGCGGCTGCTCACCGAGCGGTGAGATCACCCGGTAGAAGCCGTCGTCGTGGGTCACGTAGGCGCCGCTGCGCAGGATCGGCAGGACGTCCAGGCCACCCCAGTCCTTCGTGAGCTCGTCGGCGACGCGGTCGAAGTACGCGCTGCCGCCGCCGGTGACGATAATCTGGCCGGCGTCGTCGAGCAGGCCCTTGGCGTGGAAGGCGAACACGAGTTCGCGCAGACCGTCCACATAGGAGCTGATCAGCTGGAGCGACTTTTCGTCCGTGTGGTGGGAAAGCGCGCCTTCGTAGCCGCCGGATCCGCGCAGCCGGAGAGCCGGGCTCGCGTGCGCGGCCTCGGCGACGGCGAGCGCGGTGTCGGTGTCGCGGACACCGGTGCGGCCGCCCTCGGCGCCGAGTTCGACGAGCACGTCCACCTTGCGGCGGGCCCCGCGCAGGGCTTCGGTCATGAGCTCGACACCGCGGACCGAGTCGACCCAGCAGACGAACTCGAAGTCGTCGTCGGCGTCGAGCTCGGCGGCCAGCCACTTCAGACCGGAGGGGTCGAGCAGCTGGTTCGCCAGCAGGATGCGGGAAACGCCGAACGCGCGGTATATCCGCAGGTGGCCGGCGTTCGCGCAGGTGATACCCCACGAGCCGTGCCGCAGCTGCCGCTCGAACAGCTGCGGCGCCATCGTCGTCTTGCCGTGCGGGGCCAGCGCGACCCCGCGTTCGGCGCACCAGGCCGCCATCGTGCGCAGGTTGTGCTCGACGGCCTCTTCGTCGAGGACGACGAACGGGCCGAGGAAGCCGTCTTCGAACAGCTTCGCGCCACGGGCGGCGGCCTCGCCGATCGTGAGACCGGACAGCGAGGGCGCGACCGAGCGGAAGCGCCAGTCGACGCGCTCCTCCCGGACGGCCGCGACCGCGGCGGAATCGATGGTGCCGGCTTGGAACATGAGGTTCACCTCGGTTGCGTATGTTGCAACGGACGTTGCGCATATTGCGTGGGATAGGTGTAGCATCCGGTCCGCTGGAGGTCAACGGCATGACGACTAGGAGACGTGAAGGTGACAAGCGCGCCCGACGTGTTGTGCATCGGGGAGTCGATGGCCTTGTTCGTGCCGGCCGAACCCGGGCCGCCCGACCAGGTACGTAAGTGGGTGCGAAGCATCGGAGGCGCCGAATCGAACGTCGCCTGTCATCTCCCGGCGCTGGGATTCACCAGCGCGTGGGTGAGCGCCGTGGGCGACGATCCGTTCGGCCGCGCGCTGGTGCGCGAGATCGGTGCGGCCGGGGTGGACGTGAGCGCGGTCGTGGTCGACCCGACGCGGCCGACCGGGCTCTACGTCAAGGAGAGCGGCGCGGACGGCAGCCCCGTGCGCTACTACCGGAAAGGCTCGGCCGCGTCCGGAATGGACGCGGGATTGCTGGGGAAACTCGATCTCGACGGGGTGCGGGTCATCCACCTGTCCGGGATCACGCCCGCGCTGTCGGACGGCTGCCTCGACCTCGTGCGGGCGCTGATGGAACGACCGCGTGGGGACACGCTGGTGTCGTTCGACGTGAACTTCCGGCCCGCGTTGTGGACCGGGCGCGACCCGTCGGTGCTGGCGGGGCTGGCCGCCCGCGCCGACATCGTGCTGGCGGGCGAGGACGAGGCCGAACGGGTGTGGGGGACCGGTGACCCGGAACGGCTGCGCGCCGCGGTGCCGGGGCCGAAGACGCTGGTCGTCAAGCACGGGGCGCGCGGGGTGACGTTGGTCGAGGGAGACGGGCCACCGCTGTTCTCGCCCGCGCTCCAGGTCGACGTCGTGGAACCGGTCGGCGCCGGTGACGCCTTCGCGGCCGGATTCCTCGCCGCCACCCTGCGCGGCGACGACCCCGCGACCCGGCTGCGACGTGGCCATCTGCAGGCCGCGGCCACCTTGCTGACCCACGACGACGTGGGCACGCCGCTGTCCGGATCCGTCGTCGAAGCACTCCTCGGCGCGGATGAGGCAGCATGGGCGGCGGCCAAGCTGACGGACAAGGGAGTGGTGGGCGGATGAGCCAGAGCCTGGACAGGGCGCTCACGCTGCTGGGCGGTCTCGCCCGCGAGCCGAAGACACTCGACCAGCTCGCCGAGGAGATCGGCGTGCACAAGTCGACCGTGCTGCGGCTGTTGCGCACCCTGGAGGCACATCACTTCGTCCGCCGGGAAGGGCAGCGGTACTACCGGCTGGGCAGCGCGCTCTTCGACCTCGCGCAGCAGGCGCTGGAGGATCGCGACGTCCGCCGCACCGCGCAATCGGCGCTCGCCGGGCTCAACGCGCGCACCGGCCACACCGTGCACCTCGCGTCCTATGAGGACGGAGAGGTCGTCTACATCGACAAGTTCGAGGGCAGGCATTCGGTGCGGATGTACTCCCGCATCGGGAAACGGGCGCCGCTGCACTGCACCGCCGTCGGCAAGGTGCTCGTCGCGGCGATGACGCCGGAGAAGCAGGCGGACGTGGTGTCGAGGATCGACTTCTTCGTCCGCACGCCGAACACGATCACCACGCCCGAGGCCTACGAGAAGGAACTCGCGCTCGTCGCCGACCGTGGCTACGCGGTGGACAACGCCGAGCACGAGGACTTCATCCACTGCGTCGCCGCGCCCGTCCGCGGTCCGGGCGGCGTGGTGCTCGCGGCCGCGTCGGTGTCGGTGCCGAAGGTACTGCTCGACTACGACGGCCTGATGGCGCTCGTGCCGGAGCTGGTCGCCGCCACCGAAGAAGCTTCCGTCCACAGTGGATGGACGGGGAACCGAAAGGGGAAGTTGGAATGAGCAAGACCGCGATCAGCACGGAGAACGCGCCGAAGCCGGTGGCCGCGTTCTCGCAGGCGGTCCGCAAGGGCAACATCCTGCAGGTGGCCGGCCAGGTCGCCTTCGACCCGGCCACCGGCGCCATCGTCGGCGAGACCGTCGGCGAGCAGACCGAGCAGACCTTCAAGAACATCGAAGCGGTGCTCGAGGCCGCCGGTTCGAGCCTGGCCGACGCGCTGATGGTGCGTGTCTACCTGACCGACGTCGACCACTTCGGCGCGTTCAACGAGGTCTACAACAAGCTGATCGGCGAGGCGCCGCACCCGGCCCGCACCACCGTGTACGTCGGCCTGCCCGCCGGCCTGCTGGTGGAGATCGACGTCCTGGCCGTGACGGACTGACCCTCGCGCGTGCCATGAAAGGTCCTTTCCTTGCAAAATTTGCGAGGAAAGGACCTTTCCTCGCATCGGTCAGAGGACGCTCGTGTACCCGTTGAGGGCGGGCTGCCCGCCCAGATGCGCGAAGAGCACGTTCGAGTCCCGTGAGATCTCGCCGCGGGAAACGAGGTCGATCAGCCCCGCCATGGACTTGCCCTCGTACACCGGATCGGTGAGCACTCCCTCCAGCCGCGCCAGCGTCCGGATCGCGTCCAAAGTGGACTCGTCCGGGATGCCGTAGATCCCGGCGTGATAGCGCTCGTCCAGTTCGACCTCGCCGATCCCGCCCGCGCCGATCAGCTCCGCGGTCGCCCGGGCGATACGGGTGATCTGGTCACGCGTCTCCGCCGGTTTCGCCGAGCCGTCGATGCCGAGGATCCGCCGCGGCTTCCCGGAAAGCGCGGCCCCGGCGACCATCCCCGCCTGCGTGCTGCCGGTGACCGAGCAGACGACCACCGTGTCGAAGAAGACGCCGAGTTCGGCCTCCTGCGCTTCGAGCTCGACGATCCAGTTCGCGAAGCCGAGCCCGCCGAGGCGGTGGTCCGAACCGCCGGCCGGGATCGCGTACGGCTTCCCTCCGTCGGCCTCGATCTCCTTGACCGCGTTCTCCCAGCTCTCCTTGAACCCGACGCCGAACCCGGCCTCGACCATCCGGATGTCCGCCCCGAGGATGCGCGAGAGCTGGATGTTGCCGACCTTGTCGTACATCGGATCGGTCCAGTCGACCCAGCTCTCCTGCACCAGGACGGCCTTGAGCCCGGCGCGCGCGGCGGCCGCGGCGACCTGGCGGGTGTGGTTCGACTGCACGCCGCCGATCGAGATCAGCGTGTCCGCGCCCTGGGCCAGCGCGTCGGCGACCAGGTATTCGAGCTTCCGCGTCTTGTTGCCGCCGAACGCGATCCCGGAGTTGACGTCCTCGCGTTTCGCCCAGACCTTCGCGCCGCCGAGATGAGCGGTGAGCCGTTCGAGCGGGTGGACGGGGGAGGGGCCGAACAGCAGCGGGTAGCGGGGGAAGTCGGCGAGGGTCATGGCGTCTCCAGGAGGGCTTCGAGTTCGGTCCAGATGGTGGCGGTGATCGCGCAGGCCGCGTCGACGTCGCCTGCTTCGATGGCGTCGGCCAGTTCCGCGTGGCGCTGGACCGACCGGTGGGCGGGCAGGGAGCCGAAGCGGGCGTATTCGAGACGTCGCAACAGCGGGGTGTAGCGGGCCAGCGTCGCGGCGATCGCCCGGTTGCGCGCGGCGGCCACCGGGACGTCGTGGAGTTCGTCGTCGGCGGCGATCGCGGCCGCGATGTCCCCGGCGGCGATCGCGTCGGCGAACCGGGCGTTGGCCGCCCGCATCGCGGCGACCTCCGCCGGTCCCATCCGCGGCGCGCCCGCCCGGACGGCGAGCTCGTGCAGCGCGCGCACGAGCTGCAGGGCGTCACGGACGTCGTCGGGGACGAACCCCGCCACCCGCGTGTAGCTCTGTGGCTTCGACTCGACGAGACCGTCCTCGATCAGCCGAAGCAGAGCCTGGCGCACCGGCGCGCGGGAAAGCCCCAGCTGCTCGGCGAGGTCGCCGTCGCGCAGGTTCGTGCCCGGCGGCAGCGTGCCGTCGATGATCGCCCGCCGGATGCTCTCGTAAGCCTCGTCCCTGAGGAGGGACCTCGGCACCTTCGCTAACCCACTCACATCTGAAATGTTAGTTCATTCGCGCTTCAGTCCGGTAGTTCGGATGTCATGAAAGGGCCGTTCCTGACGAAAAACGTCCTGAACGGCCCTTTCATGACACTTGAGGGTCGGGAGGGACTAGTAGACCGGTCCCGTGTACTTCTCGCCCGGTCCCTGCCCCGGCGCGTCCGGCACGGCCGAAGCCTCGCGGAACGCCTTCTGCAGCGACTGCAGGCCGTCGCGCAACGGGCCGGCGTGCAGGCCGAGGTACTCTGCCGAAGCGGTGACCAGCCCGGCGAGGGCGGTGATCAGGCGACGGGCTTCGTCGAGGTCGCGGTGCGGTGAGCTGGCCGGGTCCTCGTCCGCGAGGCCGAGACGTTCGGCGCCGGCGGAGAGCAGCATGACGGCCGCCCTGCTGATCACCTCGACGCTCGGGATGTCCTCCAGGTCGCGGACGTCCGGGGAATACGGGGGTTGCTGAACGGGTTCATCTGACACGTCTGGTACCCTTCCACGAGCGACCAGCCCCCGAGCGATCGGGGGCGGCAAGTGGAGCCCCGCTCCCACCCGTGTCACCGCCGCAACATCAGGTGTCCGGGTCCGGTCTCGCCGAAGACGATTTCGGGCGTCGGAGGCGGTGCGTTCGGTTCTGGAGACTGAACGCGATCGGAATGAGTGGGCCTCGCGTACCTCACGGTACCGGGGCCTTCGGCATGTGGGCACCAGGTCGAAACGGTAGAAGAATTTACCTCGGACCAAGGAGGCCCCATCAGCTCCGAGACACGCATCAACGACCGAATCCGGGTTCCGGAGGTCCGTCTCGTCGGACCTGCCGGTGAACAGGTCGGCATCGTCCGGATCGAAGATGCGCTGCGGCTGGCACAGGAGAACGATCTCGATCTCGTCGAGGTCGCCCCGCAGGCACGCCCGCCCGTATGCAAGCTCATGGACTTCGGCAAGTTCAAGTACGAGAGCGCGCAGAAGGCCCGCGAGTCCCGCCGCAACCAGCAGCTCACCGTCATCAAAGAGCAGAAGCTGCGGCCGAAGATCGATCAGCACGACTACGAGACCAAGAAGGGTCACGTGTCGCGCTTCCTGGCGGCAGGCAACAAGGTCAAGGTCACGATCATGTTCCGCGGTCGCGAGCAGTCCCGGCCGGAACTCGGTTTCCGGCTGCTGCAGAAGCTCGCCGACGAGGTGACCGAGCTCGGGTTCGTCGAGTCGTCGCCGAAGCAGGACGGTCGCAACATGATCATGGTGTTGGCCCCGCACAAGAACGTGAAGCCGCAGAAGGCCGCGAAGGCAGCCAAGGACGAGTCGTCCGAGCCGCCCGCCGACGCGTAGCGCCGACCAGCACATGTCAGCGGCACACCGGGGAACACCGGTGTGCCGCCGCACGAAAGAGGACAACGTAATGCCGAAGATGAAGACGCACAGCGGGACGTCCAAGCGTGTCCGCGTCACGGGCTCGGGCAAGCTGCGCCGCCAGAAGGCCGGCCGTCGCCACCTGATGGAGAAGAAGTCCAACAGGCTCACCCGTCGCCTCGAAGGCACGACCGAGATCGCCAAGAACGACGTCGGCCGCGTCAAGCGCCTTCTCGGCCGCTGACACCCCCGCACTTGTAAACCCCGGGCGCGCCCGCCGCGCCCCCAGATCGACAGGATGGACCAGTGGCACGCGTCAAGAGGGCGGTCAACGCCCAGAAGAAGCGTCGCG
Organism: Amycolatopsis sp. MJM2582; assembly: GCF_000754115.1. NCBI lineage: Bacteria > Bacillati > Actinomycetota > Actinomycetes > Pseudonocardiales > Pseudonocardiaceae > Amycolatopsis > Amycolatopsis sp. MJM2582. The sequence continues at coordinate 751,712 of NZ_JPLW01000006.1, forward strand.
CGACTCTCGAGCTCGCCAGCGGCTACCGCGGCCAGCGCTCGCGGCTGTACCGCAAGGCGAAGGAGCAGACGCTTCACTCGCTGAACTACGCCTACCGGGACCGTCGTGCCCGCAAGGGTGACTTCCGCCAGCTGTGGATCACCCGCATCAACGCTGCGGCCCGCGCCAACGGCGTGACCTACAACCGGTTCATCCAGGGCCTCAAGGCCGCGGGTGTCGAGGTCGACCGCAAGATCCTCGCGGACCTCGCCGTCAACGACGCCGCCGCGTTCACCGCGCTGGCCGAGCTGGCCAAGGCGAACGTGAACACCGAAGAGAAGAAGTCGGCCTGACCGGCCACAGCGCTCTTCCGCAACCCGGGGCGGCTCCGTTCACCGAACGGACGCCCCGGGTTGTTGCTGCGCGCAAGCTCACCCGCCGGGCCGAGCGTGAGAAGACCGGCCGGTTCCTCGCCGAGGGCGCGAACGCCGTCGAGGCCGCCCTCGAAGCCGGTGGCAAGGTGTACGAGCTGTTCGTGACCGAACGCGCCGCCGCGCAGCACGAGCGGCTGCTCACCGTCGCGCGCGAGGCGGGCGTCCCCGTCTCGCCGATCACCGATCGCGCCGCCGGCGGATTGTCCGAGACCGTGACACCGCAAGGCATCGTCGCGGTCTGCGCGCTCGTCGACCGTCCACAGGAGACCGTCCTGAAGCCGGGTGCGAAGCTCGTCGTCGTCCTCGTCGACGTCGCCGACCCCGGCAACGCGGGGACCGTCATCCGGGTCGCGGACGCCGCCGGCGCCGACGCGGTCGTCCTCGCGGGGGACAGCGTCGACCCGCACAACGGCAAATGCGTGCGCGCGGCCGCCGGCAGCCTGTTCCACCCCGCCATCACCCGGATCCGCGACGTCGACGCGGCCTTGAAGGCCTGCTCCGCCGCCGGACTCCGCACCCTCGGCGCGCACGGTTACGCCGACACCGAACTCGATCAGGTGACCTTCGACGAGCCCACGGCGTGGGTGTTCGGCAACGAGGCACACGGATTGCCGCGCGAAGTCCTGGAGACGGTCGACCTCGCGGTCAAGATCCCGATGTACGGCAAGGCGGAGAGCCTGAACCTGGCGACGGCCGCCGCCATCTGCGTGTACACAAATGCGATGGCTTCGCGGGCCGCGGCCACGTAGAGTCGCGGGCATCACGCCGTCGCACCACGACACCAAGGGAGCTCTCATGGAACGCACTGTTCGTTCCAGCACCTTGTTTACGGCGTAGAGCGCGTTTTTCGCACTCCCGAGTGACGGTGTGCCCAGCCCGAGGGTGATCGGGGGCCGCCGTTCGCTGTCCCATAGAATTCAGCAGCTGCTAAACCCATGTGTGCGCTCGCGTGCACCGGACCAGTCCCAGCGGACGCCGAGGAGTTATGTCCGAAGCCAACGACAAGCAGGACCCCCAGGCGGGGGCGCTCGCGCCGGAAACGTTGACGGCCGCCGTCAAACAGGCCGAGACGGATTTCGCGGCCGCGGCGGATCTCGACGCGCTGGCCGCGGTCAAACCCGCCCACCTCGGGGACCAGTCTCCGCTGCTGCTCGCCCGCCGCGAGATCGGCGCCCTGCCGAAGCAGGAGAAGGCCGAGGCAGGCAAGCGGGTCAACGAAGCGCGCCAGGGCATCCAGTCCGCGTTCGACGCCCGTCGCGCGGTGCTCCAGGCGGAACGTGACGAGCGGGTGCTCCGCGAGGAGGCCGTCGACGTCACGCTGCCGTGGGACCGCGTGCCCCGCGGTGCCCGGCACCCGATCGCGACCCTCTCGGAGCGGATCGCCGACGCGTTCGTCGCGATGGGCTACGAGGTCGCCGACGGCCCGGAACTCGAAGCCGAGTGGTTCAACTTCGACGCGCTGAACTTCGGCAAGGACCACCCCGCGCGCCAGCTGCAGGACACGTTCTACCTCGGCGAGGAGGACTCCGGCCTGGTGCTGCGGACGCACACCTCGCCGGTGCAGGCCCGCACGCTGCTGCACCGGGACCTGCCCGTGTACGTCGTCTGCCCCGGCCGCACCTACCGGACCGACGAACTCGACGCCACGCACACGCCGGTGTTCTCGCAGGTCGAAGGGCTCGCGGTGGACAAGGGCCTGACGATGGCGCACCTCAAGGGCACCCTCGACGCCTTCGCCCGCGCGATGTTCGGCGGGACCTCGAAGACGCGCCTGCGTCCGCACTTCTTCCCGTTCACCGAGCCGTCGGCCGAGGTCGACGTCTGGTTCGAGGAGAAGAAGGGCGGCCCCGGCTGGGTCGAATGGGGCGGCTGCGGCATGGTCAACCCCAACGTCTTGCGTGCCTGCGGCGTCGATCCCGAGGTCTACTCGGGCTTCGCCTTCGGCATGGGTATCGAGCGCACCCTGCAGTTCCGCAACGGAATTCCGGACATGCGCGACATGGTGGAGGGCGACATCAGGTTCACCCTGCCCTTCGGAACGGAGGCCTGAGTGAAGGTCCCAGCCAGCTGGCTGATCGAACACCTCGACGTCGACGAAGAGGTCACGGCCCAGGATCTGGCCGACGCCTTCGTGCGGATCGGCATCGAGGTCGACGACGTCCGGAAACTCGAACCGGTCACCGGCCCGCTCGTGGTCGGCCGCGTCGCCGAGATCGAGGAGCTCACCGAGTTCAAGAAGCCGGTCCGGTTCTGCCGGGTCGACGTCGGCGAGTCGGAGGACGAGGACGCCGACAAGCCGGACGAGAACCTCGACGACGACGAGGACGACGACGAAGGTCCCTTCGAGGACGAAGGCCCCACGGGGATCAAGACCCGCGGGATCATCTGCGGTGCCACGAACTTCGCCGAGGGCGACCTGGTCGTCGTCGCGCTGCCCGGCACCGTGCTGCCCGGTGGTTTCGAGATCGGTTCGCGCAAGACCTACGGCCGTCTCAGCGACGGCATGATCTGCTCCGCGAGCGAACTCGGCATCGGCGACGACCACTCCGGCATCCTGGTGCTGCCGCCGAGCACGGCCAGCCCCGGCGAAGACGCGACCAAGCTGCTCGGCCTCGACGACACCGTCCTCGAGGTCACGCCGACCCCGGACCGCGGGTACACGCTGTCGGTCCGCGGCCTGGCCCGCGAGCTGTCCAACGCGCTCGACGTCCCGTTCGGCGACCCGGCGTCCATCGAGGTCCCCGAGGCCGAGAGCGACGTCTGGCCGGTGCACCTCGAAGACACCGAGGGCTGCAAGCGGTTCGTCCTGCGCCGGGTCAAGAACCTCGACGCGACGGCCCCGACGCCGTGGTGGATGCGCCGCCGCCTGATGCTGGCGGGGATCCGGTCGATCTCGCTCGCCGTCGACGTGACCAACTACGTCATGCTCGAACTCGGGCACCCGCTGCACGCGTTCGCGACCGGTTCGGTCAAGGGCGATCTGGTGGTGCGCAAGGCGAAGCCCGGCGAGAAACTGACCACTTTGGACGATGTCGAGCGCACGCTCGACGCGGACGACGTGGTGATCGCCGACGACAGCGGGGTCATCTCGCTGGCGGGCACGATGGGCGGCGCGTCGACCGAGATCACGCCGGAGAGCACCGACGTGCTGCTCGAAGCGGCGCACTGGGATCCGTCGTCGATCAGCCGGACGGCCCGCCGTCACAAGCTGTTCTCCGAGGCGGCCAAGCGGTTCGAGCGTTACACCGACCCGCAGTTGTGCGCGGTGGCCGTCGAGTTCGCGGCGCGCCTGCTGCGTCAGTACGGCGAGGGCTCGATCCTGCCCGGCCGCACCGACGAGGGCGGCGTCGAGCCGAACCCGCCGGTGACCATGCCGATCAGCCTGCCCGACCAGGTGGCCGGTGTGCGTTACGAGCGTGGTGTCACGGTCAAACGGCTTTCGCAGATCGGCTGCAAGGTCAACGTGGGCACGTCGGAGGACGGCACCGCACTGGTGACGGCGGTCCCGCCGAGCTGGCGTGGCGACCTCGTGCAGCCCGCCGACCTGGTCGAGGAGGTGCTCCGGCTGGAGGGCTACGACAGCATCCCGTCGGTGCTGCCCGATGCCCCGGCCGGCCGTGGGCTCACCGACACGCAGCGTCGCCGTCGCTCGGTCGCTCGCGCGCTGGCGGAGAACGGCTACGTCGAGGTGCTGCCCTTCCCGTTCATCTCGGACTCGGTCTGGGATTCGTTCGGGCTGCCCGAGGACGACGTCCGCCGCAGCACCGTCAAGGTCCGCAACCCGCTGGAGGCGGACAAGGACCGGATGGCGAGCACCTTGCTGCCGGGGCTGCTGGAGACCTTGCAGCGCAACATTTCCCGCGGTTTCAAGGATGTCTCGCTGTTCCACATCGGGCAGGTCGTGCTGCCCGGGCCGAACCCGATCCCGATGCCTTCGCTCGGGGTGGATCGGCGCCCGACCGACGAGGAGCTCGCGGTGCTGGAGGCGGCCGTGCCGCCGCAGCCGCTGCACGTCGCCGTCGTGCTCGCCGGTCAGCGCGCTCGCGCCGGCTGGTGGGGCGAGGGTGAGCAGGCGAACTGGGCCGACGCGGTCCAGGCCGCCCGGCTGGTGGCGCAGGCCGCCGGTGTCGAGCTGACCACGGCCGCGGCGGATCAGCCGCCGTGGCACCCCGGCCGCTGCGCGCAGCTGCGGGTGGGGCAGTGGCCGGTCGGTTACGCCGGTGAGCTGCACCCGAAGGTCGTCGAGGCGCTCGGGCTGCCGCCGCGCACCGTCGCGATGGAGCTGGACCTGGACGCCATCCCGATCCCGGACGACCGTCCGGCGCCGCGGATCTCGGCGTACCCGCCGGTGCTGCTCGACGTCGCCCTCGTCGCCGACGCGGGTGTGCCGTCGGCGGACTTGGCCGAGGCGCTGCGCGAAGGCGCGGGCGAACTGCTCGAGGACATCACGCTGTTCGACTCCTACCAGGGCGAGCAGGTGGGCGAGGGCAAGCGTTCGGTGGCGTACAAGCTGCGGTTCCGTGCCGCGGACCGCACGCTGACCGTCGACGAGGCCACCAAGGCCCGCGACGCCGCCGTCGCGGTCGCCGGTGAACGCTTCGGCGCGAGCCTGCGGGCCTGACCCTGTAGTTCCGTGAAGGCCCCCTTCCCTCGGCTGAGCCGAGGAAAGGGGGCCTTCACGCGCTTCAGGTGTGGCAAAGTGAGGACTTGTGTCACGTCCAGACGGCCGGTCCAGCATCCAAGACATCGCCCGCGCCAGGCTGAGCGACGGTTTCGTCGGCAGGGTCGGGGAACGTGAGGACTTCCGGGACAATCTGGGGTTGTCCGGAGACGACCGGCGCCGCCGGTATCTGTACTCGGTGCACGGTCTCGCGGGGGTCGGCAAGTCGTTCCTGCTCGACCAGCTTCGCGGTATCGCCGAGGAAGCCCGCGCCGCCGTCGGGTTCGCCGACGACCGGCAGCAGGATTTGCCCGCGACGTTGGTCAAACTGGCGAAGGACCTCGCTCGCGGCGGGTACGAGATGCGCCGCTTCGAGAAGCGCTACGAGTCCTATCTCAAGGCGAGGGAACGGCTTCACAGCGATCCGCAGGCCCCCGCCGCGGGCCGCGCCCTCGTGACGAAGACCGTGGTCAAGGCGGGTCTCGGCGTCGCGAAGACCCTGCCAGGCGGAAGTATCGCCGCCGACGCGATCGACGCGGACGCGACGGCGAAACAGCTGGAGCAGCTTCAGGTCTACCTCGCGGCGAAGTTCAAGCGGAAGGCCGATGTCCAGCTGCTCCTCGAACCGGCGGAGGAGCTCACCAAACCGTTCGTCGAAGATCTGTGGCGTATTCCGGAGACGCGGCAGATCGCGCTGTTCTTCGACACCTTCGAGCGGACCGCGCCGGTCCTGGAGACCTGGCTGCTCGATCTGTTCGCCGGACTGTACGGCGATCTGCCGCAGAACCTGGTGCTCACCGTCGCGGGACAGTTCCCGCTGGACGAGACGAACTGGAACCGGCACGCGCCGCTGATGCGCGAGATCGAACTCCGGCCGTTCACCGAGCCGGAGGCACGGCGCCTGCTCGCCGAACACGGGATCACCGACGAACAGGTCATCGAGATCGTGCTGCGGCTGACCGACGGCCTGCCCGTCCTGGTCGCCATGCTGGCCCGCGGGAACCCCGTCGGAGCGGACGCCGTCGGCGATCCCAGCGATGACGCGGTCAAGCGATTCCTGCACTGGGTCCCGGAAAAGGCCAGGAAGGACATCGCCGCCACCGCGTCGCTGCCCCGTTTGCTCGACGAGGACGTCATCGGCGTGCTGACCGGGAAGGAGACCGCGGGGGAGACCTTCCGCTGGCTGCGGGAACTGCCGTTCGTCGGCCGCCGCGAGCTTCCGGTGCGCTACCACCCGGTGGTCCGCGGCCCGATGGTGCGGCTGGAACGCGGGCGTTCGCCCGCCGAGTTCGCCGAACGCCACCTTCGGCTCGCCGAGTACTACGAAGGCCGATGTGCCGAACTCGGCCTGAGCAGCCATCGCGACGCCTGGAGCGACGAGCGCTGGCAGAAGAGGAAGCTCGAACAGACCTATCACCGGCTCTGCGGCGCCCCGGCCGACGCGCTGCCGGACGCGCTGCTCGGCGCGGCCGAGATGATCACCACCGGTATCGCTCCCGCACGCGCTTGGGCACGCATGATGGAGCAGGCGGGTGTCGACGCGGACGCGCCTTCGGTACTGGGCTGGGGACAACGGCTGACCGCCGCGATCGGCGACGGCGACGGCCCGAGGGAGATCCCGGTGCTCGACCTGCTCGCCGGCGCGGGTGAACTCGACGCCGCCCGGCTTTCGACGGTGATCCGGCGGCGCGCGTGGGCCCACGAAGGACAAGACGACATCGCCGCGGCGACACGCGACTTCGATCGGGCTCTCGATCTGAACCCCGCCGACCCCTACCCGTGGAGCGATCGGGGCAACCTGTTCCGCAACGAGGGTGACTGGGAACGGGCGTTGTCGGATCTGAACCGGGCGATCGAACTCGATCCCGGTTACGCCTATTCGTGGCGTGGACGCGGTTCCGCCCGTGCCGAGCTCGGCGATCTCGACGGCGCGATGGCGGACCTCGACGAGGCCGTCCGCCTGCAGCCCGACCACACGTGGGCGTACTCCATCCGGAGCGAGGTGCATTTCAAACGCGGCGACGTCCGGAAGGCGATCGACGAGATCGACATCGCGATCCGGCTCGATCCCGACTACGCCTGGGCCGTCCACTACCGGGCCACGCTGTTCGCCGAGCTGGGAGACGACGAAGAAGCACTCGCCGGTCACCGCGCGGCCGCCGCCCTCCGCCCCAAAGACGTCTACTACCTGACCGAGCTGGCGTTGTTCCTGGAGCGGACCGAAGACGGGGATGCCGCGTCGGCGGCCTTCGACGCGATCGTCGCGGCGGATCCCGGCAGCGCCAGGGCCCACGCGATCCGGGCCGCCTTCCACCACCGCGCTGAGCGGTACCGGCTCGCCGTGGACGGTTTCACCGCCGCGCTGCGGATCGACCCGGACTACGAGTGGGCGTACTACATGCGCGGCCAGGCGCATGACGAGCTGGACGATCGTGAGGCGGCGCTCGCCGATTACGAGCGTGCGATCGAACTCGCTCCCGAAGACGCCGAGAATCACCTGCAGCGAGGGATGATGCTCAGCCGGCTGAGGAGGAATCAAGAAGCGATCGCGTCCTTGAGCCGCGCGATCGAACTCGAACCCGGCAACGAATGGGCGCACACCTGGCGCGCGATGACCCATCAGCGCGCCCGCGAGTTCGCGGAGGCTCTCGCCGACATCGACGTCGCGGTGGCGGCGAGCCCGGAGATGGCCTTCTTCCACACCACCCGGGGCGACATCCTCACAGGTCTCGACCGTCACGACGAAGCCCGGGCCGCCCTGGACGAAGGGGTGCGTCTGGGGCAGGGCAGCGGATACGCCGCCTACCGGCGCGCTCGCCATCGCTTCCTCTTCGGTGATCTGGAAGGCGCGTTGGCCGACACGGAAAGCGCGCTGGAAGCAGGGCACGAAGAGAGCGCCCGCGCGCTGCATGCGGACATCCGCTGCCGGGCAGGCGAGTACCAGGAGGCCATCCGGGAGCTGCGCGAACTGGTCGCCTCGGATCCCGAGGACTCCGAATACCGCGAGAGCCTCGGGGAGGCCTTGTTGTTCGCGGGGGAGTTCGACGAGGCGGAGACGCTTCTGGCCCCGCTCGCGCCGGAATTCGGCTGGGCGCACAACCTCCTCACCCTCGTCTGGCTGAAGACCGGGAAGACCGAAGAAGCCCGCCAGGCGCTGAACGAAGGCCTCGACAAGGCTTCGTCCCGGTCTGCTTCCGGCGACTTCGACTGGGACGCCCAGGTCCAACCGCTCTTCTACCTCCTCGTCCTCGGCCGTGAGGAAGAAGTGACCCGTGGCCTCGAGGCCCTGCTCGAAAAGGGCGCGCCACAGGAGACGCGCCTGGAGTTGCTGCGCGATCTCAAGGAGCTACGAGTGCTGGTGCCCGAACTCGGCGGGGTGATCGAGGATCTCATCGCCCTCATCCCCAGGCCGGTGCTCACTCTCCCAGGTGCTTGAGCGCCTCCTTTCTGGACAGAGTGGACAGTGCCGGATGCGCGGCGACGAACGCGCGCACCCAGTCCGGCTCGGTCTTCGCGTACTCGCGCAGGGCCCAGCCGATTCCCTTGCGCAGGAAGAAGTCCTTGTCGTCGATATTCGCCTCGACGGCACGGGTGAGCAGATCGGTGTCCGTTCCGCCCTTGGCGCCGATCTGGCAGATGACCGCGGTACGGCGGCGCCACCTGTCCTCGTCGTAGGCCCAGGTCAGCATCAGCGTGGTCACCGTCTCGGGTTCCGCGCGGAGGATCGGCCCGATCCGGCGGATGGCGACTTCGTCCACATAGTCCCACCACGCGCCCGTCACGATCATCTCCTCGTACAGGCCGAGCAGATCGACGTCCTGCCAACGGGTGTACGCGCGATGCCCGGAAAGGGCGATCGCCGCATAGCGCTCTTCCCGGAACTCGGCCTCCCGCCACAACGTGAGAATTGCCGTCGAAAAGCTCACACGATCGGGTAGCGGATTTTCGGCGTAGACCCGCTTCAGCAAGGCCGCCCGAGGCGGTGACGCCACACCGAGGAACGGCATTTCCGACTTCATGTACGCCCGCATCGACGGCGCTTTCCCCGGATCGGCCAGCGCGGCCAAACCGTTGCGAACCGCCGAAACCAGGCTTTTCACCTCGTCCATGCGTTCTCCTTTCCCCAGTGGGCGCCGCGAGCGTACGACAGGGGACCGACAAGACTGATATGCCCGGATCGGGGATCGGATACCGACTAAAGAGGGATGGCGGTCAACGTGTCGGTCAGCGAGATTGAAGCCGGTTCTCGGTAGCTTCGGCCCGACCGGGTCGAACGCGGACGAAAAGGAACACAGTGAAGAAATTCGTTGCCGCCCTGGCGGTCGCGGGGATCGGCGTCGGCACCATGGCGCTCGCTCCCTCCGCCACGGCCGCCTCGGCGTCGGACTTCGATCCGAAGCCCATCTCCTGGGGAGCCTGTACGCGCCCGAGCCTGGTCAAGGCCGGCGCGGAATGCGGTTTCCTCGAGGTCCCGTTGGACTACGCGAAGCCGGGCGGGGAGAAGATCTCGATCGCCGTCTCGCGGGTGAAGCACAAGTCCGCCCAGTCGCAGGGCGTCATGATCGTCAACCCGGGTGGCCCCGGCGGTTCGGGCCTCGGGCTGTCGACGCTCGGCCGGGCCGTCCCCAAGAAGGCGGGTGAGGAGTACGACTGGATCGGCTTCGACCCGCGCGGCGTGGGGGAGAGCAAGCCGTCGCTGACCTGCGACGGGAACTACGCCTCCTACAACCGCCCGCAGTACGTGCCGACCACGCGCGCCATCGAGACGGCGTGGCGTGAGAAGGCGAAGGGTTACGCGAAGGCGTGCGCCAAGAACGGCGCGATCCTCGACCACATCAAGACCATCGACGTGGCGAAGGACGTCGACAGCCTGCGCAAGGCGCTGGGCGAGAAGCAGATCAACTACTACGGCTTCTCCTACGGCACCTACCTCGGGCAGGTCTACAGCACGCTGTTCCCGCAGAACGTGCGGCGGATGGTGTTCGACGGCACCGTCGACCCCCGCGACGTCTGGTACAAGGCGAACCTGAACCAGGACATCGCCTTCGACAAGAACATCAAGACCTACTTCGGCTGGCTCGCCAAGTACGACTCCGTCTACCACCTCGGCAACACCGCCGCCGCGGTCGAGAAGCTGTGGTACGCCGAGCAGAAGAAGCTGTACGACAAGCCCGCGGGCGGCGTCATCGGCGGATCCGAGTGGACGGACATCTTCCTGCAGGCCGGCTACTACGTCTTCGGCTGGGAAGACATCGCGAACGCCTTCTCGGGCTGGGTGCACAAGGGTGACTGGCAGACCTTGAAGGGCCTGTACGACGACTCCAACCCGCCGGGTCAGGACAACGGCTACGCGGTGTACGCGGCCGTGCAGTGCACCGACGTGGCGTGGCCGCAGAGCTGGCCCCGCTGGAAGTTCGACAACTGGGTCACGCACTTCCGGGCTCCGTTCGAGACCTGGGGCAACGCCTGGTTCAACGCCCCGTGCCTCGACTGGCCCGCGAAGCCGGGCAAGCCGGTGGAGATCGACGGGAGCAAGGTCCCCGGCATCCTGCTGGTCAACGAGGAGAACGACGCCGCGACGCCGTACCCCGGCAGCCTCGAGGTCCGCAAGCGCTACCCGAACTCCAGCCTGATCAGCGCTCCGGGTGGCACGACGCACTCGGGCTCGCTGTCCGGTGTGTCCTGTGTGGACGACAAGATCGCGGACTACCTGCTGACCGGAAAGCTGCCCGTGCGCAAGCCGGGCAACGGTTCGGACGTGCAGTGCGCCGCGGTCCCGCAGCCGGTTCCGGCCGGTGCTTCCGCGGCCGCGAAGTCGGATGTGCCGTCTTCGGTCGCCGAAGTGAAGAAGGAGGCGCTGGCTCAGGCGCTGCCTTTCTGAGTTGTTCGGGATGTCGCGATGCCCCGGTCCGGGTTTCCGGACCGGGGCATTTCTTCGCTCTAGGGCTTCTCAGCAGTGGCTCGTCATCCGCATGCTGTGGATACGGTCGAAGAACCTGGCGTCGAACGATCCCTCGGCGAACCACCAGTGCCACACGTTCTTGACGGTGCCTTTGACGAACTTGGTGTCACCGCCGTGATGGATGGGCCCGAGGACGATGCCGTTGCTGTCCAAGATGTTCACCCACATCAGCCAAGCGTCGTTGCTGTCGCTGCTGACGATCGTCGCCTCGAACGAAGCACTGCCGTCGCGCCTGAGTGTCCACTTCGCGTTGTCCATCGTGCAGTCCCCGGCCTGGATGCGACCCCAGGTGAACCAGCAGGAATTCGCTCCTGTGCAGGTGGCCAGTGTGGTGGTGGACGCCGTCGTCCCGGCCGAGGCCGGCGTGGCGAAGACGGTCCCGATCGCGAGCACGAGCATTGTCACGAAAAGCGCCATCCGACGTGCCTTGGTCGTCATTTTTCCTCCCCATCGTGGACGAACCGATGAGCAAAGCTAACCCGCGGATGATCGCGGTCGAGATCACTTAGGTGCGGCAACGGGGGTGGCCGATAGGGCCATGACCGGCCGCCTCGCGCCCGCGAAAGCGAGGAAAGTTCCGGTCGCGCACCGAATCCCCTCGCCGCACCGGCGAATTGTCAGGCCCGCCCGTTACCGTCCCCGGCATGACCATCGTCGAAGAGCACCGGACCGAGATCCGGGTGCAGGACACCGTTTATCGCATCGAGGTCGCCGCCCGTGAGGGTGGCGGCGCGGCCGGGGAAGACCGCTGGGTGACCGTCATGGTCGGCGGAGCCGGACCGCTGGAGGAGCCTGTCGCCGAAGGCAGGCTCGATATCGACGCCGAAGCCGTACCGGCCTTGGCGACCGTCCTTTCCGACACCCTCCTGGCGTTCGCCGGACGGGGCACCGGCCGGAACGGCCGTCGAAGATCGGCGGACCGTCCCGCGCAGCAGGGCCTGCCGTGGTCGGACGAGCTCGACGCGGAACTGGAAAGCCGTTGGCTCGCCGGGGAAAGCGTCGAGGAGATCGCGCGGCGGTTCGAGCGGACACCGGGCGGGATCCGTGCCCGGTTGCCCAGGGTCGGCTGCGACCCGGAGCGCCGGGGCGCGTATCTCCCCATCCCGCCGAGCCAACGAGAGGTGGCTGAACTCGGCTGAACACCGGCGGTCGCGAGGGCCTTCGGTCTTTCGCGACCGCCGTCAGTCCACTGTGGACCCGGCTCCGCGTTCCGCCCGCGCGGCCATCTTCCGGAGGTGCTCGATCAGTTCCGGCGGCTCGTGCACGGTGAATTCACAGCCGAGCCCGAGGAGCCGGAACGCGAGCCAGTCCAGGGTGTCCGTGCCCGCGTGGAAAACGCAGGTCTCGTCGTCCAGCGATTCCAGTTCGCCGAACCCCTCGCCTATCGCGGGGGCGACCTGGCCGATCGGCGCGTGCAGGGTCACGCGTGCGCTGTAAGTGGGAAGGAGGCTGTACATCTTGTCGGTGACATAGGCCGCCACGTCCTCCGCGGGTGGCTGTCTCGGAGTGGCCCGGCCGCCGGTCGCCCTCGGCTCCGAGATCCGGTCCGCGCGGAAGATCCGCCAGTCGTCCCGGTCGAGGTCGTAGCCGAGCAGGTACCAGCGGCGTCCGGCGGAGACGAGCCGGTGGGGTTCGACGTGCCGCCGGGATTCGGTCCCGTCGCCGGTGCGGTAGGTGAACCGGGTCCGCTCGGTGTTGGCGATCGCGCCCGCGAAGACGGTGAGATGTTCCGGGTCCACCGCGGGGCCCGTGCCGGGGAGCGGCACGGTCGCGGCGCCGAGCGCGCCGACGCGATAACGCAGCCGCGAAGGCAGCACCTGCTCGAGTTTGGCGAGCGCCCGCACCGAAGACTCCTCGATACCCGAGATCGCCTGCCCGGCGGCGCCGCGGAGACCGACCGCGATCGCGACGGCCTCCTCGTCGTCGAGCAGCAGCGGTGGCATCGCCGTGCCGGCGCCCAGCCGGTAGCCGCCCTCGGAGCCTCGCGACGCCTCGACGGGGTAACCGAGCTCACGCAGCCGGTCGATGTCGCGCCGGATGGTCCGCGGGCTGACCTCCAGCCGTTCGGCGAGCTCGCTGCCAGGCCACTCGCGCGGGGTCTGCAGGAGCGACAGCAGGCTGAGCAGCCGGGCGGGCGTGTCCGTCATGCGATCAAGGATGCCTCGTACGGAGTCCCATATCGGGTGAGCCACACGACTTTGTTTGATTGAACTTGCATGGGAGTGCATAATCATGCGTATGACGGTGAAGATCGCGGTGGCCGGAGCCAGCGGGTACGCGGGCGGCGAACTCCTGCGCCTGCTGCTGACCCATCCCGAAATCCAGATCGGCGCGCTCACCGCGGCCAGCTCCGCGGGGACGCCGCTCGTCCAGCATCAGCCGCACCTCGTCCCACTGGCGGACAGGGTCCTGCTGGAGACGACCCCGGAGACCCTGGCCGGACATGACGTCGTCTTCCTCGCCCTGCCCCACGGTCACTCCGGCGCCATCGCCGCGCAACTGGGCCCGGACGTCCTGGTGGTCGACCTCGGCGCGGACCACCGCCTCTCGGACGCGGCCGACTGGCAGCGCTGGTACGGCGGAGACCACGCCGGGCAGTGGCCGTACGGGCTTCCCGAGCTCCCCGGAGCACGCGAACGTCTCGCCGGGACCAAACGCATCGCGGTCCCCGGGTGCTTCCCGACCGGCGGCTCGATCGCCCTCGCCCCGGCGCTCGCCGCGGGCCTTGTCGAGCCGGAGATCAACGTCGTCGCCGTCACCGGGACCTCGGGCGCGGGCAAGAGCCTGAAGCCGAACCTCCTCGGTTCGGAGGTGATGGGCTCGGCCACGGCGTACGGCGTCGGTGGCGCCCATCGGCACACTCCCGAGTTCGCGCAGAACCTGTCCGCGGTCGCGGGCGAGCGGGTCAAGGTCTCGTTCACCCCGGTGCTGGCCCCGATGCCGCGCGGGATCCTCACCACCGCGAGCGCCGCCCTCAAGACCGACCTGGACGCCGAAGGCGCCCGCGAGGTCTACGAAAAGGCGTACGCCACCGAGCCGTTCGTCCAGCTGCTGCCCGAGGGCAGGTGGCCGTCTTCGGCATCGGTCGTCGGCTCGAACAACGTCCAGCTGCAGGTCACCGTCGACGCCGACACCCGGCGCCTGATCGTGGTCGCGGCCATCGACAACCTGACCAAGGGCACCGCGGGCGGCGCCGTCCAGTCGATGAACATCGCCCTCGGCCTCCCCGAAACCACCGGACTACCGACCGTAGGAGTCGCTCCGTGACCGTCACCCAGCCGAAGGGATTCCGTTCCGCGGGCGTCGCCGCCGGGATCAAGGCCGAGGGCAAGCTCGACCTCGCGCTCGTCGTCAACGACGGACCGCTGCAGGTCGCGGCCGGCGTCTTCACGCGCAACGTGATCAAGGCCGCGCCCGTCCTGTGGTCGCAGGAAGTGCTCAAGCAGCAGCGGCTCAAGGCCGTCGTCCTCAACTCCGGCGGCGCGAACGCCGCCACCGGCCCCGGCGGTTTCCAGGACACCCACCAGACCGCCGAGAAGGTCGCGGGACTCTTCGAAGCCGGCGCGATCGAGGTCGCGGTCTGCTCGACCGGCCTGATCGGCGAGCGGCTGCCGATGGACGCGCTGCTCTCCGGGGTGGACACCGCCTTCGGGCGGCTCGGCACCGGGGACGAGGCCGACCTCGCCGCCGCCACCGCGGTCATGACCACCGACACCAAGCCGAAGCAGGCGGCCGCGAAGCACGAAAGCGGCTGGAGCGTCGGCGGGTTCGCCAAGGGCGCGGGCATGCTCGCGCCGAACCTCGCGACGATGCTCTCCGTCCTCACCACCGACGCGGTCGTCACGCCCGAAGTCCTGGACAAGGCCCTGCGCGCCGCCACCGGCGTGACCTTCGACCGGCTCGACGTCGACGGCGGGACCTCCACCAACGACACGGTGCTCGTCCTCGCGTCCGGTGCCAGCGGTGTCGAGCCGACCGAGGCCGAACTGACCGAACTCCTCACCGCCGTCAGCCTCGACCTCGTGCTGCAGCTCCGCGCGGACTCCGAGGGCGCGACCAAGTACGTCGACGTCACGGTCGCCGGCGCGGCGAGCGAGGCCGACGCCATCGCCGTCGGCCGGACGATCGCCGAGGACAATCTGGTCAAGACCGCCTTGTTCGGTTCCGACCCGAACTGGGGCCGCATCGCCATGGCGCTGGGCCGCGTGCCGGCGGAGATCGACCCGGAGAAGGTCTCCATCGCGATCAACGGCATCACCCTCTTCGCCAAGGGCACCACCGCGGCGGACCGCTCCGAGGCGGACCTTTCGGGTCGGGACATCCAGATCGTCGTCGACCTCGGCCTCGGCGAAGGCGGGGCGACGATCTACACGACCGACCTCTCGCACGCGTACGTCGAAGAGAACAGCGCGTATTCGTCATGAGCCCTTCCGAATCCACCGTCCCCGCGGACGAGCGGCTCGCGACGGCCGCCGAGAAGGCCGCGATCCTCATCGAGGCCTTGCCCTGGCTGCAGCGTTTCCACGGCGCCACCGTCGTGGTGAAGTACGGCGGCAACGCCATGATCGACGAGAGCCTCAAGCAGGCCTTCGCCGAGGACATGGTCTTCCTGCGCACGGTGGGGCTGCGTCCGGTGGTGGTGCACGGCGGCGGGCCGCAGATCACCGCGATGCTCACCCGGCTCGGCGTCGAAGGCGAGTTCAAGGGCGGCCTGCGCGTCACCACACCCGAGACGATGGACATCGTCCGCATGGTGCTGACCGGGCAGGTCAGCCGCGAACTGGTCGGCCTGATCAACGCGCACGGCCCGTACGCGGTCGGCATCTCCGGCGAGGACGCGCGGCTGTTCACCGCCGAGCGCAAACAGGCCACTGTGGACGGTGTGCCGGTCGACATCGGGCTCGTCGGTGAGGTCTCCGAGGTCAACCCGGACGCCGTGCTCGACATCGTCAACGCGGGCCGGATCCCGGTGGTCTCCACCGTGGCCCCGGACGTCGACGGCGTCGTGCACAACATCAACGCCGACACCGCGGCCGGTGCGCTGGCCGCGGCGCTCGGCGCGGAAAAGCTCGTCGTGCTCACGGATGTCGAAGGCCTTTACGCCAACTGGCCGGACCGCGGTTCGCTGGTCGACAGGATCAGGGTGGACCGCCTCGAAACCCTGCTTCCCGGCCTCGCCAGCGGCATGATCCCGAAGATGGAGGCCTGCGTGCGCGCCATCCGCGGCGGCGTCCGCCGCGCGCACGTGATCGACGGCCGCATCGCCCATTCGGTGTTGCTGGAGGTCTTCACCTCCCGCGGCATCGGTACCATGGTCTTCCCCGAAACGGAGCTCCCGTGACCACGTACAAGTCCAATGTAGACGGCCAGGAGCACTGGAAGTCTTCCCTCATGGACAACTACGGCACCCCGGCGCTGACCCTGGTCCGCGGTGAGGGGGCGAAGGTCTGGGACGCCGACGGCAAGCCGTACGTCGACCTGCTGGGCGGCATCGCGGTCAACGCGCTCGGCCACGCCCACCCCGCCGTGGTCGCCGCCGTCACCGAGCAGATCGCGAAACTCGGCCACACCTCGAACCTCTACGTGAACCCGGTCGCCGTCGAACTGGCCGAAACCCTCCTGGACGTCGCCGGCCTGTCCGGCAACGCGAAGGTGCTGTTCGTCAACTCCGGCGCGGAAGCCAACGAAGCCGCGCTGAAGATCAGCAGGCTCACCGGGCGGACCAAGGTCATCGCGTGCGAGGGCGCCTTCCACGGCCGCACCATGGGCGCGCTGACACTGACCGGCCAGCCGTCGAAGCGGGACGCGTTCGAGCCGCTGGTTCCCGGCGTCACCCACGTTCCCTACGGTGACATCGACGCGCTTCGCGCCGCGGTGGACACCGAAACGGCGGCGGTTTTCCTCGAGCCGATCCTCGGGGAGGCGGGCGTCGTCCCGGCGCCGGACGGGTACCTCCAGGCCGCGCGGGAGATCACCAAGGCGACCGGGACCCTGCTGGTCCTCGACGAGGTGCAGACCGGCATCGGCCGCACCGGCGCGTGGTTCGCCTTCCAGCACGCCGGCATCGTCCCGGACGTCATCACCCTGGCCAAGGGGCTCGGCGGCGGTCTGCCGATCGGCGCGGTCATCGGCGTCGGCGAGGCGGGGGAGCTGGTGAAACCGGGGCAGCACGGCACCACCTTCGGCGGCAACCCGGTCTGCTGCGCCGCCGGGCTCGCCGTGCTCAAGACCATCGCCAAGGACAACCTGAACGACCACGTTTCCGCACTGGGCAAGGACATCGCCTCCCGTGTGGAGGAGCTCGGCCACCCGCTGGTGTCCGGGGTCCGCGGCGCCGGGCTGCTGCTCGGCATCGCCTTGCGCGAACCGGTCTCGGCGAAGGTCGCCAAGGCCGCGCAGGACGCGGGGTACCTGGTCAACCCCATCGCCCCGGACACCATCCGGCTGGCACCGCCGCTGATCCTGAGCGCCGACGAGGCCGCGGGATTCCTCGAAGCCCTTCCCGGGGCGCTCGATTCCACCACCACCTAGGACAGAGACGAAACGCATGCTCCGCAACTTCCTCCGTGACGACGATCTCAGCCCGGCCGAACAGGCCGAGATCCTGGACCTCGCCGACCAGCTGAAGGCCGAGCCCTTGAGCTCCCGCGCGCTGGAGGGCAAGTCCGTCGCGGCGATCTTCGAGAAGAACTCCACCCGGACCAGGTTCTCCTTCGAGGTGGGCATCGCCCAGCTCGGCGGCAATCCGGTCATCGTCGACGGCCGCTCCATGCAGCTCGGCCGCGAAGAGACCATCGAAGACACCTCGCGCGTGCTTTCGCGGTACCTCGACGCGATCGTCTGGCGGACCTTCGCCCAGAAGCGCATCGACGCGATGGCCTCGGCGGCGAGCATCCCGGTGATCAACGCGCTCACCGACGAGTTCCACCCGTGCCAGGTGCTCACCGACCTGATGACCATCCGCGAACGCAAGGGCAAGCTCGCCGGGCTCACCCTGGTGTACCTCGGCGACGGCGCCAACAACATGGCGCATTCGCTGCTGCTGGGCGGGACCACGGCCGGGATGCACGTCCGCGTCGTCTCGCCGGAGGGTTTCCAGCCGGATCAGCAGGTCATGCTCGACGCCAAGCACCGGTCGACGGAGACCGGCGGCAGCACCACGGTCTTCACCGATCCGTACGCCGCCGTCGAAGGCGCGGACGTCGTCGTCACCGACACCTGGACCTCCATGGGCCAGGAGAACGACGGTCTCGACCGGGTCGGGCCGTTCCGTGAGTTGCAGGTTAACTCCGCGCTGATGCGCCGCGCCGCGGACGAGGCGATCGTGCTGCACTGCCTGCCCGCGCACCGCGGCTGGGAGATCACCGACGAGGTCATCGACGGGCCGGCGAGCGCGGTCTGGGACGAGGCCGAGAACCGGCTGCACGCCCAGAAAGCACTGCTGGTGTGGCTCATGGACGAGAAGCGACGATGACCGGCAGCAGGGTCACCCGGCAGGCCCGGATCACCGAACTCGTGTCCTCGATGGCCATCCGCAGCCAGACGGAGCTCGCGAAGCTCCTGGCCGCGGAAGGTATCGACGTCACGCAGGCGACGTTGTCCCGCGACCTCGACGAACTGGGCGCGGTGAAGCTCCGAGGTGCCGATTCCGGCGCGCCGGTGTATGTCATTCCGGAGGACGGCAGCCCGGTACGCGGAGTGCAGGGCGGTACCTCCCGGCTTTCGCGGCTGCTCGCCGAACTGCTCGTTTCGGCGGACTCGTCGGGGAACCTGACGGTGCTGCGCACCCCGCCGGGGGCGGCGCAGTTCCTGGCCAGCGCCATCGACAGGGCGGCGCTGGAGGAGGTCGTCGGCTCGATCGCCGGCGACGACACGGTCGCGGTGATCGCGAGGGAACCGTTGTCCGGCAAGGATCTGGCCGAGCGTTTCATGGCGCTGGCCCGGCGGTCGTCCACAGTGGACGGCGGTGAGGAGACCGAGGGTGACGCCTGACGGGTTCACGTTCCCGGACGAGGAGGAGAAACTGGTCATCACCTTCGACGAAGGTGTACCGGTGGCCATCGACGGGGAAACCGTGACACTGCTGGAGGCCTTCCAGCAGCTGAACCGCCGTATCGGCGCCTTCGGGCTCACAGGACGCGAGATCTACGAGGGGCCCGGCGCGCTCGCGCTGGTCACCGCGCACGAGGAACTGCGAAAGGTCAGCACCGGGCGCGTGTCCGGCGAGGTCCGGCTGGTCCTGCACCGCGGCAACGCGGTCGTGAACTCCGCGCGCGACGAGCGCGCGCTGTACGACTTCACCACAGGCGCTACCTTCGACCGGTCAGTCGCCTGAAGAGAACCAAAGAATTAGAGGAGTGTTGTGAGCGGGAATGAGCAGCCGGTGCAGCTGTGGGGCGGCCGGTTCGCCAGCGGACCGGCCGAGGCGATGGCGGCGCTGAGCGCGTCGACCCATTTCGACTGGCGGCTGGCGCCGTACGACATCGCCGGGTCGCGGGCCCACGCGCGGGTGCTGCGGAAGGCGGGGCTGCTCACCGAAGACGAGCTGACCGGCATGCTCGCCGCGCTGGACACCCTCGCGCAGGACGTGGCCTCGGGCGCGTTCACCCCGACCGTCGCCGACGAGGACGTCCACACCGCGCTCGAACGCGGTCTCCTGGAGCGGGCCGGCACCGAACTCGGCGGCAAGCTCCGGGCGGGCCGTTCGCGCAACGACCAGGTCGCGACGCTGTTCCGGATGTGGCTGCGCGACGCCGCCCGCCGCGTGGTCGCGGGCACCCTCGGCGTCGTCGACGCACTCGTTTCGCAGGCGAAGCGGCACCCGGACGCGATCCTCCCGGGCCGGACCCACCTGCAGCACGCCCAGCCCGTCCTGCTGGCGCACCACCTGCTCGCACACGGCCAGTCGCTGCTGCGCGACGTCACCCGCTTGCGTGACTGGGACGCTCGCACCGCCGAGTCGCCCTATGGCTCCGGCGCGCTGGCGGGATCCTCGCTCGGCCTCGACCCGGAGGCCGTCGCCGAGGAGCTGGGCTTCGACACCAGCGTCGAGAACTCGATCGACGGCACCGCCTCGCGGGACTTCGTCGCCGAGTTCGCCTTCGACGTCGCGATGCTCGCGGTCAACCTGTCCAGGATCGCCGAAGAGGTGATCATCTGGAACACCGCCGAGTTCGGCTACGTCACCCTCGACGACGCCTGGGCGACCGGCAGTTCGATCATGCCGCAGAAGAAGAACCCCGACGTCGCCGAGCTGACCCGCGGCAAGGCCGGACGGCTGATCGGCAACCTGACCGGGCTCCTCGCGACGCTCAAGGCGCAGCCGCTCGCGTACAACCGTGACCTGCAGGAGGACAAGGAGCCGGTCTTCGACTCCGTCGAGCAGCTGGAACTGCTGTTCCCGGCGATCGCGGGCATGCTCGAAACGCTGACCTTCCACACCGACCGGCTCGCCGAACTGGCGCCCGCCGGCTTCACCCTCGCCACGGACATCGCCGAATGGCTGGTCCGGCAGGGCGTGCCGTTCCGCGTCGCGCACGAAGCGGCGGGGGAGAGCGTCCGCGTCGCCGAGGCCCGCGGTGTCGGGCTGGACGAACTGACCGACGAAGAGTTCGAAAAGATCAACCCGGCGCTGACGCCGGCCGTGCGCGAGGTCCTGACCGTCGAAGGTTCCGTGAGTTCGCGCAACGCTCGGGGCGGTACCGCTCCGGAGCGCGTCGCCGAACAGCGGGATCGTCTGGTCGCGCGGGTCGCCGAACACCGCGCCTGGCTCGGCTGAACAACCCCCAAAGCGCGTGAAGGCCCCCTTCCCTCGACTCAGCCGAGGGAAGGGGGCCTTCACGCGCATCAGGGAGCCTGGTCGGCCTCGTCCGTCTCGCCCGGGGCCCGCGCCGCGCGTCCGGTTAAGGTCGGCCTGGGAGAACGCGACGTTAGGGGAGTGCGGAACGTGGAGACCGGCAGACAGTTCACCCGGCGCGAGCTGGCGCTGGATCCGGTGGAGCTGTCCACGCTCCTGCTCGGCGCGGTGATCGAGGCGAGCGGTCCCGACGGCACGGTCGCGGTCCGGCTGGTGGAGGTCGAGGCCTATCGAGGGCTCGACGACCCCGCGTCACACTGCTATCGCGGCAAGACCCCGCGTAACGCGGTCATGTGGGGACCCGCGGGGCATCTGTACGTGTACTTCGTCTACGGCATGCACTTCTGCGCGAACGTCGTCGGCACCGAAGACGGGCAGCCGGGCGCCGTGCTCCTGCGTGCCGGGGAGGTGGTGTCCGGTGCGGACATCGCCAGGGCGCGCAGGCCGTCCGCGCGCGGCAACGGCGAACTCGCCAAAGGCCCGGCGATCCTCACCTCGGTGCTCAGCATCGACCGCGCCGAGAACGGCGTCGACCTGACCGACCCCGCGTCACCCGTCCGGCTGTTCACCGGCGAACGGGTCCCCGAAGCCGACATCCGCACCGGGCCGCGCGTCGGGGTCGCGATGGCGATGGACACGCCGTGGCGGTTCTGGATCGACGGATCACCCGCGGTCTCCACCTACCGCCGCGGTGGCAAGCGACGGGCGGCCGCCCCCGGCCGATAGTCGGTTGACCTGGTGCGGGAGGATCTACAGGCGTGAGCGAGCACATCCTTGACGAGCTGACCTGGCGCGGCCTGATCGCGCAATCCACCGACCTCGAAGCACTGCGGCGAGACCTCGACCAAGGACCCCTCACGCTCTATTGCGGATTCGACCCGACCGCGCCCAGCCTGCACGCCGGCAACCTGGTGCCGCTGCTGATGCTCTCGCGTTTCCAGCGCGCCGGGCACCGGCCGATCGTGCTGGCGGGTGTCGCCACGGGCATGATCGGCGACCCGCGTGACACCGGTGAACGCACGCTGAACACGCTGGACACCGTCGCCGCGTGGGCGGACCGGATCCGCGGGCAGTTGGAGCGGTTCGTCGACTTCGACGACTCGCCGACCGGCGCGGTCATCGAGAACAACCTGAACTGGACCGGCAAGCAGACCGTCGTCGAGTTCCTGCGCGACGTCGGCAAGCACTTCCCGGTCAACACCATGCTGAACCGCGAGACGGTGAAACGCCGCCTCGAAGCCGACGGCATGTCCTACACCGAGTTCAGCTACCTGCTGCTGCAGTCGCAGGACTACCTGCACCTGTACCGCGAGTACGGCTGCAAGCTGCAGATCGGCGGCTCGGACCAGTGGGGCAACCTCGTCGGCGGCGTCGACCTGATCCGCCGGACCGACGGTGGCCACACGCACGCGTTGACCGCGCCGCTGGTCACCGACACCGAAGGGCGCAAGTTCGGGAAGTCCACCGGTGGCGGCAGCGTCTGGCTCGACCCGGAGATGACGTCCCCGTACGCGTGGTTCCAGTACTTCGTGAACGTCGCCGACTCCGACGTCATCCGCTACCTGCGGATGTTCTCCTTCCTCGGGCAGGAGGAGATCGCGGCACTGGCCGAGGACACCGAGCAGCGCCCGCACCTGCGGTCCGCGCAGCGGAAGCTGGCCGAGGACTTCACCACCCTGGTGCACGGTGAAGAGGCGACCCGCCAGGTCATCGCCGCGAGCCAGGCGCTGTTCGGCAGGGGAGAGCTGCGTGAGCTCGACTCGTCCACCCTCGACGCCGCCATGGCCGAGGTGCCGAACGGCAAGGTCGACCCGAACGGCGAGTCGACCATCGTCGACCTGCTGATCGCGGCCGGACTCGTCGACAGCAAGGGCGCCGCGCGTCGCACCGTCAAGGAGGGCGGCGCGTACGTCAACAACACGAAGATCGTCGACGAGGAGTGGAAGCCGTCCTCGGACGACGCTCTGCACGGCCGCTGGCTGGTGGTCCGCAAGGGCAAGCGCAACGTCGCCGGCGTGCGCGTCGGGGGCTGATCGCCGCCCGGGCCCGAAACAGAGGCTCTGACCTGCGGAAACGCGGTTAAGGTACCCCCCTGTTTCGGGCCCTTTCGGGGCGTGTAAAGTTCTCCAAGTCGCCAGGGAAACCGGGCGGCCGACCGGGACACGAACCAAGCTCTCGCTCAGTGCGATTGAGTGGGTGTCCCACCAAAAACTGCTAGGAATGACTGCTTCGGATAAGGCCGCTTCTAACATTGAAGATAGGGCTTGGGCC
>NZ_JPLW01000007.1:0-416220 GCF_000754115.1 Amycolatopsis sp. MJM2582
CCGGTCGAGAACCACGAGTTCTCCCGGGGCCCAAGCCCTTTTTTCGTGTCTGCCCTCGCCGAGTGGTAGCAAAGGTCCCTTGCTCCCCGCGGGGGAGCTCAGCAGCTATCCCGGCGGACCGCGCGCCGGCGCACAGGCGACGAGAAGACCAGCGAAGTGGTCGTCTCGCCATAGCGCTGCATCCGCTCTACGAGTTCCTCCAGCTCCGCCGTGTTCCGGCAGGCGACCCGCACCAGCCAGCACTCGTCACCCGTGACGTGGTCGGCGTCGAGCACCTGCGGTAACGCGAGGATGGTTTCGCGGAAGCGTGACGTGTCCAGGCTGCGTACTTTCGCCCGGACCATCGCCTCAATCGGAAGCCCGAGCTTCGTCAAATCGACACTCGCCGAGTACCCGGTGATGATCCCCTTCTCCTCGAGCCGACGAACCCGCTCGGTCACCGCGGGCGCGGACAACGACACCCGCCGGCCGAGTTCCGAATAGGTCAGCCGGCCGTCGGACTGGAGCAGTTCGAGCAGCTGCCAGTCGAGATCATCGAGGTTCACAAAACTCCAGGTCGATCGTCATACCTGCCAGGGATCTCCAGGCTAGCCGCCCCCGAGACCTGGATTCTCCGATGTCGCGGATGATCACTGACCACGAAGATTGAGCCATGACGACCGAACCCCGCGCACTGACGTTTCCGGCTCTGGACAGCGCGACCGCCGCCGCGCACCTCCGGGCCGAACTCGCTCTCGAGGTCGACCCGGACGACCTGGTCCGAGATCTCACCTCCGGCGCCCAGCAGGGATACGTGGTCGTCGAGACCAGAGCCCCCGACGCCTTCGCGTCCGCTCGCATCCCCGGCGCGATCAATCTCCCTTACCGGGACATGACTGCGGAGTCGGTCAGCGGGCTGGACCGCGAACTCGTCTACATCTGCTACTGCGAGAGCATCCACTGCAACGCCGCGACCAAAGGAGCTCTGAAACTCGCGGAGCTCGGCTTCAAAGTCAAACGCCTCTCCGGCGGTATCACCGCCTGGCAAGCGGCCGGCTATCCCGTTGAGCGAGACACTCTGCCTTCCGCACACACCTCCGCACCCGTCCCGCGCTGCGCCTGCTGACCGCTGAGGAGCAAGGGACCTTTGCTACCGCCGCCTCCTCGCGTGGTAGCAAAGGTCCCCTGCTGTCGGTGCGGTCGTAGGCTGGGGAGGTGACCGCTCCCAAGTTGCTCGTCATCCAGCCGGATGAATCAGATCCGATCGGCCCCCTCGGCGACTGGCTCACCGAGGCAGGTGCCGAGCTCGACATCCGGTTGCTGCCCGATCAGAGTCTCCCCACCGATCTTGACGGATACGCCGGTGTCGTATGCCTTGGCGGCGGGATGGGCGCCAACGACGACGAAGCCCATCCGTGGCTCGCGGACGTGCGGAAGCTTCTTTCGAAGGCCGCCGGCGCGCGGATCCCGACGCTAGCGATCTGCCTCGGCAGCCAACTCCTGGCGGTGGCGCTGGGCGGCAGCGTCGCCACGGGCGATCAAGGACCCGAGGTCGGCCCGGGGCTTGTGTCCAAGAAGGACGCTGCCTGGACCGACCCGCTGTTCGCGGATCTGCCGCTCATGCAGGACGTCCTGCAGTTCCACAACGACGCGATCACCCGGCTGCCCGCTGGAGCCGAGCTTCTCGCCTCCTCGCCGCGGTATCCCTACCAGGCTTTCCGATTCGACCGTTGTGCCTACGGTGTCCAGTTCCACATCGAGACGACGCCCGATGTGGTCCTCGACTGGGCACGGCAGGCACCGGAAATGGCGGAACTCACCCGGCCGGACGTACTGACCCCGGAAAATCTGGCTCGGGTGCATGCCGATATCACCGAAACCTGGCGGCCGTTCGCCCAGCGCTTCGTCCGACTGGTGTCCGGTGACCTCGCTCCGGCTGCGCACCGTCAACGTACTTTGCCGATGGCTTAACGACTTATGTCTCAAATACGTATGGGTTGTTAACACTCGGGTCTACCTGTCAGGTACCTTGCGAAGGGAGTTTCGAAGGGTTCGGAGGTCGGGGTGGAGCCCTCAGTGTTGGTCGTGCTCGTCGTCGTCACGGCCCTAATTTTCGATTTCACAAACGGGTTCCATGACACGGCCAACTCGATGGCGACGTCGATCGCCACCGGGGCGTTGCGTCCCAAGGTCGCGGTGACGATCTCCGCGGTCCTGAACCTGGTCGGCGCCTTCCTGTCGGTCGAAGTGGCAAAGACCATCTCGAATGGACTGGTCGACGACACCAAGATCGGACCTGCGATCGTTTTCGGCGGCCTGGTCGGGGCGATCGTGTGGAACCTGGTCACCTGGTTCGTCGGACTACCGTCCAGCTCGTCCCACGCGCTGTTCGGCGGCCTGATCGGCGCCACGTGGGTGTCCGCCGGAACGGACTCCGTCCACTTCGGAAAGATCGTCGAGAAGGTCCTCGTCCCGGCGGCGCTGTCGCCTGTCTTGGCCGGACTCGTCGCGATGATCGTGACGTACTTCGTCTATCGGATCTTCGTTCGCCGCGGCCGCACTGCCGGCTTCAGAGTCGGCCAGATCATCTCGGCTTCGCTGGTGTCACTCGCCCACGGCACGAACGATGCGCAGAAGACCATGGGTGTCATCACCCTGACGATGATCACCGCCGGCACCCTTCCCGCCGGGGCAGGGCCGCCGCTCTGGGTGATCGTCAGTGCGGCGTTGGCGCTCGCGCTCGGCACATATCTAGGCGGCTGGCGCATCACCTTCACGCTGGGTAAAGGCCTGACGGATATCGATGGCCCGCAGGGCTTCGCCGCGCAGACCAGTTCGGCGGCCGTCATTCTCGCCTCGACCAACTTCGGCTTTCCGCTTTCGACGACTCACGTCTGCTCCGGAGGCATCGTCGGCTCCGGAGTGGGGAGGAATGAGTCACCGGTTCGCTGGCGCACGGCCGGTCGCATGGTGGTCGCGTGGCTGTTCACACTTCCGGCGGCCGCCATCGTCGGCGCCGGTGCCGGCCTCGTGACCTCGACCGGCACGGTGGGGACGATCGCCGTAGGCGTCGCGGGCCTCGCGATCGGCATTGGGATCTACCTCCTTTCGCGGCGGAGCCCCGTCAACGCCAGCAGCTTCACCAGCCCCGCCCCGCCCATCCCTGAACAGGAAGTCGGCAAGATCGCCGCTTAGCAGGGAGCAAGGGACCTTTGCTACCGCGCGAGCCGAAGTGGTAGCAAAGGTCCCTTGCTCCCGTGCGCGTCCATCTGGCCCTGGGCGGAAGGGCGACTACGGTGGAAGCCGATGGTTGAGCGCGCCAGGCCGACCGCTTCCGTGGCGAGATACGGCTTCACCGATCCCCGTGCCGACGGGCAGCTGCGTGCTGCCGGTTGGTGGACCGAATCCGGCCCGGACGGCTCCGCCGCCGACGTGTTGTCCGCACTTTCCCGCGCCGCGGACCCCGATCTCGCACTGAGCGGCCTGGACCGGATCAGGGAAATCGACCCGGCCGCCTGGAACGGGCTCGACCAGGCGCTGCGCACCAATCGCACGTTCCGCGGCCGGATGCTCGGTGTCTTGGGCACCTCGAGCGCACTCGCGGACTTCATGGTCTCGAACACGGGCTGCTGGAAGACCCTTGTGGGGCAGAAGAGCACTGAGCCGGATCAATACGTGAGCAGTCTTCTCGGCCACCTACGGCCGGAAGGTGAAGTGCTCACCGGGCTTGAAGCGGAGCAGGCTCTTCGCGTCGGCTACCGCGAGCTGCTCCTCGGCATCGCAGCGGCCGACCTCGGTCATCTGGTCGAGCCTGGCCTTCGCCAGCCCCCTTATGTCGAGATCGGAGCCCAGCTCACCACGCTGGCGGAGGCCGCGCTGACAGTAGGGCTGCTTGTCGCGGAGTCCGAGGTGGGTGCCAGCGCCGAAGGCCTGCTCGCCGTGATCGCGATGGGCAAATGCGGTGGTCGAGAGCTGAACTATGTGAGCGACGTGGACGTCATCTTCGTCGGCGATGGAGATCTGTCGGTCTCCACGCGGTTGGCCAGCACGATGATGCGCGTGGTCGGCAAGGCCTGTTTCGAGGTCGACGCGGCGCTGCGTCCGGAGGGCAAGGCGGGCGCCTTGGTCCGGACCCTCGACGGACATGCCGCTTACTACCAGAAGTGGGCCAAGACCTGGGAGTTCCAGGCCTTGCTCAAAGCGCGCCCGGTGGCAGGCGACGCCGAGCTCGGGCGTCAGTACGCGGAGATGGTCGCGCCGAAGGTGTGGGCAGCGGCCGATCGCGAGAATTTCGTCCCCGAGGTCCAGAAGATGCGGCGCCGGGTCGAAGGTCATGTGCCTTCCGCGCACGCCGAACGAGAGCTGAAGCTGGGGCGCGGAGGTCTCCGGGACGTCGAGTTCGCGGTGCAGTTGCTGCAACTGGTCCACGGCCGGATCGACGCGGAGTTGCGTTCTCCGTCCACGATGGACGCACTCGCCGCCCTGGGTGACGGCGGCTACGTCGGCCGGAAGGATGCCGCGGAGCTGGCATCGTCATACGAGTTTCTCCGGACCATCGAACACCGGCTTCAGCTTCGCAGGCTCCGGCGCACGCACCTGTTCCCTGCTGCTTCGGATGTCAGCGAGTTGCGAACGATCGCGCGAGCGAGTGGTGTGCGGCCGGCTCGGGGCAAGAGCGAAGGGGACGTCCTGGTGGCGGAATTCCGCCGCCACCTGCAGAGCATCCGGCGGCTTCACGAAAAGCTCTTCTACCGGCCTCTGCTGCAGTCTGTCGCGAACGTGCCGACCGAAGCGCTCCGGCTGACCACGAAACAGGCCGAGAGTCGTCTCGCCGCGCTCGGCTATGCCGCTCCGGACGGTGCCCTGCAGCACATCAAGGCGTTGACCGCGGGAATGTCGCGCCGGGCGGCCATCCAGCAGGCTCTGCTGCCGGTTTTGCTGGACCTCCTCGCCGACACTCCGGACCCTGACCGCGGGCTGCTGTCTTATCGGAAGGTCTCCGAAGCGCTTGAGGCAACACCTTGGTACCTCAGGGTTCTCCGGGACGAGGGCGCAGTCGTCGAGCGGCTCGCTTTTCTGCTGGGTACTTCGCGACTGGTGCCTGACCTACTGGCGAGAGCGCCTGAAGTCCTGCAACTGCTCGGTGATCCCGCACGGCTGGCCGGGCGTACCCCGGCAGAGGTGGCTACCTCGCTGCGAGCCGCAGTGCGGCGGCAACCGGGTTTGAACGCCGCGGTCGCGGCCGCGAGATCGCTCCGACGGCACGAGATGCTGCGAATCGCGTCGGCAGATCTGCTGGGGTTGCTGGATGTCCCAGCGGTCTGCGCCGCGCTGTCGAGTGTGTGGGTCGCCGTGCTTCAAGGTGCTTTGGCCGCTGCTTTCCGCCAGCGTCAGGCCGAGCTCGGCCAGACTCCCGCGAAGATCGCTGTCATCGGTATGGGGCGCCTGGGTGGGGCCGAACTCGGCTACGGATCAGACGCGGATGTTCTTTTCGTGTGCGAGCCGGCCGAAGGAGTGTCGGACTCCGAAGCAGCGAAGTTCGCTTCTTCGGTCGCCGAGACGGTGCGCAAGATCCTCGGTGCCCCGAGCCCCGACCCTGCTCTGGTCGTCGACGCCGATCTCCGTCCGGAAGGGCGGAGCGGCCCGTTGGTGCGGACTCTCGAGTCTTACCGCAGCTACTACGGTCGTTGGGCGGAGGTCTGGGAATCGCAAGCGCTGCTCCGAGCCCGGTTCATCGCCGGTGACGAGGACCTTGGCGATCGGTTCATCGAGATGATCGACCCCATTCGGTACCCGCAACAAGGCCTCGACGCGGTTCGGGTGCGGGAGATCAGGCGGATCAAGGCCCGGGTGGAGACGGAGCGGATGCCCAAGGGCGCCGATCCGACACGGCACACGAAGCTCGGCCGCGGAGGGCTCGCCGATGTGGAGTGGACTGTGCAGCTCATGCAGCTGCGTCACGGGCATGAAGTCGCGGGGCTTCGCACCACCTCGACGATCGAGGCTCTGAAAGCGGCGGCTGAGGCGGGGCTCGCCGAGCCCGCCGAGATCGAGTCCTTGACCGAAGCCTGGCTTTTGGCGACGCGTGTCCGCAATGCCGGGATGCTGGTCCGAGGTAAGGCCGTCGACGAGATCCCCAGCTCCGGTCGAGACCTGGCCGCGGTCGCGCGCGTGCTCGGTTACTCGGCCGATGACGATCCAGGCGAGTTCCTCGACGCCTATAGGCGGACGACGCGACGTGCTCATGCGGTCGTCGAGACACTCTTCTACCAGGGCTGACCCGCTCTGACCTGCGGTAAGTGAGCAAGGGGCCTTTGCTACCGCCCCGCCCGGAACGGACGAGGTGGCAGCAAAGGTCCCTTGCTCACACTCGGGGTCGCGGACGGTAAGTGGCCCTTACAGTGGACCGGTGACTGTGCGCGAGCCATTTCGCACCCGGATCAAGGTGCGTCATTACGAGCTGGACACCCTTGGCCATCTCAACCACGCCGTCTACCACTCCTACGGCGAGGTCTCCAGACTCGAGCTGATGGAGCTCGCCGGCGGCCTCAACTCCGGTATGCGCGACGCGAACCTTGCCTTCGTGCTGCTCGAGTCCCATATCGTGTTCCGGCGCGAGCTCCGTGCGGGCGATGTCGTCGACGTGACCTGCGACGCCAAGTTCGGCACCGGCAAGACCTTCCACATGGACTCGAACATCTACAAGGTCGACGGCACCCTCTCCGCGGAGATCACGTGCACGCTGGGGCTGATGGATCTCGAGCGCCGCAAACTGGTGGACGACCCGCGTGGCCGCATCGAGCGGGCAGGCGTCGATCTGAAGGTTCTTTCCACTTCGGAGTAGCCGTACCGCGAAAGACCGGAATAAGAAACGCCGGTGGTGAGGGCGCTTCCGCACCTCACCACCGGCGTGCTCTTGGTGTTGCCTACAGCACGATCACACGTCGTAGTACAGCGAGAACTCGTACGGGTGCGGGCGCAGCCGCAGCGGGTCGATCTCGTTCTCACGCTTGTAGGAGATCCACGTGTCGATCACGTCGGGAGTGAACACGCCACCCTCGAGCAGGTAGTCGTGGTCCGCTTCCAGCGTGTCGAGAACCGCGCCGAGGTCGCCAGGAACGAGCTTGACGTTCTGGGCCTCCTCGGGCGGAAGCTCGTAGAGGTCCTTATCGATGGGCTCCGGCGGCTCGATCTTGTTCTTGATGCCGTCGAGACCGGCCATCATCATCGCCGAGAACGCGAGGTACGGGTTACCGGACGAGTCCGGGCACCGGAACTCGGCGCGCTTGGCCTTCGGGTTGTTGCCGGTGATCGGGATACGGACACAAGCCGACCGGTTCCGCTGCGAGTACACCAGGCTGACCGGCGCCTCGAAGCCCGGCACGAGCCGGTGGTACGAGTTGACGGTCGGGTTGGTGAAGGCCAGCAGGCTCGGCGCGTGCTTGAGCAGGCCGCCGATGTAGTGGCGGGCGGTGTCGGACAGGCCCGCGTACCCCGACTCGTCGTGGAACAGCGGCGTGCCGTCCTTCCACAGCGACTGGTGGCAGTGCATGCCCGAGCCGTTGTCACCGGCGAGCGGCTTCGGCATGAAGGTCGCGGTCTTGCCGGCGGCGAACACGGTGTTCTTCACGATGTACTTGAACAGCTGCAGGTCATCGGCAGCGTGCAGCAGCGTGTTGAACTTGTAGTTGATCTCGGTCTGGCCGGCGGTGCCCACCTCGTGGTGCGCGCGCTCGATCTCGAAACCGGAGCCCTGCAGGTTGCGGACGATCTCGTCGCGCAGGTCGGCGAAGTGGTCGACCGGCGGGACCGGGAAGTAGCCGCCCTTGAACTTCGTCTTGTAGCCCTGGTTACCGCCCGGCACGTCGGCGCCGGTGTTCCACCAGCCCTCGACGGAGTCGATCTCGTGGAACGAGGCGTGCTCGGCCGAGTCGAACCGGATCGAGTCGAAGATGTAGAACTCGGCCTCCGGGCCGAAGAACACGTTGTCGGCGACGCCGTACTCGGAGATGTACTGCTCGGCCTTGCGCGCGATGTTGCGCGGGTCGCGGCTGTACGCCTCACGGGTGAACGGGTCGTGCACGAAGAAGTTCAGCGAGAGCGTCTTCGCCTTGCGGAACGGGTCGATACGCGCGGTCTCGGGGTCCGGGAGGAGCAGCATGTCGGATTCGTGGATCGACTGGAAACCACGCACCGAGGAGCCGTCGAAGGCCAGGCCTTCTTCGTAGGCTTCTTCGTTGAACGCCTTCGCCGGAACGGTGAAGTGCTGCATAACGCCGGGCAGGTCGCAGAACCTGACGTCGACGACCTCTACGTTCTCGTCGGCGATAAGGCGCTGAATGTCGTCTGGAGTAGTGGGCACCCTCGGTGACTCCTTCTCGTTCGTTGCCGGCGGCAGTACTCTCTTCGGCTCACGCTAAGAGCGCGGTGTTGCCCGACCGTCACCCGTATGTTTCGCCGGTGTTAACGGGGCGGCGATATCGGGTAGTCGACCAGGGCGAATGTGGCCGGCGCCACCGGCATACCCTGGATGGGTGGCGAGATGGACCGGAGAATGGCTGCCCGGAGCCGGTGACGAGACGACTGCCGGTGGCGAGGGTACGCAGCGGTGGCGTGGCGAGCGACTCGGCTTGCCCCAATCGGGTGTCGGCTCAGTAGCGGGCGGCGGCGCACGTCTTCTCGGGCTGATCATCGACTTGGTGCTCGCTTCACTCGTCACGACCCTTTTCGTGACTCCCAGTCTTCAGGATCCGGCCGTCATGCAGACCTTCAACCTCTGGTCGGTCGGCGTCTGGGCGGCGATCACGGTCATTCCCGCGTCCTTCTTCGGCTTCACGCCTGGTATGGCAGTGGTCGGTATCCGCGTCGCCAGGCTCGACGGCGCGCAAATGGTCGGCGTGTGGCGCGCGGTCGTGCGCGCGGCACTCACCTTTCTGATCATTCCTGCCGCGATCCGCAACATCGACGGCCGAAGCTGGCTCGACCGGCTGACCGGGACCGTCGTCATCCGCATGCGCTGACCTCGGAGGGGAGCAAGGGACCTTTGCTCTCGCCGGGAGGTGCCGCTGCAGGACCGGCCGTGGTCAGGCAGCCGGTGCTGCGGGAACGCTCCCGAGGTTTGGAGGCGGTCGTTGCCGAGCGCGGCGGTGTGCCGCACGCAGGTCCTGGATCACCACCAGTGGCTCGTCACGCAGCTGTGCGGGGCTTATCTGGACGACGATGAGACCTGGGGCGACCAGTGCCGGCATCGTGGGCAACTTGTCCGGTTCGAGAGTGACCTCGTCGTGGCGGATCTGCAATGCGACGCCGACCTGCGACCACCAGGCGTCGGCGACTCCGACCACCGCCCCGTCCGAAGTCCGCAACTCCGCGCTCCGCGTGGGCCGGGGCAAGCCGCTGCGCTCGAGGACGGACTCCAACCACTGCTCGACGGCGGAGTCGACCCCATCTTGGAGGGCGTTGACGACGATTCGGGGGAGCGCGGAGCCGATCGTGCTGGCCTGGGCAAGCTCGTCTCGAAGTTCCTCAGGCGTGCAGAGCCCGCGATGGACAGCATCGTGGATCATGGCCCGCACCGAGTTGAGTTCGTCCATACGTCGCGCCGCGTCGATCAGGGCCCGGGCGAGCGGGGCGACGGGCAGGCCGTCGATCTCCACTGGTTCCGGCAGGTGGATCGTTCGTTCTACGACGGCGAATCCCCAGGTGGCGACCTCGCTCCGGTGAGGGATCAAGGTGTGCGCACGTCTTTCCGGCGGAAGTCTTCGCACTCCGTACAACCTGGCGGCTTGCACGCCGGTGAGCATCGCCTCAGGGCCAGCGTGAGTCAGTGCGACCTTCAAGAGCTGGTGCTTGGTCGGTGTGGCGTTGGTCAGGAGGATGACGCCGGGTATTGGACGCCTCCACGGCCCGCCTTCTCGGCAATACCGAGAGATCGAGGAGTGTGAGTACCCCAGGGCGACAAGTTTCGCCCGGGCGGCCACGCCGTCCGGGAACATCGCTGCCAGCACTTTCCGGCGGGCGTTCGAGGTTCTGTCCACACAGTGATCATGCGACCACCCACCGACAGTTTTCGCCCCAAGACGGATCAGGGGTCCTTTGCTACCACCTAGCGGCAGCAAAGGACCCCTGATACTCGTTTGGTCAGCGGCGGCGGATGGTGCGCTGGACGTTGCGCATCTTCGCGCCGGCGGGCATCGGGCCCTTAGGCATGGCGGCACCACGGCTGCCGAGGGCGGCCAGCTTCGCTTCCAGCGCGTCGACCTGGGCGGGCTTGAGGTTGCGCGGAAGCTTCATCAGGTAGCCCTGGAGCTTCTTCAGTGGCACCTGCTGCTCTTCGTTGCCGATGATCACGTTGTAGATCGGGGTCTCACCGATCAGGCGGGACACACGCTTCTTCTCCTGCGCGAGCAGGGACTTCACGCGGTGCGGCGCCCCCTCGGCTACGAGCACGACACCCGGCCCGCCGAGCACCCGGTGCACGGCGTCGAGCTGGGTCGTGGCCGCCACGGTCGGCGTCACCTTCCAGCGGCCCCGCATGTTCTCGAGTGCCCAGGCCGCGGCGCCGGGCTGCCCGTCGGCCTTCGAGTACACGGTCTTCTGAACCCGCCTGCCGAAGATGATCACAGCGGCGAGCGCGCCGAGCAGAATGCCCAGCGGCAGCACGACCCAGTGGACGTCGAAGATGAACCCGATGCCGAACACGACACCGGTGATGACCAGGAGCGATCCGACCATCCAGGGGATGAGCGCCTTGTCTTCCTTGCGCTGCATCTTGAAGGCCTCGAAGATCTGCCCGCGGCGAGCCTTGCTCGCGGCGCGCTTCTCCTTCTTGGCCAGCTTCGCTGCTTCCTTGTCCTGCTTTCCCGCCATGTGACCAGGATACGGCCGCGTGCCCTGCGCCGATCCCGTCGGGCCCTCTGCGAGGATCGGGGCGTGGTTAGCGCATCGTCCCCGAAGAGTCGTCCAGGCCTGCTCGATGGGCTCGATCCCGAGCAGCGCGCCGCCGCCTGCGCCCCGAGGGGGCCGGTCTGTGTCCTCGCGGGTGCGGGGACCGGCAAGACGCGGACGATCACGCACCGCATCGCCCACCTGGTCCGTTCCGGACACGTCGCCGCTGGTCAGGTTCTCGCGGTCACCTTCACGACTCGTGCGGCGGGTGAGATGCGCACGCGTCTTCGGGGGCTGGGTGTCGACGCCGCCCAGGCGCTCACCTTCCACGCCGCCGCCCGCCGCCAGCTTCGCTATTTCTGGCCGCAGGTGGTCGGTGACCGGCCGTGGGAGCTCCTCGAGAACAAGTTCCGCTACATCAGCCAAGCCGCCAACAAGGCGGGGCTCGGCACCGAGACGGAGCTCCTGCGCGACCTTGCCAGTGAGATCGAGTGGAGCAAGGCCTCTTTGGTATCACCGGACGACTATCCGGCGGTCGCAGCGCGTACGCAGCGGGACACACCGGCGCCGGCGTCGCAGGTCGCGGAGGTCTACCGCAACTACGAGAAGGTCAAGAACGCCGCGCAGGTGCTCGACTTCGACGACCTGCTCCTGCACACCACCGCGGTTCTCGAGGAGCACACGGTGGTGGCCCAGGAGTTCCGCGAGCGCTACCGCTGCTTCGTCGTCGACGAGTACCAGGACGTCACTCCGCTGCAGCAGCGGTTGCTCGACGCCTGGCTCGGCGGCCGCGACGACCTGACCGTCGTCGGCGACGCCAACCAGACCATCTATTCGTTCGGTGGTGCTTCCCCCCGGCCGTTGCTGGAATTCACCCGGAGGTTTCCCGAGGCGACGGTCGTGCGGCTCGAGCGGGACTACCGCTCGACTCCAGAGGTCGTGGCTCTCGCCAACCAAGTGATCGGTGCCGCGCGCGGCCGTCCTGCGGGCTCGAGGCTGAAACTGATCGGCCAGCGTCCTTCCGGGCCGGCCCCGCGGTTCGCCGAGTATGACGACGAGACCGCCGAGGCCGCGGCCGTCGCCCGCAGGATCCGCGATCTGCTCGACAGCGGAGTGACGGCGAGCGAGATCGCGGTGCTCTACCGTGTCAACGCCCAGTCGGAGGCTTACGAGCAGGCGCTGGCCGAGTTGGGCATCCCGTATCTGGTTCGTGGCGGCGAGCGGTTCTTCGCGAGGGCGGAGGTCCGGCAGGCGATGTCCGCGTTGCGGATGGCGTCGACCGACGCCGACACCGGCGAGCTGGTGACCCGGGTCCGCTCCGTGCTCGCGAAGGTAGGGCTCACGGACCAGCCTCCCGCCGGAGGCGCGGCGAAAGAGCGGTGGGACGCGCTTCTCTCGATCGTCGAGCTGGCCGAGGAACTGGCTTCCACTGTCGACGACGCGGATCTGCCGCGTTTCGTCGCGGAGCTCGAGCAGCGGGCGACAGCGCAGCATCCGCCGACGGTGGAGGGCATCACCCTGGCCTCGCTTCACGCGGCGAAGGGTCTCGAATGGGACGCTGTGTTCCTCGTGGGGCTCGCCGAAGGGACCATGCCGATCCTCCATGCCGACGGCGACGACGCGGCCATCGAGGAAGAGCGCCGTCTCTTCTACGTCGGCGTCACTCGGGCGCGAGAGCACCTCTCGCTCTCGTGGGCTTTGGCCAGGACGTCGGGAAACCGTCGCAATCGGCGACGCAGCCGCTTCCTCTACGGCCTCATCCCCGAAGACCATCCGGCGGCGCGGGTGGCCCGCTCGCAGCAGCCGAAGCAGTCCGGCAACAAGGCCCGGTGCCGGGTGTGCGGCGGGCCATTGCCGGAGACGCTCGACATCAAACTGGGCCGTTGCTCGCGTTGCCCGTCCAACGTGGACGAGCAACTGCTCGAGAAGCTGAAGTCCTGGCGTGGGGAACGCTCGCGTGAGCTCAAGGTGCCGGCCTTCGTCGTTTTCACGGACGCGACGCTGGTCGCCATCGCCGAGCAGCGGCCGACCGACGACACGGCGTTGTGCGCCATCTCCGGAATCGGCGCGACGAAGCTCGAACGCTTCGGGGCGGAGGTTCTCGACGTCGTGCGGGCCTCGGTGGGGTCTTGACCGCGTTCCAGGCATGATCCACGCGGCGAACCCGCTGCTCAGAGCCGATCTTCGCAACTTCGACGGATTTTCTGGAAAATAAGTTGCCCCGGTGCGGCCGGGGGCAATAACCTGCAGGTACCGGGCGGGAAGAGCCCGGACTGGGGAAGAACATCTACAACACAGCGTAGACCGCAGGGCGGTTCGCGCGCGACAGAGAAAGGTGGTGCCGGTGAAATGACGATCAACATGATGCTCACGAACCCTGGCACCCGTCTGTCCTGCGTCGCGGAAGTCCCGCAGGCTCAGCGCCAGGGCACCGTTGTGCCTGTGAGCATCCTCGCCGCCCGCGGCACCCAGCGTTTCGACCTCGGCCGGATCGCCGCTGAAAAGACCTTCTCGCACGCTGCCGCCTTCGGTGGGGCGTACGAGAACGGTGGCGTCGATCTGCCGGTCATCAAGCAGTTCCGTGTTCCGTTGTCCATACGGGAGCGAAGTTCCTGACCTAGTCAGGACCAGAGGCTCACGAAGGCCGCGGAACCGGGTTACCGGATCCGCGGCCTTCGTGTTTTTGCTGCACAAACAAGTTGGCTGCACAACCTAATTGGGGTTCAGCGTTGTCCAGTTCCACCGTGAGTACGAAATCCGTTACGGGACAGAGGAGTGCACTTATGTCATCGGCCATAGCTTTCGCGCCGGGGGAGGCTCTGCCTTTCGCCGACGCCGGCGTCGTAGACCTGCTCGACGCCATCGACTCGCCTGAGTCGATGCTTCCCTGCCGTTCGGGCGACGCGGACCTTTGGTTCGCCGAGTCGCCGGCAGAGCTCGAGCGGGCGAAGGCGTTCTGCGCGGACTGCCCGGTCCGTTCCGCTTGCCTCGCGGGTGCCCTTTCCCGGCGTGAGCCGTGGGGTGTCTGGGGTGGCGAGATCTTCGAACGCGGCGTTGTCGTCGCGCGGAAGCGGCCCCGTGGCCGCCCCCGGAAGAACCCGGTCGTCGAGCCCGCCGCCGAGGCTCGCCCGGTCGCGCGCAAGGTCGAGCGGAGCGCTGCGGCATGACCGTCGAACTCATCACCACCAGGGATTACGAGGCGCGGACGGGAATTCACGCGCCGGTCGAACTGAACGAGATCAAGGTCGAGGAGACCAGCGAAATGTTGCTTTATGAAGAACTGTCCAGGGCCCGAATACGAGACCTCGAGGAGGGAGTCCGCGCTCAGCGGGCTCGAAGCGGCCCACGCGCCGCACGCAGGTGGACCAAGGTCGCCCGTTGGGCGACCCGGCGAGCTGAGCGCCTTCAGGCCTGACCACTCGGGGGAGCGGGGGACCTTTGCTACCACCGCACGGTGGTAGCAAAGGTCCCCCGCTCCCTTTTGGGGCGTGGGGTGGGGCGGCTTGGTGTTCACTGGGGGAATGGCCGTACACACGCACGACGACATCGACTGGGCTGATCGGCTTCGATCGCTTCGCATGGCTGAGGCGCTCGACGCCGAGCCGATGCGGGAGGCGGCTCGACGGCTGCTGAAGGGCATGCCGGATAGCCCGACCATCCTCGACGTTGGCTGCGGTGCGGGCGGGATGAGCGTGCTCTTCGCCGAAGAGCTCGCTTCCGCCGGTGCCAAGATCGTGCTGGTCGACGCGACCGAGCATCTGCTCGCCGAAGCGCATCGCGTCGTCCGCGCGGCCGCAGGCGACAAGGCCACGGTCGAGACGATCCACGCCGACGTGGCCGACGGCGGGCTGGCCGCCAAGCTTCCGCCCGCCGATCTGGTCTGGGCCTCCCGCGTGGTCCATCACCTGCCCGATCAGCAGGCGGCCATCGACACCCTCGCCCGCTTAGCCCGCGCCGGTGGCTTGGTCGCCATCTCCGAAGGCGGCTTGGACTTCGACTGTCTCCCCTGGGATCTCGGCATCGGCCGGCCCGGGCTGGAAGAGCGTCTGCTCGCCGCGCGCGGTGAGTGGTTCGCCGAGATGCGGGCAGGGATCCCCGGCTCCGTTCCCATGCCCTACGGCTGGAACATCGCGCTGCAGCGGGCCGGTCTCGCCGACGTCGATTCCTTCGGCGTGCTCATCCACCATCCGGCGCCCGGACCGGAACTGCTGCGCGAATTCATCATCGAGCGGCTGACCTGGCTGAACGAGGTAGCGAATGATCGCCTCGCCGATGACGACCACGAGACCGTGGCCGCGTTGGTGGATCCGGCGAACCCCGCCTTCCTCGGTGCACGCCAGGATCTGTTCCTGCAAGGGGCGAAGACGATCCACTGCGGACGGCGATCGTGAACGACCCGGTCGGCTGCTCGTTGTGCGGTCGGATCCGCGGCGTCGACGAGGAGCCGGCGCAGACGCTCGCCTGGGTTTCCACCCGCGAAAAGAACGTCGTGCGCTGGATGTGCCCCGCCTGCGCTCGCCGCCACACCCGCGACATCGAGGGAAAGCTGCCGGACGAGTACTGGTGAATCACTCAGGCGGCGTCGATCCGGCCGATCGTGCGAACCTTCGGCCTCGGTGTCCGCGCCGCTTCGGCGAACGCCCTGACGAGCTCGGCCGCGACCTCCATCGGAACCTTCTTCAGCTGGTCGATGGTGCAGCGGACCAGCACGGTCCCGGTCGCGGTCAGCGCCAGTGGATGGAAATTGGCGGCGCCTTGTTTCGGGGCACGGAACTGCCACGCCATGCCGATGTCGTCCCACCAGGCGTCGGCGGTGCCGATGGGGCGCCCTCGTCGGTCGCAGAGCGTCGTGTTCCAGGACGGCGAGGGCAGTGGGCAGCCGCTGAGGACCTTCTTCGCCAGCCCATGCGCGTACGTCTCTTCGGGATCGACACGCCGCAAGGCCGCCCGCACCGCGGCTGAGCCCCGTCGGTTGCCGGAATCGAGCTCCCCGTTGAGTTCCTCGAGCGTGCACAGGCCCCAATACAGCGGGAGCGCGATCAGCTCGTCTATTCGCGACGGATCGAGCTCCAGCCGGGCCAGATCGAGCGCGGCCCTGGCCGGTGGGGCGAACGGAACACCGTCGATCAAAGTCGGCGGCGGCATCCGCGTGGTTCTTCGCGGCAGCATGCCGGGCTCCGCCGGAACGCGCCGGTAGTCGGGGACAAGGAGATGGACCTCCCGTGTGACCGGGCAGTCGACGCCTCGTGCGCGTAGCGCGTCGGCACCCGTCACCGCCACGTCCGGCCCGAACCGCGCTACGGCGGCTTGCAGCAGCTGAAGGCGGGTGGGCGCGGTGTCGCGCAACAGGATCACACCCGGCATCAGCCTTCGCCAGGGGCCGCCCGGGCCACAGAGCTTCGCGGCGTAGCGCGCGGTGACGCCCGCCTTGCGCAGCTCGCGGCTGGTGATGATCCCTGACTCGCTGGTGTTACTGAGCGCCATGAGTCGGGCGCTTCGTGTAGTGGTCATGAATCGAGGATGACCGCTGGGCCGACCGGGTGGAACCACTTCCCCGAACTTGTGGACAACTCGCCCGGGCGAGCCCGTTTTCCGCTCAGTCGCACCGTTCCCTGTGGATAACTTCTCAGGCCGCGAAGCCCGGCTGCCAGCGTTCGACGATCGCGCGGGCGGGGATCTCGGCGTCGAGCTGGCAGAGGATGCCGGTCGATCCGGCGGTCACGCGGTGGATCATCAGGTACTCGGGCGGGAGGTTGAGGGAGCGGCCGATCCGGAAATCCCGGCCGCGGGTGTCGCCGACCCGGCCCGCCTGTCGCTGCATCCAGCGGCGGGTGAAGTGGAACGTGTCGCCTGCCAGCGGTTCGGTGAACGGGGCGAGGTAGGCGAGTACGTCGTCTGCCCGCAGATCCGCGTCGACCCGGATGAAGCCGGACTCCCTGAGCAGCCGCATCAGTTTCGTGGACTCGCCGTCGAGCGCCAGCCGGGTCATCTCGCCCAGATGCTGCGGAATCCCTTCGGGCAGCCGGGACACCCCGCCGAAGTCGATCACGCACAGCCTGCCGTCGGCGGTCAGCATGAAGTTGCCGGGATGGGGGTCCGAATGCAGGAGCCGGGCTCGTTCAGGGGACGAGT
This sequence comes from Amycolatopsis sp. MJM2582, assembly GCF_000754115.1. Taxonomy (NCBI): domain Bacteria; kingdom Bacillati; phylum Actinomycetota; class Actinomycetes; order Pseudonocardiales; family Pseudonocardiaceae; genus Amycolatopsis; species Amycolatopsis sp. MJM2582. The sequence goes on from NZ_JPLW01000007.1 coordinate 16,999, forward strand.
AGTGGAACTCGGTGAGCAGGCGGCCGGCGCGGTCCCGCGTCTCCTTGTCGCCGTCGGCGATGATCTTTGAGAGCGGAGTGCCGGTGGCCCACTCCGTGACGACTACCTTCGGCGCGCTGGCGACCACGCGGGGGATCAGGAACCCGGGGACGCCTTCGAACGCCTTCACGAAGTCGCGCTGGTTCTGGGCTTCCGCCTGGTAATCGAGCTCTTCGTTCATTCGTTCGGCGAGTTCCGCCAGGAGCGGTTTCACCTCGGTTCCCGGCACGAAGGCCTGGAACAACCTGCTGAAACGCTGGAGTTGCCGAAGGTCGCTCCGCAAGGCGTCGTCGGCTCCCGGGTATTGCACCTTGACGGCGACTTCGCGACCGTCGTGCCAGGTCGCACGGTGGACCTGGCCGATGCTCGCGGACGCGGCTGGCTCGTCGTCGAAGGCGGCGAAGCGCTGCCGCCAAGTGCGCCCCAGCTGCTCGGCGAGGACCCGATGGGTCTGCCGGGTGGGCATGGGCGGCGCGGCCGCCTGAAGCTTCGTCAGGGCCTCGCGATAGGGCTTCGCCATCTCGTCCGGTACCGCGGCCTCGAAGACGCTCAGCGCCTGGCCGAACTTCATCGCGCCGCCCTTGAGCGTGCCGAGAACCTCGAAAAGCTGCTCCGCCGCCTTGGCCGACAGTGTCGCGTTGACCTCTTCGGCGCTTTGCCCGGTCAGCCGCCTGCCCCAGCCGCCGACGGCCCGTCCCGCTATGCCGAGGGGGATACTGGCCAGCTTCGCCGTTCGCGCGGCCCCGTTCCGGGGGATGGCGGCGTCACGGTCCTCGGCGTTGCGGGAGTCGGTCACCTTCGCGATTCTGCCTTGATTCACCGCGCCCGCGCAGCCTGTTGAGGGAGTGGGTGTGGGCTACATCGCTCGCCGTATCACCGGGCGCCGCATCCGCATCCGGTGTGCGGCGGCCAGTCGCGGTGCCGGATCGTGCCGTCGAAGAAGTCGATCTCCAGTGTCGCGTTCCAGGCGGGTGGAGCCTGGTCGCCGGGCGACAGAAGCCGGAGGGCCTGTGCGGCGGCCAGTGCGGCACACGCGTGGACGGCACCGAGGTCCGGCTGTTGCACCCGGCCCGCGAGCTGGCTCGCCACCCTCGGCCAGGAATCGTCACGGCCGGCACGGTGGAGATCGGCGCAGCGCAGGCAACTGCTGCGTCCGGGCACCACGAGCGGTCCGACGATGCCGATCCCGTCCCGGACGCGCACCGGCAGGTGATTGATCCCGTCGCGGACGAGTCCCTCGACCAGCTCGGGAGCCGGTACGACGGCGTCGGTGAGCAGGACGAGTTCCGGGTGGCGATCCGAGTAGAGCCTGGTGGTCGCGATGTCCGTGCCCGCACGGTGCACCACCTGGGCCAGCGCGTCCCGGCGTGGCATGCCGATCTCGGCTTCGGTGTAGCCCGAGCCGAGGTCGCCCTCACCGACGACGCCCGAAGCCCGGACGTCGATATGCCCGACGCCGCCTTTGGCGAGCAGGACGGCGAGGGCCGCGGCCAGCCTGCCGTCGCCGTGGATCGCCACCGCGGTGCGCTTGCGGCGTGCGGTCATGGCCGCCTGATGATGGCGGGCTCGTAGCGACCAGAGCCCTGTTTCCGTTCTCGGTCTCGGATACCCGTCTGATCGTCCCGCGTCGGTCACGAGCCCTCGGGCCGTCAGGTCCGTCATCAGGTCCCGCAGCTGTTCGTCGTGTTCGCTCTGCGCGAGCACGATTTCGTCCGCGGCCCGGTTTCCGTCCAGGTCGCGCAGTGCCGTGGCCACCTCGGTGGCGACGCCGGCGACGACCACGGCGTGGGCGGGGTCGAGGCCGATCTGGATCTCGCCGTTCCCGCGTTCCAGCACATCCAGGCCGGGAAGCAGGGCGGGGAAAGCGGGAAGGATGATCGATCGCAGATCAGGTTCGCGCAGGTTCATGATCGCAGGATCGCACCCGCCCGCCGCCTCGCCGCCCGAAAGAACGCGAGTTATCCACAGGTTGGCCCCGTTGTGGACAACTGGAGGCTGTGACCTTTCGGCTCTCGGAGTTGTCGGTGACTGGCCTTACCGTGGTCGAGTGGTCGAAGCACGGACGCCCTCGTTGAGGGGCCGGGACACGACGAATCCGTCGGACACTCCCGAACACAAGGTCGAGGTACGGCGTAGCCAACGCCGTCACCGGACCGTCACCGCGTACTGGGACGAGGACACCCTCGTCGTGCTGATCCCTGCCCGGATGACCCGGGCCGAGGAGAAGCACTGGGTTGCCGAGATGCAGCGCAAGCTGCTGCGCAAGGGCCCGCGGCAGGCCGCGCCGCCGAAGGCCTCCGACGAGGCGCTGCTGGCGCGCTGCGCCGTGCTCTCGGCGAAGTATCTGGACGGAAAGGCGATACCCGCGAGCGTTCGCTGGGTGCCGCCGATGAGGACGAGGTGGGCGTCCTGCACGCCGGTCGACGCGACGATCAGGGTCAGCGATCGTCTGCGCCGGGTGCCGGGATGGGTGCTGGACTACGTCCTCGTGCACGAACTCGCGCATTTGAAGGAACCAGGGCACAACGCGGCGTTCTGGGAGCTCGTTCGCCGTTATCCCAAGACCGAACGCGCCATCGGCTATCTGGAGGGCCTGTCCTCCGCCGCCGGTTGGGGCATCGCGGCGGAGGACTGACGTGCCTCAGCTCTCGTCTTCGTCGCCCTTGGGCTTGTTCTTCTCGCGCTCGGCGCGTTCGATCTCGGCGATCGGGTCGATGCCTTCGAGCGTCGACTCGCCATCGCCGAGGCGTTCGGAGAAGTCGAGCGGCTCGTCGAGGTCTTCGGCGGTCGGCATCAGGTCGGGGTGGGACCAGAGGCCGTCCCGCTTCTCGATGCCGTGCTGGTCGCCGACGAGCTTCCACAACGAGGAAGCCGCCCGCATCCGCCTGGGCCGGAGTTCGAGCCCGACCAAGGTGGCGAAGGTCTGCTCGGCGGGGCCACCGGTGGCCCGGCGGCGGCGCAGCGTCTCCCGGAGCGCGTCCGCGCCCGGCAGCCGGTCGCCGATGGCCTCGGCGACCACGACGTCGACCCAGCCTTCGACCAGTGCGAGCAGGGTTTCCAGGCGGTTCAGCGCCGCCTTCTGCTCAGGTGAGGTCTGCGGCTCGAGCAGGCCGGAGGACATGGCCTCTTCGATGCTGGCCGGGTTCGACGGGTCGATCCGGCCGGCGAGCTGTTCGAGCGCCGACGTGTCGACGGAGATGCCGTTCGCGAACTCCTCGACCGTGGCCAGCAGCCGCTGCCGCAGCCAGGGCACGTGGGCGAACAGCCGCTGGTGGGCGGCCTCGCGTGCGGCGATGAAGACCAGCACCTCGCTGGTCGGCAGCTCCAGGCCCTCGGTGAACTTCTCGATGTTGGCAGGCAACAGCGCGGAAGTGGCCGCTGGGCCCAGCGGAAGGCCGACCTCGGTGGAGGTGAGCACTTCGGAAGCCAACTGAGCCAAGGCGTTGCCGAGCTGGGAGCCGAAGGCCATTCCGCCCATCTGCCCCATCATCGAGAGCAGAGGACCTGCGGCCTGCTTGGCCTCTTCGGGCAGGGCCTGGACCCACGCACCCGAAACCTGCTGGGCGACGGGGTCGCAGAGGCGCTGCCAGGTCGGCAGGGTCTTCTCGACCCAGGTGCGCGCGGACCATGCGACGGTCGAGGTGGCTCCGGCGGGCAGGATCGTCGCGGCGTCGAGCCACAGCTCGGCCAGGTGGGCGGCGTCACGGACGGCCGTGCTCGAGTCACCGCCACTGGACGACGAGAAGCCGAGCTTGACGTCTCCGCTGTCGCTGCTGCTGAGGTTCTGCAACGCGATCTGTTTCGCCAGGTCGTAGTTGACCGGCCCGGTCGAGCTGCCGGCCTGGCTGAGCATCTGGCCCAGCTGGCTGAGCATCTGACCGAGCTGATTGAAGGCCTCGGCGCCGGAGGGCTGGCCGCCGGAATCCGACGGCTCGTTCTCGCCTCGTTTGTCGGGATCGGGCGGTCCGAAGCCGAACGGGGGTTTGCTCATGGCACCACCGTACGCGGGTCCCGGGATTCACAGCTCGTCAAGTGGAGTGATGAGCGTGGCCTTCACCGAGAAGCGAACACAGTCACCGTACGCTGTCACGCGTGACAGAGCCCTCGGAGGAGACCACAGGAGCGCGGAGCCGTTCGGGCTCCGCGGGTGACCAGGACCGCTCCGAACGGCGGCTGACCCGGCGCGGCTGGACGCTGCTGGTCAGCGGCGCGTTGTTCGTCGCCTTCGCGCTGGTCGGGTTCTTCATCCCGGTGCCGTATGTGGCGATCAGTCCCGGCCCGACCTATGACACGCTCGGCAAGGACGCCGCCGGGCAGTCCGTGATCCAGGTCAACGGGCACGAGATCTTCCAGACATCCGGCGAGCTGCGGATGACGACGGTCTCCCTGCGCGATGGCGGCATCACGCTGTTCAACGCGCTCGGGCTCTGGGCGAGCGGCCGGTACGCCCTGGCGCCGCGCGAGGAGTACTTCAAGCCCGGCGAGACCAACGAGCAGGTCCGCCAGGAGAACATCCAGCAGCTGCAGGACTCGCAGACTGCCGCCCAGGTCGCCGCGCTGCGGCGCAAGTTCCCGGTGAAGGTGCTCGCGAAAACGATCGTCTCCGGCAGCCCCGCGGACAAGGTGCTCGCCCCGGGGGACCGGCTGCTGGTGGTCAACGGGGCGACGGTCAAGGAAGCGACCGACGTGCGGGCCGCTCTGAACGGCACGAAGCCCGGACAGACGGTCCAGATCACTTTCAAATCCGATGGGCAGGCCGAACGCACCGTGCCGCTCACGCTCGCTCAGCGGCCCGACGGGCCGGAAGGCTTCATGGGCCTGACCGCCGTGGATCGCGCGGACGTTCCCTTCGACGTGAAGATCTCGCTGCAGGACGTCGGCGGCCCGTCGGCGGGGCTGATGTTCGCGCTCGCGATTGTCGACAAGATGGAGCCCGGCGACCTCGCCGGTGGCAGGCACATCGCCGGAACGGGCGAGATCTCGGAGAAGGGCGTCGTCGGCGCGATCGGCGGCATCTCGTTCAAGGTGGTCGGCGCCCGCGAGGCCGGCGCGACCGACTTCCTCGTGCCCGCGCACAACTGCGCCGAGGCGAAGACCGCCGCGCCCGATGGCCTGAACCTGATCAAGGTTTCCACGCTGGACGAGGCGATCACTCAGCTCGAGAACCTCAAGGCGGGACGGCCCACCGCCTCCTGCTGACCGCCGGGGGAGCAAGGGACCTTTGCTACCACCCCGCAGGGCTGACTGAAGAGAGCAAGGGACCTTTGCTATCGCCCGATGTGCGTCTCGGGCCGGGTGGTAGCAAAGGTCCCTTGCTCTCTTTTCGCTGGTCAGGGGAGCAGGGTTGCCTTCAGGGCTTCCAGCAGGTTGGGCGCCAGCTCCGGGTTCTCGATGATCTCGTCGACAGGGACGTCGCCGGGTTCTTCGGCCTTCCCCGCGCCGCGAAGCCGCATGACGCAGGCTCCGGCGCCATCCCGCAGGACGGCCGCGACGAGCCGGGCCTCGGTCCGGCGCGGGTGGTCGGCGGCCGCCTGACGCAGGCGTTCGGCATCGGTCTCGGGCACGACGGGAAGCTCGGCTTCGGCGTCCGGCGGCAGCACGATGATCTCCTGCGCGAGCGCGCAGCCCAGGACCAGATCGGGCCACGCGATCTGAGCCAGCGCCTCACCCAGGTCACCATCCGGCAGCGACTCCTGCGCGACCGGCGTCAGCGGGGCCGACGGATCGAGCTGTCCGGCCAGTTCGGGCTGCTCGTCCAGCAGCGCCGCGGTCGGGACCAGCGCGAACAACTGCGGCGGCTGATCCCATCCTCCGGAGGCGACGAACTCCTCGACTTCGCGGGCCAGGCCGGCCACGCCCTGCTGCTCACTCGGTGCCATTGCCACATCGTTCCAGGCGGCCGGGACGGCGGCGTCCCGAGTCCGGTTTGGGCGGGTTCCGGGAACTTCCGACGGCATCCGTAGAGTTAGAGCATCAGGGGCCGCACGCGGTACGCGCGCCCCTGCGAAAAGTTCACCAAACCAGGAGCGTGTGCAGTGGCCACTCGGCCCCCCGTGAGCCTGCCGAAGCTGTCCCGGCGCAGCCGGATCCTGCTCATCATCGCCGCCGTAGTCATCCTGGCCCTGCTGCTGGGCGCGAGACTGCTGGACACCTATGTCGACTGGTTGTGGTTCGGCGAGGTCGGCGCCCGGACGGTCTTCAGCACGGTGTTGATCACCCGTGTCGTCTTGTTCTTCGCCGTCGGGCTCCTGGTGGGAGGCTCGCTCGCGATCAGTTTGATGATCGCGTACCGGTCGAGGCCCGTCTTCGTGCCGATTTCCGGCAACGACGACCCGCTCGCGCGCTATCGGTCGGCGATCGTCGGCCGGATCCGGCTTTTCGGTATCGGCATCCCGGTGCTCACCGGGCTCATCGCCGGCGCGTCCGCGCAGGGCGACTGGCAGGTCGTACAGCTGTTCCTGAACGGCACGCGCTTCGGGCAGACCGATCCCGAATTCGGCAACGACGTCGGCTTCTACGCCTTCGACCTGCCGTTCTACAACTGGCTCCTGGGCTGGCTGTTCATCTCCGTCGTCATCGCGTTCTTCGGCGCGTTGATCTCCCACTACATCTTCGGTGGCATCCGGCTCGCGGGTAAGGGCGGCCAGCTCGCCGGCCCGACTCGTGCCCAGCTCGCGATCACCATCGGCATCTTCGTGCTGCTGAAGGCGGTCGAGTACTTCTTCGATCGCTACAACCTGCTGCTCTCCGATAGGGGGGCGCCGCTCTTCGTCGGTGCGACCTACACCGACCTGAACGCGGTCCTGCCCGCGAAGCTGATCCTTCTGTGCATCTCGGTGATCTGCGCCGTCGCCTTCTTCGCCGGCGCGTTCCTGCGCAACCTGCAGCTCCCCGCGATCGCGCTGGTGCTGCTGATCCTGTCGAACGTGCTCGTCGGCGTCGCGTGGCCCGCCGTGCTCGACCAGTTCTCGGTGCGCCCCAACGCGAACGAGAAGGAGTCCGCGTCGATCCAGCGCAACATGGACGCGACCCGCCAGGCGTTCGGCCTGACCAACGTCGAATACAAGGACTACACCGGAAAGTCTGAGGCGACCTCCGCGGAGATCAAGGCGGACAAGGGGACCGTCCCGAACATCCGGCTCCTCGACCCGAACATCCTCAGCGACACCTTCACCCAGCGCGTCGGCCGTGAGAACTTCTACGGCTTCCCGTCGAAGCTGGACATCGACCGCTACACCCTCAACGGGGTCACGCAGGACTACATCGTCGCGGCCAAGGAGATCAAGACCGAGGGCCTGACCGGCAACCAGACGAACTGGATCAACAAGCACCTCGTCTACACGCACGGAAACGGCTTCGTCGCCGCGCCGGCCAACACGATCGACCGCGCGCTGAAGGACGCCAACTCCGACGGCGGTTACCCGATCGCCACCACCAGCGACACCCAGAACCCGACGGGCGCCGGTTCGACCGACCCGAACAAGCCGGGCATCAAGGTGGACGAGCCGCGCATCTACTACGGCGAGCTGGCGACCGACGCCGCGTACGCGATCGTCGGCGGCAAGGCGGGACAGGCGCCCGGCGAGTACGACACCGCCGTCGACCGCGGCTACATCTACAAGGGCTCCGGCGGCGTGCCGATCGACAACTGGTTCAACCGGCTCGTCTTCGCCGCCGAGTACGGCGAGCGGAACATCCTCTTCTCCGACGCCATCGGCGACGGATCCAAGATCATGTTCAACCGTGAGCCTCGGGATCGTGTCGCCAAGGTCGCCCCGTGGCTGACCCTCGACGGTGACCCGTATCCGGCGGTCGTCAACGGCAAGATCATCTGGATCGTCGACGGCTACACCACGATGAACAACTTCCCGTACGCCCAGCAGACCCAGCTCGGCCAGGCGACCAACGACTCGCTCAGCGGCACCACCCGCCAGGCGAACTCCTCGCTCAACTACATCCGAAACTCGGTCAAGGCCACCGTCGACGCGTTCGACGGCACCGTGACCCTGTACGGGGTCGAGGACAACGAGCCGGTGTTGAACGCCTGGAAGAACGTCTTCCCCGGCCTGGTCAAGCCGAGCAGCGAGATCTCGCCGGACCTGCGGTCGCACTTCCGCTACCCCGAAGACCTCTTCAAGGTGCAGCGGGAACTCCTGTCGAAGTACCACGTGAACAACCCGGCGGAGTTCTACGCGCAGCAGGCCTTCTGGAGCGTTCCCCAGGACCCGACGCAGGAAGGCGGCGTGAACGCGTCCGCCTCCGGTGTCGCGAACCAGCCCGGCTACTACGTCCTGGCCACCGCGCCGGGAGACAACAAATCGCGATTCCAGCTCACCAGTTCGCTGACCGGTCTCCAACGGCAGTACCTGGCGGCCTGGATGTCGGTGTCCTCGGATCCCGAGGACTACGGGAAGATGCGCGTCCTGAGACTGCCGACAGGCGCCAGCGGATCGACCCAGGTGGACGGTCCCGTCCAGGTCCAGAACAGATTCCAAAGTGACCCGCGGGTCGCGCAGGACCGGACCCTGTTCAACAACCCGAACGTCACCGTCACGTACGGAAACCTGATCACCCTGCCCGTCGCGAACGGCTTCCTTTACGTGGAACCGGTCTACATCCGGCAGCGGAACCAGCTGAGCTATCCGCAGCTGGCCCGGGTCCTGGTCTCCTACGGCACCAAGATCGGTTTCGCGCCGACGCTCAACGAAGCCCTGGATCAGGTCTTCGGGCCGGGCACGGGTTCCGGGGTCACGCCGCCGCAGACCGGAGGCACGCCCGGAACGACCACACCGCCCCCGGGCACCACGACGCCGCAGCCGCCTGCCACCGGCAACCCGGCGCTCGACAAGGCCGCGGGCGACATGCACGACGCCTGGGTCAAGTTCCGCGCCGCCCAGCAATCCGGCAACTACGCCGACCAGGGTGCCGCCCTGGCCGCACTCGAAGCCGCTTCGAAGGCCTACGAGTCGGCCAAGGCCAACCCGCCGGCGTCCGGTGCGCCCCCGACCTCCGGCCAGCCCGGAGGGTGACGTCGCTTACCTAAAGGGCACCTGCTTTGCGCCTGCTCGAAACGCAGGCGTAAGGTAGGTGTCACGACGCGGGGTGGAGCAGCTCGGTAGCTCGCTGGGCTCATAACCCAGAGGTCGCAGGTTCAAATCCTGTCCCCGCTACAGAGGTTGGAGGCCCGTGTCTGCGGAAAGCGCAGACACGGGCCTCCTTCGCATTTGTCCCGGGGGTCGAACCCCCGGACCCCCGCCAGGAGGGCTCCGCCCCCTGGACCCCCGGAGTGAGTGGGTCGCCTCGGTGCCCAGGGTGACGGTGGTAGCGGGGGACCTTTGCTACCAGGTGGGGAGCGGGGGACCTTTGCTACCGCGTGGGGGCGGTCCAGCAGGCGTAGCCATCGGGGCGGTACAGGACGGCTTCGGTGGCGGGCCACGGCAGGGACGTGACCAGCTGGGTGGTCAGGCGCGGCGAGCGGGCCTGGGCCCGGGCGGCGTCGACGTGGGCCGGAGTGGTCGTCAGGAGCACGAAGCCACCGTCGTGAAAGAGCGTGCTCGGGCGAATCGGGCCGGCTTCGGTGTCGAGTTCCTGGTCATTCAGTCGCGAGCCCAGCGCCGGGTGCGACGTCCCGTAGGTCATGTAGCGGATCCCGAGACCGGAGACCATGCCCCCCAAATGCCGATTTACCTCAGGCAGCGTGACCAGGTCGGCGAAAAGGTCGCGAAGCGCGCGAGACTCGTGAGACCGCGGAGTCAGCCCCAGCTGAGCCGCGACGTTGTGCAGCACCTGAGCGCCGACAGGGTGCCGTTCGGCCTCGTAGGTGTCCAGCAGGGCGTCACCGGCCCAGCCACGCACGTTCGCGGCGAGCTTCCAGCCCAGGTTCATGGCGTCCTGCACACCCAGGTTCAACCCCTGGCCGCCTGCCGGGAAATGGATGTGCGCCGCGTCGCCTGCCAGTAGCACCCGTCCGACGCGGTAGTGCTCCGCCTGTCGCGCGGCGTCCGAGAACTGTGACGCCCACCGGATTTCCGACACCGTCGCTGTCTCACCGTACGAGTCGAGCAGTGCCTGCCGGACCTCCTCGTGCGAGATGGCGGACCGGATGTTCTTGGGGCGCGAGGCCCTGTCACCGTAGACGAAACGGTAGAGACCCGGTTCTCCCAACGGAATCAAGCCTTTGAACGTGGTCGCACCGGTCGGCTCGCCGATGTTCCGCATCGTTCGCCACTGTTTTTGCGCACCGTCAGGGATTCTGTCGAACAGGACGTCCGCGACCACGCCGAAGCCTTGACCGTCCACACCGGGAAAGTCCACGTTCAGTCCTTTGCGTACAACACTTCGAGAGCCGTCGCAGCCGACGAGGTACTTCGCGCGCAGCCGGGTTTCGCCACCGTCTGTTCGGTACCGGACAGAGACAGAGTCTTTGTCCTGAACGAAATCGATTACTTCGGCTCCTCGCACTACCTTCGTTCCTTGCGCGGCAAGCCGTTCTTCCAGGTACTCCTCGACCTGGGCCTGCGGAATCCCCAGCTGGAAGGGAAATCGAGTGTCCCAGCAGTGGTAGTCGACCGGGATCATCGCGAAGTGTCCGTCCTGCACCGTCGTGAACGAACGCTCTTCGGCGCCGTCCAGAAGTCCGCGCAGCTCCAGTATTTCCGCTGTCCGCGGTTGCAGGTTCAGCGCTTTCGACAGTCCCGTGCGCTCGGGAAGCCGTTCCAGTACCACGACATCGACGCCGGCGAGTGCGAGTTCGTTGGCCAGCATCAGCCCGGTCGGCCCCGCCCCGGCCACGACCACGTCCGTCCCCAGGTTGTCCATACCACTCCTTAACAACGTTAAATTGACCTGTGGACAGAGTGCCCTTAACATCGTTAAATTGTCAAGGCGTTACCGCTGGGAAGAAGGTAAAAGTGGGTCTGACCAGGCAGGACATCGTCCGCGCCGGGCTGCGGCTGCTCAACGACGTCGGGCTCAACGGGCTGACGCTCCGCCTGATCGCGCAGGAACTCGATGTCAAAGCGCCGGCGCTGTACTGGCACGTGAAGAACAAACAGGAGCTGCTCGACGAGATGGCGACGCAGATGTACGCCGACGCGATGCCGGGCCGGGTGCCGGAAGGCCTGGGGGAGCGGAAATCCCTCGAGGTGGCGTCACGGGCTATGCGCCGGATGATGCTCGCTTACCGTGACGGGGCAAAGGTCTTCTCCGGGACCTTCATGACGGACGACGGCTTGCTCGGTGACAACCCGCTTCAGGCGCGCGTCGACGCGGGGCTCGAACCGTACCTGGCTGGACGAGCGTTGTTCACCGTTTACAGCTACGTCGTCGGCTTCACCATCGAAGAACAGGCCGTTTATCCGATTCCGGGCGAGCGGGACCCGCGCTACGACGTCACGCCCACCGCGTGGGTCTTCGACGAGGACGTCGAGGGCAGATTCGGTGACGGGCTGACCATGGTGCTCGACGGCGTCTTCGCCTGGCTGGATGACAAAGTCTCGCCATAAGGGCAGGTCAAGGGTGCTTTGGGAAGTTAAGGGCACCCGCCTGAAACCCGGTTTCGCCCCCGTGTAATCTATTAACACAACGACGCGGGGTGGAGCAGCTCGGTAGCTCGCTGGGCTCATAACCCAGAGGTCGCAGGTTCAAATCCTGTCCCCGCTACTGTGAAAACGAAGCGCGGATCTGCGGAAATCGCAGATCCGCGCTTCTTCGTTTTCCGGTTCCGTCGCCCGTGCGCCCTCCGGGGCGATCACTCCCCGTTGTTGGTCGGGGCGGGGGACGCGTACCGCTGTCCGTGGCGAAGGCCGGTTGCGTAGCGTGTTCGGTCCATTGTGGACAGGCGTAGTGCGTTGGGCCGAATGAGCGCATATCACTAGCCACAATGGACAGATGTGTTGACCACAGTGGACACAGGTTCCGAAAAGTGGGACCGTAGAGGACGTGTCCGAATTGAATGCAACAGCCGCCGCACTGCTCGGTCTTCTCCACGACGGTCCCGCCACGGGCGGGCAACTGGTCGCGGGGGCGGGTGAGCGTTTCGGCGCCTTCTTCAGCGTGACTCGCAGCCAGGTGTACCGGGAGCTCCCCGCCTTGTCGAAGGAGGGCCTCGTCCGCCTCGGCAAGCAGGGGCCGCGGTCGAGCCAGCAGTACCTCATCACCGCGGCGGGCAAGAAGGCGTTCAAGACGTGGCTGTCCTCCGAAGCCGGTCCTGACCACCTCCGCAGCCCGCTGATCCTCCGTCTCGTGCACGCCGGTTCGTTGACGGTGAAGCAGCGCGCGACCCTCCTCGAATCGGCCCGCGGGAGCTACACGCAGCAGCTCGACGAGGCCAAGGCCGCCAGCAAGGCCGCCGACGGCCCGTACGCCAAGGCGGTCGCCGAGTTCGCTCAGGCGCAGGCCAAAGCCGCACTGAAACTGCTGGATTCCATCCCCCAGTCCTGACCCGGACAGGTGCCCACGGCCGGTTCCCCGCAACCGGTCGTGGGTTTTGCCGTAACCTTGGCCGACGTGAGTGATGAGTTCGATGCGGCACTGAAGGACCTGGCCGGCAAGCTGACGCAGATCGAGTCGGTGATGGACCTGGATGCGCTGCGTGCCCAGGTGGCCGAGCTGGAGGAACAGGCATCCAGCCCGAACCTCTGGGACGACCCCGAAGCGGCGCAGAAGGTCACCAGCCAGTTGTCCCACCGGCAGAGTGAGCTGCGACGCATTTCCGAGCTGCGGCAGCGGCTCGACGACCTGGGCGTCCTCTATGAACTGGCCGAGGCCGAGGGCGACTCCGCCAGTGTGGCCGAGTCCGAGTCCGAGCTCACGGCGCTCACCAAGGACATCGACGGGCTCGAGGTCCGCACCCTGCTGTCGGGTGAATACGACCCGCGGAACGCCGTGGTCACCATCCGGTCCGAAGCGGGCGGTGTCGACGCCGCCGACTGGGCCGAGATGCTGCTCCGGATGTACCTGCGGTGGGCGGAACGCCACAACTACCCGACGGACGTCTACGACATCTCCTACGCCGAAGAAGCGGGTATCAAGTCCGCCACCTTCAAGGTGAGCGCCCCGTACGTCTACGGCACGCTCTCGGTCGAGCAGGGCACGCACCGGCTGGTGCGCATCTCGCCGTTCGACAACCAGAGCCGTCGCCAGACCTCCTTCGCGCACGTCGAGGTGATGCCCGAGGTCGAGGAGGTCGACCACGTCGACATCCCCGAGAAGGACATCCGCGTCGACGTGTACCGCTCGTCCGGGCCCGGCGGCCAGAGCGTCAACACGACGGACTCGGCGGTGCGGATCACCCACATCCCGACCGGCGTGGTCGTTTCGTGTCAGAATGAAAAGTCGCAGCTGCAGAACAAGGCGGCCGCGATGAAGGTCCTCCAGGCGCGGCTGCTGCAGCGGAAGAAGGAAGAGGAGCGCGCCGAGATGGACGCGCTCAAGGACGGCGGCTCCAGCTGGGGCAACCAGATGCGCTCCTACGTGCTGCACCCGTACCAGATGGTCAAGGACCTGCGGACCGAGTTCGAGGTCGGCAACCCGTCGTCCGTGCTCGACGGCGAGATCGACGGCTTCCTGGAGGCCGGCATCCGCTGGCGCAAGCAGTCCGGAGCCGCGTAACAACCCTGCGTGAGAGAGGAAGGGACCTTTGCTACCACTTTCCGAAAGAGAGTGATAGCAAAGGTCCCTTGCTCGCTTGGCCGCCGGTACCGGGCTACCCGGGCTTAACGGCGGGCATGGGTAGTATGCCGAACCGTGATCCGGCTCGAAGAGGTTTCCAAGGTCTACAAGACCTCGACCCGTCCCGCCCTTGAGCGGGTGTCGGTCGAGATCGACAAAGGCGAGTTCGTCTTCCTGATCGGTCCCTCGGGATCCGGGAAGTCGACCTTCCTGCGTCTCCTGCTGCGCGAAGAGGTGCCGAGCAAGGGTCGCGTCATGGTCTCCAACTTCGACGTCGCCAAGCTCGCCCGTCGCCGGGTGCCGCGGCTGCGGCAGACCATCGGCTGCGTCTTCCAGGACTTCCGTCTGCTGTCGAACAAGACCGTCGCCGAGAACGTCGCCTTCGCGCTCGAAGTCATCGGCAAGCCGCGCCCCACGATCCGCAAGGTCGTGCCCGAGGTGCTCGAACTCGTCGGCCTCGACGGCAAGGCCGACCGTCTCCCCAACGAACTCTCCGGTGGTGAGCAGCAGCGCGTCGCGATCGCCCGCGCGTTCGTGAACCGCCCGCTCGTGCTGCTCGCCGACGAGCCGACCGGGAACCTGGACCCCGACACCAGCCAGGACATCATGTTGCTGCTGGAGCGGATCAACCGCACCGGCACGACGGTGCTGATGGCCACCCACGACCATTCGATCGTGGACTCGATGCGGCGAAGGGTCGTCGAGCTCCAGCTCGGCAAGGTCATCCGTGACGACGCCCGAGGCGTCTACGGCATCGGCCGCTGACCGGCCCCGCCCTTTTCCGTAACCCACGACTTCCAAGGGACATCAACCCCGATGCGCGCCAGTTTCGTCTTCAGCGAGGTAGTCACCGGCTTGCGCCGGAACGTCACGATGACCATCGCGATGATCCTCACCACCGCGGTCTCCCTCGCCATGCTCGGCTTCGGCCTGCTGGCCGTCGGCACGATCGACAAGATGAAGGCCAACTTCCTCGCCGACGTCGAGGTTTCGGTCTATCTGGTCAACGACATCAGCGCGGGTGACCCGAACTGCTCGCAGTCCGCCTGCCAGACACTGCGTCAGCAACTGCAGGGCAACGAAGGCGTCGAGTCGGTCGTCTTCGAGAACCGCGAGCAGTCCTACGAGCGGTTCAAGAAGATGTTCGAGAGCCAGCCGGAACTGCTCGCGCTCACCGGGCCGGAGGCGCTGCCCGCGTCGCTGCACGTCAAGCTGAAGAACCCCGAGCGCAGCCAGGCGATCATCCAGGAGTACACCGGCAAGCCCGGCGTCTCCAAGGTCGACGACCAGCAGAAGGCGCTGGACCGCGTGTTCAACGCGCTCAACGGGGTGCGGAACCTGGCCTTCGGCGCCGCGCTGATCATGGCCATCGCCGCGCTGTTGCTGATCGCCAACACGATCCAGGTGTCGGCGTTCACCCGGCGCACCGAGGTCGGCATCATGCGGCTCGTCGGTGCGACCCGCTGGTACACGCAGCTGCCGTTCCTCCTGGAGGCGGTGGTCGCCGGCCTGGTCGGTGCCATCATCGGTATCGTCTTCCTGGTGCTCACCAAGGTGCTGTTGCTCGACTTGGTGCTCACCGGTGACGTGTTCCCCGCGGTCGGCATGCTCGAATTGCTGTTCCCGGTGGCGCCGATCCTGCTCGCCGTCTCGATCGTCATCTCGGCGATCACCGGCTACGTGACGCTGCGCCTGTACGTGCGCCACTAGCCGCCCCGATAACCACCTGCCCGAACACAGAAACTCACGTAGAGTCGCCGCTATGCCCAAGGAACGTGGACACAAGGTGATCGTGTCGAACCGCAAGGCTCGCCACGATTACTCCATCCTCGACACCTACGAAGCCGGTCTCGTGCTCGTCGGTACCGAGGTGAAGAGCCTGCGTGAAGGACGGGCATCGCTGGCCGACGCGTTCGCCACGGTGGACGACGGCGAGGTCTGGCTCCGCAACGTGCACATCCCGGAGTACGTGCAGGGCACGTGGACGAACCACACGCCGCGGCGCACCCGGAAACTGCTGCTGCACCGCCAGGAGATCGAGAAGCTCATCGGCAAGACCAAGGAGAGCGGTCTTTCGCTGGTCCCGCTGTCGATGTACTTCAAGGACGGCAAGGTCAAAGTCGAGATCGCGCTGGCGAAGGGCAAGAAGTCCTACGACAAGCGGCAGGACATCGCCAAGCGGGACGCGCAGCGCACCATCAGCCGGGCCATGGGCCGGGCGCTCAAGGGCCGGTACACCGATTGATCCACGGGCCCGCGTCGGACGCCGAGATCCCCGGCTGGCTCTCGGCGCTGGGCATCGACGGGCTCGTGGACCTTCACCTGCATTTCCTGCCGAAGCCGGTCATGGACAAGGTGTGGGCCTATTTCGACCAGGCCGAGGAGCACTACGGCATGGCCTGGCCGGTGCATTACCGCACCACCGAAGAAGAGCGCGTCGAAACCCTGCGGTCCTTCGGCGTGCGCAGGTTCGCGCCGCTGGTGTATCCGCACAAGCCCGGTATGGCCGAATGGCTGACGTCATGGGCGCTGGAGTTCGCGGACCGCGTCCCGGAGGCGGTGCCGACCGGCACGTTCTACCCGGAGCCCGGTGCGCTGTCCGTTGTGGACGGTGCGCTGCGCGCGGGCGCCCGGTGTTTCAAGGCGCACGTCCAGGTCGGCGCCTACGACCCGCGTGACGAGCTGCTCGACGGCGTCTGGGGAGCGCTGGCGGACGCGGGCGTTCCCGTGGTCGTCCACTGTGGACACGGTCCGTTGAGGGGTGCCTACACCGGGCTACGGTTGTTCGAAGAGATCCTGGTGCGGCATCCCAGCCTGACGCTGGTGCTCGCACACGCCGGCATGCCCGAGATCGACTTCGCCTTCGAGCTGGCCGGGAAGTATCCGCGCGTGTACCTCGACACCACGATGGTCGGGGTGGAGTTCACCCTGCGCGGCAATCCGCTTCCGCCGGACTGGCAGGACCTGCTGGCAGAGTTCCCGGATCGCGTCGTGCTCGGCACCGATTTCCCCAACATCCCGTACTCGTACGCCACACAGCTGCAGGCGATCGCCGGCTGGGCCGCCGACGATCGCCTGGGTGAGCCGTTCCTGCGGGCGGTGCTGCACGACACCCCCGCGAAACTGCTCAGCGTTTGAGCTGGGCCACCTCGGTGACCGAGACGGCGCGGCCGAGCAGCCGCGTCCCCAGCTCCGAGACCGGGATCTGCTTGCCCGCCAGCAGGAATCCACCCGTCGCCAGCGCCACCCACGGCGCCGGGCCCTGCGCCAGACCATCGCTCAGCGGGGCGAAACCGTGCGCGGCGAGGCCGAGCAGGCCCCCGGCGATCGCCAGCCCGGCCACCACGAGCTGAGGTGTGTGCGCGGTCGACGCGGGGCCGGAACCCTGCGACTCGAAGCGGGCGAACATCCGCAGCAGGCCGAGGAGCACGAGCCCGCAGGCACCGAGCCAGGCCGGGAGCATCGTCAGCCACAGCACGGAACCCGGTTCGGGGGTTTCGTAACCGAGGCCGTAGACCGCGACACCGGAGACGACGATCAGCGCCGGCATGTGCCACAGGTAGACGCTCATGAACCGCGGGCCGATCCACTTCAGCGCGGCGTCGAGGTTCGGCCGGGCGGCCAAGGCGTTCAGCTGGGGCTTGAAGGCCAGCAGGAGTCCAATCTGGCCGATCGCGAGGAAGGCCAGCAGCACGGTCGGCGGGCTCATGTTCGACACCGGGGCGCCCGGCATGCCGATCATGCTCGCCGGGTACGGGCCGAAGGCGACCATCAGCGCGGTGATGCCGAAACCGGCTGCGGACATGCCCAGCGCGGCGTTGCGGCTCAGCGACCCGAGACGTCCCTGCGTGTAGTGGAAACCGAGCTGGTGCACGGCCATCCAGACGAAGACGGCGTTCGCGAACCCGATCAGGCCGAGGTCGTTGAAGCGGGCGACGTCCACGAGCACGGCGGCGGCGAGCATCACGAGCGGGACCTTCAGGCCCCAGCGGCGATGGGCCGCGGCGAGCATCGGGGTGAGCAGCACGGTGAGCACGTACACGGCGAGGAACCACAGCAACTGGGCGGCGATCGCGCCGCCGACCTGCAACGGCTGCTCCGGAACGCCCATACCGCGCAGGATGTCCGGGACGAACAGCCAGACGGCCACCAGCGGCAGCACCGGGATCATCAGCCGCTTGAGGCGCGCCGCGAGCCAGGAACGGGAACTTTCCGCCCGGCTCAACGAGATCAGGTTCGCCGCGCCGCCGGCGAAGAAGACGAGCGGCATGACCTGGCTGAGCCAGGTGATGATCCACCAGCCGGGCGTCGCGAGGGCGTTCCCGGTCGAGAGATGGCCGTCGGCGTAGGAGAGCACCGGCATTCCCCAGTGCTGGACGACGACCGCGAGGATCGCGACCGCTCGGACGATGTCCAGGAACCTGTCACGGCCCTGTTTCCCGCTTGTGTGCATGGAAAAGAGCCTGGTGCTTCGGGGCCGCGAAAACAGTGGTGCGGGCCGCCGTATCGATCTTCGGGGTTTTCGCCCCCGGAAGGTGGAGTTTTCCCTACCCCACGCCGTCGGTCTCGGGCTCCGGGAGCGGGGCGGAGCACAGCCGGAACTCCCAGCAGTCGTCTTCGGCGCGGCCGAGTTCGTACCGGGTTTCGATTTTGGGCCCGTCGTGCAGATGGACGTGTTTGAGGACGGTGCCCACGATCGGCTCCGTGTCACCGAGCTCTTGGACGCGACCGTCGAGCGGCCCGCCGAAGAAGCGGACGCTGCGGGAGGTCCGGTCGGTCATGGGGCCTCCTCGGCTCGGCTCGTTTCCCCACCAACAGTCTGCCCATGTTAGGTGAGTGACGGCTTCGCCACCAAGAGCTACTTCAGCGTCCTAAATAAGTGAGCACCGCGCGGACCCGGCGGTGCTCCACCGAACTCGCTTCGAGCCCGAGCTTCGAGAAGATGTTGCCGATGTGCTTCTCGACCGCTCCGTGCGAGACGACGAGCGAGTTCGCGATCGCGGTGTTCGACAGGCCCTGCGCCATCAACCCCAGCACCTCGGACTCGCGGGCGGTGAGCGCGTCGAGCGGGTTCTTGCGGCCCCGAGCCATGAGCTGCGCGATGACGTCCGGATCGATGGCCGTGCCGCCGCCGGCGACCCGCTTGACCGCGTCGAGGAAGTCCCCGACGTCGGCGACGCGTTCCTTGAGCAGGTAACCGACTCCGCCCGCGCCACCGGACAGCAGCTCGACGGCGTAGCTCTCTTCGACGTACTGGGAAAGCACGAGGACCGGAAGACCGGGAACGGCCTCACGGGCGCCCAGCGCCGCCCGCAGGCCCTCGTCGGTGAAGGTGGGCGGCATGCGGACATCGACGATCGCGAGGTCCGGCTGGTGCTCCTTGACCGCGACCAGCAGGTCGTCGCCGTTGTCCACGGCGGCGACCGTCTCGATGTCCTCGTCGGCGAGCAGTCGGATCACCCCCGCGCGCAACAGAACCGCGTCTTCGGCGATGACAACCCGCATGCTGCCCCCAGCGTCGTGAGTGAATGGCAGAGCCTATTCACTCACGAGCGGGTCACCATTGGCACGGCAGGTCCGCGCGAATCACCGTCGGGCCGCCGGGCGGGCTGACGACGGTGATCACGCCGTCGATCGTGGCCGCGCGGTCGGCGAGCCCGGCGAGGCCGCCACCTGGCCGGACTTCGGCGCCGCCGTGCCCGTTGTCGGTGATCTCGACGATGACCATCGACTCGGTGCGCCACACCTTCACGCCCGCTTCGGTCGCGCCCGAGTGCTTCGCGATGTTGGTCAGCGTCTCGCCGACGATGAAGTACGCCGTCGTCTCGACCGCGGCAGGCGGTCGCGGCTCGACGTCCACCTCGACGTCGACGTGGATCGGCGATTTCGCGGCCTGCGCGGACAAGGCGGCGTCGAGACCGCGGTCGCCGAGGACGGCCGGGTAGATCCCGCGGGCGAGGTCGCGCAGTTCCGATACCGCGAGCTTGGCGTCGAGATGGGCTTCGTCGATCAGCTCGCGCACGGCGTTCGGGTCCTGGTCGAACTTCGACTTCGCGCGGCCGAGGCTCATCGCGACGGCGACCAGCCGCTGCTGGGCCCCGTCGTGCAGGTCGCGCTCGATGCGGCGGCGTTCGGCCTCGGCGGCGTCGACACCGCGAGCCCGCGACGCCTGCAGGCGCTCGGCCTTCTGCTCCAGTTTCGCGGCGCGGTTCGGGCCGAGCAGCGAGTACGCCAGGTTGCCGTGCAGCCATCCGACCCACGGGGTCACCCAGATCGCCATCGGCAGCAGCACGACCGACGCGATCGCGATCGGCAGCTCCAGGCAGGCCAGGGGGAACGCCGCCATGAGGTAGGCGAGGTCGCGCCAGGTCGTCGCGTCGGTCAGGCGGGTCAGCCAGCGCTTGACCAGCGAAAGTCCTTCGAGGGGGAGCCGCTCGACCGGCTCCAGCGGGGTTTCGAGCATCGTCCGCGCCCAGCCCCGCTCCCGGTCGGCGGACCAGCGGATGAAGCTGGTCGTGGCCATCAGGATCGGGAAGCCGATCCACACCACCGCGGTCGCGATGCCGACCGCCAGCCCGACGACGATGAGGATGAACTGGAGCAGCCGGAAGAAGAAGCTGACGAACATGTAGGCGATCGTTCGCATCGGCCGCGGCCGCGGGATCCCCACCTGCTGTACCTGCTGGTCGATCGTCATCCGTGAACCTCGCCCCAAGAATCTTCCAGACGGCGACGCTGGGCGTAGGTCGGCCCGAGCAACGCCGTCGCCAGCCGGGCATGCATCCCGGCCAGCGCCTTCGTCAACGCTACCGAGAGCGCGACGCAGAGCACTCCGAGCGCCGCCCAAGGCAGCGCCGAGACCGTCGAATCGACGGTGAACCACGCGTTCTCCCAGGTCGGGAAGCGGTACTCGCCGCCGGGCAGGAAGCGGTAGTAGATCGGCAGCCCGGCGAGGCCGAGACTGGTCGACCAGAACACCGTGACCAGGACGAACTCGATGATCCCGAGCGGGAAGAGCAGGAAGAAGTAGCCGAGGTCGCGCCACGTCGAGCCGTCCTTCAGGCGCGCCTTCCAGCGCACGGACTGGCCGGCGACGGGCAGCGGGAGGTACGGCAGGTCGATGTAGCGGTCGAGCAGCGCGTACACCCTGGCGCGCTCCATCCGGGCCGCGCCGCGGACCGTCAGGATCACCAGCGCGAGGATGGGCAACCCGATCCAGACGACCGCCGTGCCGACGCCCGCCGAGATGAAGGACGTCAGGAGCGCGAAGGCCAGTACGCCCATCGGCAGGTTCATCAGCAGGTAGACCAGCGAGCCGCCGAACGACGGATCGGACCTGCTCAGCTCCCGCTCGGCCGCCAGCGAACTCATGGTCGTGCTCCTCTCCTGTTCGAGGAGTCAAGCATCGCGCCCGAGGACGTCCGCTGACATGGTGCTCGCGGGCATCTCCCAGGTAGGGCTAGCCCCACCTGCGGGATTAACCCGGTTGCCGCCCGCGTTATGATGTACAGGTTGTGTCCCACCAAGGGGGTGAACGGTTTCGACTTTGGACGTTGAATCAGGAGAAGCGTGCCGGTGCAGGCGAGAGACCACCGTAAGCGTCATCGCAAACCAATAAGCGCCGAGCCTAAGAGCCAGCGCGAGTTCGCTCTTGCTGCCTAAGCAGTAGAGCAACTCTGTCGGTCCGGGGTCGCCTCCGACCCGGTCACCGGCATCAGCTAGGAGGCTTACCGTCACACTCGGCTACGGGGTGTGATTGGGAAACAAACAGTGGCTGGGCTCGTCACTTCAGCTTGTTCGCGTGACTGAAGGGGCCAAGTAGAGACATAGCGGACTGCGCACGGAGAAGCCCTGATGATTCGCCAGAGGACCCGGGTTCAATTCCCGGCACCTCCACCGTTTCGCCGAAGCGGCCCTACCCCTCAGGGGTGGGGCCGCTTCTTCTATGTGAGGTCTGAGCCGAGTTTCGCTACGGCAGTTGCGTAATCACTTCGGGGACCGCTAGGGTTCATTTGCGAAACGGCCGTAGCGAAAAGGAGTGCGATGTCAGCCGAGGAGAAGCGCCGGGGGCGGCCGAGGGACGAGCAGGCCGATGGGCGGATTCTCGACGCCGCACTGGAAGTGTTGCTGGAGAACGGATACGACCGGTTCTCCATCGACACGGTCGCCGCGATGGCCGGGGTCGCCAAGACCACGCTGTACCGGCGTTGGCCGACCAAAGACCACGTGATCGTGGCGGTGGTGGCCAAGATGCAGGACGAGGTGCCGGTGGTCGACACCGGCGATCTGCGCGCGGACCTGGTCGGCTACCTCACCGAGATCGCCGCCGGACTGAACCGGATGCGCAAGGCCGCCAGGTCCAAAGAGGCGAGCGACCGGTCCGCCGGGCTGGTCGCCGAGATCGCCGCTGCCGCCGCCCGGCATCCGGACATCGGCGCCGCGGTGGGGCAACTCTTCGCGCGCCGCAACACCCTGCCGATCAGCCTCATCCGCCGGGCGCGTGAGCGCGGCGACCTGCCGCAAGAAGTCGACCCGGAGGCGCTGTTCGATCAGCTCGCCGGGGCGCTCTATTACCGGCTGCTGATCACCGGAAATCCGATCGGACCGGCGTATGTGCGCACGTTGGTCGGTACCGCGCTCAGTGGAATCTCCCCAACCCTTCCAGTGAAAAGGACCACGTCATGACCACCACGTCTTCGTCAAGAGTCCGGATGTCCCGCCGTCACCGGATCGCGCTCATCGGGGGGATCGTGCTCGCCGTGCTGGCCGGCTATGTCACCTGGAGCAACCTGCGCCCGGTCGACCTGAACTCCTCGATCGAGATCGACGCCCCGGCGGACAGGGTGTGGCAGGTGCTCACCGATCTCCGCGCCTATCCGGCCTGGAACCCGTTCGTCATCTCGGCGGAGGTGACCTCGGACGGTGGCACGCTCAAGGAGGGAGCCACCCTGCGCAATGTCCTGCGCGACAAGACCGGCGACACCACGTTCACCCCGACCGTGCTCGCGGTGACACCGGAACGGGAACTGCGCTGGCTCGGGCGGATCGGGCCCGGACTGATCTTCGACGGCGAGCACCGGTTCGAACTGCGTCCGCTCGGCCCCGGCCGGACCCTGCTGGTGCAGAGCGAGCGGTTCACCGGTGCGCTGGTGCCGTTCGTGGTGAGCAGCCTGCGGGCAGACACGTTGCCGCAGTTCGAGGCGTTGAACCGGGCGCTGGCTCAGCGGGCGACGGCTCTCCCCAGTTGAATCACGGAGAGTAGCTGAAGCAGGGTCGATTCCATCTCGATTCACCCGCAATGGCGATCTTGTTCCGGTGAAGTGTCATGCTGTGTGTCCGACCATGGCTCTCTTTCGAAACGACCCCGTGTCGCCGGAGGGCCGGAAGAAGGTGGCAGATGACCTGGGCCAGGCATTCCAGTCGTCCCGACCCCGCTGAAGACCAGAGCCGGATGGCAGGTGTGCGCGCGGAGGAAGAAGTCCGCCTCACCCTGCAGAACGGCAGAGCAGCTCGAACCGTCGCAGGGCACGCCTCGGATGCCATCGACTGCGCGGAACTGCTGGCGATGCTCGGACTCGAGGGAGTCCAGAAGAAGCACGCTCAGCGCACCTGACCCCCGATCCGGGTGGTCAATTCGGCCGCGGTCAGACGGACCTCTTCGGCGAGATCGGGCCAAGTCTCCTCGCATCCCCCGGCCCCTGGGCAGAGGTGGCGGAGGGTCACGCTGATCGCGGCCATCGGCCGGCCGCCGTGGTCGAAGACCGGGCAGGCCACCGAGGCGAATCCTTCGGTGACGTGACCGTCTTCGACCGCCCAGCCGAGCCTGCCCTCCGCGTTCAGCGTGCGGCGCAGTTCGGCGAGGGTGCGCGGACCGCGACCGGTGCGCAGGACGAACGCCGACGCGGCCGGGAAGAGCGCGCGCACATGCGGCGACGGCAGATGCCGCAGGATCGCCCTGCCCGACGCCGTGAGCTGGCCCGGGAGCCGGACGCCCACCTCGGTCACCAGGGTTTCCGGGCGGGTGGGGCGTTCTTTGACCAGGTAGAGCGACTCGTTGCCGTGCAGCACGCCGAGATGTGCGGTGTGGCCGACGCGGTCGGCGAGTTTGCGCAGCAGCGGGACCGCTAGTCGTTCCAGCGGGTCGTGCCGCAGGTAGGCCGAGCCGAGTTCGAACGCGGCGATGCCGAGGCCGTAGCGGCGCTCGGCGGGCAGGTGCGTCACGAAACCGGCGGCTTCGAGTTCGGCGAGCAGGTGATACGTCGTCGAGCGCGGGAGGCCGAGTTCGCGCGCGATCGCGGCCGCGGACACCGGGCCGGGCCGCGCGGCGAGGGCGCGGAGGATGCCGAGGCCGCGGCGTAGGGCTGGTACTTCGCTGCTCTCGCCCATGGCCGGCCTCCTTCGGTTTGTGCGGCTGTTCGTGCGGCGGGGGAGCAAGGGACCTTTGCTACCACTTCTCGCAATGTCGAGACGAGTGGTAGCAAAGGTCCCTTGCTCCCTTTTCGCAGGTGGGAGCGGTGACTGTGTGGATTTCAGGTCGTCCGACGCACCAAAATCCACACAGTCGGTAGTCGTCGCTACGCGGGGTAGGGGGTGTGTGGATATAGGGACACTCAACGTCTCTATATCCACACACCCCCTGTCCGGCGGCGACCCGTGGTAGCAAAGGTCCCTTGCTCCCACCGTGCGTGTCTTGGATACCAGACACAACCACCGGTTGGCGCCGCCCACCAGCGGGCATGGCGTTGTCCAATGGGGCCATGCCGGAAACCGTACTTCTGGGGTCCGAACCGCTTCGGCCCGAACAGGTCGTCGCGGTCGCCCGTGACCACTCGCCCGTCGCGGTCAGCGAAGCGGCCGAGAAGAACCTTGCCGCGACGCGTCAGCACATCGACGACCTCGCGCACGCCGAGACGCCGACGTACGGCGTTTCGACGGGCTTCGGGGCGCTTGCCACCAGGCACATCCCGCTCGAGAGCCGCACCGCGCTCCAGCGGTCGCTGATCCGGTCGCACGCGGCTGGCGCGGGCCCGGTCGTGGAGACCGAGGTCGTCCGCGCGCTGATGTTGCTGCGCCTCCGCACCCTCGCCAGCGGGTACACCGGCATCCGTCCGCAGACCGCGCAAGCGCTTGCGGCCATGCTCAACGCCGGGATCACTCCGCTCGTTCACGAGTACGGCAGCCTCGGCTGCTCCGGCGACCTCGCGCCCCTCGCCGCTGTCGCGCTCGCGCTGATGGGGGAGGGCGAAGTCGAGTACAACGGCGAAGTCGTCCAGGCCGCCGTAGCGCTGAAGCACGCCGGGATCGAGCCGGTCGTTCTCGCGGAGAAGGAGGGCCTCGCTCTCACTAACGGGACCGACGGCATGCTCGGCATGCTCCTCCTGGCCGCCGCCGATCTGCGCAAGCTGCTCGACACCGCCGACATCACCGCGGCGATGAGCGTCGAAGCGCTCCTCGGCACCGACCGCGCCTTCGCGGCTGATCTTCAGGCGCTGCGCCCGCACCCCGGGCAAGCAAGGAGCGCGCTACGCATGTGGACGGCGCTGCAGGATTCGAAGATCGTCGAGAGCCACCGCGGCCCGGACTGCAACCGCGTCCAGGACGCGTACTCGCTTCGCTGCGCGCCCCAGGTGCACGGCGGCGCGCGGGACAGCCTCACGCACGCCGAACTCGTCGCCGGGCGTGAGCTCCAGTCCGCGGTCGACAACCCGGTCGTGTTGTCCGACGGTCGCGTCGAGTCCAACGGCAACTTCCACGGCGCCCCGGTCGCGTACGTGCTCGACTTCCTCGCCATCCCGCTCGCGGACGTCGCGAGCATCGCCGAGCGCCGCACGGACCGCATGCTCGACAAGGCCCGTTCGCACGGCCTGCCGCCGTTCCTTGCGTTCGACCCCGGCGTCGATTCCGGCCACATGATCGCCCAGTACACGCAGGCGGCCGTGGTCAGCGAGCTCAAGCGGCTCGCGGTGCCGGCGTCGGTCGACTCGATCCCGAGCAGCGCCATGCAGGAGGACCACGTCTCCATGGGCTGGTCCGCCGCCCGCAAGCTGCGCAAGGCCGTCGAGGGCCTCAACACCGTCCTCGCCATCGAACTGCTCACCGCCGCGCGCGCCCTCGACATGCGCGCGCCCCTGGTCCCGTCGCCGGTAACCGGCCGGGTCCGGGATCTCGTCCGCACCAAGGTCGAGGGCCCCGGCCCCGACCGTCATCTGGCGCCGGAGATCGCCGCCGCCGAAGAACTCGTCGCGTCGGGTGCCGTCCTCGCCGCGGCCCAACTGGAGGTCTGAGCCCATGACCCGCACGGTCCGTGCCGCCCGAGGCACCACGCTCACCGCGAAGAACTGGCAGACCGAAGCCGCGCTGCGGATGTTCCACAACAACCTCGACCCCGAGGTCGCCGAGCGCCCCGAGGACCTGGTGGTCTACGGCGGCACCGGCAAGGCCGCCCGCAACTGGGCCAGCTTCGACGCGATCACCCGCGAACTGACCGCTTTGGAGCAGGACGAGACGCTGCTCGTCCAGTCCGGCAAGCCGGTCGGCGTGTTCCGCACGCACGAATGGGCGCCGCGAGTGCTCATCGCGAACTCCAACCTCGTCGGCGACTGGGCGACGTGGCCGGAGTTCCGCCGGCTGGAGGCCCAGGGCCTGACCATGTACGGCCAGATGACCGCGGGGTCCTGGATCTACATCGGCACCCAGGGAATCCTGCAGGGCACGTACGAGACTTTCGCCGCCGTCGCGAAGAAGCGGTTCGGTGGCAGCCTCAAGGGCACGCTCACCGTCACCGCCGGTCTCGGCGGCATGGGCGGCGCGCAGCCGCTCGCGGTCACGATGAACGACGGTGTCGCGCTCGTCATCGAGTGCGACCCGCAGCGCGCGCACCGCCGTGTCGAGACCCGCTACCTCGACGAGGTCGCCGACGACCTCGACGACGCGATCCGCCGGGTGGAGGCCGCGAAAAAGGAGAAGCGCGCGCTGTCGGTCGGCGTGGTCGGCAACGCCGCCGAGGTGCTGCCCGAACTGCTGCGCCGTGGTGTCGAGGTCGACATCGTCACCGACCAGACCTCCGCGCACGACCCGCTTTCCTATCTGCCCAAGGGAATCGGCGTCGACGAGTGGCAGGACTACGCGGACAAGAAACCCGACGAGTTCACCGAACGCGCCCGCGAGTCGATGGCGGAGCACGTCGACGCGATGCTCGGCTTCCTCGACAAGGGCGCCGAGGTCTTCGACTACGGCAACTCCCTGCGCGGCGAGGCGAAACTCGGCGGCTGCGAGCGCGCGTTCGACTTCCCGGGATTCGTGCCGGCCTACATCCGCCCGCTGTTCTGCGAGGGCAACGGCCCGTTCCGCTGGGCGGCGCTGTCCGGCGATCCCGAGGACATCGCGGCGACCGACCGCGCGATGCTGGAACTGTTCCCGGAGAACGAATCCCTCGCGCGCTGGATCCGGCTCGCCGGGGAACGCGTGGCCTTCCAGGGGCTTCCGTCGCGGATCTGCTGGCTCGGCTACGGCGAGCGGCACCTCGCGGGGCTGCGGTTCAACGAGATGGTCGCCAGCGGCGAGCTGAAGGCGCCGGTCGTCATCGGCCGCGACCACCTCGACTCGGGCAGTGTCGCCTCGCCGTACCGCGAGACCGAGGGCATGGCCGACGGTTCCGACGCGATCGCCGACTGGCCGCTGCTGAACGCGCTGGTCAACACCTCGTCGGGCGCCAGTTGGGTGTCGATCCACCACGGCGGCGGCGTCGGCATGGGCCGCTCCATCCACGCCGGCCAGGTCAGCGTGGCCGACGGAACCCCGCTGGCGGCGCAGAAACTCGAGCGCGTGCTCACCAACGACCCGGGTATGGGCGTCATCCGGCACGTCGACGCGGGCTACGACCGTGCCGCCGACGTCGCCGACGAGCGCGGCGTGCGGGTGCCGATGCGGGACGCCGAGTGACCGCGTCCTCGCTGCTGGAGGAGATCTCGGACGTCGGCCGCGACCCGAAGCGTGGCGGCTATTCCCGCCACGCCTTCGACGCGGCCGAAACCGAACTGCGCGCATGGTTCGTCGAGCGCGCCGGACGGCTGGGACTGGGCGTCGAGACCGACCGCAACGGCAACATCTGGGCCTGGTGGGGAACACCCGGACCGGACGCGGTCGTCACCGGGAGCCATCTCGACTCGGTGCCCGGCGGCGGTGCCTTCGACGGTCCGCTGGGTGTCGCCAGCGCGCTCGAGGCGGTGGAGATCTTGCAGGCCAAGGGATTCCGTCCGGCCAAGCCGTTCGCGGTGGTGGTGTTCGCGGAAGAGGAAGGCGGCCGATTCGGCGTGCCGTGCCTCGGATCGCGCCTGCTGACCGGGACGATCGACGCGGACAAGGCACGCGGTCTGCGCGACCCGGACGGTGTCACGTTCGCCGAAGCGGCGGCGAAATCCGGCCTCGATCCCGAGCGGATCGGCCGGGACTCCGAGCGGCTCGGGTTGATCGGGCGGTTCCTGGAACTGCACGTGGAGCAGGGGCGCGGGCTGATCGACCTCGGCTCGCCGGTCGCCGTCGGCAACGCCGTGATCGCGCATGGACGATGGCGGTTCTCCTTCCAGGGGCAGGGAAACCACGCCGGTGCGACGTTGATCGGCGATCGTCGTGACCCGATGATCCCGGCGGCGGAGACCGTGCTCGCCGTGCGGAAACTGGCGAAGGCGACCGCTGACGCGAGGGCCACCGTCGGCAGGCTCGTGCCGGTTCCCGGCGGGACGAACGTCATCGCGTCCACTGTGGACCTGTGGTTGGACGCGCGGGTGCCGGGCACGGATACGCCCGAGCTGGTCGCGGAAATCGCGAAGCTGGCGGAAGAGGCGGCCGGACAGGAAGGATGCCGGGTCGAGGTCTCCAGGGAGTCGTACTCCGACGACGTGATCTTCGACGACGCGCTGCGCCGTGATCTGGGCACCTGGCTGGGCGGGCCGCCGGAACTGCCGACCGGCGCCGGACACGACGCGGCGATCCTCGCCGGGTTCGTCCCGTCCGGAATGCTCTACGTGCGTAACCCCACCGGGATCAGCCATTCCCCGGAGGAATTCTCCGAAGCGGAGGACGTCGACCACGGTGCCCGCGCGCTCGCGGACGTCCTGGAGAAACTGTCGACATGACGACATATTGGTGTGAACGTGCCTGGCTGCCGGACGGGATCGCCGGAGCCGTCCGGATCGAGGTCGACGGTGGCAAGATCGCGTCCGTGACGGCGAACGCGCCTCGTGAAGGGACTGTCCTGAATGGACTGACCTTGCCGGGTTTCGCGAACGGGCACTCGCACGCGTTCCACCGTGCGTTGCGCGGGCGGACGCACCACGACCGCGGCACCTTCTGGACGTGGCGCGAGCGGATGTACTCGCTCGCGTCCCGGCTGGATCCGGACTCGTATTACCGGTTGGCGCGCGGGGTCTATGCGGAGATGGTGCTGGCCGGGTACACGAGCGTCGGCGAGTTCCACTACCTGCACCATGCGCCGGGCGGAAAGCCTTACGCCGAGCCGAACGCGATGGGCGAGGCGTTGCGGCAGGCCGCCAGGGACGCCGGGATCCGGCTGACGTTGCTCGACACCTGTTACCTCGCGGGCGGGATCGGCATCGAACCCGATGAGGTGCAGCGGCGGTTCTCCGACGGGACGGCCACCAAATGGGCGCAACGAGTCGGCGAATTGCGTGAGGACGGGACGTTCCGGGTTGGGGGCGCGATTCACTCGGTACGCGCCGTCCCCGAGGACGAATTGTCCGAAGTGGACAACGGGACGCCCGAGGATCGTCCGCTGCACATCCATCTTTCCGAGCAGCGGGCCGAGAACGAGCAGTGCATGGCGGCTTATCACTGGACTCCGACAGGGCTGCTCTGGGACAACGGTGTGCTCACTGAGCGGCTCACCGCGGTGCATGCGACGCACCTGACGCCAGGGGACATCAAGTGGCTCGGTGAGGCGGGGAGTCGCGCCTGTTTCTGCCCGACGACCGAACGGGATCTCGGCGACGGCATCGGCCCCGCGCGGACGCTGCTGGACGCGGGGGTGCGGCTGTCGATCGGCAGCGACAGCAACGCGGTGGTCGACGCGTTCGAGGAGACCAGGGCGCTGGAACTGAACGAGCGGCTAGCCAGCGAGAGGCGTGGCCGGTTCACCGCCGAGGAACTGCTGGCGGCCGCGACGGATCACGGCGCGGTCGGCTGGGACGAGGTCGGCGCGCTGGCTCCGGGCGCGGGCGCGGACCTGGTCACGGTCGGGTTCGGGTCGGTGCGGACCGCGGGGATCGAGCCGTCCGGGGTGGTCTTCGCCGCTTCGGGTGCGGACGTACGGGACGTCGTCGTCGCCGGGCGTGAGATCGTCCGCGGCGGCGTGCATCAGCTGATCGACCGGCCGGAAACGGTCTTGGCCAAGGAGATCGAGGCATTGTGGCAGTCCTGATCACGGGAATCGGCGAGCTCACGACGAACGACGCCGAACTGGGCAAACTCCGCGACGCGGCCGTCGTCATCGAGGACGAAGCGATCGCGTGGGTCGGTTCGGCGGCGGACGCGCCCGACGCGGACGAGCGGGTCGACGTCGAAGGGCGTGCGGTGCTGCCCGGTTGGGTGGACAGTCACACGCACTTGGTCTTCGCCGGGGACCGGACGGCCGAGTTCGAGGCGCGGATGGCCGGGAAGGCGTACAGCGCCGGGGGCATCGCGGTCACGGTGGACGCGACGCGGACTGCTTCCGACGAGCAGCTGGCGGCGAACCTGCGGCGTCACGTGGACGAAGCGGCGAGGCAGGGCACGACCTGCCTGGAGACGAAGACCGGATACGGGCTCAACGTCGAAGACGAGGCTCGTTCGGCGCGAATCGCGGCCGAGGTGGCCGACGAGGTCACGTTCCTCGGTGCGCATCTGGTGCCGCCGGGTGCGGACGCGGAGTCCTATGTGGACCTGGTGTGCGGTGACATGCTCGACGCCGTGGCGCCGCTCGTGCGGTGGGCCGACGTGTTCTGCGAGACCGGCGCGTTCGACGAGGCGCAGTCCGGACGGGTGCTCAAGGCGGCGCGGGAGCGCGGGCTCGGGCTGCGGGTGCACGGGAACCAGCTGGGGGAGGGGCCGGGTGTGCGGCTCGCCGTCGAGCTGGGGGCGGCGAGTGTCGACCACTGCACCTACCTGAGCGAAGCGGACGTCGAGGCTCTCGCTGCTTCGGACACTGTCGCGACCTTGCTGCCGGCGTGCGATCTCTCGACGCGGCAGCCGCTGGCGCCGGCGAGGCGGCTTCTCGACGCGGGGGCGACGGTGGCGCTGGCCAGCAACGCGAATCCGGGCAGCTCGTACACGACGTCGATGGCGTTCTGCGTGACGACCGCGGTGCTGCAGATGCGGATGACGATCGACGAGGCGGTGTGGTCGGCGACGGCGGGCGGTGCCCGGGCCCTGCGGCGTGACGACGTGGGCTTCGTGCGGCCTGGGGCGCGTGCCGACCTTCACGTGCTGGAGGCACCTTCGACGACGCACCTCGCGTACCGGCCCGGGGTGCCGTTGACGGCCGGGGTGTGGCGGCGCGGAAGGCGTCTGACCAGCGGTTTCGCCTCAAAGTGGTAGCAAAGGTCCCTTGCTCCCCCGCGGGTCAGGAGGCTTGGCCGAGGGTCTCCTGGACGCGTTCGCGCAAGGCGGGCGGGAGTTCGTCGAGCAGGTGGGCCCACTGCTCGACCCGCTTCTCGCTCAGGTGCGTGAGCAGATCGAGCACCGGCGCCCACAGGTCCTCGTCGGCGGCCGCGACGCCCAGGAGACCGCGGAACCGGGCTTCGGGCAGCAGCCCGAGGACGTGATCGATCCGCCTCTTGTCGTCGAGGACGAACGCGATCCGGATCAGCGCCTCGTCACCGATGACGGCCAGCGCCCGGCGCACCGTCGGATCGGGCAGGTGACCGACGAACCGGCCGACGGTGATCCAGTCCTCGCGGCGCACCAGCTCACCGGCCACCTCGACGACGGTGTCGAGCGGGATCCGCGCGATGATCGCGCTCGCCCGGCGCGGGTCCAGTTCGGCCGCGACGTCGGCCAGGAACGGCGGCTTCAGCCGCTTCGCGACATCGACGCCCCGGGAGACGTCGACCAGCCCGGCGATCCGCGCGCACAGAAGCGGGCCGAAGACCTTCTCGGCGATCTTCGCGAGAATCGGGCTCGGGACGAGCTTGCTCGCCATCGCCATCCGCTCCAGGGCGGCGAGGTTGGCGTCGAACAGCGTGTCCGTGACCTGCTCGCGGAACGCCTGGAGCTCGGCGGCGTCGACGTTCTCCAGGTACGAGAGCCGTTCCGGGGTGGTGCCGAGGACGCGGGCGAGTTTGAGGATCTCCGCCTGCGAAGCGAAGCTTTCGGTGGTCACAGGCCCACCACCTTCCGAACGGCGCCGCGCAGAAGCGCGGGTACGTACTTCAGGCCCTCTTCGCCCGCTTCGGCCAAGGCCTTGGCCTGGCGGTGGCGCGCGTCCCGCAACGCGTCGGAGAGGTCCTGTTTCTCGTGGTCGGCCAGCGCTTCGATGCCTGCCGGGACAGGACCGCCTAGCTGACCGGTGAGTGTGCGCTCGGCCATGGTCGATCATCATGCCTCATCAGGCCGGGGAAGCAGGGGACCTTTACTTTCGTCCATGGCGGACCGCTCGTCGCGGCTTGTAGCGTCCTGTCGTGTGAAGGACGCTGAGGAGCCCGTACGGCGTGGGCGACGGCTGGTCATGGACGTCGCCTTGTGGCTCGGGCTCTGCGGCTGGGTGGTCATCGACGCCGGATCCAGCACGAGGCACTGGGAGCTGCTCGCCGGGCTCGCCGCGACCACCGCCGCGATCGCGACCGCGCGCCGGTATCCGCTCGTGTCGCTCGCCATCGCGATGGTCGCCAGTTTCGTGGTGATGGGGAGCTTCGGCGGCCGGGTGCCGATCTGGGAAGGCTTCGTCCTCGTCGCGGTCGGTTACCTCGCCGGCTATCGGCAACCGGTCGCGAAACCGATGCTGCGCCTCTTCGCCGCCGTTTCGGTGCTTGCTGTCCCTGTCGCGCTGCTGTGGAGCAAGGACGGCTTCGCGTCCTGGGGTGCGTTGCTCGGCGTCCTCGTCTTCGCGGGGGTGACGCCGTGGCTGCTGGGCAGGTACGTCCGGCAGCGCGAGGACATGGCGCGCGATGGCTGGCGTCGCGCCGAGGAGATGGAGAGCCGTCAGCGGCTCGTCGCCGATCGCGCGCGGTTGCGCGAGCGCACCCGGATCGCCAGTGACATGCACGATTCGCTGGGCCACGAGCTGAGCCTGATCGCGGTGCGCGCGGCGGCGCTGGAGGTCGCGGGCGGACTCGACGAACCACAGCGACGCGCCGCGGGCGAGCTGCGGCAGAGCGCCGCGACGGCGACCGAACGGCTGCGCGAGATCATCGGCGTCCTGCGTGAGGACGACGCGCCGACCGAGCCGGTGCACGAGAGCATCGACGAACTGCTCGACCGGACCAGGGCTTCGGGCGTGCTGATCGAGTCCTCAGTGGACGAACCGCTCGAGGGCGAGCCGCAGATGGTCGACCGGGCCGCGTACCGCGTGGTCCAGGAATCGGTCACGAACGTGGTGAAACACGCGCCGGGTGCCGCGGTCACGGTCCGGGTCGTGCGGTCCGAAGGGCAGACGGACGTCGTGGTCACCAACTCCGCGCCGCCCGCGGGACCGCTGCCGGGCAGGGCATCGGGCAAACGCGGGCTGATCGGCCTGCGCGAACGGGTCCGTCTCGTCGGCGGAACTCTGCGCGCAGGCCCCCGTGACGGCGGATTCGAGGTCAGCGCGACCTTGCCGCACGACGCGGCGCCGTCGGAGGAATCGCCCGAGAGCCAGGCGGCGATGGACGCCGAGGTGGGGCAGTCGACGTCGGCGAGGGAACTGGAACGCGCCCGCCGGGACGTCCGGCGCAGCCTGATCCAGGCGATCGTCGTGCCGATCGGGCTCTTCGGCGTGGTGGTCGGAATCAGCGGGGCCGTGTTCCTGGTGCAGTGGTACGGCTCCGAACTCCCCGGTGGGGACTACGCCCGCATCCATGTCGGACAGACCCGCGCGGAGATCGCCTCTCTTTTGCCGAGCGGTCAGCGGATCGCGCGACCGCGCACGGTGGAGTCCCCCGTGCCGCCGGGGGCGACATGCGAGTACTACGGCACCGAGCGCAGCGTGTTCAACTTGAACTACGAGGCCTACAGGCTGTGCTTCGCCGAGGGGAAACTCGTGGCGAAGGACTTGATCAGTGAAGACGAGCAAAAGGGGGACCCGGATGATCCGGGTGGTGCTGGCCGATGACGAGGCGATGATCCGCGCCGGGGTGTCGGCGATCCTGGCCGCGGACGCCGGGATCGAGGTGGTCGCGGAGGCCGAGGACGGGCGCGCCGCCGTCGAGCAGGTCCGCGCGACCAGGCCGGACGTCGTGCTCCTCGACATCCGGATGCCGGTCATGGACGGACTCAAGGCGGCCGAGGAGATCCGGCGGCTGCTGCCCGAGGTCGGCGTGATCATGCTGACGACGTTCGGCGAGGACGCCTACATCGAACGCGCGCTCGGCCTGGGCGCGAGCGGTTTCCTGCTGAAGTCCGGCGATCCCCGCGAGCTGCTCGGCGGTATCCACGCGGTCGCGGGTGGGGCGGCGTTCCTTTCGCCGAAGGTCGCACAGCGGGTCATCGCGCGCTTCTCCGGCAATCAGGTGTCCCGCGCGGAAGAGGCGAAGGCGCTGATCGAGAAACTGACCCCGCGTGAGCAGGAAGTATTGGCGCTGCTGGGTTCAGGACTGTCCAATGCGGACATCGCCGCGAAACTGTTCGTCGTCGAGGGCACAGTGAAGGCCTACGTGAGCACGATCCTCAACCGGCTCGGCGCGCGGAACCGGGTGCAGGCCGCGATCACCGCGTACGAGGCGGGGCTCGTCGGCGGAGGACGGGAGGAGTCCAGCCGCTGACGCCGGCGCCGATGCGTGCGGTGAGTGCCCCGGGGAGCAGCCGGAACACACCGTTGCGGACGGCCACGGCGAGCGGATTGCGCAGCTGCGGCCCGACTTTTCCCGCCTGGACCGAGGCTTTCACGACGCCTTGGCTGCGCGGACGGCGCTGCTCGTCGTAACTCTTCAATGCCGCGTCGACGTCATCGGTGGTGCTGAGCGCGGCGGCGAGGACGACGGCGTCTTCGATCGCCTGGCAGCCGCCCTGGCCAAGGAACGGCGGCATCGCGTGGGCCGCGTCGCCGAGCAGCGCGACGCGGCCTTTCACGTATGAGGGCAGGGGAGTGCCGAGCAGGTAGAGATCGTGGTGGAGCAGGGTCTCGGGCGCGGTCGCTTCGATGAGTTCGGGAATGGGGTCGTGCCAGCCGCCGAAGCGGTCTCGCAGATACGCCTTCGGATCCTCGTGACGGACGCCCGCTTCGGCGACGTAACTCGCCCACCAGTAGACGCTGTCGTCGTGCAACGGGATGACGCCGATCTCGGCGCCGTCGTCCCAGCTCGTGCTGAGTTCTGTGGGATGAGGGAGGGTGGTCACCGCGCGGAAGGCCGTGCTGCCGCTGTAGACCGGTTCGGGTTGTCGTGGCCACAGCTGCTTGCGGGCCATGCTGTGGATCCCGTCCGCGGCGACGATGACGTCGGCGTCGAGGTCGTCGAGGCGGGTGACCTCGACGCCGGTGCGGACGCAACCTTCGGGAAGGGCGTCGTGGAGCGCGCCGATGAGATCCGCGCGGTGGATGGCGGCGAGCGGGCGGCCGTGATGACGGCGGAACGCCTCGGCATCCCAACGGGTGATGCGGCGGCCGTCGCGGTCGTGGAGACCGCCGGACGCTTGTTCCCGCAGCTTGCCGAGGTGCACGCCCAGCGTCTCGAGTGACCGCAGCGCGTTCGGCCACAGGGAGATGCCCGCGCCGGCGGCGGTGAGTGCCGGTGCCTGTTCGAGGACGGTGACCTCCCAGCCGATGCCGTGCAGCCCGATGGCGGCGCTCAGTCCGCCGATGCCCCCGCCGATCACGATCGCTTCGCGCATGTCGACCTCCTCTACACTTGTAGAGTACTACTACACTTGTAGAGTGCGAAAGGCGACGATCGGGGACGCGGCCATCGAGGTCATCGCGGCCGAGGGGATGCGGGGGCTGACGCATCGCGCGGTCGACCGGTTCGCCGGGCTGCCGCCGGGTTCGACCTCGTACTACGCGCGGACGCGGGCGGCGCTGCTGGAGCTGGCGATCTCGCGGATGGTCGAACTCGACGAGGTCACCCTCGACCCGCCGCCCGGGCGGCTGGCCGAGTACGTGGCGGGGTTCGCGCACGCGGCGATCACGAAGGGGCGGACGCGGATGCTCGCGCGGTACGAGTTCGCGCTGGAGGCGACGCGGCGGCCGGAGCTGCGGGAGGCCTACGACCGGGGTGGGCTGGTGATCCGGCGGAGGTGCGCGGAGGTGCTCACGGCGTGCGGATCGGCGGAGCCCGAGCGGCACGCGCGGGTGCTCGTCGCGTGGCTGGAGGGGACGGTCTTCGACGCGCTGGCCGGGACGGGGTCGCTGCGGCCGCCGGGGCTGGAGGAGCTGACGCGGGGGGCGCGGGAGGTTTTGGCGGGGCTCGGGGTGGCGGGGTAGCAAGGGACCTTTGCTACCACTTGGGCGCTGACCTGCGGAAAGGGAGCAGGGGACCTTTGCTACCACCTGGGGCGCCGGTCCTGGAGCGAGAAGTCGCGAAAGCCACTTTCGGGACATCTGACGTCCTGAAAGTGGCTTTCGCGACGTGCGGCCGGCGCGGGTGGTAGCAAAGGTCCCTTGCTCCCCGTCAGGCGTCGCGCCGCCGCAGCACGGTGGAACCGGTGGCAAGACCGGCCGCGGCCCAAGCCGCACAGAGCGCGACGCCGACCCAAGGCGCGTAGGGCGCGATGCCGCCGAAGATCGGATTACGCTGCCCAGGAGTGACCATCGCGTTGACCCCCGCGAAGCCGGGGAAGTAGTTCACGAGGTCCTCCCAGCCCAGCGAACCGGCGAACATCGGGATCATCACCAGCAGCACGAAGACCGTCACGATCGTCCCCGCCGTCGAGCGCAGCGCCGTCCCCAGCCCGAGACAGAGCAGGCCCAGCAGCGCGAAGTAGGCGCCCATGCCGGCCGCGGTCGCGAGCACCTCGCCCACTGACGAGTCGGGCGCGGGGATCAGTGGCGCCGAGACCGCCACGCCGGCGAGCGTGTTCAGCACGCCGTAGCCGAACAGCACCGGCAGCAGGACGGCCGACTTCGCGGCGAGGACCCGGTTCCGCACCGGGACCCACTGCAGCGTCGAACGGATGCCGCCGCTGGCGTATTCGCTCGTGATGAACAGCGTCGCCAGCGCGACGACGGCGAACTGCGTGAGATAGAACGCCGCCCCGGTCACCACGGCGTGCGGGGCCATCGGGCGGTCGCTGCCGTCCTGGAGCGCGAAGCCGAGAGCCGCCGAGTAGGCGAGCATCAGGAAGACCCCGCTGATCAGGCACCACCAGGTCGACCGGACCGACCAGAACTTGGTCCATTCCGAAGAGATCGTGTTCATCGTGTGCTCCACTGCTTGAAGAAGCCGGTCAGCTCGGCACGGAAGAACTCCAGCGCCTTCCGCGAGTCGATCGAGCCGTACTGGTTTTCGATCTCGGTCGGCGGCAGCTGCGGGCGCAGTCCCAGCTGGTCGATCAGGATCGCCGCGTCGGTCACCGACGAATGACCGCTGTTCTCGACCAGGTCCTGCCTCTTCGGGCCGGTGAGCCGTGGCCAGGTCTCGTCCCAGGACGCGCGGAAGTACTTCTCGCCGGTCGGGCTGGTCAGCAGCAGGAACGGCCGGTCGATCGAGACGTCGCCGTAGAACGGGCCGTCGACGTTCACGCCCGCCTTGATCCGGCGGTCGGCGGTCATCGCGGCGGCGGTCGCCGAACCCCCGGCGGAGTGACCGGCCATCCCGATCTTCGTCGCGTCGATCGACCAGCGCCGGTCCTTCAGCAGCGTGTCGACGACGAACGTCGTGTCCACGGCACGGTTCGCGATCGCGGAGGGCCACGGCTCACCCGACAGTCCACAAGCGACACACTGGCGCAGCCCGTCGGGGAATTCCGTCGCCCAGGCTTCGTAGGCGTGGTCCACCCCGGCGACCACGAAACCTTGTGCGGCAAGGTGTTCGGCCACCGAGGTCAACGTGATCCGGTTGTTGCCCGCGCCCGGCGAAAGCACCACCAGCGGACGCCGTCCCGGCAGGGAGGGCGCGTTCTCCCGCGAGTGGACCCGCACCTTGCTCAGCGCGTCCGGCGGCAGGTCGAGCTTCCGCCCGGCGACCGCGGCCGCCGATTCCGCCTTCGTCATGTACAGCGGCGCGCGGCCGATCGGGACGGCCGGGTACCAGACGTTGACCATCAGTTCGCGGCGCTTTTCGGGCACCCAGGGATCGGCTCTCCGCTGATCGGTGAGATGCAGCGTGCGCAGCCCGATCGGGAACGGGCCGTCCGGCGCGGGCAGCGACAGCGCCGGAGCCGGTGCCGCCGACGCGGCCGCCGGCACCCCCAGCAGGCCGGCGATCACCGCCACCATGACCACGAGTGATTTCATGCCGCGACTCCCGTTCCGTATTCGACCGACGACGCGGTCAGTTCCATGTACGCCTGTTCGAGCGAGGCGGTCCGTTCGGTCAGCCCGTGCACGCGGATCCCGAGTTCGTGCACCGCGTCGCCGACGAGATGAATGGGCAGGTCGTGCACGACCAGTTCGCCCTGATCGGCTTCCGTGGTCGCGCCGAGCGCGTGCAGGCGCTGTTCGAGGACATGCAGATCGGCGGGGGCGGGCACCCGCACCACGACCGAGGTCCGCGAATTGCCCGCGATGAATTCGTCGACCGGCGCGTCGGCGAGGAGCTTCCCCTTGCCGATGACGACGAGCCGGTCCGCGGTCAGCTGCATCTCGCTCATCAGGTGGCTCGACACGAACACCGTGCGGCCCTCCTCCGCGAGCGAACGCATCAGGTGCCGCACCCAGCGGACGCCGTCGGGGTCG
The DNA here is from genome assembly GCF_000754115.1 of Amycolatopsis sp. MJM2582. Taxonomy (NCBI): domain Bacteria; kingdom Bacillati; phylum Actinomycetota; class Actinomycetes; order Pseudonocardiales; family Pseudonocardiaceae; genus Amycolatopsis; species Amycolatopsis sp. MJM2582. Next base: position 55,724 of record NZ_JPLW01000007.1, read on the forward strand.
AGGCCGTTCACCGGCTCGTCGAACATCAGCACGCCGGGGTCACCCAGCAGGGCGCCGGCGATCCCGAGCCGTTGCCCCATGCCGAGGGAGAACGTTCCGGCGCGTTTGCCCGCGACGTCGCTGAGGCCGACCGTCGCGAGCACCTCGTCGACCCGGCTCGCCGGGATCCCGTTGCTGCGCGCCATCGCCAGAAGGTGTTTGCCCGCGCTCCGGCCGGGGTGCAGCGCCTTCGCCTCCAGCAGCGCGCCGACCTCGCGCAGCGGGAAGCGCAGGTCCTCGTACCTCTTGCCGTCGATGCGGACTTCACCGTCGTTCGGCGCGTCGAGACCGAGCGTCATCCGCATGGTCGTCGACTTACCCGCGCCGTTGGGACCGAGGAAACCGGTCACCTTGCCCGGCTCGACGGCGAAGGTGAGCCCATCGACCACCGTCTTCTCGCCATAGCGCTTCGTGAGTCCTCGAAGCGTGATCATCCGCGTCCTCCTTCGTGTCCCTGAATCCTCCGACGCGGGGACACCCGGGGGCATTGCCCCGAAGTCATCGGCCACCCCTTACTTTCGGCAGGTGCCGCTCGGCACGAGTCAGCGCGGAAAGGCACAATCGGCGCCATGACCACCCGCGAACAACGGCGCGTGAATCCGCTCGACCTGGTGATGCTCGTCCTCGCCGTGTTCTCGGTCGGGCTGCTCGCCTACGTGACGTTCTTCCCGCATTCGGCGGAGACGGCGCACCGTGTCTTCGTCATCGACACGACGGTGTGCGGGATCTTCGCGCTGGAATTCCTCTGGCGGTGGCGGCGCAACGGCTGGGAGAAGCGGTTCCCGCTGCGCAACTGGTACGAAATCCTCGGCATGATCCCCATCGCGCATCCGGCGCTGCGCGGCTTCCGGCTGTTGCGGATCATCGTGGTGCTGGTCCGGCTCGCCCGTACGGCGGACCGGGCGTTCGGGGAGCGGTTCACCCAGCGGCTGGTCGAACGGCTTTCGCGGCCGATCGTGCTGGCGATCAAGAAGCCGATCACGATCGCGGTGCTCGACGAGGTCGTGAAGGTGCTGGAGACCGGGAACTATCCGCAGAACCTCGCGCGCTCACTCGGCGAGAACCAGACCCTGCTGCGGGGGATCATCGCGGAGAAGCTCAAGAACGATCCGCAGGCCGGACGGCTTTCGAAACTGCCGTTCCACGACGAGGTGGTGCGTTCGGTGATCGACACCGCGATGCGCGTGATCCTCGAAGTACTGACCGACCCGCGGATCGACGAATTCTTCGCGCATGTGGTGCGGGAGAACCGGGAGCAGATCCGCAGCGCCGTGCAGCTGGGGCTGAACGAGCGTGAGGACGACGAGGAACTGGCGGCGCGGTTGCCGACCAGGCCGCAGCATCAGCTGATGGACTGACCTCTTGAGGTACGCCGGGTGGGCGCGGCGGTCAGCGGATCCTCCGGCCACGGGTGTTTCGGATAGCGACCGCGAAGATCGGCGCGCACGGCCGCGTACCCGTTGCGCCAGAACGATTCCAGATCGGCGGTGACGGCGGCGGGCCGTCCGGCGGGGGAGAGCAGGTGCAGCACCACCGGGACACCCGCCAGCTCCGGCGTCGCGAGCCAGCCGAAGGTCTCCTGCAGTTTCACGGCCAGCACCGGCTGCTCGCTCGAATAGTCGACCCGGATCCGCGAACCCGACGGCACCTCCAGCCGATCCGGCGCCAGTTCGTCCAAACGCGACGCCTCGGGCCAGGGCAGCAATCCACGCAGCGCGGCGCCCGCGTCCAGCGATGCCAGGTCCGATCGGCGGCGAGCCGAGCCGAGGTCCAGCCAGCTGTCCACAGTGGACAACAAGTCCGCGTCGGCGACCGAAGGCCAAGGCGGCCCCAGTACTCGATGCAGGAAAGACAGTCGCTCGCGTAATCGCTTCCCGTCTTCCGACCAGCGGAGCAGGCCGAGTCCTTCGGTGCGCAAACCGTCCAGCAGCGCGGCGCGGATCGCGTCCGGCGCGGGTGAGCGCAACGGTTTCTCCGCGAGCACGATCGCCCCGAGCCGCCGCACCGAACGAGCGACGACGTCACCCGAAGACCAGCGCACTTCGTCCTCTGAGGACACCAGATTCGGTGCCGCGCGCACGGCGAGGTCCTCGTCGGCGGGGGCGGCCAGCCGGATGACGCCCTGTGCGCGGCCGGGATCGCGGGTCGCTTCGGCCACGGCCAGCCATTCGACGTCGGCGAGTCCGCTGCCGCGCGGGAGTTCGGCCGCGGTTCCGCCCGCCATCAGATACACCGGCGTCCCCGCGGCACGCCGTCGCGCGAGCCGCTCGGGATGCGCCAGCGCCACCACCAGCGCCGGATCGGACGCGTTGCCGCCATCGGGCACCAGCCGGGAAAGCCGTCGCACGTCACGCTTCCAGCGCTCGTCACCACGCACCCGGCGCAGCTCGGCTTCGAGGTCGGTCAGGGTGCCGCCGCTGTCCAGCAGCGCGACGACTTCGGCGGCAGAGCGCGCGTTGGTCCGCGCCGCGCCGTCCAGCAACGCCCTCGCCAGCCGCGGATGCAGGCCCAGCCCGGCCATCTTCCGGCCGCGCTCGGTGACCGTGCCGTCCTCCGCGGTCGCCCCGAGCGTGGTCAGCAACGCGCGCCCGGCGGCCAGCGCGCCTTCGCCGGGCGGGTCCCACCAGGCGAGGCCGGAACCGTCCGGAGTGGACCAGCAGGCGAGTTCGAGGGCGAACCGCGCCAGTTCCGCCGTCCGGATCTCGGGTTCGGGATAGGCGGGCAGCGAACCCTGCTCGTGCGCGGCCCAGCACCGGTACGCGCGGCCCGGCGCCTCACGTCCGGCGCGACCGGCTCGCTGTTCGGCGACCGCGGCCGAAACGCGGACCGTCGCCAATCCGGGCAGGCCGCGCCGGTGATCGACGCGGGGAACGCGGGAAAGTCCGCAGTCCACCACCGCGCGCACCCCCGGCACGGTCAGGCTGGACTCGGCGACCGACGTCGAGAGCACCACCCTGCGACGGTCGCGCGGGCGCAGCGCGTCGTCCTGGCTCGCCGCCGAAAGCCGTCCGTGCAAGGGCAGCACGTCGGCGTCGAGGCCGTTGAGAAGTCCGCTCACTCTGGCGATCTCCCCGGCGCCGGGCAGGAAGGCGAGGACGTCACCGTCCCCTTCGGACAGTGCTTTGTGGATCACGCGGGCCACGGTCGCCTCGATCCGCTCGCCGCGCGCGGGCGGGGAGTACGAGACCTCGACCGGATACGTCCTCGCGTGCGCGGTGATCACCGGCGCGTCGCCGAGCAGGGCCGCCAGCCGTCCGGAGGCCACCGTGGCGGACGTCGCGAGCAGCCGCAGGTCGTCCCGCAGCCCGGCGCGCACGTCCAGCAGCAGCGCGAGCAGGAGGTCCGCGTCGAGATGGCGTTCGTGGCATTCGTCGAGCAGGACGGTCGACACCCCGGCCAGCTCGGGATCGCCCTGCACCCGCCGGACCAGCAGTCCCGAGGTGACCACTTCGATCCGCGTCGAAGAAGACACCTTCCGATCGCCGCGGACCGAATAGCCGACCGTTTCACCGACCCGTTCGCCGAGCAGGGACGCCATCCTCGCCGCCGCGGCCCGTGCGGCGAGCCGCCGCGGTTCGGCGACGATCACCCGGCCTTCACCGTTGTCCAGCGCCAGCGGCACCAAAGTGGTCTTTCCGGTGCCAGGGGGCGCGACGAGGACCGCGGTGCCGTGGGCGTCGAGCGCGGCTTCGAGTTCGGGCAGGACGGCGCGAACCGGCAGATCGGGAAGGGTCACCGCTCGGTGACCTGTGGCGGAGGCGGGATCCGGTAGCCGGACGGGCCGATGTTGCGGTTCAGCGAATCGAGCCATTCCCCGGACGAAATCATCTTCTGGATCGCCTTGGCCACCGCCGCGCGGCCCTCGACGTCGTCCTTGCGCAGGCCGACGCCGTACTTCTCCTTCGAGAAGGGCTTGCCGACGACCCTCAGCAGTTCCGGGTTCTGCGCCACGTAACCGGCGAGGATGACGTCGTCGGTGGTCACCGCGTCCACCTGCCCGGCGAGCAACGCCGTGACGCAGTCCTGGTAGCGCGGGTACTCGACGAGCTGCACGGCCTGGGCGAACTTGTCGCGCACCTGCTCGGCGGAGGTGGTGCCGCCCACGGCGCACAGCTTGCGGCCGTTGAGGTTCTCGGGGCCGGTGATGTCGGTCGACCGGAGGCGGACGAGGAGATCCTGGCCGGTGTCGAAATAGGGGCCGGCGAACGCGACCACCTGTTTGCGTTTTTCGGTGATCGAGTAGGTCGCCACCATCAGATCCGTGATCCCCGAGGTGATGTCCGTCTCGCGGGACGACGGTCTGCTGTCGTGCCAGGTGATGTGATCCTCGTCGACGCCCAATTCGCTCGCCACGTACTTCGCCACGTCGACGTCGAAGCCGACGTACCGGCCGTCGACCGTCCGCTTGGAAAGGCCCGGCTGGTCGAAGCGGATGCCGATGGTGAGCTTGTTGGACGCGACGGCGCGCGCGACGAGGGAATCCGCCGGACCGGCCTCTTCGCCGCAGGCCGCCGCTGTGACCAGCATCAAGCAGACCACCAGCAGGGCGCGTCCCCTCATCGGGTGCCTCCGTCCGCCGCCTCACGTTGTTCTCAGGGTCGGCGGTTAGCCTAGGCCCGTGCGTAGACCGCCCCAAGTCGTACTCGACGCCGTGGGCACACTCGCCCGGCTCGGACTGGCCGCCGTCTGGTTGGTTTCCGGAGCGCTGAAGATCAGCGCCCCGGGGCAGACCTACATCGCGGTCCAGGCGTTCGATGTCCTGCCGGACGGGCTCGTCCGCCCGGTCGCGATCGGGATGCCGCTCGTCGAACTGGCGCTCGGCCTGTTCCTGCTCGCCGGGTTCGTCACCCGGTGGGTGTCGGTGCTGTCGGTGCTGCTGCTCGCGGTGCTCATCGCCGCGATCGCCCAATCCTGGGCGCGCGGGCTGAGCATCGATTGCGGCTGTTTCGGCGGCGGCGGTCAGATCGCCGCGGACCAGACGCGGTATCCGCAGGAGATCGCCAGGGACCTCGGATTCGCGCTCCTGGGGGTCTGGCTGATCGTGCGGCCGCGGACCTGGCTTTCCGTGGACGGCTGGCTCGGGAACTCTCGCGCCTCCGCCGACGACGACTATGTGGGTATCGCTGAAGGGAACGAATAATCGTGGGTGGAGCTGAGCGCAACGCTCGGAAACGCAAACAGCAGCAGACGGCGGCGCGTTCGGTGGCACAGGCCAGGGGCGTCGCGGGCGGCGACAAGAAGAAGGTCGTCGCGATCACCGTCGCGGTGGTCGTCCTCGCCGCGCTGGTGATCGGTGGCGTCATCTGGACGACGTCCAGCAAGGACAGCACCGAGGGCAAGGTGATCGGCGCGCAGACGGGCACATCGGCGCCCGGTGTCGTCGAGAAACGCGACGGGGCCGTCGTGACCGTCGGCAAGCCCGAGGCGAAGAAGACCATCGACGTCTACGCCGACTTCCTGTGCCCGGTCTGCAAGCAGTTCGAGGAGACCTTCAAGGGGCAGATCGAGGAGCAGGTGAACAACGGGACCCTGCAGGTCCGGTACCACATGCTGCCGATGCTGAACCAGCGTTCCGACCCGCCCGGCTACTCGCTGGACTCCGCCAACGCCTCCCTCGCTGCGGCCGACGCCGGCAAGTTCCTCGCCTTCCACGACGCGCTGTTCAAGGACCAGCCGGAGGAAGGCGGTCGCGGGTTCGACAAGGCGCAGCTGATCAAGCTCGGCCAGGACGTCGGCATCACCGACCCGACCTTCGTGGTCAAGGTCAACAGCGGCGCGTACGAGCAGGAGATCCAGGACGCGTACAAGAAGATCTCCACGGACCCGTCGCTGCAGCAGGACTTCGGCAACGGCCCCGGTTTCGGCACGCCGACCGTCACTTCGAACGGGCAGGTCGTGAAGCTCGAGCAGGACTGGGTGAAGAAGGTCGTCAGCTAGTTCGCATTTAGTCCTCTGAATGCGTTGGTTGCGTGTGCAAGTACCGCATTCAGAGGACTAATTGCGGGCGTGTCAGGGGTGCGAAGCGGCGGCGACGGCGGCGAAGGCCTGTACGCGCGCTGTCTCCGCGGAGCGCGGCCAGACGAGGCCCCACTCGACGTCGGGTGAGCCGGCGAAGGGCACGAAGCGGATCCGCGGGTGGCTGAAGTACTCCCGCGCGTGTGCGGCGAGCGGGCAGATACCGGCACCGGTGGCGATCGCGGCGAGTAGCTCTTGAAACGTCGCGAAGGGCGTTCCCCGGCTTACGGGATGCCCGGCGGGCGTCAGCCACTGTCGCGGTTCTTCGATCCAGTACGGCTCCGGCGGGTGAGCCGCGCGAAGGACGGTGTCGCGGGCGAGGTCATCGAGGGTGACTGACTTCCGTCGCGCGAAAGGGTGTTTCGACGACACCGCGAGCACCATCGGTTCGGTGTACACGGCCGGTCCGGTCGTAAGATCGGGTTCGTCGACTGGAAGCAGTGTCACCAGCACGTCGATCTCACCCGATCGCAGCATCGCGAACGGGTCGGCGAAATCAGCCTCGCGAATGAGCAGTTCGGTGTCCGGGTAACGCTGCCGGAAACGGTCGAGCAGCTCTTCGGTCAGGTCGGCGACGCCGGGTGCCTCGAAGCCCAGCCGCAGCACGCCGCCGATCCCGCGGCCGGCCGCGATCGCGCGGTCGACGCCCTCGTGCAGCGCGCGGTAGGCGGGGCCGAGGTCGTCCCGAAGCCGTTCGCCGATCGGCGTGAGCCGGACCCGTCGGCTGGTGCGGGCGAACAGCGGTACCCCGATCCGGCGCTCAACCTGCTTGATCGACTGGCTCACCCTCGCCTGCGAGACGTGCAGACGCTCCGCGGTGCGGCCGAAATGCAGCTCGTCGGCCAGCGTCAGGAAGATCTCGATATCCCGCAGTTCCATAATCTCCAGGTTATCGATAAGGGCCGGTACCGGTCACCGGGAACCGTATTTCTCGCAGGTCTAGACCATCGATGCTGTGTCATGTGTTAATTCAAGCAATGAATTTACGCGTTCTCGGCATGGGTGGTGAGGTATGACGAAATTCGTGGTCCGGCTCGCTCTGCTGTTCGTTTCGTGTCTCGCGCTGGCGTCGGCGCCGGTGGCGGCGCAGGCGGCACCCGCGTTCAAGGTGCTCGCGTTCTACAACGGCACCTACGACGCGGCGCACATCAGCTTCGTCAAGGAAGCCAACCAGTGGTTCCCGAAAACCGCTTGGCAGAACAACTTCAGCTACACCGCGACCAACGACTGGAACCGGCTGAGCTCGCTGCAGCCGTCGCAGTATCAGGTCGTGCTGTTCCTGGACGACCTGCCGCAGACCTCCTCGCAACGCTCGGGCTTCGAGCGCTACATGAACGCGGGCGGCGCGTTCTTCGGCTTCCACGTGGCCGCGTTCACCACCAATCCATCCACTTGGGACTGGTACCACAACAGATTCCTCGGCACGGGTGCGTTCAAATCCAACACCTGGGGGCCGACGACGGCGACGCTGAAGGTGGAGAACCGGCCGCATCCCTCGACCACGCGGCTGCCCGCGACGTTCACCTCGTCGGTGAGCGAGTGGTACGCCTGGACCAGCGACCTGCGCAAGAACCCGGACATCCGGATCCTCGCGTCGGTGGACCCGGTGAGCTTCCCGCTCGGGACCGATCCGAACCAGTCCTGGTACAGCGGGTACTACCCGATCCTCTGGACCAACGCCAAGTACAAGATGCTCTACGCCAACTTCGGGCACAACAAGATGAACTACGAGACGAACCAGCCGCTTTCGTCGACCTTCGGCAGTGAGGTGCAGAACCGCTTCGTCGTCGACGGTCTGCTGTGGCTCGGTGGAAGGCAAACCGCGCGAGGATGAGCCGGGCCCTGCGCTCTTTCCGCAGGTCAGAGGCGTCGGTGGTAGCAAAGGTCCCTTGCTCTCCCGCGGTGCCGTGAAGGCCTCCTTGCCTACCCTGAAGGTAGTGAAGGAGGCCTTCACGGACGGCCCGCGGTGTGCCCAGAGCCGGGTGGTAGCAAAGGTCCCTTGCTACTCCTCGATGGCGCCCCCGACCGCCCGCAGATGCTGCCGGAACGTCAGCGAAGGCGACTTCGCCCGCTCCGCGAGGAAGTCGGCGAAGCGGACCTGTTCGCGAAGGGACTCTCCGCCGCGTATCCGGTCGGCCTGGCGCCGCTCGGTGTCGCGGATGCCTTCGGCGCGGTCGAGGACCTCGTCCGCCCGGTCGGTGGGGACGAACAGGACGCCGTCCTCGTCGCCGAACACGAGGTCTTCCCGCGTCACCGTCCAGTCCCCGACGACGGCCGATTCGAGCGCGCCGTCCGGGCGGGCGGAGACCGAGAGCGGGCCGGTCGGGATCGAACCGAGGCTGAACACCGGCAGCCCGATCTTCTTGATGTCGGCGGTGTCGCGGTGCAGCCCCCAGATCACCACACCGCTCAGCCCGGCCGCCTCCGCTTCGAGGACCGCGAGGTCCCCGACGCAGCTCTCGTCGAGCCTGCCGCCGTTGTCGACGACGAGGACGTCGCCGGGGTTCGCGATTTCATACGCCTCCAGGAAGACATCGACGCTGCCGACGTGGCGGGCGGGGGTGACCCGCCCGGCCACGCGGGCGCCGGGCACGACCGAGTGCGTGCCCGCGGGCGCGCACCGGACCTGAACGCCGGCGCGCACACAGCCGTCGGTCAGATGCGCGGTGGTCAGCAGGGAGAACCGCTGCCGAAGCTCTTCGGGATCCATGCCCCGACTTTAGCCACGGCGCCACACCACGAGCTTGTCGTAGTAGTCGTCGTCCTGCAGAGTTCCCATGATCTCCCCGTTGTCGCCCACGATCGCGCCGCACCCGCTGGAGGGGGCGGGAAGCGTCTCGACCGGGCCGCCCGGCGTCCACGCCGCGGGAATCGTGGCGGTGCCCATGGTCCGCAAGCAGCCGGTGAGGAGTCCCGACCCGTTGAGCGCGGTCACCGTCATGGTCTCGGGTACCGGGATGGAGGTGTCAGGGGCCGTCCAAAGCCGTTGGCCCCCTTGGAGGTCGGCCAGCACCTTGCCGTCCCGGATCGCGAGGGCGCGTGCTTCGCGGACGCCCTCGGGAAGGACCAGTTGCCGTGCCGCGCCGTCCTTCCAGAGCCAGACGCCGCCGAACTGTTCCTGCATCAGGATCGTGCCGTCGTGGTCGATGTCCACCGGGCTGAGCAGCGGCGGGGAGTCCAGGAGGACCGGGTGCGCGCGGTCGCCGGCCGGCCAGAACGCCGCCCATGAGCCATAGCGAGGATCGTTGTACACGCGGCCGACGATGTCGCCGCGGTTGTTCATCCCGGTGACGACCGTCTGGGCATATCCCGGGACCGTTTCCAGGAGCTGGAACCCGCCGTCCTGGTGGACGAACGAGCGTTTGGTCCCCGTCGAGCTCGCGTATCCGTTCGCGAGAATCGCCTTCGACGTGTTCTCGTCCACGGCTTCGACCGAGCCGTAGCCCGCCGGGAAGCCGTGGTTGCGCACCCTCCAGCCCGACCAGGTGAGCAGTCCCCGGTCGGAGTGCCCCGCGTAGCTTCCGGCCCCATCGGTGGCCACCACCCGGATGGCGTCTCCGCCCGGCGGCCGCAGGTAGCTCATCGTCCAGCCGCTCGCCGACGCCGTGCCCGCCGACACCAGTCCGGCGGCGACGGTGGCTGCCAAGACCAAGCTCGTCCGTTTCATCGTTAACCCCCTGTGAGTCGTGTTCTCCCTGTTTAACGGGGGTGCGGCTCGCCCGTCTGCGTCACCTGACACGCAAGGTGCCGTAAGTAACATCCGTTCAGACCTGTATGTAAGGGGTTGATAAATACAAACCTGTCTGTATCTTCAGTGGCAGCAGCGACCCGGCAACGACAAGGAGCGTCGTGGTGGCCAACAAGGTGTACGTCGTCGGCGTGGGCATGACGAAGTTCGAGAAACCCGGCCGCCGTGAGGGCTGGGACTACCCGCAGATGGCCAAGGAATCCGGGACCAAGGCGCTCGCCGACGCCGGGATCTCCTTCGACGAGGTGCGGCAGGCCTACGTCGGCTACGTCTACGGCGAGTCGACCTCGGGGCAGCGCGCGGTCTACGAACTCGGCATGACCGGGATCCCGGTCGTCAACGTCAACAACAACTGCTCGACCGGGTCGACCGCGCTGTACCTGGCCGCGGAAGCGATCCGGGGCGGCCGTGCGGACTGCGCGCTCGCGCTCGGCTTCGAGAAGATGCAGCCCGGATCGCTCGGCTCGACCTACGACGACCGCGAGCAGCCGATGGGCAGGCACATCCAGGCGCTCGCCGAAATCTCCGAGGTGCTCTTCCCGCCCGCGCCGTGGATGTTCGGCGCGGCCGGCCGTGAACACATGAAGACCTACGGCACCACCGCCGAGCACTTCGCCAAGATCGGCGAGAAGAACCACCGGCATTCGGTGAACAATCCGTACGCGCAGTTCCAGGAAAGCTATTCGCTGCAGGACATCCTCGACTCGCGGATGATCTACGACCCGCTCACGAAACTCCAGTGCTCGCCGACCTCGGACGGTTCCGGCGCGGCGATCCTCGCCAGCGAGTCCTTTGTGGACTCGCATGGGCTGGCCGGGCAGGCCGTGGAGATCGTCGGGCAGGCGATGACCACCGACTTCGCCAGCACCTTCGACGGGACCGCGAAGAACATCATCGGCTACGACATGAACGTCCAGGCCGCGCGCCAGGTGTACGACCAGGCCGGGCTCGGCGCGGAGGACTTCCAGGTCATCGAGCTGCACGATTGCTTCTCCGCCAACGAACTCCTGCTCTACGAAGCGCTCGGACTCTGCGCCGAAGGGGAGGCCGGGAAGCTCGTCGACTCCGGAGACACCACCTACGGCGGGAAGTGGGTCGTCAACCCGTCCGGCGGGCTGATCTCCAAGGGACATCCGCTCGGCGCCACCGGCCTCGCGCAATGCGCCGAACTGACCTGGCAGCTGCGCGGGACCGCCGACAAACGCCAGGTCGACGGCGTTCAGGCCGCGCTGCAGCACAACATCGGACTCGGCGGCGCCGCCGTCGTCACCGCCTACCAGCGCGCCGAGCGCTGATCCCGAAAGGAAGAACCATGGGCAAGATCAGTGCCTCCGTCGAACTCCCCGCCGCTCCCGACAAGGTGTGGGCGGAGTTCTCCAACCCCAACAACTTCGAGAAGTGGCTGACCATCCACACCAAGTGGAAGGGTGAGGTCCCGGCCGAATTCTCCAAGGGAGCACAGGCTTCCGAGGTCGTCACGATGCTCGGGATGCCGAACACGATCACCTGGACCGTAGACGAGTTCGAGGCGCCGTCGAAGCTGGCGATCTCCGGGACCGGGATGGCCGGGGTGAAGGTCAAGTTCGAGCTGTCGGTGGAGGCGTCCGGAGACGGTTCGCTCGCCAGCATCGACGCGGAGTTCGCCGGTCAGATGATCGTCGGCGCGCTCGGCAAGGCCGTCGAGAAGGACGGCAAGAAGAACCTCGACGCCTCCCTCGAGAACTTCAAGGCGCTGGTCTCGTGACCGAGCGGTTCGACCCCGGCGGGCTCGGCAAATGGACCGACGAGTCGCGGTTCGAGGTCACGCGCGAGCGGCTGATCGAGTACGCGAAAGCCACCAACGACCCGATCCCGGCGCATCTCGCCGGTGACGTCGCGAGCCCCGTGTTCGCGATCGTGCCGGTGTTCGAGTCGCTGATGGAACCCGCGCTCGAAGTCGTCCCGGTCGGCTTGTTCGGCCGGATCGTGCACGGGGAACAGGAGTTCCGGTTCCACCGGCCGATCCGCCCCGGCGACAAACTCGTGTCGCGGGCGCGGATGACCGGTTACGAGGGCCTGCCGAACGGCACCCGCGGCACGATCCATCTCGAATGCCGGACCGACGAGGGTGACCTGGTCAACGAGCAGTACGTGACGCTGTTCGTGCGCGGGTTCGACACCGGGGAGACCCGCGGCGAACTCGGGCCGGACCACAAGTTCGACGAAGGCCTTCGTGCGCAGGCGCCGGTGGCGAAGGTGAATCAGCACATCGACGACGACCAGACGTATCGGTACGCGCCCGCCGCCGGCGACCCGATGCCGATCCATCTCGACGAAGAGGTCGCGAAGGATTCGGGGCTGCCGGGGATCATCGCGCACGGCCTGTGCACGATGGCGTTCACTTCGTGGGCGCTGCTGACCGAGGTCGCCGGGTCCGATGTGGACAGACTGAAGCGGTTCGCCGTCCGGTTCGCCAAGCCGGTGCTGCCCGGCCAGGACCTGACGACGCGGATCTGGCGCGCGGGCGCCGGGAGCTACGCGTTCGAAACCACCGTCGGCGAAACCGTCGTGATCAAAGACGGTCTCGCGGAATTCGCGGAGTAGGAGCAAAGCCATGGGAGCACTCGACGGACGCGTCGCCGTCATCACCGGCGCCGGACGCGGGATCGGCCGCGAGCACGCGCTGCTGTTCGCGCGCGAGGGCGCGAGCGTCGTGGTCAACGACCTCGGCGGGGCGAACGACGGCAGCGGCAGCGACGCCGGGCCCGCGCAGGAGGTCGTCGACGAGATCCGCGCGGCGGGCGGGAAGGCGGTGGCGAACACGGCCAACGTCGCCGACTGGGCGGGTGCCGCCGAGCTGGTGACGCAGGCGGTGGAGGAATTCGGCAAGCTCGACGTCGTCGTGAACAACGCCGGCATCCTGCGCGACGCGTTCATCGCCGGTCTCGAGGAGTCCCAATGGGATTCCGTGATCGCCGTGCATTTGAAGGGGCACGCGGCGGTGCTGCGGCACGCGGCCGCCTACTGGAAGGCCACGAGCAAGGCGGGCGAGCCGGTGGCGGGCTCGGTGATCAACACCGCCTCGGCGTCCGGGACCACGCTGCCGAACGCGGGACAGGCGAACTATGGCGCGGCGAAGGCGGGAATCGCCGCGCTGACGCTGGTCGCCGCCGAGGAGCTGGAACGCTATGGCGTGCGGGTGAACGCGATCGCGCCGATCGCGCGCACGCGGCTCACCCTGGCGACGCCGGGAATGGGCGCGATCTTCGCCCAAGAGGTGGAAGAGGGGGAGTTCGACGCGTTCTCCCCGGCGAACATCTCGCCGCTGGTGGCCTACCTCGCGACCGAGAAATGCCCGCTCACCGGCAAGGTGTTCGCGGTCCAGGGCGGCGCGATCTCCGAACTCGCGGGCTGGCACGACGTCAAGGTGATCGAAACCGAGGCCGCCTGGGAGATCGACGACATCGCCGCGAGGCTCCCGTGATCGAGTGGTCCGAGACCGAACTGCTGATCAGGGACGCGATCCGGGAGTTCGTCGACAAGGAGATCCGGCCGCACCTCGACGCGCTGGAAAGCGGGACGCTGCCGCCGTACGACATCATCCGGAAGATGTTCGCGTCCTTCGGCATCGACGCGCTCGCCCGGGAATCGGTGTCGAAGCTGCTGTCGAAGTCTCCTGGATCCGGTTCGGGTGGCGGCCTGGCGTTCGGTGGGCAGGAGGCGATGGCGCTCATCGCGGTGAGCGAGCTGGCGGGGGTCAGCCTCGGCATCGTCGCTTCGCTCGGCGTGAGCATCGGGCTGACCGCGCAGACGATCCTGACGAAGGGTACGCAAGCGCAGAAGGAGCGCTGGCTGCCCGGGCTGGCGACGTTCGAGAAGGTCGGGGCGTGGGCGATCACCGAACCCGACTCCGGTTCGGACGCTTTCGGTGGCATGAAGACGTCGGTGCGGCGCGACGGTGACGAGTACGTCCTCAATGGACAGAAGACGTTCATCACCAACGGGCCCTACGCCGACACGATCATCGTGTACGCCAAGCTGGACGACGGCTCGGAGGTCCGGGACCGCAAGGTGCTGACGTTCGTGCTGGACAAGGGCATGCCGGGACTCACGCAGGGCAAACCGTTCAAGAAGATGGGCATGATGTCGTCGCCGACCGGCGAGCTGTTCTTCAGCGACGTCCGGCTCGGGCGGGACAGGCTGCTCGGCGAGTCCGAGACCGGCCGCGACGGCGACAGCAAGGCCGAGGTGAAGTCCGGGTTCGCCGTCGAGAGGATCGGGGTCGCGGCGCTGGCGCTCGGGATCATCAACGAATGCCATCGGCTGTGCGTGGACTACGCGAAGAACCGGAAGCTGTGGGGCCAGGAGATCGGACGGTTCCAGCTGATCCAGCTCAAGCTGGCGAAGATGGAGGTCGCGCGGATCAACGTGCAGAACATGGTCTTCCAGCTGATCGAGACCCTGCGCGCGGGCAAGATGCCGACGCTGGCCGAAGCTTCGGCGATGAAGCTGTACTCGTCGGAGGCGGCCACCGAGGTCGCGATGGAGGCCGTGCAGCTCTTCGGCGGCAACGGGTACATGGCGGAGTACCGGGTGGAGCAGCTGGCGCGGGACGCGAAGTCGCTGATGATCTACGCGGGGAGCAACGAGATCCAGGTGACGCATATCGCGAAGGGCCTGCTGGGTCGCTGAGGGAGCAAGGGACCTTTGCTACCACGCAGGGGTCCGGCTCCCCGACGGACGACTCCCGTGCTTGGGCGGACGACACGCGTGATCAGACGGACGACACGCGTGATTGGAGGCGGAACTCGCGTGATCGGGGCCGGAACTCGCGTGTTTGGGGGCGTTCCGGCTCCAAACACGCGAGTTCCGCGCCCGATCACGTGAGTGCGGGGTCAGTCGCGTTCGATCAGGTGACCGACGACCTCCGGGCCGGGGTGGGCGTGGCCGGAGCCGTCGCGACGGAGGTCGACTTCGGGGAGTTCCACCGGGTCGCCGTTGCGGGCGGCACCGGCGGGGCGCGGGCCGATCCAGCCGACGATCAGCCGCGTTTCGCCCTTGAGGAACCGCTGCGCCCGGACGCCGCCGGTCGCGCGGCCCTTGGCCGGGTACTCGCTGAACGGGGTCACCTTCACGCTCGCGCCGGTCGCGGTGACGACCATCGGCTCGCCGTGTTCGGCGTCGTCGGTGCGGATCGCGCCGAAGAAGACCACTTCCGCCTCGCCGCGCACGGCGATGCCCGCCATGCCACCACCCTTGAGACCCTGCGGCCGCACGAGCGAAGCGGCGTAGCGCAGCAGTGACGCTTCGGACGACAGGAACGCCAGCGTCTCGTTGCCGTCGGTGAGCCAGGTGGCGCCGACGACCTCATCGCCGTCCTTCAGGCTGATCACGTCGAACTCGTCGGAACGGACCGGCCATTCCGGCGCGCACACCTTCACGACACCGTGCTTCGTGCCGAGCGCGAGGCCGGGGGAGCCGGCGGCCTGTTCGCCGAGCGGGGCCAGGCCGATGACGCGCTCGCCCTTTTCCAGCGGCACCAGTTCCTTCGCGGCCATCCCGCCGCGAAGCGACACCGTGCCCGCTTGCTCGGGCAGCACCGGCAGCGGCAGCACGTCGGTCTTGAAGGCGCGGCCGCGGTTGGTCACCAGCAGCACCTGCCCGCGGGCGGTCGAATGGACCACCGCGGCCACCGAGTCGTGTTTGACGCGGCCGTTGCGGCGCCGCACCTCCGACGCCTCCTCCGATTCCGCGGCCGTACGCGCGACCAGCCCGGTGGCCGACAGGATCACCTGGCACGGATCGTCGGCGACCTCCAGCGGACCCGACGGCTTCGACGCGGCGAGGACCTCTTTGAGGTCGCCGTCGATCAGCGCGGTGCGGCGTTCGGTCGGGTGGTCCTTGGCGATCTTGGCCAGCTCGGCCGAGACGACCTTCTTCAGCACCGACTCGTCGTCGAGGATCTTCGACAGCTCGGCGATCTCCTCGCGCAGCTTGTCCTGCTCGGATTCGAGCTCGATCCGGTCGTACTTCGTGAGCCGCCGCAGCGGGGTGTCCAGGATGTAGGTCGCCTGGATCTCCGAGAGCTTGAACCGCTTCATCAGGCCGTCCTTCGCGGCCGCGGCGTTCTCGCTCTCGCGGATCAGCTTGATCACCTTGTCGATGTTGAGCAGGGCGATCAGCAGACCGTCGACCAGGTGCAGCCGCTCTTCGCGTTTGCGGCGCCGGTACCGCGTGCGGCGGGTGACGACCTCGTAGCGGTGGCTGAGGAAGACCTCCAGCAGCGCCTTGAGCCCCAGCGTCTGCGGCTGCCCGTCCACCAGCACCAGGTTGTTGATGCCGAACGACTGCTCCAGCGGCGTGAGCCGGTACAGATCCGCCAGCAGCGCCTGCGGGTTCACGCCGACCTTGCATTCGATGACCAGCCGCGTGCCGTTCTCGCGGTCGGTGAGGTCCTTGACGTCGGCGATACCGGTGAGCCGCTTGGACTTGTTGACCTCGTCGGTGATCTTCTCGATCACCTTCTCCGGGCCGACGCCGTACGGCAGTTCGGTGATGGTGATGGCCTGACGGCCGCGGCTGCCCTCCAGCGGCCCGGTCTCGGCGCTGGCGCGCATGCGCACCACCCCGCGGCCGGTCTCGTACGCGCGGCGGACCTCGTCCAGCCCCAGCAGCGAACCACCGGTCGGCAGGTCGGGCCCCGGGACGTACTCCATCAGCTTGTCCAGCGTGGCGTTCGGGTGGTTGATCAGCCACCGCGCCGCGCCGATGACCTCGGACAGGTTGTGCGGGATCATGTTGGTCGCCATCCCGACCGCGATCCCGGACGTGCCGTTGACCAGCAGGTTCGGGAACGCCGCGGGCAGCACGGACGGCTCTTCGAGCGAGCCGTCGTAGTTCGGCCGGAAGTCGACGGTGTCCTCACCGAGCTCACCGACCAGCAACATCGCCTCGGGGGAGAGCCGCGCCTCGGTGTACCGCGAGGCGGCCGGGCCGTCGTCGGGGGAGCCGAAGTTGCCGTGCCCGTCGACCAGCGGGACGTTGAGCGAGAAGTCCTGCGCGAGCCGGACCATGGCGTCGTAGATCGCCGTGTCGCCGTGCGGGTGGTACTTGCCCATCACGTCGCCGACCACGCGGGACGACTTCACGTACGCGTGCGTCGGCCGGTAGCCGTTCTCGTTCATCGAGTACATGATCCGGCGGTGCACCGGCTTCAGCCCGTCCCGCGCGTCCGGGAGCGCCCGCGAGTGGATGACCGAATACGCGTACTCCAGGTACGAATCCTCGATCTCCGTCTTCAGCGAGTTGTCGAAGACGTTCGCGCCTGGTTTGTCGAACGCTGACGGGTCGACCTTGGTCGTGGTGCCCTTACGGCGTGCCATTGCTCAAAGCTCCTTGAATAGCAACGAAATCAGGCGTCGATGGCTTCGCGGTCGACCCGGTCGGAGGATTCGACCAGCCAGTTGCGGCGCGGCTCGACCTTCTCGCCCATCAACAGTTCGAGCGCGTTCTCCGCGGCTTCGACGTCGTCGAGGGTGATGCGGCGGACCGAGCGGGTGGCCGGGTTCATCGTGGTGTCCCACAGTTCGTCGGCGTCCATCTCGCCGAGACCCTTGAACCGCGGCACCGGTGTGACGATCTGCTTGCCGGCGCGTTCCAGCTCCGCGAACTTGGTCTCCATCTCCTTCTGGGTGAAGGTGAAGTGGGTTTCCGGGTTGCGGCCCTTGGTGACCAGTTTGTGCAGCGGCGGCATCGCGGCGTAGAGCCTGCCGTCCTCGATGACCGGCCGCATGTACTTGGCGAACAGCGTGATCAGCAGCGTGCGGATATGCGAACCGTCGACGTCCGCGTCGGCCATCAGGATCACCCGGCCGTAGCGCATGGTCGACAGATCGAACGTGCGCCCGCTGCCCGCGCCGAGCACCTGCACGATGGAGGCGATCTCGGCGTTCTTCAAGGTGTCGCCGAGCGACGCCTTCTGGACGTTGAGGATCTTGCCGCGCAAGGGAAGCAGCGCCTGGTACTCCGAGACGCGCGCCATCCGCGCCGAACCGAGGGCGCTGTCACCCTCGACGAGGAACAGCTCACTGCGGGAGACGCCGGTGGTGCGGCAGTCGACCAGCTTCGGCGGCATCGCCGCGCCTTCGAGCGCGGTCTTGCGCCGGGCCGCGTCCTTCTGCTGCTTCTGGGTGAGCCGGACGCGTGCCGCGTCGACCACCTTCTGCAGCACGATCTTCGCCTCGGACTTGGTCTTGCGCTCTTCGGTCCACGACCGGATGTGCTTGTCGACGATGCCCTGGATGACGCGGGTGATGCCGGCGGTGGACAGCTCGTCCTTGGTCTGCGAGGTGAACTGCGGCTCCGGCAGCCGGACGTGGACGACCGCCGTCATCCCTTCGAGCACGTCCTCGACGGTCGGCATGTCCTCCTTGGGCTTGAGCAGCCCGCGGGTTTTGGAAATGGCGTCCTGCAAGGCTTTCAGCACCGCGCGGTCGAAACCGCGGCGATGGGTGCCGCCGTGCACGTTGCGGATGGTGTTGGTGAAGCACTCCACCGTTCGCTCGTAGCCGGTGCCCCAGCGCAGCGCGACCTCGACCTCGGCGTGACGCACCACATTGGACTGCATGACACCGCTGGCGTCGGCCGCGTTCTCCTTGTACGTGCCTTCGCCGTTGATGATCAACGTGCCGCAGACGGGTTTCTCGCTGTCCGGGGCGAGGAAGTCGACCATGTCGGCGAGGCCGTTGGGGAAGTGGAAGGTCTCTTCGCTGATCGAGTCGTCGACGGCGGTGCGCAGCACGTACGTGACGCCGGGGACCAGGAACGCGGTGTTGCGCATCTTCGCGCGGACACCCTCGACGTCGAGCGCGGCTCCGCTCTCGAAGTAGCGCGAGTCGTACCAGTAGCGGATCGACGTGCCGGAGCGCTCGCCGCGCTTCATCTTGCCGGTGACGTTCAGCCCGGACTTGCGGGTGAACTTGGCCTTCGGGCCGGGCCCGTCGAACACGCCGGGGACGCCGTGCGCGAACGACATCTGGTGGACCTTGCCGCTCTGCTTCACCGTGACGTCGAAGCGGTGCGACAGCGCGTTCACCGCCGAGGCGCCGACACCGTGCAGACCGCCGGAGGTCTTGTAGCCCGAGCCGCCGAACTTGCCGCCCGCGTGCAGCCTGGTCAGCACCAGCTCGACACCGGACAAACCGGATTTGGCGTGCGTTCCGGTGGGGATGCCGCGCCCGTCGTCGTCGACCTGGACGCTGCCGTCGGCGTGCAGGGTGACCACGATCTTCGTGGCGTGACCCGCCACGCCCTCGTCGGTCGAGTTGTCCACGACCTCGGAGAACAGGTGGTTGATGCCGCGGCTGTCGGTGGAGCCGATGTACATACCGGGGCGCTTGCGGACCGCTTCCAGACCCTCGAGATGCGTCAGGTCGTCGGCCCCGTACAGGGTCTCAGCAGTCACTGGGTACTTCTCCTGGAGTCGTGGCTCGCGAACTAGCTCGTGGAGGTGGTGTTCAACGCGACACCGTACTGGAGGATATCCGTCCCCTCCGACAGCTTCGTTCTCCCGAGCCCCGCGTGTGGCGCATCACCCTGTCCCGATGGGCGGGTCACGGCTGGGGAAAGCGACTTCCTCAAGGCTCGGATGAGGCGTTATCGTTTCCGGTGTCACAGGGTGACGGGGGGAACAAGGTGGCCGTCGGAACCGGTCCCACACGCGTCTCGACCGCACAACGCGTCGTGAGTCTCTGGTATTTCGTGGTGGTCATCGGCTCGCTCGGCCTGCTCGCGCCGCTGCCGTTCGTGCACGCGGCCATCCGGCTGCGCCGCACGTTCGTGGTGCTGTACGTGTTCCTCTACGGCGGGGTCTCCTACGGTCTGCTCTATCTGCTCTCCCTCGAGGAGACGGAGGGCACGGTCGGGACGGTCATGGCCCTCTCGTGGTTCTTCGGCACGATCCTGTTGATCACCGTGTCCTGCGTCCATCTCGCGCTGCTGCGGAAGAAGATCCTCTACCCGCCGCCGACGGCGTGGGTCGAGTCCGGCATGCACTGCGGGCTGTTCTCGATCGACATCTCCGGGTTCGGCCAGGTCGGCCGCAGCAGCGAGATCTTCGTCCAGGTCCGGCGGATGCTCTTCGGCGTTCTCTCCACCGCCTTCGAGGCCAGCGGGATCGCCTGGGAGGCGTGCCTGAAGCGCGACACCGGGGACGGCATGATCGTCGTGGTCCCGCCGCATTTCCCGAAGTTCCGCCTGGTGTACCCGCTGGTGTCCCGGCTGGCCGCCGAGCTGGCCAGGTACAACGTCGGCACCGAGCCCGCCCTGCGGATCCGGGTCCGGGTGGCGATCCACGCCGGCGAGATCGCGCTCGACGAGTACGGCGTGACGGGGCGGCCGAAGGTGCTGCTCGCCCGGCTGCTGGACTCGCGCGTGCTGCGGGACGCGCTCACCGAAGCGCCGGACGAGTCGCCCGTGGTGGTGCTCGTGTCGGACCGGTTCCACGAGGACGTCCAGGACCAGGGCGGCCCCGGTCTCGACACGATGAGCTACCGGCAGGTGCTCGTGCACGAGAAGGAGACCGAGGTCCGCGCCTGGCTGCACGTCCCGGATCCGGTGTTCAGAGAGCTGCCGTGAGGACCTCCAGCGCGCTGTGCTGACGGGCGGCGTCGACCTTGTCGACCGGCCCCGCCCAGCGCAGGCCGTGCTGATCGAGCGACGTGCGGTTGTTCGCGATCGTCGAGTTCGCTTGGCGCGTCAGGTAAGCGCGGTACGGCCTGCCCGCCAGCGCCCGGTCGAGCTCGCCGAGCCCCCTGGCGTACGCGCCCTTGAACGACGGCCCGTCGGCCCCGCAGTCGCCGGACTCGCACGGGTCGCGCAGGATCCCGTTCGCGTGCAGGAGCGACGTCGTGGTGGAGGCGTCCGCGAGCCGCCGGGCCGTGGTGAGCAGGGCGGCGTCACCGGTCGCGCGCCGCAGTTCGACCAGCGCGCCGAGGACGATGCCCTGGTTGTAACTCCAGACGGCCTGGCCGTTGTTGGCGCAGGAGGCGTTCAGTCCGTCGTTGATCAGGGCGCTTCCGTTGATCATGCCGCTCGCGCGGAACCAGTCCCAGACCTCGCGTGCCCGCGCGAGCTGACGGGTGTCGCCGGGGATCCGGTTGTGCAGTGACGCGGCCACCTTGACGTACAGCTCGTTGGTGACGGCGTTCTTGTACGTCTTCGCCGTCGACCACCAGAGTCCGCCGCCGCAGGTCCCGTCGCGGTAGGAGTACATGTAGTCCGCCGCGATGACGGCGGTGTCGAGGTAGCGGCGGTCCTTCGTGAGGTCGTAGGCGCGGATCCAGGCGAGCGCCCACCAGCCGGTGTCGTCGATGTATTCGTTCGTGAAGTTGTCGCCGCGGTTGCGGTCGAAGGTGTTTCCGATGGCGTAGCGGTAGTTCTGCGAACCGGTTCGCGTGCTGTAGTCGAGGATCGCGGTGAGCGCGTTCGCCGAGTTCCACCAGCCCGTGGTCTGCCAGAGTCCCGTGCCGTTGTCGTAGAACTGCATGAGCGCGGTGGCCGCGGCTTCGGCGCGGTCCTTGGCGGCGACCGTGGTGCGGAACCACGGCGTGCACGCGATTTCCGGCCGGTCGCCCGCCTTTCCGCAGGCGCGCAGGGCGCCGAAACGGTGGGTGGCGGGGTCGTCGACGTTGAACATCAGGGTGCGCCAGCCGCGTTGACCGGACGGGATTTTCGTGTCGCCGATCCGGCTGTCGCCCGCCCAGGTGCGGCCGCCGTCGAAGGAGCGGTCGAGCCAGACTTCGTCGCCCGGGTTTCCGTTGGTGATGCTGCCCCAGCCCATGTTGTCGCCGTCGGAGAGGTGCAGCGTGATGGCGCGACCCCAGATGGAGGCCGTGCCGGGCCTTCTTTCGCCGACGGCCAAAGCGGGGTCGCGGCTGTCGCAGTACTTGGCGCAGATCGTCGCCTGGACGGTGGGTTCGGGAGTGGTGGCCGGCGTGAGAGCGAATGTCAACGTTGTCACAAGCAGGGAGGTGAGCCACATGGATTCGAGTGTGGGGGCGGTCACTTTCCGGGCCGATCAAGTCACCCTTTCAGCCCGCGTCGATGGTCTGGAATACTTCTTGCGTGCGTGAAGTTGAACGCTCAAGCAACGTAACCCCGGCCTAGGGAGCAGGTCATGCAGTTCGGAATCTTCACGGTGGGCGATGTGACGACCGACCCGACCACCGGGGAGGCGCCCAGCGAGTACGAGCGGATCAAGGCGATGGTGCGGATCGCGCTCAAGGCCGAAGAGGTCGGCCTCGACGTCTTCGCGACCGGCGAGCACCACAACCCGCCCTTCGTGCCTTCGTCGCCGACGACGATGCTCGGCTACATCGCCGCGCAGACGTCGAAGATCATCCTTTCCACCTCGACCACGCTGATCACCACGAACGACCCGGTGAAGATCGCCGAGGACTTCGCGATGCTGCAGCATCTGGCCGACGGCCGCGTCGACCTGATGATGGGGCGCGGCAACACCGGCCCGGTGTACCCGTGGTTCGGGCAGGACATCCGCCAGGGCATTCCGCTGGCCATCGAGAACTACCACCTGCTGCACCGGTTGTGGCGCGAGGACGTGGTCAGCTGGTCCGGCAAGTTCCGGACGCCGCTGCAGGAGTTCACCTCGACCCCGCGGCCGCTCGACGGTGTCCCGCCGTTCGTCTGGCACGGCTCGATCCGCAGCCCGGAGATCGCGGAACAGGCCGCCTACTACGGCGACGGGTTCTTCGCGAACCACATCTTCTGGCCGAAGGAACACTTCCAGGCGCTGATCAACCTGTACCGCGAGCGGTACGAGCACTACGGGCACGGCAAGGCGGACCAGGCCATCGTCGGACTGGGTGGCCAGGTGTTCCTGCGGCCCAAGTCGCAGGACGCGGTGCGGGAGTTCCGGCCGTACTTCGACAACGCGCCGGTGTACGGGCACGGGCCGTCGCTGGAGGAGTTCACCGAGCAGACGCCGCTGACCGTCGGCAGCCCGCAAGAGGTGATCGACAAGACGCTGAGCTTCCGTGAGCACTTCGGCGACTACCAGCGTCAGCTGTTCCTGATGGACCACGCCGGCTTGCCGCTGAAGACCGTGCTGGAACAGCTCGACCTCCTGGGCGAGCACGTGATCCCGGTGCTGCGCAAGGAACTCGACTCGCTTCGGCCGGCGCACGTGCCCGAGGCCCCTACGCACGCTTCTCGTTTGGAGGTCCTGGCATGACCACGATCGCTGTCGTCACCGCGGGGTTGAGCCAGCCGTCCTCGACGCGGCTGCTCGCCGACAAACTCGCCGCGGCGGTTTCCGTCGCGCTGCCGGACGTGAGGATCGAGGTGATCGAACTCCGCGATCTGGCCGTCGACGTCACGAAGAACATGCTGACGGGGTTCCCCTCGCCGGCCCTGCGGGCGGCCATCGACACGGTGACCACCGCGGACGCCCTGATCGCCGTGACACCGGTGTTCACCGCGTCGTACAGCGGGCTGTTCAAGTCGTTCTTCGACGTGCTGGACCAGAAGGCGCTCGACGGGAAGCCGGTGCTGATCGGTGCCACCGGCGGGACCGAACGGCACTCGCTGGTGCTCGACTTCGCGCTGCGTCCGCTCTTCGCCTACCTTCGCGCCGAGCCCGTCGCGACGGCGGTTTACGCGGCTTCGTCGGACTGGGCGTCTCCGGGCGACCTCGACAAGCGGGCGTCGCGGGCCGGGCGGGAGCTCGCTTCGCGGCTGTCTTCGGATTCGCCGGCCGGGGCTCCGGAGAGTGGGTTCGTGCCGTTCGAGCAGCTGCTGGCCGGTGGGTGAGCAAGGGACCTTTGCTCTCTTGTGCTCTCAAGGCGTGTTCAGGGGTCGACTGTGTGGATTTTGGGGCGTTGGATGACCAGAAATCCACACAGTCCCTCCGCGACCGGTCCTGTCACGACGGGGTGTGTGGAGATAGGGACGTTGAATGTCCCCATATCCACACACCCCTCACTCGTGGTGACATTCACACCCGCCGGCCACGTCACGAGACGTGTTCAGGGGGTCGGCCAGACCGGCCGGATCTCGATGGTCGCGAACTTCGCGACCGGATGCTTCGCCACGACCTCGATCGCCTCGTCGAGATCGGCGCACTCGATCAGGTCGTAACCGAGGATCTGTTCCTTCGTCTCCGCGAACGGCCCGTCCGAGACGAGCAGTTCGCCGTCGCGGTGGCGCACGGTGGTCGCGGTGGCCGCCGACCGGAGCCTGCTGCCGGACAACCGCACTCCGCGAGCGGTCATCTCGTCGACCCATTCCTGGGTCCGCGCGTCCAGCGGGTCTTCGCAGTCGTCCGCGCCGGGGAACGGCGTCCCGCAGATCAGCAACATGTAGCGCATCGGTCCTCCTTCGGTCGATCAGTTCATCACCCCGACGAACGGTCTCCTCCGAAACAGACCGTCATGACCAGCGCCTTCCCGTCCCGACCGGCACAATCGACGGAAAGGGACGACGGCGAGGAGACGACGGTGGGCATCGGAAAACCCGTGAAGCAGGCCCTCATCCTGATCGCGGGCATCATCCTGCTGGCGGTCGGTATCGCGCTGCTCGTGCTGCCCGGGCCGGGGTTGCTGCTGGTGCTCGCGGGTCTGCTCGTGCTGGCCTCGGAGTTCCCCGCGGTGGAGAAGTACGTCGATCCGATCCGCGACAGGGCGATGAAGGCGGCCGAGGACAGCGTTTCGTCCCCGCTGCGCATCGCCGGTTCGGTGCTGGCGGGGCTGGGGTTGCTGGCCGCCGGGATCGTCTGGGGCCTGGTGCCGGGCCTGCCGCTCGCGGGCTGGAGCACCGGGTCGAGCTTGATCCTTTCCGGGCTCATCCTGTTCGCGTTGCTGATCTGGAGCTACAAGCGGGTGCAGGCGCGGAGGTCCGCGAACGCCGAATAACAGCCGGGTGGTCTGGTACCGTGCGCCGCGTGGCACCCGACTTCCAGCGCGCACGGCGGCCGGAACAGGTCGAGGCCCGGCGCGCGGCGATCCTCGGCGTGGCGCGCGAACTCCTGGCCGAACGGCCCGTCTCCCGGATCAGCCTGCGGGAGCTGAGCGATCGGGTGGGCCTGGCGAAGTCGAACGTGCTGCGGTACTTCGACAGCCGGGAGGCGATTTTCCTGGAGGTCTTGGACTCGGTCTGGGTCTCGTGGCTCGACGAGCTCGAAGGCGAGCTGAGCGCCCTCGACGGCCCCGGCTACGAGCGAGTCGCCACCGTCATCGCGACGTCGATCTCGCGGCAGCGCCTGCTGTGCGAGCTGATCAGCACGATGGCCGCCGTGCTGGAACGCAACATCTCCGTCGAGACCGCGCGGACGTTCAAGACGCGGGCCGGCGAGCGGACCGAACGGCTCGCCGACATCGTCCGCACTCAAGTCGCGTTGGACGGCGAAGCGGCAGGCTACTTCGCGAAGGCCGTCTTCATCCTCGTCGCTGGACTGTGGCCCTACGCGAACCCAGGGGAGGCCGTGGCGACGGTCCTGGCCGAGCGCGGAGCGCCCACCGGCCACGCGATGTTCGTCGACGGGTTGACCGAGGGGCTGGCGAACCAGCTGGTCGGCCTGGCTGTTCGCGCAGGTCAGCGCCCCGAGTGGTAGCAAAGGTCCCTTGCTCCCTTCCCGCACGCGCCGGTCGGGGACAACCTGCCTAAGGTGAGCGGAACCCACTTGCACAAGGAGCGATCATGAGCCCAGGCGGCACCCACACCCTCGGCGATCTCACCGTGAGCCGGATGGGCTACGGCGCCATGCGGCTGTCCGGCCCCGGCATCTGGGGTCCGCCGAGCGACCGCGACGCCGCGATCGCGGTCCTCCGCGAGGCGGTCGAGCTGGGCGTGACCCACATCGACACGAGCGACTTCTACGGTCCGCACACGACCAACGAGCTGATCCGCGAGGCCCTGCACCCGTACCCGGACGAGCTGCACATCGTCACGAAGGTCGGCGCGAAGCGGTCTCCGGACAAGGGCTGGCCGTCGGCGCTCTCGCGCGAGGAGCTGACCTCCGCGGTCCACGACAACCTGCGCAACCTCGGCCTCGACGTCCTCGACGTGGTCAACCTGCGGCTCGCGGGGGAGCACGGCGTCTTCCCGATCCCGGTCTCGATCACGGAGCCGTTCGAGGTGCTCGCCGAGCTTCAGCAGCAGGGCCTGATCCGGCACCTCGGCCTGAGCCACGTGTCGGCGGAACAGGTCAAGGAGGCGCGCGCCATCGCGCCGGTCGTCTGCGTGCAGAACGAGTACAACGTCGCGAACCGCGCCAACGACGGGCTCCTCGACGCCCTCGCGGCCATCAACATCCCGTTCGTGCCGTACTTCCCGCTCGGCGGGTTCACGCCGCTGCAGTCCGGCGTGCTCGACGACTGCGCCCGCCGGGTCGACGCGACGCCGATGCAGGTCGCGCTCGCGTGGCTGCTCCAGCGGTCGCCGAACATCCTGCTGATCCCGGGCACGTCCTCGCCCGCGCACCTGCGGGAGAACGTCGCAGCCGCGGACCTGGAGCTGCCCGCGGACGTCCTGGCCGATCTCGACGCCCTCGCCTAGCCGTCCGTGAAGGCCTCCTTCACTACCTTGAGGGTAGGGAAGGAGGCCTTCACGGACTTTCAGAGGACATCCCGGCGCCGCAGCAGCCAGCCGCCGAGACCGGCGAAGACCACCAGGTAGCCGGCCACCACCAGCGTCGCCTGGGAGACGCTGACGAGTTCCCCGACGCCCGGCGTCGCGCCCGAAGCACCGAGCGACGCCGCCAGCGAACCGGCGTTGGCTCCCGGCAGCGCCTGCTGAAGCGTGCCGACCCAGTCCACCAGCGGGGCCGCGACCCCGAACAGCAGGTTCTGCACCACCAGCAGCCACACCAGGCCGAGCCCGATCGGCAGCGCGACCCCGCGCATCGCGATGGCGAGCGCCGCGCCGAGTGCCGCCCAGGTCATCGCGATCAGCCAACCGGCGCCGATCCCCGTCAGCAGCGATCCGAACGACGGCCAGTTCATCGGCTCGCCCTCCGAAGACGCGATGAGCGCGCTCGTGATCGCGCCGGTCGCGAAGCTCGCCACCACGACGGTCAGCGACGCGACGGCCAGCGCGAACAACTTTCCACTGTAGACGGTCAGCCGTGAAGGTCCTTGCGTCAGAACGGTCTTCCAGGTGCTCCAGCCGTATTCGGAGCCGACGGCCAGCACCCCGAGCACGAGCAGGATCGCCCCGAGGAACACCGGCAGTCCGCCGATCGCGTTGCCGACCAGGTTGGACGGCAGGGTCGAGGCCAGTCCGCGATCGGTACCGGGAGCTCCGCTCGACGAGCCCGCCGCGCCCGCGAGCGGCAGCAGGTAGGTGAACGTCAGGCCGAGTACGACCGCGATCCCCAGCATGAACCAGTTCGCCGGACGCCGGACGAGTTTCGCCAGCTCGGCGGTGCAGCTACCCCACATGACCTGCCACCTCTCCGGTGAGCTCGAAGAAGACCTGTTCCAGATCCCGTTCGCGGACGTGCAGTTCACGCACCGCGATCCCTTCCGTGACGAGTTCGCGGTTCAGCCACGACGCGCGATCCGGGTCGACGGTCAGATCGAGCCCGGTCCCGCTCTCGCGCACGTTCTCCGCGCCGATCCGGCGCCGCACCAGATCGGCGGCACGCGTGATCTCGTCGGACTCGATGTGCAGCACCGTGCCGCCGCGGAGTTCGGCGACGGTGTTCTCCGCGACCAGCCGGCCGCGGGAGACGACGCCGACGCGGTCGCAGATCTGCTGGACCTCGCCCAGCAGGTGGCTTGACAGCAGCACTGTGCAGCCCTCCGCGCCGAGCCGCCGGATCAGCACCCGCATGTCCGCCATCCCGGCCGGGTCGAGCCCGTTGGTCGGCTCGTCGAGGATCAGCAACCTCGGATCCTTCAACAGCGCGGCCGCGACACCGAGCCGCTGTTTCATGCCGAGGGAGTAGGTGGAGTACCGGTCCTTGCCTCGATCGGCGAGGTCGACCATCGCGAGCACTTCGCCGACGCGGAGCGGATCCGTTCCGCTGTAGCGGGCCAGTACCTTGAGATTGTCCGAGCCGGAGAGGTACGGGTAGAACCCCGGCGATTCGATCAGCGCCCCGACCCCGGCGAGGTCACCGGGCGGCCTGCCGAACAGCCGGACGCTGCCGGAGGTCGGCCGGACGAGGCCCAGCAGCATCCGCAACGTCGTCGTCTTGCCCGCGCCGTTCGGGCCGAGGAAACCGTAGATCTCGCCGGGCAGCACGGTCAGTTTCATCCGGTCCACGGCGAGCTGTTCGCCGTACCGTTTCGTGAGTTCGTCTGTGTCCACGGGAAGGTTCATGGTGACGAATGGTGTCGCGGGGGAGGCCTGCACCACATCCGTTCACGAGCGGCACTCCGCGTACGTCATCGGACGTAGCCGGATGGCCGGAATCCTGCGACATCTGTCGAAAACACCGGTACCGGACACCGCGGCGATGATCATAGGCTCGGTGGCGTGTCGAAAATCCTCTTGATCCTCCACGTGCTCGCCGCCGTCATCGCGGTCGGCCCGGTCACCGTCGCGGCGAGCATGTTCCCCGCCGCGGCGCGAAAAGCCTTCGCCGAACCGGGTTCCGGGCTGTCCGTGCTGCGCGCGCTCAACCGGATCTGCCGCGTCTACGCGATTTTCGGTATCGCGGTGCCGTTCTTCGGGCTGGCGACGGCGGGAAGCATGCGGGTCTTCGGCGACGCGTGGGTGATCGTGTCGATCGTGCTGACCGCCGCGGCCGCCGGTGTGCTGGCATTGCTGGTACTGCCCGGGCAGAACGCGATCCTCGCCGCGCTGGACGCGGAGCCGCCGTCGGCGCCGGTCACGGCCGGGCGGGTGGCGATGTACACCGGGATGTTCAATCTGCTGTGGGCCGTGGTGACGGTGCTGATGATCGTACGGCCCGGGTCGACCACCGGGGCCTGAAAAAGCCTCGTGAGTGGATGGCCACTCACGAGGCTTCGGTCAGGCGCTCAGCAACTGGTTGAAGAACGACCGGTAGCGGCGAAGCGCGATCCGGAGGTCTTCGGTGGCCGGTTCGCCCTGGCTCCACGCGGATTCCAGTTCCTTCTTGTGGTCCGCGAAGGTCGTCGCCAGGTTCTGGATCACCACCGCGACGAGTTCGTCGGCTTCCTTGACCGCTCGCCGCGGATCGTCCACAAAGGCCGTCTGGATGCCTTGCCAGCTGTCGCGGAACCGCTCGACGTCGACGTTTTCGAACAGCGTCTGCGCGTCGTCTTCGTTGGTGCGCTGGGAATCGGTGGCCACCAGGTCCTCGGTGCCCAGGGGACGGCCGGCGTCGCCGTCAGTGGTCCGATCCTCGTCGGGCCGTTCCGTCGTCCCCGCCACGCGTTCCGTTCCCTCGGTTTCCAGTGGCCTGCTTTCCATGGGTTTCCGCTCCTTCGCCGGCATCGGTCAACAGATCTTCGAACACTTCGCGGTAGTGCTTCATCGCTTCCCGCAGGTCCTCTGTGGACATTTCGGATTCCCGGTGGCGCACCAGCGTGTCGTGCCCGGCGCGGTAGTGCCGCAACGCGTTGGCGTGCCGGACGGACAGATCCGCGAGCTGCTGGTCGTACCCTTCGGTCGGGTAGCCGCGCTCGGCCATCAACGAGACCAGCACCCGGTCCGCCTCGACGACGGCGCCGGACGGGCGGTCGACGAACTGTTCCTGGATCAGCGCCCATTCCTGCGCGTACCGGTCCTTTGTGGTCTCCGGCAACGGCCGGATGTCGAGATCCGAATGTCGTTTCATCCGCGACGAAAGCTCACGTTCGGCTTCTCGCGGGCTTTCGTGCTCTTTGACGGCCCGGTCGTATTCGGGTCCGAACGTCTCGCGCAATCGCCGCCTGCGTTGTCCTTCGATGACGAACCAAGCGGCCGCTCCCACCACCAGGATCGCGGCGATGACGATGATGATGACCAACCACGTGGGCATCGTTATCTCTCCTCCGGATATTCGCCGGTCATCCCCCGACAGGCGGTGAGTTCCCCGCTTTTTCGGCCGGAAACCCTTGTGCCGCAAGAAGTTTTGGATCTTAGGCCGGATGGCCCAGTGAAATGATCTCTTTTACGCCGCTTCGCGGACGCCTGTGCGTCCATTGGGCGGAGATCGTGAGGCTCGCTAATCAAGCGTCCCCCTATTGGGTGCCGCCGATGACTCAGTGTAGGTAAAAACTCCCGATCACTGCTCCGTTGTGGCACTATTGCCCCGTTCGCAGGAAGAGGGCCTGCGAACGGAGGGGGCCGCCGTAATGGGGCTGCCTGGTACGACAGAAAAGATCATCAGGGGAGGAGATCGTCAAATGTCGACGCCTACGGACGTCAAGGACCCCATCGGCGAGGAGGAGCCGGTCGACCCGGCTCAGCCCAAGCCCGACCAGGGAGAACACCGGCACAGTCCCGATTGTGAGCACCAGAACGAACGGGTCCGCGACTGCCCCGGCGGATGCGCCCAGACGCCGCCGCCCACTCCCTGAGCGATGCTCCTGGTCGAAGAGGTACGCCCGTCACCCGGTTTCGAACCGGTGGCGGGCGACTCTCGGCTACGGAGTGTGCTGTCATAGATCAGTGGCGGTAACACAGCTCGATCAAATCGAGGTCATTCGCAAAGCGCGCGAACTCCAGCGTGCCGGTATCGATGCCGCGTGTTCGGCCCGTCAACGCGAAGGAATCCTTCTGCTCCGCCGGGGCATGGCGTTGCTCGATTCCATTCATCCGGTCGCCGAACGGATGCGGCACGACTGGCTCGCCGCCCGGATCCGGCTGGCTTCCAGTATCGCGACCGTGGGGTCGGAGACCAGTGGGGGCGTCGCTTCCGGGCTCGCCGGTCTGGACGACGTACGACTGTTGCTGAAAGCGGTGGACGACCCCCGTCTCTACGCGGAATTACGCGGTCAGCTCGACCACAATTACGGACTCCTGCTCATGGCGGTGGGCCGGAACGAGGAAAGCACGGCGTATTTCGATTCGTCCCTGGCGCACAAAGAGGCCGCGCTCGCGATGTCGAAGGATCCCTCGACATCGCTCGACCCTTACCTGGGCACGTTGACCACTCGCGGGCTGGCGTACACCAGGCTCGGCGACGTGCGGCGGGCCAGGCGAGACCTCGTCAACGCCGTGGAACTCGCGGAACGGAACGGTCTGCGGGCTCAGGCCGCGGACGTCCGCCGCCCGCTGGGCACGCTCGAACTCCGGGTCGGGAACGTACCCGCCGCGCTGCGGCTCTACGAGGAGAGCGAGCGGATCTACCGCTCGCTCGACCTGGACATCCCGCCGCTGCTGAGGTGGGAGCGGGCCGAAGCGCTGTTGACCGCGGGTCTTGCCGAAGAGGCCGGAGCCCATCTCGACGAGATCCTGCCGGTGATGCTGGAACAGCGGAGTATCACCAGGGACCTGGGCGGGGTGGAATTGTTCCGCGCGTCCGCGGCGCTGATGACCGATGATCTGGAGCTCGCGCGGACCTACGCCGCTTCGGCCCGGCGTCGTACGCTCCGCTGGGGCTGCCAGACCTGCGTCGCCAACGCGACCATCGTCGGCCTCCGCGCCGACGTGCAGGAAGCCCTGCGCACCAACGAAATCCCGCCCTCCCTGACCTCGCGCGCGTTGCGGGCGGCGAACGGGATGCCGATGCCGCGGCTCGCCGATCAGGCCGCGCTGGCGCGGATGCTGGCGGTCCGTGTCGAGCTGCGGAAGGGGAAACGCAAACGCGCCGCCGAGCTGCTCGCGCGGATTCCGCAGCCGGGGCGGCTGACCTCCGTCGATTATCGGATGCTGCGCAGGCTTTGCCGCGCGGAACTCGCGGTGGCCGAGGGGGACAAGGCCAAGGCGCTGGCGGAGATCCGGGCCGGGCTCACCGAACTCGACCGCGTCCGCGACCGGATGGGCGGCATCGAGCTGGTGTCCGGTACGGCGCTGCACGGCAGGGAGCTGGCGGATCTGGCCGTCAAGATCGTGCTGGAGCGGGCCGACGCGGCCCGGTTGTTCGGCTGGACGGAGCGGACCCGCGCGCAAAGTTACCGGTACGAACCGGTTGTCGCGACCGATCCGGAGCTCGCCGAGCGGGTCGGCGAGGTCCGGGGACTCGATCAGGCGATCCATCAGGCGCAGCACGAGGGGCATCCGACGGCGGCCTTGCGGACGAAGCACGCCGAGCGGTTGCGCGAGGCGCATCGGCTCGGCTGGCATACGGGTCGCTGGGGCAGGCCCCGGCCGGTCGCGCGGCTCGCGGAGGTCGCCGACGAGCTGGGCGAACGCGCGCTGGTGAGTTTCGCGTCGTCGGGGGACGACCTGGTGGCGATGGTCGTCGTCGAGGGCCGATGCGAGCTGGTGCGGCTCGGTTCGGCCGCGCGGGCGGCGGAATCCGCGCGGATGCTGAACGTCGACCTCGACGCCCTCGCGCCGGATCGGCTGCCGGCGCCCCTGGTCCAGTCGGTGCTCGGTTCGGCACGGAAACAGGCCGAACGGCTGGACACCCAGCTGATCCGGCCGCTCGAAGCGCTGCTCGGCGACCGCGGCCTGATCGTCGTGCCGACCGGCCCGTTGTTCGCCGTGCCGTGGGGAGTGCTGCCGGCGTTGCGGTCGCGGCCGATCGTCGTCGCCCCGTCGGCGACGGCCTGGCTGGGGGCGGCGCGGGCGGCGGTGTCCCGCGCGCGGAAGGTCGTTCTCGTCCGGGGCCCCGGACTTGTCGGAACCCGTGGTGAGCTCGACAAACTTGCCGTGCATTACCGGACCGCGCGGACGCTGGCCGGCGCCGAGGCGACCGTGTCCGCCGTTTTGCGCGCGCTGGACGGGGCGAAGCTCGCGCACATCGCCGCGCACGGCGCGCACGAGCCCGAGAACGCCTTGTTCTCCCGGCTGGAATTGGCCGACGGCGCGCTCTTCGCCCACGAGATGGCCGGGCTGGCGCAGCCGCCGACACAGGTCGTCTTCGCGGCGTGCGAACTGGCGCTGAACCGGATCCGGCCAGGGGACGAGGTCCTCGGTTTCGCCAGTGCGTTGCTCGCGAGCGGTTCGCGGACGGTGATCGCGCCGTTGAGCCGAGTCGGTGACGAGGCCGCGGCGGCCGCGATGGACGATTACCACCGCGGTCTCGCGGGCGGGGCCGGACCGGCGACCGCGCTGGCGGACACCATCGCCGTTGATCCGTTCCGGCGACCGTTCGTCTGTTTGGGTGCGGGCTGATCCTCCGGCTTGACAACCCCTGTTCGATCTTCACGACTCCAAGTGCCCGGTTGGTTACTCTTGACCGAGTCGTCTGAACCAATTATGGTCTAGACCACATTCGCCGGCTCGGCGCTTCGGCGGATGTGTTCCCCACCTTCATTGGTATTTCGCTCGCTGTGACCCAGGAATCTCGAGTCCGCGGTGGGTGTAGAGATTGGGAAAGGGGTAGGCATGAGCTTCAAACGACGGCTTTTGACCCTGGCGGCCGGTGCGGCGATGGTGCCGGCGGCCCTGGTCGCGATCCCGGCGGGCACCGCCAGCGCGCACGGCTACGTTTCCTCGCCCGCGAGCAGGCAGGCGCAATGCGCGCAGAACACCGTTTCCTGTGGCTCCATCAAATGGGAGCCGCAAAGTGTCGAAGGCCCCAAGGGTCTCATGAGCTGTAACGGCGGGGTCGGCCGTTTCGCGGACCTCAACGATGACAGCAAGGGCTGGAAGGTGCACTCCCTCGGCCGTACCACCACGTTCCGGTGGACGCTGACGGCTCGCCACCGCACCAGCACTTGGGAGTACTTCGTCGACGGTGCCAAGGTCGCCAGCTTCAACGACGGTGGCGCGCAGCCGGGTGCCACGGTCACCCACAGCGTGAACCTGCAGCAGAGCGGGCGGCACAAGATCCTCGCCCGCTGGAACGTCTACGACACGGCGAACGCGTTCTACGCCTGCATCGACGCCAACATCAGCTAGGTAGTGGCGCTCGTGAGTGGTAATGACGGCTCTAACCGTCGTTACCACTCACGAGGCTTTTGTGTCAGGCTCGTCCCATGTGCGAACGGGACGGCGTCAAGCTGACCAATCTCGACCAGCCCTTGTTCGAGGGCGCGACCAAACGCGACCTGGTGGATTATCTGGACGCCGTCGCGGACCGCCTCGTCCCGGTGCTGGCGAACAGGCCGCTTTCGGTGATCCGGATCCTGCGCGGCCAAGACCCGTTCATGCAGAAGAACCTGCCCAAGTACACGCCCGACTGGGTGAAGCGGTACGGGATGTGGGCGGAGACGTCGAAGCGGCAGGTGTCGTACGCGCTTTGCGACGACCGCCGCACGCTGCTGTGGTTCGCGAACCAGCGCGCCGTCGAATACCACCCGACGTTGATGACCACGGACGTCGACGCGGGGCCCACTCATCTCGTGCTGGACCTGGATCCGCCCGCCGGCGACGATTTCGCGCATGTCGTGAAGGCCGCCGTGCTGGTGCGCCAGGCGCTCGCCGAATCCGGGCTCGTCGGGACGGTGAAGACCAGCGGTTCCAAGGGAGTGCACATCTTCGTCCCGCTGGTGCCGGGACAAGGCTTCGAAGACGTCTTCGCCGCGACCCGCGCGCTGGCCGCCCGCGCGGAGCGGCTCGACCCGTCGATCGCGACGACCGCGTACATCGTGGAAGACCGCGAGGGCAAGGTGTACCTCGATTCGACGCGGGCGGGCGGCAACACGGTCGCGGCGGCGTACAGCCCGCGCCTGCGGCCGGGGCTGCCGGTGTCGTTCCCGGTGGCCTGGGACGACCTCGAGAACGTGGTCCCCGCCGATTTCACCGTGCACACGGCGCTCGATCTCCTTGGCGGCAAGGACCCCTGGGCCGAGTCGATGCCGGAACCGCAGACCTTGCCCGCCGACCTCGTCGAGGAGGGGCACACGATCCCGATCGCCCGGGTGGTGGCGATGCACGAGGGGAAACGCCGGGCGCGGGCGCGCGACCGGAAGGACTGAACGCCCACGGCGTCACGGTGTTTTGTGTACCTTGGACCGCGCTGGGGGCGGGCGAAGGTACTGGGGGCTTTCGTGGGAAAGATCGATGCCGACGTGGTGATCGTGGGGGCCGGTCCGGCGGGGCTCGTGCTGGGGAACCTGTTGCGGGCGGCCGGGATCGACTGCCTGATCCTCGAACGGCAAAGCCGTGAGCATGTCGAAAACCGGGCGAGGGCGGGTTTCCTCGCCGCGAACAGCGTCCGCGTGCTCACCGAGAACGGGCTCGCCGCCGGGCTGATCGAGAAGGGCGCGAGGCACGACACCTGCGCCTTTCGCAACGATCAGGCCGAATTCGAGCTCAAGTACAGCGAACGGGGGAACGGTGAGGTGCACACCGTTTACCCGCAACAGTTCCTGGTCACCGACCTGATCGCGGAATTCCTCGCCCGCGGCGGGGAGATCAGGTTCGGCACCGAGGTCTCGTCGGTGTCGGGCATGGATGCGACGGTCATCGCCGATGATCTTCTGTTGCGCGCCAAGTACATCGCCGGCTGCGACGGCAGGCGCGGTGTTTCGCTGAAATCCGTCCCCGCGCGGGTCTTCCGGCGGGATCACGACATCTCGTGGCTCGCGATCCTCGCCGAGGCGCCGCCGAGCATGTCCGCGATCGGGTACGCGATCCACGAACGGGGTTTCGCCGGGCATATGGCGAGGACGCCGACGGTGACGCGCTATTACCTCGAAGTCCCGCGCGGGGAGGATCCGGAAGACTGGGGAGACGACCGGATCTGGGACGAACTGCACGTGCGGATGCGCTCCGATCGCTACGGCGAGCTCAAACGCGGCGCCATCATCGAGCGCCGGATCGTGGACATGGCCTCGCGGGTGATGGACACGATCCAGCGGGGGAACCTGTTCCTCGCGGGGGACGCGGCGAGCCTCATCAGTCCCGCCGCCGCGAAGGGCGCGAATCTCGCGCTGATGGAGGCCGAGATCCTCGCGCACGCGTTGATCGAAGCCCATACCGAGGGCGACACGACGGCGCTCGATCGCTATTCCGCCGACTGCCTGCCGCGGATCTGGCGGGCGCAGGAGTTCTCGCTCTGGATGATCAATCTGCTGCACGGCCCGGCGGGATACGACGACGAGGCCGTCTTCCAGCGGGCACTGCGGGACGCGCGGTTGGAGAGCCTGCGGGTTTCCCGTGCGCACCAAGACTTCTTCGCCGAAAACTACGTGGGCATCTGAACCGGACGTCCGTCGCGTCCGTACTCCGGGGAAAGAGGATGTCGCGGAGTGAAAGGACGAACGACGATGCCGGTACGCATCCGCTGGACGCCGTCGAACCCGCACCCGAACCGTCCCGGCCCCGCGGACGAACCCGAGCCGGAACCGCTAGCCCGCGCGGACTGTGTGTGCGGCGGGGCGCTCGACGCGGAGGAGCCGGACATCGCCTGAGCGCTGTCTCCCCGGCTCCTCCTCGGTGACGAAGCGCAGCGCCCCGGTGACCTCGCGGGTCACCATCCGGGCGCTGTGCCAGCCCGCCGGGACCCAGCCTTCACGCAGGGCGCGGCGGACCTTCTCGGCCCGTTTGACGTGGCGGGCGAACGAATGCCGCCGGATGACCCGCCCGCGCGCGACTTGGCCCGCGCGGGCGTCTTCCGGGGCCACGTCGAGCCACAGCAACCGGACCGGACGGCGGCTCAGCAGGCCGAGCAGGGCCAGCAGGCCGCGGGTGGTGGCCCTGGTCGACGGTTCGTGCACGACGAGCGGGCCGCAGTCCGCCAGCGCGGAGCGGACGACCCGCATGCGATGCCAAACATGGACCAGCGGCCGGTAGATCCGGTACGGCAGCGCGGGCGGCAGCCGTGCCCGCAGCCGCGTGCGGACCTGGTCGGAATCGAGTACCGGTAGCGCGCCGGTCGCCGCCCGGGACAGCAGGGTGGTCTTGCCCGCCCCGGGAATCCCCGCCACCACCAGCAGGTCGCGACGGCCGAGCCGGAATGCGATGCGATCGGTCATACGGCCTCAACGACCCGGCCGAGGATAAAGGTTCCTTTACCTTGATCGGCACAGGTCAGGCCGTCACGCGCGTTCCCGGCAGCGCGGTCTTGTCCGGCAACAGCGTTCCGCCCTTGGTGAGCCACGCGACACCGAACGCGAGGATTGCCACCGACTCCAGCCACAGCGCCGGGTAGAGGTCCTTCGTCAGGTCGTCGAACACCAGCCCGCAGAGCACGATCAACGCCAGGCACACCAGCATGATCACGCCCGACGCGACGTACAGCCGGTTCCGCTCGGGTTTGCGGGCGCCGGGGATCTCCTTGTCCGACTTGGTGAACAGCACGATGCAGAAGAACGCCAAGGTGAGGAAGAAGACCGCGGCGAAGCCGAGGTGCAGCAGCCCGATGATCTCGTCCGAGCGGTCGCCGTTCGCCGGTGTCGTGGGGAAGAGCGCCACCCCGACGGCGGCCACCGCCGCGATGTTCCCGGCGATGTCGTCGACCCGGCCG
Organism: Amycolatopsis sp. MJM2582; assembly: GCF_000754115.1. Taxonomy (NCBI): domain Bacteria; kingdom Bacillati; phylum Actinomycetota; class Actinomycetes; order Pseudonocardiales; family Pseudonocardiaceae; genus Amycolatopsis; species Amycolatopsis sp. MJM2582. The sequence continues at coordinate 92,956 of NZ_JPLW01000007.1, forward strand.
TAACCCCGGTACGACAACAGGAAGACGCCGATGGCGCACATGACGCCGACCCAGACGTCACGCATTCCCGAGTAGTAGTAGCCGCTGATCGAATTGAGCAGGCCGCCACCGTCGACGACCATCTTCCCGAAGACCAGTACGAAAGGCAGCCCGATCCCGAGGAAACCTATGGCGCGCCGCAAGAACAGGTAGTTGTGGACGAGATTGTCGGATGCCGTTCGCAGGCCCATGGTCGCCTCCGTGCTCAGAGCTGGTCGCTAGATAATGACAGCTCGTGACGACAGTGGGACCGTGTGTTATCGAATTGCTCGCTAGGGAGTCTCCAGTACGACAGCCGCGACGTAGCCGCCCATCCCGATCGACGTCTTGACGGTGAGCCCGCTTTCCGGCCGGGACGGTCCGTCCAGCAGCTGCGGATGCCCGTCCGCCACCGGTTTCGGTGCCGGGACCAGATCCCGTTCGGCCGCGAGGCAGATCGCCGCGATCTCGGTCAGCGCGCTGCCCGACTGGCTGTGCCCGGTCAGCGGTTTGATCGAGTAGATCCCGGTCTCGCGTGGGAAGACCGCTTCGAGGATTTGGGATTCTGTGCGGTGGCAGAGTTTCGTGCCCGTCCCGTGCGCGTTCAGGTAACGGACGTCCGACGGCGCGGCGGTCGCGTTCTCCAGCGCGCTCGTCACCGCTTCGATCGCGCTCGTCGAATCGGGGTCGAGCGCCATCGCGTTGTGTGCTTCGTGCGTCATCGCGCCGCCTCGCAGCGTCGCGTACGAATCGGTCTTCCGCTGGGTCAGCACGACCGCGACCGCGGCCTCGGAGAAGGTGAAACCCTTTGTGCCCTCTTGGAAAGGCCGGCAGGCTTCGAGCGGGGGCACGTCGGTGATCGCCACCCCGCAGTGCACGAAGTTGCGCACCATCGGCCTGGTGGCGGACAGATCGGTGGTGACCACGACGACGTCGTCGGCCATGTCCGCGTCCAGCCACATCTTCGCGGTGAGCACGGCGGCGCTTCCGGTCGCGCACATCGCGGAGGTGGCCATGGAGGGGCCGTGGAAGCCGAACTCCGACATCAGCGTGGCGATCGGGGTCGAGGGCATCATGCCGATGAATTCGCGCCGGTACATCAACTGTTCACCGAGTTCGGTGAGCCTGTCCCAGGTGCGCAGGTCTTCGCGGACGCCGCCGGAGATGACCCCGACCCTTCGTCCTGGCGTCCAGCCTCGCGAGCCCGCGTCTTCGATCGCCTCCCGTGCCGCGGCGAGCAGGGCGCGCGCGTGCAGGCTGCCGTCCCTCGCCTTGCCGCCCTCGGGGATGTGCGCGACCCAGCCGGGCAGATCCGGGGTCTCCCCGAAGCCGTCGGTGAATTGGGCGCAGGGGACGCCGCTCGCCAGGCCCTCCCAGAGTGATTCGCGCCCCCAGCCGTAGGCGGTTACGGCGCCGATGCCGCAGATGTCTGTTTTGCTCCGCACGTGTTTCCCTTCAACTACATTCAGTCAACGCTGGGGTGGAATAGCCGCACCGATCAGCTGTCCGGGGAGGACGGCTACGTCGATTTAGTGATCTAATCGGAAGCTACATCAGTCGAGTAGGGGGTTTGGATCAGATGGATCCTGACGATCTCGACGGTGGGACTCCCGACACCCACCGGCCCTCGGATCAGGATTCCTCGCCAGCGAACGGCACCGCGACCCGCACGGTGGGAAAAACCGACCGGCACGCGTCGCTCGTCCGTCTGCTGACCGAGTTGTCCGCCGAGAGGGATCGGCGCGGCGAACCCGCGCTCGCTTTTCTCGGCCAGGGGTACCGCCTTTTGGAGCAAAATTCCGACAGCGGGACTTTGGGAACGCAATATCTCACGATGGTGGAGGCGAGCCCGTACGGCATCTGTGTCCATCAGCGGGGCAAAGTCGTGTTCGTGAACTCGGCCACCATGCGGTTCGTCGGCGCGAAGGTGTCGACCGAGATCATCGGGATGCACATCACGGATCTGGTCGACGCGGGTTCGCAGGACGCGCTGCTGGCGCGGATCGGTTCGCTGGCCTCGCCCGGCTCGTTCAGCGAACCGACGGAGATGACCCTGAGGACCCTCCAGGGCCGCAGCGTCACCGTCGAATCCCAGGCGGTGCTCACCACCTGGGAGGGCAAGCCCGCGTACCAGGTGATCATGCGCGATCTGACCACGCAGAAGGCGGCCGAGGCCGGCCTGCGGTTCCAGGCGGCGCTGGTCGGCCACGCGAGCGACGCGATCATCGCGACCTCGCCCGACGGGCTGGTGACGAGCTGGAACCCGGCGGCCGAGGCCGTCTACGGGCACGACCTCGACCAGGTCATCGGGGTTCCGGTGGCCGAGGTGGTCGGCGCGCCGATGAGCCCGCGGGAGGTCGTCGCGGCAGGCGGTGTCGTGCAGGCGACGCATTACAGCGCCGACGGCACGGCGCTGGCGGTGCGCGTCTCCGCGGCCGAGATGTTCGACGGCTACGTGCTGCTGTGCGCCGACGAGACCGCGCAGCGCCGGGCCGAGGCCGAATTCGCCACCGTCGTCGAGACGCTCGACGAGGGAGTGCTGCTGGTGGGCCCCGGCGGACGGATCGAGCTGGCGAACTCCGCGGCGCACCGGATCGCCGGCGTGCCGCCGGGATCGCTGGTCGGCCTGGAGAGCCGGACCCTGCGGCTGCACGACGAACAAGGTGTCCCGGTGCCCGTCGACGATCTGCCGTCCGCGCGGGTGCGCCGGTCCGGGAAGGTCGAGACCGGGCGGGTCGTGCAGGTGCGGCGGCGTGACGGCGCGCATCGATGGCTTTCGCTGACCTCCGGGCCGCTGATGGCGCCCGGCCAGAGCGTGCCCTCGGTGCTGACGTCGTTCGCCGACATCACCGAACGACGGGCGATCAGCGAGCGGCTGGCCTACGAGGCCACCCATGACCCGCTGACCAGGCTCGCGAACCGCACGTACGCGCTGAACCACCTGCGCCGGACGATCGCCGACCCGGCGGCCACGACCACCGTGATGTTCATCGACCTCGACAAGTTCAAGATCATCAACGATTCGCTCGGTCATACCGTCGGCGACCAGGTGCTGCGCATCATCGGCGACCGGCTGCGGGCCGCCGCCGGGCCTTCCGACCTGGTCGGACGGCTCGGCGGGGACGAGTTCCTGGTCATCACCACCGGTTATACCGAAGCCGCCGAGGTGCGGGCGCTGGCCGATCATCTCCAGCGGCGGCTCGCCGAATCGCTGACCGTGCACGGCCGAGAACTGCATATCAATACGAGCATTGGAATAGTGATCGCCGAACCGGGCGACCGGCGCACCGCCGACGAATTGCTGGAAGACGCCGATTTGGCGATGTATCAGGCGAAAACCTTCGGCCCCGGTCGTTACGCGTTCTATGCGCCGATCATGCGGAAACGAGTACGAGACCGTTTCGCGTTGGAACAGGATCTGCGGAACGCCGTCGCGGAAGGGCTGGTCGAGACCGTTTATCAGCCCGTCGTCGATTTGCGGACCGGCGACATGGTCGCGGTGAAGGCGAAGTCCTGTTGGGACCATCCCGTTCGCGGGCCGATCGATCCGGCGGAATTGGCCGAACTCGCCGACGACGGCGATCTTTTGACGGTCATCGGGGCGGAGGTTCTCGCCAAGGCCGCCCGCGAGATCGCTCGATGGCGTGCCGATCATGGTGTGCACTGTAATGTGAATGTGAGCCTTTCGGTCCGCCAACTGGGCGATCCCACGTTGCTGCAAGTGGTTCAGACAACGTTGGAGGACGCCGGTCTCGGGCCGCAGGACCTGAGTCTCGATGTCGACGAGACGGCGCTGAAGGACGCGGCCGACGCCGTCGACGCGCTGCGGAAGACCGGGGTGCGGGTGACCGCGGAACGGTTCGGCGCCGGGTATTCCTCGCTCGCGCAGCTGTGCAGGCTCGATCTCAGCGTGATCGAGATCGACCGGTCGTTCGTGGCCGACCTCGGGCGATCGAGCGACGCCGAACCGATCGTCGCCGGGATCATGGCGATGGCGCACGCCGTCGACCTGATGGTCGTCGCGGAAGGGGTCGAGACCGCGCGGCAACTCGAGGTGCTGCACGAACTCGGCTGCGATTGGGCGAAGGGGCCCCTGGTGGCTCCGCCGGGCCGGGTCGAAGACCTGAAGCCCGCGTACGAACACGTGGTGCGGGGCGCAGTTAGTCCTCTAAATGCTTGAAGTACAGGAAGCTTGTCTCTGTACCTACTAGTATGTACGGTCAGGACGTGGACAAGAGGGAAAGGCTCATCGAGAGCACTCGCGAGCTGCTGTGGGAGCGCGGGTACGTCGGCACCAGCCCGAAGGCGATCCAGGAGCGCTCCGGCGCCGGCCAGGGCAGCATGTACCACCACTTCCAGGGCAAGTCCGAACTCGCGCTCGCCGCGATCGGCCGCAGCGCCGACGATCTGCGCGCCAAGGCGGAGGCCGAGTTCTCCGGGCCCGGTTCGGTCGTCGAGCGCATCACCGTCTACCTGCGCCGCGAGCGCACCGTGCTCAAGGGCTGCCCGGTCGGCAGGCTCGCCCAGGATCCCGACGTGATGGCCGACGCGGAGCTGCGAAAGCCGGTCGAGGAGTACTTCGGCTGGCTCACCGGGCGCCTCGCCGAGTTGCTCGAAGAGGGCCGCGCGGCCGGTGAGCTCGACCAGGCACTCGACCCGCTCACCACGGCGACCGCGCTGGTCGCGGTGCTGCAGGGCGGCTACATCCTCGCCCGCGCCGCCGGCTCCCCGGACGTGTTCGCGAAAGCCGTCGACGGTGCCCTCGGCCTGCTGACCACCAAGGAGAACTGACATGCCCTTCGTCCGCATCGACACCATCGGGACTGAGAAGCTCGACGCCCTCGGCAACGCCGTCCACGACGCGCTGGTCGAGACGATCGGCATCCCGGCCGACGACCGCTTCCAGGTCCTCAACGGCCAGAACATCCTGAAATACGACGACTACCTGGGGATCCATCGCGACGAAGGGGTCGTGTTCGTCACGATCACCATGCGGCAGGGGCGGACCGACGAGCAGAAGAAGGCGCTGTACCGGCGGATCGCGGAGCTCGCCGAGGAGTACGCGGGGACCGAGCCCCGGAACGTGCTCGTCACGATCACCGAGAACAACCCCGTCGACTGGTCGATCGGGAACGGCGAAGCGCAGTACGCGTGATCACGCGGGCGCGGGGGTGAAGGCGTGCTGCTCCAGCAGCCACCACGTGTCGCGTCCGAACGACCAGGTCAGCAGCGCCAGCGCGCCCAGCGTGACCACGAAACCGGCCCAGAGCGGCAGGATCGTCGAGGCCACCACGACCAGCGCGATGCCCTGGACCGCCGCGACCGTCTTGCGCGCCATGCTCGGCGGAAGCGGCGTGTTCAGCCACGGCCACAGCTTGCCCGCCACGACGAAGACGTAGCGCATCGCGCCGATCGTGAGCACCCACGGGCCCAGCGACTGTGCGACGACCACGCTCAGGATCAGGATCAGATACGCGTCGACCTCCATGTCGAACCGCGCGCCCAACGGCGACGCCGTCCCGGTGCGGCGGGCGACCTGGCCGTCGACGGCGTCCAGGGCGAGCGCGACCGACGCGATGACGACCATCGCGACGATCTCCCGGCCCGCGGTGTCGACGACGAGCGCGGTCACGCAGCCGACCAGCCCGGACCGGGCGAGTGTCACGGCGTCGGCGGGGCCCAGGGAGCGCGCGGTGCTCCGGTTCAGGCCGTAGGTCAGGAATCCGCCCACGGCGAGGCCGTAGGCCGCTCCGGCGAGCCAGCCCAGCGGGCCCAGTCCGGTGACGGCGTCCAGCGTCCCCAGCAGCGCCAGCTGGACGAGGACCCCCAGGAAAATACCGGGGTTGATCACGAGGCCTCCTCGTTATGGTGGCGGTGACCCCGCTTCCAGGGTCCGACATGAGAGGACACGATGGAACGCGCCTTCTGGTTCAGTGGTTCCGGCGACGGTGAGCTCCGGCCCGTCACGCTCCCTCCGGTCGGCGATGACGAAGTGCTGGTCCGCACCCTGTACACGGGCGTGAGCCGCGGCACCGAGACGCTCGTCTTCCGTGGCGAGGTCCCGCCGAGTCAACGTGCGGCCATGCGCGCGCCGTTCCAGGAAGGCGATTTCCCCGGTCCCGTGAAGTACGGGTACCTCAACGTCGGCGTGGTCGAACGCGGTCCGGAGAACCTCGTCGGGCAGGTCGTCTTCTGCCTGTATCCCCATCAGACGCGCTATGTCGTCCCGGCGTCGGCCGTCACGCCGGTACCGGACGAGGTCCCGCCGGAACGCGCGATCCTCGCGGGCACGATCGAGACCGCGGTCAACGCCGTCTGGGACGCGTCGCCGAAAATCGGCGACCGGATCGCCGTGGTCGGCGCCGGGATGGTCGGCAGCAGCGTCGCGAAACTGCTGGCCGGTTTCCCCGCGGCCAGGGTGCAGCTGATCGACGTCGATCCGGAGCGCGCGAAGGTCGCCGAAGCGCTCAGTGTCGACTTCTCGACACCCGAGGACGCCCTGGGTGACTGCGACCTCGTCGTGCACGCCAGCGCGAGCGAAGCGGGGCTCGCCCGTTCGCTGGAGCTGCTCGCGCCGGAAGGCGAGGTCATCGAGCTGAGCTGGTACGGCGACCGGCGGATCAGCGTCCCGCTCGGCGAGAACTTCCACTCCCGGCGGCTGGCGATCCGCAGCAGCCAGGTCGGCATGGTCTCGCCGTCCCGCCGGCTGAACCGGACCTACGCCGACCGCTTGGCGCTCGCTTTGCGTCTTCTCGCCGATCCAGGATTCGAAGTGCTGGTCAGCGGGGAATGTCAGTTCCGTGAACTGCCGGATGTCTTGCCGCGTCTGGCCGCGAATGAACCAGGAACGCTCTGCCTCCGTGTCACCTATCAGATGGAGGACACGCGTTAAGGGTTCGACCCGGGAGGTCCGTTGTTCAGTATCACCGTCCGCGACCACGTCATGGTCGCCCACAGCTTCCGCGGCGAGGTCTTCGGCCCAGCACAGCGGCTGCACGGCGCGACCTTCCTGGTGGACGCGACGTTCCGCCGGTCCGAACTGGACGCCGACAACATCGTCGTCGACATCGGCAAGGCGACCGAAGAGCTCAAAGCGGTGCTCGCCGATCTGAACTACCGCAACCTCGACGACGTGCCCGAGTTCGCCGGGATCAACACCTCGACCGAGTTCCTCGCCAAGGTCATCGCGGACCGGCTCGCCGACCGCGTCCACTCGGGAGCGCTCGGTGAAGGGGCGCGCGGCCTCGAAGGGCTCACCGTTTCGCTGCACGAATCCCACGTCGCGTGGGCGAGCTACGAGCGTGCCCTGTGAGCCGCCTCCACGTCGTCCTGCCCAATGACATCGACGACGTGAGCGCGCCGAGCGGCGGCAACGTCTACGACCGCCGGCTGTGTGACGGCCTCGCCGCCGAGGCGGTGGAGGTCCACGAGATCCCCGTGCGCGGGAGCTGGCCGCGGCCCGACACCGAAGCGCGCAAGGTGCTGGCGCGCAAGCTGGCCGAACTGCCCGACGGCGCCGCGGTGCTGCTCGACGGGCTGGTGGCCTGCGGGGTGCCCGAGGTGATCGCCCCGGCGGCACGGCGGCTGTCGATCGCGGTGCTGGTGCATCTGCCGCTGGCCGACGAAACGGGACTTTCGCCTTCGCTCGCCGCCGAACTGGACCGGCTGGAACGCGAGACGCTGGCCGCGGTCGACGCCGTGGTCGTGACCAGCGAATGGGCGGCTCGACGGCTGATCGGGCACCACGGCCTCGCCGCGCATCGCGTGCACGTGGTGCCGCCCGGCGTCGACAAGGCCGAAGTCGCGTCCGGGAGCCTGGACGGGACGCGTCTGGTCTGCGTCGCCAACGTGACGCCGCGCAAAGGACAGGGCCTGCTCGCGGACGCGTTGAAGTCGCTGAAGGATCTCCCGTGGACCTGTGAGTGCGTCGGCGCGATCCGGCGCGAGACCCGCTACGTCGAACGCCTGCGGCGACACTCGCTCGGCGACCGCTTCACCCTCACCGGCCCCCGGTCCGGCGAAGCACTCGAAGCGACGTACGCGGCCGCAGACCTTCTCGTGCTGCCTTCGCGCGCGGAGACGTACGGCATGGTCGTCACCGAGGCGCTCGCGCACGGCATCCCCGTGCTCACGACGGCCGTCGACGCCCTGCCGGACACGCTCGGCCAGGCGTCCGACGGCAGTGTGCCCGGGCTGCTCGTCCCCGGTGAGGACGTCAACGCGCTGGCCGCGGCCCTGCGCCGCTGGCTCACCGAACCCGACCTGCGTGACCGCCTTCGCGCCTCCGCCCGCCTGCGCCGCGAGACGCTGACCGGCTGGGACGAGACGGCCCGTGGCGTCGCCGCCGTACTGCTGACCGAACGGACGGCGGCATGACGAAGTACGCCCCCAGCTGGCTCCAGCTGCGTGAGGACGCCGACGCCGCCGCTCGTGCGACCGAGCTGATCGAGCCGGTGCGGTCCTTCTTGCAGGAACAGGACGCGGTCGTCATCCGGGATCTCGGCTGCGGCACCGGTTCGCTCGGCCGCTGGCTGGCCAGGCGGTTGCCGGGACGCCAGCGCTGGATCCTGCACGACCGCGATCCGGACCTGCTCACCCACGCGCTGGCGCGCACCAGCCGTCCGGATCACGCTTTGGACGGAAGCGAAATCACCGTCGTCACCGAACAGCGTGACATCACCGAGTTACGCGCGGAGGACCTCGCCGGAACCTCGCTGGTGGCGGCGTCGGCACTGCTCGACCTGCTCACCGCCGAGGAGATGTCCCGGCTGGCTGAGGCGTGCGTCGAGGCGCGCTGCGCGGTCCTGTTCACGCTGAGCGTTTCGGGCCGGGTCGTGCTTTCGCCCAAGGACAAGTTCGACATCGAGATCTCCGACGCCTTCAACGCGCATCAGCGCCGGGTGACCGGCGGCCGGTGGCTGCTCGGACCGGACGCGGTGGACGTCGCCTTCGGAGTCTTCGAACGCCTCGGCGCCACCGTGCGGCGCGCGCCGAGCCCGTGGCGGCTCGGGGCGGATCAGGCCGCGCTGACCGCGGAATGGCTCACCGGCTGGGTCGGCGCCGCTTGCGAACAGCGGCCGGAACTCGCGGTGGACGGCGACTCCTACCTGCGATGGCGGCTCGCGCAGTGCGCGGCAGGCGAGCTGAACGCGGTGATCCAGCACGAAGACCTCCTGGTGGTGCCCGCGTGAAACGGCTCTGGCCCTGGCTTCGGATCGTCGGCGCGTTCGCGATCCTCGGTGCGCTCGTCTGGCAACTGGGTACCGGCGCGTTCCTCGAAGGTCTGCGCGAGGTCGACGCGGGCGGGATCGCCGCCGCGCTCGGGATCGGTTTCGCCACCACGGTTCTCAGCGCCTCGCGCTGGCGCCTGATCGCCCGGCGGCTCAGTCTCGAGCTCTCGTTGGGGACTGCCATCGGCGAGTACTACCGCGCGTTGTTCCTCAACGGTGTGCTGCCGGCGGGCGTCCTCGGCGACGTCGACCGCGCCGTGCAGCACGGACGCGAAGCCGGTGACGTGCCGCGCGGCGTCCGCGCGGTGGTGCTGGAGCGCACGGCCGGGCAGATCGTGGTGATCGGCGCTTCGGTCGTCGTCGTGCTCAGCGTGCCTTCCGTGGTGCCGCCGCCCATCGACCACGTGGTGACGGCCGCCGGGATCGCCGTGGTCGGGCTCGCGCTCGCGGCCGTCGTCACCGGGATGACGGCCGGGCGGCGATGGATCCACAGTGGATCGAAATGGCGACGCGGGTTCGCCGTGTCCCTCGCCGACGTCCGGCTCGGCCTGCTGACCAAGGAAACCTGGCCGGGGGTGGGCCTGCTCTCGGTCGCCACCCTCGCCGGGCACCTCGCCCTGTTCGTCGTCGCCGCGCGCGCGGCGGGCGTCACCGCGCCGGTCGGCGACCTGCTGCCGCTGATGATCCTCGCCCTGCTCGCGATGGGGCTGCCGCTGAACATCGGCGGGTGGGGCCCGCGCGAAGGCGTTTGCGCGCTGCTGTTCGGCGCCGCGGGCCTCGGCTCGGCGCAGGGCGTCACCGTGGCCGTCGTCTACGGCGTGCTCGCGCTCGTCTCCAGCCTTCCCGGTGCGGGCGTCCTGCTCGCGCGTTCTGTCAAGAGTCACCGAACAGACAGGAGAAGCCCGATGACCGTCGAGAGGGTCGTTGAGACCAGACTGCCCACCCGGTACGGCGTTTTCCGCGCGTACGGCTACCTGGACGCCGACGGCACCGAACAGATGGCGCTGGTGCACGGCGACATCGCGACCTCCGGCACGCTGGCACGGGTCCATTCGGAATGCCTCACCGGCGACGTGTTCAGCTCGATGCACTGCGAATGCGGCGACCAGCTGGCCGCCGCGTTGCGGGCGATCGTCGACGAGGGCGCCGGAATCCTCGTGTACGCCCAGGGCCACGAAGGACGCGGAATCGGCCTGCTCGCGAAGCTGAAGGCGATGCGGCTACAGGACGAAGGGCTCGACACCGTCGAGGCGAACATCGCGCTCGGGCTGCCGGTGGACGCCCGCGACTACCGCGCCGCGGCGGAGATCCTGAACGATCTCGGCGTGCGGTCGGTGCGGCTGCTGTCCAACAACCCGGCGAAGGTCGACCAGCTGGAACGGCACGGTGTGCGGATCAGCGAGCGGGTGCCGCTGCTGGTCACGCCGAACGACGAGAACCTGCGGTACCTGCGGACCAAACAGGAACGGATGCACCATTTCCTGCCGCATCTGGACCTGATCGAGTCAGCCGAGCACGGCCAAGGTGTCCCCGAAGCTCTCCACCAGTGACTCCAGCATCAGCCGTCCCTTCTCCGCCGTCGCCAGCGAAGGCCGCCCGACCACGCCGGATTCCGCGTACGGGCGCAGGCCCACCGTCAGCAGGTGCCGCCTGTCGTCGGCGAGGTGATCCGCCTCGGTGAACCCGGGCCGGACCAGTGACGGGTGCGCGTGCAGCAACAGGGAGGTCTCCAGTTCGCCGGCGTGCATGTCGCTGTCCAGCGACGTCTCCAGCCCGGCCGCGGCGTGCGCCGCCTGCCAGCCTTCGACGCCGGGGAAGAGCGCCATCGGCGACGTCGACTCCTGGACCACGTTGGACAGGACGTAGTTGCCGCCGTGCGCGTTCACCAGCACCAGTTTCGGGACGCCGGACCGGCGCAGCGACGCGGCGACGTCGTTCACCACGGCGTACAGCGTCGCGGCGGAGATGCTGACCGTGCCCGCCCAATCGGCGTGTTCGTGGGAGCAGCCGATCGTGATCGGCGGGAGCCGCAGCACCGGATACGCCGCGGCGAGGGCGTCGGCGATCGTCGTCGCGATCACCGCGTCGGTGGCGAGCGGGAGGTGCGCTCCGTGCTGTTCGAAACTGCCGACGGGCAGCACCGCGACCTCGGCGCCGCGGGCGCTTTCGTCGGCCGTCGTGGCCGTCGGGAACAGGTTCACGCGGGCTACGGTACCCATATGACCGACCACGCCGCATTGTTGTCCGTGGCCCGCGAGGCCGTCGCCAAGGCGACCGCGATCATCCGCTCGATGACGTCGTTTTCCGTTGCCGCCAAAGGTGATCGCGACATGGTGACCGACGTCGACCTCGCCGTCGAGGACGCCGTCCGCGAATTCCTGGCGCGCGAAACGCCGGAGATCGGCATCCTCGGCGAGGAGCGCGGGCATGAGGGGAACGAGGACCTGTGGTGGGCGCTCGACCCCGTCGACGGTACGGCGAATTTCGCGCGCGGGATCCCGCTGTGCGGTGTCTCGCTCGGCCTCGTCGACGGGCTGAACAGCACGGTCGCGGTGATCTCCCTGCCGTTTCTCGACGTCACCTACACCGCAGTGGCGGGCCAGGGCGCGTACGCGGGCGAAGAGCGTCTTACGGCGTCGAAAGCGACGAAGTTGTCCGACGCGATCGTGAGTATCGGCGACTTCGCGGTCGGCGAGGGCGCGGAGGTCAAGAACCGCGTCCGGATGGCGTTGCTGGCCGAACTCGGCGGCCGCGTGCAGCGGGTCCGGTTTCTCGGCTCCGCGGCGATCGATCTGGCGTGGGTCGCGGACGGCAAACTCGACGCGAGCGTCATCCTCGCCAACAAACCGTGGGACACGATGGCGGGGGTCCTGCTGGTGCGCGAGGCCGGGGGAGCGGTCGTCGACCTCGACGGCGGCGACCACACCGTGCGTTCGGCGGCCACGATCGCGGTCGGCGCCTGGCTGCGTGACGAGCTCGTCGCGTCGATCGCGCGTGTGGCGGGCTGAACTTTGTCACCCGGGAAATGAACCGGACGGGCGCCGTATCCGTGTCTCCTGATAAGGCGCCCGCATCTGGAGGTAACCGTGTTCACCTCGAATGTCCGCGTGACCGAACCGGTCGTCTTCGTCCTGCCGGGCGAAACCGAGGACGTCAGCGGTGAATACGACCGCCGGATGTGCCAGAACCTCCCGGCCACCGGCCTCCCGCTGCTGGAACTGCCGATCGCCGGGGAATGGCCGATGCCGGGGCCGCTGTCGCGGTCGAGACTGGCCCGTTCGCTCGCCGCGCTGCCCGACGACACCGTCGTCCTGATCGACGGCACGGTCGCCTGCGGGGTCCCGGAGATCGTGGTCCCGCACGCGCGGCGGCTCCGGCTGGCCGTCCTGGTCCACCGGCCGCTCGCCGACGATCCCGCGCTCGACCCGGCGCAGGCCGCCGAACTCGACGCCTGCGAACGGGAGACCCTGCGGCTGACCGGGATGATCGTCGCCACCGGGCCGTGGCTCGCGCGGCAGCTGATCGACCGGCACGACCTCGACCCGACCCGGGTGTACGTGGCGACTCCGGGCACGGACGCGGCGCCGCTCGCCGCCGGGGCCGACGGCGTCTCGCGGCTGCTGTGTCTCGCGCCCATGACCGCGCGCCACGGTCAGGACGTGCTCATCCGGGCGCTTTCGATGGTCGACGAACTGGCGTTCAAATGCGTGTTCGCCGGCGCGACGCACCACGACCCCGCGTACGTCGACGAACTGCGCTGGACGGTCGAACGGCTCGGGCTCGGCTCCCGGATCAGCCTCATCCAGCCGCCGGACGACCTCGACCTGGTCTACGACGGCGCGGATCTGCTCGTCCTGCCCGCGCGCGGCGGCACCTCCGGACTGGTCGTCGCCGAGGCGCTGGCGCGCGGGATCCCCGTGGTGGCCACGGAAACCGCCGGCGCGCACGACGCGCTCGGCACCGCGCCCGGCGGCGGCGTGCCCGGCATGCTGGTGCCGCCGAACAACCCGTCGGCGCTCGCGGCGGCGTTGCTGCGCTGGTCGCTCGACGCCGAACTCCGTCATTCCCTGCGGACGTCGGCGCTCGCGCGCAGCAGCGCCCTCGAAGAATGGGACGTCGCCGCGGGCAGGCTCACCGACGTGCTCTCCCGGCTGCAGGCGGCGCCGCGTCAGCCGGTTTGATCATCGCCCGGAAGCAGCTATCGGGAGAGATCACCGGATCGGTTGACTGGGCGGCATGCGAATCGTCGATCTTGCGTCCCGTCCCGATCTCCTCGATGCCGCGCTGAACCTCGGCGACGTCGGCGGTGAGTTCATCTACGCCGGGTTCAGCGGCAAGATGATCACGCCGGACCGGTTCCTGCGCCACTGGTCCCGGTATTTCCTGATCGCCTTGGATGACGACGGTGAACCGATCGCGCGGGCGCTGTCGGTCCCGCTGACCTATCCGGCCGAAGACCGCCACGAGCTGCCGTCGCACGGATGGGACGAGGCGATCCAGTGGGCCGCGCAGGATCTCATGGACGGCCGTGCGCCGGACACCTTGTGCGCGCTCGAAGTCGTCGTGGCGCCGCGAATGCGCGGGACCGGCCTGTCCACGCCGATGCTCAAGGCGCTGAAAGCGCGTGCGGCCGAGACGGGGCTGAAGCGGTTGATCGTCTCCGTGCGCCCGATCGGCAAGGAGGACGAACCCGACGTCCTCATGGAGGACTACGCCCTCCGGCGGCGCGAGGACGGGCTGTTCGCCGACCGCTGGCTGCGTACCCACGAACGGCTCGGCGCGCGGATGATCAAGGTGTGCCCGTTCGCGGTGACCATTTCGGGCTCGATCGCGGACTGGAAGGAGTGGAGCGGTGTCGACCTCGTCGACGGCGACAACGTGATCCCCGGCGGGATCGCGCCGGTGCACGCGAACGTCGAGCGGGACTGCGGGGTGTACGTGGAGGCGAACGTGTGGATGGAGCACCCGTTCTGATCGGCTCAGTCTTCGCGGCGGACCTGCGTCTGCGTCGGCAGGAAGGCGTGGTGGTAGGGGTCCAGGACGAGAATCTGACCGTCGGTGCCGTCTTCCTTGACGCGGATCGCGCGCGTCGTGTGTTCCCAGTCGGCGTCGAGATGCCAGAGGAACGACTGCCCGTTGCGCAGCGAGACCCGACGGGTGTCCTTCTCAGGCCAGGCCATCGTGCTCACTCCTCGTCATCGCGTCGCGGGGCATTCCTCGCGATTTCCGCCGCGATCGTCGCATCGGGTCCGGCGTCGCCCGCCGGTGCCGCAAAGTAAAGCCCATGAACCTCGAACGAGTCGGTTTCGCCGGGCTGGGCAGTATGGGCGAGCCGATGGCGCGGAACCTGGTGCGGGCCGGGATCCCGGTGCTCCGCTGGAACCGCACGCCGGGCAAGGCCGACCAGGTGGCCGACGTCGCCGAACTCTTCGCGCGCTGCGACGTCGTGATCCTGATGCTCAAGGACGCGGCCGCCGTCGATGCGGTACTCGGGCGCGGCGGGCCCGAGTTCGCCGACCGGGTGGCGGGCCGCACGATCGTCCACATGGGAACGACGGCACCAGGGCATTCCCGCGCGCTGGAGGCGGACCTCGTCGCGGCGGGGGCGAAGTACGTGGAGGCGCCGGTTTCGGGTTCGCGGGTCCCGGCGGAGGCGGGGGAGCTGGTCGCGATGCTCGCGGGCGACCCCGGTGCGGTCGAGGAGGTCCGGGAGCTGTTCGGGCCGATGTGCCGGGAAACCGTGTACTGCGGGCCGGTTCCCAACGGGCTCCTGATGAAGCTGGCGGTCAACGTGCACCTGACCGCGGTCGTGACTTCGCTGGCCGAGACGGTGCATTTCGGCCGGGCGCACGGGCTGGATCTCGGTCTGCTTGCCGACGTGCTCGGCGCGGGGCAGCTCGCCAGCCCGATCCTGCGGGTCAAGGCGCCCAAGCTGGTCGAAGAGGATTTCGCGCCGCAGGCCTCGATCGCGAACGTGCTGGCCAACGTCGAGCTGATCGCGGCGGCGGCCGGGGACGCGGGCCTGAAGCTGCCGCTGATCGAGGCGTCCCGTGCCCTCTACGCCGAGACCGCGCGGCTCGGTCTCGGCGAGGAGGACATGGTCGCCGTCGTCAAAGCGCTCGACACCCACCCGCATCCAGAGGACTAAACGCGATCGTTGCGTGTGCAAGGACCGCATTTAGAGGACGAAATGCGGAAGGGGGTCAGCCGCGGAGGGCGGAGGCGATCCGGCCCGCCGCGGCGAAGGACTCCTCTTCCGGCTCGCCGAGCAGGGGGAGCAGGATGACGGACTCGGTCCCGGCCGCGTACAGCGCGCGGATCTGCTCGACGCACCGGTCGAGCGGGCCGCTGATGCTCAGCCGGTCGATCCACTCCGGCCGCAACCGCCGGGACAGGTCCTTGCGGTCGCTAGCGGCCTTGACCTCGGCGAGCAGTTCGGCGCCGAAGTCCAGCGGCTCCAGCGCCGGACCGGAGTTCGGCCCGATCGCGGACGCGACGTCGGACCGCGCGCGTTCGCGGGCCCGCTCGGGATCGGCGTCGAGGGCCAGCCAGTTGTAGGTGGCGATCGAATGGCTTTCGACGCCGATCAGGTCCCGCGTCGCGCGGACGTACTCCGGGGTCGCCGGTTCGGCCAGGAGCGTCCCGTCGGCGACCCGGCCCGCCGCCGCGAGCGACTTCGGGCCGCGGACGCCGGCGACGAGCTTCGGCGGGAGCGCGGGCGGGAACTCCAATTCGACCTCGTCGAGCCGGACGTGCTTGCCCTCGAAGGAAACGCGCTCACCCGCCAGGAGCCGCCGGATGACCGTCAGCGTCTCCTCGAATGCGGCGAGCGCCGACTTCGGCCACGCGTCGATCTGCCGCATCCAGCTCGGCACGCCGTGCCCGAACCCGGCGATCAGCCGCCCCGGGTACAGCTCCGCCAGCGCCGCGATCTCCATCGCCGCGATGGCGGGGTTCCGCGCCACGGCGGGCATGATGCCGATGCCGAGCGTGATCTTCTCGGTCGCCGCCAGCACCGCCGACGCCGTGGCGATCCCGCCCGCGTAGAAACAGTCCTCGACGATCCAGACCTCGTCCAACCCCTCCCGCTCCGCGCGCCGGGCGAGGCCGGTCAGCCGGGCGGCGGGCAGCTCGCGAGGGATCCTGACCCCGAGCCGTGAAACCATGACGTCCTCCGTTCCTCAAACGCGCCGCAGCACGCGTAACAGATATTCCTTGCGGTCCGACGGGTTGTGATCGGTCCTCGATCGTGACGGCGCCGGTCCCCGGACGGGCCGGTAGCCGTGGAACGACGTCTCCAGCGCGCCTTCCCCTCGGGTCGCCGAGGGCAGGAGCTGGTGTACCTCATGGGTTTTCGCCGCCGGGATCTCGCCTTCCAGCTCGGCCGTCCCGCCCTTCGTGAGCGTCGTCCGCGGGACGGCGCGAGCCCGCGCCAGCAGCGCGGTCACCGGGCCGAGTGTGTCGGCCGGGGTCTGGAGGGTGAACCGGTGCAGGGGTTCGTGCACGGTCGTCCCGGCCTCGCGCAGCGCGGCCATCAGCACCAACGGCGTCAGATCGCGGAAATCGCCCGCGGTGCTGGACATGCTCTTGTCGAACGTGCCGTGAGCGTGGCTTTGCCTGGCGTAGTAGCCGGAATGCGTCATCGTCACCGCACAGTCGCGCACCTCCCAGCCGTGGATGCCTTCGCGCAGCGTCTCCTTCACCGTGTCCTCCACGGCCTTGATGAAGGAGTACGGCATCGAGCCGAGTTCGACCTCCAGGCGGAATGAGATCCCGCTCCCGGGTTCGACGCGCAGCCCGACCGTGGCCAGAAAGGGATTCGACGCCGTGCCGATGAGTTCGGCGGCCGATCCGGTGCCGTCGACGCGTTCCACGCAGATCGTGGTCGTCTCGCTGAACGTGACGTCGATGCCGTACTCGTCCGCGAGCGTCGCCTGTATGACCTCCTTCTGCACTTCTCCGTACAGCGAAACGGAAGTCTCCTGGCGGACCTCGTCGTGCCGCAGGCCGATCAGCGGATCCTGTTCGGTCAGCCGGGTGAGCGCCTGGTGCAGCGGTCCGCGATCGGCCGGGCGCACCGGCGAGACGACGGTTTCCAGCGTCGGCGGCGAGAACCGCGCCTCCCGCATCCGCGGCCGGGCCCCGAGCACGTCTCCGATCCGGACGTCGAGTCCTGAGATCTTCGCGATCCGCCCGGCTTCGGCCGACGCGGACGGCACGGCCGAGCCGTTGTCGAAAACGCTGATCGCGGTGACCTTGCCTTCGCCGTCGCCGAGCGGGACCTTGTCGCGCACGGCGACGCTGCCGGAGAACAGCCGTACGTACGCGATCTTCTCGCCACCCGGCGCGCGCTCGACCTTGAAGACCGTCCCGGACAGCGGCGCGTGGACGTCGGCTTCCTTGGCGGGCAACAGGTTCTCGATGCCGTCGCGGAGCGCGTCGATCCCGGCGCCAGTGATCGCGGACCCGAAGTAGACCGGATGAGCGCGACCTTCGGCGACTTTCGCGGCGAGTTCGGCGCGGAGCCGCGACGGCGTGAACGCGTCCGGCTCGGTGAGGTATCCGGTGAGGAAGTCCTCGTCGAGCGTCGCCAGCAGATCGATCACCCGATCGGGGTCCATCGTGATCGCCGACGGCGTGAGTTTCTCGGTGATCTCACGGAATACGCGCTCCGGATCGGCGCCGCGGCGATCCAGTTTGTTCACGAACAGCAGCACCGGGATGCCCAGCCGCCGCAAGGTCCGCATGAGGACACGGGTCTGGGCTTGGACGCCTTCGACCGCCGACAGCACCAGCACCGCGCCGTCGAGCACGCCGAGCGCGCGTTCGACCTCGGCGATGAAATCGGGGTGGCCGGGGGTGTCGATCAGGTTGACGGTGACGTCGCCGAGGGCGAACGACACCACGGCCGCCTTGATGGTGATGCCGCGGGCGCGTTCGAGCGCCAGCGTGTCGGTCTGCGTGCTGCCGTCGTCGACGCTGCCCAGCTCGCCGATGATCCCGGCGGTGTGCAACAGACGCTCGGTCAGGCTCGTCTTCCCGGCGTCAACATGCGCCAGAATCCCCAGATTGAGGGTCTTCACGAGTGATCTCGTCCTCGAGGTAGGCGGGAATTACCTGATGGAAGGACGTGGTCACTCGCAAGACGATCATCTCCTAGGCCGGGAACCGATCTTCCCGACTACAACACCCCCGCCTCGGCCCCCGCAACCGAATAACGCAATTCGTCCTCTGAATGCGGTAGTTGCGTGTGCAAGTACCGCATCCAGAGGACGAAATGCGAGAGGGGTGGGTCAGGCCAGGTACTCCGCGGCGGCGCGGAGGCTGACGTAGGACCCGCTGAACGTGTCGATCCGCGGACCCTCGGTCTCCGGGCCCGGAACGCCGGTCTCGACCCGGATGTAGTCCACAGTGGACTCTCGCAGCCAGCTGAGGAACTCGCGGACCTCGGGGTGCCGGTGCGCCTCGCGCGTCACCACCACGAGGTCACGGGCGCCGTGGACGGCCTCGATCGCGGTCGCGATCCCGTCCGCGCCGACCTTGAGCGCCCGGGTGCCGGGCACG
This sequence comes from Amycolatopsis sp. MJM2582, assembly GCF_000754115.1. NCBI lineage: Bacteria > Bacillati > Actinomycetota > Actinomycetes > Pseudonocardiales > Pseudonocardiaceae > Amycolatopsis > Amycolatopsis sp. MJM2582. The sequence continues at coordinate 111,768 of NZ_JPLW01000007.1, forward strand.
AGTTCGGTCAGATGCGAGCCGAGCCCCCACGGCATCGGCCCGGCCGCGATGATCGGCTCGGTCTCGATGTCGATCACCAGCGGCGGGCCGCCCAGCTTCGGCGAACCCTGGATCCGCAACGCCTTCCGCGCCGCCTCCAGGCCGAGGCGGTGATCCACCGGCGAGATCGGCGTCGACACCGGGGGAGTGCCGAGCGCGGCGACCCGCTCCGACGCCTCCACCAGCCGCTCCATCGGCAGCTCACCGGACTCGACGGCGGCCGCGATGACCGCCGCGATCCGGTTCAGCTCGTCCTCTTCGAACGACACCCCGCCGAGGCAGAGCGCGTCCGCGCCGGCGATCAGCGCCCGTACCGACGCCCGTCCGACGCCCTCGGTCTTGCCGAGTTCGCCCGCGACGGCGCCCATGTCCAGCGCGTCGGTGATGACCGCGCCGGTGAAGCCGAGCTCGCCGCGCAGCACGTCGGTGAGCGCCTTCGGGTTGAGCGTCGCGGGCAGTTCACCCCACGCGGGCACGACGAGGTGCCCGGTCATCACCGCGCGCACCCCGGCCGTGATCGCCGCCTTGAACGGGACCAGTTCGATCTCGTGCAGTTCCGCCTCGGTCCGGGGCAGCACCGGCAGCGCGTGGTGCGAATCGTCCGTCGCCGCCCCGTGCCCGGGGAAATGCTTGGCCGACGCCGCCACGCCGTACTTCTGCAGCCCGGTGATGAACGCCGCCACATGCGGCGACGCCTTCACCGGATCCGAACCGAACGCCCGGACCCCGATCGAGGGATCCTCCGCCGCCAGCGTGAGATCCGCGCACGGGGCGAAACTGATCGTCACCCCGCACGCGGCCAGCCGCTCGCCGAGTGCCGCCGCGACCGAGGCCGTCAGCTCGACGTCGTCCGCGGCGCCGAGTGCGAGTGGTCCCGGCACGAACGAGCCGGTGGCGACGTCGAGCCGCGTGACGTCACCGCCCTCCTCGTCGATGCCGACGAGCACGTCGGGCCGTTCCGCCCGCAGCTGCGCGCTCAGCGCGGCCACCTGCTCGTCGTCGACCACGTTGCGGCCGAACAGGATCGCGCCGCCGAGGCCGTCCGCCACCTTGCGGCGCAGCCAATCCGGCGCGGTGGTGCCGTCGAAGCCCGATACGAGAACGGACGCGGCGAGCTTTTCCGGTGAAGACAAGGATTACCCCTTCACTGCGCCTGCGGTCAGGTTGGACACGAGCTTGCGCTGGACGATGATGAAGAACACCAGCGCGGGCACGGCGTAGATGACCGACGCCGCCATGATGCCGCCCCAGTCCACGGAGAACGCCGTCCGGAACGACGACAGCCACACCGGCAGCGTCTGCTTGTTCTGGTCGCGCATGAACACGAACGCGAACAGGAACTCGTTCCACGCGGTGATGAAGCTGAACACCGAGGTGGTCACCAGGCCGGGCGCGAGCAGCGGCAGCGTCACCCGGCGGAAGGCACCCGCCCGGCTGCAACCGTCGATCATCGCGGCCTCTTCGAGGTCGTACGGGATGCCGTTGACGAAGCCGTAGAGCATCCAGCACGTGAAGGGCAGCGTCGCCGCGAAGTACACCAGCAGCAGCGAAGGCAGCTGGTTGAGCAGCCCGGCGTCGCGCATCAGCAGGTACATCGGGATCAGCAGCGCTTCGAACGGCGCCAGCTGGGCGACGAGCACCAGCAGCAGGAATCCCTTGCGCCCGCGGAAACGCATACGGGACAAGGGAACCGCGGCCAGCACACCCGCGACGAGCGAACACAGCACCGCGCCGAGCGTGACGATCAGGCTGTTGGTGAGGTACGTGGTGAAACCGGGTTTCGTCAGCGCCGAGACGAAGTTGTCGAACGTCACCGAAAGCGGGACGAGGTCGTAGTCCGGGGACAGGACCTGGCCCGGTGTCTTCAGCGAGGAGGTGAACATCCAGTACGTCGGGAAGACGAACAGCAGCGCCACCACCACGCCGAGCGTGCCGAGGCCGATCCGCTGGGTCAGGGACTTCCTCATGACAGGTCGGCCTCCTTCGTGCGCACCAGCAGCTGGACGTACCGGGCGGTGAGCAGGATCAGCACGAGCATCATCAGCAGGGCGGCGGTGGCCGCCAGGCCGAAGTGGTTGCCCGCGAGGCCCTTGAGGTACATGTAGACCGGCAGCGTCGTGCTGGCGCCGTCCGGCCCGCCTTGACGGATCGCCCACACCTGGGCGAACAACTTGAAGTCCCACAGCACCGACAGGAACGTGACCATGGTCAGGATCGGCCGGATCGCCGGCCAGCTGACCGCCCAGAACGCCTGCCAGGCGTTGGCGCCGTCGATACCCGCGGCCTCGTACTGCTCCTTCGGGACGCCCAGGAGCCCCGCGTAGAGCGTGAAGGCCACGAACGGCACCGCCTGCCAGACCACCAGGATCCCGATGACGGTGAGCGTGCTCGGGCCGGTGGAGAACCAGGAATGCCCGATGAAGCTCTCGAAACCGAGCTTCGCGAGCGTCTTGTTCAAGATGCCGTACTGCTGGTCGAAGATCCACTGGAACACCGTGGTCGTCGCGACCACCGGCGTCGCCCACGCGAGGATCAGCGCGACCTGCACGATCACCCGGACCACCGGGTTGAGATGCCGCATCAGCACCGCCATGAGCAGCGCGAGCAGCAGGGTGAGGATCACGACCGACGCGGTGAACACCAGCGTCCGGACGGTGATCTCCCAGAACTCCGAATCGGACAGGATCTCGGAGAAGTTCTCGAATCCGACCCAGACCATCTCCCCGGAGACCAGCTCACGGAGGTCGAGTTTGCGGAGACTGATCCCGATCAGCTGCATCGTCGGCCAGCCCAGCAGGACCAGGATCGCGACCAGAGCGGGAAGGATCAGCAGGTACGGCGCCGTCCGCTCGCCGAGGCGGAGGCGCCGATTGGATTTCGGGGGTTTGATGCGCGGCGATGCCGGCGGGGTGGCCCCCGCCGGCATCGTCACATCTTTCGTCGTGGTCATCCGCCGATGAGCTTGTCGAGCGCTGCGTTGGCGTCGGCGGTCGCCTGGTCGAGCGTCTTCGTTCCGGTCAGGTAGGCGGTCAGCATGTCCTTGATCGGGTTCTGACCGGACTCGACGTCACCCCACTTGGGGCTGGTCGGCACGGCACGGCCGTTCTTGGAAGCCTCGGCCATCACCTTGGTGAGCGGGTTCGCGTCGAGCGCGGACACGTCGGTCGAGGTACCGGGGACGTAACCGGCCTTGGCCAGCTCGGTCTGGTACTTCGGGGTGGAGAACAGCTTGACGTAGTCCTTCGCCGCGGCCGCGTTCTTGCTGTTGGCCGGGATGACCAGGTTCGAGCCGCCCAGGAAGACCGGGGCCGACTTGTCGGCGGTCTTGCCCGGGATCGCGAAGGCGCCCGACTTCTCCTTGATCTTCGGGTCGGTCTTCGCCGCGGTGTCGACCTCACCCGGGACACCGATCATCATCGCGACCTTGCCGGCGCCGTAGATGCCCGCCTGCTGCGGCGTGGCCTCGTCGGCGTCCTTCGGGGCCTTGGTGCCCGAAGCGTCGGTGAGCTGCTTGTAGAACTCCAGCCCGGCCTTCGCCTGCGGGGTGTCCAGGGTCGACTTGAAGGACTTGCCGTTGGCCTGGGCGATGTCGCCGCCCTCGTCCCAGATGTAGGACAGCAGCTCGTACCAGTTCTGGCCGGGGTGGTAGAGGGCCTGGAACTCGGGGTCGCTGCCGAACTTCGCCTTGAGCTTGGTGATCGCGTCGAGCCACTCCGTGCGCGTCTTCGGCGTCGCGGTGATGCCCGCCTGCTCGAACATGTCCTTGCGGTAGATGACCTCACGGTTCGCCGCGTAGAACGGGACGCCGTAGGTCTTGCCGTCGAACTCGCCAGAAGCCTTGAGGCCCTGCAGCCACTGCGCGCCGTTGAAGTCGTTCACGCTGGAGGTGAGGTCGGCGAGCACGCCCTGGTTCGCGAACGCGGGGGTCTGGGTGTTGCCCAGCTCGATCACGTCCGGCGGGTTGTCACTCGCCAGCGCGGTGGTCAGCTTCTGCTGGATGCCGTTCCACTGCTGGATCTCGTACTTGACCTTGACGCCGGGGTGCGCGTCTTCGAATTCCTTGTGGAGCGAGTTCGTCAGTGCTTCGGGGGCGGTCCCCGTCATGAGCCAGACCGTGAGCGAGCCGTTCGAGGCCGCAGCGCTCGAATTCGTGCTGTCGCCACTGCCGGAACCGGCGCAGCCCGCCGTCGCGAGGGTGATGGCGGCGGCGCCCGCAGCCATCTTGAGCCAGCGCTTCACTCGTGCCGTCCTTTCGATGCCCGGCCACCATGCCGAGCTCCCACAAAATGGTGTAGACCAATGCGGGCAGCGTGGTACGTACCACTCCGACTGTCAAGCGGGTGGCCGGTTCGTTGTAAACGAGCCGCAATCTTTCACCTTGAGTGAGCGTTCGATCACGCTGATGATCAGTTTTCGGCGTGCTCGTCAGCGCCTCGCGAGGCGGGCTGACATGCGGTTTTTCTTTGTCCGTCCCGGTGATCGGGGCATTCGGCGGGTGATCTTTGCGCCGTTCGGTGTAAGGGTGGCGCGCGTTCGCCTAGAGGTCGTCCTCGGTGTCTTGGGGAGGCTTGATCCCGAGCACCGCGCGCGTCTGATCCTGGAGGAACCACGCCAGCGTCGCGCAGACGATCAGCAGGATCAGCGGGAGGACCGGGCCGCCGTTGGCGAGGATGAACAGCTCCGTGGCGCTCGCGCCCACCATGACCCCGGCCAGCAGCAGTGCCGACGGGCCGCCGAAGCGGGGGAACAGCAGGCCGATCGCGCCGGCGACCTCGACCACACCGGTGACGTACCGCAGCCACTGCCCGAGTCCGATCTCGGCGAAGACCTGTTCGGTGTGGCCACCGGAGAACAGCAGGTAGCCGCTGTAGAGGAACTCGGCGGCGAGCGCCACGCGCACGACCCACAGCACGATCGAGCCGATGGGCAGGCTTCGTCCGGACATGCCGGGGATCCTTCTCCTGGTGAGGGAGGCTGGCAAGGCGTGAAGTCGGTCCAGTGGGTCGTGAGTGGCGATTCGGGTCAGAACCAACCGTCTCCTGAGTACCTACTGGCGGTCTTGTGTGACTGGATGGACGGCACACGTGATCAGACGGACGACACACGTGTCTGGACGGACGACTCACGGCGAAAGCTTCGCCGCGAGCGTGTCGTCCATCTGATCACGTGTGTCGTCCGTCGGATCACACGTGCCGTCCGCCCAATCACGCCGAGGCGGCACGTCAGTTCTGGTCGCCGAGGAGTATCTGTTCGAGCAGCAGGTCGACGTCGCGGGCGGACTCGGCTTCGCCTATCCGGTGGAACGTTTCGGCGGCACGGAGCGCGCGGCGGGCGGCCTCGCGGACGCGGCCGGCGGCGCTGAGCACGTGGGCGGCGACGTGGTCGAGCTGCGCGACGAGATGTTCCCTCGCGGGCGCGGTTTCGGTTTCCACCGCGTGCACGGCGGTTTCCGCGGCGTCGAGCGCGCTCAGTGCCGCGTCGACGTCGCCGGACCGCAGCCGGGAAAGCGTCGCCGCGTTACGGCAAGTGGCGGCCACGTAGCCGCCGCCGATCGCCAAGGCCGCGTCGGCGGCCCGCGCGTAGAAATCCGCGGCGTTCGCGCCGTAGCCGAGCAGATCGAGCTGTTCGGCGGCGGCCATGCTCACCGAGATGTACGAATGCCCGGTGTCGCCCGAGTCGTGGAGGATTTCGGCGAGGACGGCGTATTCGTCGAAGGCACGCGAAGATTCGCCGAGCGCGCGGTAGCTGTCGGCGTACATCCACCGGCAGCGGTGGCCCCAGTCCGGTGACGTGGCGAGCAGGGTGATGGTGCGGGGCGCGACGTCGAGCACCTCGTCATAGCGGCCGGCGCCGTGCAACGCGGTGACGAGGACGTACCAATGTTCCGCGGTGTCCTTGCCTTTCGACGCGGAGACACCGAGAGACGCGTAGGCGTCGTCGACGGCTTCGGCGAACCTGCCGGTGCCGATCAGCGACAGCGCCCGAAGGTGGCGGAGATGCCCGCGCAACCGTTCCGGACCGCCTACGGGCAGCGTCGCCAGCAGATGCTCCACGAAGACGTCCAGTTCGTCGAGCGATCCCGTGCGCTCGTAAGCGATCCGGACCTGTTCGACCGCTTCGACCGCCTTCTCGCCGACGTTCCCGACGATGAAGGCGTCCGTCGCCGACCGCGCGAGTTCCAGTGTGGTCACCGGATCCTCGCCGTCGCCGTTCCGCAACGACGCTTCGAGACACAGAAGTGTCCCGAGGAGCAAGGGATCACCCGCCTCACCGGCTCGCTCGGCACCCCGTCGCAAGGCCTCGTACGCCTCGGCAGTACGGCCCTGCCCGGAAAGCACGTGCGCCAGCCAGTATTCGCCCCAGCAGGCCGCGCGTTCGTCCGTCCCGGCGCGCAAGCGGGCCGCGGCCACCGTCGTCAGCGCGACCCCGGTCTCGACCTGATCGTCGAAGACGAGCCACAGGCCGAGCCAGCATTGGTTGAGCAGGAAGCGGATTTCGTCGCCCTGGCCCCGGAATCCGGCGGCCGCGTGACGCAGCCGTTCCTCGGTGTCCTCGCCCTGGAAGAAGATCGCGCGCAGCTCGCTCAGCCGCGGTGCGAGCTCGTCCGGGACATCGTCGATCGCTTCGAGGCAGGCTCGCGCCTCCTCCGGTTCGCACCGGTGATTGTGGATCTCCGCCCGGACGATGAGTTCCTCGGCGGACAGCCCCGGCGGCGGCAGGATCGGGACCCGGGGGAGCGCCGACGGCAGGAGCGGGACGAAGTCCGCCACCGGTTTCGCGGCCATCTTCCGTTCGGCGTAGACGGTGAAGTATCCGGAGTGCTCGCGTCCGTCGAGTTCCTCGGCTTCGACGAGGGCCGCCGCCCGCATCCGCTCGTGCAGCCTGCTCAGGGAGACGCCGTCGTACGGACCGTTGAGAACGAACGGGATCTCGCCGTATCCGGTTTCCGTCAACCGGCGGGTGAGCAGCGCCGCCGAGGCGAAGAACTCGAGCCTGCCGACGGCGTCCGAATGGTCGCCGACACCGTCCAAAAGCGACAGAAGATCGAGACCGGTGTGCTCGTTGCCGGTGAGGGCGCAGAATTCCAGCCGCGACGCGTGATCGCCGTACCGGATCGGATCGCCGGACGAAGCCCGGCTCACCCAGCGATAGGTCGACGCGGCCTCGGCGTATTTGCCGGCGGCGGCCAGTGGTACCAGGGTCCGGCAGAGCCGGGTGATCTCGGCGCCGGCGGAATCGTTCTCGCCCGCGCGGAGTGGTTCCGCTTCCATGGTCCTGCCCCCAGAACAATGACGTAGACGCCGGATCTTAACTCCCGGCGCCGCGTCATGAACCCGCTTTCGGGTGGTTCAGGGGAGACGTAAGGCGGCGATCTGGGTCGCTTGTCCGATCAGCCGGTTCTTCTCGTCCCAAAGCTCCGCGACCTCGTCCATCCGGTCGCCGCCGAGTTCGCCCGCGCGCATCCGCACCCGCACCGGACCCGGCGCCGGGAGCCCGCGCAGGTACGCGGTGAACTGGATGGTCGGCGCCCAGCCCGCGATGCCCAGGTCGTAGGAGATCGGCGGCACCGGATCGAGCGCGACGAGCAGGCTCACCGGGTCCCAGTCGATGCCGTCGGCGAGCCGCAGCCAGGACGAGATGACGCCCTTCCGGGACGGCTGTCCCACCGCGAAACCGGCCGCCGCCGGGTCGAGACGCTGCTCGACGACGTCCATCAGGCCGATGCGGAATCCGCCACCACCGTCGGCGGGCACGGGCAGGCAGTCCTGCTCCGGCGGGAGCTCGACCGGGTCCACTCCGGACCACCACGCGTCGCCGTCGGTCAGGACGCCTTGGGTGATCAGCGCCTCCGTGCAGGGCGCGCCGCCCTGGCTCAGCCGCGCGCGCAGCTGGGTGAGGCCGCGGCCCTCGCGCAGCACCTCGACCTCGACGACCGCGGGGCCGGGCTCGGGCGCCACCGAGAACGAGCCGCTGATCGCGGTCAGATGCGGATGCGAGGAGACCTCGGCGGCCGCCCTGGCGAGTACGGCGAGGAGATAGCCGCCGTGCAGCTTCGTCCCGATCGTCCACTGTGGATCGAGCTCGATGTCGAAGACCGGGTCGTCGCCTCGGCGACCCAGCGCGGTCGCGGTCCGGAAATGCGCCATGCCTCAAGCTGACACCGTCAAGTTGACGGTGTCAAGTCAATGCTGGCAGCATCACGGCATGGGCGCGAAGCGGACGAAGGCGCGGCCGGGTGAAGGGGACAAGCTGCGCGGCGAGATCTTGTCGGCCGCCGACGCCCTGCTCGGCGAGGCGGGTACCGACGAGGCGCTGACGCTGCGAGCCGTCGCGCGCCGCACCGGCGTCTCCACGCCGTCGGTCTACGCGCACTTCCCCAGCCGGGACGCGTTGCTGGAGGCGGTCTGCCTTCGGGTGTGGGGCGAGCTCGCGCGCCGTATGCGCGAGCACGCCGTCGAGGTCGCCGATCCGATGCGCGCGCTCAGCCGTCGCGCACGGGTGTACGCCCGGTTCGCCCTCGACCATCCGGTGCAGTACCGCGTGCTCCTGATGCGGCCCTCCGGCGGCTCGTCGCCCGGCGCGGTCGCCTGTTTCCGGTACCTCGCCGACGCGACCGCCGCCTGCGTACGGGCCGGGATCCTGCGCGGCGAACCGGAGGTCCTCGCGATGGGCCTCTGGTCGGCGATGCACGGTTGCGTGAGCCTGCTGATCGCCCAGCCGGGGTTCGACTGGCCGGATGAGCCGGAAGCGCTGATCGACACCGTCATCCGGATGGCCGGGCTCGGCACGGCGCTCGCCTGCCGCGTCCCGAGGGACGCCATTCCGCCGAGTGCCGTACTGGCGGACGACCTCGACGGACTGGTGGCGGGCTGGGAGGTGGCCGCCGACCGGACTGGTTAGGCTCAGCGCATGCCCGAGACCCCGACAGCCGCCGATCGGCTCCAGGTGCTCGAAGCCATCACCGACACGGCGCTGGGGCACCTAGGCCAGGACAAGGTGATGGCCACGATCCTCGCGCGCGTGCGCGAGGTTCTCGGCGTCGACACCGCCACGGTGCTGCGGCACGACCCCTCGGCCCAGCAACTGCTGGCGATCGCCGCTTCCGGGATCGAGGAAGAGGTCTACCAGGACGTCCGGGTGCCCGTCGGCGCTGGCTTCGCGGGCCGGGTGGCCGCGCAACGCCGTCCGGTGATCATCGACCACGTCGACGAGACCACGGTGGTGAACGCGCTCCTGTGGGAACGGGGGCTGCGCACGCTGCTCGGCGTGCCGATGCTCGCGGGCGACGAGCTGATCGGCGTCCTGCACGTCGGGTCGGTGACGCCGAGGGAGTTCTCCGAGACCGACATCGACCTGCTGCAGCTGGTGGCCGCGCGGCTCGCGCTGGCGGCGCAGATCGAACTCTCGTCGACCGATCGCGCGGCCGCCGCCGCGCTGCAGCGCAGCCTGGTGCCCGCGCGGTTGCCCGCCGTGCCGGGCATCCAGTTCTCCGCGCGATACGTCCCGGGTACCGAACCCGGGGTCGGCGGCGACTGGTACGACCTGTTCTCACTGCCGGGCGACCGGCTCGGCATCGTGATGGGCGACGTCGCCGGGCACGGCCTCAACGCCGCCGTGATCATGGGGCGGTTGCGCAGCGCGCTGCGCGCCTACGCGCTCGAATCGGACGACCCGGCGGAAGTACTGTCCAAACTGGACCGGAAGGTGCAGCATTTCGAGCCGGGTTCGCTGGCCACCGTCGTGTACGGACTGGTGACGGCTTCGCGCGACAGCATGGCGATCTCACTGGCCGGGCATCTGCCACCGATACTCGCGACGCCCGGCGGTCCGTCGGTGTTCGTCGACGCGCCGGTCGATCCGCCCATCGGGGTGACCGGGCCGCGGCGCCGGAGAACCGTCGTCGAACTGCCGCCCGGCGCCGTGCTCGCCTTCTACACCGACGGTCTCGTCGAGCGCCGGGACCAGCTGATCGACGTCGGCCTGCAGCGGCTCGCGGGCGTGGTCTCCGCGGACCAGCCCGGCGTGGTCTGCGCACGCGTGATGGCCGCGCTCGTCGGCAACACCCCGGCTCAGGACGACATCGCCCTCCTCGTCGCCCGTTGCGAACCGAACTGAGTCACCGGACCGGGTGATTCGCGCGGACGTTCACGGCCGCGAGTTCGACGGTCTTGCTGATTCGCCGCTCCCGGGTCTCCGGCTTCTTCGCCGTGAGGATCCATTCCAGGATCAGCCGCTTCGACGACGGCGGGAACTTCTCGAAATGGGTGCGGGCGGCCTCGTCGGCGTCGAGCCGGGCGCGCAGGTCCTCCGGGACACCGTCGCCGTCCGGCACGACCTGCCAGCGGCCCTTCGCTTTGGCGAGGTCGATCATCGCCTGACCGCGTTCGGTCATCTGTCCTTCGGCGATGAGGCGGGCGGCCCGCTCGCGGTTGACCCGGCTCCACGTGCTCCGGGGATTGCGCGGGGTGAACCGCAGCCGCGAGCTGGTGGCGTCGTTCTTGCGGTGCAGCCCGTCGATCCAGCCGAAGCACAGGGCCTGCTCCATCGCCTCTTCGATCCGGACGCTGGGGACGCCGCTGTCCTTGTGCCGGATGACCAGCCAGACCTCCTTTTCGGTTCCGGCGTGCTCGGCCAGCCAGGCGCGCCACTCGGCGGGGGAGGCGGCGCTGAAGATGGTCTCGTCCATGGCCGGGTTCCTTTCGTCGTAACGTCTACGACCATCATCGGAAGCAAAGTGCTCATCGAGTGAGCACTTTTCGAAGGGAGGTGGCCCCGGATGGAAATCTGGGTGAACCCGGCGTGTTCCAAATGCCGGACCGCGGTGTCGATGCTGGACGAGGCTGGGGCCGAGTACACCGTGCGGAAGTACCTCGAGGAGCCGCCGACGGCGAAGGAACTGAAGGCCGTCCTCAAGCGGCTGGGGCTCGAGCCGTGGGACATCACCCGCACCGCCGAGCCGATCGCGAAGGAACTCGAACTCAAGACCTGGGGTCGCACCCCCGCCGACCGTGAACGGTGGATCGAGGCGCTGGCCACGCATCCGAAGCTGATCCAGCGGCCGATCATCACCGCCGACGACGGCACGACCGTGGTCGGGCGGACCCCGGAGGCCGTTCAGTCGGTACTTCCGGACTGACCGCCTCGCCCCTTGGACGTCCAAAAAGGACACTGTTGGGGATCAAGGGTCCGATTTGGGGTCTTTGTGCAGTGTTGGCCGGGGGGGTCGTGAGTGGTAATGGTCGTTCTAACCCCTCTTTACCACTCACGACTCCCTGTGAAACCGGACTTACCCGCATAAAGCGGGCGCGCGCTGCGCGGAAAGTGACCACTGTGGACACCAAAGTCCTCAGGTGGCACAACGCGCCACCTTTGACTTGCTTCTCGCTGGAACCTTCCTCGTCGCCGAGGCCTGAACCCCCTCAGGTTGTCCAAAAAGGACACTTCTTGTGGTCGAGGGGTCCGATTTGGGTGCTTTTGTGCAGTATTGGCCGGGGGTCGTGAGTGGCAATGGTCGTTCTAACCCTCTTTACCACTCACGACTCCCCGTGAAACCGGACTTACCGGCATGAAGCGGGCGCGTGCTGCGCGGAAAGTGACCACTGTGGACACCAACGTCCTCAGGCGGCACGATGCGCCACCTTTGACTTGCTTCTCAGCGGAACCGTCCTCGCCGCCGATGCCTGACACCTTCCTCGGACTGTCCAAAGAGACACTCTTTGAGGTCAGCGCGCCCGATTTGGGTGCTTTGCGCGGTATTGGCCGGGGGTCGTGAGTGGTAATGGTCGTTCTAACCCTCTTTGCCACTCACGACTCCCCGCTGCCCGAAAGTGACCACTGTGGACACTTACCCCTCACCGGAACCGTCATCGCGCGATGGCTTCCCGCAACAGGCGGGCCGCGGTGCCCACGGAGCCGTCCGCGAGGTTGCCGTAGCCGAGGACCAGCCCGGGTTCGCCGGGCGCCACGCGGTAGTCGTCGAGATCGGCCACGCGCAAGCCTTTGGCCGCCGCCCGTTCCACCACCGCGGAGGCGGATCCGCCGGGGAGTTCCAGTACGAGGTGCAGGCCGGCGGCGACGCCGGACAGACGCGCCGGGCCGAGCGCGTCGACCAGGGCGTCGCGCCGGGCGCGGTAGCGGCGCCGGGCCGCGCGCAGATGCCGGTCGTACGAGCCGCGTTCGAGGAAGGCCGCGAACGCCAGCTGGTCCAGTGCCGGCGGAGTGGGCGAGAGCTCGACCCGATCCGTCCACTGTGGAGGGACGGCGTACCAGCCGAGGCCGAGCGCGGGACTGAGGGTCTTGCTGACCGAACCGAGCAGCGCGACCCTCGCCGGATCCATGCCCTGCACCGTCCCGACCGGACGCCGGTCGTAGCGGAACTCGGCGTCGTAATCGTCTTCGATGATCAGGCCGTCGGCTTCGTGCGCCCAGGCCAGCAGTCCGGCGCGGCGGGCGGGTGACAAGACGGTGCCGGTGGGGAATTGGTGCGCCGGGGTCACGAGAACGGCCCGGACGCCGGGAGGGATCTCCTCGACGCGGAGCCCGTCTTCGTCGACCGGGACGCCGACGACGTCGAGCCCGGCGTGGGTCGCGACGCGGCGCAGGGTGTGCCAGCCGGGGTCTTCGGCCGCGACGCGGGTGATCCCGGCCGCGAGCAGCGCCCGGCACAGGCGGCCGAACGCGTCGGTGACGCCGGACGCGATCCGCACGTCGTCGACGACCGCACCCCGGCAGCGGCGGAGGTGGTCGGCGAGTACGGCGCGGAGCCGCGGATGCCCGCCGGGGACGGGATAGCCGAACTCGCCGTGGGGCGCGTTCACGAGTACCTCGCGGACCGCCTCCGCCCAGCGCGTCCGAGGGAAGTGCCGTAGATCGGGCAGGCCGGGCGCGAGGTCGATCTCGGGCGGCGACACCTTGCGTACGGCGGGTTTCGCGGGCTCGGCGCCCGACGCGGACCAGCGCACGACGGTGCCCGATCCGGTGCGCGCGGCGAGGTAGCCCTCCGCGATCAGTTGCTCGTACGCCTGCGTGATCACCCAGCGGGAGCAACCCAGATCCGCGGCGAGGGTGCGGCTGGGCGGCAGCGCGGCGCCGGAGCCGAGCGTGCCGTCGCGGATCACGGTGCGCAGGGCCCTGGTGAGCCGTTCGTGCCTGGGGCCCGGCCCGGAGAGGTCGAGAAGCACGTCCCAAGCCAGATTGGTCCGGGATCCGGTCATGTGAACGGACTGTAGTACCGGACCGATCGCGCATAAGGTCCAGACCATGGAAAAGGTGGAACTCGGCCGGACCGGCCGGAAGGTCAGCCAGGTCTCGCTCGGGTGCATGACGATGGGCACCGCCACCGACGAGCGGACCTCGGCGCGGATCCTGGACGCGTACCTCGACGACGGCGGCGACTTCCTCGACACCGCGAACTGCTACTCGTGGTGGGTGCCCGGCGCGACGGGCGGGGAGAGCGAGGAACTGCTCGGGAAGCTGCTGAAAGGCAGGCGGGACAAGGTCTTCCTCGCGACGAAGGTGTCGGCCGCGGTCGCCGACGCCGACAGCGCGCGCAAGGGGTACCACGACGACGGCACCGCGGACTGGGACTACATCGGACGGCATTTCGAGGGCGCGGGCGGCGACGTGATCCGGCGCGGCGTCGACGAAAGCCTGCGGCGGCTCGGCACCGACCACATCGACCTGTACTACGTCCACGTCGACGACCGGGCGACCCCGCTGGAGGAGACGCTGGCCGCGCTCGACGAGATCGTCCGCGCGGGGAAGGTGCGGCAGATCGGCTGGAGCAACGTCCGCACCTGGCGGCTGGAACGGATCCGCGCGCTCGCGGAGCGGCACGGCTGGGCCTCGCCGGTGGCCGTCCAGTTGCAGCATTCGTACCTGCGGCCGGTGGCCGATTCGGCGTCGCTGGCCACCGGGGACATGCTCGACTTCCTGCGGGACAACGAAGACATCGCGCTCGCCGCGTACTCGTCGATCCTGCGCGGGATCTACGACGACTCCGCGCGGCGGCTGGCGCATCCCGTCTGGCAGACCTACGCCGGCGCGGACGGCGAGGCACGGATGGCCGCCGTCGAGACCGTGGCGCGGGAGGTGGGGGCGACCGGGAACCAGGTCGCGCTGGCGTGGCTGCTGCGCCAGACGTCGCCGCGGGTGCTGCCGCTGATCGGGCCGCGGACCTGGGAACACTACGAGGCGATCCGGCCGGCCTTCACGCTGGAGCTGAGCGCGGAGGCCATGGCGGTACTGGACGGCGCCGGCGCCTGAGGCCCGGTCCGTGAAGGCCTCCTTCCCTACTTTCAGGGTAGGGAAGGAGGCCTTCACGGACTTTCGGAAGCTCAGGAAAGCTTGCGGAAGAACGCCCGGATGTCCCCCACCAAAAGGTCCGGCGCGTCCTGCGTCGCCCAGTGGCTGCCGCGGTCGAATTCCTGCCACGAAACGATGTTCGCGTGGTCCCGCTCGGCGAAACGCCGCAGCGGCCGGAAGTCGTAGGCGAAACTGGCCAGCCCGGTCGGCGCGGTCGTCGGCTCGGCCGGGTGCTCGCTGTGCTTGTCCTCGTAGTAGAACCGCGCCGCCGAAGCCGCGGTGTTGGTGAGCCAGTACAGCGTGGCGTTGGTGAGCACGTGGTCGTCGCTCGTGGCCGACAGCAGCTGCGCGCTCCAAGCCAGCTGCCCGGTCGGCGAGTCGGCCAACGCGTGCGCGAGGTTCTGCGGCGCGCTCTCCTGGAGTTTCGCGTAGCCGGACATGTCGTCGTTGAAGGACTGGAGGAACTGCAGGTACTCCAGTTCCTTCTCGGTCATGCCCTCGAACTCCGCCGGGTCGCCGCTGGGGAACGAGAACAGCTGCGTCACGTGCACACCGAGCACGTGCTCGGCGTCGATCCGGCCGACCTCGGGGGCGACGAACGAACCGGCGTCGTTGCCGTGCGTGCCGTAGCGCTCGTAGCCGAGGCGGCGCATCAGCTCGGCCCACGCCTGAGCCGTGCGGTACCGGTTCCAGCCCTTCTCGCGCGTCGGGCCGGAGAAACCGAACCCGGGCAGCGACGGGATCACCACGTGGAACGCGTCCGCCGCGTCGCCCCCGTGAGAACGCGGGTCCGTCAGCTGGTCGATCAGGTCGAGGTACTCGAAGACCGAGTTCGGCCAGCCGTGCGTGAGGATCAGCGGCGTCGCGTCCGGCTCCGGCGAGCGGACGTGCAGGAAGTGGATGTTCTGCCCGTCGATCTCCGTGGTGAACTGCGGGTACTCGTTGAGCTTCGCCTCCCACTTCCGCCAGTCGTAGCCCTCGCGCCAGTACGAGACCAGCCGTCGCACGTACTCCAGCGGCACGCCGTACTCCCAGCCCGGCGTGACCGGTCCGCGCTGCACCCCGTCGGTCACCTGGTCGGCGGGCAGTTCGTTCGCCCAGCGGACGCGGGCCAGCCGGTCGGCGAGGTCGTCCAGTTCGGCCTGCGGGACCTCGACGCGGAAGGGCTTGATCTCGGTGTTTTCGCTCATGAGACCAAGGTAGAGTGCCATTAGGAACATCCCGTTCCTAATGGAGGAGCAGCCTGAAGAAATGTTGGAAACCTCGGCAAGATTGCTCCGTTTGCTCTCCCTTCTGCAGACTCCCCGTGACTGGACCGGCACCGAACTGGCGGAACGCCTGGAGGTCAGCGCCCGCACGATCCGCAACGACGTCGAGCGCCTCCGCGCGCTCGGGTACCCGGTGAACGCGACCCGCGGTTCCGTCGGCGGTTACCGGCTCGGCGCGGGGGCCGACCTGCCGCCGTTGCTCCTGGACGACGAGGAGGCCGTCGCGGTCGCCATCGGCCTGCGCACCGCGGCGGGCGGCACCATCGCGGGTGTGGAGGAGACGTCGTTGCGCGCGCTCGCCAAACTGGAGCAGGTGCTGCCGTCCCGGTTGCGCCGCCGCGTGAACGCCTTGCAGGCGTACACGGTCCCGGTGCCGAGGGACGAGCCCGGCCCGCGCGTCACCGCCGAGACGCTCACCGTGCTGACGGCCTGTTGCCGGGATCGCGAGGTGCTGCGGTTCGGCTACCGGACCCATGACGGTTCGGAAACCGTCCGCAAGGTCGAGCCGTATCGCCTGGTGAACTGGGGACGCCGTTGGTACCTCGTCGCCTGGGACCTCGACCGCGGCGACTGGCGCACCTTCCGCGTCGACAGGCTGACCCCGCGCGTCCCCACCGGCCCGCGGTTCACCGCGCGCGAGCTGCCCGAGGACGTCACCGATCGCGTGCGGCGCGGGGTGTCGTCCGCCGCTTGGCGCTACCGGGCCGACGTCACCGTGCACGCGTCCGCCGAAGAGGTGACCGCGCGGATCAATCCGGCCGTCGGGACGGTGGAGGCCGTCGACGCGAACACCTGCGTCCTGCACACCGGCGCGGACAGCATCGAGACGATGGCTGTCCACTTAGGACTCCTCAACGCCCCCTTCCGCGTCACCGAACCCCCGCAATTAGTCGACTACTTGCGCGAGCTCGCCGACCGGTATCGCGACGCCACCCGCATTTAGTCCTCTGAATGCGGGGTTTCAGCGGGCGAAGGTGGTCAGGAACCGGTCCCGGAACGTGTCCATCCGCCACACCGGCGCGTTCCGGTCCGGGTGCAGGCCGTCCTGCCAGTGCCACGCCGCGACCTTGTCGAGCACGGCCTTGTCCCGCGTGACCACGGTGATCGGGACGTCGTGATCCGCGCCCGCACCGGCGACGATCGGGTTCGGCTGGTGGTCGCCCAGGAACACGAGCACGAGATCGTCGTCGCCGTACGTCTCCACGTACGAGATGAGCGAGTTCAGCGAATACGCGATCGAGTCGCCGTACGCGCCGCGCACCTTGGCGGGGTCGGTGAAGACCTCTTCGGGCGTTTTCCCTTGCGAGGGCATGGGATCGTAGATCGATCCGTCGCCGACGGCGGCCCAGTCGACCATGCGGGGCAGCGGCGTCCACGGCCAGTGACTGGTGACGAGGTCGATCTCCGCCATCATCGGCGGTCGGTCCGGCTTCCCGCGTTCGGCCCGCTGGAACGCCGAAAGCGTGAACTGGTCCGGCATCGTGGCGTAGGAGAACTGCGGGCCGTGATAGCCGATGCTTCGCGAGTCGTAGTAGCGGTCGTAGCCGTAGACCTTGCCCTCCGGCCAGTCCTCGGTATGCGCCGGGACGACACCGACGGTCTCCCAGCCCGCGCGTTTGAACGCGCCGCCCAGAGTGAACCGGTCGGTCTTCACGAAGTCGTCGTAGCGGTGCTGGCTGTCGACCCACACCCCGGATTGAAACGTCGAGTGCGCCAGCCAGCTGCCCGCGCTCGTCGTCGGCGACGTCAGGAACGCGCTGCGCGAGCCGTAGCCGGCGTTCTTCAGCCGCGCGGTCCCGGCGTCGAGGACCGCGTCGACCTTGGGGGCGATGTCCGAGTCCTGGACGGCCACCCGGCCGTAGCTTTCGATGAAGGTGAACAGGACGTCCTTGCCGCGCAACGCGTTCAGCAGCCCGGAAGACGGCGTGTCACGGAAGGCGTCGACGGCGACTTCCCCGGCGAAGGCCTGCCTGTCCCGGATTCCGGCCCGAACCTGGCGGAGGTCGTCGTAGGCGAAGGCGACCGCGCTGCGCGAAGCCAGGGGCTGCCCCGGAGCGAGTTGCGCGCCGGAGACCGCGCACACCATCCAGACCACGCTGAGCACGGCCGTCACCCTGGTCGACGCCGTGCGCCGTCCGGCGACCACCCGGCTCAACCGCAGCACGGCCAGCGCCATCAGCACGATCACCACCACCGCGAGCAGCGTCAGCCCGATGAACGACGCGATCGCGCCGGTCCGGCCGATCGACGTGCCGAGCAGGTCGACGCCGTTGCCGAGCACACCCCAGTCGAAAACCGGATTGAACCGCCGGTTCAGCGCGAGCCCGAAACCGATGTCGATGGCCTTGAACACGGTCAGCAGCCCGAGGATCGCGCCGGCGGACACCGCGACGATCCGCCGGGCGCCGTCGCGCAGCATGAGCACCACCGCCACCCCGAGCAGCGCCTCCACCGGCAACCGCACGAACGCCTCGGGTGTCAGCGCGTCGAGGTCGGCCGGCGCGAGCAGCGCGAACAGCACGAGAACGGCGGACAGGGGGGTCACCGCGCTGGACGCGATCTCACGGGCGGCCGTCCGGTCGCCGGGCAGGCCCACGAGGGCGGGGCGCGTGAAAACCGACAAGGCGGGTTCCTTCCGGGTGGAGAAGCCTTCACCGGGTTACACGGACGACGGACCCCGGCGGTTCAGCCCGAGCGCCAGGTGCGCAGCGCCCACCACCAGCCGACGGTGTGCCGCACATGGGTACCGCCGTCGTCGTCCGGCGGATCGAGCGACGCCCCGGTGATCTCGCCGAGCCGGGCGAGCCGGTACCGCACGGTGTTCGCGTGGACGTGCAACGCCGCGGCGGTCTGGTCGAGCCGCCGCCCGTGGTCGAGGTAGGCCAGCGCGGTCGAGACGAGTTGCTCGTGGAAGTCATCGCCCGGCGTCAGCGCGCTCAGCAGGGTGTCACCGAGCAGCGCGGCGAGCCCCGGCTGGGCGGCGAGCGCGGTCTCGACGGCCAGATCGGCCACCGCGTGCAGACCGCGGGATCGCGCGGCCGTCGGCAGGGCCATCACGCACAGCGCGTGCATCCCGCGGATCTCCGCGAGCGGGACGGCGGGGGAGACCACCATCAGGACGTCGTCCCCGAGCGCCGACGGGGTGGGAAGCCGCGGTGCCAGCCCGGTCAGCCGCCCGTCGACCAGGCCGAAGACACCACCCGTCGTGCCGAGCCGTCGCTCGACGACCCGCGCTTGATACGGATCGCCGACGTCGGAGAGCAGACAGTGATAGCGCCCTCCCGGGTTCAGCCCGACGTTCGCGACCTCCTCGGCCGAGGGCGCGGCCGTGTCGCCGCCCAGCAACCGCCGCAGCACCCGGGCCCGGCTGTCGTGCACCGTGCGGGAGAGTTCGAGTTCGGCCTCGTGATAGCCGGCGATGACCTGCCGTTCGAGCGCCCGCGTGTTCCGGTCGAAGTCGACCAGTGCCGCCAGCATGACGTCGTCCGGCACCCCGGCCGCCTTGCCGCGCTCGACGGCGATCTCGACCGCGCGGCTGCGGCCGGCCTGCACCCCGCGCAGCAGCGCGGCGAGCGGGACCCCCTGTGCGGCCCGGTCCGCGCCGAGGACGGCGGCCGCGGCGTAGTCCTGCTCCCCGGTCCCGCCCGGCCGGTCGAACGAGGCGAGCCCGGCGGCGAGCACGATCGCGACATGCCGCCGGTTCTCGTCCACCGGCAGGCTCGCGACTTCCGGCGACTCCGTGCGGGCGGCCCGGACCACTTCGTCGACGACATCGGCGTCGGCGGCCATCGCGGCCAGCACCTCGTGGAGCGACCGGTGCGCCATCGCCACCGCCTTCCCGCGCGGATTGTGCCCGGTGCACAACGAAACCGGCGGTCCTTGGCGACCGTCCCCTACCGAGGGTGTCCGGCCGGTTGGTTTCCTGTGAGCTACCGAAAGGTAACAGGCCCTCGCCGAAAGGTGCGCGTGATGCGGAAACGCCGGCTGCTGAACACCGTCCTCGTGACCTGCCTCGCCGCGGCACTGGGCTCGGCGCCCGCCGCCGCGGCGGAAGACGGCCTGCGGCAGGTGCTGTTCGTGGGCAACAACTGGGAGGGGACCGCGGACGTCATCGCGCCCTCCGGCGACTACGCGAAGATCGCGCGCGTCGACATGGTGCCGGACAAGGCCGAGCGGCTCACCGAGATCTACCTGAACCCGATCAAGCTCGCCTTCTTCCTCGGCATCCGCAACGGCGTCGGCGAGGGACACGACCAGCTCGTCGACGACCTCTACACCACGCCGGACGGCCGCGCGGTGGTCGCGTCCCGCCCGAGTTTCGCCGACGTCGTGTCGATCGACCTCGCCACCGGCCGCGTCAACTGGCGGTTCCCGGTGTCGGGTTTCCGCTCCGACCACATGGCCGTTTCGCCGGACGGCCGCAGCATCGCGGTGTCGGCCTCGACGTCGAACACCGTCCACGTGCTCGACATCGAGACCGGACGGCAGCTCGGCTCGTTCAAGACCGGCGACAAACCGCACGAGAACACCTACACCGACGGCGGCCGCTACCTCTGGAACAGCTCGATCGGCGAGGTCAACACCGCGCTCGACGCGCCGTGGCAGGACTTCACCAAGGGCGACCGTCGGCTCACCGTCGTCGACGCGACCACCTTCAAGCAGGTGAAGGTGATCGACATGCGCGAGCGCTTGGACGCCTTCGGGCGTGGCGATCTCTCCGACGCCGTCCGGCCGGTGGCCTTCACCCCCGACGAGTCGAAGCTGTACTTCCAGGTGTCGTTCTTCAACGGCCTTCTCGAATACGACGTCGCCACCGACCGGATCACGCGGTCGAAGACGCTGCCGAAGAACCCGAACACGAGTGAGGACCGCACCACCTGGGTCAACGACTCGCGGCACCACGGGCTTTCGATGAGCCCGGCGGGTGACAAGCTCTGCGTCGCCGGGACGATGGACGACTACGCGACCATTGTGGACCGCGCCAGCCTGCGGGAGGCGCAGCTCGTGACGGCGGCGAAGCCGTACTGGGCGACCGTGAGCGGTGACGGAAGGCATTGCGTCATCTCGGAAAGCGGCTCGGACCAGGTGACCGCGATCGACTTCGCGACCGGCGCGAAGGTGAAGTCCGTCCCGGTCGGGGACCACCCGCAGCGGATCCGGATCGGCCATGTGCCCGAGGGCTGGGCGGGGCCCGCCGGCCGGTGACCCGCGCCGCTCAGCGCACGATCTTGGCTCCGCTGTGGCACCGTTTCAGGAATGAGTCTGCGTCTGGGGCCCTTGCTGCGGCATGTCGACGAAACGTCGGCGACGGTGTGGGTCGAGACCGGCACAGCCGGTGAGGTCGAGGTGCTCGGCACCACCGCGAGGACGTTCGAGATCAAGGGTCACCACTACGCCCTGCTGGTGCTGACCGGTCTCGAACCCGGCTCGTGCGTCGAATACGAAGTACGCGTCGACGGCGAAAAGGTGTGGCCTCCGGCCGATTCCGAGTTCCCGCCGAGCCGGATCCGGACGCTGCCCGAGGAGGAGTCGAGGGTCCGGCTCGTCTTCGGCTCGTGCCGCAAACCGCACGACGGCGACACCTACGGCCCGGACGCGCTGGCCGCGTACGCCCGCCGGATGGCCGCGGGCGAGGAAACCGAGTGGCCGCAGGCGTTGCTGATGCTGGGCGACCAGGTCTACGCCGACGAGACCACCGACGAGACGCAGGAATGGCTGAAACGGCGCCGGGACACCTCCCGCCCACCGGGTACCGAGGTGATGGACTTCGAGGAATACACCCATCTGTACTTCGAGGCCTGGGGCGAACCGGCGATCCGCTGGCTGCTGTCCACCGTGCCGACGTCGATGATCTTCGACGACCACGACGTCCGCGACGACTGGAACACCTCCCTCGCCTGGCAGCGGCGGATGCGCGCGCAGCCGTGGTGGCGGGAACGGCTGCGCGGCGCGATCATGTCCTACTGGGTCTACCAGCACCTGGGGAATCTCGGCCCCGCGGAACTCGCCGAAGACGCCACCTTCCAGCAGGCGATCGGTTCCGGCGGTGACAACGCCGATCTGCTCTCCGCGTTCGCTGATGAAGCCGACAACGAGCGCGACGGCACCAAAGGCGCGCGGTGGAGCTATCGCCGCGACTTCGGCGGCGTGCGGTTGCTGGTCATCGACAGCCGGGCGGGGCGGATCCTGGCGGGCGGCGCGCGGTCCATGGTCGACGACGACGAATTCGACTGGATCGAGGAGAACGCCGCCGCGCCGTGCGACCACCTGCTGATCGGCTCGTCGCTGCCCTGGCTGCTGCCGCCGGTCATCTCCCACCTGCAGTCGCTGAACGAACGTGCCTGCGACCGTCCCGGATGGCGCGGCAGGCTCGCGGAGAAGATCCGCCAAGCCGCCGACCTCGAACACTGGGCCGCGTTTCGGGCCTCGTTCGAGCGGTTGTCCGCGATGATCGCCCGCGAGGGACGGCGGGACGATCCGCCCGCCACCATCGCGGTGCTTTCGGGCGACGTCCACCACGCCTACATCGCCGAGGCGCACTACCCCGAGCCGGTGACTTCGACCGTCTTCCAGCTCACCTGCTCTCCGGTCCACAACGCCATGCCGCGTTTCCTCCGATGGGCTTTCGCCGGCACGTGGTCGGCCGCGCTGGCGTCCCTCGCGCGCCGCTGGGCCGACCGGGGCGGCGTCGCGCCCGATCCACTGACCTGGACCAAGGTGTCCGGACCGCATTTCGGCAACGTCATCGCCACGGTCGAGACCGAGGGCCGGGCGTGCGTCACGACGATCGAGCAGGCGACCGGCGACGGACTGGTCGAAGTGGCCCGACAGAGGCTTACCCGGGCCGAATAGCCGCTGGGTAATATCGGCCCGTGACAACCTCTGCCGAAACACTCGAGTTCCAGTCGGAGGCACGTCAGCTGCTTCAGCTGATGATCCACTCGATCTACTCGAACAAGGACACCTTCCTGCGGGAACTGGTGTCCAACGCCTCCGACGCACTGGACAAACTCCGCCTCGAAGCGTTCCGCGACAAGGAACTCCAGGCGGACACCGACGATCTCCACATCGAGATCGCGACCGACCCCGAAAACCGCACCCTCACCGTGCGGGACAACGGAATCGGGATGAGCCGGGACGACGTCGTGGCGCTGATCGGCACGATCGCGAAATCCGGCACCGCCGAATTCCTGAAGAAATTGAAGGAGACCAAGGATTCCGCGGCCTCGCAGGATCTGATCGGCCAATTCGGCATCGGCTTCTACGCCAGCTTCATGGTGGCCGACAAGGTCACGCTGCTGACCCGCCGCGCCGGATCGGACGAGGGCGTCCGCTGGGAATCCGAGGGCGAAGGCACGTACACCATCGAGACGGTCCCGGACCTGCCGCAGGGCACGTCGGTCGTCCTGCACCTCAAACCCGAGGACGCCGAAGACCAGCTCTTCGACTACACCTCGGCCACGAAGATCAAGCAGATCGTCAAGAAGTACTCGGACTTCATCACCTGGCCCATCCGGATGACCGAAGGCGAAGAGGTCGTCACGGTCAACTCGATGAAGGCGCTGTGGGCCCGCCCGTCGTCCGACGTCACCGAGGACGAGTACAACGAGTTCTACAAGCACGTCGCGCACGACTGGAACGACCCGCTGGAGACGATCCGGCTCCAGGCCGAGGGCACCTTCGAGTACCAGGCGCTGCTGTTCCTGCCCGGCCACGCGCCGCTCGACCTGTTCATGCGGGAGCGCAAACGCGGTGTCCAGCTGTACGTGAAGCGCGTCTTCATCATGGACGACTGCGAAGCGCTGATGCCGGAGTACCTGCGCTTCGTGAAGGGCGTCGTCGACGCGCAGGACCTCTCGCTCAACGTCTCGCGCGAGATCCTGCAGCAGGACCGGCAGATCCAGCTGATCCGCCGTCGCCTGGTCAAGAAGGTGCTGTCGACGGTCAAGACCCTGATGGCCGACGAGAACCGCTACAAGTACGACACCTTCTGGAAGGAGTTCGGCCGGGCCGTCAAGGAAGGCCTGCTGGACGACCACGAGAACCGCACCGCGATCCTCGACATCTGCTCGTTCGCCTCGACGAACGACCCGGAGAAGCTCACATCGCTGCGTGAGTACGTCGAGCGGATGAAGGACGGCCAGGAGCACATCTACTACCTGACCGGCGAATCGCGGCAGAGCATCGAGAACTCCCCGCATCTGGAAGCCTTCCAGGCCAAGGGTTACGAGGTGCTCGTGCTCACCGACCCGATCGACGAGATGTGGGTCGACGCCGTCTCGGGCTACGAGGAGAAGCAGTTCCAGTCGGTCGCGAAGGGCGAGGTCGAACTCGACTCCGACACCACCGACGAGCAGAAGGAGGAGTTCTCCGGCCTGCTGACCTGGCTGACGACGACGCTGTCGGAGCAGGTCAAGGAGGTCCGGCTCTCGTCGCGGCTGACGACGTCGCCCGCCTGCATCGTCGGCGACACGAACGACGTCACCCCGACGCTGGAGAAGATGTACCGCGCGATGGGCCAGGAACTGCCGCAGATCAAGCGGATCCTGGAACTGAACCCGGGGCACCCGCTGGTGTCCGGGCTGCGGTCCTCGTTCACCGAGAAGGGCGAGTCCGAAGGGCTCGCGGAGACCGCGGAACTGTTGTACGGCATGGCTTTGCTCGCCGAAGGCGGCGAACTGGCCGACCCGGCGCGCTTCACCAAGCTGCTCGCGACGCACCTGCAGAAGACCCTGTAGTCCCGTGGGCTGAAGGGGACTTTCCCCGCATCGGACGCCATGAAGGGCCCCTTCAGCCCAGGAGACCCGAGGAGTAAGTCAAAGGTGACGCGTTGTGTCGCCTGGGGTCCTAGGTGTCCACAGTGGTCACTTTCCGGGCGGCATACGCCTGCTTTGTGCCGGTAAGTCCGGTTTCGCGGGGAGTCGTGAGTGGCAAAGAGGGTTAGAACGACCATTGCCACTCACGACCCCCGCGCAATACTGCGCAAAGTGCCTAAATCGGACGCGTTGACCTCGAAAAGTGACCTTTTTGGACAGTCGTAGGGCTAGGCCTCAGTGGTGAGCCCGCTTGCACCGCCGACTCAAGGTCGACAGCCCGTCCAGAACACGCACCTTCACCGTCACCGGCGTCCTGACGAGGCCCATTACGGCCGGGTCTTCCAGAGCACCAGCACGAAGTACGGCGTCCCGACCATCGCGATGACCAGACCCGCCGGGATCTGGGCGGGCGCGATGACCGTCCGCCCCAGCGTGTCCGCGACGCTCACCAGCAGCGCACCGAGCGCCGCGGCCACCGGGACGATCCGGCCGTGCCGCCCCCCGACCAGCGAGCGCGCCAGATGCGGTGCGACCAGGCCGACGAAGACGACCACGCCGATGGCGGACACCGCGGTGGCCGCCAGGATCCCGGACGCCGCCAGCACCACCAGACGTGACCGTTCGATGCGCATCCCGAGCACGCGCGGGGTGTCCTCGTCGAGGGCGTGCAGGTCGAGTTCGCGGTGCTTGATCCACAGCAACGGCGTCAGCGCGACGAGCGCGAGCGCCACCGGCACGACCTGTTCCAGCGTGCGGCCGTAGGTCGAGCCGGACAGCCAGGTCAGCGCCTTGGCCGAGTTCCACGGGTCGGAGACCACGATCAGCAGCGTGATCAGCGCCATCCCGGCCGACCAGACCGCGATGCCGATGATCACCAGCCGGTCCGAATCGAGTCCCGACCGCCACGCCAGCCCGTAGACCAGCAGGAACACCACGGTCGCGCCGACGCCGGCGGCACCGGCGATCGACCAGGCGCCGACCGCGGGGACGATGGTGATCAGCGTGATCGCGCCGAGTCCGGCGCCCGCGGTGATGCCGAGCAGGCCGGGTTCGGCGAGCGGGTTGCGGCTGACCGACTGGATGCCGCAGCCGGACACGGCCAGCGCGGCACCGGCGAGCAGCGCGGCCAGCACCCGCGGAAGCCGTTGGTCCAGCACGAAGGTGAGCGCGGTCCCGGTGTTGCCGGTGACCCAGTTCGCGAGGTCGCCGAGCAGCACCATGCGGTCGCCCAGCATCAGGCCTGCCACCGGGACGACGGCGAGGAGCGCCACCAGGACGACGGAAATGAGCACGAGCCGCCGGGTCGATCCGGCGACCCCGACCCGCCCGGCCGGAGCGGGACGGCGCGAGCCGCTTCCCCGGCCGCGCCGCGCCAGCCACACCATCACGACGGCGCCGACGATCGTGGTCACCACCCCGGTCGGCACCCGCACGGCGGCGGCCGAACCCATGATCGCCCGCAGGACGACGTCGGCGCCGAGCACCGTGACGACGCCGACCAGTCCGGAAACCGGCAGCAGGGCGCGATGTTTGGCGATCGGCAGCAGCAGTCGCGTGATCACCGGCGCGCTCAGCCCGACGAACCCGACCGGGCCGGCGACGGTCACCGCCGCCGCGGTCAGCGCGACGGTCAGCACGATCGCGGTGACCCTGGTCCGGCGGACGCGCAGGCCGAGCACGGTCGCGTTGTCGTCGCCGAGGGCGAGGATGTCGAGTCTGCCGGCCAACGCGATGAGCGCCGCCACGGCGATCACCACGATCGGCGTCATCTGGCCGGTCGCGCGCAGATCGGCCACCGTCAGCGAACCGCTGCCCCAGGCGAACAACCCGCTCGTCTCCTCCTCGAACAGGAGCAGCAGCAGGACGGTGACCGACTGGAGCGCCAGCAGCATCGCCGAACCGACGAGCACCAGCCGAGGGCTCGCGGCACCGCCGCCCGCGAGACCGAGGACGACGACGGCCGCGGCGAGCCCGCCCACGAACGCGGCCCCGCCCACCGGCACGAGCGGCAGCGAGAGCCCGAACGCGGAGATGGCGACCACGGCGAAATGCGCGCCCGCGTTGACCGCGAGCGTATCCGGCGAGGCGAGCGGATTCCTTGCCACGGACTGCATTCCCGCGCCCGCGACGCCGAGCGCGATCCCGAGCAGCAACGCGGCGAGCAGCCGGGGGACGCGCGCGCCCTCCAGTACCGCGAGGGTCTGCGCGTCGCCCTGGCCGAAGATCGCCTTCACCACGTCCAGCGGACCGGACGTCGAAGTGCCCTGCGTCAGGTGGATGCCGGCGAGGACGGCGATGAGCACCACCAGTCCCGCCGACACCGCGATGGTGCGGGCACGCATCAGGTCGTGACTGCCTTCACGATCTGGTCGGCGGTCAGGGTGATCGACTTCGGTCCGCCGAAGGTCCACGTGCCCGACTCGAGTTTGTGGATCTTCTTCGACACCACGAACGGCAGCCGCTGGTAGACGGCGTTCTGCGCGAGCCCGGTGGTGAAGACGTCCTCTTCGGACGCGCTGTAGAACAGCACGGTCTTCGGGTCGGTGATCGCGGTCAGGCCCTCGACGTCGGTCTGGCCGAGACCCCACTGCGGGTCGACCTTGCCGGTCCAGGCGTTCTTCAGGCCGACGGCCTCGGCGGTGTCGGAGACCAGCGAACCCTTGCCGAACGGGCGGATGCTGACGGTGCTGCCTTCGAGGTAGCCGTCGGCCATCAGGAACGGGGTGCCCGCGGCGCCCTTGGCCTCGACGGCCTTCTTGCCCTCGGCGAGTTTTGCGTCCATTTCGGACAGTTGCCTGTCCGCGTCGGCCTCCTTGCCGACCGTCTTCGCGATCAGCTTGAAGTCCTCGCGCAGACGGTCGAAGTTCCGGCTCGCGTCGCTGGACTTGGTCACCACGACCGGCACGTACTTCTCGATCTGCGGGACCAGGGTCGAGTCGCGCTCGTCGGCGATGATGACGACGTCGGGGTTCAGCCCGACGATCGCGTCGACGCTGGGTTCGTTGCGCTTGCCGACGTCCTTGACCTCGGCGGACAGGGGAGCGGCCTTGTCCCAGACGTTGTAGCCCGCGACGTCCGCGGCGCCGACCGGCATGACACCGAGCGACGCGACCATTTCGGCCTCGCCCCACTCCAGCGCGACGACGCGCTTCGCCGGGGCCTTGAGGGTGACGGCCTTGCCGCGGGCGTCGGTCACGGTGACCGGTCCGCTCGCGGCGGCGGATTCGCCCGGCGCGGCCGCGGTGTTCTCCGTGGTGCCGCAGGCGGAAAGCAGCAGGGCGGTCGCCGCGACGAGGGCGGCGGGGATCGGCAAACGCATGGTTCTTCCTGGATTTCTCAGGCGGGCCTGGGCGAATACCGCCCGAGTGGCCTGCAGTGGATCGCGCCCGTCACCGGGTCGTTCGCGACGTGGACGGTGACGCCGTAGGCCTGGGAGAGGTGTTCGGAGGTGAGCACCTGCCCGATGTCACCCGTGGCCACGATGGTTCCCTCGCTCAGCAGGACGACCTCGTCGGCGATGATCGCCGCGTGGTCGAGGTCGTGCAGCACCACGCCGACCGCGACGCCTTCTCCTGCCAGATCGCGGACGACGTCGAGGATCTCGACCTGATAGCGCAGGTCGAGATGGTTGGTGGGCTCGTCGAGCAGCAGCACGGAGGTCTGCTGGGCGAGACAGGAGGCGAGCCAGACGCGCTGGAGTTCGCCGCCGGAGAGCTCGTCGACCCCGCGTTCGGCCATCGCCGTCACGCCGGTGAGCTCCATCGCGCGGCGGACCGCGGCGGCGCCGTCGACGTCGACCCCGCGCCAGCCGGAGCGGTACGGATACCGGCCGTAGGAGACGACGTCGCGCACGGAGACCCCGCTCGGGGTGGGCCGGTGCTGGGTCAGCAGCGTGACCTGGCGGGCGAATTCCTTGCCGGACAACGCGTTGCCGCCCCAGACGGCGCGTTCTCCGAGCCGGACGCCGCCCTCGCGGGGCTTGTGCAGCCGTGCCAGCGAGCGCAGGAGCGTCGACTTGCCGGAGCCGTTCGGCCCGACCAGCGCGGTCACCGTACCGGCGCGCAGGGACAGGGACACCCCGTCCACCACGGCCCGCTCTTGGTGCGCGAGCACCAGGTCATGGCCGGTGAGCAGCGCGTCTTCCGTAGACATGAGGGGAGCCTAACCTAAGGCGAGGCTCAGCCCCATGTCACGAGAGACACAGAGCGCGGGGTGATTGTCCGGTTACGCGGCCCGTGCCGTTTCCCGCCGCCGCTTGGCCAGCCGCTTCCCGACGATCCCGTGCCGCGGCCCGAACAGGTACACCAGCGTGAACCCGGCGCCCTGCACCAGCACGATCATCCCGCCGGACGCGGTGTCGAGGTGGTAGCTCAGGTACAGCCCGGCCACCGCCGCGAGAACCGAGAACGACGGCGCGATCACGAGCATGCGGCCGAACCGGTCGGTCAGCAGGTACGCCGTCGCGCCGGGGATGATCAGCATCGCCACCACCAGGATCACGCCGACCACCTGCAGTGCCACCACCGCGGTCAGCGCGAGCAGGCCGAGCAGCGCGGCGCCGAGCACCCGCGGGTTGAGGCCGATCGCGTGCGCGTGCGTGGGATCGAAGGCGTACAAGGTGAAATCACGGCGTTTGAGCACGAGCAGGGTGAGCGTGATCGCGCCGAGGACGCCGATCTGGATCAGATCCGAGGTGTCGACGCCGAGCAGGTTGCCGAAGATGATGTGGTTCAGGTCGGTCTGGCTCGGGGTCACCGAGATCAGCACCAGACCGAGCGCGAACAACGTGGTGAACACGATGCCGATCGCGGCGTCCTCCTTGACCCGGCTGGTGTCCCGGACGACGCCGATCAGCGCCACGGCGAGGAAGCCGAACACGACGGCGCCCAGCGCGAAGGGCGCGCCGAGGACGTAGGCGAGCACGACACCGGGCAGCACCGCGTGCGAGACCGCGTCGCCCATCAGCGACCAGCCGATCAGCACCAGCCAGCACGAGAGCACCGCGCAGACCGCGGACGCGATGACCGTGGACGCCAGCGCCCGCACCATGAAGTCGTAGCTCAGCGGTTCGAGGAACAGGTCGTACAGACTCACGCGAGTTCTTCTTCCCGTTGCAGGACATCGAGTCCGAAGGCCAGCGCGAGATTCTCGGGCCGGAGCACCTCACCGGGGGAGCCGTGCGCGAGCACCTTGCGCATCAGCAGGATCGCCTCGTCGGCCAGGCCGGGCAGCGCGTGCAGATCGTGGGTGGAGATCAGGACCGCGGCACCGCCGGCCGCGAGTTCCTTGAGCAGCCGGGTGATCGTGGCCTCGGATCGCTTGTCCACCCCGGCGAACGGCTCGTCCAGCAGCAGGACACGGGCACCCTGGGCGATCCCGCGCGCGACGAACGCGCGTTTGCGCTGCCCGCCGGACAACTGACCGATCTGGCGTCCGGCGAGTTCGGTCAGCTCGACCCGTTCCAGCGCGTGGTCGACGGCTTCGTGGTCGGCGCGGCGCGGGCGGCGCGTGAAGCCGAGCCGCCCGTAGCGGCCGGTCATCACGACGTCCCGCACGGACAGCGGGAACGACCAGTCGACGTCCTCGCTCTGCGGCACGTACCCGATCACGCCGGTCTTGCGGGCGCGGGCGGGGGCGCCGCCGTCGATCGACACCGTGCCGGTGTCCGGCCGGACCATCCCCATGATCGTCTTGAACAGCGTCGACTTGCCGGAGCCGTTCATCCCGACCAGTCCGCACACGCGGCCGTGATCGAGCGTGACGTCGACACCGTCGAGCGCGAGGACGTCTCCGTAGTGGACGGTGACGCCTTCGACGTGGATCGCGGCCGTCACGGCTTCGCCCCGGTGAGCGCGGCGACGATCGTCTTCGAGTCGTGGCGGATGAGGTCGAGGTACGTCGGCACCGGACCTTCCGGCCCGGACAGGGAGTCGACGAAGAGCACGCCGCCGAACGCGGCCCCGGTCGCGGAGACGACCTGCCGCATCGGGGCGTCGGAGACGGTCGACTCGCAGAACACCGCGGGCACCTTGTTCTCCTTGACGAACCCGATCGCGCGGGTGATCTGCTGCGGGGTCGCCTGCTGTTCGGCGTTGACCGCCCAGATGTACCGCTCGGTGAGCCCGGTGTCGCGCGCCAGATAGGAGAAGGCGCCTTCGCAGGTGACCAGCGCGCGCTCGTTCTTCGGCAGTGCGCTCAGCGCGTTCGTCATCTCGTCCTGCACCCCTTGCAATTTCGCCTTGTAGGCGTCGCCGTTGGCCTTGAACACGGCGGCGTCGCCGGAGGAGAGCTCGCTGAACGCCTTCACCATGTTGTCCACGTAGATACCCACATTTTTCGGGGACATCCACGCATGGGGGTTCGGCTTTCCCTGATAGGCGTCTTCGCCGATGGCGATGGGCTGGACGCCTTCGCTGACCACCTTGTGCGGCGCGTCGCTCTCCTTGACGAACCGGGCGAACCACGCCTCCAGGTTCAGCCCGTTGTCGAGGATCAAGTCGGCCTTCGCGGCCTTCTTGATGTCGTCCGGCGTGGGCTCGTAGCCGTGGATCTCCGCGCCGGGTTTGGTGATCGACTCGACCTTCAGCTTGTCGCCCGCGACGTTCGAGGCGATGTCCGCCAGGACCGTGAACGTCGTCAGCACCACGGGCCGCTTGTCGTCCGTGCCGCCGGCGGGCCCGCCGCACGCGGACAGGACGAGTGCGGACGCCGCCAGCGCGCACACGGTCTTGCGCAGATTCGCCATCCCGTGAGTCTAGAGTTCGGTATGCCGAACTTCCAACTCACGTGTGCCTTAAATCTCCGTGGCCGTCCGGTCCCGCTCCCGTACGGACTCCAGCAGTAGCTGGGAAACGTCGCGCACGGTGACGTTCTCGCCACGCTTTTCGCTCTGCCGCTGCACGAGACCGTCGTTCAGCATCACGCGGCAGAACGGGCAGCCGGTGACGATCGTTTCGGCGTCGGTGCCGAGCGCTTCGTCGACGCGTTCGAGGTTGATGCGCTTGCCGATCTGCTCCTCCATCCACATCCGCGCGCCACCGGCGCCGCAGCACAGCGAGCGGTCCGCGTGCCGGGGCATCTCGCTGAGCGTCGCGCCGGTCGCGCCGACGAGTTCGCGCGGCGGCTCGTAGACCTTGTTGTGGCGGCCGAGGTAGCACGGGTCGTGGTAGGTCACCGGGCCGGCGTCGACCGGTTTCACCGGCGTCAGCTTGCCCGCGCGGACGAGCCGGTTCAGCAGCTGAGTGTGGTGCAGGACCTCGTAGTGCCCGTCCAGTTGCGGGTACTCGCGGCCGAGGGTGTTCAGGCAGTGCGGGCAGGTGGTGACGATCTTGCGGGTCCCCGGTTCGCGGCCTTCGAACACCGCGTTCAGCGTCTCGACGGTCTGCTGCGCGAGCATCTGGAAGAGGAATTCGTTGCCGGAGCGGCGCGCCGGGTCGCCGGTGCACGATTCGTCGGTGCCCAGGATCGTGTACTTCACCCCGGCGAGATGCAGGAGTTCCGCCGTGGCGCGGACGGTCTTGCGGGCGTTGTCGTCGAACGCGCCCGCGCATCCGACCCAGTAGACGTACTCGACGTCGTCGGCGAGTTCGCCGTCGAAGACCGGTACCTCGAAGCCGAGGTCCTTCGTCCAGGCGAGGCGGTCGGAGTTGTTCTGCCCCCAGGGATTTCCCTTGGTCTCGAGGTTCTTGAACAGCACGCCGAGCTCGCTCGGGAAGGCCGACTCGATCATCACCTGGTAGCGGCGCATGTCCACGACGTGGTCCACGTGCTCGATGTCGACCGGGCACTGCTCGACGCACGCGCCGCAGGTGGTGCACGACCAGAGGACGTCCGGGTCGATGACCCCGAAGTCCTCCTTGGTACCGACCAGCGGACGCTCTTCGGGGGCTTCCTTCCCGTCCAGGATGTACGGCGCCTTCTCGAAGAGATGGTCTCGCAGATCCATGATCAACAGCTTGGGGGACAACGGTTTCCCGGTGTTCCACGCCGGGCACTGCGACTGGCAGCGGCCGCATTCGGTGCACGTGGCGAAATCGAGCATGCCCTTCCAGGTGAAGTCCTCGATCTTGCCGCGGCCGAACGTGTCGTCTTCGCCCGGATCCTCGAAGTCGATCGGCTTGCCGCCGGATTCCATCGGCAGCAGCGGGCCGAGCGCGTCCGGGAGCCGTTTCGCGGTGACGTTGACCGGCGCCAGGAAGATGTGCAGGTGCTTGGAGTAGAGCACGATCGACAGGAACGCCAGCATCACGCCGATGTGCAGCAGCAGCCCGACGGTTTCCAGCGGCTCGGTGACCGACGTGCCCAGCGGCTCCAGGAGTTCGCCCACGCCGAGGGAGACCCACGCGCCCGACTCGTACGGGAAGACGCCGACCGCCGCCGAAGCGCCGCGGAAGAGGAACATCGTCCAGATCACGTTGAAGATCATGAACAGGATCAGCCAGGCGCCGCCGGTGTGCGAGCCGAAGAACCGCGACGCGCGCTCCTTCCGTTCGGGCGCTTGGCGGATCCGGATGACCGCGAAGACCGCGAGCGAGACGAGCACCGCGACCGCGATGAAATCCTGCAGGAAACCCAGGACCGCCCAGTGCCCGATGAGCGGGATGTGGAAGTCGTGGTCGAACAAGGCGCCGTAAGCCTCGACGTAGACCGAACCGAGGATCACGAAACCCCAGAACGTGAACAGGTGCGCGAGCCCGGGGACGGACCATTTGAGCAGTTTGCGCTGCCCGAAGACCTCGGCCAGATGCGTTTTCGCGCGGACGGCCATGACGTCGGAGCGTTTCTCGTCCGGCTGGCCGGAGCGGATCAGTTTGTAGAGCCAGACGGCGCGACGGGCGGCGAAGGCGAGGCCGGCGACGGTGATGAGCAGACCGAGGATGAGACGAACGAGCACGAGTCCTCCGGGGGAGAATCGGCTCAGTGAGAGCCGGTGTAGTACCGGCACGCCTTGCAGGCGTACCGCATTTTGGCCACTCGCCACCGTTTTCGGTAGGCCTCCAGATGGCCCGGCCGTGGCGGATGCACGCCGAGCCTGCGGTGACGGCGGATCCGCCGTCCCGTTTCGAAGAGTTCGGTCGCCAGGCCGAGATAGGCGCGCCTGAGCGCGACCCCCGGCTCCGCGGCGAGGTTGTCCCGGCAGAATCGGTGCAGCAGCGCGAGATCGGGGAGACCGGGGGAGGTCACGCCGGGGAGGTGTTCGACGACGCCGAGCCCGGGATGTCCGGCGGGCACGGAGAAGCGCGCGGGGAGTCCACAATGGACGCAGGTGAGCGTGCAACTCAGGCACCGGGTGACGTGGCGGATCCGCCGTTCGCGCTGATCCTCGTCGATCGTCTCGCGAACGTGCCAACCCAATGGAGCCTCCCAAGACCGTGGTGTGTCCTGTGTCACTCTCAATACTGGAGAGTAGGGCTCGCCCCGATGGCGCGACAGGTCCAACCGGATGGCTTCCGGGCGGCCGGTCGGCGTAACGCTCCGCTTCCAGGCCAGATCGCATTCAGAGGACTAAATGCGGGGAGGGGGCCGCGCACGCTTCCGCACACCGTGACCCAGTCGTAGCCGAAAACGGCCCGCCCGGCGTCACGCGCTGGTTATAGTCCTGACCCGGGGTAATGGGGGAGGGAACGACGGCGATGGGCGGGTTCGTCACCGCGGCTCTGGGGTTCCCGGCCGTGCTCTTCAGCTTCCTGCTGATCGTGGTGATCGGCTACTGGCTGCTGGCACTGCTCGGCGCGGTCGATGTCGACGACTTCGACGGCGGCGACGGGCTCCTGGCCGGTTTCGGCGGCGTCCCACTGTCCATTTCGCTCTCTTTGCTGATCGCATTCACCTGGTTCGCCAGCCTGGCAGGGACGGTTCTTCTCGATGACCTTGAGCTTTCGACACCATCGAGGATCGGGTTCGGGGTCGGCGTGCTCGCCGTCGCGCTCGTCCTCGGCACACTCGGGACGAGGGTGATCGTGGTGCCACTACGCCGGGTGTTCGGTCCCGCGAGGGAACCGAGCAGGAAGGACTTCGTCGGCAGGGCGGCGGTCATCCGCACCTCGTCGGTCACGCACGACTTCGGGCAGGCCGAAGTCGCCGCCGCCGACGGGTCGACGGCCATTGTGGACGTTCGGCAGGCGGGCCAAGGCAACCTGACGGCGGGCAGCCGCGTGGTTCTCTATGACTACGACTCCGAACGCGAGTTCTTCTGGGTCGAGTCTTTGGACATCTGAAGCAGAAAAGGAACACTATGGGTGCCATCAGCGTGGGGGCCGGCGTTCTGATCGCCGTGGTAGTTGTCATCCTCCTGGTCTTGCTCTTCACGATCACCAGGTTGTTCAAGAAGGTGCCGCAGGGTAAGGCACTGATCATCTCGAAGGTCCGCCGCGTCGACGTGACGTTCACCGGCGCGATCGTCCTGCCGGTGCTGCACAAGGCCGAGATCATGGACACCTCGGTCAAGGCCATGGAGATCACCCGGACTGGCCGCGAGGGCCTGATCTGCCGGGACAACATCCGCGCCGACATCCGGATCTCGTTCTTCGTGCGGGTCAACAAGACCGTCGAGGACGTGATCAAGGTCGCGCAGGCCATCGGCACCGAACGCGCGAGCCACGAGGCGACCCTGCAGGAACTGTTCAACGCCAAGTTCTCCGAGGCGTTGAAAACCGTCGGCAAGCAGCTGGACTTCGTGGATCTCTACACCAAACGCCACGAATTCCGCGATCAGATCATCCGCGTCATCGGCACCGACCTCAACGGGTACAGCCTGGAGGACGCGGCCATCGACTACCTCGAGCAGACGCCGATGGCGCAGCTCGACTCCGCGAACATCCTCGACGCGCAGGGTATCCGCAAGATCACCGAGCTGACCGCGATCGAGCACGTGCGCACCAACGAGTTCCGCCGCAGCGAGGAGAAGGAGATCACCCGCCAGAACGTGGACGCCAAGGAGGCGATCCTCGAACTGGAGCGGCGGCAGGCCGACGCGGAGATCAAGCAGCGCCGCGAGGTCGAGACCATGCGTGCCCGCGAAGAGGCCGAGATCGCCAAGGTGCAGGCGGAGGAGCGGCTCAAGTCGCAGGCCGCCGGACTGCGCACCGACGAGCAGCTCGGCATCCAGCACCAGAACCAGCAGCGTGAGATCGAGGTCGCGGGCAAGAACCGCGAACGCGTGATCGCCATCGAGAGCGAGCGCATCGAGAAGGACAGGCTGCTCGAGGTCATCGGCCGCGAACGCGAGACCGAGCTGTCCCGGATCGCCAAGGACAAGGAGATCGAGACCGAGAAGCGGTCCATCGCCGAGGTGATCCGCGAGCGGATCGCGGTCGAGAAGACCGTGGCGGAGCAGGAAGAGAACATCAAGAAGCTCCGCGTCGTCGAAGAGGCGCAGCGGCAGCGCGAGGCCATCATCATTCGGGCCGAGGCGGAGGCTCAGGAGAACCTCGTCAAGGACATCAAGGCCGCGGAAGCCGCCGAGGCCGCGTCGAAGCACAAGGCCCGCGAGGAGCTGACGCTGGCCGAGGCGCGCCAGCAGGCCGCCGAGCTGGAGACCAGGGCGAAGATCCGCCTGGCCGAAGGCATCCAGGCCGAGGAGGCCGCGGTCGGCCTGGCCGCGGCGCAGGTCAAGGAACGCGACGCCGACGCGCTGGAGAAGGTCGGCCGCGCCGAGGCCATCGTCGAACGCGAGAAGGCGATCGTGCTCGCCGACGCGATGCGCGACAAGCTCAAGGGCGAGGCCGAAGGTCTCACCGAGAAGGCCGCCGCGATGGCCGCGCTCGACTCCGCCAGCCGCCAGCACGAGGAGTACCGCCTGCGCCTGGAGGCCGAGAAGGAGATCCGGCTCGCCGCGCTCAACGTGCAGCGCGAGGTCGCCGAGGCACAGGCCACGGTGCTGGGCATCGGGCTGGAGAAGGCCGACATCGACATCGTCGGCGGCGAGACCATGTTCTTCGAGAAGGTCATCGGCTCGATCGGCCTCGGCAAGAGCGTGGACGGTTTCGTCGAGCACTCGGACGTCGTCCAGACGCTCGGGAAATCGTGGCTCGACGGGACGGGCAGCTTCACCGACGACCTGACCAAACTGGTCGGCTCGGTGAGCACGGAGGACGTGAAGAACCTGACGCTGTCGGCCTTCCTGGCCAAGCAGCTGCAGGCGGGCGGCCCGGACAGCGGCAAGGTGCAGGAGCTGCTGGCCATGGCGCAGCGGCTCGGCCTCGCTGACACGTCCGTCGCCGCTCTCGCCCCCGCGAAGCAGTGACGACGACCGAGCCGGCGGCAGGAACGGAGCAGCTGGACGCGGGCACCTACGAGGTGCTCCGCGCCCGGCTCGCCGCACAGGCCGCCGAACTGGCGAAACGCGCGGACGAGCTCAACACCGCGCGGCTCGGTGTCTTCGGCAGCGCGCAGCTCGCGCTGATCGGCACGGAGCGGATCCGCACCGCGAACAACTGCGTACCGCGCGACGTCGTGTCGGTCGGCGGCCGGATGTTGTTCGGCTACAACGTCTTCATCGGCCTCAAACCGGAGACGACGGTCGACGACGTCTTCTCGCTGCACGGTTTCAGCCATGACGACGAGGCGTTCCGCTTCGACGACGTGCCGGCCGAGGAGCTGCCGGAGCTGTTGCGCGACGAGCAGTTCGTCCGCGATTTCGCCGAGCTGTACCGGTACTACCGGCAGGCGAAACTGCTGCAGCTGCGGCGGGTCGAGGGCAAACTGCTCGCGGTGTTCCAGATCGGCCCGCGGACCGAGGACATCCGCGTGCTGCGCTGGGGCGTGGCCGCCGACGGCAAGGTGTCCTATGTGGACAGCCGGGGCGAACGCGACCACGTGTTCCCGCCGTCGCACGACTTCGAATGGGTCGAGACCGGCCGCGAGCAGCACGTCCTCGGGCGGCATCCGCATATCTCGATCGAGGACGAGGTGTTCGTCGAGACCGTCGGCGGCAACCTGACGATCAAGGTCGAGAACAACACCGAGACCGGTGAAGGCGTCTACTCCGAACCGGTCGACGAGCCACTGCAGAGCCTGGCCGACGCCGAGGTCTCCTACGCCAGGATCGGCCCGCTGATCCTGCTGCGGATGCTGCCGTACAAGGAGACCGAGTACCGGTACCTGGTGTTCAACACCCGCACCCGGAACGTGGTGCGCCTCGACGGCATCGGGCAGGCGTGCCAGCGGCTGCCCGAGGACCACGGGATCATCTTCCCCGGCGGCTACTATCTCGACACGGGTGTCAGCAAGACGTTCGACACCACAGTGGACGGTCTCGAATTCGAGCGCGTGATCCGTTCGCCCAACGGGGAGGACGTGCTCTACGTCTTCCACGCGCGGGCCGACGGACGCTCACTGCTCCTGCCGTACAACGTGATCCGCAAAGAGGTCTCGAACCCGATCCCGTGCCACGGGTATTCGCTGTTCGACGACGGCACGATGGTGCTGTTCCGCGCGCTGTCCGACGAGCCGAGCCGCGTGCACCCGATGCAGGTGTGGCGGACGCCGTTCCAGTCGGACACGTACGCCGCGTCGCAGCCGGCCGGGACGGGGCCGCTGGAGCGGGTCGGCAACGCCGATCTGGTCCGCGGCATCTCCGACTGTCTCTCGATCGGCCGGATGGTCGAAGAGATGGCGCCGTCGGCGGCGGTGTTCGAGGCGCTGATCGCCGCGTGCTCGCGGGTCTTCGACCACTACCACTGGCTCGGCGAGGCCGAACTCGGCGATCTGCGGTCGCCGCTGTCCGACGTCCGGGTCACCGCCGAGCAGGTGCTCGACGAGTTCGAGACGGTCACTTCGCTCACCGCGCAGGCGGCCGAAGCCGTCGAAGAAGCGGCAGCCGAGACCGCGTCGCTGGTGCGCAAGGTCCGCGGCGAGGCGCTGAACGCGGCCGACGCGTGGGTGCGCAGGCTCGCGGAAATGCACCGTGCGCGCGGGCATCTCGTCACCGTGCGGGAGCTGCGGTACGTCGACACCGACGGCGTCGACAAGCTGATTGCCGATCTCGACGGGAATTTCAGCGAAGCGGCGCAGCGCGCCGTCCGGTTCCTGCAGGGCGAGGACGCGTTCACGAGCTATCACGCCGAGGTCGACGGCCTCATCGAGGCGGCGGGCGCGATCTCCACGGTCGCCGAAGCGGTCCCGGTCGCCGAACGGCTGGACGAGCAGTCCGGCGGGCTCGAAGTCCTCACCGACGTGGTCGGCGGGCTGGAGATCGCGGACGCCGTGGTGCGCACGAAGATCCTCGAACGCGTCGGCGAGGTCATCGGCGCGGTCAACCGGGCTCGCGCGACCCTCGACGCGCGGCGCAAGGAGCTGCTGGAGACCGAGGGCCGGGCCGAGTTCGCCGCCGAGTTCGCGCTGCTCGCGCAGGCCATCACCGGCGGGCTCGCGGTCGCGGACACGCCCGACCGCTGCGACGAACAGCTCGGCAGGTTGCTGCTGCAGCTGGAAAACCTCGAGTCGCGGTTCGGGGAGTTCGACGACTTCCTGGCGTCGCTCGGCGAGAAGCGCACCGACGTCTACGAGGCGTTCTCCTCGCGCAAGCAGGCACTGCTCGACGAGCGGGCGCGCAGGGCGGACCGGCTGGTCGATTCGGCCGAGCGGATCCTCACGAGCGTGACCCGGCGGGTCGGCACGCTCGGCTCGGTCGACGAGATCAACACCTACTTCGCCTCCGATCCGATGGTCGCGAAGCTGCGCAGTGTCGTCACCGAATTGCGTGACCTAGGTGATCAGGTGCGCGCCGAGGAGCTCGAAGGCCGGGTCAAGGCCGCACGCCAGGAAGCCGGGCGCGCACTGCGCGACAGGCTGGACCTCTACGGCGAGGGCGGCGAGACGATCCGCCTGGGCCGCAACACGTTCGCGGTCAACACGCAGGACATCGACCTCACCCTGGTGCCGCACGACGGCGGGATGAAGTTCGCGATCACCGGCACCGATTACCGTTCGCCGGTGCGGGATCCCGCGTTCGAGGAGACGCGGTCGTACTGGGACCAGTTGCTGGTCTCGGAGTCGGCCGAGGTCTACCGCGCCGAGTACCTGGCGACGTCGATCCTGGCCGAACAGCCGGACTTGCAGGACGGCGATCTGCTGGATGTCGTCCGGCGTGCGGCAGGGGATCGTTACGACGAGGGTTACGCGCGTGGCGTGCACGACCACGACGCCGCCGCCATCCTGGCGGTGCTGGTGCGCCTGCGGTCCGCTGCCGGGTTGCTGCGGTATCCGCCCGCTGCCCGGGCCGCCGCCCAGCTGTTCTGGGCTTTCGGCGCCGAAGAGGCGGCGAAGTCCGCCTGGACCACGCGTGCCGCGTCGCTCTCGCGGGTGCGGGAAGCGTTCGGGCACACCACGGCGATCGACGCGCTGGCAAGGGAACTCGCCGACGCGATGGCCGCGTTCGCGACGTCCTCGGGGCTGACGCTGGATCTCGAACTCGCCGGCGAGTACCTGTTCGAGGAACTGGCCGACGCGTCGCCCGGGTTCGTCACCAGTGGTGGCGCGCGGACGCTGCTCGACAAGTTCCGGCTGGACCGCCGGAGCTTCGCCGAAGACCTGCGTGCGCTCGAAGATCT
Organism: Amycolatopsis sp. MJM2582; assembly: GCF_000754115.1. Classification (NCBI taxonomy): domain Bacteria; kingdom Bacillati; phylum Actinomycetota; class Actinomycetes; order Pseudonocardiales; family Pseudonocardiaceae; genus Amycolatopsis; species Amycolatopsis sp. MJM2582. Next base: position 151,746 of record NZ_JPLW01000007.1, read on the forward strand.
GGTGGATCGTCATCAGCTCGCCGAGGCCTGGCTTTCGTCCTTTGTGGACTCTGCTGGTCTTTCTCGTGACGAACTCGCGGAGGCCGTCGCGATCGAACTGGCCGACCTGCCGCGGTACGACTCTTCGGCTGAACTTTCGGCCACTGTGGACGGTCTGCTCGGCTCGCATCCGCGGATCGTCAACCGGTCACTGACCCTGCGGCTCGACGAGACGCTCGCCAGGACCCGGCGATTCCGGCGCGACCGAGTCCCCGGTTTCCGGGCGTACCAACGGTTGCGCAACGACCTGGTGGCGGCCGAGCGCGACAGGCTGCGGCTGGCCGAGTACAAGCCGAAGGTGATGAGCGCCTTCGTGCGCAACAGGCTCCTCGACGAGGTCTACTTGCCGCTGATCGGCGACAACCTCGCGAAACAGCTCGGCGCGACAGGCGACGCGCGGCGTACCGACCAGTCCGGTCTGCTGCTGCTCATCTCGCCGCCCGGCTACGGCAAGACGACACTCATGGAGTACGTCGCGAGCCGTCTCGGGCTGGTTTTCGTGAAGGTGAACGGACCGGCGCTCGGGCACGAGGTCACGTCGGTGGATCCGGCGGACGCGCCCAACGCGACGGCGCGGCAAGAGGTCGAAAAGATCTCTTTCGCGCTGGAGCAGGGCAACAACGTGTTGTTGTATCTGGACGATATCCAGCACACGTCGCCGGAGCTACTGCAGAAGTTCATCTCGCTGTGCGACGCGCAGCGGCGGATGGAAGGCGTCTGGGAGGGCCGGACGCGGACGTATGACCTGCGCGGCAAGCGGTTCGCCGTCTGCATGGCCGGTAACCCGTACACCGAGCAGGGCAAGCGGTTCCGGATCCCGGACATGCTCGCCAACCGCGCGGACGTGTGGAACCTCGGCGATGTGCTCTCGGGCAAGGAAGACCTGTTCGCACTGAGCTACATCGAAAACTCGCTCACCGCCAACACCGTGCTGGCCCCGCTGGTTTCGCGGGAACGGTCCGATGTGGACGTTCTGGTCCGGCTGGCCCGCGGCGACGGCTCGGTGCGGGCGGATCAGCTGAAACACGCGTACTCGGCGACTGAGTTGGAGCAGATCCTCGCCGTGCTGCGAAAGCTGATCAAGGTGCAACAGATCGTCCTGACGAACAACCAGGCGTACATCGCCTCCGCCGCGCAAGCGGACGCGTCCCGGGTCGAACCGCCGTTCCAGCTCCAAGGCTCATACCGCAACATGAACAAACTCGCCGGCCGGATCGTGCCCGCGATGAACGACGCCGAACTGGAAGCGCTGATCGACGACCACTACGCCGGCGAAGCGCAGACGCTCACTTCGGGCGCCGAAGCCAACCTGTTGAAGCTGGCCGAGCTACGTGGACGGCTGACCGCCCCTCAGGCGCAACGATGGGCGGACGTGAAGGCTGCTTATCTGCGTGCGCAAGCGCTGGGCGGGGACGATGAGGACCCGATGAGCCGCGCTGTCGGCGCTGTGGGTCTGCTGGCTGATCGGGTGGGTGCGGTCGAGGCGGCTATCGAGCGGGCTTCGGAGCGGATGGTTGTGCGGGATGTGATGTAGGGCTTTCTTGGGTTTTGACTGCGGCGGCCCATTACCGGGAGACGGTGATGGGCCGCCGGTTTTGTTGCCATGGTGGACAGTCCTCGCGCTGAGGAGGCTCGTTGCCGAAAAACGGCGACGGCGTCTACGCGTTTTTCTCCATTGCTGGAATTGGTTTCACGTTATTTGCTGGTGATTACTGATGTCGTGTGCGTTGCCGAAAATCGGCAATGCGTCTGCCGCTCGTGGGGTCGGGAATTGTCGGTGGTGGGTCGTATGTTCGTGGGGTGGATACTCATTCCGCGCCTGTGGCGCTTGTGGAAGGCCTCACCGATCCCGAGGTGCTGGCCGCGGTGAACGATGCCGCGAATATGTTGGATGACAAGGATTCCGTGGCGTTGGCGCAGGCGGCGTCGGCGGGGATCGCGCGGTTGGAGGCGGTGCGGTTTCGGGCGTTGGCGCAGTTGAATCGTCATCGTGAGGGTTCGCGGAGTGTGGCGCAGGAGGTCGCGTTCGCATTGTCTGTCACGGACAATCATGCGGGCGCCATGGTCGCCGCGGCGGACGCGCTGACCACCCGGCTGCCTCGCACGTTGAATCTGATGGACGAGGGGAAACTTGGTGGGTTCAGCGCGATGAAGGTCGCGACGGCCACTGCCTGGCTGTCCGATGAGGACGCTCAAGCGGTCGACGCCGTGTTGGAGGATCGGATTGGTGGCAAGAACCCGGATCAGGTCCGGAAGGCGGCCAACCATGCGGCGAACACGATCGATCCCGAGGGCGCCGGTAAGCGGGCTGAGCGGCATCGTGAGGGGCGGCGTCTGACGTTGCGGCATGGTGAGACCGGGGTGGCGTCGATCGAGGTCGAGGATGGGCCGGTGGAGAAGGTCGCTGCCGCGTATCAGCGGATCGATCGTGAAGCGCGGGCTCTCAGAACCGGTGGTGAAACCCGTACTCTCGACCAGTTACGGGCCGATGTCGCCCTCGATCTGCTGCTCGGCGGCCAGGGCGGCACGAGCGAACGCAGCGAAGTGTTCCTGTACATGGATTTGTTCACCTATCTCGGCCTGAACGACGATCCGGCGGAACTGGCGGGGCATGGCACGATCCCCGCCGCACTGGCCAGGCATATCGCCGCCGGTCAGAACACTGTGTTACGGCGGATCATCACCGACCCGCTCTCCGGGCAGGTGCTTGACCTCGGCCGCGACCGCTACCGGCCGACAGCTGGTCTGGCCGAGTTCGTGCGAGTGCGGGACCGTGAATGCCGAAGACCCGGCTGTCACCGACCCGCCCAAGCCTGCGACATCGACCATTCGGTGCCGTGGCAACACGGCGGCCACACCTCCGATATCGACCTCATCGATCTCTGCCGCCGCGACCACCGGTTGAAAGACGAACCCGGCTGGACCTATCGGCTCGACCCTGACGGCACCCTCATGATCACCACCCCCACCGGGCAGCGCTACGACAGCGCTCCTCCGCCGCTGCACGAACCCCGCCCGGCGGCCGACGAGCCGCCACCGTTCTGAACCCGTTGCCGAAAAGCGGCGACGGGCGGAAGGCTGCAGTCGGCTGAAAGTTGCCGGAGAGCGGCGACGAGCGAGGATCGCAAGCCGCCGACAGCTGAGCCTGCCAACAAAGCACCGTCGCCGAAAAGCGACGACAGAGCAACACCCCAACCCTCAAGACCCCAAAGCCGCCAACTGCCCCACCGTAAGCCGTTCCACCAAAGGAACCGCCCGATACAACCCCTCACGGCAATCCACCCGCACCGGCCCGGCGATATGCGGATGTTCCTCCACCACGAGCAAAGCGGCCGCCACCCGATCAGGCGCCCACTCCAGCGCGCCGGCGAGGGCCGAAACGGAAAGCGCCCGGTCGGCATGCAGAAGGGCGGCGAGCACGGTCAAGGCGTCACCGGCGAAAACCGCGACCCGGTCGTCGAGCATGATTTCGTTGATACGCGCGTGAAACCGGGAGAGGTCGTCCATGCGGGCACCCGCGGGGGTCGAGGTCCCGAGGACTTCGGCACCCCGGCGCGCGATCCGCACCCATTCCTGATTCGACCGGACGCTTTCGTCCCACACCCGTTGCGGCATTTCCTCGTCGATGACGTAGCGCTCGCGCCGTCCGTCCCGTTCCCGCCGGAGCATCGCTTGGGCTTCGAGGTAGGCGACGGCGTTCGAGATCGACGCCGGGCTGACCTGGAGCCGCTGGGCGAGTTCGGCGGCGGTGAGCACACCGTCGTCGCTGACCGACAAACACGCGAGCAGCCGGGCGGTCATGCGGGGGAGGCCGGTCGCGACGATCATTTCGGCGAACTCGGTTTCGAAGGCGCGGACGGCTTCGGGGTCGCGGCCGTAGCCGTTTTCGACGACGGGGACGGCGCGCGGCCGGGGTTTGCCGCGCCGCGCGCGTTCTCCGGTCACCCGGGTCGCTTCTTCGGCGCGGTAGCCGGATCGGCCGCTGTTGCGCGCGACCTCGCGGCTGATCGTCGACGTCGGACGCCCGAGCCGACGGCCGATCTCGGCGTAACCGAGGCCGTCCTTGAGCCAGGTCGCGATCAGCCGACGGTCCTCCTGGGTCAGTCTGCCGCCCGGCATGGGCACCTCCTGTGCGTTCACCCGCAGATCATTGCAACACGTCGTTGCATTCACCGACAAGATCGTTGCAACGATTTACGGAAATCTACCAGCAAAAACACCAGAACGACCAGCAGCTATCTTTGAAGGAAACCTGAATGCAACGTAGCCTTTGGGCATCGGTAAAAACTGGGAGGAACAGAAATGACCACCTCGGTCCCACATCTCACCGAGCTGCCCCTCGAACGCCCGAAGGGCTGCCCGTTCGACCCGCCCGCCGAGCTCGGCACGCTGCGCGACGAGCACCCACTGGTCCGGCTGACGTTCCCCGACGGGCACGAAGGGTGGCTCGCGACGGGCCACGCGATCGCCCGGGCGGTCCTCGCGGATCCCCGGTTCAGCGCCCGGCAGGAGCTGATGCATTCGCCGCTGCCCGGCGCGGCCGCGATGGTGGAGATGCCGCCCGCGGCACCGGGGATGTTCATCAAAATGGACGACCCCGAACACGGCCGCTACCGTAAGTTGCTCACCGGCAAGTTCACCGTCCGCCGGATGCGGCTGCTCGGCGAGCGGGTCGAGCAGGTGACCACCGAGTACCTCGACGCGATGGAGCGCGAGGGAACGACGGCCGATCTGGTACCCGCCTTCGCGCAGCCCATTCCGGCGCTGATGATCTGCGAGCTGCTCGGCGTCCCCTACGAGGACCACGAGTTCTTCCGCCGCAACGTCATGCCGCTGAACCTGCCGGACGCTTCGGCCGAGGAGCAGGAAGCCGCCATCAACGCGTTGGGGGAGTACCTCTACAAGCTCATCGTGGCGAAGCGGGCAGAGCCGACCGATGACATCCTCGGCGAGCTGACGACCACGGAGCTCACCGACGAGGAGCTGACCAGCATCGCGTTCCTCTTGCTGGGAGCCGGTCTCGACACCACGGCCAACATGCTCGCGCTGGGCACTTTCGCCCTTCTGCAGCACCCGGAGCAGCTCGCCGCCCTGCGCGAGGATCCGGAGCTCATCGACGGCGCGATCGAGGAACTGCTGCGTTACCTGACCATCACGCACACCGGGGCGCGCACCGCGCTCGAAGACGTCGAGATCGGCGGACAGCTCGTCAAAGCCGGCGAAGTGGTCGCGCTTTCGGCCCAGGCGGCCAACCGAGACCCGCTGAAGTTCCCGGAACCCGACCGGCTCGACGTCCGGCGGAACGCCGCCGGGCACGCCACTTTCGGGCACGGGGTGCACCAGTGCCTCGGTCAGCAGCTCGCGCGGGTGCAGATGAAGGTCGCTTTCACCGGGCTGCTCGCGCGGTTCCCGAAGCTGCGCCTGGCCGTTCCGGCGAACGAGATCCCGATGCGGACGGACTCCGACATCTACGGGGTGTACGCGCTCCCGGTGGCCTGGAGCTGATCGCGATGAGGCTCGAAGTGGACCGGGAACGCTGTGTGGGCGCCGGAATGTGCGTGCTGACCGCGCCGGAGGTGTTCGCGCAGGACGAGGAAGACGGCCGGGTCCGGTTGCTGGACCGCGATCCGGCGGAGATCGGCGACGCCGTGCAGTTGTGCCCGGCGGCGGCGATCACGGCGAACGCCTGAAGAACACCCAAGCCAGGGGGTGCCGGGCGGGCACCCCCTGGCGCGGGGATCAGCCGATTTCCGCGAGGACCTTGCCCGCGTCGGCGCTCTGCACGGCGGTGCCGGCGTAGAGCTGCTGGACCCTGGCCTTCTCCTGGGCGTTGGGGTTCACGTTGGCGCAGCTGACGCCACCGGTCGAGCCGGACATCAGCGACGAGCACGGCCCGGGCTTCACGTCGGGCAGGCCGAGGCTGTGGCCCAGTTCGTGCGACGCGATGCGGGTCTTGTTGTAACCCTGCTGGACGGCCTGCCTGCCGTACCACACGGTGACCGTGCCGCTCGGGCGAACGGGACCGAGGGTGGCGCGCGGCCAGCCGTTGTCGGCGATGATCCGGATGTTGACCCGCTGGCCCGGCGTCGCCTTCACGAGACGGACGTTGGTGACGTTGGTGTTCCAGACGTTGACGCCCGCGGCCACCGCGTCCTTGAACTCCGCGGCCTGGCTGTCGTCGTAGGTCAGAGTGGTCGCCATGATCTCGGCGGCACCCGCGGAGGGTGCCGTGAGCGCCGAGATGGAGAGCGCGGCGCCGGTGAGCACCGCGGCGAAGGTACGTCGAAGCACGTTTGAACTCCTCGCGTCGAAGGCGTGCTGGAATTTCGGAGCAGTGTCGACACTGAACCTGTCGAAGCGCTCGGGGTACCCGCCGATAGTCGTCTGTCGTTAACCATGATCTTGACGCGACCGGAAGACTGTGCCGTTATGACGACGGCACGTTTCACCGGACACGAAGCACCGATCCTCGCGGTCGCGGTGAAGGGGAACCTGCTGGTCACCGGGGGTGCGGACCGGACGGTCCGGGTCTGGGACCTGGAGACCGGCGCGCAGCGATTCGCGCTGAGCGGCCATGATCGGCCGGTGCTGGCGGTGGGTATCTCGGGTCGGCACGTGGTCGGTTGCGATGGGGCGACGGTGCGGAGCTGGCGGATCTCCGGCACCGAGGCGCATCCTCCGGAGGTCCAGACCACCAAGCGGACCGTGGCGGTCGCGGTGGCGAAGGAGTTCGTCGTGTCCGGCGCGGGGAGCACCGTCGAGGTCCGGCGGCTGGACGGCGTGACGGTACGCGGCCTGCGCACCGGCGGCCCGGAGATCGAGTCGGTCGCGGTGACCCCGGACGGCCGGTTCGTCGTCGCCGGGGACGACGCCGGGGGCGTGCGGCTGTGGAACCGGGAAGTCGTTTCCCACTACCGGTTCGGCGGGGCGGGCACGATCCATGTGATCGCGATCTCGCCCGACGGCGAGCAGGTGCTGTCCGCCGACGGCGAGACGGTCCGGTTGTGGGGCCGCAACGGCGATCCCGCCCTCGTCTTCCCCGCGCACACCGGGGTGGTGCGGGCGCTGGCCTTCGGCGCGGACGGGAAACTGGTGCTCTCCGGCGGTTCCGACGGCGAGGTCCGCGTCCGCGAGGTCGACGATCCACGGGACTACACCCTCCTCAAGGGGCATCAGGGGAACGTCCGGGCGATCGCCTGCACCGCGGGCAACGAGAAGATCGTCACGGTCGGGGACGACCGCACGATCCGGGTGTGGGACCGGTTCGGCAACCAGATCGACGGCACCGGGTTCGTCGAGCCCAAACCGGGCCGGGCGCGGCCGCGGATCACGCCCGACGTCGAAAGCCCGGTCGATCTGATCGGTTTCCACGACGACGTGCGCACGCTCGCCGCGGTCATCGCCGACCGCGAGACCAGCCCACCGCTGTGCGTCGCGCTGCTGGGCCCTTGGGGGTCCGGCAAGTCGAGTTTCGTCCGGCAGGTGACGGACCGGGTGGCCGAACTGGCCAGCCGGTCCCGCGGCGACGCCGCCACCAGCGTGTTCGCCGGTGAGATCCGGCAGATCCGGTTCAACGCCTGGCAGTATCACGACGACCATCTGTGGGTCGGGCTGGTGGACCATCTGTTCCGCAACCTCGGCGCGCCCGAGGCGCATGCGGACGCCGGCGAGGTCCACGCCGAACGCGAAGCATTGCGGACCCGGCTCGCGGGGCTGAAGGCCGTGAAGGCGGACTCTCCGCTCACTTGGCGTTGGCGGCTCTTGGTTTCCGGGGTGGACCGCGCCGAACGACGGCGGCGACGGCTCGCGGTGGCGGGTTACGCCGTGGCCGGTGTGCTCGGCATCGCCGCGGCGATCACCGGCTGGGCCTTGTGGCACAACGCGATTCTCGCCGCGGCGGGTGCCGTCGTCGCGCTCGGCGCCGTGCTGACCCCGGCACTCACCACCGCCAGGGCCGCCCTCGCGCCGGTCAAGTCCACATTGGACAAACTGCGGAACGACGTCGACAAACGCGAGGAACGCTTCGAGACCGAGGTGCGGGAGACCGAGGAACGGCTCCGGCGGTTGGACGCGGCAAGCAGGCTCGGCGATCTGATCGAGGAGGCGAAATCCGGGAGATACGGGGACTACCAAGGGGTTTTCGCCCGGGTCCGGGAGGATCTCGCGGATCTGAGCGCCGATCTGGCCGACGCGCGGGAGCAATGGCTGCTGGCTGGCGGGAAGGGCAAACCGCCGCTGGAACGGATCGTCCTCTACATCGACGACCTCGATCGCTGCCCGCCGTCGAAGGTCATCGAGGTGCTGGCCGCGGTCCATCTGCTGCTGGCGCTGCCCGCGTTCGTCGTGGTGGTGGCCGTCGACCCGCGGTGGTTGCGGCGATGCCTCGACCAGCACCACGAAGAACTGTTCGGCACGGGGGAGACGAGCCGGACGGAGTACCTCGACAAGATCTTCCAGATCGTGTTCGCCCTGCGCCCCATGGGAAGCGCGGCGGACGAGCTCATCGACGCTCTGATGCCCATCGAGCGACGGGAACCGCGGACGTCCGCGCACGAAGAATGGCCGGAGGACGAGAGCTCCCCCGAACGCGGCGAACAGGCGGAGGTCGTGGTCCAGGACACGGCCCCGCCGACGTTCTACAACATGCGGCCGGATCGGTTGCGGCTCACCGAGGTCGAACGCGATTTCGTCCACGTGCTGCGGAAAAGGCTGAACACCCCGCGCGAGATCCGGAAACTGGTCAATCTCTACCGGCTCGTCCGCATCGGAATCCCCGACGCGGAGCTGGAGGCGTTCGTCGCCGGCCCCTATCGCGCGGTGCTCGTCCTGCTCGCCCTGCTGGTCGCCGATCCGGCCGCCGCGCGTGCGACGTTCATCGCGCTTTCCGCCGGGGAATCGTCACGCGACGCCTTTCCACCTGAATGGCGGCTAGACGTCGAATCCTTCGATGATCTACAGGTTTACCGGAATTGGGTGGGCACTCTCGCGCGCTTCAGTTTCGAAACCTACGATCTGGTGACCGAGGAGACGGAACCGGAAACCACGTTGTAGCTACACTTGCCCGCTACGACGGCTAGGGGGCGGCGCATGCGGAGATCAGGCTGGCTTTCGCTCGTCTTCGGCGCGCTCGTCGGGACGCTCGTGATCGTCCTGCTCGCGACCACGGTCACCGCACCGTCGAACGCGTCCAGGGCAGACTGTGTCCGGCTGGTCACCAGTTCCTCGACGGAGAAGGGCGATCTGATCGCCGAACTGGCCGGACGGTACAACGAGACCGGCCGGACGTTCGACGGCGGCAAATGCGCGAAGGTCGAGGCGCACAAGAAGACCTCGGGCGCCACACTCGACCTCATTGCCGACGGCTGGAACGACGTCGACGATCACCAGCCCGAGCCCCAAGTCTGGATGCCGAGTTCCTCGCTCTGGCTCGATCTGCTGCGGCAGCGGGGGAAGGGCGAGCGGATCAAGGCCGGGCCGAAGACGTCGCTCGCGACCAGTCCGATGGTGATCGCGATGCCGGAACCGATGGCCAAGGCGATGGGCTGGCCGGAAAAGACCCTCGGCTGGGGTGACGTCCTGCAGGTGAACCGGGACGGTGGTTGGGCCTCGAAGGGCGCGGAGTACGCGAAGTGGGGCAACTTCACGCTCGGCAAGGACAATCCGCGGCGGTCGACGTCCGGGCTCGCGGCGACCATCGCGACCTACTTCGCCGCGACCGGCGGCGACTACGGCAAGATCGGGACCGCGGAGACCGTGCAGTTCGTCCGCGGGATCGAGGCGTCGGTCGCCTACTACAGCGACGATTCGGTGGCCTTCCTCAAAACGCTGTACGACGAGGACCGCAAGAAGCCCACGCCCTACATCAGCGCGATGGCGATGCAAGAGCAGATGGTCTACCTCTACAACCGCGGCGTGCCGACCGGGGATCCGGCGCAGCTGAACGCGAACCCCATCGCCCCGCTGCGCCCGCTGGTCGCCGTGCACCCCAAGGAGGGGACGATGCTGATCGACCACCCCTTCCTGACCACCGCGAACGCGTCGCCGGACCAGCAGGCCGCGGCCGAGGACTTCTACGCCTTCCTGCGGGAAGAGGGGCAGCAGAAGCGGTTCCGCGATCTCGGGTTCCGCGACCCCGATGGCAAGCCGGGGCCGGATCTGGCCGGGGTCGTGGGCACCCAGGGGACCCAGGAACCCCCGAAGATCGGCGTCCCCACCGGCGAGCAGATCCAGAAGATGCTGGACGGCTGGGAGTACACGCAGCGGCGCGGCCGGATCCTGCTGGTGCTGGACCTGTCCGGTTCGATGAACGAGCCGTTCGACAAGAACCGCAAGGACAAACCGTATTCCGAGAGCCGCATCGCCCTGCTGAAACCCGCGATCCGGAAACAACTCGAGTACCTGCATCCCGAGGACGAGGTCGGGCTGTGGACGTTTTCGGACGGGTACGAGGAAAAGATGCCGATCGGCAAGGTCAAGAACGTCCGCGACCCGATGCTCCGGCTGGTCGAGAACCTGACCCCGCGAGGGGATACGGCGCTGTACCAGACGGTGATGGCGGCCAACGACAAGATGCGGCGGGAGTTCGATCCGAACCTGATCAACGCCGTCGTCTTCCTGACCGACGGCGAGAACACCGAAGCCGGGACGAAGGAGCAGGTGCTGCAGAACGTCGACGCCGACCGGCTGGACAACTCCGTCCGGATCTTCACCATGGCCTACGGCGCGCAGGCCGACAGCCGCGTCCTCGACGAGATCGCGCAGAAGTCCAAGGCCCGCAGCTATCAGGCCGTCGACCCGCACGGCATCGACAAGATGTTCGTCAACGTCTTCAGCAACTTCTGACATGGCCGAGTACGACAACCGGCCGTTCCACGTCGTCGCGGTGGTGCTCGGCCTGATCGCCGGGATGATCGGCCGCGCGGTGACCTATCCGCATCCGCAGGCCTGGCTTTTCGGCGCGGTCGCCGCGCTGGCCGTGCTGGTCCCGGCCGAGACCGCGTTCTTCGTGCTGAACGGCAGGCGGCGGAGGCCGGCGCGGGAGACGAAGCGGGCGCCGCAACCCCCGCCCTACGACCACTTCAGCCTGCTCGGCCGGGCGCTGACGGCCATCGAAACGGTGCGGCCTGGCGAGACCGAGCTTTCCGGAGCCTTCCGCCGGGCGGTGGCCCGGCTCGAAGAACACAAGAACCGGGACACCCCCGAAGTCGTCGAACTGCGGGTGACGGTGAAGCAGACCACCGACCGGCTGGAACGACACGCGGGGGACGAGAACCCTGATCCGGTGATGCTCGTCGAACGGATGGGGCTGTACCGGGAAACGCTCGAAGAGGCTCTCCGGGCGGTCGAACCGCGTTGAGTGTTCGGTGCCGAACAGACTACGGCCGTGCGTCATGCTGATCTGACAGCATGCCGTTGATCGGGCGCCGGGTTGTCGAGGGCGTGGAACATGTGGTCGTGCCGGTGGAGCACCGGTTCAGCCTGGAGGAGGCCGTGCTGGCGGTGATGGCCGCCAAAAGCACCGTGCGGCCCGCTCCGGGGATCAAGGTCGCTCCGCTGAAGGTGTCGGAGGTACGGTCAGCGCTGCTTTACGCGGCGAAGCACGCCGATAGGCGACACCAGATCGTGGACAGCTATTTCGTCGAGGCCGAAGACGGACCGTTGCACCGGCTGGCCGAGTGGATCAGATCGGAACTGGTCCGGCTGGGCATCTTCACCACCCACGACGGTTCCGCCGCCGGATCGGGTGGCCGACTCGGTTACTCTCCGCGATAGGTGTTCACGACTGCCTGGGAGGGTGTTTCGTGGGTTTGGGCCAAGAGGCCGCCGAAGAAAGAGAACGTCCGTTCCTGGAGCGACTGGACGAACCCGTCCGCGCCCGGTTGCTGGAGATGGGGACCCCGCAGACCTACGAGGCCAGACAGGCGCTGATGCGGGCGGGCGAACCCGGCGACTTCGTCATGTTGCTGCGGTACGGCTACGTGAAGGTGACCAGCGCCGACCGGATGGGTGCGACGGTCATCCTCGACGTCGGCGTACCCGGCGATCTGCACGGCGAGATCGCGGTGATCGCGGGCGGTATCCGGATGGCCGACGTGGTCGCCATCGAAGAGGTGCACGTCCGGCGCATCGCGGCGAGCGAGTTCAACCGGTTCCTGCTGGATCATCCGGCGGCGATGCGCGAAGTGCTCGTCAGTGTCGCCCGCCGGTTCGTGCTCGCCCAGCGTCAGCGGACCCAGTCGTGGAAACCGCAGGCGGTGGCGCGGGTCGCGACCCGGCTCGACTACCTGGTCGACGTCTGTGGCATCCGGACACCCGCCGGCTGGCGGATCGGGATCCCGTTGAGCCAGGACGAACTCGCGCAGTTCATCCCGATGGGCCGGACCATGGTCGCGCAGGCGCTGGACAAACTCCGGAAGGCGGGAGTTGTGGCCAGTTCGCGCCGTGCGATCACCGTCATCGACCGCGAGGCATTGCGGGTGATCACGGAAAAAGGTGTGACTTAGCTCACTGGCGTTGACCATCGCGAGGTCACGTTTTGTTCGGTTCCGAACAGAACTTCCGGTGAGGAGTGGGAACACTGCTTCCTGCCGCCAGTTTTCACCGATCAGGGGAGGGGTCGCAGAGATGCAGGTGCTGACCTCAGGCCGATACAACGCGCACACCCACGCCGTGCTTTCCGTCGACATCGTCGGTTCGTCCAAGGCCAGTGACGACCTGCTGGACCCGATGAAGACCGAGATGGAAACGCTGGTTTCCCGCTCGTTCAACGCGGTGGGGCTCGCCCCGGGGGAAGCGCGTCACTTCCGGGAGACCGGGGACGGGCTGATGGTCGCGTATCCGGACCACGCCGTCGGGCAGCTCTGCGAGGTCGCGTTCCACCTGGACCATCTGCTCCGGACACGCAACCGCTACGCCAGGGTCCCGATGCGGGCACGGGTGGCGGTCCACATGGGACCGATGGCGGACAACCACCGCTACCACCGCACGTACATCACGCTGACCCGGCTGCTGTGCGCCTCGACCTTCAACGACGCCGTGGGCTACTGGTGCCGTTCGGATCCGACGGGCGACAAGTTCGGCGCCGGGATGATCGTCTCGCAATCCGTGTGGCGCAACGTGGTCGAGCCGTTCGGAGTCGCGCTGGTCCCGCCGGCCCGCTGCGCCCGGATCAGCGTCACGACCCCGGACTTCGCCGACAGCGCGTGGATCCACTTGCCCGGTTTGGACGCGGAAGCGGTCCTCGCCGAACTGAACCCCGCCGTCGCGGTGCCGCTCGTGTTCGACCGGGTGAGCCGGTTGTCCACGACGGCCTGACCCAGACCGGGCGGTCCGGTTTCCAGGGAGGGAAAACCGTATCGCTCGCCGGTTCCCGGCCCGGTACCCCTACGCCGGGCCGGGAACCGGACCCCGGGCGCGGGGGGTGGGGGCGCGGGTCATCCCCGCCGCGCCCCCACTTGCTCCGCTACTGGCGGCACCTCTTGCCGCTGTTGATGCACTTCACCAGCTGGTTCATCAGCCGCTGCGACATGACGTTCGCGAAGTCGTCGTGGTCGGAGCGCGGGTTGTGCTTCTCCTGGGCGAAGGCGTCGACCGCGTATTGCCCGGCGGCCTGGATGTTCGACGGGATGTTGTACACCAGCGTGATCCGCAGCTGCGGCACGTTCTTGAAGCCACGCGGGCATTTCCCGTTGCGGTCGGAGAACACGATATGCGTGCGGTGGTTCGCGCTGTCGGTGTTCTTCCCGTCCCAGCAGTTCGGGAACGAGTGGACGCGGGTGACCTTGCTGCCCCGCGGGCAGATCGGGTACAGCTCGGTGAGCCGGTCCTCGAAGCCGGTGCAGGTCCAGCTGGGCCGAGCGTTGGCCGGGCCGTTGGTGCTCTGCTTGGCGTCGCCGTAAAGCACGCGCAGGAACTTCGGCATCGCGACGACACGGCGGGCGCCGCCGCTGGTGAAGGTCAGGTCGACCTTCTCCGCGCGCTGGATCTCGCCTTCGTTGTTGCCGATCTCGTTGTTGTCATTGACGCCGGGCAGGTCGGCCGCCTTGCCGTCGGACTTCTTCTTCTCGGCATCACCGGCGGCGTTGACGTTGCTGTTGTCGCCGCCGTTGTCGAGACCGCCCTTGCCGTTCTGCTTCACGGCGCAGCCGGCGAGCTGGTCCTCGTTCTTGGCGACCGGCTTGCCCGCCTGCCGCATGGTGTCGCCGATCTGCTTGATCGACGGCTTCCGTTTGTTCTTCAGCTCGTCGAGCACCTGGCCGGCTTGTTTTCCTTGTGCCAGCTGGTTGTTCGCGTTCTCGGACTCCCGGTCGAGTTTGTCGAGGTTCTCGTCGATCGCGGGCATGGCCTGGTCGGGAACCTCTTCGAGCTCGCTGGCGACGTCGGGGCAGTCGACCTGGGCGGCCGCCTCGTCCTTCGCGGCATCGACGCGGTCGGCGGCGAGTTTCTCCTCGTTCGCGGCCTCGTTTTCTTCCTCTTCCTCGGTGTTGATCCGGACGACCGGCCAGAAGTAGGCCGACTTGTCCCCGTTCTTGCAGGTGGTGCCCGCGCGCAGCAGGCTCTTGTTGTTCGAATCCGCGTTGGTCGAAAGATTCCCGACGTAGTCGTGCAGATGCTCGGCTCCATTGCGGACGCCGGGCTGCGCGATGAAGTTGTCGCCGTTGAAGTGGCCGTTCTCGTTGCGGCCGCAGTCCACGGTGAACGTCCCTCGTGCGCCTCGTTTCGCGAGGTCGAGGTTGACGTTGTTGCCGCGGGGGACCTTCGTGATGTCGATGAAGAACGACTTGTCCGCTCCGTCGGCCCTGGCGGCGTCTGGGGTTCCGGTCGTGTTGACCACGACGATCCCGCCGACGGCGAGGGCGAGGGCGATGGCGCCCGTGGCGACCTTGGTGCGGCGCGCCATGCGATGGCGGCCGGCGGATCTTTGGTTACGGGGCATGAACTTGTTCACCTCGTTCGGTGTCGTTGCCCGGAGCCCGGGGGATGCGTCGCCGGGAGTGCCGGCGTCACTGACTCCGTGTTGGCTGAAACGGCTCTGAACGAGAGGCGGTTCAAAAAGCGATCTCGCCGTTATCTTTTCGTTACCTTCAGAGAAGGAAAAGGCCCGGCCTCGGGGCAGTCGAGGCCGGGCCGGTTCCCGCTTCTCAGGCGTCGACCTTGTCCTTGGGCTCCGCCTCGGGAGCGGTGGGACGAGCCGGAAGGAAACGCTTGATCAACGGGAAGAACAGGATCACCAGGATGATCACGTAGACCACGATCGCGAACGGCGTGTTGACCAGCCCGGTCAGCGAGCCGTCACTGAGCTGCAGCGCGCGCCGCATCTGCTGTTCGGCGGCCGGGCCGAGGATCACGCCGATGATCGCCGGCAGCACCGGCAATCCGTAGCGACGCATCGCGAACCCGATCAGGCCGATCACGAACATCACCAGCAGGTCGAAGATGTCCGCGTTGACCGCGTACGCGCCGACACTGGCGAAGAACAGGATGCCCGCGTAGAGGTACGGCCGCGGGATGCGCAGCAGCTTCGCCCACAGCGGCGCCAGCGGCAGGTTCAGCACCAGCAGCAGCGTCAGGCCGACGAACAGCGAGGCGATCAGGCCCCACACCAGCTTCGACTCGCGTTCGAACAGCAGCGGCCCCGGCTGGATGCCGTACTGCTGGAACGCCGCCAGCATCACGGCCGCGACCGCGGTGGTCGGCAGGCCCAGCGTCAGCATCGAGACCAGCGTGCCCGCCGCCGAGGACGACGCGGCCGCTTCCGGGCCCGCGACCCCTTCGATGGCGCCCTTGCCGAATTCGTCCTTGTGCTTCGACAGCCGCTTTTCGGTCAGGTACGAGAGGAACGTCGGGATCTCCGCGCCACCGGCCGGGATGGCACCGAACGGGAACCCGATGACCGGACCGCGCAGCCACGGCTTCCAGGTCCGCTTCAGATCGGCGCGCGAGAGCCACGGCCTGCCGACCGGGATCGGCTTGAAGGTGTTGCGCCGCAGATGCGCGGCCACCCACAGCGACTCGCCGACGGCGAACAGCGCGACCGCCACGATCACCACGTCGATCCCGTCCGCCAGATGCAGCGAACCGAAGGTCAGGCGCGACTGGCCGGTCATCTCGTCCAGGCCGACGAGCCCGATGGTGAGGCCGATCAGCAGCGACGCGACACCGCGGATCCGCGAGTTGCCGAGCACCGAGGTGACCCCGATGAACGCCAGCACCATGATCGCGAACAGGTCGGGCGCGCCGATGTCGACCGCGTACTTCGCGATGATCGGCGCCAGCAGCACCAGTGCCATCGTGCCGAGGATGCCGCCGACGAAATGCCCGATCGCGGCCGCCGCCAGCGCCTGGGCGCCGCGGCCCTTGCGTGCCATGGGGTTTCCGTCGATCGCGGCGACCACGGAGAAGCTCTCACCCGGGGTGTTCAGCAGGATCGACGTCGTCGAGCCGCCGAACATGCCGCCGTAGTAGATGCCGGCGAACATGATGAACGCCGCCGTCGGCTCCATGCCGTAGGTCACCGGCAGCAACAGGGCCACCGCCATCGCGGGGCCGATCCCCGGCAGCACGCCGATCGCGGTGCCCAGCAGCACACCGAGCGCGGCGAGCGCGAGGTGCGTCGGGGTCAGCGCGGTGCCGAACCCGTCGATGAGTTGCTGCAGCATCAGAACACCTCCATCAACGGGCCACCGGGCAGCGGGACACCGAGCAGGTTGTTGAAGATCAGGAAGGTCACGACCGACATACCCGCCGCGATCAGCGGATCACGCACCAGGTTGCGGCTGCCGAGGGCGAACGCCGCGCCCCAGAACAGGATCGCGCCCGAGATCGGGAACCCGACGAGGCCGATCAGCGCCGCGTTGGCGAGGAAGGCACCGCACAGCAACAGAACCGTGCGCATGTCGGCGGGCGCGGTGAGGTCGATGTCCTCGCCGCCCTCGGCCTCGCCCTTGCCACCGCGCAGGACGTCGCGCGCCAGCAGTACCGCGACGATCAGCAGCAGCGAGCCGACCAGGACCGGGACCGCCTTCGGCCCGACGGGACCGCGCTGGGCGAAGTCGGTGGGAATGCTCAGCGCGTCGGTCAGCACCAGCACGCCGAGCACCACGAGCACCACGCTCACGCCGAGTTCGGAGCGCCCTTTCAGCCACGTGGTCATGCCAGACCCAGCTCTTTCAGCACCGTTGCCACTCGAGTGTTCTCCTCTTTGAGAAACGAACCGAACTGCTCACCTGGCGCGAACGCGCCGGTCCATCCGTTGCGCTGCAATGCTTCCTGCCACTGCGGCGTCTTCTGCAACCGCTCGAACAGGCTCACCAGCTTCGCCCGGTCCGACTCGGTGATACCCGGCGGCGCGACGATGCCGCGCCAGTTCGTGAACTTCACGTCCACCCCGGACTCCGTCAGCGTCGGCGCGTCGATGCCGGGGAGCCGCTTCTCGCTCGTCACCGCCAGGACCCGGAGCGTGCCCGCCGCGATCTGGTCGCGGTACTCGCCGACACCGGAGACGCCGAACGCGACCTTGCCGCCGAGTACCGAGGCGAGCAGTTCGCCGCCGCCGTCGTACTGGACGTAGTTGACCGTCTTCGGCGCGAGCCCGATCGCCTTCGCCATCAGCATCGGCGCCAGGTGGTCCGGCCCGCCGGGGGACGAGCCGCCGCCGACCTGGACCGCGCCCGGGTCCCGCTTCCAGGCGTCGAGCAGCTGGCCGATGTTCTGGTACGGCGAATCCTTGCCGACCACGACGATGTCCGACTCTTCGATCAGCTTCGCCACCGGTGTGGTGTCGAGCAGCGAAGACGGCGACTTGTTCGTGAACACGCTGCCGACGACACCGAGCCCCATCGACATGACGAGTTTGCCGTTGCCGCGTTCGGCCACCGTGCGGCCGAGACCGACCGTGCCGCCGGCGCCGGGGAGGTTGAACACCTCCGCGTTGCCGAGCAGGTCGGCGTCCTCCATGGCCTTGGTCGCGGTCCGCGCCGTGATGTCGTAACCGCCGCCGGGCGCGTTGGGCACGAGTACCCGCAACGACCGGATCTGCGAGCCCTCGTCGGCCTCGCTGCCCGGGGTGAGCAACGGTGGCACCAGCAAAACGGCGACGAGCGCCGCCGCGATGGCCAACCAGCTACTGGGCTTCACTGTGATCCCCGCCTCTCTGCCGCGTGGTTGGACATGTTGCACTCGTGTAAACAGAGATGTCTCGCTTAGACGCCTAAGGGTTCTTTTGTTCTTTGTGGTCACGAGGAGGTGGCGATGGGTGCCCGGGGTTCCTTGGCCCGCCAGCTCCTCGTGTGGCAACTGGTAGTCGTCAGCTGCCTACTGTGCGCGGTCGGCGTGCTGGCCGTCGTCCAGGCGGGGAACAACTTCCGCACGACCGAGGGACGCCGGGCGCTTTCGGTCGCGGAGAGTGTCGCCGCGCAGGGCATCGTGGGTGACCTCGACAACGGCCCGTGGGAGCTGAACGCGCCCGCGGAAACCGCGCGAAGCCTCTCCGGGGTCGATTTCGTCGTGATCGCGGGAGCGGACCGTTATGTGCTCGCGTCCCCTGATCCGGGGCAGGTGCGCACGCTGCTCGACCTCGGCGACAGCACCGTCCTCTCTGGACGGTCGTGGGTCGGCGAACTCGACGGCTCGATCGTGGCGCACGTCCCGGTGCTCGACGAGAAGGGCGGCAAGGTGGTCCGCATGGTCGCGGCGGGCTCGAAGTCGCCAGGGTTCTTCGCCGGAGTGCTCGAGTCGCCGGACAACGCCCTGCGCGTGCTGGGAGTCGCGCTGGTGATCGGGGTGAGCGGTTCGCTGCTGCTGGCACGGCGGGTGAAGAACCAGACGCTCGGCCTGGAACCGCACGAGATCACCGCGCTGGTCGAGAACCGGGAGGCGCTCCTGCACGGCATCAAGGAGGGCGTCGTCGGCCTGGATCCGCAGCACCGGATCACCCTGGTGAACGATCAGGCGCGCGCACTGCTGGCGCTGCCGGACGACGCGGTCGGCCGGTCGGTCGAGGACCTCGACCTCAACGAACGCATCCGCGACCTGCTCACCGGCCGCGCGACCGGCGCCGACCAGATCGTGCTGCGGGAGGGGAAGGTGCTCACGCTGAACCGGATGCCGATCGACGTGCGGGGAGCCGTGGTCACCCTGCGGGACCGCACCGATCTGATGACCCTGCGGGACGAACTCGACGCCAGCAGGCACGCCACCGACACGTTGCGGGCGCAGGCGCACGAGTTCAGCAACCGGCTGCACACCATCTCCGGGCTGCTGGAACTCGGGGAATACGAAGAGGTTCGCGGCTATGTCAGCCGGATCAGCTCGGCGCAAGGGGAGTGGCGCGCGGAGGTCGGCTCGCGCGTCGGCGACCCGGCGGTGGCGGCGTTGCTGATCGCGAAGGCGTCGCTCGCGGCGGAACGCGGGGTCGGGCTGCGGATGGCCCCGGACAGCGAACTGGACCGCGTCGATGACGCCCTTTCCACGGATTTGGTGACAGTGCTGGGAAATCTCGTCGACAACGCCCTGGACGCGCTGGGTGGTGAACAGGGCTGGATCGAGGTCGGCGTGTGGCAGGAGGAGGACGAAGTGCGGGTGGAGGTCCGTGATTCCGGGCCGGGAGTCGCCCCGGAGATCGCGGAGGAAGTGTTCGAGCACGGGTTCACGACGAAGGCCGCCGCGCACGGCCAGCGCGGTCTCGGGCTCGCGCTGATCCGGCAGGCGTGCGTGCGGCGAGGCGGTTCGGTCGAGGTGCACAACTCCGGCGGCGCGGTGTTCACGGCGAGGTTGCCGCGATGATCAAGGTGCTCGTCGTCGACGACGATTTCATGGTCGCGAAGGTCCACAGTGGATACGTCACGCGTACGGAGGGGTTCGCCGTGGTCGGGGTCGCGCACACCGGCGCCGACGCGATCCGCCTGGCGCGGGAACTGAAACCGGATCTGGTGCTGCTGGACGTCTATCTTCCCGATGTCGACGGGCTTTCGGTGCTGCGGGAACTGCGCGCGACCGAGGACGTCGACGTCATCCTGATCACCGCCGCGACCGACGTGGAAACCGTGCGGCAGGCGATGCGGGGCGGGGTCCTGCACTATCTGATCAAACCGTTCGAGTACGCGTCGCTGCGCGATCAGCTGACCCATTTCGCGTCGTTGCACCGGCGGCTGGACCGCCTCGCCGAGGCCGGGCAGGCCGACGTCGACCAGGTCTTCGGCGCGCGGCCGAGCGCGAAACCCGTGCTACCCAAGGGACTCACCGCCGAGACCGCGCGACTGGTGGAGAACGCCTTGCGGGGCGCGGACGGCGGGATGTCGGCGAGCCAATGCGCGGAGGCGACCGGTGTCGCGCGAGTGAGCGCGCGCCGGTACCTGGAGCATTTCGTGGCGACGGGGAAGGCCGAGGTGACGCTCAAGTACGGTGGGACGGGACGGCCCGAACGCCGTTATCTCTGGTCGTGACCCCTCCCCGCATTTCGTCCTCTGAATGCGCGACGTCGGCGCGGAGCCCGGCGATCAGGCGGGCGAGGCCGTACTCGAACGAGGCGGCCGGATCCTCGTCGTGGCCGCCCTCGGCGTGCTGCTGTTCGTCGATCGCGCAGCCGAGGGTGTACCGGCTGATCGCGAGGATCGCGTGCGTCGCGTCCTCCTCGGCGAAACCGGCCCGCAGCAACGGTTTGATCAGCGGTGTCATCGCCGACCGGCCGGTCGGACGGGAGCCGGCGTGCAGGCGGGCGCCGTCCCGGTAGGACAGCAGCGTGGCGCGGATGGTGCGGGCGCGCCGGGCCAGCCACTCGGCCCAGTCGTCCATCGCCGCGGGATCGTCGAGCGGGGCGAGCCGGTCGTCCAGCATCGTTTCGGCCATCTGGTCGAGCAACGCCTGCTTGCTCTTGAAATGCGTGTAGAGCGCGGGACCGCGCACGCCGAGCTTCTCCCCGAGCTTGCGCAGGCTCAACCCGTCCAGCCCGACCTCGTCGAGGAGCTCCAGCGCGGCTCGAACGTAGCCATCCCGTCTCACGACCATGCGCACACCTTCGCCGGTCCGTATCGAAGTTGACAACTCGGCAGTATCTTATCACTGTTAAGAACTTAACAGTGATAAGAAGGGCAGGTAGGATGATCGGAAGTCCCGACGAGGAGCGGTTGGCCCCGGCGTTGTGGGGGACGGCCGCGATCCTGACCATCGGCGGATTCCTGTCGATGTTCACGTCGACCGTCGTCACCGTCGCGCTCGGTACGATCGCGGCCGGATTCCGTGCATCGCTCGGTACCACCCAGTGGATCGCGACGGGCTATCTGCTCGCGCTCGCCGCGATGGTGCCGGTGAGCGGCTGGGCGTGCCGTCGGTTCGGGACGACGCGGGTGTGGCTGGTGTGCGTCGGCCTGTTCGCGGTCTTTTCCGCACTCTGCGCGGCGGCGCCCTCGGTCGAGGCGCTGATCGTCTTCCATGTCCTGCAGGGCGCCGCTGGCGGGCTTCTGGTCCCGGCGGGACAGATCCTGTTCGCGACGATGGCGGGACCGAAACGGCTCGGCCGGATGATGGCCGTGCTGAGCATCCCGATCTACCTCGCTCCCGTACTCGGCACCCTGGCGGGCAGCGTGCTCGCCGAGCGGTTCGGCGTGCCGTGGCTGTTCCTGGTGAACGTGCCGCTCGCGCTGCTCTGCCTGCTGCTGGGCCGGAAACGGTTGCCGAGGGAAGGTCCCGCCGACACCCGTCCGCTGGATTGGCGTGGCTTGGCGCTCACCGTGACCGGATTGCCTTTGCTGGTTTACGGCTTCGCCGAAGCCGCCCCGATCGCGGCGGCCGCCGGTGCGCTCCTGCTCGCCGTCTTCGTGGTCACCGCGCTGAGGTCGCCGGCACCACTGCTCGACCTGCGGCTGTTCCGCGACCGGACGTTCTCCTCGGCGCGCGGGTGATCTTCGCCGGGCTGATCGTCACGATCATCGGGACGGTGCCGCTCGCGCTGCTCACCGGATCCGACGACTACTGGTGGCTCTCGGCCGTCCAGGTGGTCCGCGGCTGCGGCATCGGGCTGACCACGACCCCGGCGCTCGCCACCGGACTGGTGTCGGTGCCCAAAGAGCGAATTTCCCACGCGATGCCGCTCTTCGCCATGCTGCAACGCATCGGCGGATCCTTCGGCACGTCGGTCCTGACCGCGGTCGTCGCCGCGCGGCTCGCCGCCGCTCCCGGGTCCGCGGCGGCCGTCGCGGGCGCACACGGGTGGATCGCCGTGATCACGGCGATCGTGCTGATCCCGTCGTGGTTCCTCGTCCGCGCCGAAATGTCCACAAAGGACTGAAGCGGGCCGGTGGGTTTGTTCCCGTCCGGCGGGCGTGAAGGTTTCCAGTGTCATCCGGGACAGCGGGTGGACAACGCCGTAGGCTCAGGTGAATGAGCACGGCACCCACGTCGGAGCATCCGACGGTCGAAACCCGGCACCAGACCCAGTTGCTCACCCTGTTGCGCGATGAGGGACCGATGTCCCGCGTCGAACTGGGGGAGCGGCTGGAGCTGCCGCGTGCCCGGGTGGGGGCCGAGGTCGCGCGGCTGGCCGAGGTCGGCCTTGTCGAGACCGCAGGTCCGTCGGCGAGCCGCGGTGGCAGGCGGTCCACGTTGGTGCGGCTCGCGGGAGACCTGCGGGTGCTGTCGGTCGACGTCGGCGCGACGTCGGTCGGGGTCGCGCTCACCGACGCTTCGTGCGAGGTGCTGGTGCACACCGTCGAGGACTGCGACGTCCGGCAGGGGCCGCACGCCGTGCTCAAACGCGTCGTCGCGCTGGCGGAGAAGATCCGCGAAGAGGTGCCGGGCAAACTGATCGCCGCCGGGATCGGCCTGCCGGGGCCGGTGAGTTTCGCCGAGGGCATGGCGGTCGCGCCGCCGATAATGCCCGGCTGGGACCGGTTCTCCGTACGCGACCATCTCGGCGGACTGCTGCGCTGCCCGGTGACGGTCGACAACGACGTGAACTCGATGGCGCTCGGGGAGCGGCACGCCGGGGTCGCGCGCTCCATCGACGACCTGGTGTTCGTCAAGATCGGTACCGGGATCGGCTGCGGGATCGTGCTGGGCGGCAAGGTGTACCGCGGCGTCGCCGGCACCGCGGGCGACATCGGGCACATCCGCCTCGACGACTACGGGCCGACCTGCGCCTGCGGTGAGACGGGCTGCCTCGAGGCGTACTTCGGCGGCGCCGCGCTGGCCCGCGACGGGCTGACGCTCGCGCGCAGCGGCCGGTCGACGTACCTCGCCGACGTCGTCGCGGCCCGCGGCGCGATCACCGCGCAGGATGTCGGCCGCGCGGCCGCGTCAGGCGACTTCGGCGCGGTCAACCTGATCCGCGACGGCGGGCGGCGGCTCGGCCAGGTGGTCGCGTCGCTGGTGAGTTTCGTGAACCCCGGCATGGTCGTGATCGGCGGCGGCGTGGCGCAGCTCGGGCATCAGCTGCTCGCCGAGATCCGCAGCTCGGTCTACCGGCGGTCGCTGCCGCTCGCGACCGGGAACCTGCCGATCGTGCTGTCCGAGCTGGGGGATACCGCGGGGGTCATCGGGGCTGCGTGGTCCGCTACGGACCGCGCTTTCACGCTCAGTAGCTGAGAAGCCAGGCCGCCGCGGTTCCGGATGTCATGAAAGGGCCGTTCAGGACAAATTACGTCCTGAACGGCCCTTTCATGACATCTGGGCCGGAGCGCCGAGTGAGCATCCGGCGGCACGTTGGGCACTCACCTGATTCCGATTAGTAACGTCAAGATCGTACAGACTTTCGCTCGAAAAGTGCGAAAGTATGCGCGGTTTGGGACGGCTAATCGGGTGACGGCGGGCTTTAGTCGACATTTCTGTCCTGTTGTCACCTTGACGGGTGACGGGCACCACCCTACTTTCGCTGGCTAAGTAACAAAGTTTGTTACGGCCGATTCGTAAGTGGGGACTGTGTGGCGGTGACGGAATCCGGGCGGCTCGACCCAGTCAGCCCCCGTACGGCGAACCTCGCCGCGCTCCTGCGGGCGTTGCGCGAGGGGCCGCTCTCGCGCACCCAGCTCGCGGCACGCTGCGGGCTCACCAAGGCGGCCGTCTCCGGGTTGATCACCGAACTGTCCGAACGCGGTCTCGTCCGCTCCGCCGGACTCCAGGGCGGCGGCAACGGCAGGCCCAGCCAGCTGGTCGAGCTGAACGGTGCCAGCGCGTGCGGGCTCGCGCTCAGCGTCGAGGCCGACCGGTTCGCCGCCGTCGTCACGAACCTCGACGGCCGCGTGGTCGCCGAGCGCACCGAGACCGCCGACGTCGCCGCGCTCGGGCTGCACCGGAGCATGGACGAACTCGCCTTCCTCGCCAGGGCCGTGCTGCTGGATGGCACGCCGGTCGGGGTCACCGTTTCGGTGCCCGGCCTGGTCGATTCGGCAGCCGCCGTCCTCCGGTTCGCGCCGACCCTGCGCTGGCGCGACGCCGAGATCGCCGATCTCCTCGCCGCCCGGCTCGGCCTGCCGGTCGAAGCCATCACGGTCGACAACGAGGCCAACCTCGGCGCGGTCGGCGAGGCCGTCGCCGGAGCCGGGAAAGGCGTGCGGGAGCTCTTCTACCTCAGCGGCGGCACGGGAGTCGGCGGCGGGCTCGTGTCCGGTGGCACGATTTTGCGCGGTGCCAGGGGTTTCGCGGGCGAGGTCGGGCACATCACCGTCGACCTGTCGGGCGAGCAGTGCCCCTGCGGCCGGGTCGGCTGCCTGGAGACCAAGGCCGGGCTCAACGCCGTCCTGCGCGGCGCCGCCTCGCCGGGCGACCCGCTGCACGATCCCGCGCTCGGCGTCGACGGCCGGGTCGGGCTGCTCAAGCACCGCGTCCAGCGCGGTGACCAGCGCGCGGTCGCGGCCGTCTCGGAACTCGGGGTCGCGCTCGGCATCGCGGTGTCCACCGTGGTCGACGTGCTCGATCCGGACCTCGTCGTGCTCGGCGGCTACTTCGCCGAACTGGGTGAGTGGCTGGTCGAGCCGGTGCGCCGCGAACTGTCCGCGCGTCCGCTCGGGCACGAGCCCGCCTGCCGCGTCGAGCCGTCGCCGCTGGGCACCACCGCCCCGCTGCGCGGCGCCGCACATCTCGCCACCGAACGGCTTTTCGCCGATCCGACGCTAGTTCCCACCACGGCCGAGGAGGCTCCGGCATGACCCTGCTATCCGTCCGGGGGATCGTGAAGACGTTCCCCGGGGTGCGTGCGCTGGACGGGGTCGACTTCGACGTCGAACCCGGCGAGGTGCACTGTCTGCTCGGCCAGAACGGCGCGGGCAAGTCCACGCTGATCAAGACGCTCGCCGGAGCCCACCGGCCCGACGGTGGCGAGATCTTCTGGCAGGGCGAGCCGGTCACGCTGCCCTCGCCGGTCGCCGCGCTGAAGATCGGCATCGCCACCATGTACCAGGAACTCGACCTGGTGCCCGGGCTTTCCGTGGCGGACAACATCTTCCTCGGCCGCGAACGGGCGAAGTTCGGGTTCACGCGGATCAGCGAGTCCCGGAACAAGGCCGCGAAACTGATGGCGCGGCTCGGGCATCCCGAGATCGCGCCGTCGACCGAGGTCGGCAAGCTGTCCGCCGCCGGTCAGCAGCTGGTCTCGATGGCGCGGGCGCTCGCGTACGACGCGAAGCTGCTGGTGATGGACGAGCCCACCGCGGCGCTGGCCGGCGAAGAGGTCGACAACCTGTTCCGCATCGTCGGCGAGCTGACCGCCGAAGGTGTCGCGATCGTCTACATCTCCCACCGGCTCGAAGAACTGCGCCGGATCGGCCACCGCGTCACCGTGCTCAAGGACGGCAAGACGGTCTCCACCGGCCTCGACGCCAAGGAGACGCCGACCTCCGACCTCGTCGCGCTGATGGCGGGCCGCAAGGTCGAAACCGTCTTCGGCCCGCGCCACCAGGAACACGTCGACCCGGACAACGAGGTTCTCAAGGTGGAGAACCTGACCACCGTCGGCGAGTTCGAGAACGTGACCTTCACCGTGCACGCCGGGGAGGTCGTGGGGATCGCGGGCCTCGTCGGTTCGGGCCGCAGCGAGCTGCTGGAGACGATCTTCGGCGCGCGCAAACAGGACACGGGTTCGGTGTCGGTCGACGGCGAACCCGTCCGGCCGGGCAGTGTGTCCGCGGCGGTCAAGGCCGGGATCGGGCTGGCGCCCGAGGAACGCAAGAGCCAGGGGCTGCTGCTGGACCTGCCCGTCGTGCACAACGTGACCCTGGCGAGCCTGAGCAAGTACGCGACGTTCGGGTTCACCGAACGGGGCAGGGAACTCGACGACGCCGGGGAAAGCCTGCGGCGTCTCGATCTCCGGCCCGCCGACCCGCACCGGATCATCCGCACGCTGTCCGGCGGCAACCAGCAGAAGGCGGTGCTGGCGCGCTGGCTGGTCCGCGGCTGCCGGGTCCTGCTGCTGGACGAGCCGACGCGCGGGGTCGACGTCGGCGCGCGGGCGGAGCTGTACCGGCTGATCGAGGAACTGGCCGCGACCGGGGTCGCGATCGTGCTCGTCAGCAGCGAGATCCCCGAGGTACTCGGCCTGTCCGACCGGGTGCTGGTGCTGCGTGAAGGACGTGTCCTGGCTGAAAAGCCGTCCGCGGAGCTGACAGAGGCGGAAGTGCTCGACGTGATTCTCGAAGGGAGTGCGGCGTGACCGACCAAGCCGAATCGGTGCGTACGGAGAGCGCCGTGGAACCTTTGCCCCCCAAGAAGACAGGGTTCAAATTCACCGCCGATCCCCGGCTGCTCGGGCTGACCGGGGTGCTGGTGATCCTGTGCATCGTCGGCCAGGTGACCAGGCCCGACCAGTTCTTCACCGACGGCAACATCTCGACGATCCTGCGGCTCGCCGCGGCCATCGGGGTGGTCAGCGTCGGGATGACGTTCGTGATCATCGCCGGCGGCATCGACCTCTCGGTCGGGTCGATCGTGGCGCTGTCCAGTGTCTGGCTGACCACGTTGGCCACCCAGTCCTACGGCCCGTTCGTGATGGTCCTTTGTGGACTCCTGGTCGGCCTCGGCTGCGGGCTGATCAACGGGATCCTGGTCTCCTACGGGAAGATCGTGCCGTTCATCGCCACACTGGCGATGTACGTCTCCGCCCGCGGCCTCGCGGAACGCATCAGCGGCCGCCGCACGCAGGTGGTGTCCGAAGCGGGATTCCTGGACTTCTTCCGGGGTGACCTGCTCGGCATCCCGGTGCTGATCTGGATGTTCGCGCTGGTGTTCGCGATCGGCTGGGTGGTGCTGAACCGAACCACGTTCGGCCGCCGCACCTTCGCCGTCGGCGGCAACGCCGAGGCGTCGCGGCTGGCGGGCATCAACGTCAAGCGGCACACCGCGCTCGTCTACGGCGTCGCCGGGCTGTGCTGCGGTATCGCCGCGCTGATGGTCGTCGCCCGCACCACCGCGGGTGCCTCGACCAACGGCATGCTCTACGAACTCGACGCCATCGCGGCGGTCGTCATCGGCGGCACCCTGCTCACCGGTGGCCGCGGCTCGCTCATCGGCACCCTGATCGGCGTGCTGATCTTCACCGTGCTGTCCAACATCTTCACGCTCAACAACCTGGACACCGACATCCAGAACATCGCCAAGGGCGTGATCATCGTCCTGGCCGCGCTGCTGCAGTTCCGCTCCGTCAAGAAAACCAAGACGAGTACTTGATCACCGTGGATGGAGAGTCGTCATGACCGAACAATCCCTGCACCGCCGCCGTTTCCTGCTGGGAGGCGCGGCCGTCGGAGCGGGTGCGTTGCTGACCGCGTGCACCTCGAACGAGGCACCGGCGCAGAACAACGCGGCCAACGTGGCCAACGCCGGGGCGAACTCGCAGCCCGGAACCCCTGTCACCATCGGCTTCTCGGCACCTGCCGCGGACCACGGCTGGATGGCGGCCATCACCAAGAACGCCCGCGCGCAGGCGCAGAAGTTCAGTGAGGTCACGCTCAACGCGACCGAGGGCACCAACGACGTCAACCAGCAGATCTCCCAGGTGGAGACCTTGATCAACGCCAAGGTCAACGTCCTGGTGATCCTGCCGTTCGACGGCAAGGCGCTGACCGCGGTCGGCCAGCAGGCGATGGACGCCGGGATCCAGGTGATCAACCTGGACCGCGTCTTCGACACCCCGCTGGCGTACCGCACCTGGATCGGCGGCGACAACTACCGCATGGGTGTCAACGCCGGCAACTACATCGCCCAGCAGATGAAGGCGAAGAACATCGCCAACCCGGTCATCGGCGAGGTCGCGGGCATCGACTCGCTGCCGCTGACCCAGGAACGCAGCAAGGGCTTCAAGGACGCCTTGACCCGCCAGGGTTTCACGGTCGGCCCGCGGGTCTCGGCGCAGTTCACCCCGGAGTCGGGCGAGCAGCAGACCTCGAACCTGCTGCAGTCGGCGTCCAAATTGGACGCTCTGTGGAACCACGACGACGACCAGGGCGTCGGCGTCATCGCGGCGATCAACAACGCC
Organism: Amycolatopsis sp. MJM2582; assembly: GCF_000754115.1. NCBI lineage: Bacteria > Bacillati > Actinomycetota > Actinomycetes > Pseudonocardiales > Pseudonocardiaceae > Amycolatopsis > Amycolatopsis sp. MJM2582. The sequence goes on from NZ_JPLW01000007.1 coordinate 180,241, forward strand.
AACCGCAAGAACTTCCTGATGGTCGGCGGCGCGGGGTCGAAGAACGCGATGAACCTGATCAAGTCCGACGCCGAACCGCTGAAGGCCACGGTGCTCTACAGCCCGTCGATGGCGTCCTCGGCGATCTCGCTCGCCCGTCTGCTCGGCCAGGGCAAGGGCGCCGGCGACTTCGCCGAGCACGAGATCCCCGCCGAGATCACCACGTACTCCGCGGTGGTCACCAAGGAGAACGTCGACAAGTACATGGACGTCGGCTTCGACTCGTAAGACCCGCGTACCCGACACGCAAGCGGAGACATAGGAGGGGTATTGAGCACGGCAACGGAAACGATCGGGATCGGCATGGTGGGCCACGCGTTCATGGGTGCGGTGCATTCGCACGCGTGGCGCAGCGTGCACCGGTTCTTCACGCCACCGCTGATCCCGCGACTCGCCGTGCTCGGCGGCCGTGACGAGGGGCGGGCGAAGGCCGCGGCGGAACGGTTCGGCTGGGAAGACGTCGAGACGGACTGGCGCGCGCTGATCGCCCGCGACGACGTCGACCTGGTCGACATCTGCACACCGGGCGACAGCCACGCCGAGATCGCGATCGCCGCGCTCGAAGCGGGCAAGCACGTGCTGTGCGAGAAACCGCTGGCCAACACCCTCGCCGAGGCCGAAGCGATGGCCGAGGCGGCGGCGAAGGCGCGGGCCAACGGCGTCCGGTCGATGGTGGCGTTCAACTACCGTCGGGTGCCCGCGCTCGCGCACGCCAGGAAACTGGTCGCGAGCGGGGCGCTCGGCGAGATCCGCCACGTGCGGTCGGTCTACCTGCAGGACTGGTTGTCCGACGCCCAGGCGCCGATGACCTGGCGGCTGCACAAGGACAAGGCGGGCTCCGGCGCGCTGGGCGACCTCGGCGCGCACATCGTCGACGCCGCCCAGTTCGTCACCGGCGACACGATCACCGGGGTTTCCGCGCTGACCAACACCTTCGTCAAGGAGCGGCCGGACGGCGACGGCGGCACCGGGCGGGTCACGGTCGACGACACCGCGCTGTTCCTCGGCCGGTTCACCGGCGGCGCGGTGGCGAGTTTCGAGGCGACCCGGTTCGCGCTGGGCCGCAAGAACGCGATGCGGCTGGAGATCAACGGGTCGAAGGCGAGCCTCGCGTTCGACTTCGAGTCGATGAACGAACTGTCCTTCTTCGACGGTGGCCAGCCGCCCACCGAGGCCGGGTTCCGCCGGATCCTGGTCACCGAACCCGAGCACCCGTACGTCGGGGTGTGGTGGCCGCCGGGCCATCTGCTCGGCTACGAGCACACCTTCACCAACGAGGTCGCCGATCTGCTCTCCGCGATCGGCGAAGGCAAGGATCCCGAACCGTCCTTCGAGGACGGATTGAGGGTTCAGCAGGTCTTGGACGCGGTCGAGCGCAGCGCGTCCGACGAGGCGCGATGGACCACTGTGCCCGGAGTCACCGTGAAGGGGAGTAACTGAGGAGTAGATCCAGCCGAAAGTCGCATGACGGCTATCACTGCGACTTGGTTCGATCCGAAACATCCGACCATCGGAGGTTGGGGTTCTCGGGTTCTTGAAAGGTGGAGAAATGCCTGCTCACGAGCGTACGGGCATCTGGTTGATCGGGGCGAGGGGGTCTGTCGCCACTACCGCGGCGGTCGGGCTCCTCGCGCTCCGTGCGGGGGTGGCCGGCGGTGGCGGCTGTGTCACCGAGCTGCCCGCGTTCGCCGGGGTTCCGTTGCCGGGCTGGGACGATCTGGTCCTCGGCGGGCACGACATCGTGCACACCCCGCTGGAGAAGCGCGCCGAACAGCTGGCGCACGCCGGTGTCTTCGGGCACTCGGTGTTCTCCGCGGTCCGGTCCGGACTGGCCGAGGTGGACGCCGAGATCCGCGACGGCTACCACCCGGCGACGCACACCGGTGCCCAGGCCGACGCGGCCGCCCGGCTCACGGCGGACATCCGGTCTTTCGCCGACCGGCACGACCTCGCGCGGGTCGTGGTGGTCAACGTGTCCTCCACCGAGGCTCCGTGCCCCCACCTGCCCGAACACGACGACCTCGACGCGCTCGAGGCGGCGCTCGCCGACCCCGCGCGGGCGGTGCTCCCGTCGAGCTCCCTGTCGGCCTACGCGGCCTTGAAGGCGGGAAGCCCGTACGTCGAGTTCACGCCGTCCGCGGGGATCACCCTGCCCGCGCTGCGGAAGCTCGCCGAGCGGGAAGGCCTGCCGTACGCGGGCTGCGACGGCAAGACCGGCGAGACGCTGCTGCGCACCGTCCTCGCGCCGATGTTCAGCGCGCGGGCGCTGAAGGTCCGCTCCTGGGCGGGTACCAACCTGCTGGGCGGTGGCGACGGTGAGACCCTCGCCGACCCGGTGACCGCGAACAGCAAGCTGGAATCCAAGGCACGCGGGCTCGCGGCTCTGCTCGGCGAGGACGTCACCGCGCCGCTGCACATCGACAACGTGCCCGACCTCGGCGAGATCAAGACCGCGTGGGACCACGTGTCGTTCGAGGGTTTCCTCGGCGCGCGCATGAGCCTGCAGTTCACCTGGACCGGCTACGACTCCGCGCTCGCGGCGCCGCTGATCCTGGATCTGGCCCGCTTCGTCACCGCGGCGCACGCCGCCGGCCAGAGCGGCGCGCTGACCGAACTCGGCTTCTTCTTCAAGGATCCGCTGGGCAGCGACGAACACCGCTTCGCCGAGCAGACCGCCCGCCTGGTCACCTGGGCGGCCGACCTGTGAAGGCCTATGTGGAACTCGTCCGGGCGCCCGCGGCGCTGACGGTGCTCGGCGACACGGTCGCCGGATCCGCAGCGGCGGGGCTCAGAATGACCGGACGACGGCTGCTGCTGCCGCTGTCCTCGGTCGCCTTCTACTGGGCCGGGATGGCCCTCAACGACTGGGCGGACCGGAAGCTCGACGCCGTGGAGCGGCCCGAGCGCCCGATCCCGTCCGGGCGGGTGAGCGCGGGCGCGGCGCTCACCACCGGTGCCGCGCTGACCGCGGCCGGACTCGGCCTGGCCGCGCTCGGTGGCGGACGCCGGGCGATGCGCGTCGCGGTCCCGCTCGCGGCGTCGGTGTGGGCCTACGACACCGTGCTCAAGCCGACCCCGGCCGGACCGGTGGCGATGGCGGCGTGCCGCACGCTCGACGTCCTGCTGGGTGCCGGTGATTCGCCGAAGAAGGCAGCCACGGCCGCGGCGGCGGTGGGCGTCCACACGCTCGGCGTCACCGCGCTTTCCACCGGCGAGGTCCACGGGGCGAACCCGGCGACCGCCCGGGCGGCGCTGGCCACCAGCTGCGCGGCGACAACGTTGGCATTGACCGGACCGGCCCGTGGGGGCTGGCATCGCGCCGCCTCGATGGCCGCCGGTTCGGGCTACGCGGGCCTGGTCGGCCGGGCGCAGGCGGACGCCGTCCGCGACCCGTCGGCGAAATCCGTGCGGTCGGCGACCAAGAACGGCATCCACGGCATGGTCCCGCTGCAGGCGGCGGTCACGGCGAAGGGCTCGGTACTGGGGGCGGCGCTGGTCGCGGCCGCGCTGCCGATCGCCCGCAAGCTGTCGAGGAAGGTGAGCCCCACATGACGTTCTCGCTCGGATACGGCACCAACGGCTTCTCCAACCACCGCCTCGACGACGCGCTCGCTGTGATCGCCGACCTCGGGTACACCGGGGTGGCGCTGACGCTGGACCACGATCACCTCGACCCGTTCGCCGACGATCTGGCGCGGCAGGTCGACCACGTGGCTTCCCGGCTTTCGTCGCTCGGCCTGAACCGGGTCGTCATCGAGACCGGCGCGCGGTATCTGCTCGACCCGTGGCGCAAGCACTCGCCGACGCTGCTTTCGGACGACCCCGCGTTGCGGATCGACTTCCTGGCGCGCGCTTTGCAAATCGCCGGGGACCTCGGTGCGGATTGCGTGTCGTTCTGGTCTGGCGTGTCCACTGTGGACAACGACCTGGCCTGGTCGCGGTTGCGTGAAGGGGTCGCGGCGGTCCTGGAGCACGCCGCGCGGCTGAACGTGCGGCTGGCGATGGAACCCGAGCCCGGCCACCTCGTGCAGCATCTGGGCCAGGTCCTGGACCTGCGCAAGGAACTCGGCGAACCGGATCTCTTCGGGGTCACGCTGGACGTCGGGCACTGTGTCGCCGTCGAGCCGGTGAACGCGGCCGAATGCGTCCGCCTCGCCGGCCCACTGCTGTGGAACGTGCAGCTGGACGACATGCTGCCGAGGGTGCACGAGCATCTGGAGTTCGGCGACGGGCATCTGGATCTGCCGGGGACGCTCGCCGCGCTGGCGGAGATCGGCTACACCGGGCTGGCCGCGGTCGAACTGCCCCGGCACAGCCACGCCGCGCCGGACACCGCGCGGCGGGCCTTCGAGGCGCTCACCGCGGCGATGCCGCAGACATGGCAGACCAAGGCGGAACGCCGGATCCGGGAGAAGCCGTCGGTGATCGGTTCGATCTTCCCGGCCGTCGGCCGCGAGGTCGGCCGGGAGGCGCTGCGCCCCGACGTCGATCCGCAGGGCCTGGTCCACGGCACGGTCGACGACCGGGCACGGGTCCGGCTCGTGTCGGTGCTGGCCGAAGTCCTCGACGACGCGGCGCTGGCCGCGGAACTGCGCGATCTCTACCGCTACGGCGACGACGCCGAGCGGCGCGGGGTCCTGCGGGCGCTCTCCGCGCTGGAGTCGCCGGGCGCCGAAGTCACCGATGCCGGGATCAAGCTGGTCGAGGACGCCTTGCGCGCCAACGACATCAGGCTGGTCGCCGCCGCCATGGGTGCCTTCGCCCGGTTCCTGGACGACCACACGTGGCGCCACGGCGTCCTCAAATGCGTCTTCGTCGGTGTGCCGCTGGCCGCCGTCGCGGACCTCACTTCCCGCGCGGACGACGAGCTGCGGAGAATGCTCGCCGATTTCGCCGACGAACGCAGGGCGGCCGGACGTGACGTACCCGCCGACGCCCTCGAACTCCTCAAGGAGAACTGAGCCAGTGCGTATCTTCGATCCCCACATCCACATGTCCTCCCGGACCACCGACGACTACGAAGCCATGTACGCGGCCGGTGTCCGCGCGCTGGTCGAGCCCGCGTTCTGGCTGGGGCAGCCCCGTACCAGCGTCGGCTCGTACACCGACTACTTCGACGCGCTCATCGGCTGGGAACGGTTCCGCGCCGCGCAGTTCGGCATCCGGCACCACTGCACGATCGCGCTGAACCCCAAGGAGGCCAACGACCCCCGCTGCCGCGAGGTGCTCGACGTGCTCCCGCGGTACCTGGCGAAGGACGGCGTGGTCGCGGTCGGCGAGGTCGGTTACGACTCGATGACCAAGGAAGAGGACGAGGTCTTCGCCCAGCAGCTGGCGATGGCGCTGGAACACGACCTTCCGGTGCTCGTGCACACCCCGCACCGCGACAAGCTGGAAGGCACCAAGCGCACGCTCGACGTCGTGCGCGAGGCCGGCGTCGCGCCGGAGCGCGTGGTCGTCGACCACCTCAACGAGGTCACCGTCAAGCTGGTCAAGGATTCCGGCGCCTGGATGGGTTTCTCCATCTACCCGGACACCAAGATGGACGAGCACCGGATGGTCGAGATCCTGCGCCAGTACGGACTGGACCAGATGATCGTCAACTCGGCCGCCGACTGGGGCCGGTCCGATCCGCTGAAAACCGCCAAGACCGGGCAGGCGATGCTCGACGGCGGGTTCACCGAGGCCGACGTCGACAAGGTGCTGTGGCAGAACCCGGTCGACTTCTACGGGCTCAGCGGCAGGCTCACCCTCGACCCGCTGCCGGGGTTCACCGGCGAGGCCGTGACGTTCGAGGGCAACTCGGTGCTGCGAGGTGCCCGCAAATGATCTCCTACTGTACGAACGTCCACCCGGCCGAGGACGTCGACGGCATCGTCGCGCAGCTGGAGCGGTACGCGCTCCCGGTGCGTGAGCGGCTGGGCGCCGACCGGCTCGGCGTCGGGCTGTGGCTTTCCGCGCCGGTCGCGCGCGGGCTCGCCGAAGACGCCGAGGCGCGCAAGCGTTTCCGTGCCGAGCTCGACGCCCGCGGGCTGTCGGTGTACACGCTCAACGCCTTCCCGTACGGCGGCTTCCACGATGACGTCGTCAAGCACGCGGTCTACCGTCCTGAGTGGACACACCCTGACAGGGTCGCCTACACGATCGACTGTGTGAACGTGCTTTCCGACCTCCTCGCCGAGGATGCTTCTTACGGCAGCATATCCACGCTGCCGTTGGCTTGGCGTGAACCGTGGGGCGAACAGGACGACCGCCGGGCGACCGAAGCCTTCGCCGAGGTCGTCCGCGCGATCGGTGACCGGCCGATCAAACTGGCCGTCGAACCCGAACCCGGCTGCGTGCTCGACACCGTGGCCGACGCGCTGGGCTGGCTGTCCGGCCGCGTCGACCCGAAGTATGTCGGGCTGTGCCTGGACACCTGTCATCTCGCGGTGTCGTTCGCCGACCCGGCGGAGACGCTCCAGGCGATCGCCGAGTCCGATGTGGACATCGTGAAGGTGCAGGCTTCCGCCGCGTTGCACGTCGAAGATCCCGCCGAAGCCCGTGACGCGCTCGCGGCGTTCGCCGAACCGCGATACCTGCACCAGGTCCGCGAGTTTTCGGGTGGTGTCGTGCGCAAGGCCGACGACCTGCCCGAGGCGTGGACCGACCTGCCGGGGGAGGGGCCGTGGCGCGTGCATTTCCACATGCCGCTGCACCAGGCGCCGGCCGCGCCGCTGTCCACCACGACCGACGTCCTGCGCACCGTTGCCGCCGGGCTGCCCGGCGAACCGCATATCGAGGTCGAGACCTACACCTGGAGCGTGCTCCCGGACGCGGGCGACCTCGTCGGCGGGATCGCCGCGGAACTCGAATGGGTACAGGCGAACCTCGTCAAGGAAGGGGCGTCCGCGTGAAACCCTTGGTCGTCATCGACGTCGTCGGGCTGACCCCGAAGGCGTTGCGGGACATGCCGAAACTGTCCGCCGTCGCCCGCGACGGCTGGCAGGCCGAACTGGGCACGGTGCTGCCCGCGGTCACCTGCAGCGCGCAGTCGACGTTCCTCACCGGGCTCATGCCCGCGCAGCACGGGATCGTCGGCAACGGCTGGTACTTCCGCGAGCTCGGCGAGATCTTCCTGTGGCGCCAGCACAACCGGCTCGTCGGCGGCGAGAAGCTGTGGGAGACCGCGAGGGCGGCGCACCCCGGCTACACGTCGGCGAACGTGTGCTGGTGGTACGCGATGGGGATGAGCACCGACGTCACGGTGACCCCGCGGCCGATCTACCACGCCGACGGCCGCAAATCGCCGGACGCCTACGTGCGCCCGCCGGAATTGCACGATCAGCTGACCGGCGCGCTGGGGGAGTTCCCGCTCTTCCAGTACTGGGGTCCGACTGCGTCGCTCAAATCGAGCAAGTGGGTCATCGGCGCGTCGCGGCAGATCCTGCGGGAGAAGCGACCGGATCTGCTGCTGACCTACGTCCCGCATCTCGACTACGACCTGCAGCGCTTCGGCCCCGACGCGCCGCAGGCACGGCAGGCCGCGCGGGAACTGGACAACGCGCTGGCGCCGTTGCTCGACGACGCCCGCAACGCCGGGGCGACCGTGGTCGCGCTCAGCGAGTACGGGATCACCAACGTGCACCGGCCGGTCGACATCAACCGGGCACTGCGGCGCGAGGGTCTGCTGGAGGTCTACACCCAGGCGGGCATGGAGTACCTCGACCCGTGGGCGTCGCGCGCGTTCGCCGTCGCCGACCACCAGGTCGCGCACGTCTACGTCCGCGACTCCGCCGATCTCGAGCGGGTGCGTTCGATCGTCGGCGAGCTGACCGGCGTCGACGAGGTGCTCGACCGTGAGGCACAGGCCAAGTACGGGATCGACCACGAACGCGCGGGCGAACTCGTCGCGGTCGCCGAGCCGGACTCGTGGTTCACCTACTACTACTGGCTCGACGACGCACGGAAGCCCGACTTCGCGCGCGGCGTCGAGATCCACCGCAAACCGGGTTACGACCCCGCCGAGCTGTTCTTCGACCCGGAGGACAAGTTCGCCAAGGCGCGGGCCGGGCTCAACCTGGCGAAGAAGTTCGCCGGGCTCCGGTACGCGATGGACGTCGTCCCGACCGATCCGCGCTGGGTGCGCGGCTCGCACGGACGGCTGCCCGATTCCACAGAGGACGGTCCGGTGTTGCTGTGCTCGGATCCGGCCTTCCAGCCGTCCGGTCGTGTGGGGGCCACCGACGTGCACCCGCTGCTGTTGTCGCTGCAGGGACTGAAGTAGAGGAGGTCCTCGGTCCAGTGGGTCGTGAGTGGCGTTTCGGGTTAGAACCCGAAACGCCACTCACGACCAACGCAAGTCCTTCCTTGATCGCCGCCGCTCATCGAAAGGATCGCCACTGCTATGTCTTTGAAACGACGATTGGGTGTGCTCGTCACATCCGTGGTCACGGCTCTGACAGGCGTCGCGCTACCGATGCAGACCGCATCGGCGCACGAAGCGGCCACGGTGCTCGTGTTCTCCAAGACCGCGGGCTTCCGGCACGATTCGATCCCCGACGGCATCAAGGCGATCAAGGATTTGGGGGCGCAGAACCACTTCGCGGTGGAGGCGACCGAGGACGCGGCGGCCTTCACCGATGCGAACCTCAAGCGGTTCGACGCGGTGGTCTGGCTTTCCACCACCGGTGACGTGCTGAACGCGGACCAGCAGGCCGCGTTCGAGCGGTACGTGAAGGGAGGCGGCGGGTACGTCGGCGTGCACGCCGCCTCCGACACCGAGTACGACTGGCCCTGGTACGGCGAGCTGGTCGGGGCGTACTTCAAGTCCCACCCGCAGATCCAGCAGGCGAACGTCAAGGTCGAAGACCACGAACACGTGTCCACTGTGGATCTTCCGGAGACCTGGCCGCGCACCGACGAGTGGTACAACTACCGCGAGAACCCGCGGAGCAACGTCCACGTGCTCGCGAGCCTGGACGAGAAGAGCTACCAGCCCGGCGACGGCGCGATGGGCGATCACCCGATCGCCTGGTGCCACGAGAACTCCGGCGGCCGCTCCTGGTACACCGGCGGCGGGCACACCAAGGCGTCTTACGCCGAGCCGGCCTTCCTCAAGCATCTGGCGGGCGGCATCAAGTACGCCACCAAGCTGAGCGAGGCGGGCTGCGCCAAGCCCCAGGAAGACCCGGTCGACGCGGACTTCGACCAGATCACCCTGGCCAAGGGCGAGGAGAAGACCGGCGAGCCGATCGCGCTTTCCGTACTGCCGAACCGCGACGTCCTGCACACTTCGCGCGACGGCCGTGTCTGGTACACCAGCTCGTCGGCGACGACGTCGCTGGCCGGGCAGATCCCCGTCTACAACCACGACGAGGACGGCCTTCAGGGTGTCGCCATCGACCCGGATTTCGCCAAGAACCGTTGGGTCTACCTGTACTACGCGCCCAAGCTGAACACCCCGGCCGGTGACGCGCCGGAGAACGGCACCCTCGCCGACTTCGAGCCGTTCAAGGGGTACAACCAGCTCTCGCGGTTCAAACTGGGCACCGACAACAAACTCGACCTCGCGAGCGAACAGAAGATCCTCCAGGTCCCGGCCGAACGCGGCATCTGCTGCCACGCCGGCGGCGAGATCGACTTCGACGCCAAGGGCAATCTCTATCTGTCCACAGGGGACGATTCCAACCCGTTCGCCTCCGACGGTTTCACCCCGATCGACGAACGCGCCGACCGTAACCCGGTGTACGACGCGCAGCGCACCTCGGCCAACACCAATGATCTGCGCGGCAAGGTGCTGCGGATCAAGGTCGGCGCGGGAGGCAAGTACACGATCCCCAAGGGCAACCTGTTCCCCAAGGGCACGGCCAAGACCAAGCCCGAGATCTACGCGATGGGCTTCCGCAACCCGTTCCGGTTCGCCGTCGACCGCAAGACCGGCTGGATCCACCTGGCCGACTACGGTCCCGACGCCGGCGCGGCCGACCCGAAGCGCGGTCCCGGCGGCACGGTCGAGTTCAACCTGATCAAGAAGCCCGGCAACTTCGGCTGGCCGTACTGCGTCGGCGACAACCTGCCGTTCATCGACTACGACTTCGCCACCAAGCAGTCCGGCGCCGCCTTCGACTGCGCCAAACCGACGAACACCAGCCCGCGCAACACCGGCCTGACCGATCTGCCGCCGGTGGAGAAGGCGTGGATCCCCTACGACGGCGGTTCGCTGCCCGAGTTCGGCACCGGCCCCGAGTCGCCGATGGGTGGCCCGGTCTACCAGTTCGACGCGAAGAACCCGTCGCAGACTAAGTTCCCGGAGTACTTCAACGGCAAGACCTTCGCCTACGAATGGGAACGCGGCTGGATCAAGGAGATCACTGTCGGCCCGAACGGTGAACGCGGCGCCATCAAGCCGTTCTTCGACTCGATGGACCTCGTCCGCCCGATGAACCTCGAGTTCGGCCCGGACGGCGCGCTCTACGTCCTCGACTACGGCACCGGCTACTTCGGCGGCTCCAAGGAATCCGCCGTCTACCGCATCGATTACACCAAGGGCCGCCGCACGCCGGTCGCCCAGGTGGCCGCGGACAAGACGTCCGGCCAGGCGCCGCTGACCGTCAAGTTCGACCCGGCCGGGACGAACGACCCCGACGGCGGTGCGCTCACCTACGCCTGGGACTTCGACGGGAACGGCACGACCGATTCCACCGAGGCCACCCCGGTTTCCCACACCTACGCCGCGAACGGCCAGTACACCGCGAAGCTCTCGGTCACCGATTCCACCGGGCTGACCGGTTCGGCGAGCGTGGTGGTCACCGTCGGCAACACCGCGCCGGTGGTCACGCTGAAGACACCGGTCAACGGCAGCGTGTTCAGCTTCGGCGACATGGTCCCGTTCAAGGTCGAGGTGACCGACGCCGAGGACAACCCGATCGACTGCTCCAAGGTGACCGTCGAATACATCCTCGGGCACGAGGGCCACGGACATCCGCTGAGCCGCGCGACCGGTTGTGAAGGCACCATCGCCACGCCCGCCGACGAAGGACACGGCGCGGACGCCAACGTCTTCGGCGTCATCAACGCCAGCTACACCGACAACGGCGGCAACGGCGTGCCCGCGCTCACCGGCGAGGCGGAATCCATCCTGCAGCCCAAGCTGAAGCAGGCCGAGTTCTACACCCAGTCCAGCGGGATCGAGGTCGTCGCGCACGCCGGCGCCAGCGGCGGCAAACGCGTCGGTCACATCGAATCCGGCGACTGGATCAAATTCGACCCGGTGAACCTCGTGGGTGTCAGCGGCATCGGCTACCGGGTCTCGTCCGGCGGCGCGGGCGGCACGATCGAGGTGCGCTCGGGCGCGGTGGACGGACCGCTGGTCCAGACGGTCACCGTCGCCAGCACCGGCGGCTGGGACACCTACGCCGACATCCCGGCTTCCGCCATCACCGACCCCGGCGGCACCGGCCCGTTGTTCCTCGTGTTCAAGGGCGGTTCCGGCGGCTTGTTCGACGTCGACGCGATCACTTTCGAGGAGCAAGCATGAGCCGTCCGATCACCCTGTTCACCGGCCAGTGGGCGGATCTCCCGTTCACCGAGGTGTGCAGGCTGGCCAGTGAATGGGGCTACGACGGCCTCGAAATCGCGTGTTCCGGCGACCACTTCGAGGTCGACCGCGCACTGTCCGAAGAGGACTACATCCCCGGCCGTCTCAAGCTGCTCGCCGAGCACGGCCTCAAGGTGTGGGCGATTTCCAACCACCTCGTCGGGCAGGCCATCTGTGACGACCCGATCGACGAACGCCACCAGGCCATCATCCCCGCCAGGGTGTGGGGCGATGGTGAGCCCGAAGGCGTCCGGCAGCGGGCGGCGAAGGAGATGGCCGACACCGCCCGCGCGGCGGCGAAACTCGGTGTGGACACGGTGATCGGCTTCACCGGCTCGAAGACCTGGAAGTACGTCGCGATGTTCCCGCCGGTCTCGCAGGCGGTCATCGACGACGGCTACCAGGACTTCGCGGACCGGTGGAACCCGATCCTCGACGTCTTCGACGAGGTGGGCGTGCGGTTCGCCCACGAGGTCCACCCGTCGGAGATCGCTTACGACTACTGGACCACGAAACGTGCGCTCGAAGCTGTCGGCGACCGTCCGGCATTCGGGCTGAATTGGGATCCTTCGCATTTCATCTGGCAGGACCTCGACCCGGTCGGCTTCATCCTCGACTTCGCCGACCGGATCTACCACGTGGACTGCAAGGACACCAGGAAACGGTTCGACGGACGGAACGGACGGCTCGGCTCGCATCTCCCCTGGGGAGATCCCCGACGCGGCTGGGACTTCGTTTCGACCGGGCACGGCGACGTGCCCTGGGAGGACTGTTTCCGCGCACTGAATTCGATCGGCTACGCCGGTCCGATCTCGGTGGAGTGGGAGGACGCCGGCATGGACCGGCTCCGGGGCGCGGCGGAGGCCGTGACCTTTCTGCGGGGGCTCCTGTTCGACAAGCCGTCGGCGGCCTTCGACGCGGCTTTCAGCAACCAGAAGTGAGGGCGGTTTCATGTGCGGTGAAGAAGCTGAGCAGTTCCACTCTCGACGGGCGCTCTTGCGCGGCGCGGCGACGGCGGCGGTCGCGGTCGGCGCGGCGGTAGCCCTGCCGAGCGTGGCCAGTGCGGCCACCGAGGCGGAGTCCCAGGGATCCGGCCACCACGGACGGGGCCGGGTCCCGGTGGAGAAGATCAGCATCCAGCTCTACTCCCTGCGCACCGCGCTGCAGGCCGATCTGCCGGGAACCCTGTCCGCGCTGGCGGACATCGGCTACCGGAAGGTCGAACTGGCGGGCACCTACGGCCGTTCGGCCGAGGAGTTCCGCGGTCTGCTGGACAAGAACCACATCAAGGCGACGTCCACCCACGTCGGCATCGACGGCGACCTCGACAAGACCATCGCGGACGCGAAGATCCTCGGGAACACCCGCGCCAACGTGCCGTGGGCGAATTTCGGCACCATCGACGGCTGGAAGCAGTTCGCCGGCCGGATGGACGCGGCGGCACGGAAGTTCCGCCAGGCCGGTATCCCGCTCGGCTACCACAACCACGCGCACGAGTTCGCGCCCATCGACGGCGTGCGCCCGTACGACGTGCTCACCAGGAACACGAACCCGCGGTACGTGCACCTGGAGATCGACCTGTTCTGGGCGGTGGAAGGCGGGATGGACCCGGTTTCCCTGTACCGGCAGCACTGTCCGCGCGTGGTGCAGTACCACGTCAAGGACCGGACCGCGGCGGGCGAGATGGTCGACCCCGGCAAGGGCGTCATCGACTTCCCCCGCATCTTCCGCCACACCCGTCCCCACCTCGCCGAATACATCGTCGAGCACGACAACCCCACGGATCCCCTGAGCACCGCCCAGACCGGATTCACCTATCTCCGCAACGTCCGCTTCTAACTGGGGAATCCACAATGGACAACAAGAAACGCGGGCTGTCCCGCAGATCGATGCTCGCGGGCACCGCGGCCGGGGTGATCGCCCCGGTCGTGGTGTCGGCCAGCGCCGGTTCGGCACCGGCCGCCGCGGCCGGGATGACCCGCAACATCACCATTTACGCCGACTACGTTCCCGGCACGACCCGGGTCGGCTACGGGCTCGAGCCCGGCAAGCCGACGATCCCCGGGCCGCTCCTGGAGTGCTACGAGGGTGACACGCTGGTGATCGAGCTGGTCAACAACACCGACCAGCGCCTCTCCATCCACCCGCACGGTGTCAACTACGACACCAAATCCGACGGCTCGCCGTTCAACGATTCCTTCAACAAGCCCTACGAGACCAAGACCTACACCTGGAAGACCCGCACGGCGTATCAGGCGGCCAACGGTTTCTGGATGCCCGGCAGCGCGGGGTACTGGCACTACCACGACCACGCGTTCGGCGGCGACCACGGCACCGCGGGCCTGATGAAGGGTCTCTACGGCGGCCTGATCGTGCGCAAACGTGGCGATCTGCTGCCCAGCAAGCAGTTCACCGTGGTGTTCACCGAAATGTGGATCAACCACCAGGTCGCCCCGAACACCCCGATCTTCGAGGCGAACCTCGGCGAACGCGTCGAGTTCATCTGCATCGGGCACGGCAACCTGATGCACACCTTCCACCTGCACGCGCACCGCTGGGCGGACACCCGCACCGGCATGCTCACCAGCGCGACCGACAACGCCCCCATCCTCGACAACAAGACCCTGGACCCCGGCAACTCCTTCGGGTTCCAGGTGATCGCCGGTGACGGCGTCGGGCCGGGCGCGTGGATGTACCACTGCCACGTCCAGCAGCACTCGGACGACGGCATGTCCGGGGTGTTCCTGGTCCGCAACGCCGACGGCGGGATGCCCGCGGGCGCCCAGGAGGCGATCGACCGCTTCAAGGGGCACCAGCACACCACCACGTCCACACCGAACGCCACCGGCGCCTCGGCCCACCACCACTAGTCTTGAAAGGAGCGAGAACTTGAGACGAGTATTTTCGCAACGCCGGCTCCGCAGACGGTCACTGGCCGCGCTCGCGGTCGGCGCCGTCGTCACCTCCGGGCTGCCGCTGGCCATCGCACCGGTGACCGCCGAAGCCGCGACGAACGTCCCGGTCAACGTCCTGGTCTTCCACGGCGCCGCCGCGGACCAGAAGGACCCCGTCCTGCGGGCCACGGACGCGATCGCGAGCCTGGGCCAGGCGAACGGCATCTCCGTTTCGTCCTCTTCGGACCCCGCGGTGTTCACCGCGGCCAACCTCGCGAAGTACCGCGGCGTCGTTTTCCTTTCCGCGCAGGGCATCACGCTCAACCGCGACCAGGAAACCTCGCTGCAGAACTACATGAAGGCGGGCGGCGGGTTCCTCGGCCTGTCCGACGCCGCGCGGGCCCAGGACGGTTCGCAGTGGTTCTCGGGGCTGATCGGTGCTCGTCCGGTGGGGGCGCGTCCCACGCCGGAGGCCGTCGCGTCGGTCACCGCGAGCGCGGAGAACCCGCCCAACGAGACCAAGGAAAAGCTCACCGACAACAACGAGAACACGAAGTGGCTGGCCTTCCAGCCGACCGGCTGGGTCGCCTACAAGCTGGCCGCCCCGGTGGCCGTGAGCAGCTACGCGCTCGTCTCGGCGAACGACTACGCCGGTCGTGACCCCAAGAACTGGACCCTGCAGGGATCCAACGACGGGACCACGTGGATCGATCTGGACACTCGCGCAAACGAGACGTTCCCGGACCGGTTCGTGAGCCGGACGTTCACCTTCGCCAACACCACGGCGTACTCGAACTACCGGCTGAACATCACCGCCAACGGCGGCGAGCCGCTCATCCAGCTGGCCGATTTCAAGCTGTTCAAGGACAACTCGACCACTCCGCCGCCGCCGGAGCCAGACCCGGCGCAGGCCACGGTCGACGTCCTCGACAAGGCCAACCCGGCCACCGCGGGCCTGCCGCAGAAGTGGGTGCGCACCGACCGGTGGCTCAACTGGGAGGTCAACCCGGTCGGGACCGTGCACACGGTCGCGCAGGTCGAGGAATCGACCTACAAACCGGGTGTCGGCGCGAACGGCGCCTTCCACCCGATCTCGTGGTGCCGTGACTACGACGGCGGCCGCTCCTTCTACAGCGGCATGGGCCGGACCGAGGCGAGCTACGGTGAGGCCCAGTTCCGCAGCCACATCCTCGGCGCGCTCAAGTGGACCACCGGCATGGTGCGCGGTGACTGCAAGGCGGGTATCGCGGCCAACTACAAGGTCGAACGCCTGACCGGGATCAACCAGCCCGGCCAGCTCGACCAGATGGGCGAGCCGCACGGGCTCACCATCGCGCCGAACGGCCGGGTGTTCTACATCGGCCGCGCCGCCTGCGCCGGCAACACGGTGCCCGCGCCGAACGACTGGACCAACCCCGAGATCGGCGCCGGCTGCGGCACGATCCACCAGTGGGACCCGGTCACCAAGAAGCCGAAGCTGCTCACCACGCTGAAGGTGATGGGCAACCGCGGCAGCGGCGACGAACTGGTCAAGAACGAGGAAGGCCTCCTCGGTCTCGTGCTGGACCCGAAGTTCAGCGAGAACGGCTGGATGTACGCCTACTGGATGCCGCACTCGTCGGTCGACATCGACAAGCGGATCGGCAAGCGTACGGTCTCGCGGTTCACCTACGACCTGAAGAACCAGACGCTGGACCAGGCGACCCGCAAGGACCTGCTGTCGTGGGACGTCCAGGTCCACAGCTGCTGCCACGCCGGCGGCGGCATGGACTTCGACAAGGACGGGAACCTCTACATCGGTTCCGGTGACAGCAACTCGTCGCAGGGTTCCAACGGGTACTCCGGCAACAACTGGACCCAGGACTACAAGGGCGTCTCGTTCCAGGACGCGCGCCGCACCGCCGGCAACACCAACGACCTCAACGGCAAGATCCTGCGGATCCACCCGGAACCGGACGGTACCTACACCAACCCGTCGGGCAACCTGTTCCCCGAGGCCAACGACCCCGGGAACAAGACCAGGCCCGAGATCTACGTGATGGGCGTGCGGAACATCTCGCGTCTGCAAGTCGACAAGAAGACCAACTGGCTGACCGCGGCCTGGGTCGGCCCGGACGCGACCTCGCCGAGCCCGGAACTCGGCCCGGCCAAGTACGAGACCGCGACGGTGATCACCGAGGCCGGTAACCACGGCTGGCCGTACTGCATGGGCAACAAGCAGCCGTACCGCGACCGCAGCAGCACCGACGCCGCGGTGCTCACCGGCTGGTACGACTGCGACAACCCGGTCAACACCTCGCCGCGCAACACCGGCCTGGTGAATCTGCCGCCGATCAAGAAGAACATGATCTGGTACGCGCCGGACGGTGGCGGGCCGGTGTTCCCCAACCGCCCCAACAGCTCCGTCCCGACGTACAACGCGGCCGAGGCCACCTACACGCAGCCCTACCTCAAGGGCGGCGGCCAGGCGGTCATGACCGGGCCGACGTACCACCGCGAACTGGTCAACACCAACAGCGGCGTCGCGTGGCCGTCGTACTGGAACGACAAATGGTTCATCGGTGACCAGAGCAACGGGCAGAACCGGATCGCGGTCACCCTCGACCCGAACGGTGTCGCGAAGCAGGATCCGCCGGTGTTCGCCGAGACGGTGCGGCAGATCATCCCGACCGGCGGTGGCGACACCAAGCTCAACCAGTGGATGGACGCCAAGTTCGGGCCGGACGGCGCGCTGTACGTGCTCGACTACGGCGGCGGCTTCTTCACCCTGACCAACAACCAGAAGCTGCTGAAGATCAGCTACACCGGCGGAGAGGCCACGCCGTCCGCGGCGGCGGCGTCGACCATGGTGCAGAACAAGCCGCTCACCGCGGCCTTCACCGGGTCGAAGTCCGGCGGCGTCTCCTACAAGTGGGAGTTCGGCGACGGCACGATCTCGACCCAGCCCGACCCGCGGCACACCTACCCGCGGACGGGTCTGTACACCGCCAAGCTGACCGTGACCTACGCGGACGGCGAGACGGTGACCACGCGGAACTCGGTCAGCGTCGGGTGTCTCGTGGCGGATTCCAGTGCCACGGTGACCATCGGCGACACCGACACCGGGGTGACCAACCGCAACGCCGGTGGCGGCTGCACGGTCGACGACATGATCGACGACGAGAGCACGTGGACCTCCCACGCCGGTTTCGTCAACCACGTCACCCAGGCCGTGGACCGGCTGGGCGACCTCGGCGTGCTGAACGCGGCCGAGTCGGACAAGATCAACGCCGCGGCCGCCGCGTCGCCCATCGGCAACAAGGGCGTCACCGGTTACGACGCGATCTACGACGGCACGGCCGAATCGTTCCGCAACTGGTCGCAGGCGCCGTCCGGGCAGTTCGCCATCCAGCCGGACGGGTCACTGCGACCGTCGGGCGGGCTCGGCATGCTGTGGTACTCGGCACGGCAGTTCGGCAACTTCTCGGTGAAGCTGCAGTTCAAGGACATCGCGCCGACCGGCAGCGCCAACAGCGGTGTGTTCGTCCGGTTCCCGGATCCGCGCACCCCGCTGGAGCAGCGTCCGCCGGGCAGCTGTGGCACGGTCGGTTCGGCGAGGACCTCGCAGGCCTGGGTCGCGATCTACTGCGGCCACGAAGTCCAGCTGTACGACGGCGCCACCGGTGAGCCGCAGAAGACCGGGTCGATCTACAACTTCGACCCGCGGCCGCTGGACCAGGCGGGTGTGAAGCCGAAGGGGACCTGGAACGAGTACGAGATCAAGGTCGTCGGGCAGAAGTACACGATCATCCGCAACGGCGTGGTGATCAACGAGTTCGAGAACGCGCCGGGGATCCAGTCGTCTCGGGCGGGCGACCCGTCCACCGACTTCCGGCAGTTCGTCAGCGGGTTCATCGGTCTGCAGAACCACGGTGACAACGACCTGATGGAGTTCCGCAACATCCGGGTGCGGCAGCTGTAGCGCGAAAACCGGCCGGGCGCGCGGGTTCCGTGTGCCCGGCCGGTCTCCCTTTGTACGGAAGGTTTCCCTGCGATGTCCCCAAGAACCCTCGTCGTGGCCCTGGTGGCCGCGACACTCGCACTGGCGGGCCTGGTGTTACCGGGCTCGTCCGCCCCAGCCTCCGCCGCACCCGTCCAGACCCTGGAATGGACCGCGGGCGACAGCACCGACCATTACCTCAGCGCGCCGTCGACCGCGGTGGCCGGTGAGACCACGATCGTCTTCAAGAACACCGAAGAGCTCGGCTCGACGATGTCGCACACGCTGACGTTCGACACCTCGACGCCGGGCTACAACCACGACGTCAACCTCAACATCCTCGCCAACCCCTACGACGACAAGGGCGGCGTGCACGAGGCCACGGTCACGCTGACCCCTGGCAAGTACCGCTACTACTGCACGATCCAGGGCCACACCAAGATGATGGGCGAGTTCGTCGTCACCGACGGCGGCGGCGCCGACACCACCCCGCCGACCGTGACCGCGAACGTGACCGGCACCAAGGACACCGCCGGGAACTACGTCGGTTCCGCGACGGTGAATCTGTCCGCTTCGGACAGTCAGTCCGGCGTGGACAAGGTCGAGTACCAGCTCGACGGCGGCGCGTGGACCGCGTACACCGCACCCGTGGCGGTCACCGCGGCCGGATCGCACATGGTCCACTACCGCGCTACCGACAAGGCCGGAAACGTTTCGCCGGAAGGGATGTCGTCCTTCACCGTCGTCACCGGACAGCCCGGTGACACGACACCGCCGACGGTGACGGCCGAGGTGACGGGCACCAAGGACGGCGCGGGCAACTACCTCGACACCGCCACCGTGAAGCTCACCGCCACCGACGCGGGCTCCGGCGTCGACAAGGTCGAGTACAAAGTGGACGAAGGCGCGTGGACCGCGTACACCGCTCCGGTCGCGGTCACCGCGCCGGGGATGCACATGGTCTCCTACCGTGCTTCGGACAAGGCGGGCAACGTCTCGCCGGAAGGCATGGCGCACTTCACGATCGTCAGCGGTGACACCACCGCGCCGACCGTGACGTCCGAGGTGACCGGGACCAAGGACACCGCCGGGAACTACGTCGGCAAGGCGACCGTGATCCTCACGGCCACCGACGCCGGCTCGGGTGTCGGCAAGGTCGAGTACAACCTGAACGGCGGCCCGTGGCTCACCTACTCGGCGCCGCTCGCGCTGACCGTGGTCGGCGCGCACACGGTGAAGTACCGCGCCACCGACAAGGCGGGCAACGTCTCGGCCGAAGGCACGGCGACGTTCACCATCGTCGAAGGCGACGACAACACCGCGCCGGTCGTCTCGGTGGTGGTGAGCGGTGATCTGGACGGAAGCTGGTCGTACATCGAGGACGCGACCATCAACCTGACCGCGACGGACGCCGGGTCCGGGGTGGACAAGATCGAGTACCGGCTGGACGGCGGGGCCTGGACGGTCTACACCGCGCCGGTGAAGGTGACCGCGCTCGGCACGCACACGCTGGCCTACCGCGCGTCGGACAAGGCCGGCAACGTCTCGGCGGAACAGGGCGGCGCGTTCACCATCGTCGCCGCGCCACCGGGCCCGGACGCGTGCCCGGACTCCGACCTCCGGGACACCGTGATCCTCGGGACGGCGGACAGCCAGGTCGAGAACCGCGACACCGGCGACGGCTGCACGATCAACGACGTGATCGACGACGAGTCGGACTACTCGTCGAACGACCAGTTCGTGACCTACGTGCGGGCCGTGACCCAGGAACTCCTCGACGGCGAGGTCATCTCGTCCGACGAGCGGAACCTGATCGTCACCGCGGCGATCGAGTCCGGTATCGGCGGCACGGCCACCGAGCCGGAACCGGAGCCCGGCAAGAAGAAGCCGGAGACGAAGAACCCCGGCATGAAGAAGACCGTGAAGACGCCGATCCGGGACGTCTGAGCGAAGTCGGTTACCTTTCTCGCGTCGCGCTCGTCATGTCCATGACGGGTTCGGCGCGAGAAAGGTAACGACATGACCGGTGAGGCGCTGGCCAGCGCGTTCGAGGAGCAGCGCGGGCGTCTGGTGGCCGTGGCCCAGCGGATGCTCGGCTCCCGCGCGGACGCCGAGGACGCGGTCCAGGAGGCATGGCTGCGGCTCGCGCGCCAGGACGCCGACACGATCGACAACCTGTCCGGCTGGCTGACCACGGTCGTCGGCCGCGTCTGCATCGACACCCTGCGCTCCCGCAAGACCCGCCCCGAAGACTCCTACGACGAGCCGCCCGAGCTGCTGGTGCTCGACGATTCGCCGGAAGAGGACGCGCTGCTCGCCGAATCGGTCGGGGTGGCGCTGGTCGTGGTGCTCGACACCCTCGGCCCGGCCGAACGGCTGGCGTTCGTGCTGCACGACCTGTTCGCCGTCTCGTTCGCCGAGATCGGCGAGATCCTCGGCAAATCCGCGGACGCGGCGAAGATGCTCGCCAGCCGGGCCCGCCGGAAGGTGCGGGGACAGCGTCCGGCCGACGAGCCGCGGCAACGCGCCGTCGTCGACGCGTTCCTCGCCGCCGCGCGCGAAGGGGACTTCGACCGGCTGATGGAGATGCTCGACCCCGACGTGACGTGGCGCTCGCAGAGCCGTCACGGCGAGGTCGTCCGGCTCGGTGCGGCCGAGGTCGCCACCCGGGTCCAGCGCGGAGCGCGCGCCGCCGGTATGACCCGTCCCGCGCTGGTCAACGGCAAACCGGGAATCGTGTCGTGGAGCCGGACGGGCAAACTGCTGGGCGTGATGACCTGCACCATCGTCGACGGCCGCATCGTCGGAATCGACTCGGTCAGTGATCCACGTCGCCTCGCGGCCATGGGTGTTACCTCTCGGGAGTCCTCCTCGTCGAAGTAAGTGAAAGACCGACGAGAAGGAGAAATCCCATGCAGGCAAGGCTCGAATTCCTCAAGACCGCTCTCGCGCCGAAGCTGGTGAAGCACTTCGTCTCGGCCGCGAAGGTGCTCGACGGCAGCGAACTTCCTTTGGCGACAAGGGAACTGGTGAACATCCGCGCCAGCCAGATCAACGGCTGCTCGGGCTGCCTCGACATGCACACCAAAGACGCGGCGCACGCGGGGGAGACCACGACCCGGCTGAACCTGGTCGCCTGCTGGCGTGAGGCGACGGTCTTCACCGAGGCCGAACGCGCCGCGCTGGAACTCACCGAGCAGGGTTGCCGTCTCGCCGACGGCAGCGGTGTCACCGACGAGGCGTGGGAGGCCGCCGCCAAGCACTACGACGAGGACCAGCTCGTCGCGCTGGTGGCCCAGATCGCGCTCATCAACGCCTTCAACCGGCTGAACGTCATCACCCGGCAGCCCGCCGGGGACTACACGCCCGGCCAGTTCGCGGCGCACTGATGGAGACCGCACTGTGGATCGTCGCCGGTCTGCTGGCCGTGATGTATCTCGTGTCCGGTGTCGGGAAACTGTTCCTGCGCAGGGAAACGGTCGCCGGAGTGGCCTCGGGTGCGGGATGGGTGCTGGATTTCGGCCCGGGCACGGTGAAGTTCATCGGGGTGGTCGAGATCCTGGGCGCGGTGGGCCTGGTCGTTCCCGCGCTGCTCGACATCGCACCGGCGCTGGTACCGCTGGCGGCCCTAGGACTGGCGCTGGTCATGGCGGGCGCGCTGGTCGTCCGGTGGCGTCGCCGCGAACCCCTGATCGCGCTGCTGGACCTGGGGTACCTCGCGTTGTGCGCTTTCGTCGCCATCGGACGCGCGTGAAGTACGTGAAGGCCCCCTTCCCTCGGCTCAGTCGAGGAAAGGGGGCCTTCACGCGGGATCAGCTCAGGTGCGCTGTTTCGACCGTCCGAGGAGACGACGGCGGGCGTGGCCGTTCGTGCGTTCCTCGTGCAGTTCCTTCAGCGACAACATCATCGCGTCTTCCTGCTTCATCAGCGGGTCGTTGCGCAGGTCCTTCCAGACCGACACGCACAACCCGACCATCACGAACACGAACGGCACCGCGATCAGGATGGTGAGGTTCTGCAACCCGGTCAGCGCCTTGTCCCCGCCGACCAGCAGCATCACCGCCGCGACGGCGCCCATCAGCACGCCCCAGAAGATGACGACACCCTTCTTCGGGTGCACGCTCCCGCGCTGGGACAAGGTGCCCATCACCACCGAAGCCGCGTCCGCGCCGGAGACGAAGAAGATGGACACCAGGATCATCACCAGGATCGCGATCGGGACGAACCACGGCAGGGTCTCGAGCAGTTCGAACGTCGCCGACTGGGCACTGCCCGCGCCCGCGATGTCCGTGCCCGCCCGCTGCCTGCTGATCGCCGCGCCGCCGAAGATCGCGAACCAGATCAGGCTCACGATGCTCGGGATCGCGATGACACCGAAGATGAACTGCCGGATGGTGCGGCCGCGCGAGATCCGCGCGATGAACATGCCGACGAAGGGCGTCCACGAGATCCACCACGCCCAGTAGAAGACCGTCCAGCCACCGAGCCAGGTCTGCATCTCCTCGCCACCGGTCATCCCGGTACGGCCGGACATCTCCGCCAGTTCGCGGAAGTAGTCGCCGATCGCGCCGGGCACGATGTTGAGGATCAGCACGGTCGGCCCGACCACCAGCACGAACACCGCGAGCACCGCGGCGAGCACCATGTTGATGTTGGACAGCCACTGGATCCCCTTGGCCACCCCGGACACCGCCGAAGCGATGAACGCGATGGTGAGGATCGCGATGATCGCGACCAGGAGTCCCTTGCCGGGATCGTCGATCCAGCCGACGGCGCCCATACCGCCACCCACCTGGAGCGCGCCGAGACCGAGCGAAGCGGCCGAACCGAACAGGGTCGCGAAGATCGCCATGATGTCGATCGCCTTGCCCAGCGGGCCTTCGGTGCGCCGCTTGCCGATCAGCGGCGCGAACACCGAACTGATCAGCTGGCTGCGGCCCTTCCGGAAGGTGCTGTACGCGATCGCGAGACCGACGACGGCGTAGATCGCCCACGGGTGCACGGTCCAGTGGAACAACGTCGTCGCCATCGCGGTGTGGACGGCTTCGTCGGAGTTCGGGGCCGCGGTGCCCGGGGGCGGGCTCGCGAGGTGGGAGACCGGTTCGTACACCCCGAAGAACATCAGGCCGATGCCCATGCCGGCGCTGAACATCATCGCGATCCACGACGACGTCCGGAATTCGGGGAGTTCCTTGTCCCCGCCCAGCGGGATCCGGCCGTAGCGGCTTATGGCCAGACAGACCGCGAAGAGCACGAAACCGCTCGCTGTCAGCACAAAGGCCCAGCCGCCGTAAGGGATCACGGCGTCGTTGAGGAGGGTCGACGCGACACTCGCGAGGCTCTCGGGGGACAGGACACCCCAGATGATGATGGCGAGCGCGAGAGCCGCCGCCACACCGAAAACGGTACGGTCGGTTTCGGCGGGTCGTTCGGCGGCGAGGTCGAGCGGGACGTGCTCATCGGGCGGGTGCCCCGGACCTGTCGTGTCCGGCGCGTGGGCGAGGTCCGACGCGGTCTCCGCGACGACCTCTTCTTCCGCTTGTTTACCGTCCTGCGAACTCATGTTCAGACACGCGCCGATGACGGCGCGATCTCCTTCCGCCCGAGTTAACCCGTTTGCACCACTGCACCCTAACCAGAAAACTGGTAACCGGCAGAAAATGCGGGCGAAGAGGTTTAAACCGGTGATTGTGGGTCTGACCTCGGCGGATGTGCGTTCGTTCGACGGTCTCGGCGGGGAACGTGTCCCTCGTGACACCGGTGGTCAGGGGATCGAGCCGAGTTTTCGCAGAGAGCCCTGCTGAACTGGGGTTCCTTGGCGCGTCGGGGATTTCAGACCGTGGCGCCTCCTCTCCAGAAGGGCCGGCCGAGCGGGTCGCCGCCGGCGGTGTCCGGGCGGCCCTGCCGCGCGTGGTTGCGCTCCAGCAGGTAGGTGACGAGGGCGATCAGGGCGAGGGTGACGATGATTGCGGTCATGGCAGTAAGTTTGCGCCGCTCGACATCCTGCCAAAAGTGGCAGTTCTGTCGTTGTGCGACAAAATCCTGCCAGCTATGCTTCGGGCATGCTGAAGAGCGTCGCCGTGGTGCTGCTGGACGACTTCGCCGCGTTCGAGTTCGGTGTCGTCTGCGAGGTGTTCGGTTACGACCGCACCGATGACGGCGTGCCGCTGCTCGATTTCCGCGTGTGCGGGGAGCGGGCCGGAGAGCCGCTGAGCCTCGGTCACGGCGTCAAGGTCACCCCGGAACACGGTCTCGAAGCGACCGAAGACGCGGACCTCGTCGTCGTCCCCGCCTGCGACGTGCGCGACGAATACCCACCCGCGGTGCTCGAGGCGCTCCGTGCGGTTTCGGCGCGAGGGGCCACGCTGCTTTCGGTGTGCACCGGCGCGTTCGTGCTGGGCGCAGCGGGGCTGCTCGACGGGCGGCGGTGCACGAACCACTGGCGGCACAGCGAGCGGTTCCGGAAGCGTTTTCCCGAGGCGAAGCTGGATCCGGACGTCCTCTTCGTCGACGACGGCGACATCATCACCAGCGCCGGAACGGCCGCCGGCATCGACGCGTGCCTGCATCTGGTCCGCCGCGAACTCGGCTCCGCCGCGGCCACCGCGATCGCCCGGCGCATGGTGGTGCCCCCGCAACGGGAAGGCGGGCAACGCCAGTTCGTCGAGGTGCCGATCCCGGAATGCACCGGGGACAGCCTTCAGCCGGTGCTCGCCTGGATGCTCGACACCATCGACCACGAACATCCCGTCGCCGATCTGGCCCGCCGGGCACGGATGTCCGAGCGCACCTTCGCTCGCAAGTTCGTCGCGGAGACGGGCACCACACCGCACCGATGGCTTTCGACGCAACGGGTTCTGCACGCGAGGTCGCTGCTCGAAGAGACGACGATGAGCATCGACGAGGTCGCGCGTCGCTGCGGCTTCGGCTCAGGAGCCTTGCTGCGTCACCATTTCCACAAGGTCGTCGGCGTTTCCCCGCAGGACTACCGACGAACCTTCGCGCCGCAGCGGGTTTGACGTTCGGTCTCAGTCCTTCGATGGCTTGTTGAACAACCCGAGGGATTGCGCGAACGCCGCGCCACCGGCCAGGAAGACGAGCGGCAGCGTCTTGGCCCAGAACGCGCCGACGTCGAGCGAGATGAGCAAGGCGAGCAGCCCGCCCGCCAAGGCGGCCAAGACGAGCATTCCCAGGGCGAGGCGGGGTTTCGAGACCATGTGTCCTCCAGGAAACGGGTTCGGAAGAGCAAGCTTCGCGACCGTTCCGGGGGAGGAAGAGGTCATTTTTGCCCCGTGCGGGGGTTTCAGAGTGAGCCCCAGGCGTGGGCCGAAGAGGGCATGAGTTTGCACCGCGGCCGGATCCGGGCATACGATCAGTGCAGTCGTACAGGACGAACGCCCTAGGAGATGACGGTGGCAGGATCCCCGGCCGCGGCGCGTGGCAAGCTCGTCCGGCAACGGTTGCTCGAAGCGGCCGTCGCACTCGTGCCCGAACTCGGCTGGTCCGCGGTCAGCACCCGGATCCTGGCCGAGCGCGCGGGTGTCACGCCGAGCGTCGTGCACTACCACTTCCCGTCGCTGCAGGCCTTGATGATCGAGGCGGTGCTCGGCGCGATGCGTGAGGTCGCGGTCGCTTTCGAGCCGGCGCTGGAGTCCGTCGAGACATCGGCCGACGCGGTGGGCGCGCTGCTGGCGTCGGTCGGCGAATACTCCGGCACCGACCCGATGTCGTTGCTGTTCGCCGAGGCCTATCTCGCCGCGACCCGCGATGACACCTTGCGCCAAGGCATCCGCGAGCTGCTCGCCGGCTTGCGCACCAGGTTGGGCGGGTGGCTGGCGGAGCGGGGAGTGGCCGACGCCGAGGACACGGCGGCGGCACTCCTCGCCGCGGTGGACGGGCTTCTGCTGCATCGGGCGCTCGGACCGGAGTCCGGCCGGATCGTCTCCCCGGTCGTCCTGCGCAGGCTGGTCGGCTGAACGAAAGGGAGGGACCCCCATGAAGGTGGCGATCTGCGGGGCCGGGATCACCGGTCTGGCGCTGGCGCACCGGCTCGCGGCGCTGGATGTCGAAGTCGTGGTGCTGGAACGGGCCGCGGGGCCGCGGCAACAGGGCTACATGATCGACTTCTTCGGCCCAGGGTTCGACGCCGTCGAGGAAATGGGACTGCTGCCCCAGGTCGAGGAAGCGGCGTATCAGGTGGACGAAGCGAGCTTGCTGGATGAGCGCGGCCGCCGCCGGGCGGCGATCGACTACGTCCAGTTCGCCAAATCGGTGCGGGGACGGCTCTGCAGCATCATGCGGCCGGATCTGGAACGGGTACTGCGTACCGGTCTTCCATCCACAGTGGACGTACGATTCGGTGCCGGGGTCACTGGCGTCGAGGACCTCGGCGACCGCGTGCGGGTCACTTTGGCGGACGGCGACACTCTCGAAGTCGATCTGCTGGTCGGGGCCGACGGGATCCATTCGACCGTGCGGCGGCTGGTCTTCGGTGAAGAGAGCCGGTTCTTGCGTCATCTCGGTTTTCATACGGCGGCCTTCGTTTTCGAGGACGAGGAAATTCGCGCGCAGGTGGGCGAGCGGTTCTGTCTGACCGACACGGTCGGGATGCAGATGGGTTTCTACGGTCTCCGCGACGGCAAACTCGCGGCGTTCGCCGTGCACCGCACGACGGATCCGGCCCTGCCGGACGACGCGCGGGCGACACTGCGCGCGACTTACGGTTCGCTCGGCTGGGCGGTGCCGAAGGCGCTCGGTCTGTGCCCGCCGCCGGGCGAGGTGTACTACGACCAGGTCGCGCAGATCGAGATGTCTTCCTGGAGCCGTGGGCGGGTCGTGCTCGTCGGGGATTCTTGTTACGCCGTCTCACTTCTCGCTGGACAGGGCGCTTCACTGGGTATCGCGGGCGCGTTCGTTCTGGCCGAGCGACTCACCCGGGCGCACTCGATCGAGGCCGCGCTCGCGGAGTACGAGCGTCTGGTCCGCCCGGTGGTGACCGAGAAGCAGCAAGTCGCCCGGCGAGGCGCGCGATGGTTCCTGCCCGCCAACCGGTTCCTGCTCCTGGCGCGCAGGGTGTTCCTTCACGTGGCCCGGCTCCCGGGACTCGAACGACCACTCGCGGCCGCCGTCACGGGTAAATCGACGGCGCTGGTGACGAATCTGAAGCGTGGGGCCGAGATCCGGAGCCGGTGACTTTCGAGGCTGGGGTCGGCCTATGTCCTGAGGTGCATGGTGTTTCTCCTTGTAGACCCGGTCGGGTCGAGGTAGGCGGGTGGGGTGAATTGGGGGAGTCCGTCTTGGGCGATCTGGACTTTCCATTCGCTGCGGTGGATGAGCCGGTGGTGTTTGGTGCAGAGCAGGACGAGGTTGTCGATTTTCGTTTCGCCGTGGTGTCGCCAGAAAACGATGTGGTGGGCGGTGCAGCGGGGGACGGGCATGTCGCAGCCGGGGAAGGCGCAGCCGCCGTCGCGGAGGGTGAGTGCGTATTTCTGGGCGAGGGAGACGGTGCGTTTGGAGCGGCCGATGTCGAGGGGTTCGCCTGCGGTGCCGAGGACGCCGGGTCTGACGCGGGCGTCGCAGGCGAGGATCCGGGCGTCGGTGGCACTGATCGGTCCGACCAGATCCAGGTGGGCTTCGCCGATGTCGCGGATCAGGTCGTCGTAGGACATGGTGACGAGAATGTGAGTGGCTTCCCCGGCTTGGCCGGGAAGATTCCGGCTGGTGGTCTTCAACCGGACGTAGTCGGTGAAGGCGTCGCCGTAGCGTTCGTCCCGGCTGCGGGAGTCGCGGACTCCGTCGATGGCTTTGTGGGGTTTGGCCATCGGATCGAGGTCGGATTTCAGGCGGGCGTAGGTTTCCAGGTCCAGGCGCGCCTTGAGGCCCAAGGTGCCATCGCGGTGTTTGATGAACCGCAGCTCCGGCCGAGCCTCCTTCGGATCGTCGTTGCGGGGCTCCTTGCCGTCCGGGTCGAGCTCGTCCAGCAGACGACGTCCGGCGCGAGCGATTTGCCGTGGCCCCGCATGTCTGGCCAACTCGACCAGGATCTTCTCCCCGGCCCGCACATCGCCCTCAGGAACACTGGACGGGATCCGGGCGAGAGTCTTGATGATCGCGTCGATCTGGCCACCACCGATCGCGCCCTCCGCTGCGGCCTCGGCTGTCAACGGTGCCAACGGTGGTTCGGGGTCACCACCGATCGGCGGGCCGGGATGCAGCGCCAGCACCCGGTCGGCGCGGGCGGCGGCTTCCTTGTCCGACACCAGGAAATCCTCGAGAATCAACCCGGCCAGCGTCGAATGGCCGCTGCAGCCCCGAATCCCGCGCGAGTTGATTTCCGCGAGGATCGCGTTCTGCTCGGCATCCAGTTGGCGCTTAAGAACTTCGAGTTCCTGTTTACGCGCGTGCAGCGTCGCCGTGTCGACGCGCCACCACTCGGTGGACGTCTTCGGGGATGCATCGTCGCTGGACACAAGATCAACGGTACGCAGGTTCGAACACCCGTGCTATCGTACGTTCAGACTATATCGTTCTCAATAAAACGGCGTCCTGACCGGATGGTGCTGAAGGATCGCACGTACCGTACATCCGTTTCACCGAGCCGATGGAGCGATACGGGTGCCCCGCCCCAGGCCGTCGCAGCGCTGTCCCGAAAGGACTTACGGACCGTGGAGTTCGGTCTCCCAGGGCTCGAACGGTGGCTCGACCTCGTAAGCCGGGTCGCAAAGGCGGCGAATCCACTGGGCGGCACGGTACTGCGCGTCCCCTCGTTCAGCACGTTGCCCTCTTCGTCAATTTCCAGCACATTGCCGTAGATCGCGAAGACCTGCTCCAACGACGAACCGAACTGGAAGAGGGCAGGTCGGTAGTCGAAACCGTCGAGCAAGTCGACGTCGATGGTGCCGTTGGCCAAGTAGAAGGCGAAGAACCGAAGCGAAACACGTACATCGACAGGAAGGTGTCCCACCCGTACATCATGCCTGCCAGCCGCGTCACCTGGGCAAGAAACGCCGCGATCACCAAGTGGGACGCGCGGACACACCTCCGTCCACCGTCAGGTTGTGCCCCGTGATCCACGACGCGAGCGGCGAAGCGAGAAAAAGGCAGGCGTTCGCGACGTCGCCAGGAGTGCCGAGCCTGCCCAACGGCGCGGCCTGTCGCCAGCGGCGGACGCCCTCCGGCCAGGCGTCGTCGAGGCCGGGGCGCTCGATCAGGCCGGGGGAGACGGCGTTGACGCGCAGTCCTCGCGGGCCATATTCGAGCGCGGCGGCGCGGGCGTGCATGACCAGGGCGGCCTTCGCGCTGCTGTAGTGCGCGTGTCCCGGCGCGGGCTGGGTCGCTTCGATCGAGGCGATATGAATGACGCTGCCGCCGTTCATCACCGCGGCCGCGGCTTGGGTGCACGAGAACGCGCTGGTGAGGTTCGCGTCGAGGACGGCGCGCCAGCTTTCCGCCGACATCTCCGGCAGGGGTTCGATCGGCTGCACGCCGGCGTTGTTGACCAGGGTGTCCAGCCGTCCGGTCCAGGCGGCGGCAGCCGTCACGAGCCGTCGGCATTCGCCGTCGTCGGTGAGGTCGGCGACGAACGTCTTCGCGGTGCCGCCCGCCTCCTGGATCCGTTCGACGACGGTGAGCGCCGAGGCCTCGTCACGGTGATAGTGCACGGCGACGGCGCTGCCCGCCTCGGCGAACCGCAGCGCGATGCCGCGGCCGATCCCGCCGCTGGCCCCGGTGACGAGCGTGGTGGTACCGGTCAGGTCGAGCATCGGGGTCCTTTCAGGCGAGACGGCGGCGGATCCACCAGAAACAGAATCCCGCGAGACCGAGGGCGAGCACCAGATACAGCGCGCTTTCGATCCATTGGAACGGCCAGAATCGCGTGGGCGGATGGTAGATCACGTGCTGTCGGTAGCCGAGCCGGTTGATTTCGGCCAGGCACAGGTCCATCGGGTCGGCTCCGGTGCCGCGGCCGCCGGGTGGCGCCGAGGGCGAACACGGGCCGGTCGACGTCGGCATGGTGACGTTCTCGACGGGTTTGCCGGAAGCGTCGACGGTTTCGCCCGCCAGCAGCCAGCCGCCGGGATCCGGTGCCTTGGCTTCGAAATGCAGCACCCCGGTGTTCGGGTTCCGGCCGATTCCATCCACAGTGGACGGAGAGAGTTCGAGGGTCGCGTCGATCGAGGGCAGCAGATGGGGCCGCACGACGATCGGCACGGCGACCTGGATCACCGCGAACGCGGCCAGCGTGACGGCCATCGCGGGAAGGCTTCGGCGCACCAGCATGCCGATGGTGACGCCGAGCGCGAAGGCGAACGCGGAGTACGCGATGGGGACGACACCGCGCGCGTCGAACACCATCGCCGAAAGCCGTGGGAAATCCTTGACGGCGGCCGTTTCGAAGGTGGTCGCCCACCAGGTCACCGCCAGGCTGCCCACGCCGCCGGCGAGCATCGCGGCCACGCCGGTGATCCCGAGTTTCACCGCCAGCCACCGTGTCCTGGTGACGCTCTGGTTCCAGATCAGCCGGTGTGTCCCGGCTTCGAGTTCGCGGGTGAACAGCGGCGCGCCCCAGAAGAGGCCGATGAGCGCGGGCAGCAGGAGTACGAGCGCGGTGACGGCCAGGAAGGTGTTCTGGTGGTCGTTGAGGAAGCGCTCGACGAAGTCGTCGCAGGCGGCGGTGTCGCCCGCGCAGGTCGCGATCCCGGTGGCGTATTCGCCGGAGATGGCGGGCCCGGTGACGGCCAGGACGAGCGCTAGTACCGCCAAGGCCCCGAACACGGCCGCGGCCGGGAGCCGGAATTGACGCCAGGTCAGCCAGATCATCTCCGGACCTCCAGGATCCGCCGGTGGTTCGCGGTGGTTTTGGTCAGGTAGGCCAGGACGAGATCTTCGAGGCTCAGCTTGCTCACCGTCCACACCGGATCGTGGATCGGTTCCTCGGTGCGCACGACGAAGGTGCTTTGGACGTCCGTATGGCTTTCCGAGACGACGTGCTGGCTCGACGGGAGCCTGGCGGCGTCCCGGCACGGGCCGGTGAGACGGTGGTGGGTGGCGAGCAGGGTCTCGACCTCGCCGGACACCTGCACGCGGGAATCGATGAGCACGATCAGGAAATCGCAGGCGCGTTCCAGATCCGAGACCAGATGGGACGACAGCACCACGTTCAGTTCCTGCTCGACGGTGGCTTCGAGCAGCCCCTGCAGGAATTCGCGGCGCGCCAAGGGATCGAGCGCGGCGACCGGTTCGTCGAGGAGCAGCAGTTCCGGCCGTTTCGCCACGCCGAGGGTGAGGGCGAGCTGGGCGCGTTGACCGCCGGAGAGTTTCCCGGCCTTGCGCGCGGGATCGAGACCGAGCCGGGCGATGCGGTCCCTGGCCAGCGCGTCGTCCCAGCCGGGGTTGAGCCGTGCGCCGAGCCGCAGGTGGTCCGCGACGGAAAGACCGGCGTAGGTCGGGGTGTCCTGCGCGACGAAGCCGACCTTGGCGAGCTGGGCCGGGCTGGCGCCGGGACGCCCGCCCAGCACGGTGATCCGGCCGGTGGTCGGCGGCAGCTGGCCGGCGGCCATGTTCAGCAGCGTGGTCTTGCCCGCTCCGTTGGGGCCCACCAGCCCGACCACGTGCCCGGCCGGGATGTCCAGCGTGCACTCGGAAAGCGCCCAGTTCTTGCCGTATCTCTTGCCGAGACCCTCTGTCCGCAGGACGGCGGTCATGCTATTTCCTCTCCGGCGACGGTCCGAAAGGTCGTCATGAACAGCGCCTCGATGCTCTCGTCGTCGAGCCCGGCCTTGCGCGCCTTCGCCAGCCAGCGCTGCAGATCCATCCGCAGGGGGCCATGCGCGGCGAGGGATCCATCGGTGAGCGTCGCGGTCACGAAGGTGCCGACGCCCGGCCTCGCGGCGACGAGGCCCTCGTGTTCGAGCTCGCGATACGCCTTGAGCACGGTGTTGGGGTTGATCGCCAGCCGGGCCACCACTTCCTTGACCGTCGGCAGCTGGTCGCCCTCGGCGAGCAGGCCGAGCCGCAGCGCCTGCCGCACCTGGCGGACGAGCTGCAGGTACGGCGACAGGCCGGAGTGGTCCTCGAGGTGGAACTCGATCATGGTAACTCCATTTATCTAGTTACCTAGTACTATAGAGACATGAAGGAGCGCGGTGTCAAGACGGAGGGATCGCTAAACGCGCTTCCGTAGCGCGAGCACACCGGCGACGGCGAGGAAGGCCAGGCCCGCGAGGACGTAGCAGTTTCCCAGCCACTGCTGGGCGGTCGTCCATGTCTGGCCCGGCCGGTCGAAGGCCGGGAAGTACCGGAACGGGGCCGCGACGAAGATCGTGGCGACGACGCCGGTGACGGCTAGCCAGGCTGCCGCCTTGCGGCGATCCTGACGCCTGAGCACGGCGAAGGCGATGGTGGTGAACAGCGCCGGGGCGATCCACACCCAGTGATGCGACCACGACGTCGGCGAGATGAGCAGGGCGAACGTCGCGTTCAGCAGCAGCGCCGGCACGGGCGCCGAGCGGTACATGGTCACCGTCACCAGCACCAGCAGCACACCGGTGAGGACGATCCAGAGCGGCTTCGCGGCGGACTCGACGCCGAAGCGCGCCAGCACCGCTTGCAGGGTCTGGTTGGTGTGGAACGAAGTGCCGCTGATCCCGGACGCCCCGGCGAGCCCGCCGAACCAGTAGCGCGCGGACGCCTCCGGTGCGACCGCGAACGCGACGGACGAGGCGGCCACGAACGTGCCCACCGCGGTCAGCGCGCCACGGAAGTCCTTGCGCACCAGGAAGAACAGCAGGAACGCCATCGGCGTCAGCTTGACGGCCGCGGCGAGACCGACTCCGATGCCCCGGTAACGGCCCCGTGCCAGCAGACAGTCGGCCGCCACGAGACCCATCAGCAACAGGTTGATCTGGCCGAAACCGAGTGTCTGGCGGACCGGTTCGAGGAAGAGCGCCGGGGTGATCGCCAGCGACGCGACGAGCAACGCCTTCCGCCGGTCCCCGGACGGCCACAGCGTGCGGACGATCCCGTAGAAGGTGATGCCCAGCGCGGCCAGGCTGAGCGCGAACAGCAGGAGTACCGCGCCTGTCCACGGCACCAGTGCCAGCGGGGTGAGCACCAACGCGGCGAACGGCGGGTAGATGAACAGCAGGGGGATGCCGGCGTCGGAAAGCGGTAACGCGCCGTAGAGATCGCCGCCGCTCCACAGCGTGTCGACGCCGAAACGGTAGATCTCGAGGTCGCTGTGGGAAGTGCCCGCCGTCGCCATGGCCACGGCGCACGCCAGCGCCAAGGCGGCGAACGCGCCGAGCGACCATCGGGCCCGACCGCGCGACTTGGTGGGAGACATCGCGTGGTGACCCTTCGGACGTGCGTCGATGATCCGACTGTACCCGGCGGGGGAGAAGCGACTTCCGTCGGCAGTCACGGCGCGAACATTGGTCTAGACTTTTCATTCCCCAGTGTGGTGAAAGGGACCGATCCATGCGCGGAACGACGGTGTTGCCGAGGACGCCTTGCCTGAAACCGAAGGCGGGGGAATTGCCACTGCATCGGCTGGAGGTCCGCGCGCCGGACGCCCTGCCGTTCACGGTCGGCACCTTCGACACGATCGGGCCGATGTCGCGGGCGGCGTTCCCGCATCGGCACACCTTCTACGAAATCGTCCATGTCACCGGCGGCACCGGTGACCACGTCATCGATTTCACCCGGTGGGAATTGGGGCCGCCGCAACTCGCGGTCATAACACCGGGGCAGGTGCATCATTGGGATGCCCGCGATCTCACCGGATTCGTCGTGTTGTTCACCGACGATTTCCTGCTCGAACATCCGTCGGATCGCGAAACCCTGCGAAGGCTCAGCCAGCAGCCGTGGCGGCTCGACGAACGCGCGGCCGAGGAGACGGCGCGGCTGGTCGCCGAACTCGACGAGGAATTCCGTTGTGGCGGGCAGGGAACCGATTCGGTGCTGCGGGCCCTGATGCACGTGCTGATCGTGCGGGCGGGACGGCTTCCCGGCCTGGCGGATCCGCGACCGCCGGCCAGGGCGCAGGCGGTGGGCACGGAATTCGCCCGGTTGCTCGGCAGACCCGACCTCGGGCTCTGGTCGGTCGGCGCGCTCGCGGAACGTATCGGGGTCACGCCGGGATACCTCACGGACGCGGTGAAAACGGCGACCGGCCGGACGGCGGCACAACTGATGCGCGAGGCGCGGACGCGGGAGGCGAAACGGTTCCTGCTCGGCACGGATCTCACCGTGCGGCAGGTCGCCAGCCGGGTCGGTTTCGCGGATCCCGCGTATTTCTGCCGGTTCTTCCGGCGGGAAACGGGGTTGAGCCCCGGTGATTACCGCCGGACCGGAGACGCGCCCCCGGAGATTCACCACGACTGACCAACCCAGTCCATCGTCCGCAGCTGATCTTCTCCATACCGTCGAGGGTGATTCCCGAAGCCCCCACGAGGAGCAGGTATGGACGAAGAGAACAAGCTCAGCCGGAAGACCGTGCTGAAGGCCGCGATCGCCGCGGGTGTGGCGGCTCCGGTCGCGTTGATCGGCGGCCCCGCTCTCGCACGCACCACCGTCGCGAGCGGCCAGGCACCCGAGCTGACCCCGTACTGCGACGACGGGGACGACCCGACCATTCCGCAGACCGAAGGTCCTTATTTCAAGCCGAATTCCCCGCAGCGCACCTCGCTCGTCACGGCGGGCACGCCGGGAACGCGGCTCACCGTGTCCGGCTACGTGTTCGGGCTCGGCTGCCTGCCGATCGCGCGGGCACTGCTGGACTTCTGGCAGGCGGACGTCAACGGCGCCTACGACAACGTGGGGTACACCTTCCGCGGTCACCAGTTCACGAACGACCAGGGCGCGTTCTCGCTGAGCACCATCGTGCCCGGCCTGTACCCCGGTCGTACGCGGCACATCCACGTCAAGGTCCAGGCGCCCGGCAGGCCGGTGCTGACCACGCAGCTCTACTTCCCGAACGAGCCGCGCAACAACACCGACACGATCTTCGATCCCCGGCTGCTGATGACCGTCCGGGACGCGGGCACGGCCAAGGAGGCGGCGTTCGACTTCGTGTTGAACGTGCCGCAGACGCCGACGTCGACCTCGCGGCCGACCAGTACGACGCCGACGACGTCGACTTCGACCTCCAACCCGCCCGGCGGGACGACCTGGGCGGCGGGAACCGGCTATTCCGCGGGCGCCCGGGTCACCTACAGCGGTCGCGGTTACGTGTGCTTGCAGGCGCACACCGCCCAGCCCGGCTGGGAGCCGCCGTCCACACCCGCGTTGTGGCGCGCGGAGTGACGGACAGCCGCTGCGGAGGGAGATAAACGCGGGTGGATTCCCGCCGCCGGGTCCCACACCCCGGCGGCGGGGTCCACCCGCTTCCCGTGGGGTGAGGAAAACCCCACCCCAAGTAGGAGCTTTGCTTCAATGCGCCCCCACCGTTCCGTCGACGATGATCGATTTCGACAGCCGAACGAAGGGGTGAACGGTATGAAGGACGGCCGGAAACGGTGGGCGAGACGGGGAGTGGTGGCCGCCGCCGTGGTGGTGACGGGAGCGGTGCTCGCTCCCTTGACGAGTCCGGCTCTCGCGGCGGACACGACCACGACCTGGCGGGATCCGGTGCGGTCGCTGGACCGGGCGGCGCATCCGCTGCGCTCGACCGAACCTGGCCGCAACAATGCCGATCTCCGGGCGCTGGGCGGGATGATCGCCGACGCGAAGGTGGTCGGCCTCGGCGAGGCGACCCACGGCTCCCACGAGTTCTTCACCATGAAGGAGCGGGTGTTCCGCTACCTCGTGGAGGAAAAGGGGTTCCGGGCCTTCGCGCTGGAGCTCAGCTGGTCCGCCGGCCTGGAGATCGACGAGTACGTCCAGACCGGGCGCGGCGACGCCCGAGAAATCGCGAAGCGCACGCTGGCCGGATCCCCGTGGGATCGCGAGGAATTCGTCAGCCTGATCCGGTGGATGCGCGATCACAACCGCGCTCATCCCGATCGCACGGTGCACTTCGTCGGTGACGACCTCGGCGCGCCTTCGGTGAACGACGCGTTCTTCGCGCGGATCACCGACTACATCGGCAGGCATCATCCGGAGGCGCTGCCCCGGCTCAACGAGCTGTACACGGGACTGCGCCCGATCGACGACGCGTTCGCCTACGTGCGTAAACCCGTCGACGAGCGACGGCGGCTCGCCACACAGGCGGAGCAGGCCTTCGAGCTGGTCAAGGGGCTGACCGGCGCGGACGCCCACGGCTGGACCGAGCAGCACGCCCGGTTCGTCGCGCAGACCGCCCGCTTCCTCGCCGTCGATCTCGCGGATCCGAAGGGGCTGCCCGCGGCCCAGATCCTGCGCGACCAGGCGATGGCGCAGAACGTGGCCTGGTGGCAGCGGCGGACCGGCCACAAGATCCTGCTTTCCGCGCACAACGCCCACGTCGCGTACATCCCCGACATGCCGTCGATCTACCCGAAGACCCAAGGCGCCTTCCTGCGCGAGACGCTGGGCCGCGGCTATCTGCCGATCGGGTTCAGCTTCGACCGGGGTTCCTTCCTGTCCAAGGACACCGCGGTCGGTGGCGAGTGGAAGCCGTTCTCCGTCCCGGCCGCGCCGTCCGGGACGAACGAGGACACCCTCGACCGGGTCCGGTTCGACGACTTCTACCTGGACCTGCGCACCGCGCCGCCCGCCGCCCGCGCCTGGCTGGACACCGCCCGGCCCACCCGCACCATCGGCACGCTGTTCCCCGTCGACCCGGCGGACATCTCGCTCGGCCGCTCCTACGACGTCGTCATCCACCTGCACGACGTCCGCCAGGCCGATCTGAGAAGGTAGTGACGTCGCGCCCGTTTAGGGGTTTTTAACCCGGTTTTCCTGGCGTGCCGCGACGGATCTCGGTAGTAGTCGAAGTGTTCCGGTACCCCCTGTTCCAGTACCCAGCGGAGGAAATCCCTGATGTTCAAACGGATGCTCAGCGCCTTCGGGGTCGGCGGCCCGTCCGTCGACACCGTGCTCGACTCGCCGCACGCCGTTCCCGGCGAGGTGATCACCGGCCAGGTCCGCATCCAGGGCGGTTCGAGCGACGCCCAGATCGAGGAGATCCTGCTTTCGCTGGTCACCAGGGTCGAGGTCGAGCACGGCGACCACGAGCGGGCCGGGACCGCGGAGTTCCTGCGGGTCAGCGCGGGCCGCAAGGTACGGGTGACGGCGGGGCAGCTGACGACCGTCCCCTTCCAGATCGCCTTGCCGTGGGAGACGCCGATCAGCGCGGTGGGCGGGCGTGAGCTGCCGGGCATGGTCGTCGGCGTGCGCACCGAACTCGTCATCGCCGGCGCGCCGGACAAGGGCGACCTCGACCCGGTGCTCGTCGGGCCGCTGGAATCGCAGGACCGGGTGCTGGAGGCGTTCGGCGAGCTGGGCTTCTCCTTCCGCAGTGCCGACGTGGAGGCCGGGCGGTTGCACGGCGTGCGGCAGGAGCTCGGGTTCTTCCAGGAGATCGAGTTCTTCCCGCCGTCGCGCTACGCCGGGCGGGTCAGCCAGGTGGAGCTGACCTTCGTCGCGAGCCCGGACGACCTCGTGGTGGTGCTGGAGGCGGACAAGCGCGGCGGCATGTTCCGCTCCGGCGGCGACTCCTTCGGCCGCTTCCACGTCTCGCACGAGGAGGCGCTGCGCACCGACTGGGCCGCCGCCATCGACGGCTGGCTGGCCAAGGTCGCCGAATCCGGCGGCGGGCACGCCATGTTCGGCGGGCACCAGGAGCACTACGGCCACGAGTACGACCACCACGGGCACCACGGCAGGCGTGGTCCGGGGATGGGCGGTGTGGTCGCCGGTGCCGCGGCCGGTGTGGTCGGCGGCATGATCCTCGGCGAGGTCATGGAGGACGTCTTCGACGGCGGCGACGAGGGCTTCGAGGAGTGATCCGGCCTTCTGGGCACACCGGCTCGCCGGTGTGCCCAGAAGTCACTTCGCCGGGACTCAGGTGTACCAGGTGGGCTCCGGGAGTTCGTTCAGCAGCGCGTAAGCACCGACTTCCCGGCGTTTGTACGCCACCGGATCGTGCAGGGAGTGCGTCCGCAGATTCCGCCAGAACCGGTCCAGACCGTATTTCGTGGCGCTCGCGCGGGCGCCGGTCAGCTCGAAGATCTTCGTGCCGATTTCGAGGCCGGTGTCGATCACGCGCTGTTTGGCGGCGGCGATGAGGACCGCGATCTCGCCGCGTGCCTCGGGGGTCAGTTCCTCGCGCGGAGCGTGCAGAACGGCGGAGATCGCGGTGCCGGCCTTGTCCACCAGCGCCTCGGCGGCCCAGAGCTTCGACTGGAGATCACCGTAGCCGTCGAGGATGTACCACTCCTCGCCGGCGGATGGCTTGTTGTCGCCGCCGTACGGCCATGCCCGGGTGTGCTCGCGCGTGTACGCCAGCGCGGTCTCGAGGGCGCCCTGTGCGATGCCGAGATAGAAGTTGGCGAACACCAGCTGGATCGCCGGGACGTTGAGCGTGTTGTAGGTCAGCGGGTGGAACTTCTTGTCGACGTAGCCCGCCGCGCTCGTCCAGGGGACGCGCACGTCGGTGATGGTCACGCTGCCCGATTCGGTGAGCCGCTGGCCGATGTTGTCCCAGTCGTCGTGGAAGACGATTCCGTCCTGGTCGGACGGGACGATCGCGAAAATGTGGTCCTCGGTGCCTTCGAGGACGCCTTCCAGCACGGTCAGATCCGAGACTTTGCTCCCGGTGGAGAACGACTTGTGTCCATTGTAGACGATCTCGTCGCCGTCTTCGGTGATCTTCAGATCGGAATCGCGGGGGTTGACCGCGCCGCCGAAGAAGAAATCGTTTCGCGTATACAGTTCTTCGACGGCGGCGATCTGGTCGTCGGTCGCCACGAGGCGGGCGGCCCAGGCCCAGAGATAGTGGTAGCCGAGCAATTGGCCGATCGAGCCGTCACCTCGGGCGACCTCGCGGATGACGCGATAGGCGGTCTCCCAGCTCTGGCCGCCTCCGCCGTGCTCGACCGGGCCGAGCAGCGTCACCAGGCCGGATTCCTTGAGCAGCCGGACTTCCGCGTAGGGCGTTTCGTTCTTCCGGTCGCGCTCGGCCGCGTTCACCGCGAGTTCCGCGGCGACCTCCTTCGCGGCCGACAGCCATTCATGGGCGGATCGGATCCGGGGCTCGGTCGTGGTCATGGGGTGAATTCCGTTCTGTGCGAGGGCGAACGGGAATTCCGGGCAGGGCGGAGCGCCCGGAATTTCCGGGTGTTTCTCTAAGATGAGCGACACTTGTTCAGGCCGTACAGCGCATGCGTCCGAGTAGAGCAGTGGCACTTTGGGGTGTCAACGAACGTCCGCGCTCTGAGACCGCGCCCTTCTCGCGATCAGAACCAGTGCAGGCAGTGCGGCGGACGCTCGGTGCGGAACAGAGCGTCGGCCATCGCCGCGGCCTCCGGGTGATGGGCGCGGATGTGGCCCGCCCGCACGAGTGTGCTCGGAGTGGTACCGCCGAGATAGATCGAGCCCAGATCGCTCACGTCGAGGGACAGATCGGGTTCCCGCTCCGTCGGGACACAGGCCGCCTCGCCGTCCCGGACGGTGAGCAGATGGCGGCCGTGCTCGCCGAGCGCCGGGTCGCCGACGTCGAGGACGAGCTCGCCGTCGGTCGGCCAGCCGCGGGCGGTGAGCGCGCGGGGGACGTCGAGCAGCCGCACCCACAGCCAGTCCGTGTCGCCGCCGAGTTCGCCCGCGCGGAAGTCTTCGAGCTGCCAGCGCAGCGGATCGTCGAGCGGACGGTGCTTGAACACGACTTCGCTGACGAGGTCGTGCCCGAGCAGGAACCTGGCCAGTGCCGTCGACACCGCGTCGTCGGTGGCGATGGTCTCGTCGACGGTCAGGGTGTCGGGTTCGGTGAGTGAATAGGAGGCGTAACCGTCCGGGACGCCGTCGGCGTCGCGATGCACGGCGACGTGACGCTGAGCCCGGGAGATCGGGGGTTGCCCGGCCCCCGCTTCCCACCAGCCGTGCGGGCGCGACAGCGCGCCGGGCCTGGCGCGGCGATACCGGTCGTAGACCGCTTCCAGGAGATCGCCGCAGTCGGCCCGGCGCAGCAGTTCGATCGAGCCGCTGGCCACCTCGGCCGCCCGGGGGACGGCGAGGGCGGCCCGGTGGCGCTGCACCGTCAGGCGCCGGGTGTAGGTGGCCGGTCCGTAGCCGAACCGGCGGTAGATCAGGGCCTCCGACGCCAGCAGGACGGAGAGGAATTCGCCCCTGGCCCGGAAGTCGGCGAGCTGGTGCCGCATCATCGCGCTGAGCACGCCTTGCCGACGATGCGAGGGCAGGACGCCGACGGCGGTCACCCCCGCGGCCGGCACGACGACCTCACCGGGCAGCGTCAGCTCGAAGGAGTACGCGGCGGCCGTGCCGACCGGTCGCCCGTCCTCGGACACCGCGAGCAGGCCGCGGTCCATTTCGAGCGCGGACCAGGTCTCGCCCGCGGTGTCCGGGAACCGGGCGAAAGCGCTGAACATGGTGTCGACGAAGACGGCGCGGTCGTCGGCGGTGGTGGAACGGATCTTCATGGGCACAGTGCATTGCCCTTGCCCGGCGGCGTCAAGCGATTTGCGGTTCGAGGAACCCGGCGTACCGGCCGCCGAGCCTGGCCAGTTCGCCGTGGCTCCCTTCCTCCGCGATCCGGCCGCCGTCCAGGAAGACCACGTGGTCCGCACGTTCGACGGTCCGCAGCCGGTGCGCCACCATCACCACGGTCCGGCCCGCCATGAGCCGCTCGATCCCCTCGTGGACGGCCGCTTCGTTGACCGGATCGAGTGCGGAGGTCACCTCGTCGAGCAGCACGATGGGCGCGTCCTTCAGCAGGGCGCGCGCGATCGACACCCGCTGGCGTTCACCGCCGGACAGCGACGCGCCGCCCTCGCCGACGTTCGCGGACCAGCCGCCGGGCAGCCGTTCGATCACCTCGTCGAGGCGGGCCGCCGACGCCGCGGCCCGCACCTCGGCGTCGCCGGCGTCCGGACGGCCCAGCCGCACGTTCTCCTCGATCGTGCCGTCGAAGAGGTAGACGTCCTGGAACACGATCGCGATGCGGGACATCAGGTCGTCGGTGCTCATCATGCGGACGTCCACCCCGCCGACGCGCACCGCGCCCGAATCCACGTCGTGGAACCGGGCGAGCAGCTGCAGCACCGTGCTCTTCCCGGCGCCCGAAGGGCCGACGAGGGCGAGCTTCTGTCCTTCGTGGACGGTCAGCGACAGGCCGTCGAGCACCGCGCGGCCGCCGCGGGTGAAGGCGGCCGACTCGAACTCCAGATCGTGCCGCTCCGGCCGGACCGGTTCCGGCGGTTCCGGCAGCGGTTCGGTGCGCAGCAGCGCGTCGAGCCGCACCAGCACCGAACGCGCGCCGCGGAGTTTGCCGCCGATGTCGGTCAGCGAGAGCAGCGGATCGGCGCAGCGCGTGGCCAGGACGAGGATCGCCACGACCTCGGCGGCCCCGATCTGCCCGCCGAGCGCGAGGAACGCGCCCAGCGTCAGCAGGACGGTGAACAGCGCCTGCACCGTGAACGTCAGCCCCACGATCCCGGGCAGCGCGGACAGGGTGGACCGGCGGTTCGCCCGCTGAACCTCCCGCAGCGAGTCGTCGAGCAGCCGGAATCGTTCCTCGGCCCGCCCTCCGGCGCGCAACACCGGCTGGGCCTGCAGGTACTCGATCACCCGGCTGGTCGCCTCGGTACCGCGCCGGGCGGCCTCCTCGTCGGTCGCGGCCGACGAACGGCCCGTCCGCACCTGGATCACCGCCACGACCGGCACGGCGATCAGCGCGGCCAGCCCCAGCCGCCAGTCGAAGGCGAGGATCACGAACACGATCGTCAGCGGGGTGACGCAGGCGGCCACGAACGGGGCCAGCAGATGCGCGATGACGCTCATCGCCCGCAGGACACCCGGTCCGGCCAGCGCCGACACCTCGCCGACCCGGTTCCCGCCGTACCAGCCCATCGGCAGGCGGGCGAGATGGTCGCCGAGCCGGTGGTACATCCCGCGCAGCAACGTCGTCCCGGTGCGGAAGCCGGAGAGGTCGGCGCGGTAGCGCAGGATCGCGAACACCGAGAAGGCCGCGCCGAACGCGATCAGCCACGGGACGGCGTCGCCGGGAGTGCTCCCGAGCAACGCCCGCAGCAAGGGGACCAGCAGCGCGTAGGACAGCCCTTCGACGACCCCGGTCACCGTCATCAGCGCCACGGTCCGCCGCACCGGCGGGGCGTGGTCGGGGCCGAGGACGCTCAGCAACATCCGGATCATCGAGGTTCCCCCTGTGGTTCGGCGGCGTGCTGGGAACGCCAGAAGGCGGCGAATTTCCCGTTCCGGGTCAGCAGCTCCGCGGGCTTGCCGCGTTCGGCGATGACGCCGTTCTCCAGTAGTACGACGGTGTCGGCGTCGACGACCGTTTCCAGCCGGTGCGCGATGACCAGGATCGTCCGGTCGGCCCGTGCGGTCGCGAGAGCCCGGCGCACGGCCAGTTCGGTCTGCGGATCGGCGAACGCGGTGGCCTCGTCGAGCACCAGGACGGGCGTGTCGGCCAGCAGGGCGCGGGCCAGCGAGATCCGCTGGGCTTCCCCGCCCGACAAGCCGGTTTCCTCGTGCAGCACCGTTTCGTAGCCGCGCGGCAGTTCGAGGATCCGGTCGTGGATGTTCGCCAGGCGGGCGGCGCGCACGACGTCGTCGAGATCGGCGTGCGGCACGGCCAGCGCGATGTTCTCCGCGACCGACGCGCGCAGCAGACGGACGTCCTGGAACACGAAGGAGACCTTGCGATACAGCTCCTCGCCACTGATCTCGCGCAGATCGACGCCGCCCAGCAGGATCTTTCCTTCGGTGGGGTCGAAGAACCTCGGCAGCAAACTGACCAAAGTGGACTTCCCGCCGCCGGACGGGCCGACGAGGGCGGTGACGGTGCCCGGTTCGAGGACCAGGTCGATGCCGCGCAGGACTTCACGATCGGCCTCGTAGCCGAACCGGACGTCGCGCAGCTCGACGCGATGCCCTTCTGGCACAAGGGGATTCTCCGGTTCCGGCAGGGGTCGCACGCCGAGCACGTCGCGGATCCGGCCGGTCGCGCGCCGGGCGGCCTGAAGGTCGTCGAAGCCGTGGCCGAGTGCGGCCACGGGGGCGGTCAAGCCCAGGCCCAGCACGAGGAACGGCAGGAGATCGACCGGGGCGAGGCCGCCGCCGGTGATCAGCAGCGTGCCGCCGATCAGGACCACCAGCAGGACGAACGGCGGCGACAAGGCCAGCTGCATCCCCGCCGCCGGCCCGGCCATCCCTCGTACCCATCGGGTGAAGGTCGCGACGAAATCGTCCGCGGCGGTGCGGAACCTGCGGTGGGCGCGGCCCGCTCCACCGAACGCCTTGACCACGGCGATGCCCTGGACGAATTCGACGACCGAATCCGAGATCCCCGCCATACCGCGGTCGAACTCTTCCTGCTCGCGCAGCCGGGAGGGCGTCATCATCAACGGCACCAGCGCCACCGCCAGCACGACCGGGATCAGCGTGATCAGGGTGAGCCGCCAGTCGATGGTGAGCAGGTAGCCCAGCGACACCAGCGGGACGACGAAGGCGGAGACGAGTTCGCCGGGCGTGTGGGCGATGAACGGGTGCACGGCGCCGACGTCCTCGCCGACGAC
The DNA here is from genome assembly GCF_000754115.1 of Amycolatopsis sp. MJM2582. NCBI lineage: Bacteria > Bacillati > Actinomycetota > Actinomycetes > Pseudonocardiales > Pseudonocardiaceae > Amycolatopsis > Amycolatopsis sp. MJM2582. The sequence continues at coordinate 224,422 of NZ_JPLW01000007.1, forward strand.
CTTGGCCAGCTCCCCGGTGCGACGCCCGGAGAACCAGCCGATCGGCACGCGGCCGAGGCGTTCGGCGAGCAGACGGCGGAAGGTGAGCTGGACCCGGCCGTCGAGCAGATGCCCGATCCCGGACGACGCGGCCGTGAGCACCAGCCGGACGAACAATCCGGCCGCGCCCACGATCACCGCGGTCCAGACCCGGCCTTCGTCGACCGGGCCGGGCGCCAGCAGCGCCCGGCCCAGTTCGACGACCGCGAGCAGCGGCGCCAACCCCGAGATGGCGCCGATGATCTGCAGGACGACGACGGCGGCGAAACTCCCGGCGAACGGGCGCAGCAGCCGGGCTGTCGTAGGCGCCGTCATGACTCGGCCAGCGCGCGGCGCAGGACGCCGCCCAGTTCGTCGATCTGGCGGCGGGACACCTCGGCGGACAGGATCGCCTGTGACCCGTGGAAGGTGCCCGGCCAGTGGTGCAGCTCGACCGAAACCCCCGACTGAAGCAGACGAAGCGCGTACTCGATGTTCTCGTCGCGGTTGGGGCAGAGCTCGGCGGAGGCCACGTACGCGGGCGGCAGCCCGGAGAGATCGGTGGCCCGCGAAGGGGCGGCATACGGCGAAGGCGCGGGCTTTCCGGCCAGGTAGTGCCCCCACGCGGCGGTGATCTTCGCGCGGTTCATCCACGGCGTGTCGGTGAAGTTCCGCGCCGACCACGACTCCTGCCGGTCGTCGAGTCCCGGCTGGTTGAGCAGCTGGAAGCAGATCCGCGGGCCGTCTTCGTCGCGGGCACGCAAGGCCGTCGCCGCCGCGAGCCCGCCACCCGCGCTGTGCCCGCCGATCGCGATCCGGTCGGGGGAGACGCCGAGTTCGGCCGCGTGGTCCGCGGTCCAGGTCAGCACGGTGTAGACGTCGTCGAACGCGGCCGGGAACGGGTTCTCCGGCGCCAGCCGGTACTCGACCGAGATCACCGTCGCGCCGGACGCCTCGGCGAGCCGCGCCGCCCAAGGGTGTTCGGTCTCCAGGTTGCCCATCACCCAGCCGCCGCCGTGCAGCCAGATGATGGCGCCCCGCGCCTCCCCTGGCCGGTAGATCCGGATCGGGACGCCCGGATCGCCGGGCACGGTCCGATCTTCGACCTGCATGGCCGAGGTGTCGGGCCGCGGCACCGACATGGCCAGCTTCGCGAGCTTCTCGCGGTCCGCGATCGGGTCGTCGAGGTTCGCCGCGGGGAACAGGGCGATGAAGGCTTCGAGTTCGGGGTCCATGACGACGATCCTTCCCGCTTCCGGTCCCGAGGGCGGCCGCCATCCGTCGCGTGTGATCGCCCCTTCGTGCGACGATCGCCGCGTAGGCTCGCCGGCATGGAGGCATTGGCCGCGCGGTTGTCGCATTTGGATCCCGACGTAGAGGGCGCGATCCGGGTCGTGATGTTCTACGACACCCTGATGCGGCGCCGGGTCGACCTTCCCGCGCTCGCCCGCGCCACCGCGGGATTGGCGGAATGCGCGGCGGGTATCCGGCTGCACAGCACGGGGCGCACCATCCGCATGGCCCCCGACGGACGCGAAGCCGCCCCGGCCTCCGTACCCGCGTCCATCACGATGGCCGTCACCCTCGACGACGAGGAGATCGGCACGGTCTGGCTGGAACGCGAGGGGGAGACCGCCGCCCTCGACGAAGCGGTGCTGGACCGCCTCGCGATCGCAGTGGCGACGGTCGTCGAACGCTACGGCCCGGCCCGCACCACCATGGCCGATCCGGCGCTGGTGGAACTCGTGATCAGCTCCGCCAGTGACGACGCCGCCAGGAACCGGGCCTTGCGGCTGCTGGGTTTCCCCGGTGACGCGCCGATCCGCGTGATCGCCGTCCGGTCCGGGCTCCCGCTCGAGAAGATCGGGGGCCTGATCTGCCACGGGCGCCCGGTCAAGGCCGCGTCACTCGGCGACGTCGGCATCATCCTGGCCGCCGCGGTGGATCCGGCCCGGTTCCCCGAAGACGTCCGCGCGGGGATCGGTGACGCCGAATGCCCGCACCGGTCCTGGCTGGACGCGACGACCGCGCTGCGGTTCACGACCGCGCGCCGTCCGGTGATCCACTATCGCGACCTCGGAGCCCTCGCGCTGCTCGCGCGGATTCCAGAGGAGGACACGCGGGCCAACGCCGACGTCGTCGCGATCACGAAGCTGGCCGCGGATCCGGAGGACCTGCGGACGCTCGACGCCTACTGCGCCACGGGTTCCGTGCGCCAAGCCGCCGATTCCCTGCACCTGCACCACAGCAGTGTGGCGCGGCGGCTCACCCAGATCGGCAAAAGCCTGTCCGTCGATCTGACCGATCCGCTCGGCCTGACGCGGGTGAGGCTCGCCCTCACCGCTTGGCGCCTGCTAGGCGAGTGACTACCTAGTGATCTTCGCCGGGCCCTCGAAATAAATAGGTAGCCCACGCGAACTTTCGTCGGTTTCCGGCTTCCCTTGGCACGACACAGAATCAGCGCGTTCGTCCCCACTGAAGCGGCGGGATCCCCGCCGCAGAAATGAGTCGGAACATGCGACTGCGCTCCCTTGTCCTGCTCGCCGGCACCGCCTTCATGGCACTGCTCGGCTCGACCGCCCCCGCCGCGACCGCCGCCGAACCCTCGGGTGTGCAGCCGATGATCATCGGTGGTCAGTACGCGCAGAACGCTCCCTGGGCGGCCCGGCTGTTCGTGAACGGCCAGCAGAACTGCACCGCCACGATCATCGCGCCGCAGTACATCCTCACCGCCAAGCACTGCGTCGCGAGCAGCGGCAGCTACACGTTCCGCATCGGCAGCCTCGACCAGCAGAGCGGCGGCACCATGGCCACCGCGGCGAGCATCACCCGCCACTCGGGCGCGGACCTCGCCATCGTGCGGCTGACCAGTTCGGTCAACGCCACCTACTCGCCGCTCGGCACCACGAGCAACGTCGCCGTCGGGCAGAACGTCCAGGTCTACGGCTGGGGCGCGACCAGCCAGTGCGGTTCGGAGATCAACTGCCAGTCCCGTTACCTGAAGGTCGCCACCGTCCGGGTCAACTCGGTCAGCTGCAGCGACTACAACGGCGGGGTCGCGGTCTGCGCGAACCGCGTCGACGGCATCACCGCCGGCGGTGACTCGGGCGGTCCGATGTTCTCCGGTGGCCGTCAGGTCGGCGTCGCCTCGACCAGCGACCGGTCGAACAACACCGCGTACACCAACATCACCCGCTACCGCAGCTGGATCCAGCAGGTCGCCGGAGTCTGACCCCTTTCGTGAGTGGTGAGGACGGTTCCAACCGTCCTCACCACTCACGAGCGTTAACACCGAACCGCAGCCTCCTATTTGTCAATTGACACTCAACTCCGGGCCGGTCGACGCGATAATGTGGCGGTCGGCGCCGGTGGGTCGGCGCCGTGGACCTTGGGAGGGGGCCAGTGGCGCGACCGACGCGGGCTCTCGACCGCACGATCGTCGTGGTGGACGTCGTGGGGTTCACCGCGCCGGACCGCAACCGTCTCGACCGGCTGGCCGTGCACCAGGGCATGTACGAGGTCTTGAAGATCGCGTTCGCCGAAAGCGGTATCGACTTCGATTCGTGCGCGCACGAGGACCGCGGCGACGGCGTCCTGGTCCTGCTTCCGCCGGGTACGACCAAAAGCCTGGTCGCGGACCTGCTGCCGGATCGGCTCGGGGTCGCCCTCCGCCGGTACAACCACACGCGGACACCGCAGGCGCAGATGCGGCTGAGGGTGAGCCTCAACGCCGGCGAAGTGATCGGCGACGACAACGGCTGGGTCGGGGACGCGGTCGATATCGCTTTCCGCATTCTCGACGCGCAACCGGTGAAGGACGCCTTCGCCGAATCCGATCGGATGATCGCCTTCATCTCATCGGAACGTTTCTTCGCGGACGTCATCGAGAAGGACCCGGGTTTGTTGCCCGAGTTGTACCGTCCGCTACCTGTTTCGGTGAAGACGTTCACCGGAATGGCTTATTTACGGCTGCACGGGGAAGCCATCGCGGATTCGGTCGTGGTGCGCGCCGAAGAACTCTTTCCGGCCGACGTGGCCGGTCCGGTGCTGGAGTTGGTCCCCCGCAAGGATCTGGTGGGCCTGCGTCGCCATCTGACCGGAATGAGGATCCCGAATCTCGCGATCATGGTGAGCCGTGCGCTCGGCCCCGCGGTCCAGCCGCCGCCGCTGGACGGCGTCACCGACGCGTGGGAAGCCTTTCAGCTGCTCACGGACTTCAACGCGGGACCGGACGGCATCCCGCCCGCGCTGACCTTTCTCGGGCTGCTGGCCGAAAACGCGGAAGGCAAAGCGGACGCGATGATCGAGGGCTGGCTGGCGAACCAGGCCCGGTCCCTGCGGCTCGCTCCGGCGCTCGGGCATCAGCGGCTGACCAGGCCGCCGATTCCGGACCGCCCCCATCTGCATCTGATGATCATGCTCGAACCGGTTTCCGCTGATCCGACGCGGTGCACACTCGCGTTCTGGAGACAGGACGATCCGGACGTCTGGCCGCCGCCCCTCGGCGGCGTGCGTGAAATCGAAATCGAAGAAGCCGAGCTCAGGGTCGATGACGTCATCCTGGAGACCGAGGCGGTCTGGTCCGGTCAGAGCATGTCCGCGTCGGTGGAATTCCTCCTGCCCAGGACATTGATCAATTTGCCGGTGCAGCGGTGGGCGAAGGAGCATGAGACCGGTCAGCCCCAGCCGTTGCGCTACGGGTACCGTCTCGGAATACGCTCTTTGGAGAGGATGCGGGCGAGGCATTGGCATCGCGCATGGCATGTTCGCTGGGATTCGATGGTGAAGGACCCCGCCGCCGACCGGCTGCACTATTCCGGTTGCCCGGAGGTCGAGGATCACCCGATCGACGCCATCCTGAGCGACGAGCACTGGGTCGGTCTGGTATTGGCGAAACCCCCGTCGCCCCAAGCGAAACCGGATGGGCCGCCGGACGAACTGACGAGCGCGCTCCGCAGCGGCCTCCCGGTCGTGCTCTGGCATCCGGACGCCGAGCCGGAGACCCTGCGCGAGTTGCTCGACTGGGTATTGGCCGCGGAGAGCGGTTTCAACGAACTTCCGGATCGTCGCAAACTGGCGAATTCCGGTATGGCGGTACCGTTCAAGAATTCTCTGGCTCACGATCTGGTGGTAATGTGGGACGACCCCAAACGCGTGATCGTTCTGGACCAGCCGTTGATCCCGACTCGACTGTAAGGGGATACCGCGGATGAGCGGGAACGATCAGGACGCGGCCGTGGACGGCCGGACCCCTCGGCTCGACGCACCCGATTGGTGGATCTACCGGGGCACCGGGATGCCCATTCACGACATCGATCTCGCGCAGTTGCTGCCCGCGCCACCACCGTGGCGGTCCTATCGCGGTGATCCGCCGCCGGAGAACGACGTACCGCCGCCGGACGACGGCGAGGCGGAACGCCGTCTCGGTACCGCGTTCACGCTTTCGGAGCAGGACGCCGACGCCGCCGAACTGAACATGGTCAACGCCGCCCTGTATCTGCGGCGCCCGTTGCTGGTCACCGGGAACCCGGGCACCGGGAAGTCCAGCCTCGCGTACCGGATCGCCAGGGAACTGGGGCTGGGCAGGGTGCTGCGCTGGGCGATCACCAGTCATACCGCGCTGAGTTCCGGGTTGTACGGCTACGACGCGATCGGCCGGGTCCAGGCGGCCGCGACCAGTCAGGCCCAGCGCGGGGACGAGGTGGAGGAACCGCCGATCGGCGATTTCGTCCGGCTCGGCCCGCTCGGCACCGCGTTCCTCCCCAGCAGGTTGCCGCGCGTCCTGCTGATCGACGAACTCGACAAATCCGAGGCGGATCTCCCCAACGATCTGCTTTCGATCTTCGAGGACGGCGAATTCTCCATCGAGGAATTGACCCGTGTGCGCAACCGGCATCCCGAAGTCACCGTGCACACCGCCGACCCGCAGCGCACCGCCGTGGTCCGCGACGGCCGGATCGCCTGTCACGCCTTCCCGATCGTCGTCATGACCAGCAACGGGGAGCGGGAGTTCCCGCCCGCGTTCCTGCGCCGGTGCCTGCAGTTGCGGATCGAGAACCCGGACGAGGAGCAGCTCGCCGCGATCGTGGCCGGTCATCTGGTCGGCGAGAACGGTGAACACCGCGACCGGCTCATCCGGGAATTCGCCGAACGGAGCAAGGCGGAAGGCGGGCTCCCCACCGACCGGCTGCTCGACGCCGTCTATCTCGCGACGTCGGGCGCGTACCAGCCGGATCAGGAGGCATGGCCGCGGCTGGTGGACGCCCTGTGGCAACGACTGACGGTGCGGTGACATGGACGGGCCGGGCGGTGTGTCCGACTCGCGTTCCGCCCCGGTGGCGGACCGGCGGGACACCGGTTTTCCGCGTGGGGGCAAGCGGTTCGGATTCGAGGACCTGAACTGGACCGACGTCGCCGACATCGTGTGGCTGGCCGCGGCCATCTCGCCGCGGCAGGCCGAGGAAAGGTCCGCGCCTGCCGAGGAGCCGCCCGAGGAAGTACGGATCCGTAACGCACCCGCCGACCGGGGGGAAATCCCGGAACTTCCCGAGCCGGGGCCGTCCCGCCTCGTGGACGTCCCGCCGGAGCCGGAAGAGGACGATCAGGTCGTCGCGATCGAAGCCGTACCCGGTGAGCTGCCGGAACCCGCGGTGGACGGCGCCGGGCCAGGGGGAGCGGTACTCCTCGAATCGCTGGAGTACTTCCGCGCACTGAGAACACTGAAACGAGAGATGGCCTCGCGGCGACACAACAATGTGGTCCTGGACGAAGTGGCGACCGCCGTCCGGGTCGCGGAGACCGGCCGGTGGTGGCCGGTCACCCGATCGAGAAAAGAGCGCTGGCTGGACCTGACGCTCGTCCTCGACAACGGTCCGTCGATGGCCTTGTGGCGCCCCAGGGTGTCGGCTTTCGTCGAATTGCTCCGGCAAGTGGGTGCTTTCCGGACCATCCAGGTCCGCCTGTTGGAAACCGCTAAGGACACCGAAGAAAACCTCGTTCTGCGTGGTGGCACGCCCGGCGCGCCCGCCCGCGATCCGGACGAGATCCTCGATTCGTCGGGACGGCGCGTGGTGTTGCTGGTGACCGATGGAGTGGGTGACGCCTGGCAGAAGAAGGACGCGCTCTACCCGATGTTGGCCCGGTGGGGCAGGAAGATGCCGGTGAGCATCGTGCACCTGCTCCCGCACTGGCTGTGGGGCCGGTGTGGGATGAGCCCGCACAAGGCCCGGTTGCGCGTGCCGAACGCGGTGGCGCCCAACGCCAGCTGGAAATGCGACCTCGCGGACGCCTGGCTCGAACCGGGCTCGAAAGTGCCCGCTCATCTCGTCCCGGTACCGGTCCTCGAACTGCGGCCGACGTCGCTGGGCTGGTGGGCCGGACTGATGACCGGCGGAAACGACGAATCCGTGGAAGGAACCGTCGTACTCGCCACGGAACGGATTTCCCAGTCCGATTTCGATGACCCGCCGGTAACTTTGTCACCCGCCGAAAGAGTGCAACGATTTCGCAGTGTTGCGTCGCCGCCGGCGCTACGCTTGGCGCAGTTACTCGCGGCGGTACCGGTCCGTCTCGACGTGGCGAAGCTGGTGGGACAGGAATTCGTTCCGGAAGCGGGCCCGGAACACCTCCTCGAACTTTTGCTTTCGGGGATGATGTACGCTCCCGCACTCAGGGAGGGCAAGTCCACTTGGGACACAGACGGGGTCTTCGCTTTTCCCGAGGCAGTCCGGGAACTGCTGCTCAGCGGCGCGCGGCGGTCGGAGACGGCCAAGGTCGTCCGAGTGGCCGCCACCCATTTCGGTGACCGGATCCGGTTGATCTCCCACCTCCGAGACGCCATCGCCGACCCGAACAACACACCGGACCCAGACCTCACCCACGAGTCCCCGGCCGATGTGGAGCTGGAAACCGCGCTCATGCGCGCCCTTTCCGGGCCGTACCTGTCCCGTGCGGATCGGCTGCGCAACGCCGCGGCAAGCCAAGTCCTCCCCATACACGTATCTGAATCAAAGACTGCGAGCTCAACGATGCCCGAGACGGCCGAACGTCCACCTGCCTCGACGCCTGTGACACAGGGACGCTCGTCTTATCTCAATGAGCCCGAAGCGAACGAGCCGACGACCCGGATCGTGCACCCTTCGGCGGCGGAAACCTCCCGGAACTTCCCGGACCGTCAGGCCGACGACCCGCCATTGGTCTTCGGCAACGTCCCCCCGCGGAACCCCAACTTCACCGGCCGCGACGAATTGCTCGACCAGCTCACGAAGCGGTTGAGCAGTGGTACCACCGCCGTGCTTCCCTCGGCGCTGCACGGTCTCGGTGGTATCGGCAAGACCCAGATGGCCGCCGAATACATCTACCGGCATCTCCAGGATTACGACCTCGTCTGGTGGATCGACGCCGCGCACACCACCCAGATCCGCGCCGGTCTCACCGAACTCGCCGGTGTTCTCGGACTTCAGGGCGCTTCCGAGGCCAGCGTCGCGGTCCCCGCGGTCATCGAGGCGCTCCGGACCGGGCGCCCCTTCCGCCGCTGGCTCCTGGTCTTCGACGCCGCGGAAAGCCCGGAGACCGTGCTGCCGTTCTTCCCGCGCAACGGTCCCGGCGAAATCCTGATCACCTCGCGCAACTCCGACTGGGCGGGGATCGCGCGCCCGCTGGAACTCGCGGTGTTCAAAAGAGAGGAAAGCGTCGAGCTGCTCGGCCGCCGCGGCCCGGAGATCGACCCGGCCGACGCCGAAGAACTCGCCGAGAAGCTCGGTGATCTGCCACTGGCCGTCGAACAGGCGGCGGCTTGGCGCGCGGTGACCGGGATGCCGGTGCAGGAGTATCTGCGTCTGTTCGACGAGTCGGTCGAGGAAATCCTCGACACCGCTTCGGCGCCCGACAACGAGGTTTCCGTCGCCGCGGCGTGGAACGTTTCGTTCGAGGAGCTGAAGACCCGCAACCCGGCGGCTCATCAGATCCTGCACATCTGCGCCTTCTTCTCCCCGGAACCGATCTCACGTGACCTGCTCACCGGCGTCAACCGGGTGTCGATCTCGCCCGAGCTGGACGCCGCGCTCCGTGACCCGATCAAACTGGCGCGCGCCATCCGGGACATCAACCGTTACGGCCTCGCCAAGATCGACCACGGGAACAACACGCTTCAGCTGCACCGGCTGGTGCAATTGGTGCTGCGCAACCGGGTGATGGCCCGGCAGGTGCACGCGCGCATGCAGCACGGCGCCCACCAGTTGCTCGCGGCCCTGGACCCCAACGATCCCGAGTCCAGCAGGCACTGGTCGCGCTACCGCGAACTGCTGCCGCACGCCTACGCGGCGAATGTCCTGGACTGCGACAACGACTGGCCGCGTCAGCTCTACATCAACCTGATGCGCTACCTGTTCGAGTACGGCGATCACGAAGAAGCGGCGCGGCTCGGTCTCGAAGCGCGCAAGCGGTTCACCGACGTCCTCGGCCCCACGCATCCGCAGACCCTCGAAGTCTCGTCGAGGCTCGGGCTCTACCTGTGGGCGATCGGACGGTATTCCGAAGCCGCGGAACTCAACCAGCGCACTCTCGCCCTGCGCATGCAGATGTCCAGTGAGGAGAACGAGGAGACCTTCGCGCTTCAGCGGAACATCACGATCGATCTCCGGGCGCAGGGTGATTTCGCGGGAGCGACCAAACTCAGCGAAGAGATCCTGCACAAGGCTAAGCGGATGTTCGGCGACGACGACCCGGAGACGCTCTACGCCGCGTTCCAGCATGGGATCAGCCTCCGGTTGGCCGGCGCCTACCGGGAAGCCTTGGAACTGGATCAGGACACCCTCCGGCGGCGGATCGAGGTCCTCGGCCGTGATCACGTCCGTACCTTCAGCGCCAACAGCGCGAGGAACGTGGACCTGCGCGAGGCGGGCGAATACGGCCAAGCCAGGATTCAGCAGGAGAGGCTCACGGAGAGCTTCATCGCCCGCTTCGGCGCGGACCAGCTGGACTCGGCGGGTAACTCGCTCCTGCTCGCAGTGGCGAGGAGGAAGGACGGCGACCACGCGGGGGCGCTCAGCGTGTCCACGGAGGTCCTCAAGCGGTTCCGGCTCGCTTATGGCGATGCCCACGGTACGACGATGGCCTCCGCGCTGGCCCATTCGATCGATCTTCGTCACTCGGGCGATCTGGCCGCGGCGAAGAAACTCGGTGAGGAGACCTTCGAGCGATACCGGAGCGGTCTCGGCGAACACCATCCGCACACCCTCGCGGCGAACGTCGACCTGGCGGTGACCTTGCGACTGATGGGCGACCCCGCGGCCGCCCGCGTCCTCGACGAGCGCGCCCTCGAGCAGTTCCGTGCCACCATCGGGCCGGACCATCCCTATGCCATCATCGCCGCGATCAACCTGGCGAGTGACCTGGTGGCGGTGGGTGAGCTCGACCGCGTGGTCGAGCTGGGGCGAGACGCGATCGAACGTGGCACGCAGGTGCTCGGCGAGGATCACCCCACCGTCCTGGCGGCGTCGTTCAACCTCGGACTGGATCTGGCCGCCCTGGGCCGGACGGAGGAGGCCGCACCGTTCCGCGACCCGATCCTGGCGCGGTACCGCCGGATCTTGGGCGAGGCCCACCCGGGAACGCAGGCCGCCGGTCGCGGTGCCCGGGCCAACTGCGACATCGACCCGATCCTGATGTGAGTCAACCCGGCACGAGCTGCCCGATCCAGGAGGCGAGTTCCTCCACGCTCGGCGGCCGCGTGCCGGATCGCAAGGGCCGATGCACCGCGCGGACCAGCTCAGGACAATGCAGCAAGGCGCGAGCGGCAGGGTGGAGGCCTCGGGCGGAGAGCGCGAGGCCCAGCCCGACCAAGGAGTTCGGCCGGTCCGGATCCGCGGCGAGCTCCCGCCGGTAACCCTCGACGGCTTCGAGGTGATCGCCCGCGGTGTAAGCGAAATCAGCTTCGGTGGCGCCGGGTACCGTCAGTGGTCGCCCCGCGCCGCCGAGGGAGAGCCGGATGAGGTCCGTTCTGGCCGGGGACCAGCCTCCGTCCGGTATCGGCGTCGGAGGAAGGCTTGTCGCGTCGAGATTCGCGGGAGGCCTCGGTCTTCCGCTGAGCCACGCCGCCGCGAGTTCGGCGACCACGGACGGGTCCGGACGCAGGTGCCGGGCCCGCCATCCCGCGACGTGATCGCGGCGGGCGGCCGTGGCCAGTTCGCTCGCCTCCGCCGAGACGGGCTCGCTCTGCCAGGGCCCGAGGCGTTCGGCGATGGCGTCGAGAAAGCGTCGGCCGGCGTCGGTCAGCGTCGAGTCCGCGCGCAGGACTCGCAGGGTGTGCCACGTTTGCTCACGCCAGTAGGCGAATTCGAAGCCGGAGCGCCGGGCATTCGTCCCGGCCCTGGCCAAGGCGCGCCAGAAGGCGGTGACGCCGAAGAAGGCGTAGACCCCTTGCAGAGCACCACTGAGGGGGCGTGGATCATCCCGCCAGGCCACATAGATCCGCTCTCGGGGGTCCGGCTCGTACAACTCGACGAGGTGCAGCAGACCGCCGAGCACGATGTGCTGGAACTCGTGGATCAGCGTTTCGGCGAGTGACGCGCCGTCGGTGGGCAGTCCGACGACCGCACTGCCGAACGCCTCCCCGGTCGACGCGCTCGGATTCCGGAAGAGCACCTGTGGTTTCGGAACCAAGGACGCCAATCCCACCGGCATGATGCGGGCCAGGCCGGGCAGATGGGTGGCGACCAGACGGCAGGCTTCATCGATCAGCCGTTGCCAATTCGCCAGGTCTTTTCCCGGTAGCCGTTCCGGCGGGATCGGTTCGTAAAGTCCACGGTAGGGATCGAGGTCGTCGAGCCACAATGAGAACCGGTGCGCGCCGACCTGACTCCGTACCCGTCGGATTCCCCACCAGCCCGGGGCGTCGGCGTCGGGTGTGTCCGGCAGATGAACCGTCGTGCCGGCGCTCGACACGGAGTACCGGCCGTTCACGCCACGCACGACGACCGAAGAAAACGTTTCGGTGTCCGGGAAGCGGGCCATCCCGAGTGAAGGGAGCATGGCGTCGCCGTGCCACGCCGGGATGACGGTCTCGAAGTCGAGCTCGGCCCGGATCGCCGCGGCCGCCGCGATCGCGTGCGCGTGCCCCAGGTGCATCCACAAAGGACCAATGCCGTCGATTCCGTTGCGGAGCAAGCGAGTCGTGTAGCCGGCCCAGCTTCCGGTATACGGATTGGTGAGCATCCGGTTCACCGATCGGGGTGCTCGTGCCTCGGCACGGGCGAGGAGTTCCCAAGCGGAGTCCAGCGGCGGCAACGGGCCCGCATGATCCGGTATCTTCGCGGCTTCGGTCAGCAAGGCGTGGATCAACAGTTTGCGACGGCTCCGTTCGGCCCGCCGCAGCCGCCGCGCCATGTCCTCGTCGCCGTCGAGACGCGCGAGCGCGTCGAAGTCCCGCCACGACAACCGGTGGAACGCGGGGCGAGACCCGGCCGATGGCGGCATCAGTCGATCCGCTCGCCGCCCCCAGCGCCGCCGCCTGCGCTTCTGTAGCGTGCGCGGACGAGGGTGGTGCGTTCGACGACATGATGCGCCGACCGGCGGAAGGCCTCGCCGTCCAGCTCTCGTAACGCGGTGAAGGAGACCGCGTCGAGATCGAGCAACGCCGATTCGATGTCCGGTTCCGTGTCTGCCGAGAAAGAACTCATCGTGCCGATTCCCTCCACCCGTGAAACGGTTGCGAGAGTTGAACCTCGCTCAGGATAGCCGAGATTTCGTGCCGGATCAGGCCTCGGCGGCCGGTGGAGGCCGTCCGGCCGCCAATTCCCGTAGTGCGCGAGGGCTGGTGATGGTGACGCGCTGACGTGCGGTGCGCACCACGCCCAGCCGCCGGAGTTCGTCGAGGCCACGGATCAGGGTGCTGCGCGAGACCCGCGCGAAGCCCGCCAATTCCCCTTGGTTGAAGCGGAGATCGACCTGTTTCCCGGCCGTCCAGTCGACGGCGTGCTGCAACGCGAGTTCCAGGAGAACGGCGGCGAGGCGTTGCGGGAAATCCGGGCCGCCGGATTCGAGACGCAGCCGGTCGGATTGTTGCAGCCGGATCGCCGCGGTCCGGAAGATCTCCTCGGCGATACGCGGTTGCTCGCGTAATACGCCGAGGAATTTGTCCCTCGGTACGACGAGGGTGTGCACCTCGTCGATCGCCGACATCGTCGCGGAACGGGGGAGTCCGCTGATCGGGGCCAGTTCGCCGACGATTTCCGCCGGGCCGCGGGCGGCGAGGGGGGCGTCCTCGCCGCGATAGTTGGTGGCGCTGATCTTCACCCAGCCGTGCAGGACGACGAACATGCTGGTGGGCGGACTGCCCTGGAGGGCGAGGATCTGGCCGGGTCGCCACACTTTCAGGTGGCCGGCGCGCCGGAGGGCGGACTGCTCCGCCGGTGTCAGCCGCCGCCAGGTGCCCAGACTCCCGTTTTCAGCCGCGGAGGAACCGGTCATCCTGGCCCTCCGGTTCCCCGGGAACCGGATCGGTGCTGTGTTCCATTTGACGCATCAGCCACTCCCCCGACTCGTCAGCATGGTCAGTGGGCAGAACGACCCGGAAGTTTCGAACCGCGACCGGTAATTGTGCCAGGCACGGGGTGACTTCACCAGGCCTCGGGCCGGCGACGGGGGAGGGTGTCATGCACAGTGCGGAAAGTGTCATGGGACGACCGAAGGATCACCGCCGCCTGCCGGTGGGGCAGAACCTGCGGACGCCCAAGGCGTTCGGCCGAAGACCGGCGTTCTTCGCGCCGCATCCGCCGCTGATGTCGGGTGGGTGGTATCGGGGTGACGACCACGAGGTCGTCGGGCCGGGGCGGTATCCGGTGCCCCGGCCGCCCGCCAAATCGGCGAAGGCCGCGTTGCTGTGGGCGCTCTTTTTGGGTCCGTTGGGTCTTTGTTACGTGTCACCTGTCGGCGGGCTGGTCGCGACGGCGGTCTCGATCACGGCGATCACCTTCGGCGGCGCCGCGCTGGTGGCCGTGATCTGGCCGGTCGTCGTGGTGCTGTCCCTGGCGGCCTTGTCCGGGCGGCCGGACGACGACAGGAGATGACGTCCGGCCGGTTTCCGGCCGGATGAACCGTGGTGGGGGACGCTCAAGGGGGGCGGCCCCCACCACGGTTCCCGCCTCGTGAGTGGCGATTCGGGTTCTAACCCGAATCGCCACTCACGACCACCTGTACCGATCGGCCACCCATGAGGGTCGCGACCATCCGAAAGTCGCGTCCTCTTGCTCCGATCATGCAGCCCCTGGGCCGAACCCTTGAACCGATCAGGCACCTATGTTTCTATCTGCTCGATAGCCGCGTCAAAGGTGCAGTTTCGAACACGATCGAACGGGTTCAACGCAATTCCTGGAGGGCTCCGTGCGCCGTCGTACCCTGCTGAAGGCCGCTGGTGCGGCTTCCGCCTTCACCTTGCTCCCGGCGAGCGTCCGGCAGGCACTCGCCGCCGAAGCGCCGACGGGCGGGCTCGGCGTCATCGAGCACGTCGTGGTGTTCATGCAGGAGAACCGGTCGTTCGACCACTATCTCGGGACGTTGCGCGGCGTCCGGGGTTTCAACGATCCGGCCGCGATCAAACTCCCGTCGGGAGCGTCGGTCTTCCAGCAACCCGACGGCACGGGCACCCTGCTCCCGTACGCGATCGACGATCAGTTCATGGCCGACGTCGACCACAGCTGGTCCGGCGGGCACCGGGCGTGGAACAAGGGCCGTCACGACGCGTGGCGCGCGGCCAAGGGGGTCCGGTCGCTGACCTATCACACCCGTTCGGCGCTGCGGTTCTATCACGAACTGGCCGACGCGTTCACCGTCTGCGATGCCTACCACTGCTCGGAAATGGGGCCAACGAACCCGAATCGGATGTACCTGTTCACCGGCAAACTCGGTTACGAGCCGGACGGGACGACCCGGGCGATCGGCAACGCCGCCTGGCAGAACCCCGGGCACACCGGCTACACCTGGAAGACCTACGCCGAGCGTCTGCAGGCCGCCGGCCGTAGCTGGCGCGTCTATCAGGAATGGGACAATTACGGCGACAACTCGCTGGACTATTTCAGCAGTTTCCTCGCCGTCGGCACCAAGGCGCTGGCGAAGGTGAAGGACTCCGCGGGCAAGGCCTTTCCGAAGCTGGAGTACTTCTACTACGCCCTCGATTCGGCTTCGGCCGCCGAGCGCACCCGGCTACTCGACGGACTGGCGGCCGGTGTGGCGACCCTGACCGCGTCCGAACGCGCGTTGTACGACCGCGGGCTGGCGCGGGTCGCGCCGAAGCAATTGTTGAGCGCCTTCAAGAGCGACGTCGACTCGGGCAGGCTGCCGTCGGTGTCGTGGATCGTCGCGCCGGAATCCCAGACCGAACATCCCGCGTGGGGCCCGAACACCGGGGCCGATCTGGTGAAGTCGATCCTCGACACGATCGCGTCCAAACCCGAGGTGTGGAACAAGACCTTGTTCCTGCTGACCTACGACGAGGACGGCGGCTTCTTCGACCACATGCCACCGCCCGCGCCGCCGGCTTCCGACGACGAGGGCAAGAGTTCCGTCGCCACGACCGACGAATTCGTCTCCGGTGAGCCGATCGGGCTGGGCATACGGGTGCCCATGTTCGTGATCTCGCCGTGGAGCCGGGGCGGGAAGGTGTGCTCGGAGGTCTTCGACCACACTTCCGTGTTGCGCTTCCTCGAACAATGGAGTGGCGTCGCCGAGCCGAACATCTCGCCGTGGCGGCGCACCGTCTGCGGTGACCTGACTTCGGCGCTGGACACGACGTCGCCGAGCGCGACCTATCCGGCGCTGACGAAACCGGTGCCGACGAGCGGACCCTGGAACACCCAGCCGCAGCCGCCGTCCGTGCAGAAGCTGCCGGTCGCGGAGACCGGGGTGCGGACCGCGCGCCCCTTGCCGTATCGGCTGACGGCTTCGGGACGGGTGACCGCAGAACGATTCTGGATCGACTTCGCCAACACCGGGACGGCGGGCGCGCACTTCTACGTCTACGCCAACGCGCACCGGACCGACGGGCCGTGGCGCTACACCCTCGGCGGGAACGCGACGCTTTCCGACTATTGGCAGGCCGGTTCCCCGGACGGCGCGTACGACCTCACCGCGCACGGCCCCAACGGTTTCCTGCGCCGGTTCGCGGGCAACCGGATCACCGCGGCGACCGGCGGCAAGCCGAATCCGGAAGTCGTGCTGCGGCCCGGTTCCGGCGTCGTGTACCTGAAGATGACCAACGCCGGCGCCGCTTGCGAGCTGACCGTGCGGACCGGCAACCGGGGCGGCGGACCGTGGACGTACACGGTCGCCCAGGGCGCGACGGTCGAGGACTGGTTCAGCACCGAAGGCGGCATGGGTGGCTGGTACGACCTGACCGTTCAGGGGCCGGACGGCTTCCTTCGCCGCTTCGCAGGGCATGTCGAGACGGGCGTGGAGACCATCAGCGACCCCGTGATGGGCTCTGGACCGCTCACCGCCACCGTCCGTTCGGCCGACAGTCAGGAGACGGTGGGGGAGAACGGTGCCGCCGCGAACGCCGTCGACGGGAATCCCGCCACCCATTGGCACACCAAGTGGTCCGGCGGGGAAGACCCGCTGCCGCACGAACTGCACCTCGATCTGGGTGCCGCCCGCACGGTCACGGGCTTGGCCTACTTGCCGCGTCAGGACGGCTCCGATCACGGACGCGTCGGCGGCTACGAAGTCCACTTGAGCACGGACGGTTCGGCCTGGGGAAGTCCTGTCGCCGCAGGTACTTTCGCGGACGACGCCGCCCGTAAGACGCTGCGGTTCTGGCCCACCCGGGCGCGCTACGTGCGGTTCCGCGCCCTCACCGAGGCGGGTGGACGCGGGCCGTGGACGTCGGCGGCGGAGGTCACCCCGCTCGGCTGGAGCTGACGCGCCGGGGTCACTCCAGTGACGTGTCGCCGAAGTGTTCGAGCAGCAGCCGCAGGCCGCCGATCAGTTCGGCCCATTGCGCGGGTTTCAGATCGGGCAGGAGGTCGGCTTCGTTCTCCAGGTGGAGGACGAAGACCTCGTCCACGACCTGACGTCCCTTGGCGGTCAGCCGGATCTTGACCGAGCGGCGGTCGTCGCTGTCGCGCACCCGCTCGACCAGGCCCTTGGCCTCCATGCGGTCGATGCGGTTCGTGATCGCCCCGGACGTGACCATCGCGGCCTTGAGCAGCGCACCGGGCGTCAGGCCGTCGGCTTCCCCGGAGCGGCGGAGCGTGGTGAGCACGTCGAACTCCCACGACTCCAGGTCGTGCTTGGCGTTGAACTCCTTGAGCTTCCGGTCGAGGATCCGCGAAAGCCGCTGAACGCGCCCGATCACCTCGGCGGGCCAGAGCTTGTCTTCGAGGTCCGGCCGCTCGTGTCGCCAAAGCGCGATCACCGCGTCCACCGCGTCGGCCATGACGTCCTCCAAACGTCTCAACATTAAGAGACTTGACATTGACAGAACTCGCTGGTGTTATCTCAACGTTGAGATTATCAGTGAGGAGACATCATGGCGATCATCGCCGAGCGGCCCGTCGTCCCGGCGGAACCGGCGGCCGCGAAACCGACGCTGCGTGACGCCGGGCTCGCCGCGCTGGCCCCGGCCAGCTGGGGCACCGTCTACGTCGTCACCGCGACCCTGTTGCCCCCGGACCGGCCGTTGCTGGCCGCCGCGCTACGGGCGCTCCCGGCCGGGCTGCTCCTGCTGGCACTGACCCGGCGGCTCCCGCACGGGTCGTGGTGGTGGAAGACGACGGTGCTCGGGATGCTCAACTTCGGCGCCTTCCTGCCGTTGATCTTCTTCGCCGCGTACCGCCTCCCCGGCGGGGTCGCCGCGACCCTCGGCGCCCTGCAACCCCTGCTGGTGGCGCTGCTCGCGCTCCCGATGCTCCGCGTCCGGACCCCGGCGCCGATCCTGCTCGCCGCGATCGCCGGCGCCGGCGGGGTCGCGCTGCTGACCCTTTCGTCGGAAGCCCGGCTCGACCCGCTCGGCCTGGCCGCCATGCTCACCGCCGTCGCGCTCATGGCCGTTTCCCTGATCCTGACCAAGAAATGGGGCCGCCCCGAGTATCCGCTGGCGATGACCGGCTGGCAGCTGACCCTCGGCGGCATCGTCCTCGCCCCGGCGACGCTGCTGTTCGAAGGGCTCCCGAGCTCGCTGACGACGGCGAACCTGATCGGTTACGGCTACATCGGCATCGTCACCACGGCGCTGGCGTACCCGCTGTGGTTCCGCGGCATCGACCGGCTCGCCCCGGCGTCGGTCTCCCTGCTGACGCTGACGAACCCCTTGGTCGCCACGGCCGCGGGATTCCTGGTGCTCGATCAGACCCTCACCGGCTGGCAGCTCACCGGATTCGCCGTCGCGCTCACCGCGTTGACGCTCAGCCAGACCCTCGCCCGGCCCGGTCGCGCAGGTGCCCGGTGAGCTCCGTGACGGTCGGGTGGTCGAACAGGACGCGGGCGGGGAGTTCGACGCCGGTCAGCTCCCGGAGCCGCGTCCGCAGATCGATGACGGCCAGGGAATCGAGCCCGAGTTCGGTGAACGGCTTGTCCACGGGGATCGTGCCCGGATCGTGGTGGCCGAGGACCTCGGCGAGTTCCACCCGCAGCAGCTCGCGCAGTTCCCGCTCCGTGGGCTGATCCGGCCAGCGCCGGCCGGGTGACGGCGGCGCGGGTCTCGCGGCGGGGCGGCCGAGTCCGTCGGCGATCGGGGGCAGACCGGCGGCGGTGGGGTCGAGCCGGGCGGCGATCAGGACCGGTTCGGCGTGTCCGAGCGCGGCGTCGAACAGCGCCATTCCCTGCTCCAGGGTCAGCGCGGCCACCCCGGAGGTCTGGATGCGATGCCGCGCCGCTTCGGGGATCTTCGAGCCGAGGCCGATCTCCAGATCCCAGAGACCCCAAGCGATCGACGTCGCGGGAAGCCCCTCCGCCCGCCGTCGCATGGCCAACGCGTCGAGGTAGCGGTTCGCCGCCGCGTAGTTCGCCTGTCCCGCGTTGCCGAAAGTGCCGGCCAGCGAGGAAAAGAGCACGAAAGCCGACAGGGGGAGATGCCGGGTGGCCTCGTGCAGGATCACCGCGGCGTCGGCCTTCGGGCGGAAGACGGTGTCGATCCCGGCGGTCGTCTGCGCGGTGAAGGCGGCATCGGCGACGACGGCGGCGGAGTGCACCACGGCGGTGAGCGGCGGATCGCAGGAGTCGACCAGTCGCCGGACGAAGGCCGGATCGGCGATGTCGCCGTCGACGATCCGTACGTCGGCGGGCAGCCCGCGGAGCTCGTCCGCACCGGGCGCGGCCGGGCCGCGGCGGCTCACCAGCAGCAGATGCCGGACTCCGTGCGCGGCCACGAGATGCCGGGCCAGTGCCGCGCCGAGCGCGCCGGTGCCGCCGGTGATCAGCACGGTCCCGGCCGGGTCGATCGGACGGCCGGACGCGGGCGCGGTGCGGGCGATCCGCAACGCGTGCGGTACGCCGTCCCGGATCGACAGCTGGGGTTCGGGGTTGCCGCCGACGAGCTCGCGCACCTTCTCCACCGGGAGCTCGGTGTCGACCACGGTGACCAGGCCGCGGTACTCGCTCGACGCGGCGGCCCCGAGCCCGAAGAGGGCGGCCGACGCCGGATCGGCCGCGTCGCGGGTCACGACGACGGTGCGTTCCCCGCGCGGAAGGGTGTCCTGCAGCGCGGTGAGCGCGCTCCGGACGTCTTCGGTCTCGACGATCCGGACGTCGTCGGCGCGCGCGGCCGGGACGGGGATCCAGCGCGGCGCGTAGAGCATCGTGTTCCCGGCGGGCAGCGGCCGGGTGAGCAGCGATTCCACGATCGCGACGGGTGTTCCGGCCGGGTCGAAGAGTTCGACGCGGACCTCGCCGGGGCCGGACCGTACACAGTGGACTCGCGCCCGGCGCGCGACGGGGGCGAACACGTGGACGCCGCTCCAGAAGAACGGCACGCGTGCTTCGTCTCCGGGCGCTCCGGCCAGCGCGAGGGTGTGCACCGCCGCGTCGAGCAGCACGGGATGCAGGGCGAACCGGCCGTCGACGTCTTCGGCGAGCGCGATGTCGGCGAACAGTTCGTCGCCGTCCTGCCACAGTCCGGTCACCGCGCGGAAGGCGGGACCGTAGTCGAGGGCCGCGTAAGCCCGGTCCAGGTCGACCGGTTCGGTCGCGGGAGGCGGCCACTCGCCCTTCCACGGTTGCGCGAAGACCTCGGAGGTCCCCAGACGGCCGGTGGCGTGCCGCGTCCAGGTGTCGGAATCCTTGGCGTAGATGTCGATCCGGGGTCCGTCCACGACCACTTGGAGCGCGACGTCTTCGGAGCGGCCGAGCCGCAGCGGTGCCTCGATCGTCAGCTCGGCCACGTTCGTTCCGCCCGCGTGGACGGCGAGTTCGACGAAGGCACTGGCCGGGAACAGTGTCGCGCCGCCGACGACGTGGTCGGCGAGCCAGCCGTGCGTGCGGACGCCCGCCGAGCCGCCGTGCACGACCCTGGGCGAGTCGGGGGCGACGAGCGCCGGGCCCAGCATCGCATGGCCGTCGTGGCTCCGGCGCGGTCGCGGATCGAGCCAGAAACGCTCGCGCTGGAAGGGATACGTCGGCAGCGTGACCCGGCGGGCGCCGCTGCCGTCGAAGACCGATCGCCACGACACGGGCACACCGGCGGTGTGCAGCTCGCCCGCCGCTTCCAGGACGCTCCGGCTCGTGTCCATAGTGGACACTGTGGGAAGGACTGCGCCCGCCGCCCTGCTCAGCACGGCGGACGGACCGATCTCCAGGCAGATGGCGGTTTCCGTCGCGACGACGGTGTCCAGCGCGTCGGCGAACCGGACCGTTTCCCTGGCGTGCCGCACCCAGTACTCCGGGCCGACGCCGGTGATCGCGCGGCCGGTCAGGCCGGAGATCAAGAGCATCTCCGGTGCGCGGTAGGTCAGCCCGGCGGCGACGTCGTGGAATTCGGCGAGCATCGGCTCGATCAGCGGCGAATGGAACGCGTGACTGACGCGCAGCCGTGTGGAGCCCGGCCACTGGGCCGCGATCGCTTCGGTCACGCTCGTGGCTCCGGACAGCACAAGGGATCGAGGGCCGTTGACGGCGGCGATCGCCACCTGGTCGGCGAATTCCCCGACCAGTGGGGCGACTTCGGCCTCGGCCGCCCGGACGGCGATCATGACGCCGCCCGGCGGCAACGCGGCCATCAGACGGCCGCGCGTGGCCACGAGGACTCCGGCGTCCTCGAGGGACAGGACACCGGCGACGTGTGCGGCGGCGATCTCGCCGATCGAGTGCCCGGCGACCGCGCCGGGCCGGAGACCCCAGGATTCCAGCAGCCGGTACAGGGCGACTTCGTAGGCGAACAAGGCGGCTTGTGCGTGATCCGTCCGGTCGAGCAGCTCCCCGCCCTCGAACGCGACTTCACGGACTCCGCCGCCGAGCGCCTCACACGCCGCGTCGAACGCCTTGCGGAACAACGGGAACCGCTCCGACAGTTCCTTTCCCATTCCCGCGCGCTGCGCGCCCTGTCCGCTGAACAGGAACGCCGCGGCCGCCGGCCCGCGCACGGTCCGGCCGCGGCGTTCCCCCGTGACGAGTGCGCGCAGCGCGGCGAGATCGCCGGACGGGACCAGCGCGCGATGCTCCAGCGCGGAGCGGGTGGCGAGGGTGAACGCGACGTCGTCCTCGTCCCGGCCGCCCACGGTCGCCAGCAACCGCGAGGCGGCGGCTCGCAGGGCGCCGTCTCCGGCGGCGCTCAACAGCCACGGCGCTCCGAGAGACGCAGGAGCTCCATTTTCCGGCGAGGGCGGCGCTTCCGAGACGAGAACGTGCGCGTTGGTGCCGCCAATCCCGAACGCGGAGACCCCGGCGTGCCGGGTTCTCGGTCCGGCACGCCATTCCCGGCCTTCGGCGAGCAGGCGCACATCGCCCGCGGACCAGTCGACGCGGGGGCTCGGCTCGTCGGCGTACAGTGACGGCGGCAAATGCCCGTGCCGCAAGGCTTCCACCATCTTGATCACCCCGGCGACGCCCGCCGCGGCCTGGGTGTGCCCGATGTTGGCCTTCACCGAGCCGAGCCACAGTGGCCGGTCACGTTCGCCACCGTAGGCGGCGATGAGGGCCTCCGCCTCGATCGGATCGCCGATCGGGGTGGCCGTTCCGTGCCCCTCCACCGCGTCGACGTCGGCCGGGGACAGACCGGCGTCGGCGAGCGCGGACGCGACGACCGCGCGCTGGGCCCGCCCGCTCGGCGCGGTCAGCCCGTTCGACGCGCCGTCGGAGTTGACGGCCGAACCGCTGAGCAGGGCCAGCACCGGATGCCCGTTCCGGCGGGCGTCCGACAGCCGCTCCAGGAGGACGACACCCGCACCCTCGGACCACGCCGTGCCGTCGGCGCCCGCCGCGTAGGAGCGGCATCGGCCGTCCGGCGAAAGACCGCGCTGGCGGCTGAATTCCAGGAACGTGCGCGGGGAGGACATCACCGTCGCGCCACCGGCCACGGCGAGCGAACACTCGCCGGCACGCAGCGCGCGCACGGCCCAGTGCAGTGCCACCAGCGACGAGGAGCAGGCGGTGTCGACCGTGACCGCCGGGCCGTTCAGCCCGAAGGTGTAGGAGATCCGGCCGGACGCGAGCGCGTGCGAGGACCCGATGCCCAGCCGCCCCTCCATCCGATGCCCTTCGAACCGGCTGGCGTAGTCCTCGTTCATCACGCCGACGAACACCCCGGTGTCGCTTCCGCGCAGTGTGGCGGTGTCGAGACCGGCGCGCTCGAACAGCTCCCACGACGTCTCCAGCAGCAACCGCTGCTGAGGGTCGGTCGACAGGGCCTCGCGCGGCGACATCCCGAACAGGGCGGGGTCGAAATCCAGGGCGTCGTACACGAATCCGCCGCGGCGGGTGGTGGAACCGCCGAGCCTGCCGGGGTCCGGGTCGTAGCGGACGGAGTGCTCCCAGCCCCGGTCGGTGGGGAAGTCGCCGGTCGCGTCGACGCCGCCGGCCACCAGGTTCCACAGGTCTTCGGGCGAGGTCACGCCGCCGGGGAACCGGCACGCGGTCGCGACGACGGCGATCGGTTCGTCACCGCGAACGGGGACGGTTCTTCTCGTGGCGGGTCTGCTTTCCCCGGACAGGAGCCGTTCGAGCTCGGCGATGACCGCGGCCGGGGTCGGGAAGTCGTAGACGAGCGCTTGGGGGAGGGCCAATCCGGTCGCCTCGGCCAGCCGGTGCCGCAACTGCACGCCGCCCACCGACGTCAGGCCCAGTTCGGTGAACGGCCGGTCGCGCCACCGCTCGCCGATGTCGCACAGTTCGGCGATCGCCTCGCGCACCAGCGTTTCCGCCTCGGGCGGCGGAACGCGCAAATCCTTCCGCAGCGCTTTCCCCGACGGCGTCCGGGGAAGGCGTTCGACGAGGTGGAAGGCGACCGGAACCTTGTACGCGGAGAGCCGGTGGCGGCACAGGCGGCGTACCGCGTCGAGATCCGGTTCGCCGGAGACGAGGAACGCCACCGGGACCGCGCCGAGGACCTCGTCGGGTCTTCCCGCTACCAGAACGTCTTCGACACCAGGGACTTCGGCGATGACCGCCTCGATCTCCGTCGGGTGCACGTTCTGGCCGCCGCAGACGATGACGTCGTCGGCGCGGCCTTCGAGGATGAGCCGTCCCTCGGCGAGAGCGCCCACGTCACCGGTCCGGTACCAGCCGTCCGGCCCCGCTGCGCTCGGCGCCACGCCGGGACCGCGCACCTCGATCTGCTCGTCGACGACGCGGATCTCCATGCCCGGCACCGGTGTCAGATGATCCTCGCCGGGGAGCTGGACGGCGATCTTGCCACTGGTCTCCGTGCTGCCGTAACCGTCGAGGACTTCGATGCCGAACAGTTCCCGGACGGCGGCGCGGGTCGGCGCGGTGCACGGCGAGCCTCCGGAGAGGCACAGTCGTGGCGCGGGGAGAACGCCGCGAACCTCCTGACGCAGATTCAGAAACGTCGCCGGGACGCCGGCGAGGACACTGCCGGGGAACGCAGTGAGCGCCCCGCGCAGATCGCGGTCGACGATCCTCGTGTGCGTGCCCAGCGCGATCGTCCCGGCGAAGGCCAGCGACAACGCGTACGCGTGGTGCAACGGAAGCGGCCACAGAACGGTGTCTTCACCGGAGATCCCGTACATCGGGCCGTAGCAGGCGGCCGACGACCAGAGCATCGCGCGCTGGGTCGTCAGCACGCCTTTGGGGCGGCCGGTCGTGCCGGAGGTGTAGAGCAGCCAAGCGGGTTCGTCGAGGCCGAGATCGTCTCGCGGTCCACCCCGCGGGGGCGACGGCTCGTCCTCGACGAACACCACTCGTAGCCGGAGCTTTCGCGCGAGCTCCGCGTGCCTGGCTTCCGTGATCAGCAGAACGGCGCCGGAATCGTCGGCGACGCGGGCGAGTTCGGCCGCCGTCGACCGCGCGCTCACCGGAACGCCGACCCCGCCCGCCCGCAGCACCGCCAGGCCGTACTCGGCGAATTCGACGCGACCGCCGACGTGGATGAGCACCCGTTCGCCGCGGGCGATCCCGAGCCCCGCCGCCAACCGGCCGCTCGATTCCAGCAGGTCCCCGAAGGTCAGGGTCCGGTGCTCGTCGGTGAACGCCGGCCGAGCGGACTGCCGTTCGCGTAACAAGGTCACCAGCGGGCGGATCTCGGTCATCCTTCGAAGGTATAGGCGCGCGGGTCCGCGCGGCGACGTGCTTTCCTTCCCGAACGGGCACTTTTCGCCGACGGATCGCGCATCAGGCGGCCTTTTTGTTCCGCTCGGTCGCGGACCAGCCGTCGTCGTCCTGGTCGAGGCCGGAAACGGTGCCGTAGAAGACACTCTCGGCGTTCCGGTCACCGGAGAGATGGAACCGCAGCCACGCGGTGATGGCGCCGATGACCCGGTCGCGGGTCTCGCCCTGGAGGAAATGCGTGGCGCCCTTCAGCTGGCCGTACACGGCGGGAACCTGGTCGCAGGCAAGGAAACGACCGCGCACGTAGAAGGCGGGCACGACGACGTCCGCCTGCCCGGACACGAAGAACGCGGGGCCGTGCAGCTTGTTCACGTTGCCCTGCGGTCCGGGCATGATCGGCAGCGTGGTCTTGACGAGCGGGTCCGCCCCGGCCGCGATCGCGCCGCCCCCGCCTTGCGAATGCCCGGCGGCGGCGATCTTCCCGGTGGCGACGCGGCCCTGGAAGACGCTGCCCGCACGGGAATTCTCCGCGATCAGATACCGGGCGCCCGCCAGCATCTCCTCGCCGGACCCCGACTGGCCGGTGTTCGCGGCCGCGACGACGTAACCCCAGCTCGCGAGATGGGTGAACAGCTGCTCGTACTGGTCGACGGTGGCGTTCGTGCCGTTGCCCCAGATCAGCACCGGATGCTCGGTGCCGTCCGAGGCGATGTCCGCCGGGTAGTAGAGCGTGTGCGCCGGACCGCCCGCCGCCTTGACCGCCTTGTGCGGCCCGGCTTTCTCGTACACGCGCGGACTGGTCGGGGCGGCGGCCGATGCGGCGACGGCGGTCTGCGGGACCACCGTCGTCGAAACGGCCAGTGCCAGCACGGTCAGCAATGCCCTGCGGCTCAAGGAACGCATGGTGTCTCCGAACGGTTTCGAAGAGTGATGTCGTGATCATTCCAAGCGGAGCGCTTGTTGTTTCCTGGAAGTTCCCCAGAATCGCGGGCGGGCGGATTGTGAACGGTGACAATCGGTGGAACGGAATGAATACGGGTACTTATTCAACCTCGGTTGATCGCAGGTCCGTGAAGGCCTCCTTGCCTACCTTCAGGGTAGGGAAGGAGGCCTTCACGGACTTCAGGGGCGAGCGAGCGTGTAGGCCTACGCAGTCCAAGTGACCGGAAGCTCGTGCACGCCGTAGATGTTCATGTCGGTCTTCAGCTTGACCTCCTCGGCGGGCACGGCCAGCGCGAGTGTCGGGAAACGGCGCAGCAGTCCCTCGAAACCCGCGCGCATCTCGATCCGCGCCAGCTGCTGGCCGAGGCACTGGTGGATGCCGTGCCCGAACGACAACAGACCGCGGGCGTTGCGGCGCAGGTCCAAGGTGTCGGGGTTTTCGAACCGCCGCGGATCGCGGTTGGCGGCCAGCAGCGAGATGATGACCGTCGACCCCGCGGGGATCGTTTCGCCGCCGAGCTCCAGATCCTCCGTGGCGTACCGGAAGAAGATGTCGGCGACGGACAGGTAGCGCAGCAGTTCTTCGACGGCGCCGGGGAGCAGCTCCGCGTCGGCCCGCAGTTCGGCGAGCTGTTCTGGGTGCTCCAGGAGTGCGAAGGTGCCCAGCGCGAGCATGTTCGCGGTGGTCTCGTGTCCCGCGAGCAGCAGCAGGAACGCGGCGCCCGCCAGCTCCTCGATGGTGAGGTCTTCGTGGCGGCCGAGGTCGGACAGGATGTCGTCCTCGGGCGTCTCGCGTTTGCGGGTGACCAGTTCGGTGAGGAAGGTGTTCATCCCGATGAACGCGGCCATCTTCTCCTCCAGCGTCTGGTCCCTGACCATGAGCTGCGCGGAGTTGGCTTGGAAGCTCTCGCGGTCCTCGTAGGGGACGCCGAGCAGCTCGCAGATCACCAGCGACGGCACCGGCAGCGCGAACTCCTTGACCAGGTCGATCGGCGGAGTCAGGTTCGCCATCGCGTCCAGCCGCCGTTCGGTGATCTCGACGATGTGCTCTTCGAGCTGCTTCATCCGCTTCACGGTGAAGGCGCCGGTCAGCCGCTTCCGCAGCCGGCCGTGGTCCGGCGGATCCATCGCGACGAACATGCCCGGCATCGGCGGCGACGGTTCGGTGGGGGCGGGCATCCCCGTCTCGTACGGCACGTGCAGGATGCCGATGTCCTGTCGCGAGCTGAAGCGGGTGTCGGCCATCATCTGCCGCACCTCGTCGTAACCGGTGACGAGCCAGCCCTCGTGACCGTCGGGGAAGATCATGGGACTCACCGGGCGGGCCTCACGCAGCCGGGTGATCTCGCGGGGCGGGTCGAAGGGCCCCGCGTCGCGCTCCATCGGGAGGCCCTGCGGGACGGGAACCGTCTGAGTCATCGCTTCGCCTTTCGTGGTGGTTGTGACGGCCACTCTCCCCGCGAGGCCTGACATCCGGCTGACACGGCGCTGACACCACCCGTGTCAGCGCCGTGGCGGGGCCGTGTCAGCGCGGCCTTCCAAAGTGGTGCCCATGAACGACACAGCGATCGCGGTCTCCGGACTGCGCAAGACCTTCGGCGACAAGGTCGTCCTCGACGGCATAGACCTCGAAGTCCGGGCGGGCACCATCTTCTCCCTGCTCGGCCCGAACGGGGCGGGTAAGACCACGACGGTGAACCTGCTGACCACCCTGATGAAGGCCGACGGCGGCACCGCGAAGGTCGCGGGCCACGACCTGGTGACCGAGGCCAAGGCGGTGCGTGCCGCGATCGGCGTCACAGGCCAGTTCGCGGCGGTCGACGAACTGCTGACCGGCCAGGAGAACCTCCAGCTGATGGTGGATCTGAGCCGCGGGAAAGCGGGCAAGAACGTCGTGTCCGAGCTGCTGGAACGCTTCGACCTGGTGGAATCGGCGCGCAAGCCGGCGTCGACCTACTCCGGCGGTATGCGCCGGAAGCTGGATCTGGCGATGACGCTCGTCGGCGATCCGCGGATCATCTTCCTCGACGAGCCCACCACGGGCCTGGACCCGCGCAGCCGTCGCACGATGTGGTCGATCATCCGCGAGCTGGTGGCGGGCGGCGTGACCGTCTTCCTCACCACCCAGTACCTCGAGGAAGCCGACCAGCTCGCCGACCGGATCGCGGTCCTCGACCAGGGCCGCCTGGTCGCACAGGGCACGCCCGCCGAGCTCAAGCGCCGGATGCCCGGCACGCACGTCCGGCTCCACTTCACCACCGTCGCCGAACTCGACGCGGCGGCGCGGATCTTCCCCGGCGCCACCCGCGACGACGAGGAACTCGACCTGCGGATCCCCAGCGACGCCGGGACGAAATCCCTGCGCTCGCTGCTCGACCGGCTCGACGAGTACTCGATCGCAGCCGAAGAGTTCTCCGTCCACACCCCTGATCTCGATGACGTTTTCCTCGCCCTGACCGGCCACGACACGGAGGCAGCCCGATGAACTCCCCCTCGACGGTGATGTTGCGCCGTAACTTCAAGCACCTCGTCCGCAATCCGACCTCGGTGTTCAACGCGATCCTGATGCCGGTGGTGATGATGCTGATGTTCGTCTACGTCTTCGGGGACGCGTTCAGCGTCGGCGTCGACTACATCGACTACGCGACACCGGGGTTGATGCTGCTGGCCGTCTGCTACGGCCTCGGCGCCACCGCGACCGCGGTGAACTCCGACATGACCAAGGGCATCATCAACCGGTTCAAGGTCATGGACGTCTCCCGCGGCGCCGTGCTGACCGGGCACGTCATCGCCAGCGTGCTGACCAACCTGGTCGCCATCGCGGCGCTCACCGGGGTGGCCTTCCTGCTCGGCTTCTCGCCGGCGGCCGGTTTCCTCGACTGGCTCGGCGTGGTCGGCATCGTCGTCCTGCTCGGTTTCGCGGCGGCCTGGCTCACGGTCGCGCTGGGACTGGCGGCGAAATCCCCGGAAACCGCGGGAATGGCCTCGGTTCCGCTGGTCATGCTGCCGTTCTTCAGCAGCGCGATCGTGCCCGCCGAGAAGATGGGACCGGGACTCCGGGAATTCGCGGAGTACCAGCCCTTCACGCCGATCATCGAGACCCTGCGCGGGCTTCTCAACGGGGCACCCGCCGCGGGCGACGTGCTCCCGGCCCTGGGCTGGTGCGCCGGGATCGCGCTCGCCGGATACCTGTGGGCGTCCTCGACGTTCAAGAAGCGAGCGTGACCTCGGCCAGCTGTTTCCAGTCCGCCGCAGCGCCTTCTCGCGCCGCCTCCGCGAACTTCGCTTCGCCGAGGCGGCGCAGCGCTGTCTCCTCGATGCGGGTCACGTCCGGCCGGGACCGGTCCGGCAGCCCGCGCAGTTCGTCGGCCGCCCCGAGCAGCCTGCCTGCCTGTTCGGGATCGTCCTGGCGCAGGGCCAGATCCGCGATCCCGACGAGCACGTGGGCGATCAAGGGCTGGTACTGCACTTCACGTGCCGCCTGATAGGCCGATTCCCGGTGTTCACGGGACCGGCCGAGATCGTCGGTGAAGTAGCCGCGAAGGTCGTGGGTGATGGCGCGGACGTGTCCCAATCCCGCTTCGTCGCCCATCACGGTCGTCGCGAAATCGAGCTGCTTCGCCGCTTCCTCGGTTTCGCCACGCCAGTGGAGGAGTTCCGCCTGCGAGAGGGCGAACATGCCCAGGGCACCCGGCCATGTGACCCGCTCGGCACGACGCTCCGCATCGGCCGCGGCGGCGGCGCTGGCCTCCTCGTCGCCCATCAGCCAGAACAGCTGTGCCTGCCGCGCCCGCAGCCGGATGAGGTCCTCGACGGAGCCGACCTCGGTCACCACCGTGACCGCCTGTTCGTAGTACTCGCACGCGGTGGCGAACTCGCCGCGCGTGGCGATCCGGTCCGCCAATTCGGTCAGGGCGAACGAGATCCCGAACCGTTCGCCGATGGCCCGGAACTCCGCGAGCGCCCCCTCGAGGTATTCGTCCGCCTCCCGGCCGGGATGGCCGAGCGAGACCCGCATCTTGCCGAGGTGCAGCCTGCCCAGCGCGCGGACCCAGGGGTTTTCGTCCGACAGCACCGGTTCCCACGCGGACAGCGCCTCGTCCCCGGCCAGCATGCGTTCCAGCGGGACGACGAGGCCCAGCAGCGGGTGCTTCTTCTCGGTGCGTGTGCTCAGCCGGTACGACTCGTGGATCCACTTCGCCGCGGTGTGTTCGTCGGCGAAACCGGAGCTCACGAAGAGCGAGACGAGCCCGTACACGACGGCCGCGATCTCTTCCGGTACCTCGCCCGGCGTTTTGACGGCCGTGCTGACCAGCTCCATGCCTTCCGTGCGGTGCCCGCTGAGCCACCAGTACCAGCCACAGGCCGCCGCGAGCCGCATCGCTTCCGGCGCTTCGCCCGCCGTGAGGGCGCCGCGCATCGCGGCGGTGATGTTGTCGTGCTCGGCGTTGAGCTTGGCGAGCCATTCCAGCTGCTCGGCCTGGCGGAGCATCGGCTCGGCGGCCTCGGCGAGGCCGGTGAAATACGCGAGATGCGCGTGGCGTGCCAGCAGCGTTCCGTCCGCCTCGGCGAGCCGTTGCGCGGCGTACTCCTTGATCGTGCCGAGCATCCGGTAGCGCGGGGCCTCGTCGCCCGCGGAGACCAGCAGCGATTTCTCGGTCAGCGCGGTGAGGAGTTCGAGGACCTCGTACTCCTCGACGGCCTCGCCGACGCAGACCCGCTCGGCCGCTTCCAGGCTCGCCCCACCCGAGAACACCGAGAGACGGCACAGGACCGTCCGTTCGGCGTCCGACAGCAGCTCCCAGCTCCAGTCGACCATGGCGCGCAACGTCCGGTGCCGGGGCAGCGCGGTCCGGCTGCCGCCGGTGAGCAGGCGGAACCGGTCGTCGAGCCGGTTCGCGAGCTGCTCGACGGACATCGTGCGCAGCCTGGCCGCGGCCAGTTCGATCGCCAGCGGCATCCCGTCCAGGATCCGGCACACACGCGCCATCGTGTCGAGAGTGCTCTTGTCGGCCACGAAATCCTTGCGCACCGCGCTCGCCCGGTCCCGCAGCAACCGGACGGCGGGGGAGGCTTCGATCTCGCCGGGGGCGGCGTGCCGGTCCGGGACGGCCAGCGGCACGACATGCCACAACGTCTCGCCGGTGATGCCGAGCGGCTCCCGGCTCGTCGCCAAAATCCGGAGACGACGGCATTCCCCGAGCACCCGATGGGCGAAGGCCGCGGCCGCCTCGATCACGTGCTCACAGTTGTCCAGGATCAGCAGGACTTCCCGGTCGCGGATCGCGGCGACGACCCGTTCGGCGGGTTCGGCGTTGGAAGAGTCGCCGAGCAGCGCGTCCCGCAGGCCCAGCGCCGCGAGCGTCGCCTGGGCGACGTCGTCATCCGGGCCGATGGCCGCGAGCTCCACCAGCCACGCGCCGTCCGGGAGGTCGCCGAGCACGGTGCGCGCGGTTTCCGTGGCCAGCCTGGTCTTCCCCGAACCGCCGGGCCCGATCAGGGTGGTGAGCCGGTGCTCGGCGACGAGCTCGCGGACCTTGGCGACGTCGTCGTCCTTGCCGACGAAGCTGGTCAGCTCGGCGCGCACGTTGGTCTTGCGGTTCTCCTCGCGCCGTCCCAGCTCGCCCCGCAGCAGCTGGACGTGCACCGCGGACAGTTCCGGCGAGGGATCGACGCCGAGCGCGTCGGCCAGTGCTTCCCTCGTGCGCTGGTAGACGAGTAGCGCTTCGGTGTCGCGGCCGGTCGCCGCGAGGGCCCGCAGCAACGCGGCGACGAGCCGCTCGCGCAGCGGGTGCGCGGCCACCAGATCGGTCAGCTCGGTGACCAGGTTCGCGCCGTGCCCGAGGTCGAGTTCCGCGTCGAACCGGTCCTCCAGCGCCGTCAGGCGAAGCCCTTCGAGTCGGGTGACCGCGGCGTCGAACGCGCCGCTGTCCTGCAGGCCGACGTCCTGCATGGCCGCCCCGCGCCACAGCCCGAGCGCCTCGCGCAGCCGCCTCGGCTCCTCGTCGCCGCGGGCCTGCTCGATGAGCCGCTCGAAGCGCACGGCGTCGACGTCTTCGGGCGCCACCTTCAGCCGGTAGCCGTCGGTCTGTCCCTCGACGACGCCGTCCGGGAGCACCTTCCTCAGCCGGGAAACCAAGCGCTGCAAGGCGTTCGTCGCGTCGGCCGGGGGCTGCTCGCCCCAGATCCAGTCGACGAGCGACGCTTTCGGGACCACCCGGCCCGGCTCGAGCGCGAGGGCGATCAACAGCCCGCGCAGCCGCGCGCCCGGCACGTCGGCGAGCCCGCCGTCGTCCGTGTGCACCTCGAAGGGCCCCAGCATCCCGATCCGCATTGGGCCGATTTTGCCACGGGTGACCAGGGGACTTACGACTCGCCGGTGATCCTCGCCGAACCGATCGAAGCCGCGGTGATCGCCCTGGCGGCGGCCTGGGTCGACGAACCGGAGTTCAGGCCGGTGAGCGACGCCCGGTCGAGGGCGTGCACGACGAATTCGTAGGTGTTCACGGTCGAGGGCGAGCACGGGCCCTGGTAGCCGTAGAGGCTGGCGCTGCCGCGGTAGTAGACCTGCCTGGAGCCGGCGGGCACCGGCGGCCGGTAGACGTGCTGGACGTTCTGGGGGAGCGAGGCCGTGGACGCCGGAATGTCGTAGATGACCCAGTGGATGAGGTTGGCGTTGTCGAGGTCGCGCATGACGATCGCGTAGCTCTTCGCCGCGGCGGGAGCGCCCGACCAGGCCAGCGGTGGCGACTCGTTCTTCTTGGCCGGATCGTTCCCGCCGCCGCTGGTGCACTCGTGCACCTTGGGTATGAGGCCGCCGTTGGCGAAAGCGGTGCTGGACAGCGTGAACGCGTTTTGCGCCGCCGACGCCGCGGGGGAAAGGCAGGCGGCGCCGAGGGCGAACAGGGCGCAGAACACGATTCTCGTTGCTCTCACTGGAGTCTCCCGAGGCCGTTTGTGGTTCTCGTGCGCGGAATTCAGCGTAGGGAGCCCGGAAAGCGGCGGCTAGCGCACTTTTCCGGCCGAACGAGGTGTTTTCCCCGGGCTCAGGCGCGTCTCATGTGTGATCAGAGGCGTAACTCGCGTGATTGCACGGCGAACTCACGTGATTGGGAGGCGAACACACCGGGAATTGGGGGGACGCGAAAACGGCTCAGACGCGCACGAGCACCGAGAAGTAGATCGGCCTGCTGGCCGGGAAGAGTTCCCGGTTCTCCTCGTCGACCATCTTCCAGAAGACCTTGCAGTCGGCGGGCGCGGTCGGCGGGGCGCTCACGGTGACCGTCACCTGCACGTTCCCCTGCGGGGCGGTGTCGTTGACCGGGATCCGGTCCGGGGTGCGGCAGGCGCCGGGCGCGACCGGGAGGTCGGTGCGGCGCAGATACCGCTTCCGCCATTCGACGGTGCCGGTGTTCTTGAGCTCCCACACCTTCACGAACTGGCTGCCCGGTTTGACCACGGTGTCGTCGGGGATGGTGACGTCGGCGACGAACTTGCTCGCGTCGCCGGGATGGGGCGGCACAGACGGCTCCTGCGCGTCCGGCAGCAGGACGACCACGACGGCGGCGATCGCGGCGACGGCGACGAGGGCGAGCGCCACCAGGAGGAGTTTGGACCGCGACCGCGGCGCGGGATCCGGTTCTCGGTCGGCGGAGAGCACGAGCTGGACACCCTGCCATCGGGCGTGCCATTCCTCTTCGTCACCGTCGCAGGCGCGGACGAACTCCCGGACCGTCTCCCACGGCTGCAACCGCTTGCCGGTGACGGTGAGGTGCAGGGTCGCGTGGGACACCGCGCCGGACTTCGCGGCCATCTTCCGGAAGGACGGCTCCCCGGCTCGCGTCCGGAGCTTCCGCAGTTCCTCCATGAACGCTTCGAGCTCCGGCGCCCGTTCTCCTGTTCGCGGTTCCGGCACGCTCCCCCTCGCGATCGTGTCCACCGTGACAACGTTTTTCGTCACTCTTCGCGGCTTGGTGACTATATCGCGAAGAGTGTCCGGATCGCCGCGCTGACCAGCGGAAGCGGCCCGCCTCGGGCGCTGTCAAACGCTGTCAACCTGCGGTTTTTGACGTCAGACGTTGTGTACAGGCGGTTCCGGGTGACACCGCTTCCGGGCCAGTGTCGGTCACGAGCTGCTCACGGGGAGCAGCCATCGAGTGAAGGAGCAGTCATGCGCAAGGTGGCAACCGCCGCGATGTTCGCCGCTCTGTCCGGGGCCACGCTGGGGATGACGGCGGCACAGCCCGCGGTGGCCGCACCCTCGGTCAACATGGAGGCCGTGGTCAAGGCGGCCATGTGGGATCCGTACAAGGCCGACCAGTCGATCACGCCGGGCTCCGGGGAGAGCGTCAAGGTGGTCGAGCAGGCGCTGGCCGCGAAGAACCTGCTCGACAAGAAGCAGGTCGACGGGCACTTCGGCACCTCGACGGTGACCGCGTACCAGAAGTACCAGAAGTCGCTCGGGCACAGCGGCCTCGCCGCGAGCGGTCTGCCGGGCAAGGGCTCGCTGACCGAGCTGGGCAAGGGCCGCTACACGGTGACCGCGCCGATCGGCGTCGGCTCGAAGACCAGCCTGGACGGCAAGACGGTCAACAAGCGCACGGCCGACATGATCGCGGCCGCGGAGAAGAAGGCCGGGGTCAAGTTCACCATCACGCAGGGCTCGTACAACGCCGGCGGGGTGGGCGCTTCGGGCGGTACGCACGACGGCGGCGGCGCGGTCGACATCTCGGTGAACAATCTCCCGAACAAGACCGCCGCGGTGAAGGCGCTGCGCGAGGTCGGGTTCGCCGCCTGGCACCGCACGCCGAGCCAGGGCGACTGGGTGGAGCACATCCACGGCATCGCGATCAGCGACACCGACATGTCGCCGCAGGCGCAGGCCCAGGCCGGTGACTACTTCAAGGGCCTGAACGGGCTGGCGAGCCACGCCAAGGACGACGGCCCCAAGGTGAAGAAGGTGACCTGGGAGGAATTCAAGCGTGGGTGACGCCACGGCGTTCCGGACGGGGCGGGCGGCTTCGGTCGCCCGCCCCGTCAGCGCGGGCCGGTCCGGCGCCAGTGTTCGGCCGCCTCACCCATGTCCTCGCGCAGATGCCGGAAGAACCGGCTGGTGGCGTCCAGCCGGGCGCCCGCCGGGCCGTCGAGCAGGACGGCGCCTCGCCGGGTGACCTCGGCCCATTGGGTCATCGCTTCGAGACTCGTCTGCCAGGCGCGGTAGCCGAAGTCGTCGTCGATGACGTATCGCTGCCGCCTGCCCTCACGCTCGCGAGTGATCAGGCCGCGTTGTTCGAGCCAGCCGACGGCCTTGGACACCGACGCGGGGCTGACCTCCAGCCTGGCCACCAGTTCGGTGGCGGTAGCGCCACCGGTATCCGCGGTGAACAGGCACGCCAGGACCCTGGCCATCATCGCCGGGACGCCGGTCGCGGCCATCGTCTCGGCGAATTCGGTTTCGAAGTCGCGCAGCGTTTCCGGGGGCTGCGGCTGGCCGGGCGGTGGGCCGGGTTTGCGGCGGCGCGCCCGCCATCGCGTCGCCTGCTGCGCCTGATCCGCCCGGTAACCGTGGGCGCCGCCGTTGCGCGCCACCTCACGGATCACGGTCGATTTGGGGCGGTCCATCCGGCGGGCGATTTCGGCGTACGTGAGCCCCGCCGACAGTCCCGACGCGATCTGCCCGCGTTCGTCGCGGGTCAAACGGTTTCCCGGCACCCGTCCTCCGGTGCATTCAGTTGCATGGTCATTGCATCGATTCTAGGTTCTGTGTTGCAGCAGCAGGAAAAACGAGCCTACGGTTTCTTTGTAAGCGAAGAAATCAGGAGGGGCACACGGAATGACGGCCAAGGTATGCCTGGTCACCGGAGCTTCGTCGGGGATCGGCCACGCCACCGCGCTGGAGCTCCTGCGCGCCGGGCACATCGTCTACGGCGCCGCGAGGCGTGTGGAGAAGATGGACGATCTCCGCGCGGCGGGCGGCCAGGTGCTCAAGATGGACGCTCGGAACGAGGACGATCTCCGCCGAGCGGTCGGCACCGTTCTCGACGAGCGGCAACGAATCGACGTCCTGGTCAACAACGCGGGGACCGTGCTGCACGGCGCCGTCGAGGACGTGCCGCTCGACAGCGCGCGCGACCAGCTCGAAGTGAATCTCCTCGCGCCCGCCAGGCTCGTTCAGCTCGTCCTGCCCGCCATGCGGGGCAGGCGATCCGGCACGATCGTCAACGTCTCGTCGATCGGCGGCGAGATCTCCTTGCCGTTCGGCGCTTGGTACTACGCGTCCAAGCATGCGCTCGAAGCTTTCTCCGACACGCTCCGGATGGAGGTCGAGCCCTTCGGCATCGACGTCGTCATCATCCAGCCGGGCATCATCAAAACCGAGTTCGAGGACCAGACTTCCGCGCAGCTGAGGGAGAACTCCGGCCACGGGGCTTATCGCGAGATGGCGGAAGCCATGGCGCGGCACGGGGAAACCGGGCTCAGCGACGGCTCCGACCCGTCCGTCGTCGTGGACGCCATCCGCAGCGCCATCGAGGCCGAGAAACCGGAGACGCGGTACGCCGTCGGTCACCTCGCCGAGCAGCTCCTGGAGCTCAACAGGACCTTGCCGGATCGCGAATTCGACCAGCTGGCCATGCGCGCGACGAAGTAGCTCAACCGCTCGGCTGTTTCTCGACGACCCTCCGGTGGCGGGTGCGCGCGACACCGATCCACAGCAGGACGGTGACGACGGCGCCCGGTGCCGCGGTCAGGTACACCGGCCACGCGCGGAAGCCGGACATCCACAGCATCGCGACCAGGCCGAAGGTGATCAATGTCCAGATCAGCGCGAGTGCGCCGCCTCGCCGCCGCCACCGGGCGGTGAGGCCGCGCACCCTGTCCCCAAGTCGGCTCACACCGGTGGATACCCGCTCATCGCCTGGTCAACCCCCGGAAATCAGGCCCGGAGGTAACCGGTGATCATCGCCACGAGCTCGTTCTCGAGCCGCGTGACGTCGATGGAGCCGGGCGAGGCGATGAGCTGGTGCACGGTCAGCTCCACGGTCGACGCGACGAGCCGGGCGGCGGTGTCCTTGTCCCGCACGCGGACTTCGGGGTGGCCGTGGAGCAGTTCCCGCAGATCGCCGATCATCTCCCATTCCAGCCGGGTGATGCGGTCCAGCAGTTCGCCGGAACGGGGCGCCTGCTCGATCATGATCTGCAGCAGCCGCGGATCGTCGAGATGGTTCTCGATCACCGTGTGCACGAAATCCCGGATGACGGTTTCGAGCGGCTCCGGTGATTCCTTGTACCGGCGCAGCGTCTCGGTGGCCCGGTCGCCGTCGAGGTGGCGGGTCAGCAACTCGGCCAGGATCGCGTCCTTGTTCGGGTAGTACTGATACAGCGAACCGATCGAGATCCGGGCCCGTTCGGCGATCCGGTTCGTCGTCCCGGCGGCGTACCCGAACTCGGCGAAAACGTGAGCAGCCGCGGTGAGGATGCGCTGCCTCGTGAGCTCGGCCCGGACCTGGCGAGGCTGTTTACGTGGTTGAAGCCGTCGTTGCTCCGACGTCATGACACTCCCGGTGAAGCGGCGTGAAAGCGAGTAGCGAGCGGGCTGAACAATTGCTCATAATTGTGCCATGACCAGCACTGATACGCGTCCGCGCAGGCTGTCGCCCGAAGAGGTCCGTGCCCGGCTGGGGGAGCCGGAGGCCATGATCAAGGCCAAGGTCCACGACCGGATCGACCGGCACGGCCACCGGTTCATCGCCCATGCCCCGTTCGTGGCGATGGCGACGTCGGACGCGACGGGCCTGCCCGACTGCTCGCCGCGCGGCGACTACCCCGGTTTCGTGAAGGTGCTCGACGAGCGCACCCTGGCGATCCCCGACCGGCCGGGCAACAAACTCGCCGACTCGTTCCGCAATCTCGCGGAGAACGACGGGATCGGCCTGATGTTCGTGGTCCCCGGCATGCGGGAGGTGTTCCGGGTCAACGGCCGCGCCTATCCCACCGACGAGCCGGACGTGCTCGCCAGGATGCGTACCGAAGGCAAACCGGCGGTTCTGGCGATCGTCGTCGACGTGGTGGAGACCTTCTTCCACTGCGGCCGCGCGCTGATCCGGTCCCGGCTCTGGGATCCCGCGAGTCAGGCGCTGGCGGACGAATTGCCGTCCGTCGGCGAGGTCGCCGCCGAGCAGATGGGTCCCGACGTCGATCCCGCGGTGCTGCAGACCATGCTCGAAACCGGCTACCGGCGGTTGTACTGAGGTGATCCCGTTGACGCAGAAGACCGTTCTCGACCGCGTGGAACCGGTCGCCGAGGATGTCGTCTCGCTCGTACTGCGCGGCGCCGAGGGTCCGTTGGCGGCCTGGGAGCCGGGCGCGCATGTCGATCTGTCCCTGCCGAATTGGCTGACCCGGCAGTACTCCCTGTGCGGGGACCCGGCGGATCGCGGCAGCTACCGGGTCGCCGTCCGCCACGACCGGCTGAGCCGGGGTGGTTCGGAATACGTCCACCTGTTCCTGCGCGCGGGCCGGACCCTCGATGTCTCGTTGCCCCGCAACAACTTTCCGTTGCTGCCCGCCCCGGAGTACCTGTTCATCGCGGGCGGGATCGGCATCACGCCCATCATGCCGATGCTCGCGGCGGCGGGTGACTCGGCCAGATTGGTGTACGTCGGCAGGTCCGAAGCGACCATGCCGTTCGCCGCCGAACTCAAGGCGGAGTACGGCGACAGGGTGCGCCTGCACACGGACGGCAGACCCGATTTCGCCGCGTTGGCGGCCGGACTCGGCCCGGACGCGCTGGTCTACTGCTGCGGCCCCGCGTCGATGCTCGACGCGGCCGAGGCGGCGTTCCCCGCGCACCGCCTGCACCTCGAACGGTTCCGGCCGGTGGCCAAGGAATTCGCGCCCGATGTGCCTTTCGAGGTGCATTGCGTTCGTTCGGGCCGGACGGTGCCGGTCGCCGCGGAGGAGTCCTTGCTGGACGCCTTGAACCACGCGGGGTTCCGGATCCCGTCCGGGTGCCGTGAAGGCGTTTGCGGGAGTTGCGAGATCCGCGTCGTCGGCGGGGAACCGGAGCACCGGGACGACATCGGGGCGCCGGACGGGCGGATGTACTGCTGTGTCTCGCGTGCGTCTTCGCGGCTGGACGTCGACCTCTAAGCTCACGCGGATGGTGGAACCCGCATACGATCCCGAACTCGCCGCCGTCCTGCCCGCGCTGAAGGGAAATGTGCCGGTCGGCATGACGGCGGATCAGCTGGAGCGGTACCGGGCGTTGCCGTTCCCGACGATCGAAGAACAGATCGGCGATCGCCCGGTCACCTGGACCGATCACACGATCCCCGGATACGGCGGCCCGGAGATCGTCGTTTCGGTCATCGCGCGCCGGGATCATCGCGGCGGCGGGCCGGGGATCTACCACGTGCACGGCGGCGGAATGGTGATGGGCGACCGGTTCGCGGCGGTGGGACCGCTCGTCGAATGGGCGATGAAGTACGACGCCGTCGCGGTCACCGTCGAATTCCGCCGCGCGCCCGAACATCCGGATCCGGTGCCGGTGGAGGACTGCTACGCCGGCCTGGAGTGGATGGCCGCGCACGCGGACGAATTGGGCTTCGACCCGGGCAAGCTGGTCATCTTCGGCGGCAGCGGCGGAGGTGGCCTCGCCGCCGGGGTCACGCTGCTGGCGCGCGACCGCGGCGGGCCGGCGCTGTGCGGCCAGCTGCTCCAGTGCCCGATGATCGACGACCGGAACGACACCGGGTCCGCGCGCCGGTACGACGGCGTCGGCGTCTGGGACCGGACCAGCAACCTGACGGCGTGGACGATGGTCCTCGGCGACCGGCGAGGCGGCCCCGACGTCTCGCCGTATGCCGCCCCGGCCCGCGCGACCGATCTCGGCGGACTGCCGCCGACGTTCATCGACGTCGCCGCCGCCGAGGTGTTCCGCGACGAGGCCGTGGCGTACGCGAGCGCGATCTGGGCGGCCGGGGGAGAGGCGGAATTGCACGTCTGGGGCGGCGCGTTCCACGGCTTTTACGATCTCGCACCGGAAACGGCTGTCGCCCGATCGTGTCTCGCCGCCCGCGATTCCTGGCTGGACCGGCTGCTCGCCGGACGTGAATGAATTTCCCCGAATTGCCGCCGCACCGGGCCGGTGTAACCCTGGTCATACCGAACGACACCACCACCACGAAGTACAGGAGTCGTTATGACCACCACCGAAATGCCCGCCGTCCACGAATGCACGGTCAGCGGATGTTCGTACAACCACGACGGCTGTCACGCTTTCGCCATCACGGTGGGCGGCGGCAACGGTTCGGCCGATTGCGGAACGTTCGTCCCGCTCAATACCAAGGGCGGACTCGATCGAGTGACCGCGCAGGTGGGCGCCTGCTCCCGGTCCGACTGCCGCCACAATTCCGCACTGGAATGCACCGCTTCGAGTGTCCGGGTGGGACCGGGCGAGGGTGACCATGCCGCCAACTGCCTGACCTACGCGCCTTAGTCACCATTTTGCGCGTGAAGGCCTCCTTCCCTCGGCTCAGCCGAGGGAAGGAGGCCTTCACGCGCTTGGCGGCACGGGCCGTCAGGCGCCGGGCTGGTCGCAGCTGGCGGCGTCGGTGCCCAGCACCGGGTCGGTCACCGGACGGCTCGTGATCGGGATGGTCTTCTGCGTGGTCAGCGCGCCGTCGCGAAGGGTGTAGACGGTGCGTGTGCCCGAATAGGTGAGCGGGTCGGCGCCGACGTCGTCGGCCTCGGCCGCGACGGTTTCGAAGGTGCGGCCGCCGCCGTCGAGCGGGGTGCACTGGTAACCCAGGTGGGCGGCGATGCCACCGCCTTCGGCGACCGACAGCGGCTTGTCGTCGTCGCCGACGACCTGGGCGAGGTTGCGGCCGTCGTAGTGCAGCGCGGTGAAGAACGTGGTGTTGGCGCCGACGGACTGGGTGACGATCAGTTCCGCGCGGCCGTCCCCGTTGAGGTCGGTGACGCGCGGGGCCGCCAGCGGCACGGAGCTGTCGGCGCCCAGGTGGATCGACGTGAAGGTGCCGTGCACGGTGGCCGAGATGACCTGGTCGTCGGGGCCGGTGAGCTGCGCGGTGACGGTCTCGATCTCCCCGTCGCCGTCGAGGTCGGCCACGGTGGTGACCGGGTCTGCGGAAGCCGGGCTCGCCAGCGCCGGGACGATGGCGGCCAGGCTCAGCGCCGCGACGACGCCGGTGATGGTGGTGGTGCGGATGATGCCGGTGTGCTTCATGGTGTTCTCCCTCCCACGCCCGGTGAACTTTTCACCGAAAGTGCTCTCATGAAGGGAGACGGTTGCGGATCATGGACGTGCAGTGAGAGTGTGATGTGCCACACAAACGCAACCCGGGCGGCCCGCCCCCGAAGGAGCGGGCCACGCGGGGTCAGCCGATGGCCCACGCTTGCAGCGCGGAGCCCGTGTCGGCCCGTTGCGTCACGGCCGCACCGTCCGAAGTGGACGCCGTGGTCAGCAGCAGGCCCGAGCGGACACTGGCGATCTTGTAGGTGCCGTTGGACTGTTTGGTCGCGTTCCAGCGCTGGTTGGCCCCGCCGGTGCACGTCCATTGGATGACGCGCGCGCCCGCGGTGGTGGCCCCGCCTTCGACGTCGGCGCACAGTTTCGAATGCGCGTTGGTCAGCGTGTAGGAACCGTCGGACTGCCGGGTGAACAGCCACTTCTGGTTGGCGCCCTGGTTCGGCGTCCAGGTGACCAGCGGGGTTCCGGCGGCGGTCGACGAGTCCGGGTCGTCGAGGTTCTTGCCGGACGCGGCCAGGGTGTGGACGCCGTCGAGGGTGCCCGCGCCGGCGTCGGTGAACCTCAGTGTCTGCTCGGCCGCGGTCCGGCCGCCGCCGACGGTGTTCCCGGTGGTGTCGGTCCAGGATCGCAGCGGGGTGGTCTCCGCCAGGCGTGAGGCCTTGCCGGACAGTCCGAGCACGAGGCCGCTGTACCGGTTCACCAGCCGGAAGGTTCCCTTGTCCACAGTGGACGGGATGACGAACCACTGCTGCCCGACCGTCGAAGCCGACGTCACGGTCGGTTTCGCGCCCCACGCCCGGCCAGCCTGCACGGCATCGACGCCGAGGAGCTGGCCCGTGGCTGCGTTGGCGATGCGATACGAGCCGTCGCCGTCGGAGGAGAACTGCCATGCTTCGCGGTCGGATCCGGTCGTGGCCGCGACCGACGTCGTCGCGGTTCCGGTGCCCTGCGCGAGAACCCGGCCGTCCCCGAGACCGATCCGGTACTTGCGCGAAGTGTCCACAGGGGACGGTGCGGGCGCCGACGACGTGATGGTCTGCGTGGTGTACTCGCCGCCCGCGTTGTTCGAGCAGGCCACCGCGCAGTACGACCGGAACTGCTTGCCGATGATGGTCGAGTTCGTCTTGTTCGCCGCGTCGACGAACCAGCGGTACCACGACTGGTTGGTGTAGCTCCCGGTGTCGCCGATGAGACGCCATTTCTGCGTCGTCAGGTCGTCGGTCACGTAATAGCGCTGGGGCACGACGCTGTCCACGGCCTCCGGAGCGCCGATGTAGAGCCCGAGATGCGCGTTGTAGGCGATGTTCATGATGAACAGGTCCGACTTCTTCGGCAGCTGTCCCGCGGCGATCTGCTGGGTGACGTTGCCGGTGTTGGCCGGGTCGTAGTCGTCCGCGACGGGTGTGTAGCCGGTGTCGCCCGCGGCGGACACGGGGACCATGTTGCTCTCGCGGCCGCCGACGCCCGGCTGGCTCCAGCCGCCGTCGAACCACTTCTGCCACGAGCCGGACGCCATCTTGGCCGAGATGGGCGAACGCGCGACGTGCGCCAGCCCGGTCATCGGGCCGCCCGCGCCGGCCTTCGGCACGATGCGCGAGCCGTAGTAGACGTAGAAGTAGCCGGAGGCGGTGTCGACGAACAGGCGCGGGTCGCCGTCGCCGTAGTCGAACGTCTGATGCGGGAACGCCACCGTGTCGCCGCGTTTCGTGCTGTACGGCGAAGTGATCGCGTGATCCTTGATGGTCCAGGTCTTGCCCTGGTCCTTCGAGACGGCCATGTCGATCGCGTCGTAGTGGGAGAACGAGTACGCGCCGAACGGCTCGGGGGTGAACTCGTTGTGGATCAGGCCGTACCAGTCGCCGGTGTCCGGATCGACCCAGGTGCCGACGAGGTCGCAGAAATTGCGCTGCGAATAACCCGACCCGGCGGGCGGATCGGTGGATTCCTTGCCGGTGGGGCTGTTGTTGCAGCGCCAGGTGGTGTCGTCGTTGCGGTCGGCGGGATTCGCCGGGTTCACCGCCGAACTGATCGGGTTCTTGGTGAAGCTGTCGAAATCGCGTCCGCTGTAGAAGTCCCATTCCCGCGGCTGGTCCGCGCCGTAGAGCGCGGCCGCCTGCTGGAAGTAGAACGTGCCGTCCTTGTCGACATAGGTACTCGCCGGGGTGTCGGTGGTCGGGCTGAACGACTTCTTGGCGTCGACCGTGATGGTGTACGTCGCGTCCGGCGGCGCGGCGTCGGACGACACCGGTACCACCGTGGTCGCCGCCACGGCCAAGGCCGCGGCGCCGAGAAGAGGCAGGGTCCGCATGACTCTCTCCCAAGGGTGACCCGCACCACAGTTGGCGGGGCGGTCGCCGATGTTATGAACGTTATTGCGCGTAAGTCAACGCTTTCAGTCAACTTCAAGCGTCGGCCATGCACTTATTGCGCGGAAAGTCCAAGCGGCCCGATGCGGAAGTCCAAGGCGGTCAGTCGGGTACCAACGGCGGGTCGTCGGCCGGGGGAACACGCGAACTCCAGCCGCCGGGGACGGCCTGGACGCGCGACTCGCGGAAGCGTGCCGGAGAGACACCGACCCGGCGGGTGAAGAGCCTGCTGAAGTAGGCGGCATCCTCGTAACCGATCGCCTGCGCCACCTCCTGCACCGGCATCCGTGTGGTGGCGAGGAGTTCCTTGGCGCGGTTAAGGCGGAGGGTCAGCAGGTGATCCTTCAGCCCGGTCTCGGTGCTCCGGCGCACGGCGGTGCGGAGTTCGGGCAGGGTCATGCCGCGGCGGGCCGCGATCTCGGCGACGCTGAGCGGCAGCAGGGCGTCCTGCGCCAGCGCCTCCAGCAGGGGGCCGTCGTCAGGGGTGCTGTCGGCGGCCCGCCGCAACGCCACCAGCAGATGATGCACGGCCGCCG
The DNA here is from genome assembly GCF_000754115.1 of Amycolatopsis sp. MJM2582. Lineage (NCBI taxonomy): Bacteria > Bacillati > Actinomycetota > Actinomycetes > Pseudonocardiales > Pseudonocardiaceae > Amycolatopsis > Amycolatopsis sp. MJM2582. The sequence goes on from NZ_JPLW01000007.1 coordinate 268,263, forward strand.
AGGCGTCGACCTGGGCGAGCGGGCTGCCGCCGCGCGCGCAGCGCACGATCCGGCTCACGATGTCGCGCACGGCCTCGACGTCGCCCAGTGGCACCACCGGCGTCCCGGGCGTGACGTACCCGAGTTCGACATAGGCGTCCACGGCGCTGCCGTCGAAGTCGACGAAGCATTCTTCCCAGCCGTGCGCGGGGTCGGGCGCGTAGTGGTGCCCGACCCCGGGGACGAGCCACAGCAGCGCGGGCGCGACGACCTCCTGCCGTTCCCCGCCCGTCACGGCGAACCACCCGCGCCCCTTCGACACCACCACGGCCACGTAATGGTCGAGCACCCGCGGCCCGACGGCGGGCAGGACGCCGTGCTGCAGCCCGACCCCGAGGCACACCAGGCCCAGCCGTCGGTGCACGGCGGACGGTGTGAAGTACCGCATCCAGGTCCGGTAACCCATCCCCGCATCTTCGCGCAATCAGCCCAACGCGGCGTCGAGGGTGACCGCGGCGTCGATCAGCGCGAGATGGGTAAAGGCCTGCGGGAAGTTGCCGAGCTGTTCGCCGCTGGGCGCGATCTCCTCGGCGTAGAGGCCGACGTGGTTGGCGTAGGTCAGCATCTTCTCGAACGCCGCCCGCGCCTCGTCCAGCCTGCTCGCCCGGGTCAGCGCGTCGACGTAGGCGAAGCTGCACAAGGAGAAAGTGCCTTCCGTGCCCGCCAGGCCGTCCGGCGACGCGGCCGGGTCGTACCGGTGCACCAGGCTGTCGACGACCAGGTCCTTCCCGATCGCGTCGAGCGTCGAGAGCCAGAGCGGATCCCGCGAAGGGAGGAAACCGGTGCGCGGCATCCGCAGCAGCGACGCGTCCAGTTCGTCGCCGGTGTAGTGCTGGACGAACGCCTGTCTCGTCCGGTGCCAGCCCTGGTTCAGGATCTGGTCGTAGATGCTGTCGCGCTGCCACGTCCAGTCCTCGACCGGGGCGGGACGGCCGTGGGTGCTCGCCATCCGGAGGCCGCGGTCGAAGGCGACCCAGCTCATCAACCGGCCGTAGGTGAAGGACCGGCGGCCGCCCCTGGTCTCCCAGATACCCTCTTCCGGCTGGTCCCAGTGTTCGCCGAGCCAGTCGAGCGCCGCGCGGACCGCGGTCCACCCGCGATGGGGCAGTTCGAAACCCGCCCGGTCGGCGGCGTAGACGCTGTCCATCGCCTCGCCGTAGATGTCCAGTTGCAGCTGCCCGGCTGCGTCGTTGCCGACCCGGACCGGGCTCGACCCGCGATAGCCGGACCAGTGCGGGAGGTCCTCCTCGCGGAGATCCGTCGCGCCGTCGACGCGGTAGAGCACGGCCAACGGCCCGCCGTCCCCGGTGCCGCCTTCGCGGATCCGGTCGCCCAGCCAGCCGCCGAAGCGTGCGGCCTCTTCGGTGAAACCGAGCGCCAGCAACGCGGAGACCGAGAACGACGCGTCCCGCACCCAGGTGTAGCGGTAGTCCCAGTTCCGTTCCCCGCCGAGTTCCTCCGGCAGCCCGAGGGTCGGCGCGGCGACCAGTCCGCCGGTCGGCCGGTAGGTGAGCAGTTTCAGGGTGATCGCCGAGCGGGTCACGATCTCGCGCCAGCGGCCGCGGTAGGTGGAGCGGGCCAGCCACGAACGCCACCAGCCCACCGTGCCGTCGAACAGGGCGGTGAACTCGCGGAGCCGGATCTCCCGCGGCGGTTCCGCGGTGTCGGTCTCGAGGACGACGCCGCGGACCTGTCCCGCCGTGAGACTCAGCCGCAGATGCGCGTCGCCGCCTTCGAGCCGCGTCTCGGCCAGGTGCTCGTCGCCGGGTTCGCGGACCGGGTGCAACGTCAGCGACAGTTCGCTCGACACGAAGACGACGCCGTGCCCGAAGGGGATCGCCTCGTGCGGACGACGGCCGTAGTCGAACCGCGGCGCGACCTCCATCTCGAAGGTGATGCTGCCCCGGACGCAGCGGACGAGGCGCGCGATCCGGTGCCGGGCGGTCGCGGCGCCGTCACGCGGGGGCATGAAGTCGACCACCTCGCCGATCCCGTCCGCGCCGGAGAACCGGGTGATCAGGACCGCGGTGTCCGGGTGGTACATCTGCCTGCTCGTATGCGGCCCGCTCGGCCGGATCCGGAACCGGCCGCCGCGTTCGTCGTCGAGCAGCGCGCCGAAGACCGACGGCGCGTCGAAACGCGGACTGCAGAACCAGTCGATCGACCCGTCGGTGGTGACCAGTGCGGCGGTCTGCAGATCGCCGATCAGGCCGTGGTCGGCGATCGCGGTTTCGGGCATGGTGCCTCCTCGGGCATCGGGTGCGGTCGGCGATCACCGTCGTCCGGACGGGTGGGCGCCGCCTCATCCGCCCGGGGTGAGGTGGCCAGGTGGTGGCCACGACACCGTGGTCGGCACCCCGATCGGAAGGCCACGCCGATGCTCGTGCCGCCCTTGGCCCTCGCCCAGTTCGTCGCCAGTTACGCGGCGACGACGATGACCGTGGCCGTGAGCGTGCTCGCCGCGGACCTCGGCACCACGGTGCTCGGCGTCCAGACGGCGATCACGTTGTTCACCCTCACCATGGCGACGCTGATGGTGCCCGGCGGCAAACTGACCGACGTCCTGGGGCGCAAGCGGTGTTTCGTGTCCGGCCTCGGCGTCTACGGCGCGGGCGCGCTGCTCGCCTCGGTCGCGCACGGGCCGGTGGCGCTGGTGCTGGGGTATTCCCTGCTGCAGGGCATCGGGTCGGCGCTGATGATCCCGCCGATCTACATCCTGGTGACCGTCGCCAGTCCCGGCGTCGAGACGAGGGCCCGCCGGTTCGGCGTGATCTCCGGCGCCGGCGCGCTCGGCGCCGCCGCCGGTCCGCTCCTCGGCGGGCTGATCACGACGTGGCTGGGCTGGCGGTCCTCGTTCCTCCTCCAGGTGCTGCTCGTCGGCGTGATCGTCCTGCTCGCGCTGCGGATCGCGGAACCGATGGAAACCCCCGCCCGCGCCGCGTTCGACGTCGGCGGTGCGGTGCTTTCGGCGGCGGGCCTGTTCTTCGTCGTGGCCGGTGTGCTGCGCCCGGCTTGGTTCCTCATCGGACTCGGCGCCGCGATCCTGGTCGCCTTCCACCTCCACATCCGCGCGCGGGAACGGGGCGGCCGCGAACCGCTGGTGTCGCCCGCGCTCTTCCGCGACCGCGTCACCCGGCTCGGCCTGATCACCCAGCACGTGCAATGGCTGATCCTGCAGGGCTCGTTCTTCGTGATCGCCGTTTTCCTGCAACAGGCCCGTGGGTACGACGCGGTCGAAACCGGGCTGACGCTGACACCCGCCACGATCGGCATCCTCGCCGCTTCGGCGGCCGCGGGACGGATGGCCCGGCGGCACGCGCAACGCCGGCTGATCCGCGGTGGTTTCGTGCTCGCCATCGCCGGGCTGCTGCTCGTGCTCCTGCTGGTACGGGCGGATTCAGGGGTGGCGAGCGCCGTTCCGGGGCTGTTCCTGCTCGGTGCCGGGGTCGGGATCATGCTGACGGCGTCGGTGAACCTGGTCCAGTCGCGCAGCCCGGACGCGGCCCAGGGCGACATCTCGGGGGTCTCGCGCGGTGTGTCCAACCTGGGTTCTTCGGTGGGGACGGCGCTCGCGGGCTCCGTGCTGGCCGGCGCGGCCGGGCACGGCTTCGCCTGGGCACTCGCGACGATGACCGCGGCCGGGGTGATCGGCCTGATCGCCGCGCTGCTGCTGCCCGCGCGATAGGTCCACTGTGGACGAACGCCGATGCCGCACGGCGGTCACGATCACCCGCAGGGCGATGCTCAGCACCAGCAGGTTCGCCACCATCTGGATCATCACGAGGATCCGCGCCGTCGCCGAAACCGGCGCGATGTCGCCGAAACCGACCGTCGTGAACATGGTGACGGTGAAGTACAGGGCGTCGGTTCGCGTCAGCTCCGTGCCGAACGAGCCGGGCCGGTCCTGCCCGAGCACGTAGTAGACGTCGGCGAACAGGAGCAGGAACAGCGGCACGACCAAGGCGAGCGCCTGGATCCCTTGCAGGGCGGGGAACGGCGAGCGCAGGATCATCCGCACCTCGCCGACGACGACCAGCACCACGATCGCGAGGCCGGAGGCGAAGGCGGCCACGGTCCAGGGACGCAGCCCTTGGTCGACGGGAAGCAGGTAGTACAGGCACAGCAACGCGGTGACGGTGAGCAGCGGCCGCAGCACCGCGAGATGGACGAACCGCCAGCCGGCCGCCATGATCTCTCCTCACGACTCGGTGTCCAGCAGGCCGCGCCGGAGCGCGATCGCCACGGCGTCACGTCTGCTGCGGACGTCGAGTTTCGCGTAGATGCCGCGGACGTGGGTCTTGACGGTGTTCGGCGAAACCGTCAGATCCTGGGCGATCTCGTCGATCGAGCGCTGGGTCGGCAGCAGGCGCAGGACACTGCGTTCCCGTTCGGTCAGCGGCGCCGGCATCGGCGGAGTGCGCGACTCGCGGCGCCGGGCGAGCAGTTGGGAGGCGAACCGCTCACCGCTGCCGAGTTTGCCCAGCCGCGCGGTCAGGAACGCGATGACGTCGGAAGGGGCGAACACGAACGGGAACCGGACGTCGCCGGGTTCGGCGGCGCGCAGGGCGTCGTCCAGCGACCGCACGGCCCGTTCCGGCGCACCGGCCGCGAGCGCCGCCCGCACGCCGATCAGCGACGCCTCGATCCCCGACCACGGCAACAGCATCGGCGCGCCCTCCTCCGACAGCGAGCGCAGCACGGCACTCGCCGCGCCCTGCCTGCCGAGCCGCAGCTGGGTGCGGGCCCGCATCAGCAGCAGTTCGCCGGAACCGGCGATGATCGGCTGGGCCCAGCGGAAGGTCTCCCGTGCCTGATCGGCCGCGCCGAGCCGCAGCGCCGCCCGGTGTTCCAGCACCGCGCACCACGCCGCGTGTTCGGCCGAGAAACTCCGCCCGGTGCCGAGCCGGGTGCGGGCGCGGCGCATCCTGCGCAGTCCCGCATGCCAGCCGCCGAGCTCGAATTCCGCCGCGCCACGCAGGGTTTCGGCGATCAGGCCCAGATTCGCGGCCGCGCGGGCAGGCGCGTCACCGAGCATCCGGCCGATCTGTTTCGCGTGTTCGATGCATTCGGCGGCCTCGCCGCGGAGCAAGGAGCCGTAAGCGAGTTGCGCGGACACCTGGGCGCCTTCGAGCGAACGATGCGGGTCGTGCGCCGCGTGCCGGGCCTGCACCCGCCGGGCCAGCGCCTCCATTTCGCGGTAATCGCCGTCCGATCCGGCCAGTCCGCTCAGCGTGACAAGGCATTGCGTGGCCAGGAAATGGTGACGCGCGTTCCCGGCGGACTCGGCGACGCGAGCCAAAGCCGCCCGTGCGGAGGCGCGATCGCGGCGTGCGGTCAGCACACCCACCCGGTGCAGGGTCGCCAGCCCGCTGAGCCGGGTGTCCGCCGCCAGCCGCTCGTCGACCTGTTCCGCCGCGCGGACGGCCTGCGCGGGGCCGCGATCGACCTGGGCCAGCCGGGATCGCACCAGTTGCCGCAACACGGTCAGCTCCGCATCCGGTTCGGCGGGCCAGGCCGCGTCCGCGCAGCTCAGCTGCGACTCGGCCGACGTCGGTTCACCCCGTTCCAGATACAGCGCGGCCGAGACCAGCGCGAGCAGGGGAGAGGCCACGGCCCGCCGTTCGCCGAGGACGGCGAGCGCGAGCCGCAGGACGTTGTGCTCGCCGCCGAGGTACAGCGGCACCGCGTGGCGGCGCGAAAGTTCGCCGACGCGGGTGGTGTTCCCCGAACGGACGCTGTGCAGTAGCGCGGCGGCGGCTTGGTCGTGTTCGGCGAACCAGCGCGCCGCGGCCGCGTGCAGGGATCTCGTCCGGTCCGGATCCCGGCGCAGCAACTCGGCCCGGAGGTAGGTGCGCAGCAGGGGAGGGACCCGATGGCGCGGCGGGGTTCCGCCGGTGTGGACCACGCGCGCGGGTTCGCCGAGTTCGCGCAGCAGCGCCTCCGCGTCCGGCCGGTCCGTCAACGCGGCCGCCAGCCCCACCGGGACCTCGTCGCAGATGCTGATCGCGCGCAACAGATCCCGGTGGACGGCGGAGAGGGGAGCGAGCACCTCGTCGGTCAGGTAGTCGAGCACCGCCCGGTCCCGTCCGGCGAAGAAGTCGGCCAGATTTCCTTGACGTGCCGCCGAAGCGGCGGCGAGACGCAGTCCGGCGGGCCAGCCGCCCGTCCTGCTCACGAGCAGCCCCACCTGATGGGGCGGGATGCCCGGCCCGATCGCCGCGATGAGGGCGTCGGCCTCCTCCGGTGAGAAGCGCAACCGGTCCACGCCCACTTCGACGAGCCCTCCCGCGACCCGGGCGCGCACCAGCGGCAGCGGTGGCTCCAGACGGCTCGAGACCACCAGCCGCAGCCCCGACGGCTGATGCCGCAGGAGCGCACGTACTCCGCGCCAGGTGCCGGGATGAGTGATCTCCTGCGCGTCGTCGAGGACGAGCAGGACGGGTTCGTCCACCGTGTCCAGCGCGTCGGCGATCGTGGCCAGGAAGGCGGGATCCGTGCCGGGGGACTCCGGGACCGCCAGCGAGCGCAGGGGATTCCCCGCCGGGATCCGGTCGCAGCCGCACAGTGCTTCGAGGACCGCCGACCAGAAGAGCCGCTCGTCGTCGTCCTCCGCGTCGGCGGACACCCAGGCCACCACCCCGCGACGGCTGGCCGCCCATTCGGCGAGCAACACCGTCTTACCGAGACCCGCGGGTGCACCGACGAACACCAACGCGTGTTCTCCCGCTTCGTCGAGAGCGGCGAGCAAACGCGGCCGGGAAACGAGATCCGGGGGTGGATCGGGGATGGTCACCTTTGTCCTCGGAACCCGTCTTCGCGGCGGAATATGCTGATCCTGCATCATGCGCCAGCCTCCTTCGCGGTCAGTTTCACATCATCGGATCGGATACTGCCAGGCAATTCGGCGGTCTCACCCGCGCTGGGCGAGGAAAAGGGCGAGCGCACCCAGAATCGTGTGCCGCGTGATGGCCCGTGGAGATTGCCGGAGAAAAGGGAATGGCCGGAAACGGCCGACGTCGGTATTCGTCGCGACACAGTTCTTCTGGATCGGTCCCGCCGAGTTCGCGGTACTCGACCTCCTGGGGACCGGCCGGGTCGGACCCGAGACGGGGTTCTTCTCGCTCGCCGTCCTGCTCGCCGCCCTGACCTCGGTGACCTCGATCCGGCTCGCCGCGCGGGCCGGTCTCGACCTGTTCGCCCGAATGCTCTTCCTGCCGTGGCACACCTGGTCTTCGATCATGGCGGCGATCGACCTGGCGGTACTCGCCGCGGCCTGGTTCCTGGCCGGGCGGGGAAAGGGGAACCGATGAGCCCGTTGGCCGGAATGAATTACGTCTTCCGGGGCAGTGGCCGAATCCCCGAACAGGCGAACCGGGCGGTAGACGATTTCCGGGGAATGTTCGTCGTCCCGGTCGGCAGCGAGCTGATCGTCTTCGGCACGGTGACCGAGCAAAGAAGCGTTTCGCGCATTCTGTGCGCACTCGAAGCGCTCGGGATGCGCGTGGACTCCGTGCACCGGGTCCGGGAACTGCCGTCGCGGGTTTTCCCGATCGCGCGGTGAATCGGGAAAACCCGCGGCCGGGATCAGAGCCGTTCGGGGAGGGCGAACTCGCCGAACGCGGCACGCAACCGCGCCTCTTCCTCGTCGGTGAGATTCGTGGTGACCAAGGCGGCCCCGGTCTCCTTGAACGGCTCGGCCACCCGGTCGAGCACGGCACCGTCCGCCATCACGAACAACGCGGACGTGCCGGGCGTGACCTTGGCCCGGACCGCGGCGATGAAGTCGTCGTCGATGCCGACGCGGGAAAGCGAGCCGGTCAGCGCCCCGATCGCCGCGCCGACGGCCATTCCCAGCAGCGGCACCAGGAAGATCAGGCCGAACAGCAGTCCCCAGAACCCGCCGCCGAGCGCGCCGGCGCCGGTCAGCGAACCGAGGTCCTTGGTCTTCGGCTTCTTCCTGCCCGCGGGCCAGGTGACATAAGCCGCGTCGGCGATCTTGATGAGCTGTTGTTTCTGCAACCGTTCGAGCAGCGCGAGCGCGTTCTCCGCGCCGTCCGCGGTGGGAAAGGCCCATACGGTCAGCGAACTCATGGTGTGTCCTCCTCGGTCGGGATCGGTGCTCGGAGGCCGCACTGTGCTCCGGGCGGCGGCATCCCCGCATCGCCCGGGCCGGATGAGGCGGACCGGCGGGATCGAGGCCCTGATCTCACCTGGCGCGGGGGAGGCCGCCGTCACGGTGGACCGACCATGATCGCCCGGGTCCGCAGCCCCGCTTCCGAAAAGAGGGACCATGAGCGAAAGAGCGCATCACTGGACCACCACGGCGGGCACCGGCCCGTCGTCCCCGCCGGAACACGCCGCGAGGGTGTCGCGGCGATCGGGCTGGGTCTGGTTCGCCGCGTCGATCACCATCATGGCCGGCCTGTTCACCGCGGTGGAGGGGCTGGTCGCGCTGTTCGAACAGAACTACTACCTGCTCGGCCCGTCGGGGCTGCTCGTCTTCGATCTCGGCGCCTGGGGCTGGATCCACCTGATCGTCGGGGTCCTCGCCGTGTGCGCGGGGAGCGCGTTGTTCACCGGGGCGCCGTGGGCCCGCGTCGTCACCGTCCTGCTCGCCGGGTTCAACGCGTTGGCGCAGCTGGTGTTCCTGTCCGCGTACCCGATCTGGGGCGTGGTCGTCATCGCCCTCGACGTCCTGGTGATCTGGGCCGTGCTCGTGCACGGGGACGAGACCTCGGACGAGCTCTGGTGACCCGCTGACCAGTACAGTCGTGGCCTCGCCGGGGTCGCGATCCTTCGGACGATCGAGAGGTTGACTTGCCCGCTCGAACGACATCGCGGTCCTGGCGGATCCCTTCGGCCAAGGTGACGGTGCCGCGGGTGCCGGGGATCTTCGTCCCGCGCGCCCGGCTCACGGCCCTGGTCGACCGTGCCGGAACCCGGCCGGTGACCGTGCTCCGTGCGCCCGCCGGTTCCGGCAAGACCACCGCATTGGCCTGCTGGGCCCGCGATCGGCGGGACGTGGCCTGGGTGTCGCTGGACGAAGACGACAACGACGAGCGCCGGCTGTGGTCGGCCGTCCTCCTCTCGCTGCGCCGGAACCTCGGCCTCCCGGAGTTCCGGCTCGGGCCACCGTCACCCGGACGGCGCACCGAGTTCCTCGCCGATCTCGGTGACGTGTTCACCGGACTGCGTGAACCGGTGTGGCTCGTCCTGGACGACGTCCAGGAGATCTCCCGTCCGGAGCCGGTGGAAGCGCTCGCCGCGCTGGCCCGGCACCAGCCGCCGATGCTGCGGCTGGTGCTGGCCACCCGCGTCGAGCCGAAATTGCGGCTGGCCCGCCTGGCGGTCGAAGGCGCGCTTTCCCGGCTCGGCGCCGCCGAACTCCGCTTCAGCGTGGAGGAAACGGCGCACCTGCTTCGGTCCACCGGGGCCACGGTGGGCGAGGACCGGGTCCGCGAACTGACCGAGCGCACCGCGGGATGGGCCGCCGCGCTCGGCTGGGCCGCGGTGTCGGTGCGCGAGGCCGAGGACGCGGACGGGCTCGTCGCGGCCGTCGGGGGCGACGAGCTCGCCGTGGCCCGGTTCTTCGCCGACGAGGTGCTCTCGCGGTTGCCGTCCGCGACGTCGGATCTGCTGCTGTGCGTCAGTGTCTGCGACAACGTGAGCGCGGCGCTCGCGGCGCGGCTGACCGGTTCGCCGGACGCCGGGGTGACCCTGGACGAACTGGAGCGCGAGACCGGATTGGTCGTGCGCACGCCGGCCGACACCTACCGGCTTCCCGCGCCGCTGCGGGGTTTCCTGCAGGCGGAGCTGACGCGCCGGTCCCCGGCGCGGGCACGGCGGCTGCAGGGGATCGCCGCCCGCTGGTACGCCGGGGAAGGGCGGTTCGGGGAAGCGCTGACGCACGCCGTCGCGGGGCGGGACCGGCAGGGCGCCTTACGCCTGGCACGTGACCACGCGGTGCGCCAAGTGCTGGCAGGAGACGGGAAACTCGTCCGGGGCGCGCTCGCCTATCTGGGCGAGGGGGCGTTGAGCGCGAGCCCCCGGCTCCGGCTGGCGTCCGCGCTGGAACACGTCCAGCGCGGGGAGTTCACCGCCGCCGCCACCGATCTGGGTGACGACGGACTGCGACGGCTGGCCGCGCCCCATCTCGCGCTGGTGACCGGGAACGGGCCGCCCGAACGCCCGGTGACGCGGTCGCCGGAGTCGGTCGCGTGGGACAAGGTCGACCTGGTCTGGCGGGCGCTGCACCGGGGCGCCCGTCGGCACGCCGTCGCCCGTGCCGAAGCCGCGCTGCGCCTCGCGCACGGGGAACGGCTCGAACATCTCGTCCTGCACAGCAGACTCGCGCTCGCCGTCGCGACGGGATTGCTCGGTGACCACACGGCGATGCGGCGCGCGTGCATCGGCGCGCTCGCCGTCGCCCGGCGGCACGGCTGGTGCCGCTCGCCGGGCGTCGCCGAATGCCATCTCATGCTCGCTTACGACGATCTGATGCGCTTCGAACCCGTGGCGGCCGCGGGCGAGCTGAACAGGGCCCCGCGGGCGGAAGTGCCCGTCTCCGCACCGGTTCTGGGGCCACTGCGGGGTTTCTTCGAAGGTATGGTCCGCTTCGACGGCGGTGACCGGACGGCGGGCTCGCAGGCCATGCGGGCGGCCCGGCGGCGGCTCGCGGATCTCGAACTGCCCCGCGAGATCACCGGGATGTGCACGGTCGTCGAGCACCACGCGGCGCTCGTGGTGGGTGAGGGGCTGCACGCGGCCGAAGTGTTCGCCTGGGCGCAGGAGAGCTTGTCCGGCACCGCCGAACTGGCCCTGCTGCAGATCCGGGCCCATCTCGCCGTCGAGGAGACCGATCTCGCCGAAAAGGTCCTGCGCGCCACCGAATCCGCTCCCGCGTTGCTGCCGGCCACGCCGGTGGACACCCGCCTGGCCGAGACCGCGCTCGCGTTGCGTTCCCACCGGCGGACCCTGGCGCTGCAGGCGCTCGACCGCGCGCTCACCCTCGCGCGGCCGCAACGGCTGATCCGCCCGTTCGCGCTCGCCGAACCGCGCGTCAGGAACCTGCTGATCGACCATTCCGGTGGTTTCGGCTCGCTGGACCGCTTCGCGCAGACGGTCCGCGGGCGTCTCGTGCCGAACACCCCGCCCAGCGAACTGACCGATCGCGAGCAGGTGGTGCTGCGGCGGCTGCCGTCCCAGCGTTCGCTCGACGAGATCGCGTCGGATCTGACGGTGTCGGTCAACACGGTGAAGACCCACGTCCGGTCGATCTACGGCAAGCTCGGGGTGAACAACCGCCGGTCGGCCGTGGTGGTCGCGCGCCACCACGGCCTGACCTGAGCGGGCGGTCAGCCCTTCCGGCGATCCGGCGAGCACAGCAGCGCCTCGGCCCAGCGCGCCCGCGGATCGACGTCGATGAGCAGCGCCTTGGCCAGCAGCGTCGCCGGCACGGCGAGGACGGCGCCGAGCGGCCCGAGCAGCCAGGTCCAGAACACCAGCGCGAGTACGGTGACCAAAGTGGACAGACCGACCGACTCGGCGACGAACCGGGGCTGGATCAGCGACTGCACCACGAAGTTCAGCAGGACGTACACGGCGATGGTCACGAGCATGGCGCGCCAGCCGCCGTCGAGGAGTGCGATGAGCGCGGGCGGGGCCACCCCGATCACGAAACCCACGTTGGGCACGTAGTTGGTGACGAAGGACAGCAGGCCCCACAGCACGGCCGCCGGGATGCCGAGCAGGGCGAGCGCGATCGTGTCGAGTATCGCCACCGCCCCGCCGAACACCGTCGTCACGACCAGGTATCGCCTGGTGCCGAAGGCGAACCGCCGCAACGCCGCGCCCACCCACGGCCGATCGCGCGAGATCCGGCCGAGCCGTTGCCCGGCCCACGCCGATTCGGTGCTCAGGAAGAGCATCAAGGCGAGCAGGAAGGCCAGGTTAGTGACCAGTCCGCCGAGTCCGGCGAGCAGGGATCCGGCGAACCCGATCAGCTTACCGGTGTCCATAGTGGACAGGATCTCGCGTAATTGCGGCTCGCCGACCCCGAATCGGCCGAGGAACGCCGTCCCGTCACGGAGCAGTTCGTCGGCCTGCCCGGCGTAGCGGGGGAGCAGGGCGGAAAGCTGTGCGAGGGAGACCACGACCACCAGGAAGAGCGCGAGCAACGCGGCGTAGACGGTGACGACCAGGACGGCGACCGTGAGCCAGCGTGGGAAACCCTTGCCGCGCAACCAGGTCCGCACCGGGTCGAGGGTGATCACGATGACGAGGGCGAGGAACACGGGCCCGGCCAGCCAGGCGACGGCGTTCAGCCCGGCCAGCACGACGACCGCGGCGGCGGATCCCAGCAGCACCACCAGCGCGCGGGGAAACGGTGTGCCGGTCGCGGGAGGTGGCGCCGGAATCGGGGGCGGCCGTTTCGTGAGGCTCCGGGTTTTCTGTCGCCCGCTGGTTTTCCGGCGGCGGAACCGGTACGCGGGGAATGCGGCGAACGATATTCGCACCATCTGGCACCTTCCGGGAGGACGGATCGGCGTTCCACGGTGGCAGGCCGCCGGTTTCCGAAGATCACCCGGCGCGGGCGAAAAGTGGCGCGCGGCCGCCCTTTCGGGCGCGCTCCGGTACCTGCACGATCATCGGAATTTCCGGTATACGTGGAAGGGAGGGCGCCGCCGGGGAGGACGGCATGGCGCTTCAAGCAAGGGGGAATACCGATGTTCGACGCGCGTCTCGTCGCTGATCAAGTCAGCCCGTTCGCCAAACCGAAGATCAGAATCCTGTTCTACACCGATGTCGTCGGCTTCTCGGGTAACGGCGGCTTCTCCTTGGGAATCATCCGTGATCTCCTTTTGGGGAATCAGCCTTTCTTCGCCGAGTTCGAGATCGATTTGATCAACCGGCACGCGGGTGGGCACGCCGCCAACAAACTCACTTCCGAAGTGCTCGGCCGCTACGAGCAGGTGTGGTTCTTCGGCATCCTGCAGTCCAACATGCCGGGGGAACCGGAAAACGAACTCGTGGACGCGGAAGTCGCCGCGCTGCGATCGTGGATGGACGCCGGTGGCGGCGTGCTCATCTGCGGCGACCACTCGAATCCGCGTCCGCCGGGCGCGGACCCGTCGCTGCCCGACTACCTGAACCTGGGGCGGGCGCTGGGGCACCGGGTCCCGCGCGCGGGTGAGCTGCGGGTCTGGAACGACCGGCCGGACGCCAGTGTCGAGTTCAGCCACAACACCCACCAGCCGGATCCGTGGGGCAGTGACATCAACAACCCGATTCCGAACGATCTCGACCCGTACCCGCAGGAGCTGATCCTGCGGAAGCGGTTCGGCAGGCCGCACGCGCTGTTCCAGGGACGGCGGGGGCCGATCACGATCTTCCCGGACCACATGCACGAGGGGCAGCTGGTCATCCCGGCGCAATTCCCGGCGGATGTCTGGCCGACCGGCCGTGCGGGGCAGCCGAAACCCGAAATCGTAGCGCAGGGCACCGACAAGCGCAACGGCCAGGTCTACGGCGTGTCCTGTGTGTACGACGGCGCGGCCGCCGGCGTCGGGCGAATCGTCGCCGACGCCACTTGGCACCACTATTTCGACATCAACCTGTGGGGTTTCGAAAAGGGCGGCGAAGTGCTCGACCGCCTCACCGAGTACTACGTGAACCTCACGCTGTGGTTGGCGCCGAAGCCGGTCAAGCTGGAAGTGAACGCGCAGCTGCTGTACTGGCTTTCGCACAACATGAGCGTCCGCGCGGTGCTGCCGGAGGGGTTCCGGGTGCCGGGGAGTACCGCGGCGGGCCTGGTCCGCGAAGTCGGCGGGCAAAGCGTGCTCGACGACCTCGTCTGGCCGCTGGAAGGGGCGCCGGGGGTTCCCGAAGAACTGCTGCTCGGCGCCGTCGTCAAGGAATCCGTCGCGGCGCTGAGTGGAGGGGACGTCTCGGCGTTCGACGCTGTAGACGTCGTCGAGCGGGGCCTGCGGGCCGGGGCCGAGGAGTACGCCGCCGAGCTGCGAGCAGCGCTCGACGACGTCGAAGGCCTGGGGGAACGGCTGGCGCAGGGCATTCGCTGAAGTACGTGAAGGCCCCCTTCCTGTACCTAGGCGCAAGGATGGGGGCCTTCATGTACCTGGGGAAGGGGGCCTTCACGCGGGGCAGCTGTGACTACTGGTGCTCATGGGGCTCGTGTGGCGCCTCACAAGTCCGTGAAGGCCTCCTTGAGGGACCCAGAGTCCCTCAAGGAGGCCTTCACGGACTTATGCGTGTGTCCCCAATGTGGCATCGGAGACGCTCAGCGTCCCCAATGCCACATTGGGGACATTCGCCCGCCAAAACGAGTCCCTCAAGGGGGCCTTCACGGACCCGGCCGGTCACACGATCGAGGCATGAGGCCCGTCTCCCGGCGTTCCGCGGGTATCCCCCGGGAAACGGAGGAGGCAACGATGCCCGACAACGAACTTCCGGGTTTCCTGATCATCGGCCTGATCTTCGTCGTCGCGGACGGCCAGGTCCTGTACCGCGGCGCCCGCCGCTTCCTGACCGCGCCGGACGCCCGCGAGGGAAGCGGGTCGGTGGCCTGGATGGTGGTGACGGTCTTCCATCTGGCGGCGATCGGGATGCTCGCGCTGCTGGCGGTCGTGGCCCCGGACTGGTCCGGTTCGACGGCCGCGTTCGTCGGCAGGCTGGGTGTGTTCCTGCTGCTCATGGCGGTGGCCCACGTGCTCACGCTGTCCGTGCTCGCCCGGCGGCGTGAGGACGACGTGGCGGTCGGCACGCGGCGGCGGAAGCGCGCGGACGATGACGTCGAACCCGTGCCGGAGCCGACGGTCACCCCGGTGCCGGGGCAGGAGGGCCGGACGCCTCGGGTGAGCCCGGATCTCGGGGACCAGGGGCCGTATCGGGCCTGAGCCCGAGCGCCGAATGGAGCTGACGCGCCCACCAGCGCACTTGCGCGGACGAGTCGTCGGCCGCGGCACCGGTGAGCCCGGCGCTGCGCCGGAAATCGCTCCCGTACAGCGGCTCCGTGGCCATCGCCTGGTGCAGGGCGGCGACGGCGAGCCGCGTGTCGTCGAGTGAGCCGCCGGGCGGCCGGAGCCGGTGGAGGGCGTCGACGACCGGGTCGAGCATCCCGCTCCCCGGGTCGCGCCAGCCCGCCGCGTGCAGCGCCACCGCGAGCTCGCCGTAGCCGTCCCGGTACAGCGTGTGCAGGGCTTCGACGAATTCCAGCAGGTCCGCGTCGTGGTCCAGCCAGCTGGTGAGCAGGTCCTGAAGCGCGTCCCGGAGACGGCGGCCGCCGTGCCGGAGGAGTTCGGCGAGCAGCTTTTCGCGGTTGCCGAAGTGATGGGCGACGCCGGCGTCGGTCATGCCGACCCGCGCGGCCACGGCGCGCATCTGGACGGCGGCGACGCCGGACTCGCCGAGCAGGGAAGCGGCGGCGTCGAGGATCAGCCGCCGGGCCTCTTCGGGTGCCCGTCGCGCTCGGGAAGTCGTCACGAGCGGATCGTACCTTGATGGGCCAAGGTATCTGCGTTACCTTGACGGTCCAAGGTAAGGGGGATGCCATGCGTACCGAAATCAGCCTCGACCTGGGCGAGGTCACCCTGCGGGGCACGGTGACCGGCGCCGGTCCGACGGTCCTGCTGCTCCACGCGGGCGGGGAGCGCCGCGAGGTCTGGACGCCGGTCGCCGCGGTGCTGGCCCGGAACGGCTTCCGGTCGGTGGCCTTCGACCTGCGCGGACACGGCGACAGCTCCGGCCGGGCGACCACGCTCCGGGCCCTGGCCGACGACGTGGCCGGGATGATCGCGAGCCAGCCCGCGCCGGTCGTCCTGGTGGGCGCCTCGGTCGGTGGCCTGGCCGCCATCGCGGCGCTCGCGGATCCCGCCGTCGCGGCGCGCGCGTCGGGGCTCGTGCTCGTCGACGTCGTACCCGACCTGGAGCCGGGCAGGGCGCGTTCGTGGCTCGACTTCCACGGGCTCACCGGCCGCTACACCCGCCTGGTGGACGACGTCCTCGGCTCAGGTCCCGCCCTGCTCGCCACGGCCGGGGCCGTGGATCTGCCCATCCTGGTGGTGCACGGCGGCCAGGGATCGCCGCTGCGCGACGCCGACGTCGGCCGTCTGCGCGCGGCGGGGCGTCAGGTCACCGTCGTCCGCGTCCCGTCGGCGGGTCACCTGGTGGCCAGGGACGCCCCCGAACACCTCGCGGACCTCGTGTCCGGATGGCTTTGTGGCATCGGTCACGGGGCGGTTCCGGCGTCCGGGGGAGGTGGGCAAGATCTGCGGTAGAGCTGTGCGGCGCAGGTGAGCGACAACGACGTGCACTCGGCGCTACCAGTTGGTAACTTATTGTCGGGGCATCGAAAACCCCATAAGAAGCGGCAACAACGCGCTGCCTACAATGTCGGGCATGACCCACAGCGAACCAGCGCGATCAGCTGCCCCCCGCACCGGATCGCCGGCGTCCGCCTCCTCCTCGGCCGTCTTGGCGAGGGGAATCACGATTTATGGTTGCGGATCGGACGAGGCCGCCTTGTTCCGGGAGATGGCTCCTCGTTTCGGCGTGATTCCGACCATTGTGGACGAGCCGGTATCCGAGGCCAATATCGGGCTGGTCTCCGGAAATCGGTGCATCAGTATCGGTCACAAGACCAAGGTCACGAACTCCATTCTTCTCGAACTCGGCAAAGCGGGTGTCGAATACATCTCCACCCGGAGCATCGGCTTCAACCACATCGATGTGGAATACGCGGCGAGCGTCGGTATCACCGTGGGCAATGTCGCCTACTCGCCCGACAGCGTTGCCGATTTCACGCTGATGCTGATGCTGATGGCGGTGCGTGACGCCAAGTCCATCGTCCGCCGGACCGAGGTGCACGACTACCGGCTGAACGAGGTGCGCGGGAAAGAGCTGCGCGATCTGACCGTCGGAGTGGTCGGAACAGGGCGGATCGGGGTCGCGGTGCTGGACCGGCTGCGTGGTTTCGGCTGCCGGGTGCTGGCCTACGACACGCTGCTGACCGCGTCGGCCGATTACGTCCCGCTCGACGAATTGCTCCAGCAGAGCGACATCGTGACGCTCCATGTGCCGCTCAATACGGACACCTATCATCTTCTCGACCGGAAGAACATCGAGCGGATGAAGGACGGCGCGTACATCATCAACACCGGACGTGGCCCGCTCATCGAAACCGAAGCCCTCATTTCGGCACTGGAAGACGGCAAACTGGGCGGAGCGGCATTGGACGTCGTCGAAGGAGAGGAAGGGATCTTCTACGCCGACTGCCGGAACAAGCCGCTCGAGAGCGAAACGTTGCTGCGGCTGGAAAAGCTGCCGAACGTGCTCATCAGTCCGCATACCGCCTATTACACGGACCACGCACTGAGTGACACTGTTGAAAACTCCATCATCAATTGTCTCCAATTCGAAAGCGGGAAGTAGTATGGGTAGGCTGAAAATCGGAATTCTGTTCGGCGGGCTTTCCGAAGAACATCCTATCTCCATCAAATCTGCGCGTGAGGTCCAGAAGAACCTCGACCTCGAGAAGTACGAGCCGTACTACATCGGGATCACCCGGAGCGGCTCCTGGATGCTGTGCGACGGCCCCGCCGAGGATTGGGAGAACGGGAACGTCCGCCCGGCCGTCGTGTCGCCGGACCGCGGGGTGCACGGTCTGCTCGTCCTGGACGAGGGCAAGTACGAGACGATCGCCCTCGACGTGGTGCTGCCGGTGCTGCACGGCAAGTTCGGTGAAGACGGCGCGATGCAGGGCCTGCTGGAGATCTCCGGCATCCCCTACGTCGGCTGCGACCTCCCGAGCTCGGTGATGTGCATCGACAAGTCCCTCACCTATTCCGTCGTCAACGGTGCCGGTATCGCGACGCCGACCTTCCACATCGTCACGCCGGACAAGGACGTCGACCCGGACGAGCTGAACTACCCGGTCTTCGTGAAGCCCGCCCGCTCCGGCTCGTCGTTCGGCGTCAGCAAGGTCTCCTCGAAGGAAGAGCTGCCCGCCGCGCTGGCGGAGGCGCGCCAGTACGACGCGAAGATCCTGATCGAAGAGGCCGTCATCGGCAGCGAGATCGGCTGCTCGATCCTGGGCGACGGCGAGGACCTGTTCGCGGGCGAGGTCGACCGGGTCGCGCTGACCCACGGCTTCTTCAAGATCCACCAGGAGGAGAGCCCCGAGACCGGTTCCGAGAACTCCACCTTCATCGTCCCCGCGGACATCCCGGACGAATCGCGCGACCTCGTGCAGCAGACGGCCAAGGTCATCTACCGCGCGCTGGGCTGCAGCGGGCTCGCGCGGGTGGACCTGTTCCTCAAGGAGGACGGCAGTGTCGTGCTCAACGAGGTCAACACCCTGCCCGGCCTGACCTCGTACAGCCGCTACCCGCGGATGATGAACGCCGCCGGCCTCTCGCTCGGCGACGTGATCGACCGCCTGGTGAAGCTGACGCTGGCGGGCGTGCCGAATGAGGGATGATTTCGTCTTCGTCGACGAGGTCGTCTCCGGAATCCGGTGGGACGCGAAGTACGCCACGTGGGACAACTTCACCGGCAAGCCGGTGGACGGCTACCTGGTGAACCGCGTCGTCGGCACGCGTGCGTTCTGCGCGGCGCTGGAAAAGGCGCGGGACAAGGCCGAGGAGCTCGGCTTCGGTCTGCTCCTTTGGGACGTGTACCGCCCGCAGCGCGCCGTGGACCGCTTCATGCGCTGGGCGGAAGAGCCCGAGGACGGCCGGAAGAAGGCCAGGCACTACCCGAACATCGAGCGGCCCCAGATGTTCGAACAGGGCTACGTGGCCACCAAGTCCGGGCACAGCCGGGGAAGCACGGTGGACCTGACGCTCTACCGCCTGGACACCGGTGAGCTCGCCGACATGGGCGGCGACCACGACCTGATGGACGTCGTCTCGCACCACGGTGCCGACGGTGTGCCGGAAGAGGCCGCGAAGAACCGCGCGCACCTCTGCGCGGTCATGGAGGGCTCGGGCTTCAGCTCGTACGAGTGCGAGTGGTGGCACTACACCCTGAAGGACGAGCCTTACCCGGACACCTATTTCGATTTCCCCATCGAGTAGACGGGCATGTGAAGGCCCCCTTCCCCCGGCTCAGCCGGAGGAAGGGGGCCTTCGTGCTTTTCGGGGTGTATCCGCCCAACCGGTCTTGAACACCATTTCATCCCATGAATTGCTGGTTGCCACGACGGTGTGGATGGCCTGGGGCTGACCGCTTTACATCATGCCGGGCCTCACTTTGCTCTCGGCGTTCCACGCCGACCAGACCGTGGGAAGCGGGCTCGGCCGTTCGTGTGAACAAGTGCCGAAGAACGGAACGTGAACCGACGGAGGCGGTGATCCTCCGAGTAGAAGTCGGGCCGCGCGAACGGCCTAATGGAGCCTGCGAACAGCCCAATCCGAAGTGCCCGGACAAGCGTCTACGCGGGTGCTTTACTTATGTTCGCCAATCGAGTCAATACCGCATGCGGAGTTTCGGATATTGATCTTGGCGGCTCCCTTCACTACGAAAATCACACTGTTCGTCAATTGCCGACATGGATTGTTCATGCCATGCTGCACATGTGCGCATCAGCTGGGGCTGACATGGTGTGCGCGCTTTACTGGGGACAGGGGGGACGCGTCGGGTGACTCGCGACCACGAGGCAGACCAAAGACTTCACTCGCCGAACCTCTGAACCGAAACCGTAAGATCGGACATGTCCGAGACCTCGCACGAAGCGGGCAGCGGTTCCGTCAGTGTTCGTCTCGCAGATCGCCGTCGGGGCGATGGGAGGATGCCGTTCAGCTTCGGTAGTTCGTCGGAATACGCGCCGGACGGTCAACTGGGAGACCGTTGTGGCGGGCCGCTCGCACGCGGTTCCGCCCGTGGCGCTTGAGGGATCCTCACCGTCGAGGACATCCCGTCCAACGGCCGAGGCCGGCATCGGACGGGTTCATGGTGTCCAACCGCCGAAGCCGGGCAGTTGGACGGTGGGGTTTTCGTGGCGTGTCCAAATAGTTGATGAATCAACAGATTCAATGGGGGCTAGGTGGATCCGACGAGAGTTGACTTGTCCGCTCTCCCTGTCGTCGAAATCGAGCTGTCGAGACTGTCTTCTGCCTGTTCGCCGCGGACTTCGGGCGAGGATCCAGAGCACGTCGAGACACTGTTGTCGGCGGAGTGGGAGCTTCCGCCCATTCTCGTTCACCGCCCGACGATGCAGGTGGTCGATGGCCTGCACCGGCTGAAGGCGGCACGAGTCAGGGGCGATACGAAAATTTCCGCGAGGTTCATCGACGGCGCCGAGTCCGACGCCTTCGTCCTCGCGGTGGAAGCGAACATCCGGCACGGGTTGCCGCTTTCGCTCGCGGATCGGAAACGGGCGGCCGTCCAGATCATCGGGACGCATCCGCAGTGGTCCGACCGGCGGGTGGCGTCGGCGACCGGCATTTCCGCCGGCACGGTGGCGGACCTGCGCAAACGCGGCGGCGAAGGCGGCAGCGGCGCCAGGATCGGGCGGGACGGGCGGATCCGTCCAGTGGACAGTTCGGAGCGGCGGAAACTCGCCGCCGACCTGATCCGCAACGATCCCGGTCTGTCGCTCCGCCAGGTCGCCAAGCAGGTCGGCATCTCCCCGGAGACGGTGCGGGACGTGCGCGGCAGGCTGGAGCGTGGTGAGAGCCCGACCCCGGACGGGAGCAGGAGACTGCGGACCAAGCCGGATCCGTTGAGCCTCACCGAAACCGACCTCGGTCATTCGCTGGACCGGGAACGGCTCACCGTGCTGGAGCGGCTCAAGGCCGACCCGGCGCTGCGGCTGAGCGAGGTCGGCCGGATCCTGTTGCGCATGCTCGCCATGCACTCCATGGACGGGCAGGAATGGGAACGGATCCTGCACGGTGTCCCGCCGCATCTCTACGGCGTGGTCGCCGGTTTCGCCAGGGATCACGCCCGGGTCTGGGCGGGGTTCGCGGATCATCTGGAGAACCGGGCGACCGATCTGGCGGCACGATGAGCGCCGGGGGCATCGGGTAGGCACGGGCCGGGCGAAGGGGACTTTTCCGCTCCACGCGGCGAAAGTCCCCTTTTCTCGTGCGCGGTGCCCAGGCCCCGTCGCTCGACATCACCGGGTGTGCGGCCTAAGAAGTAGCTGTGACCATCGAGAAGGCGCTTGTCGTCGGCACCGGCCTGATCGGCACTTCGGCCGCGTTGTCCCTTGAGGAAAAGGGTGTGGCGGTTCATCTCTCCGACATCGACGCGCAAGCCGTCCGGGTGGCGCGGGAGCTCGGCGCCGGGCGCGAATGGACCGGTGAGGAAGTGGATCTGGCGGTGATCGCCGTTCCGCCGCAGCTCGTGGGCGAGCGGCTGGCCGAACTCCAGAAGCAGGGCGCGGCGCGGGCGTACACCGACGTGGCCAGCGTCAAGGTCGATCCGATCGCCGACGCGGAGCGCCTCGGCTGCGACATGACCTCTTACGTACCAGGGCATCCGCTCGCCGGCCGGGAGCGCTCCGGCCCGGCGGCCGCCCGGGTGGGGTTGTTCGCCGGCCGCCCTTGGGCGCTGTGCCCCGGCCCCGGAACGGGAACCGAGGCACTGCGGCTGACCCGCGAACTGGTGGCGCTGTGCGGGGCCGAGGTCGTCACCGTCGGTGCCGCCGAGCACGACTCGGCGGTGGCGCTGGTGTCGCACGCCCCGCACGTGGCCGCCTCGGCGGTGGCGGCGAGCCTGGCCGCCGGCGACGACGTCGCCTTGAGCCTCGCCGGGCAGGGGTTACGGGACGTCACACGGATCGCAGCCGGAAATCCTTTGCTGTGGCGGAGGATTCTCTCCGGCAACGCGGTTCCGGTGGCGGCGGTGCTCGACCGCATCGCGGCCGATCTCGCCGCGGCGGCCACCGCGCTGCGGGCCGGTGACCTGGACGATCTGACGGAACTGCTGCGCCGGGGCGTGGACGGCCACGGCCGGATACCGGCCATCGGGTAGCAAGTCATCGTGATTCAGCCACGTCCATGCGTGTTTGGAGCCGGAACTCGCGTGCTCTGGGGCGGAACACGTAGGTCCTTTGTGGACGAACAGACCGCGGTGTTCCCGGGGCCACTCGTGGACATCGACACGATTCAGCACGATTGAGCTCGCCGACTTCGTGCGTGAGAGGGATGCCCAAATGGAAGTAATGTTGCGCTTCGGGGCGTCGCCCAAGAGCGATGACGACCCCGATCCCTGGTCGAACCGGGTCCGCCCCGGGACGGTGCGCAGAGTCCTCGCGTACTTCCGTCCCCATGTCGGCAAGGTGGCGCTCTTCGTCCTCATCGCCGCGATGGAGGCGTTCGTCGTCATCGCGACCCCGTTGCTGATGAAGGAACTCATCGACGGCGGCATCCTCAAGAACGACTTCGGAGTCGTGATCCTGATGGCGGTCCTGACCGCCGGGCTGGCCGTCGCGGGCGCGTTGTTGTCGCTGATGTCGGCGTACGTCTCCGCGAAGATCGGGGAAGGCGTCACCTACGACCTCCGGGTGCAGGCGCTGGATCACGTCCGGCGGCTGCCGATCGCGTTCTTCACCCGCACCCAGACCGGGGTGCTGGTCGGCAGGCTGCACACCGAGCTCATCATGGCGCAGCAGGCGTTCGGGCATCTGCTGATGGCGGCCACCAGCGTGGTCACCGTCCTGCTGGTGCTGGCCGAACTGTTCTACCTGTCCTGGCTCGTCGCGCTCGTCACGCTGGTGCTGGTGCCGCTTTTCGTCGTGCCCTGGATCTGGGTGGGCCGGATCATCCAGCGGCGCACGGGCACGTTGATGGAGACGAACGCCGGTCTCGGCGGCCTGCTCCACGAGCGGTTCAACGTCCAGGGCGCGATGCTTTCCAAGCTCTTCGGCCGCCCGGACGAGGAGATGGCCGACTACCGCACGCGCGCCGGGAAGATCCGCAAGATCGGCGTGAGCATCTCCATCTGGGCCCGGATGTCCTTCGCCATGATGGCGCTGATGGCCTCGATCGCCACGGCGGTCGTCTACGGCGTCGGCGGCGGGCTCGTGATCGACGGTGCGTTCCAGCTCGGGACGCTCATCGCCATCGCCACCCTGCTCGGGCGCCTGTTCGGGCCGATCACGCAGCTGTCGGGGATGCAGGAGACCGCGCAGACCGTCGTGGTGAGCTTCTCCCGGATCTTCGAGCTGCTCGATCTGAAGCCGCTGATCCAGGAACGCCCGGACGCGAAGGAGCTCGAAAAGGACGTCGCCCCGGGTATCGAGTTCGACGACGTGGCGTTCCGCTATCCCACCGCGGACGAGGTCTCGTTGGCGTCGCTCGAACACCTGCGGACCAAACGGGAACACGGCGACGTCACGGCGGACGTCCTGCGCGGCATCAGCTTCGAGGCCCCCGCCGGAACGCTCACCGCGCTCGTCGGCCCGTCCGGGGCCGGCAAGAGCACCATCACGCATCTGGTGTCGCGGCTGTACGACCCGAATTCGGGAGCGGTCCGCTTCGACGGCCACGATCTGCGCGACCTCACCTTCGACTCGATCCGCGGGACGGTCGGCGTGGTCAGCCAGGACGCCTACCTCTTCCACGACACGATCCGGGAGAACCTGCTCTACGCCCGCCCGACGGCCACCGAGGACGAGCTGATCGAAGCCTGCAAGGGGGCGCAGATCTGGGAGCTGATCCAGTCCCTGCCCCGCGGGTTCGACACCGTCACCGGCGATCGCGGCTACCGCATGTCCGGTGGGGAGAAGCAGCGGCTCGCCATCGCGCGGCTGCTGCTGAAGGCGCCCACCGTCGTCGTGCTCGACGAGGCGACCGCGCATCTGGACTCCGAGTCGGAGGCCGCCGTCCAGCGGGCGCTCAAGACCGCGCTGCGCAGCCGGACGTCGCTGGTGATCGCGCACCGGTTGTCCACGATCCGTGAGGCCGACCAGATCCTCGTGATCGACGGCGGAACGGTCCGTGAACGCGGCACGCACGACGAGTTGCTGGCGCGGGGCGGGCTGTACTCGGAGCTCTATCACACGCAGTTCGCCAGGCCGGAGAACAACGCGGCCAAGCCGGAGCCCGAGGAAGACGAGTTCGACGAAGAGCCTGAACCGCTGGACACCGTGGTCTACGGAGGATGACGATGAGTTCCGCAGCGCAGGCCGCGTCGACGGTGCCGGCCCTCTTCGCCCGGCAGGTGGACCGGGCACCGGACGCGGTGGCCGTGGCCGACGGGGACCGGATCCTCACCTACCGGGAGCTCGACGAGCTCGCGGGCAGGCTGGCCGGGCGGCTGATCGCCCGCGGCGCCCGCCGGGTCGCGGTCATGCTGGACCGCTCGGCGGAGCTGCTGGTGGCGCTGCTCGCCGTCTGGAAGGCGGGCGCGGCCTACGTGCCGGTGGACGCCACGTATCCCGCGCCGCGGGTGGCGTTCATGGTCGAGGATTCGGGCGCGTCCCTGATGCTGTGCTCCGCCGCGACCCGCGACGGCGTCCCGGCGGGGATCGAGTCCGTGCTCGTCACGGACGAGGCGGGCGAGGCCGCGGTCGTCCAGGCGAGCCCGGAAGACCTGGCGTACGTGATGTACACGTCCGGGTCGACGGGCAAGCCGAAGGGCGTGGCGGTCCCGCATTCCAGCGTCGCGGAACTGGTGGGGGATCCCGGCTGGGCGATGGAACCCGACGACGCGGTCCTCATGCACGCGCCGCATTCCTTCGACGCGTCCCTGTGCGAGATCTGGGTCCCGCTGGTGTCGGGCGCCAGGGTCGTGATCGCCGAGCCGGGGCCGGTGGACGCCCGGCGCCTGCGGGAGGCGGTCGCGGGCGGGGTGACACGGGCACATCTCACCGCGGGCAGTTTCCGTGCGGTGGCGGAGGAAGCGCCGGAATCGTTCGCGGGTTTGCGCGAGATCCTGACCGGTGGGGACCTGGTGCCCGCGCACGCCGTGGACCGCGTCCGGCAGGCCGCGCCGGGCGCGCGGATCCGGCATCTGTACGGACCGACCGAGACGACGCTGTGCGCCACCTGGTACGTGCTCGAACCGAAGGACGAGCCGGTTCCGGTCCTGCCGATCGGGCGTCCGCTTTCCGGCCGCCAGGCCTGGGTGCTGGACGACTCGCTGCGGCCGGTGGCGCCGGACGTGGTCGGCGAGCTGTACCTGTCCGGCGCCGGTCTCGCCGACGGCTACCTCGCCCGGCCAGGGCTGACGGCCGAGCGGTTCGTGGCGGATCCGTTCGCGCCGGGCGAAAGGATGTACCGGACCGGCGACCTCGCGAAGTGGACACCGGACGGCGAGCTGCTCTTCGCGGGCCGCGTGGACGACCAGGTGAAGATCCGCGGGTTCCGCGTCGAACCCGGCGAGGTCGAGGCCGCGATGACCGCCCAGCCGGACGTCCACGAGGCCGTCGTGGTGCCGATCGACGGACGGCTGATCGGGTACGTCGTGGCGGACGTCGATCCCGCCCTCGTCCGCGAGCGGCTCGGCGCGGTGCTGCCGGACCACCTGGTCCCCGCCGTGGTGATGACGGTGGACGCGTTGCCGCTCACCGGTAACGGCAAGGTCGACCGGGCGGCGTTGCCCGCTCCCGACTTCACGGCGAAGGCGGGCGGACGCGAACCCGTCACCGAGACCGAGCGTGTCCTTTGTGGACTGTTCGCCGAAGTGACCGGTTCGGCCGGTGCGGGCGTCGACGACGGCTTTTTCGCACTGGGCGGGGATTCGATCCTCGCGGTGCGCGTGGCGGCCCGGGCGGCGAAGGCCGGTCTGCTGGTGACGCCTTCGCAGATCTTCCGGGAGCAGACCCCCGCGCGGCTGGCCGCCGTCGCGGGTGCCGTGGCGGCCGACCGGCAGGTCACCGGCCCGCTGATCGAGCTGACCGCGGAAGACGAAGCGGAACTCGCGGCCGCGGTCCCGGACGCCGTGGAGGTCTGGCCGCTGGCGCCGCTCCAGGCGGGCCTGCTCTTCCAGACGACCCTCGACGACCAGGGTCCCGACATCTATCAGACCCAGTGGATCGTGGAGCTGACCGGCGAGCTGGACGTCGCCAGGCTGCGTTCGGTGTGGGAGGCGGTCTTCGCCCGGCACCCCGAGCTCCGGCTGACCTTCCACCGGCTCGCTTCGGGCAAGGCGGTGCAGGCCGTCGCCGGCCACGTCGACCTGCCGTGGCGCGAGGTCGATCTCTCCGGCACGGACGTCGAGGAGGCCGTCAAGGCGCTGTCCGCGGCGGAGCAGCGGGACCGGTTCGATCTCGCCAAGGCGCCGCTGTTCCGGCTCGTCCTGATCAAGGTCGGTGAAGACCGGCATCGGCTGCTCGTGGTCAATCACCACATCCTGACCGACGGCTGGTCGGTGGCGGTGATCCTCAACGAGGTGTCGGCGGCTTACACCGCCGGGGGATTCCCGGAGCGGACCGCCGCCTCGTACCGCGACTACCTGGCGTGGTTGGACAGGCAGGACAAGGAAGCGGCGCGCACGGCGTGGCGGGCGGAGCTGTCCGACATCGACGTGCCCGCGCTGGTCGCCAAATCGGACGCGGCGACGGACTACGACTACCGCGTCACCCATCTCGCGCCGGAGCTCTGCACGCGGCTCACCGATTTCGCCCGCGACCACGGCCTGACGCTGGCGACGGTGGTGCAGGGCGCGTGGGCGCTGGTGCTGGCGCGGCTCGCGCGGCGGACCGACGTGGTGTTCGGCACCACGGTCGCCTGCCGTCCCGCCGAACTTCCCGGTGTGGAGGCGATGCCGGGGCTGATGATGAACACGATCCCGGTGCGGGTCTCACTGGACGGCACACAGTCCATAGTGGACATGCTCACCGGCCTGCAGCGGCGCCAGGTCGCCTTGATGCCGCATCAGCACCTGGGACTGACGGAGATCCAGAAGACGGCCGGACCCGGCGCGATGTTCGACACGCTGCTGGTGTTCGAGAACTACCCGCGGGACTTCGCCGACCAGTTCTCGTATCTGGGCACGGTCGAAGGGACGCACTACCCGGTGACCGTCGGGGTGATCCCCGGCGAGGGGTTCCGGATCCAGCTCGCCTACTGGCGCGGGCAGATCGACCAGGCCGTCGCCGATTCCCTGCTGGACTGGTTCGCCGGCGCGCTCGGCGCCGTCGTCGAGGATCCGGCCGCCCTCGTCGGGCGGACCGGAATGGGCGAGATCCCGTTGCCCCGCTGGGAACCCGCGTTGCTGGACGACGTGCCGCTGCCGGAGCTGATCGGGCGGATGGCGGCCGAGCGGCCGGACGCGGTGGCGGTCACGGACGGGGAAGGCGACCTGACCTACGCGGAACTGTGGGACCGCGCTACGAGGTTCGCCGCGGTCCTGCGGGCGGGCGGGGTCGAACGCGAACGACGGGTCGGGCTCGTGGCCGGACGGTCCGCGTGGTGGCTCATCGGGATGCTCGGGGTTTCGCTGGCGGGCGGCGTCTTCGTCCCGGTGGATCCCGCGTATCCGGCCGAGCGGGTGAAGCTGATCTTCGGCAGCGCCGATCCGATGCTGGTGGTGTGCCAGGGAAAGACGCGCGACGCGGTACCGGAGGACTTCGCCGACCGGATCGTCGTGCTCGACGAACTCGACCTGGCGGTGGCCCCGGAAGCGAGTTTGCCGAAGGTGGGGATGCGCGACGCGGCGTACGTGATCTACACGTCGGGCTCGACGGGGACGCCGAAGGGCGTCATCGTCACGTACTCGGGCCTGGGCAACCTGGCGATGGCGCATATCGAACGGCTCGCCGTGACGCCGTCGTCCCGTGTCCTGCAGTTCGCGGCGCTCGGCTTCGACACCATCGTGTCCGAGGTGATGATGGCGTTGCTTTCCGGGGCGACGCTGGTGATGCCGCCGGACGAGGATCTGCCGCCGCAGGCGTCGTTGAGCGACACACTGGAGCGCTGGGACGTCACGCATGTGAAGGCGCCGCCGTCCGTGCTGGCCACCGTGGACGTCTTCCCGGCCGGGGTGCGGACGGTGACCGCGGCGGGCGAGCTCTGTCCGCCCGGGCTGGTGGACCGGCTTTCCGCCGACCGCCGGATGCTCAACGCCTACGGGCCGACCGAGACCACGATCTGCGCGACGGTGAGCATGCCGCTGGCGCCGCACGGCGAGATCATCCCGTTCGGCGGGCCGATCGCCGGTGTCCGCGGCTATCTGCTGGACGCGTTCCTGCGCCCGTTGCCGCGGGGCGTCGTCGGTGAGCTGTACCTGGCCGGAATCGGGGTGGCGCGGGGATATCTGGGCCGCGCGGCGCTGACGTCCGAGCGGTTCGTCGCCGATCCGTTCGTCGCCGGTGAGCGGATGTACCGGACGGGTGACCTCGCCTATTGGACGGACGAGGACGAGCTTGTGTCCGCCGGCCGGGCCGACGACCAGGTGAAGATCCGCGGGTTCCGCGTCGAGCCGCGCGAGATCGAGTTCGCGCTGTCCAACAACCCGCGCGTCACCCAAGCGACGGTGACCGTTCGCGAGGGTCGTCTGGTGGCCTACGTGTCGCCGGGTGACGTCGACCCGGAGGCGCTGCGGACCGAACTCGCCGAGCGGATGCCGGCGTACATGGTGCCCGCGGCCGTGATGGCGCTGGACGTCCTGCCACTGACACCGCACGGGAAGATCGACCGGAAGGCGTTGCCCGAACCGGATTTCTCGTCGAAGACGGTCGGCCGGGAACCGGCGAACGAGGCCGAACGGATCCTGTGCGAGGTCTTCGCCGAGGTGCTCGGGCTGGCGCGGGTCGGCGTCGAGGACAGTTTCTTCGAACTGGGCGGGGATTCGATCTCGTCCATGCAGGTCGCGTCCCGCGCGCGTCGTGACGGTATCTCGCTCACGCCGAAGCAGGTGTTCGAGCACCGGACTCCCGAACGGCTCGCGCAACTGGTGACGTTGGTTCCCCAGCAGGAGTCGGCCGTGGCGGCCGATGGTGTCGGTGAAGTCGCGATGACGCCGGTGATGCGGCTGTTCGGGGACGGCGTCGCGGCGCCGGGGTTCGCGCAGTGGATCGTCCTGGGTGCTCCTGCGGATCTGACGGAAGAGACCTTGACCGCGGGCCTGACGGCGGTGTTGGACACGCACGACATGCTGCGGGCACGGATCGTCGACGGACGGCTGGTGGTCGGCGAACGCGGTGTGGCCGGGACCTTCACGCGGGTGAAGGTCGAAGGCGAGCTGGACGAGACCGCCGCCGCTCGGGAGGCCGTCGGACGCCTGGATCCCGCCGCCGGGGTGGTCGTCCAAACCGTGTGGTTGGACGCCGGACCGGAGCGGGTGGGCCGGATCATCGTGGTGGCGCATCACCTCGTGGTCGACGGGGTTTCGTGGCGGGTCCTGGCGGCGGATCTGCAGGCCGCGTGCGAAGCCGTCGCCGCAGGCCGGAAACCGGAACTGGAGCCGGTGGCGGTGTCCTTCCGGCGGTGGGCGGGACTGCTGGAGGAATGGGCCGTCTCCGCCGAGCGGGTCGCGGAACTTCCCGCGTGGCAGGCGATTCTCGGAACCGGGAACCAGCAGGCCGTGGTGGGCGAGGTGCGCTCGCGGTCGTGGGTGGTGCCTTCGGCGGAGACGTCGGTGCTGGTCGGGCGGGCCCCGGTGGTATTCCACTGCGGGGTGCACGAGGTCCTGCTGGCCGGGCTCGCGGGAGCGGTGGCGAGGTGGAGCGAGACGGACTCGGTGCTGGTGGACGTCGAGGGCCACGGTCGTCATCCCGTCGAGGGCATGGATCTGTCCAGGACGGTGGGCTGGTTCACCAGCACGCATCCGGTCCGCCTCGACGTCTCCGGGATCGACCTGGCCGGGGTGCTCGCCGGGGACGCGGCGGCGGGGACGTTGCTGAAGGTCGTCAAGGAACAGTCGCGCGCGGTGCCCGGCGACGGGCTCGGGTACGGCTTGCTGCGCTACCTCAACGCCGAGACCGCGCTCTCGCTGGCGGAGCTGCCGTCGGCGCGGATCGGGTTCAACTACCTCGGGCGGTTCGCCGCCGGTGACGGTGGCGACGTGCGGGCTTGGCAGCAGACGGGCGAGATCGGCGGCTCCGTCGACGCGGACATGCGGCTGCCGCACGGGTTGGACGTCAATGCGATCGTCCAGGACCTGCCGGACGGGCCCGAACTGATCATCATGCTCGAATGGTCGGACGGCGTGTTCGACGAGGCCGGGATCGAACGACTCGTCCAGGAACTGCTGGCCGTGTTGTCCGGGCTGGCCGCCCAAGCGGAAGACCCCGCCGCGGGCGGGCACACCGCATCCGATTTCGGTCTCCTCGAATTGGACCAGGACGAGATCGAGAGCTTCGAAGCATTGGCAGCGGAACTCAGCGAAGGCCGGGCATCGTGAACACTTCGACGAACACTGGATCGGCACTGGCCGAAGTCTGGCCCCTCTCCCCGATGCAGGCGGGCATGCTCTACCACGCCTCGTTGGACGACGAGGCACCCGACATCCATCTCATCCAGCAGTCGCAGATCATCGACGGACCCCTGGACACGGAACGGTTCCGGAAGTCCTGGGAGCTCGTCCTCGCCAGGCATGCCGCGCTGCGGGCGAGTTTCCAGCGGCGGAAGAACGGCGAGACGATCCAGCTCATCCCCCGGGAGGTCAAACTCCCGTGGGCCGAACGGGATCTGTCCGATCTGTCCGAAGAGGACGCGCTGGCCGAGGCGACCGTGATCGCGGAGAAGGAACGCTCCACGCGCTTCGACCTCACGCGGCCGCCGTTGCTGCGGTTGATGCTGATCCGGCTCGGCCCGGACAAGCACTGCCTGGTGACCACGAGCCATCATCTGCTCATCGACGGCTGGTCGCGGGCGATCATGGAGGCGGATCTCCTCGAGATCTACGCGACGGGTGGTGTCGCGCGTGCCCCGGGCTCCTACGGGAACTACTTGGCCTGGCTGGGAAGGCAGGACAAGGAGGCCGCCAAGGCGGCTTGGCGCACGGAGCTGGACGGTGCCGACGGCTCGGCGCTCGGGCTGCCGGAAAACCCCGGGAAGGCGCACGGGCTGCCGTCGAGCGAAGTGGTCCGTCATTCGCCGGAGTTCACCACCGCGCTGGCCGAATTCGCTCGTGGCAACGGGTTGACGTTCAACACGCTCGTCCAGGGCGCGTGGTCGCTGGTGCTGGCGAGGCTTTCCCGCCGTCAGGACGTGGTGTTCGGCGCGGTGGTCTCCGGACGGCCCGCGGAACTGCCCGGTGCGGAGCAGACCGTGGGCCTGTTCATCAACACCGTGCCGGTGCGGGTGCGGTTGGACGCGGCTCAGCCGGTCTTGCGGATGCTCACGGAGCTGCAGGGGCGGCAGTCGGAGATGATGGCGCACCACCATCTCGGCCTGCCGGAGATCCAAAAGCTGGGCGAGGCGGGTTTCGACACGATCGTCGTCTTCGAGAACTACGCCGACCCGGCGAGCGACTCGCCGTCCGCGCTCAGCCTGACCTTGCGGGACTTCAACCAGGCGACGCCGTACGCGATCACGCTGGGTGTCATGCCGGGTGAAAGCCTCGAAATCGAACTGCAGTATCACGCGGACGTCGTCGAAGACTCCGTCGCCAAGGCGGCGCTGGACGGGCTCACGCTGGTGCTGGAGCAGATCATCGCGGAGCCGGGAACGCCGGTCGGCAGGCTGGACGTACTGGACGCCGCCGGGCGTGCGCTGGTGGTCGAGCGCTGGAACGAGACGGACGACATCGTCGGCGCGGCGTCGGCGGTGGAGATGTTCGGCCGTCAGGTGGACCGGACCCCGCACGCGACGGCGATCGTGGCCGCGGACCGGGAATGGTCGTTCGCGGAACTCGACGAATGGTCCGGGAAACTCGCCACGGTGCTGACCGCCCGGGGCGTGCGGCGCGGCGACCGTGTCGGCGTGGTGGTCGAAAGGTCGGCCGAGCTGCTGGCGGCCTGGCTCGCGGTCTGGAAGGCCGGGGCGGTGTACGTGCCGATCGATCCCGATTATCCGGCCGAGCGGGTCGCGTTCATGCTGGAGGATTCCTCGGCCGCCGCGGTGGTGTGCCGGGCCGGGACCGCGACGCCGGCCGGATATCAGCGGATCCTCGTCGATGATCGCGTTTCCGGTGAGGCTTCGCTGGTACCGGTCGGGGCGAACGATCTGGCGTACGTGATGTACACGTCCGGGTCGACCGGGACACCGAAGGGCGTGGCCGTCTCGCACGGCGGCGTCGCGGCGTTGCTGGGGTACAAGGTGTGGGACCTGCACCCCGGCGACGCGGTGCTGATGCACGCGCCGCACACGTTCGACCCGGCGTTGTACGAGGTCCTGGTGCCGCTCGTGGCGGGGGCGCGGGTGATCCTCGCCGGCCCCGGCGTGATCGACGCGGACCGGCTCGCCGCCCACGCGGCGGAAGGCCTCACCTCGGTGAACTTCACCGCCGGCCAGTTCCGCGCGCTGGTGCAGGAGAAGCCGGACTGCTTCGCGGGGCTGAGGTACTTCCAGACCGGCGGGGACGTGGTGCCGCTCGGTGCCGTGGAGCGGGTGCGGCAGGCGTGCCCGGACCTGCGGGTGCTCCATACTTACGGTCCGACGGAAACGACGTTCTGCGCGTCGTGGAAGGTGATCCGGCCCGGTGACGAGCTGGGCACGACGCTGCCGATCGGCAAACCGCATCCGGGACGGCGGCTGTACGTACTGGACGTCTTCCTGCGGCCGCTGCCGCCGGGCGTCGCGGGGGACCTGTACATCGCGGGCGCCGGGGTGGCACACGGCTACCTCGGCCGGACGGCGCTGACGGCCGAACGGTTCGTCGCCGACCCGTTCGCGTCCGGCGAGCGCATGTACCGGACCGGGGACCTGGCCTACTGGAACGACGAAGGCGAGCTGGTCTTCGCCGGACGGGCGGACACACAGGTCAAGATCCGCGGCTATCGCGTGGAACCGGGCGAGGTCGAGGCGGTACTGGCGGACCAGCCGGGCGTCGACCAGGCGGTGGTGGCGGTCCGCGACGGCCGGCTGATCGGGTACGTCGTGACCGGCGCCGGGGTGGATCCGGTGCGGCTGCGGGAGCGGATCGCCGGGCTGCTGCCGGAGTACATGGTGCCGTCGGTGGTGATGGCGCTGGCCGCGCTGCCGGTGAACGCGAACGGCAAGGTCGACCGGAAGGCGTTGCCGGAACCCGATTTCAGCGGGCACATTGCCGGCCGGGAACCGGTCACGGAGATCGAACGGCTGCTGTGCGAGCTGTTCGCCGAGATGCTCGGGCTGGCGCGGGTCGGCGCGGACGACAGTTTCTTCGAGCTGGGCGGCGATTCGATCGTCTCGATGCAACTGGCGGCGCGGGCGCGGCGCGAGGGGATGACCTTCGGCGCGCGGGAGGTGTTCGAGTACCGGACCCCGGCGGGGCTCGCGTCGTTCGTCGAACTGGGGGAGGAGCCGGACGAGGTCCCCGCGGCGCGGAAACCCGCCGCCGACTTCGAACTGGTCGACATGGGCAAGGACGAGATCGAAGAATTGGAGTCGGAGTTCGACACCGTGTGAGGCTCGCTTTTCGCCCGGTGAGGGCCAACGGTTCCTGGACGAAGGGGACTTTCGCCGCATCCCATGCGGCGAAAGTCCCCTTCGGCACATCCGGCACCTTGGCCACGTGAAGCGTTGCGAAAGCCACTTTCCCAACCTTCAAGGTTGCGAAAGTGGCTTTCGCAACACCGTCGGCTGGACGCCGACCGCGCCGCAGTCCCTTTCACCGCAGGAAAAGCGGCCGTTGGACATGTTGTCCGTGCCGACCCTTCGGGCGACGATTCTGCGGGGGGACATGCCGCGTTCGACGTCGGCTCTTCGACTTCGCGCAGGACGGGATTCGCCGAAGGACTTCGCTGATCGAGGGAGAAATTGATGGCTCAGTCGCGGATCGAGGACATCTGGCCGCTGTCGCCGTTGCAGGCAGGGCTGGTCTTCCACGCGGTCTACGACGGTGAGGGGCTCGACGTCTACATCGGACATTGGGTCCTGGAGCTGGACGGGCCCGTGGACGCGGCGAGGTTGCGCGCGGCGTGGGAGGCGCTGCTGGCCCGGCACGCTTCACTGCGGGCGTGTTTCCGGCAGCGCAAAACCGGCGAGACCGTGCAGATCATCGCCAGGCAGGTCGAACTGCCGTGGCGCGAGATCGACCTGTCCCACCTCGAAAACCCCGAAGCCGCCGTGCACGGGCTGGCCGAAGAGGACCGGACGAAGCGGTTCGACCTCGCGACGGCGCCGTTGCTGCGGCTGACCTTGATCCGGCTCGGCGACGACAGCCATCGCCTCGTGGTGACCTGCCATCACGCGATCATGGACGCCTGGTCGCTGCCGATCGTGTTCGACGAGCTGTCGGCGCTGTACGCGGCGGCGGAGCTGCCGGAGGTGACGCCGTACCGCGAATATCTCGCGTGGCTGAGCCGCCAGGACAAGACGAAGGCGCTTTCGGCCTGGACGAAGGAACTGGGCGATCTCGAGTCGCAGACGCTGGTCGCGCCCGCCGATCCGGGACGGGCGCCCGGGATTCCCGAGAGCGTCACGGTCGAACTTCCCTCGGAGCTCACCCGCTCGCTGGAGGAGCTGGCCCGCGGCAACGGGCTCACGCTGAACACGGTGGTGCAGGGCGCGTGGGCGCTGGTGCTCGCCCAGCTGTCCGGCCGCACCGACGTCGTGTTCGGCGCGGTGGTCTCGGCGCGCCCGCCGGATCTGCCCGGCGTGGAAGGAATGGTGGGGCTGTTCCTCAACACCGTCCCGGTACGCGCGCGGCTGCGTGGCTCGGCGCCGGTCGTCGAGATGCTGGCGGAGCTGCAGAAGCGGCAGTCGGCGCTCATCCCCGACCAGTTCGTCGGGCTGGCGGACATCCAGCAGGCGGCCGGTCCCGGCGCGAGCTTCGACACGATGATCGTCTTCGAGAACTTCCCGCGCGAGCTCGGCGGGCCGGAGTCCGCCGCCCCCTTCGGCATTCGCGTGAACCAGGGCCAGGAAGCGGCCCACTATCCGCTGACGCTGGTCGCCGTTCCCGGCGAGTCGATGCTCGTCAAACTCGACTACCTCACGGACCTCTTCGACGAGGCGGCCGCGCTCGCCATCGTCGAGCGGTTCACCGGCGTGCTGCGGCAGCTGACGCGTGATCTCACCGTCGCCGACATCGAGGTCATCAGCGAGGCCGAGCGCGAAACGGTCGGTCGGTGGGGCGTCTCGTCCGAGCCGACCCCGGACGTACTGGCGCCGGATCTGTTCTCGCGTCAGGACGAAAACGCGGTGGCCGTCGTCGCCGGTGACGAGACGCTGTCGTACGGAGAGCTGGCCGAGCGCGCCGAGCGGCTCGCCGGGTACCTGAGCAGCAAGGGAGTCCGGCGCGGAGACCGCGTCGCCGTCGTGATGGACCGGTCGCCCGACCTGATCGCGACCCTGCTCGCCGTGTGGAAGGCGGGTGCCGCGTACATCCCGCTGGACCCCGCGTATCCGGCGGAACGCGTGAAGTTCATGCTGGCGGACGCCGAACCGGCGGCGGTGGTGTGCACGGAAGCCCACCGGAACGCGGTGCTGGACGGCGGTCTCGCCCCGATCGTCCTCGACGATCCGGAGACCCGGCGAGCGGTCGCGGAGTCCGCGCGGCTGTCGATCGGCGTCACGGCCGACGACGTCGCGTACGTGATGTACACGTCGGGCTCGACGGGCACGCCCAAGGGTGTCGCGGTGTCGCACGGCAACGTCGCGGCACTGGTCGGCGAGCCCGGCTGGGACGTCGGCCCCGGAGACGCCGTGCTGATGCACGCCTCGCACGCCTTCGACATCTCCCTGTTCGAGATGTGGGTGCCGCTGCTGACGGGCGCGCGGCTGGTGCTCGCCGGATCGGGGGTGGTGGACGGCGAGGCGCTGGCCGGTTACGTGGCCTCCGGGGTCACGGCCGCTCACCTGACCGCCGGCAGTTTCCGGGTGCTGGCCGAGGAGGCGCCGGAGTCGGTCGCCGGGCTACGCGAGGTGCTGACCGGCGGCGACGCGGTACCGCCCGCCGCGGTCGAGCGTGTCCGGCGGACCTGCCCGGACGTTCGGGTGCGGCATCTGTACGGGCCCACCGAGGCCACGCTGTGCGCGACATGGTGGCTGCTCGAACCCGGCGACGGGATGGGCGCGGTGCTGCCGATCGGCCGTCCGCTCGCGGGACGCCGGGTCTACGTGCTCGACGCGTTCCTGCGGCCTGTTCCGCAGGGCCTGCCTGGCGAGCTGTACGTCGCCGGAGCCGGTGTGGCGCAAGGCTATCTGGGCCGGTCGATGCTGACGGCCGAGCGGTTCGTCGCGGATCCGTTCGTCGCGGGCGGCCGCATGTACCGGACCGGCGACCTGGCGTACTGGACGGAGAACGGCACGCTGGCGTTCGCCGGCCGCGCCGACGACCAGGTGAAGATCCGCGGTTACCGCGTGGAGCCCGGCGAGATCGAGGTGGCGCTCGCCCGGCTGCCCGGCGTCGCGCAGGCCGTGGTCGTCGCCCGGGGTGAGCACCTGATCGGCTACGCCGTCCCCGAAGCGGGGCAGGCCCTGGACCCGGCGCTCCTGAGCGGACAGCTCGCCGAGACGCTGCCCGAGTTCATGATCCCGGCCGCGATGCTGGTGCTGGACGACTTGCCGCTGACCGTCAACGGGAAGGTGGACCGGCAGGCGCTGCCCGAACCGGACTTCTCCGCGAAGGCGGCGGGCCGCGAGCCCGCGACCGAGGACGAACGAGTCCTTTGTGGAGTGTTCGCCGACGTCCTCGGGCTGGAACGGGTCGGCGTCGAGGACAGCTTCTTCGAGCTGGGCGGCGACTCGATCTCGTCGATGCAGGTGGCCGCCCGCGCCCGGCGCGAAGGCATCTCCCTGACCCCGCGGCTGGTGTTCGAGCACCGGACGCCCGAACGGCTGGCGGCGCTGGCCAAGGACACCGTGGCACCGTCCACAGTGGAGTCCGGCGTGGGCGAGATCCCGATGACGCCGGTGATGCTCGCCCTCGGCGAGAACGCCGTGCGGCCGGGCTTCGCGCAGGCCAGAGTCCTCGTCACCCCGGAAGGATTCAGCCAGGAAGCGCTGGTCAAGGCCCTGCAGGCCGTGCTGGACACGCACGATCTGCTGCGGGCGCGCGTGGACGCGGGACGGCTGATCGTGCCCGAGCCGGGTGCGGTGGACGCGGCCGGTCTGGTGACGCGCGTCGAGGCCCGCGACCTGGACGAGGCCGCCGGACGCGAGGTCCGGAAGGCGACGGCCACGCTGGATCCGGCGGCCGGGACCATGCTGCGCGCGGTGTGGATCGACGATCCGCAATCCGGGCAGGGACGGCTCGCGCTCGTGGCGCATCACCTGGCCGTCGACGCGGTCTCGTGGGGAATCCTGCTGCCTGATCTGCGCTCGGCCTACGAAGACGCGGCGCTCGAACCCGTGGCGACGTCGTACCGCCACTGGGCGCGCCGCCTCGCCGAGCAAGCACGCGACGAGCGCACCGTGGCCGAAACCGACCGCTGGATCGCCCTTCTCGACGGGGCGGCACCGGCCGTGGACCTGAGCGCGGGCAAGACGCACTCGTGGTCCGCGACGCTGTCCGGCGCCGTGGCGGACGACCTGCTGACCCGGCTGCCGAACGCCTTCCACTGCGGGATCCAGGACGTCCTGCTGGCGGGTCTCGCGGGTGCGGTGACCGGGCTGCGCGGGACCGGCGCGCTGCTCGTGGACGTCGAAGGACACGGTCGCGAGGCCGCCGACGGCGAAGACCTGTTGCGCACGGTGGGCTGGTTCACCAGCGTGCACCCCGTCCGCTTCGACGTCTCGACGGGGAACCTGCTGAAGACCGCCAAGGAACAGATCCGCGCCGTTCCCGGCGACGGACTCGGCTACGGGCTGCTGCGGTACCTCAACCCCGAAACCGGCGCCAGGCTGGCGGAGTCGCCGTCCGCGCAGATCGGGTTCAACTATCTCGGCCGCACCGGCCTTTCCGCCAAGGACCGTGCGTGGCAGCCGGCGGGCGAAGGGCCGCTCGGCGGTGGGCCGGACATGATCCTGGCCCATCCCGTCGAGGTCGGCGCCGAGGTGCAGGACACGCCGGACGGGCCGCGGCTCGGGCTCGCCATCGACGCCCGGGATGTCGATCCCGCCACGGTCGAGCGTCTCGGTGAGGCCTGGCTGGCGACGCTGAACGCGCTCGCCGACGATCGCGCCGCGGGCGGGCACACGCCGTCCGACTTCGCTCTCGTCGAGCTGGCGCTGCAGGACGTGACGGAGCTGGAGGCCGCGACGCCGGGCTTGACCGACATCTGGCCGCTTTCACCGCTCCAGGAAGGCATGCTCTTCGAGCGGGCCGTCGCCGACGACGGCGTCGACGTCTATCAGAGCCAGCGGATCCTGGACCTCGACGGACCGCTCGACGCGGACCGGCTGCGGGCCGCGTGGGACCAGGTGGTCGCCCGGCACGACTCGCTTCGGACGGGCTTCCACCAGCTGGGTTCCGGCGCGACGGTGCAGGTCGTCGCCGCCGAGGCCGAAATCCCTTGGCGCACGGTCGATCTGTCGCACGTCGGCGAGGAGGACGCGGCCGCGGAGATCGAGCGACTGCTCGCCGAGGACCAGGCCGAGCGGTTCGACGTGACCAAGGCGCCGCTGCTCCGGCTGATGCTGATCAAGCTGAGCCCGGTGCGGCACCGGTTCGTGCTGACGTCGCACCATGTTCTCCTTGACGGCTGGTCGACGCCGCTCGTCCTGGGCGAGGTCTCGATCGCGTACGCGGGTGGACGAGGACCGTCGAAGACACCGTCCTATAAGGACTATCTGAGCTGGCTGAGCCGCCAGGACGAGCGGGCGACCCAGGAGGCGTGGCGCGCCGAACTCGCCGGTTCCGACGAGCCGACCGTGGTGGACGCCGACGCGGACAAGGCGATGGTCGTCCCGGGCGAGCACGCCGAATTGCTGCCCGAAGCGGCGACACGGGCGCTCACCGGATTCGCCCGCGGACACGGCCTGACGCTGAGCACGATCGTGCAGGGCGCGTGGGCGCTGGTGCTGTCGCGGCTCGCGGGCCGCACCGACGTCGTGTTCGGGACGGTCGTCTCCGGGCGTCCGGCGGACGTGCCGGACGTGGAGCGGATGGTGGGGATGTTCATCAACACCGTCCCGGTCCGCGTGCGGCTCGACGGTGACCTGCCGGTGCTGGAACTGCTCCAGGACCTGCAGAGCCGTCAGTCCGCGTTGAGCGAGCACCAGTACTTGGGGCTGTCGCAGGTGCAGCGCGCG
Organism: Amycolatopsis sp. MJM2582; assembly: GCF_000754115.1. NCBI lineage: Bacteria > Bacillati > Actinomycetota > Actinomycetes > Pseudonocardiales > Pseudonocardiaceae > Amycolatopsis > Amycolatopsis sp. MJM2582. Next base: position 307,490 of record NZ_JPLW01000007.1, read on the forward strand.
GCGGGGGCGGGCGCGGTCTTCGACACCATCGTGATGATCGAGAACTACCCGCACGACGCCGACGGTCTCGGCGACGACGGCGGGGTGTCGATCAGCTCGGTCGTGACCAGGACCGGCACCGGCTATCCGCTGACCATGAGCGTTTCGCCCGGCAAGACCTTGCAGATCCGGGTGGCGTATCGGCCCGACCGGATCGAGGCGGGAACGGCGGCCGAGGTCGCCAGGCAGGTCGTGCGGGTGCTGGAGCGGGTGTCGGCGGAGGCCTCGCTTCCTGTGGGCCGCCTCGGCGTGACGAGCGAACCTGCGCGTGCTTCCGTGGTGGAGCGCTGGAACGCGACGGGCGAGGCGACGTCCGGGACCACGGTGCCGGAGCTGTTCCGGCGGCAGGCCGCGGAATCGCCGGACGCGGTCGCGGTCGTCGACGGGGAGCGCACGCTGTCCTACGCCGAACTCGACCGGGAATCCGAGGGGCTGGCCGGGTATCTGGCCTCGCGAGGGGTGCGGCGCGGTGACCGCGTCGGTGTCGTGATGGAACGCGGCGCGGATCTGCTCGTCGCCCTGCTCGCGGTCTGGAAGGCCGGCGCGGCTCAGGTTCCGGTGAACGTCGACTACCCCGCGGAGCGGATCGAGCGGATGCTGGCCGATTCCGGTGCGGCGCTGGCGATCTGCGTGACGGCGAGCCTCGACGCGGTGCCGCACGGGATCGAGCCGGTCGTCATGGGCGCGAGGGAGTACGCGGCGCCGCCCGTCACCGTCGGCGCGCACGACACGGCGTACGTGATGTACACGTCGGGTTCGACCGGCGTGCCCAAGGGGGTCGCGGTGCCGCACGGCAGTGTCGCGGCGCTGGCGGGTGACCCGGGCTGGTCGCAAGGACCCGGGGATCGTGTGCTGCTGCACGCTTCCCACGCCTTCGACGCGTCACTGGTCGAGATCTGGGTGCCGCTGGTGAGCGGGGCCACCGTCGTGGTCGCGGAACCGGGCGCGGTCGACGCGCAGCGGGTGCGGGAGGCGATCGAGCGCGGCGTCACCACCATCCACCTGACCGCCGGGACTTTCCGCGTGGTGGCCGAGGAAGCGCCGGAGTCGTTCATCGGGCTGCGGGAGATCCTGACCGGCGGCGACGCGGTGCCTCTCGCGTCCGTGGAGCGGATGCGCCGTGCCTGCCCGGACGTGCGATTCCGGCAGCTCTACGGCCCCACCGAGATCACCTTGTGCGCCACCTGGCTCGTCCTCGAACCGGGTGCCGAAACGGGCGACGTCCTGCCGATCGGCGGACCGCTGGCCGGACGGCAGGCGTACGTGCTCGACGCGTTCCTGCAGCCGGTGGCGCCGGGGGTGACCGGAGAGCTGTATCTCGCCGGTGCCGGTCTGGCGCACGGCTATCTGGGTGCTCCGGACGCGACGGCGCAGCGTTTCGTCGCGAATCCGTTCGCGGCCGGTGAGCGCCTGTACCGCACCGGCGACCTCGCGCGCTGGACCGAGGACGGCGAACTGCTGTTCGGCGGCCGCGCCGACGCCCAGGTGAAGATCCGGGGCTACCGTGTCGAACCGGGCGAGATCGAGGCGGCGCTGACCGCACTGCCCGACGTCGCCCAGGCCGTCGTGGTGGCACGGGAGGAACGACCCGGCGAGAAGCGGCTGATCGCCTACGTCACCGCGGAATCGGAACTGGACGCCGAGACGGTCCGGACGCGGCTCGCGCAGCGGCTGCCGGAGTTCATGGTGCCCGCGGTGGTGCTCGTACTCGACACCTTCCCGTTGACCCTCAACGGGAAGATCGACCGCGCCGCCCTGCCCGCACCCGAATTCGCCGGGAAAGCCGCCGGCCGTGAACCGCGCACCGAGGCCGAACGCGTGCTGACCGATCTGTTCGCCGAGATCCTCGGCGTGGACCGGGTCGGCGCGGACGACAGCTTCTTCGAACTGGGCGGCGACTCGATCCTCTCGATGCGGCTGGCCGCCCGCGCCCGGCGCGAGGACTACGTCTTCGGTGCCAAGCAGGTCTTCGAGCAGAAGACGCCCGCGGGGATCGCGGCCGTCGCCGGACGCGGTGTGCGGCAGGCCGAGGTCGCCGACGGCGTCGGCGAGGTGCCGTGGACGCCGGTCGTGCGGGCGCTGCTCGAACGCGATCCCGGCGCGATGTCCCGGGGCGCGCTGGCGCAATGGGTGATCGCGGGAGTGCCCGGCGACCTGACCGAGGCGGCGCTGACGGCCGGTCTGCGTACCGTGATCGATACGCATGACCTGCTGCGCAGCCGGGTCGTCGACTCCGGTCTGGTCGTGGCGGAGCGGGGAACCGTCGACGTCGCCACAGTGCTTCAGAGGGTCGAGGCGGGCGACGGTGACCTCGACGAGATCGCGGAGCGCCACGCGCACGAGGCGGCCGGACGGCTCGATCCGGTCGCGGGTGTGATGTTCCAGGCCGTGTGGGTCGACGCGGGCGCCAAGGGGCGGCTCGTGCTGGCCGCCCATCACCTCGCGGTCGACGTCGTGTCGTGGCGTGTCCTGCTCGCCGATCTGCAAGCGGCGTGCGAGGAACCGGTGCTCGACCCGCCGCCCGTCTCCTTCCGGCGCTGGGCGCGGACGCTGGCCGACGAGGCCGCGCGGCGGACCGGGGAACTGGAGACCTGGAAGGAAATCCTCGACGGTGCGCGGGCGCGGGTCGGCGTACTCGACCCGAAACGTGACACCATCGCGACCTCCGGCCGCCGCTCGTGGACGTTGCCGCGGGACCGCGCGAGCGTCCTCGCGGAGAAGGCGACGGCGGCGTTCCACTGCGGCATCCACGAGGTGCTGCTGGCCACCCTCGCCGGTGCGGTCACCCGATGGCGCGGCGGCACCGCCGTCGTGGTGGACGTCGAAGGTCACGGGCGTGAGCCCCTCGAAGACATGGACCTTTCGCGGACGCTCGGCTGGTTCACCGATGTCCATCCGCTGAGGTTGGACACCTCCGGGGCGGACACGCCTGGCCAGTTGGTGAAGCAGGTCAAGGAAAACGTGCGTGCGGTCCCCGACGGCGGGCTCGGTTACGGGATGCTGCGGTATCTCGACGACGAAGCCGGGAAGGTGCTGGCGGCACTGCCGTCGCCGGAGATCGGGTTCAACTACCTCGGCCGGTTCTCGCCCCGGCCCGACGGCGACGCGGAACCCTGGCAGCTCGCCGGAACCATCGGCGGCACGGCGGAGGACGACCTGCCGCTGCGGCACGCCGTCGAAATCGACGCGGTGGTGCTCGACGGCGACGCCGGACCCGAGTTCACCCTGACCCTCACCTGGGCGGAACGGCTGCTCACCGAAACCGACGCGGAATCGCTCGGCAAGGCATGGCTGGACTCGCTGACCGAGCTCGCGACTCACACTGAAGCCGGCGTGGGAGGACACACGCCGTCCGACTTCCCGCTCATCGAGCTGACGCAGCGGGAAGTGTCGGACGTCGAGGCGCTCGTCCCGAACCTGCACGACATCTGGCCGCTTTCCCCGCTGCAGGAAGGGTTGCTGTTCCACGCGGTCGACGAGCGCGGCCCGGACGTCTACGCCGGTATCCGCGACATCATCCTCGACGGACCGCTCGACGTCGCCCGGTTCCGCGCGTCGTGGCAGACCCTGCTCGACCGGCATCCCGCGCTGCGGGCGGGTTTCCACCGGCTCGGCTCCGGCACGGCCGTCCAGGCGGTCGTCCGCGATGTTCCGGTGCCGTGGCAGGAAACCGACCTGTCCCACCTGCCCGAGGCCGAGGCACTGGCGGAATTCGAGCGGCTCGCGGCGGAGTCCCATGCCGAGCGGTTCGACCTGGCGAAGGCGCCGCTGCTGCACCTGCACCTGGTGCGGTTCGGCGACCGCAGGCACCGGCTGGTGCTCCGGTCGCATCACATCTCGGCCGACGGCTGGTCGCTTCCGGTCTTCCTCGGCGAGGTGATGGCGGCGTACGAAGGCGAGCGGACGCTTCCCACCCCGACGTCGTACCGGGAGTACCTCGCCTGGCTTTCCCGTCAGGACAAGGCGGCCGCGAAACAGGCGTGGCGGACCGAACTCGCCGGGCTCGACGAGGCGACCCACGTGGTGCCGCCGGACACCATCGCCGTGCCCATCGAGCCGGACCGCGTCCGCTTCGAACTCGACGCCGAACTCGGCACCCGGCTGATGGAGTTCACGCGGCGCCACGGCGTCACGACGAACACGCTCTTCCAAGGTGTCTGGGCACTTCTGCTGGCCAGGCTGACCGGACGCGACGACGTCGTTTTCGGGACCACGGTGGCCGGGCGGCCGATCGAGATCCCGGGTGTCGAATCCGCGGTCGGCCTGTTCATGAACATGCTGCCGGTCCGTGCCCGGCTCACCGGCGCCCAGCCGTTCCTGGAGATGCTGACGGATCTGCAGGAACGCCAGGTCGCCCTCATGCCGCATCAGCATGTCGGGCTGACCGAGATCAACCAGCTCGCCGGTCCGGGCGCGGCCTTCGACACGATCGTGGTGTTCGAGAACTACCCGCCGCCGCCCCCGCCGTCCGACGATCCCGACGTCCTCGCGTTGCGCCCGGCGGGGATCCCGGACGACACCGGGCACTATCCGTTGTCCATCCGCGCTTCCGAAGGCGGCGGCGTCCACGGTGAGGTGATCTACCGGCCGGACGTGTTCGACCGGACGCGGATCGAGGAGATCGTCGCCTCGATCGTCCGGGCGCTCGACCAGGTCGTGACCGAACCGCGGGTGCCGGTCGGGCGGGTCGCCCTGATCGGGCCGGAGCAGCGCCGTCTGGTGATCGACGAGTGGAACCGGACCGAGGTGCCGTTCGAGGCCGAAGCCCTGCCGGTGCTGTTCCGCCGCCAGGTGGAGAAGTCTCGCGACGCCGTGGCGATCGCGGACGCGAAGCGGACCCTGACCTTCGGCGGGCTGCTCGGCGAGGTCGAGACGCTGGCGCGGTTGCTCGTCGGGCTGGGTGTCCGGCGGGAGACCCGGGTCGGTGTCCTGGTGGAGCGGTCGGCCGAACTCGTGGTGACGATGATGGGCGTGTCGTTCTCCGGCGGGGCTTTCGTGCCGGTCGACCCGGACTATCCGGCCGAGCGTATCGAGCTGATGCTGACGAGCTCGGCGCCGCAGGTGCTGGTGTGCACGGCGGCCACGCGGGCGGTGGTGCCGTCGACGTTCGACGGCGAAATCCTGATGCTGGACGAACTCCCGGCCGCGGATCCGGCTGTCGTCCTGCCGCCGGTGAAGGCGACCGACGCGGCGTACGTGATCTACACGTCGGGGTCGACGGGGGTGCCGAAGGGTGTCATGGTCACCCATTCCGGGCTCGGGAACCTGGCGACGGCACATATCGAACGCCTCGGCGTGACGTCGTCTTCGCGGGTTCTGCAGCTGTCCGCGATCGGCTTCGACGCGATCGTCTCCGAGCTGTACATGTCGCTGCTGGCCGGCGCGACCCTGGTGCTGGCCGACGCGGAGACCATGCCGCCGCGGGTGACGCTCGGAGACGCGTTGCGGCGCTGGGGGATCACTCATCTCACGGTGTCGCCGAGTGTGCTGGCCGTGGAGGAGGATCTGCCGGACACGCTGCGCGGCGTGCTGACCGGCGGCGAGGTGTGCACGCCCGCGCTGGTCGACCGCTGGTCGCCGGGCCGCCGGTTCATCAACGCCTACGGCCCGACCGAGACGACGATCTGCTCGACCATGAGCGCCCCGTTGTCGCCGGGACACGAGGTGGTCCCGCTCGGTGGCCCGATCCGGAACGTGAAGCACTACATCCTCGACGCGTACCTGCAGCCGGTGCCGCCCGGTGTCACCGGCGAGCTGTACATCGCCGGGGCCGGGCTCGCTCGCGGGTACCTGGGGCGGCCGGGCCTGACGGCGGAACGGTTCGTCGCGGACCCGTTCACCCCGGGCGAGCGCATGTACCGCTCCGGCGACCGGTTCCGCTGGGACCCCGACGGCGAGCTGATCTTCGTCGGCCGGGTCGACGCGCAGGTCAAGGTGCGCGGCTACCGGGTCGAGCCCGCGGAGATCGAGAACGTGCTCGCCGAACATCCGGGCGTCGCGCAGGCGGCGGTCGCCGTGCACCGGGACGGGCCGGGCGACAAACGGCTCGTGGCCTACGTCGTGCCGTCGGACGGCGCCGACGGCTCACTGACGTCGGTGCTGCGCGAGATGGCGGCGGAACGCCTGCCGGAGTACATGATGCCCGCGGCGTTCGTGGCGCTGGAGAAGATGCCGCTCACCCCGAACGGCAAACTCGACCACCGGGCGCTGCAGGCACCCGACTTCTCCGGCATGTCCTCCGGACGCGACCCGCGCACGGCCATGGAGGCGAGGCTGTGCGACCTGTTCGCGGAGGTGCTCGGCCTGGAGCAGGTCGGGCCCGACGACAGCTTCTTCGAACTCGGCGGCGACTCGATCATCTCGATGCAGCTGTCGGCCCGCGCCCGCCGCGAAGGGCTGGAACTGAGCCCGTGGCAGGTGTTCGAAGAGAAGACACCGGAACGGCTGGCGACGCTCGTCAAGGAGATCCCGGCCGAAGGCGAAAGCACCCCGGACCCGGAGCCCGCCGGGGGCTCGCTCCTCGCCCTTTCCCCTGACCAGCTGGACCAACTCGAGGCCGGATTCTCGTGATCGAGTACCGCACTCGCGTGCTTGGGGCCGTAACTCACGTGCTTGGGGCCGTAACTCACGTGCGCGGCCCCGATCACGCGAGTTTCGCCCCCGATCACGCGAGTTCCGCCTCTGATCACGCGAGTTACGCCTCGAAGCACGCGAACGCGAGTTCACCCACCCACCAAGGAGCAGATCGTGACCGTTGACGACACTCGCGCGAAACCGCGTTCCAGCGTGGAGGACGTCTGGCCTCTTTCCCCGCTGCAGGAGGGAATGCTCTACCACACCGCGCTCGACGACGACGGCCCGGACACGTACACCGTGCAGACCGTCTACGGTATCGACGGCCCGCTGGACGCCGCGCTGCTGCGCGCGACGTGGCAGGCGCTGGTCGACCGGCACGCCGCGCTGCGGGCCTGTTTCCGGTACGTCAGCGGCGCGCAGATGGTGCAGGTCATCACCCGCGACGCGCAGATCCCTTGGCGTGAAACGGATCTGACCGGGCTGCCCGAGGAGATCCTCGAAAGCGAAGTGGACCGGCTGGCCGCGGACGAGCTGGCCGAGCGGCTCCGTATCGAGGTGGCGCCGCTGATGAAGCTGCACCTGATCCGGCTCGGCCCGGACCGCCACCGCCTCGTGCACACGCTGCACCACGTGCTGACCGACGGCTGGTCGATGCCGATCATCCACCGCGAACTCGCCGCGATCTACGCCGCTGGCGGGGACGCGTCCGGCCTGCCGCCCACAGTGTCCTATCGGGACTATCTCGCCTGGCTCGGCAAGCAGGACAAGGAAATCGCCCGCGCGGCCTGGCGCGAGGAGTTCGCCGGGATCGACACGCCCACCGCGGTCGCGCCCGCCGATCCCGGCCGGGTCCCGGAGATCGACACCGAGATCGTCGAGCTGTCGACGGAACTCACCGAGGGGCTGGCGAATCTGGCGCGCGGCCACGACCTCACGCTGAACACCGTCGTGCAGGGCGCGTGGGCCGTCGTGCTTTCGCAGCTCGCCGGCCGCACCGAGGTCGTGTTCGGCGCGACCGCTTCGGGCCGTCCCGCCGAACTCGCCGGCGTCGAGTCGATGGTCGGCCAGCTGCTCAACACCTTGCCGGTGCGTGTGCGGCTCGACGGCGCCCGCCGCGCGGTCGACCTGTTCGCCGAACTGCAGCGCGACCAGTCGGCGCTCATGGCCCACCAGCATCTCGGCCTGCAGGACGTCCAGGCCGTGGTCGGTCCCGGCGCGGTCTTCGACACGCTGGTCATCTACGAGAACTTCCCCCGCAAGGGGCTCGGTCAGGCCCACGACGGCCTGACGCTGCGTCCGGTCAAACGCGGGCGCAACTCGTCGCACTACCCGTTCACGCTGGTCACCGGCCCGGGTGAGCAAATGCCGCTGATCCTCGATTACGACCGCGGCCTGTTCGACGAGAAGGTCGCCGGATCGGTCGTCGGCGCGCTGGCCCGCGTGCTGGAGCGGCTGGTCGCCGAACCCGACGTCCTCGTCGGCCGGTTGACCCTGCTGAGCGAGGCCGAACGCGCCCTGGTGGTGGACGAATTCAACGCGACCGAAGGCCCGGTCCCCGGGGAATCCGTCGTCGAACTGTTCGCCCGGCGGGTGACCGAGGCGCCCGAGGCGGTGGCGATCACCGACGCCGACGGCGCGGATCTGACCTACACCGCCCTCGATCAGGCCTCGAACCGGCTGGCCGCGCACCTCGCCGCCCGTGGCGTCGGCCGCGGCGACCGCGTGGGTGTCGCCATGGAAAGGTCGCCGGAGCTGCTGATCGCGTTCCTGGCGATCTGGAAGGCGGGCGCCGCGTACGTCCCGGTGGACGTCGAGTACCCGGCCGAGCGGATCGCGTTCATCCTCGAAGACTCCGGGGTCTCGGTCGTCGTGTGCGCGCAGGCCACCAGCGGGGTCGCGCCGGAGGACGCGATCGTCCTCGACGCGCCGGAAACACGCGTCGCCATCGACGCTTTCGCCGGCACGGCGACGGAATTCCGGCCGAGCGCGGACGACCTGGCGTACGTCATGTACACCTCCGGATCCACGGGTCTGCCCAAGGGCGTCGGCATTCCGCACGGCGGCGTGGCGGGCCTTGCCGGCGACAGGGGCTGGCAGATCGGCCCCGGCGACGGCGTGCTGATGCACGCGACGCACGTCTTCGACCCGTCGCTGTACGCGATGTGGGTGCCGCTCTCGACCGGTGCGCGTGTCCTGCTCACCGAGCCGGGTGTCCTCGACGCGGCGGGGGTGCGGCAGGCCGTCGCGCGCGGCGCGAACTACGTCCACCTCACCGCCGGGACCTTCCGCGCGCTGGCGGAGACGTCGCCGGAATGCTTCGACGGTCTGGTCGAGATCGGCACGGGCGGCGACATCGTTCCCGCGCAGTCCGTGGAAAACCTGCGGCGGGCCCAGCCGAACCTTCGGGTGCGCAACACCTACGGGCCGACCGAGACCACGTTGTGCGCGACGTGGCTTCCGATCGAACCCGGTGACGTCGTCGACCGGGAACTGCCGATCGGTCACCCCATGACCAACCGCAGGATCTACATCCTCGACGCCTTCCTGCGGCCGGTCGCGCCGGGTGTGGCGGGCGAGCTGTACATCGCGGGAACGGGGCTGGCGCGGGGATATCTCGACAGCCCGGGCCTGACGTCGGAACGGTTCGTGGCGTGCCCGTTCCTGCCGGGCGAACGTATGTACCGCACCGGCGACCTGGCCCGCTGGACCCGCGGCGGCGAGGTGGTGTTCCTCGAACGCGCCGACGACCAGGTGAAGATCCGCGGCTACCGCGTCGAACTGGGTGAGGTCGAATCCGTGCTGGCCGCCCAGCCGGGCGTGGTCGAGGCCGTCGTCATGGCGCGCGAGGACCAGCCGGGGGAGAAGCGGCTGGTCGGCTACTTCGTCTCCGACGGCGGCGACGCCGGTCCCGAGGAGATCAAGCGGCAGATGGGTTTGGTGCTGCCCGCGTACATGGTCCCCATGGCGGTCGTCGCGCTGCCCGGCCTTCCGGTCACGCCCAACGGGAAGGTCGACCGCCGGGCGCTGCCCGCCCCGGATCTCGCCGGCCGCGCGTCGGAGAAGGCGCCCGAGAGCGAGTCCGAGAAGGTGCTCTGCGGCCTGTTCTCGGAGATCCTCGGCGTCGACAACGTAGGTGTCGACGACGCCTTCCACGACCTCGGTGGCAGTTCGGCGCTGGCGATGCGGCTCATCGCGCGGATCCGCGAGGTGATCGGCGTGGATCTGCCCATCCGGCAGCTGTTCTCCTCGCCGACGCCCGCCGGTGTCGCCAGGGCGCTCGCCGCGAAGTCACGGCCCGCGCTGGAACCGGCCGAGCGGCCCGAGCGGGTTCCGCTCACCGCGCGGCAGCTGCGTGCGTGGTTGCTGGCCAGCCCCGGCGAGGAGACCGCCGGACTGCAGATCTCGGTCGCGCTGCGCCTGCGCGGCAGGCTCGACGTGGCCGCACTGGGGGCGGCACTCGGCGACATCGCCGCCCGGCACGAAGTGCTGCGCACGACCTTCCCCGGAGACGCGCAGAACGTCCGGCAGCTGGTCCACGAGCCCGCGGCCATCGAGCTGACCCCGGTGCCCGCCACCGAGGAGGAGCTTCCCGGCCTGCTCGCCGGGCTGCGTGCGTCGGTCTTCGATCTCACCAATGAAGTTCCTTGGCGCTGCGACCTTTTCGCGCTCGCGGAGAAGGAACACGTGCTGCATCTGCGGCTGCACCGGATCCTCGCCGACGACGACTCGCTCGACGTGTTCTTCCGCGACCTGGCGGCCGCGTACGGCGCACGGCGTTCGGGCCGGGTCCCGGAACGCGCGCCGCTGGCGCTGCAGTTCGCCGACTACGCGATCTGGGAGCAGCGGCTGCTCGCGGACGAGGACGAACCGGGCAGCCTGATCAACGAGCAGGTCGTCTTCTGGCGGGACACCCTCACCGGGATCGAAGGCGAGACGGTGCTCCCGTTCGACCGGCCGCGTCCGGCCGTCCCGTCGCGCAAGGCGGGCGCGGTCGAGCTGCGGCTCGGCGCCGAACCGTACGAACGGCTGACCAAGGCGGTGGAACGGCTCGGCGCGGACACCATCCACGTCGTGCATGCCGGTCTCGCGATGCTGCTGAGCAAATTCGGTGCGGGCCAGGATCTGGTGATCGGGACGAAACTGGCGCGGGACGAGGACCTCATCGACCTCGAACCGATGATCGGCCCGTTCGCCCGGCCGCTCGCCCTGCGCACGGATCTCTCCGGTGACCCGACGTTCCTCGAGGTCGTCACACGGGTGCAGGAGGCCGTCCGGGGTGCGCGTCAGCAGCTCGACGTGCCGTTCGAGCGGATCGTCGATCTGCTGGACCTGCCCGCCTCGCTGTCCCGCCACCCCGTCTTCCAGGTGGGGCTGGAGGTCGACGAGGAGGACATCGGCGCGTGGGACGCGGCGGAACTGCCCGCCCTGCGCACCAGCGTCGAACCGGGCGGAACCGAGGCCACGGAACTGGATCTCGCGTTCAAGCTCACCGAGCGGCTCGACGAGGACGACGACGAGGACGGTCTCGAAGGCACTCTTCGGTACGCCGCCGACCTGTTCGACGAGGCGACGGCGGAATCGGTGGCGCGGCGGCTGGTCCACGTCCTGGAGCAGGTCGCGGAGGATCCCCAGCGGCGGATCAGCGAGCTGGACCTCTTCCTCGACGAGACCGAACGCGGCCGTCCGGCGATCGCACCCGCGCGGTGGGCGGGCGAGGTACCCGCGGTGGTCGCGGAACTGGGGCCGCTCGGCGCGCTCGTGCTCGACGAGCAGCGGCGGCCGGTCGCCCCGGGCGTCGTCGGTGATCTCTACGTCACCGGTCCGGCGGTCGACGAGGGCGAGTCCGGTGAGCCCTGCCCGTTCGGCGAGCCGGGGCACCGGATGCTGAACACCGGCCTGCTCGCCCGCAAGACCCCGGCCAAAACCCTGATCGTGGTGGGGGAGCGGCGCCGCACGAGTACCGCGGTGAAGACGGGTGACTACGAGATCCTGTTGCCGCTGCAGCCGAACGGCGACCGGCCGCCGCTGTTCTGCGTCCACGCGAGCGGCGGGCTGAGCTGGAACTACGGGCCGCTGCTGCGGCATCTGCCCGCGAACCAGCCGGTCTACGGCGTGCAGGCGCGCGGTCTCGCGCGGACCGAACGCCTGCCCGAGAGCGTCGAGGAAATGGCGGCCGACTACCTCGCGCATATCCGTGCCGTGCAGCCGACCGGGCCGTACCACCTGCTCGGCTGGTCGCTCGGCGGCCGGATCGCGCAGGCGATGGCCGCGATGCTCGAAGCCGACGGGGAAGAACTCGGCCTGCTCGCCCTGCTCGACGCGTATCCCGTCTACATGGGACGGAACGCGACCGGCACGGTGACCGAGGAGGCCGCGCGCGACGAAGACGGCCTCCAGAAACGGAAACAGCAGGATCTGGAGCTGGCGGGCGGCATGGTCCAGGGCCCCGGTGCCCGGGAGCGGCTGGAAGCGGTCATGAAGAACCTCTGGAAGGTCGGGCCGCAGCACACGGCCTCGCCGTTCAACGGTGACATCCTGCTCTTCGTCGCCTCGGAGGACCGGCCGGCGCACCTGCCCGTGTCGGAGGCCGTCGCGGGCTGGAAGGACTTCACCAGCGGGGCCATCGAACACCACGAGATCCCGACCAACCATTACGACATGGTGCAACCCGCGGCGTTGGTCCAGATTGGGTCCATCGTCGCCGAGAAGCTCCGGCCGCGGCCGGGCGCCTGAAAGGAAAACCGATGAGCAATCCCTTTGACAACGAAGACGGTTCCTTTTTCGTGCTGGTGAACGACGAGGGCCAGCACTCCCTCTGGCCGACGTTCGCCGAGGTGCCCGCGGGCTGGACCCGCGTCCACGGCGAGGCCCCGCGCCAGGAATGCCTCGCCTACGTCGAGGAGCACTGGACGGACCTGCGGCCGAAGAGCCTGATCGCCGAAGTCAACGGCTGAACGGGGGTGTCCAGCCGCTCAATGCGGACGGTTGGACGAGCCTCGGCGAAGGGGACTTTCCCCGCGTCTCACGCGGTGAAGGGCGCTTTCCTCGCATCTCATGCGGGGAAAGCGCCCTTCAGCCCCCGCCGCCCCGATCAGGCCCCGACGGCGAGGTTGTGAAAGCCACTTTCGCAACCTTCAACGTTGCGAAAGTGGCTTTCGCAACACGCCTTCCGGAACGAGGCACCGCCCCCGATCCGGACGGTTGGACGAACTCGACGCTCGTCCGGCCGACCGGGAACATCCCTATCCGCGCGCGACGGCCGGTTGAGGCGAAAGGAACTGCCGTGTTCGAGGAGCTCAACGTCGTCAAGGGCCTGGAAATCCACCGGAGGAACCGATTCGACCCGGGGGCCGAACTCCTTTCCCTGATGGCCGAAGGCCCCATCTCCGCCTTGGGCACCGAGGAAGACGGTGAACGGCGGACGGCATGGCTCGCCACTGGATACGACGAGGTCCGCCAGGTCCTCAGCTCGGACAAGTTCAGCGCGCGGCTGATCTACGGCGGGACCGCGGCCGGGATCGCCTGGCCCGGTTTCCTCACCCACTACGACCCGCCGGACCACACGCGCCTGCGCCGCCTGGTCACCCCGCCGTTCGCCATCCGGCGGATGCAGGGGTTCCGGCCGGAAGTCCGGCAGATCGTCGAAGACACCTTGGACACCATCGAGGACATGGGCGGGCCGGCTGACTTCGTCCCACATTTCGGCTGGGCCATCGCCACGACGGCGACCTGCGATTTCCTCGGCATCCCGCGCGACGATCAGGCCGATCTGTCGCGCACCCTGCACGCCAGCCGGACCGAGCGGACGGACAAACGGCGCAACGCGGCGGGCAACAAGTACATGCAGTACATGAACAAGGCCGTCGCCCGGGTCCGCCGTGATCCCGGCGACGACCTGTTCGGTGTCGTGGTGCGCGAACACGGTGACGAGATCACCGACGCGGAACTGGCCGGGGTGGCCGCGTTCATCATGGGCGCGGGCGGCGACCAGGTGGCCCGGTTCCTCGCGGCGGGCGCGTTGCTGATGGTCGATTTCCCGGAGCAGTTCGACATCCTGCGGGAACGGCCGGACACCATCCCGGACTGGCTGGAGGAGCTGAACCGGTACCTGACGACCGACGAGAAGCTCCACCCGCGCATCGCCAAGGAGGACGTCACGATCGGCGGCCGCCTCGTCAAGGCCGGCGACACCGTCACGTGCTCCCTGCTGGGCGCCAACCGCGCGAACTTCCCGGCACCGGAAGACGAATTCGACATCACGCGGGAGAAGTCGCCGCACGTCTCGTTCGGCCACGGGATCCACCACTGCCTCGGCAGGCCGCTGGCGGAGATGGTGTTCCGGGAGGCGATTCCCGCGCTGGCGAGGCGTTTCCCCAAGCTCAGGCTCGCCGAGCCCGAGCGCAAGCTCAAATTCGGCCCGCCCCCGTTCGACGTGGAAGCCCTGCTGCTCGACTGGTAGCGCCGGAAACCTGAGGAGAATCATGGTAGTTCCCTTGCCGCATCAGCGGATCCGGCTCGATCCGGCGCCGGAGCTCTCCGCGTTGCAAAAAGAAGGTCCCCTGCACCGGTACGACACGGAAACGGGGCTGAACGGCCGCAGGCAATGGTTGGTCACCGGATACGACGAGGTCCGCGAGATCCTCGCCGACGCCACCCGGTTCAGCTCGATGCGGCCGGTCGACGACGAGGCGGACCGGGCCCATCTGCCGGGCATCCTGCAGGCCTACGACCCGCCCGACCACACCCGCCTGCGTGGCACGGTGGCCGGGGCGTTCAGCGTCCGCCGGATCGAGCGGTTGCGGCCCCGGGTGGAGGAGATCATCGAAGAGGGCCTGGACGACTTGGAGAGCATGGGCTCGCCGATCGACTTCGTCCGGTACGCGGGCTGGCCCATGCCGGCGCTCATCGCGTGCGAGTTCCTCGGTGTCCCGCGCGACGATCAGGCCGATCTGTCGCGGATGATCCGTGACAGCCGGGAAAGCCGCATCCCCAAGCAGCGGGCCCAGTCGAGCCTCGGTGTCGTCAACTACTGCGAAAAGCTCGCGGCCCGCGAACGCCGTGATCCCGGTGACGAGCTGATCGGGTTCATCGCGCGGGAGCACGGCGACAAGGTCAGCGACGAGGAACTGTCGGGGCTCGCCGAAGCGATCCTGATCGTGGCCGTCGAGCAGATGGCCGCCCAGCTGGCCATGGCGGTGCTCCTGTTCGCGACGAACCCGGCCCAGCTGTCGCTGCTGCGCGAACGGCCGGAACTCGTGGACAGCGCGACCGAGGAGGTCTTGCGCTTCCCGACGATCGTCGAGGCGCCTTCGCCGCGGACGGCGCTCGTCGACCTGAACATCGCGGGATACGAGATCCACGCCGGTGACGTGCTGACCTGCTCGATGCTGGCGGTCAACCGCACACTCGGCGACAAATTCGACATCACGCGGGAGAACAGCCCGGGGCATCTCGCCTTCGGGCACGGCATCCACCACTGTGTCGGCGCTCCGCTGGCCAGGCTCGAACTGCGGGTCGCGCTGCCGATCCTGGCGCGGCGGTTCCCCGGCCTGCGCCTGGCGGTGCCGGAGGAGGAGCTGCGGTTCGTGGCGGGCAAACCCGCGCCGTTCAACATCGAGGAGCTCCCCGTTGAGTGGTGAGGACACGCGTCCGCTGCACATTCGCAGACAGGACCTCGATCCGGCCGACGAACTGCGTGCCGCCGGACCGCTGTCGAAGGTCACGGTGGGCACCGGCGCGGACGCCGAGACCATCTGGATGGCCGCGGGACATTCCGTCGTGCGCCAGGTTTTGGGCGACCACAAGCGCTTCAGCACCCGGCGCCGGTGGCACGCGCAGGACGAGGTCGGCGGGGAAGGCATCTTCCGGCCGCAGGAACTGGTCGGCAACCTGATGGACTACGACCCGCCCGAGCACACCCGGATGCGGCAGAAGCTGACGCCGGGGTTCACGCTGCGCAAGATGCGGCGCATGGAGCCGTACATCGAGCAGATCGTGTCCGAACGGCTCGATGCCATGGAGGACGAGGGTTCTCCCGCCGACGTGATCGAACTCGTCGCCGACGAGGTGCCGGGAGCCGTGCTGTGCGAACTGATCGGGGTGCCCCGTGACGACCGCGCCATGTTCCTCAAGCTGTGCCACGGACATCTCGACGCCTCACTGAGCCAGCGGAGACGAGCGGCCGCGGGCGAGGCGTTCTCCCGCTACCTGCTGGCGATGATCGCCAGGAACCGCGAGGAACCCGGCGAGGGACTGATCGGGGCCGTCGTCGCCGAACACGGTGACGAGGCCACCGACGAGGAGCTGAGAGGCTTCTGCGTTCAGGTGATGCTGGCCGGTGACGACAACATCTCCGGCATGATCGGCCTCGGCGTGCTGGCGTTGCTGCGGCATCCCGAACAGCTCGCCGCGGTGCGGGGCGACGGGCAGGCGGCGGACCGGGCGGTCGACGAGCTGATCCGGTATCTCACCGTGCCGTACGCCCCGACCCCCCGGACGGCGATGGAGGACGTCGCCATCGGGGACGAGGTGATCAAGGAAGGCGAGACCGTTCTGTGCTCGCTCCCCATGGCGAACCGCGATCCCGCGCTGGTGCCGGATCCGGACCGGCTCGATCTGACCCGCGAGCCCGTGCCGCATGTGGCGTTCGGGCACGGGATCCACCACTGTCTCGGCGCTTCGCTGGCGCGGCTCGAACTGCGCACGGTCTTCACGTCGCTGTGGCGGCGTTTTCCCGGCCTGAGGCTCGCGGATCCAGAGAAGGACACCATGTTCCGCCTCACCACACCGGCTTACGGGCTCACGAGCCTGATGGTCGAGTGGTGAGTACGCACCGTCGTCCATGACGGCGCTGGACGTCCCGCCCGATCGCGGATGAAGATTGCGGCGCGGCCCCGGGCCGGACCGCGATTCCTGGTCTATGAAGGAGCTTCCACTCGGTATGGAGCACGCAATCGACGAGGTCGCGCCGGCCGTGGAGCCGACCGCGAACTACATGATGAGGACGCACTGCGACCCGCACGAGGACATGTTCACGTTGCGGGAGAAGGGCCCCTTGGTCCGGATTCTCGGTGACGCGTCCACGCAGCTCGGCAAGGGCTATGTCTGGCAGGCACTCGGGTACGACGTCGTGCGCAAGATCCTGGGCGATCACGAGAACTTCACGACGCGCCCCCGGCTGACCGAGGCCGAGGCCGAGCGGACGACCAACGGCGAAGACGTCCCGATGGCGCCGCAGTTCGTCGGGCAGATCTCGACCTACGACCCGCCCGAGCACACGCGGCTGCGCCGGATGCTGACGCCGGAGTTCACCGTCCGGCGGATCCGGCGGCTGGAACCGGCGATCCAGGAACTCATCGACGAACGTCTCGACGAGGTCGAGGCCGAAGGCAAACCCGCTGACGTACAAGGACTTTTCGCGGATCCGGTGGGTGGCGGTGTCCTTTGTGAACTCCTCGGCATCCCGCGCGACGACCGGAACGAGTTCATCCGCCGCATCCGGCGCAACGTCGACCTCAGCCGCGGATTCAAGGCGAGGGCGGCCGACAGCGCGGCGTTCAACCAGTATCTGCTCGGTCTCATCACCCGCCAGCGCAAGGATCCCGACGACGGTTTCCTCGGCATGCTGGTGCGCGAACACGGGGACAACGTCACCGACGACGAGCTGAAGGGCCTGTGCACGGCGCTGCTCCTCGGCGGTGTCGAGACCGTCGCGGGAATGCTGGGCTTCGGGGTGCTCGCGCTCCTGGACAACCCTGAACAAAAGCAGTTGCTCTTCGAAGGCCGCGAGCAGGCGGACCGGGTCGTCAACGAACTGCTGCGCTATCTCTCGCCGGTGCAGCAGCCGAATCCGCGGATGGCGCTCCGGGACGTCGTCGTCGGCGGACAGCTGATCAAGGCGGGGGATTACGTCCTCTGCTCGATCCTGATGGCCAACCGCGACGAAGCGCTGACGCCGAACCCGAACGTTCTCGACGCGCGGCGCCCGCCGGTTTCCGACGTCGGCTTCGGGCACGGCATCCATTACTGCATCGGCGCCGCGATCGCGCGGTCGGTGCTGCGGATGGCTTATCAGTCGCTGTGGCAGCGATTCCCCGGGCTGCGCCTGGCGGTGTCCAACGACGAGGTCAAGCTCCGGAACGCGTTCATCGACTGCCCGGATCAGTTGCCGGTCACCTGGTAGAGGGGAAGCGCAATGCGCGTGTTGTTGTGGGCGTGTGGATCACGCGGCGACGTCGAACCGCTGGTCGCGTTGGCGGCACGGCTGAAGGAATCCGGCGCGGAAGTGCGGGTGTGCGCGCCGCCGGACAGCGCGGAACGGCTGGCCGAGCTCGACGTGCCGCTGGTGCCCGTCGCCCGGCCGGACCGCGGGATGAACGACGGCGAGGGACGGGACCCCGAGCTCGCGGCCGCCGGGATCGCCGATCAGTTCGACCAGATGCCCGCCGTCGCCGAAGGCTGCGACGTCGTGGTGGCGACCGGTCTGCTGTCCGGCGCCGTCGCGGTGCGGTCGGTGGCCGAGAAGCTCGGAATCCCTTACCACTACGTCGCTTTGTGCCCGATCCACCTCCCGAGCCACCTCGAAGCACCGCAGCGGGAGATGTACAACCAGGGCGCCGACGGCCTGTTCGGCGACGCGCTCAACGCCAAACGTGCCGAGATCGGCCTGGCGCCGGTGAAGAACCTCTTCGACTACTGCTCCACCGAAAAGCCTTTGCTGGCGGCGGATCCGATCCTCGCGCCGCTGGAGCCGCGGCACGAAGCCGTGCAGACCGGCGCGTGGATCCTGCCCGACGAGCGGCCGCTTCCCGCGGATCTGGAGGCGTTCCTCGCCGCCGGAGCGCCGCCGGTGTACGTCGGTTTCGGCAGTTCGTCCGGCACCGCCGACGCGGCGAAGGTGGCCATCGAGGCCATCCGCGCGAAGGGCCACCGTGTGATCCTTTCCCGCGGCTGGGCCGGTTTGGACCTGCCCGAGGACGAGGCCGACTGCTTCGCCGTCGACGAGGTGAACCTGCAGGAGCTGTTCCGCCGGGTCGCCGTCTCCATCCATCACGACGGCACCGGCACGACCCATATCGCCACCCGGGCGGGCTCCCCGCAGATCATCGTGCGGTCGATCGTCGGCCAGCAGTACTACTCCGACCGGGTCGCCGAGCTGGGGATCGGGGTCGCCCTGGAGGGGCCGGCGCCGAGCTTCGAGGCCATGTCCGCCGCGCTCACCACGGCATTGGATCCCGAGACCAGGGCCAAAGCGATCGAGGTCGCCGACACCATCCGCGCCGATGGGACCACGGTGGCCGTGGACCTGTTGCGCGACGCGGTCAGCCGCGAAAAGCCGTCGGTTCCCGCCTGAAACGAAGAGATCGGGGAATTACGTGAAGCGCGTGTTGCTGGCGACGTCCGGAAGCCGCGGAGACGTCGAACCGCTGGTGGCGTTGGCGGTACGGCTGCGGGAGGCGGGGGCCGAGGTGCGGATGGCCGCGCCGCCGGACTCCTCCGAGCGGCTGGCCGAGGTCGGTGTTCCGCTGGTGCCGGTCGGGCAGTCGACCCGCACGGCGATCAAGGACGCGAAACCGCCGTCGCCCGAGGACGGGCCGCGGCTTTCGGCCGAGGCGATGGCCGTCCAGTTCGCCGAGGTCCCGGCCGCCGCCGAGGGCTGTGACGTCGTGGTGACGACCGGGATGCTGGCCACCGCGGTCGCCGTCCGGTCGGTGGCCGAGAAGTTGGGCATCCCTTACTACTACGGGTTCTACTGCCCGCGCTTCATCCCGTCGCCGCACTACGCGCCGCCGCCTCCGCTGGGCGAGCCGCCCGCGCCGGAGGGGGCCGACAACCGCGCGTTGTGGGAGCGCAACAGCCGCAGCGCCCTCAGGCGGTTCGGCGAGCCGCTCAACGCCCAGCGGGCCGCGATCGGCCTGCCGCCGGTCGAGGACGTCTTCGGCTACGGCTTCACCGATCACCCGCTGCTCGCGGCCGACGCGTCGCTCGCCCCGCTCCAGCCGACGGATCTCGACGTCGTCCAGACCGGTGCTTGGACACTGCCCGACGTGCGGCCGCTTTCCGCGGAGCTGGAGGAGTTCCTCGCCGCGGGTCCGCCGCCGGTTTATGTCGGTTTCGGCAGCATGCGCGCCCCCGAGGAGGCCGCCAAGGTCGCCGTCGAGGCGGTGCGCGCCCGCGGACACCGCGTGATCCTTTCCCGTGGCTGGGCCGATCTGGCGCTGATCGACGACCGGAGCGACTGCTTCGCCGCGGGGGAGGGAAACCAGCAGCTGCTGTTCGGCCGGGTCGCCGCGGCCGTCCATCACGGTGGCGCCGGGACGACGACCACGGCCACCCGGGCGGGTGTTCCCCAGGTCGTGGTCCCGCAGATCGCGGACCAGCCGTACTTCGCCGGCCGGGTGGCCGAACTGGGCATCGGCGTGGCGCACGACGGCCCGACGCCGACCTTCGAGTCCCTGTCCGCCGCGCTCGAGACGGCGCTCGCCCCGGAGGTCCGGGAGCGGGCGGCGGCCGTGGCGGGCACGGTCCGCACCGACGGGGCCGCCGTGGCCGCGAAATTCCTCCTCGACGCGGTCGACCGCGTTTCCGTCTGAACTCAAGGGATACGAAATGCGTGTGTTGTTGTCGACGACCGGACTCCGCGGCGACGTAGAGCCGGTGGTCGCGCTGGCGGTGCGGTTGCGGGAACTCGGCACCGAGGTGCGGGTGTGCGCGCCGCCGGACACCGTGGAGCGGCTGACCGAGTTCGGCATCGAGGTCGTCCCGGTCGGGCAGTCGTTGCGCGCCATGATGCGGGGGATGGCGGAAGGCCCGGAACCGAGGCGTCCCGCCGACGAGCTCGCCGAGCAGTTCGACGCGGTCCCGGCGGCCGCCGAGGGCTGTGACGTGGTGCTGGCGACCGGTGTCCTCTCCGCCGCCATCGCCGTGCGGTCGGTGGCGGAAAGCCTCGGCATTCCGTACTTCTACGCCGCCTACTGCCCGATCTACCTGCCGTCGCCGTACTACCCGCCGCCGCTGTCGCGGGGGGACGGACGGCCGCCGGAGGAGGCGATGGACGACAACCGGGCGCTGTGGGACTTCTACACCGACGTCTTCTCCCAGCGCTACGCGGACGCGCTCAACGGCCGTCGCGCGGCGCTCGGCCTGGCACCGGTGGGGAATCTCGTCGAATACGGTTTCACCGAGCAACCCTGGATGGCGGCGGATCCGGTCCTGGCCCCGCCTCGGCCGGAACTCGGCGCCGTCCAGACCGGCGCCTGGATCCTGCCGGACGAGCGGCCGCTTCCCGCGGACCTGGAAGCGTTCCTCACCGCCGGAGCGCCGCCGGTCTATGTCGGTTTCGGCAGCACGCCCGAGATCGCGGACACGGTGAAGCTGGCCGTCGAGGCGATCCGGGCGCAGGGGCACCGGGTGGTGCTCTCCCGAGGTTGGGCGGACATGGCGCTTCCCGACGACGGAGCCGACTGTTTCGCCGTCGGTGAGGTGAATCTGCAGGCGCTCTTCGGCCACGTCGCCGCCGTCGTCCACCACGCCGGCGGGGGTACGACGACCGTGGCCGCGCGGGCGGGCGTCCCCCAGGTCGTGCTGCCGCAGATCACCGATCAGCCGTATTTCGCCGAGCAGGTGGCCGCGTTGGGCATCGGTGTGGCGTTCGAGGAGTTCGGCCCGGCCCCGACCTTCGACTCGCTGTCCGCCGCGCTCGCCACCGCGCTCTCCCCGGAGACCCGGGCCCGGGCGAAGGCCGTCGCGGGCACGCTCCGCGGCGACGGGACGACCGTGGCCGCGGAGCGCCTGCGCGCCGCCGTCGGCCGCGTTTCCGTTTGACCATCAACCGACCAGGGTGAGGAACATGTCCGATCTGGCTGCAGCACCGCACGAGAACCGGCAGATGGCGCAGTGGTTCGGCGCCGACGCCGAACGGTACGACCGTGCCCGGCCCACCTATCCCGAGGCACTGGTCGACCGGATCGTCTCGTTGAGCCCCGGCAAGAACTTCGTGGACGTCGGCTGCGGGACCGGTCTCTCGTCCCGCCCGTTCCAGGCGGCGGGCTGCACGGTGCTCGGTGTCGAACCGGACGCGCGGATGGCGGAGGTCGCCCGCAGGCGTGGGCTCGACGTCGAGGTCGCCAAGTTCGAGGACTGGGACCCGGCGGGCCGCACCTTCGACGCGGTCACCTCGGGGACCGCGTGGCACTGGGTCGACCCGTTCGCGGGCGCGGCCAAGGTGGCGGACGTACTCGTTCCCCAGGGGCTGATCGCGTTGTTCGACAACGGGTTCGAACTCCCGGAAGCCGTCATGACGGCGCAGGGGGAGGCGTACCGGCACGCGATGCCGGACGTGAAGTTCGAGCCACCGTCCAAAAAGGAGGAAGACGTCGAAGAGTACGTCGAGCAGATCTACGCCAAGCAGTACGTGAAGGCGGCCGAAGGCATCCTCCGCACCGGCGCGTTCACTCAGCCGGAGGAACTGCGCTTCGAGTGGTCGCGTGTCTGCACCCGGGACGAATGGCTCGACCAGATCCCGACCCAGGGCGGGCTCAACCACCTCGCGGAAGACGCGCGTGCCCGGTTCCTGGCGTACCTCGGCTCGGCGATCGACGAGATCGGCGGCTCGTTCACCATCAACTACGCCACAGTCGGCATCGCCGCGGTCCGGCGCTGAAGCATCCAGGGGATACGAAATGCGCGTGCTGTTTTGGTCGTACGGAACCCGCGGCGAGATCGAACCGCTGGTGGCACTGGCACTCCGGTTGCGCGAGCAGGGCGACGAGGTGCGGATGTGCGCCCCGCCGGACTACACCGCGCGGCTGGCCGAGGCCGGCGTGCCGCACGTCGTCGTCGGCAAGCCGGTGCTCGAAGAGGCGGGCGCGCTGGGCGGACCGCCCGAATCGCCCGAGGCCGCGATCGCGGGGATCGCCGAGCAGTTCGAGAAGATCCCGGCGGCCGCCGAGGGCTGTGACGCGGTGGTGGCGACCGGGCTGCTGTCGGGCGCGATCGGTGTCCGTTCGGTGGCCGAGAAACTGGGCATCCCGTACTTCTACGTCGTGCCTTCGCCGGTGCTCGTGCCGTCGCCCGAACACCGGGAGATGTACAACAACGGCGCCGACGGCATGTTCGGCGGCGCGCTGAACGAACTGCGCGCCGCGATCGGCCTCCCGCCGGTGAAGAACCTGTACGACTTCAGCAGCACCGACAATCCCTTCCTGGCGGCGGATCCCGTCCTGGCCCCGGCTGAGGGCGGTGTCCGGACCGGTGCGTGGATCCACCCCGACGATCGGCCGCTTTCGGCGGAACTGGAAGCTTTTCTCGCCGCGGGCGAGGCGCCGGTGTACGTCGGCTTCGGTTGCTCGCCCGCTCCCGCCGACATCGCCAAGGTGGCCGTCGAGGCGATCCGCGCGCAGGGCCGCCGGGTCGTGCTTTCCACCGGCTGGGCCGCTTTGACGCTGCCCGACGGAGGCGCCGACTGCCTGGCCGTCGGTGAGGAGAACCTGCAGGCGCTGTTCGGCAGGGTCGCCGCGGCCGTCCATCACGGCGGCACCGGGACGACACATGTGGCGGCTCTGGCAGGCGTTCCGCAGATCGTGGTCCCGCAGATCGCGGATCATCCGCATTTCGCCGCCAAGGTGGCCGAGCTGGGCATCGGCGTGGCGCACGACGGCCCGAACCCGACGGTCGATTCATTGTCCGCCGCGCTCGTCACCGCGCTGGCGCCGGAAACCCGCGCCCGCGCGAAGGCCGTCGCCGGCACGATCCGCACCGACGGCACGACGGTTGCCGCACAGGCGCTGTCCAGGCTCGTCGGTTGAAGCGCGACAAGGCGGTGACCAAAATCAGCACCATGTCCCCACGCCGGCTGCTGGCGATTTCCCCGCATTTGGACGACGCGGTCCTTTCCCTCGGCGCGAGTCTCGCCCGAGCGGCGGGGGACGGCGCGGAGGTGCTCGTCAACACGGTCTTCGCCGGAACGGCGCCCCCTCCGTATTCCGCGGCGGCGGAACGTATGCACGCGGTCTGGGGGCTTTCCCCGGAGGACGACGCGCCCCTCCATCGCCGGAACGAGGACATCGCCGCGCTCGCCCGTCTCGGGCTGGCGTACCGGCACGGCCGGTTTCTCGACTCCATCTACCGGAGGCTGCCGGACGGCCGATGGCTCACGGATCACGTGGAGGGCGGGCAAAAGCTCGCGGTGGCCCAGGATTCACCGGGCGATGACGGTCTCGTCGCCGAGATCGAGGACGACATCGAGGCGATCGTCGCCGAATTCGAGCCGACGCTGATCGTCACGTGCGCGGCCGTCGTCGACCATCCCGACAACCTGGCCACCCGTGACGCCGCGTTGTCCGCCGCGCGTGCGCTGAACGTTCCGATACGGCTGTGGGAAGACCTCCCGTATTCGATGTTCACTCCGGGAAAGATCGAATTGCCACCCGGTTTCCACCTCGGGGATTCCGAATTCCTTCCCGCGACAGCGGAGAATTGGAAACGGAAGAACGAAGCCGTCGAGTGCTATTCTTCCCAGCTGACGATGCTCAATGGCCGGAACAAGAATCTCTTCGCGAGGCTGGACGAGCACGCGCGGAAGAACTCACCGCGGGGCGGATTCGGCGAAACCATCTGGCCCGTTCTCGTCGACGAAGACAACGGTTAAGCGAGGTACCGGAGTGTCCGCAACGCTCACTCATCTGCCGTCACCATCATCGGACGCCGCCCCCGAGGGCGTGCGCGGCCGCTGGGCGTTCTGGCGTTCGCCCGCCGATCAGCCGCCGTGGGCGCGTCCGGCGCTGCTGGGCATCGCGTTCGTCGCGCTGGTGCTCTACGCCTGGAACCTGCCGAGGGTCGACTTCGCGCCGCTGTACTCGGACACGGCCAAGAGCATGTCCGAGAGCTGGAAGGCGTTCTTCTACGGAACCGTCGACCCGGGGGCCACGTACACGCTCGACAAACTCGCCGGATCGTTCGCGCCGCAGGCCATCTCGGCCAAGATCTTCGGCTATCACGAATGGTCGCTCGCGCTACCGCAGGTGATCGAGGGCGTGATCTCGGTGCTGGTGATGTACCGGGTCGTGCGGCGCTGGGCGGGAGTGGTGCCCGGCCTGCTCGCCGCCGGCGTCTTCACCCTCACCCCGGTCCTCGCGTCGATGTTCGGGCACAGCATGCAGGACGGCCTGCTCACGATGTGCCTGGTCCTCGCCGTCGACGCCTACCAGCGCGCCGTGCTCGAGGCGCGGCTGAAGTGGCTGGTGCTGGCGGGTGTCTGGGTCGGGATCGGCTTCCAGGCGAAGATGGTGCAGGCGTGGATGATCCTGCCCGCGCTGGCCATCGGCTATCTGCTCACCGCCCCGGTCGAGCTGCGCCGCCGGGTGACGCATCTGGGGATCGCCGGTGTGGTGACGCTGGCGGTGTCGCTGTCGTGGATCGCGCTCTACACCTTCACCCCGGACAGCGCGCGGCCGCATGTCAGCGGCACCACGAACAACAGCGCGTTCGCCATGGTGTTCGGCTACAACGGTCTCGGCCGCATCGGTGTCCACCTGCCCGGCGCCGAAGACCCCAACGGCCGCGGCGGCCTGCCGTCGCTCGGCCCGGGCGGCCCCGGCGGCGGACCCGGCGACTTCCCCGGTGGCCCTGGTGGTCCTGGTGGCCCCGAGGGCGGTCCTGGTGACGGCCCCGGTGGCGGCCCCGGCGGGCCGGAAGGCGGCCCCGGGGATCCGCAAGGCCCCGGTGGTGGCCAGGGTCTCGACGAGAACGGGAACTTCGGGACCAAGCACCAAGACGAACAGAACGGGAACCTCGGCCCGAAGGCCGACGGCGACCAGCCGCCCGGTCCGGGTGGTCCGCAGCCGGATCAGTCCAAAGTGGAGACACGAGCGGATCCGATGGGGGCGACCAAACTCCTCGACGGTCACCTCGGTGTCGCGATCGCCTGGCTGTTCCCGCTCGCCCTGCTGTCGCTGCTGTGCGGGCTCTGGTGGTGGCGCCGCGCCGAGCGCACCGACCCGGTGCGCGGCGGACTGGTGATGTGGGGCGTCTGGCTGGTGACCTTCCTCTTCGTCTTCAGCGCGAGCGACGTCGCACACACCGCGTACGTCGCCTCACTCGCTCCCGCGATCGCGGCCCTTTCCGGGCTCGGCATCGTGACCTTCTGGCGGGCGTACCGCAACGGCGGCAGGCAGGGCTGGATCCTGCCGGTCGCGATCGCCGCGGAACTGGCCTGGGGCGCCTGGCTGTGGTCCCATTACCCGAACTTCCTGCCGTGGGCGAAATGGGGCACGCTCGTGCTCGGCGTCGCCGCCCTCGTCGTGCTGATCCTGGCGCGAGTGCGGGAAAACGCGTCGAAATCCCTGGTCACGGCGGCGCTCGTGCTCGGGGTCGTGGCGATGATCGCCGCGCCCGCCACCTATGCCTTCTCCGTACTCCATCCCGATTACTCCGGCAGCTCTTTCGACGCCAATGCCGGACCGGCGTCCGGCTCCTTCTGAGGCGGGCCGGTGTCGTTCTCAACGTCTGCGGAAGTCTCCGCCGGCCGGAAAGGAAATCTGCAGATGCAGGAATCGCTCGACTCCACCGAGGTCCACCGTCGTTTCCAGCTGATCGCCAACGGCCCCGCGCTGTTCAACGCGGTGGTGTCCGGCATCGAGTTGGACATCTTCGACTTCCTGGAAGAGCGCGGCGGTGCCGACGCCGCGGCGCTCGGTGAGTTCACCGGCCTGGAACCGCACAAGGTCCGCGTGCTGATGCTCGCGCTGACCACCTCGGGCCTGATCGAGAAGCGGGGCGTCGACTATGTGAACCACCCGGTCGCGACCGAACTGCTCGCCACGACCGGGCCGGAGAGCTGGCAGCACATCCTGCTCAGCTGGAAGACCATCTACTACCCGGCGTTCGCGCGGATGACCTCCGCGCTGCGCGCCGGCACCAACGAGGCCCTCGACGCCCTCGAGGGCCCGGGTGACACGCTGTACGCGCGGCTCGGCAACGACCCGGAGAAGGCGCGGATCTTCTACACGGCGATGTCGGCGTTCTCGCTGCAGACGATGCCGGGGCTGCTGGAGCACATCGACGTGAAGTCGTCGCGGCATCTGCTCGACGTCGGCGGCGGTGACGGCACCACGGCGGCGGCCCTGCTGAAGGCCAACCCCGGCCTCAAGGCCACCCTGCTCGACCTGGCCAGCAGCGTGGCGCTCGCCGAACAGCGGGTGCCCGCCGAGGTCACCGACCGGCTCACCCTGCACCCGGCCGACCTGCTGACGGACCCGTTCCCCGGCGGCACCGACCACGCCTTGTTCAGTCACGTCCTCGACACCTTCACGGCCGAGCAGTGCGTGATGTTGCTGGCGAAGGCGTACGAGGTGCTGCCGTCCGGCGGGAAGATCTCGATCTACGGGTTCGCGGCCGCGGACGACGAGACCGGCGGCCCGCTTTCGGCGCGGCTTTCGTTGTACCTCAACATTCTCGCCACCGGGCGGGGGATGGCCTGGCCGCAGGCCGAGGCTTCGGCGTGGCTCAAGTCGGTCGGATGCGTCGATGTGCGCTCGGTCGAGCTGCCGTTCGAGCACGCGCTGGTGACCGGTACGAAGCCCTGACCGACGGCGGTTGGTGTCGCGAAAGCCACTTTCGGGACGTCAGACGTCGCGAAAGTGGCTTTCGCGACATGCCTCATTTCGCTGGAGGTTCATGAAGGCCCCCTTCATTGCGCTAGACGCAGTGAAGGGGGCCTTCACGTACTTCCGAGAGGCCGGTCGCGGGTGCGGGAAGGGTTGCGAAAGCCACTTTCGCAACCTTAAACGTTGCGAAAGTGGCTTTCGCATCACCCACCCGCACCCGGCGCACGAAAAAGCCCCCATCCTCACCCAAGGATGGGGGCTCTTCGCGTGAAACGCTCAGGCAAGCCGCGGCTTGATCAACGCCGCGAGCCGCGCGACGCCCTCTTCGATCAGTTCCGGCGTGAGCAGGCTGATCGACAGCCGGAGCTGGTGGAATCCGCCCTTGCCGCCGTAGAAGTGGTGCATCGGGGTGAACAGCACGCCGTGCTCGCGGGCGGCGGTTTCGAGCAGTTCGTCGTCGACGACGAACGGAACCGTGACGGTGACGAAGAAACCACCCGTCGGCGTGTTCCAGCTGACGCCCTCGCACGAGCCGAGCCCGCGCTCCAGCGCATCGAGCGTCAGCCGCAGGTTCCGTTGGTAGATGGCGATTTCCCGCGCGTTGGCCTTGGTGAGGCTGAAGTCGTTGAGCAGGAGTTTCCCGGCGATCACGGCTTGGGCGATGGGCGAGGTGTTCACCGTGAGCATGCCCTTGAGCTTCGAAAGCTGGTCGGCGAACAGGCCGCCATCGGCCATCCGCTGGTCGGCCACCGCGAAACCGACCCGGGCGCCGGGCATGCCGGTCTTGGCGAAGGAACCGAGGTAGACCACGGATCCCGACCGGTCGAGGGATTTCAGAGAGGGCAGCCGCTCGGAGCCGAACAGGCCGTACGCGTTGTCCTCCAGGAGCAGGATTCCGTGGGACTCGGCGACGTCGAGGAGCCGGTGGCGCGATGCCACGTCCATGCTGGTGCCGGTGGGGTTGGCGAAGTTGGGGGTCACGTAGCAGGCGCGCACCCGCTTGCCCTGCTCGTCGGCGCGTTTCAGCTGGAGGACGAGGTCGTCCGGATCGATGCCGTTCTCGTTCGACCGCACCGGCCACACGGGGGTGTCGGTGAGCAGCGCCGCCCCGGTCAGGCCGACGTAGGTGGGGGCGGGGGCGAGCAGCACGTCGCGCTCGCCCGCCCGCAGCGTGCGCAGGACCAGGAACATCGCCTCCTGCGCGCCCACCGTGACGACCACGGATTCCGGGGCGGCGTCGATGTTCTCGTCTTCGGCGAGGTTCCTGGCGATGAGATCGGCGATGACGCCCTTGGTGGTGCCGTATTGGAAGAGCGTGCGGGTCACCACGGCCTCGTCCATTTTCCGGTCGCGCCGGAGATGGTCGCAATAGGCGTCGAGGTAGGTGTGAATGAGTCGTATGTCGAAGAACTCTTCATACGGCCGGCCTGCCGCCATGGAAATGGCCACAGGGTATTCGTCGATCAGTTCGTTCAGCAGGTTCATCGACGAGATGGCCGGATCGGTGAGCGATCCGTGCAGCGTTTCCACGTTCAAGTGAGTGGACAGACCGTTTGAATCCATGAATACTAGGATTTCCACCGGCCGCCGGAGTGTCAAGAAGAGGCGGTGGACGCCCCATTTCCCGGGAATTGTCCATCACCGGTGCTCTCGGACACCGGATCTCCGAAGGTACGGTCGGATTCGCGCCACGTCTCGGCGCAGCAGCCCTTTTCCCTCAAGGAGCATCATGCTGATGACAACCGAGAACGGGATCCGGTTGTCCTACAACGATTGTGGCGACGGTCCGCCGGTCCTTCTGCTGACCGGCACCGGTGCGCCGAGTTCGGTGTGGGACCTGCATCAGGTGCCCGCGCTCCGCGCCGCCGGTTTCCGGGTGATCACGATGGACAATCGCGGGATCCCGCCGAGCGACGACGGCGCGGACGGATTCACCATCGAAGACCTCGTCGCGGATGTGGCCGCACTGATCGACTATCTGGACGCGGTGCCGTGCCGGATCGTCGGCACGTCGATGGGTTCCTATATCGCGCAAGAGGTCGCGCTCGCCCATCCGGAACTGCTGGAATCGGTCGTGCTGATGGCCGCCTGCGGCAAGAGCAGTCTCGTCCAACGCGAGCTCGCCGAGGGTGAGGCGAAGCTGATCGAGCAGGGCATCGAGCTGCCGCCGGGTTTCCTCGCCGCGGTCCGCGCCATGCACAACCTGGGGCCCGCGACCCTCGCCGACGACGATCTCACCGGAGACTGGCTCGATCTGTTCGCGGCGGCGGGCTCCTGGGGGCCGGGTGTCCGGTCGCAGTTGCTGCTGAGCGCGTTGCCGGATCGCCTCGCCTTCTACCAGGAGATCAAGGTGCCCTGTCACGTCGTCTCGTTCGAGCACGACCTCGTGGCGCCACCGGCGGCCGGGCTGGAGCTGGCTTCCGCGATCCCCGGCGCGACCTACCGCACGATTCCCGAGTGCGGGCATTTCGGCTATCTGGAGAACCCGGAAGCGGTGAACCGCGAGCTGATCCGGTTCCTCCGCACCGAATCGCGCGAGACACTGGGAGAGACCGTATGACCGTCCTTTCGGCGGCCACGACCCCCGCCCTGTTCGAGGCGACCGCAGCCGTGCTGCCGGATCGTCCCGCGGTGGCGATGGACAGCACCACCCTCACCTACGCCGAGCTGAACGGCGAGGCCAACCGGCTCGCCCGGCGGCTCGTCGCGCACGGCGTCGGCCCGGAGCGGCTCGTCGCGTTGGCGATGCCGAGGTCGATCGAGTTCGTCATCGCGATTCTGGCCGTGCACAAGGCGGGCGCGGCATACGTGCCGGTCGATCCGGACTATCCGGAGGAACGCAAGCGGCAGATGCTGGACGACGCGGCGGCACACTGCCTCTTGTGCCTGCCGGGGCAGGACGTGACCGGCGCCCCCGTCATCCTGAGCGTGGCGCGGGAGCCTGGCCGGGAAGAGCCGAACCTGGGCGATGAGGACCGGATCGGCCCACTGCGTCCCGACCACCCCGCGTACGTCATCTACACCTCGGGTTCGACGGGCCGTCCGAAGGGCGTGCTGGTCACGCACCGCGGGATCCCGAACCTGGCCGACGACTACGTGCGCCGTCAGGAACTGGGGCCCGGCAGCAGGTTGCTGGCCTTCGCCTCGCCCAGTTTCGACGCCGCGGTCGCCGAGTTCTGGCCGATCTGGCAGGCGGGCGGCTGTCTCGTCCTGGCTTCCGCACCGGATCTGGTGCCCGGCGAGCCGCTGTCCCGGCTGGTGCGCGACCAGCGGATCACCCATGTCACGTTGCCGCCGTCGGCGCTGGCGCCGCTGGAGGAGGCGGGCGGCCTGCCCGCCGGGCTGACCCTCCTGGTCGCCGGCGAGGCGTGCCCGGCCCCGGTCGCGAAACGCTGGGCCGTGGACCGCGTGATGATCAACGCTTACGGTCCGACCGAGACCACGGTGGCGGTCACCGCGAGCGAGCCGCTGACCGGGGAGGAGACGCCGCCGATCGGCAGGCCGATCACCGGTGTCCGTACCTATGTCCTGGACGACCGGCTGCGTCCCGTCGAGGACGGCGACGTCGGCGAGCTGTACGCGGTCGGCCCCGGACTCGCCCGCGGCTACCTCCGAAGAGCGGCCGCGACCGCGGAAAGGTTCCTGCCGGATCCCTTCGGCGGCCCGGGCGGACGCATGTACCGCACCGGCGACCGGGTGCGGACGCGTCCGGACGGTCAGTACGTCTTCGTCGGCCGGGTCGACGACCAGCTGAAGGTGCGCGGCCACCGGATCGAACCGGGCGAGGTCGAAGCCGCCCTGCTGGCGGTGGACGGCGTGGCCCAGGCGGTGGTGACCGAGCACGAGAACAGGCTCGTCGCCTATGTGGTCGGTGCCGGTGGCGAACGCGTGCCCACCGAAAAACTCCTGACACCGCTTCGAGAACAGCTGCCTGGATATCTGGTGCCCGACGTGGTCGTCGGTCTGCCCAGCCTGCCGGTCTCGCCCAACGGCAAGATCGACCGGGTCGCCCTGCCCACTCCCGAAGAGGAGCATGCCGGACGCGCGGCCGGACGGGCGCCGCTCACCCCCACGGAGATCATCCTCGCCGAGCTGTTCGCCGAAGTGCTCGGCGTCAGCACCGTCGGGGTGGAGGACAGCTTCTTCGAGATCGGCGGCCATTCGCTGCTCGCGACCCGGCTCGTGAGCCGCGTCCGCGAACGCTTGAAGATCCGGCTGAGGGTGCAGGCGTTCTTCGACGCCCCGACAGTGGCTCAGCTCGCCAAGGTGCTCGACGGCGCACACACCTGACCTGGAGACCATTCATGCAGACGACGACAGCCGTCGACCTCGGCGATCCCGACCTGTACACGACCTTGGCCCGGCACGAGCGGTGGCGCGAGTACGCGGCGGAAGACGCGATGGTGTGGAGCGGGCCGGGCAGCTCGCCCAGCGGGTTCTGGTCCGTGTTCTCGCATCAGGCGTGCGCGGCGGTGCTCGCGCCGTCGGCCCCGTTCACCTCCGAGTACGGGATGATGATCGGCTTCGACCGCGATCATCCCGACAACTCGGGCGGGCAGATGATGGTGGTCTCCGAACAGGACCAGCACCGGAAACTGCGCAAACTGGTGGGGCCGCTGCTTTCGCGGGCGGCGGCGCGGAAACTGTCGGAACGGGTGCGGACCGAGGTGACCGGCGTCCTCGACCGGGTGCTCGACGCCGAGGTGTGCGACGTGGCCGCGGCGATCGGCCCGCGGATCCCCGCCGCCGTCGTCTGCGAAATCCTCGGTGTGCCCGCCGAAGACCAGGACATGCTCATCGACCTGACGAACCACGCGTTCGGCGGTGAGGACGCACTGTTCGACGGGATGACCCCGCGTCAGGCGCACACCGAAATCCTCGTCTACTTCGACGAGCTGATCACCGCTCGCCGGGCGCGTCCCGGCGAGGACCTCGTCAGCACCCTGCTTTCCGACGACGAGCTCTCGATCGACGACGTCCTGCTCAACTGCGACAACGTGCTGATCGGCGGCAACGAGACCACGCGGCACGCGATCACCGGCGCGGTGCACGCTTTCGCCACCGTGCCGGGACTTCTGGCCCGGGTGCGGGACGGGGACGCCGACGTCGACACCGTCGTGGACGAGGTCTTGCGCTGGACTTCGCCCGCGATGCACGTGTTGCGGGTGACGACCGGCGAGGTCACGATCAACGGCCGCGACCTCGAAGCCGGCACACCGGTGGTCGCGTGGCTTCCCGCGGCGAACCGGGATCCCGCCGTGTTCGACGATCCGGACACGTTCCGGCCGGGGCGGAAACCCAACCGGCACATCGCTTTCGGGCACGGCATGCATCACTGCCTCGGGTCCGCGCTCGCGCGGATCGAGCTGGCGGTGGTGCTGCGGGAGGTGGCCGAACGGGTGTCGCGGGTGGAGCTGGTGAAGGACCCGTCCTGGTTGCGGGCGGTCGTCGTGCAGGGATACCGGGAACTCCCGGTGCGGTTCACCGGTCGCTGACCCGACGTCCGTCCGATGTGGACGGAAGTGTCAAGCGGACACCATTGATGCGGAAATGGCTTCGCGCCATCCTGTGATCGAGGATTACATCTATTCCACGGAGGAATGTCTTGTCTTCTCACGAAAACACGCAGAATTTCGAGATCGACTATGTGGAAATGTATGTGGCCAACCTCGAGGTGGCCGCGTCCGGCTGGCTGGACAAGTACGACTTCTCCGTCACGGCCACCGACCGGTCGGCCGACCACCGGAGCGTGACGCTGCGGCACAGCGCGATCGCGCTGGTGCTGACCGAGCCGCTGTCGGACCGCCACCCCGGGGCCACCTACCTGCAGACCCACGGTGACGGAGTGGCCGACATCGCGCTGCGCACCCCCGACGTGGCCGCCGCCTTCGAGGCCGCGGTGAAGGCGGGCGCGCAACCCCTCCGCGAGCCGGAGAAGGGCGCGGACTCGGTCCTCACGGCCACCGTCAGCGGTTTCGGCGATGTCGTGCACACCCTGATCCAGAGCGACGGCGCCGAGGAGGCCCCGCGCGGCAAGGGCGGCGTGGAGCTGGGCGTGATCGACCACTTCGCAGTCTGCCTGAACGCCGGCGACCTCGGCCCCACGGTGGCGTTCTACGAGCGCGCGCTCGGTTTCAAGCAGATCTTCGAAGAGCACATCGTGGTCGGCGCGCAGGCGATGAACTCGACCGTCGTGCAGAGCACGTCGGGCGCGGTCACGCTCACCCTGATCGAGCCGGACAAGACCGCCGACCCCGGCCAGATCGACGACTTCATCAAGGAGCACCACGGATCCGGTGTCCAGCACATCGCCTTCACCAGCCCGGACGCGGTCCGCGCGGTCAAGGAGCTTTCCGCGCGCGGCGTGGAATTCCTGAAGACCCCGGACGCCTACTACGACCTGCTCGGCGAGCGGATCGAGCTGGAGACGCACTCGCTGGACGACCTGCGCGAGACGAAGCTGCTGGCCGACGAGGACCACGGCGGCCAGCTGTTCCAGATCTTCACCGCCTCCACGCACCCGCGTAAGACGATCTTCTTCGAGATCATCGAGCGGCAGGGCGCCGGAACCTTCGGCAGCTCCAACATCAAGGCCCTGTACGAAGCCGTGGAGCTGGAGCGCACCGGACAGAGCAAGCTCGGCCCCGCCCGGCGATGACCCACCTCTGCCTGGACGACCTCGAACGTGCCGCACGGGCGGCGCTGCCCGGTGAGATCTGGGACTTCCTCGCCGGGGGCAGCGGCGCCGAGGCGTCGCTGGCGGCCAATCGCACCGCGCTGGAGCGGATCTTCGTGATCCCCCGGATGCTGCGCGACCTGACCGGCGGCACCCCCGAGGCCGAGGTTCTCGGCCGGCGCGCTTCGCTCCCTGTGGCGGTCGCGCCGGTCGCGTACCAGCGGTTGTTCCATCCCGAAGGCGAGCTCGCGGCGGCTCGGGCGGCGCGTGACGCCGGGGTGCCGTACACCATCTGCACCCTGAGCAGTGTCGGCCTGGAGGAGATCGCGGCCGTCGGCGGACGGACGTGGTTCCAGCTTTACTGGCTGCGCGACGAAAAACGGTCACTGGAGCTCGTGCGCCGGGCGGAGGACGCCGGCTGCGAGGCGATCGTGTTCACCGTCGACGTGCCGTGGATGGGACGGCGGTTGCGGGACATGCGGAACGGTTTCGCGTTGCCGGAATCGGTGACGGCGGCCAACTTCGACGCCGGTGCGGCCGCGCATCGCCGTGCCGAAGGGCTTTCCGCCGTCGCCGACCACACCGCGCGCGAATTCGCCCCGGCCACTTGGGAATCCGTCGAGGCGGTCCGTGCGCATACGAACCTTCCGGTGGTGCTCAAGGGGATCCTCGCGGTCGAGGACGCGGTGCGCGCCGTCGACGCGGGGGCCACCGGGATCGTGGTGTCCAACCACGGAGGCCGTCAGTTGGACGGTGCCGTTCCGGGGATCGCGATGCTGGAGGAGATCGCGGACGCCGTCTCCGGCGGCTGCGAGGTGTTGCTGGACGGCGGGATCCGGAACGGCGGTGACGTGCTCAAGGCGCTCGCTCTCGGCGCGTCGGGGGTACTGATCGGTCGGCCCTTCATGTGGGGGCTGGCCGCGGACGGCCAGGCGGGCGCCCGTCAGGTGCTCGACCTGCTCGCCGTCGAACTCCGGAACGCACTGGGCCTGGCGGGCTGCGACTCGGTGAGCGCGGCCCGCCGGTTGAGCACTCGGTACAGCGGGTCGTGAGTGGCGATTCGGGTTAGAACCCGAATCGCCACTCACGACCCACCCGACCCACGCGAAAGGTGAGGTCCCAGATGCTGGCCCCTTTTCCACCCGCGACGGTGCGTCCTCGTGCCGATCGCGACCACGCCGACCGCATCGCCCGGTCGGCGGCGACGACCGACGGCGTGCACATGCGGACCGAGGACGTCCGCGCCTGGATCGCCGAACGCCGTGAGGCCAACGTCTTCCACGTCGAACGCATCCCCTTCGCCGACCTCGACCAGTGGTGGTTCGAGGACGTGACCGGGAATCTCGTGCACAGCAGCGGCCGGTTCTTCGCCATCGAGGGCCTGCACGTGGTCGAGGCCGACGGCCCCCACGGCGACGGGCCGTACCGCGAATGGCGGCAGCCGGTCATCAAACAGCCCGAGGTGGGCATCCTCGGCATCCTGGCCAAGGAGTTCGACGGTGTCCTGCATTTCCTCATGCAGGCCAAGATGGAGCCGGGGAACCCGAACCTCGTGCAGCTCTCGCCGACCGTGCAGGCCACCCGCAGCAACTACACCAAGGCGCACGGCGGCACGAACGTCAAACTGATCGAGTACTTCGCCCCGCCCGATCCGGAGGGGATCATCGTCGACGTCCTCCAGGCCGAACAGGGCTCGTGGTTCTTCCGCAAGTCCAATCGCAACATGATCGTCGAGACCGTCGACGACGTGCCGATGTGGGACGACTTCTGCTGGCTCACCCTCGGCCAGATCGCGGAGCTGATGCACGAGGACGAGACGATCAACATGAACGCCAGAAGCGTGCTGTCGTGTCTTCCTTACCACGACAGGACTTCCGGCGCGCTGCTCTCCGACGTACAGCTCCTGTCGTGGTTCACCAACGAGCGTTCGCGCCATGACGTCCGCGCGCGGCGCATCCCGCTCACGGACGTCGACGGCTGGAAACAGGGCGTCGAAGCGATCGAGCACGAGGACGGCCGGTACTTCAAGGTCCTCGCGGTCGCGGTCAAGGGCAGCAACCGAGAGAAGATCAGCTGGACCCAGCCGCTGCTGGAATCCGTCGGCACCGGGGTCGTCGCGTTCCTCGTGCGCGAGATCGACGGCGTGCCGCACGTCCTGGTGCACGCCCGTGCCGACGGCGGTTTCCTGGACACCGTCGAGCTGGCCCCGACCGTCCAGTGCACGCCCCACAACTACGCGCACCTGCCGCCGGAGAGCCGCCCGCCCTTCCTCGACTTCGTCCTCGACGCGCCGCGCTCGCGGATCCGGTACGAGGCGGTACATTCCGAGGAGGGCGGTCGTTTCCTCAACGTCAGGGCCCGCTATCTCGCGATCGAGGCGGACGACACGATCGTGGCCCCGCCCGGCTACGCCTGGGTCACGCCCGCCCAGCTCACCGCGCTCACCCGGCACGGGCATTACGTCAACGTCGAAGCCCGCACCCTGCTCGCCTGTATCAACGCCGCGGCGGCGCAGCCGCGAGGAAAGGCATGACATGAAGCTGATCACCGTCCTCGGGGCGTCGGGTTTCGTCGGCTCGGCCGTCACCCGCGCGCTGGCGCGGCAACCGATCCGGTTGCGAGCGGTGGCGCGCAGACCGGTCACGCCGCCGCCCGGCCCGGTCGAAACGACCGTCGTCACCGCCGATCTCACCGACCGCGCCGCTTTGGCCGAAGCGGTCGCGGGCTCGGACGCGATCGTGTACCTGCTGCTGGCGGACGGCGGCTGGCGGGTTGCCGAGACCGAGGAAGCCGAACGCGTGAACCTGGGCGTGATGCGCGATCTCGTCGAGGTCGTGAGCGGAAAACCTCCGCTGGTGATCTACGGCGGGGCCGCGTCGCAGGTCGGTGTGCCGCCCAGGGAACCGATCGACGGCAGCGAGCCCGACGAGCCGGGAACCCCGTACGACAAGCAGAAACTGGCGGCGGAACAGGTCCTCAAGAAGGCCACGGCCGACGGCCTCGTGCGCGGGATCAGCCTGCGGCTGCCCACGGTGTTCGGCGAGAACCCGGCCGAGGGCGCGAACCTCGACCGCGGTGTCGTGTCCGCGATGGCGCGGCGGGCACTCGACGGCCAGGACCTCACCATCTGGGGGGACGGCACCGTGCGCCGCGACCTCGTCCACGTCGAGGACATCGCGGCGGCGTTCACCGCCGCGCTGGCCGCCCCGGACGCCTTGGTCGGCGGCCACTGGCTGCTCGGTGCCGGCCGCGGAGACCAGCTGGCCGACGTCTTCCGCCTCGTGGCCAAGGAAATGGCCGACCACACCGGACGCGAGCCGGTGGACGTGACCTGTGTGGAACCCCCGTCGCACGCGCCGGCGACGGATCTGCGCAGCGTCACCATCGATTCCACGCCGTTCCGGGCGATCACCGGCTGGCGTCCGGAGATCTCACTGCCCGAAGGAGTGCGCCGCACCGTCGCCGCGCTGACCACCCCTGTTCACGGAAAGGCTCGCACATGACCACGCGCGTATGGGACTACCTGGCCGAATACGAGACCGAACGCGAAGATCTGCTCGACGCGGTCGAGACGGTCTTCAACTCGGGGCAGCTCGTGCTCGGCGCGAGCCTGCGCGGCTTCGAGACGGAATTCGCCGCGTACCACGGCATCGGGCACTGCGTCGGGCTGGACAACGGCACGAACGCGATCAAGCTCGCCCTCCAGGCGCTGGGTGTCGGGCCGGGCGACGAGGTGATCACGGTGTCGAACACCGCCGCCCCGACCGTGGTCGCGATCGACGGCACCGGCGCCACTCCCGTCTTCGTCGACGTCCGCGAGGACGACTTCCTGATGGACACCCGCCAGGTCGAAGCCGCGATCACCGAGCGCACCAAATGCCTGCTTCCCGTCCACCTGTACGGCCAGTGCGTGGACATGGCCCCGCTGAAGGAACTCGCCGCGAAACACGGACTGTCCCTTTTGGAGGATTGCGCCCAGGCGCACGGCGCCCGGCAGAACGGCACGATCGCGGGCACGACCGGCGACGCGGCCGCGTTCTCCTTCTATCCCACCAAGGTGCTCGGCGCGTACGGCGACGGCGGCGCGGCGATCACGTCGGACGAGAACGTGGCCGCGAAACTGCGCCGGTTGCGGTACTACGGCATGGAAGAGCGCTACTACACGGTAGAGACGCCTGCCCACAACAGCCGGTTGGACGAGGTCCAGGCCGAGATCCTGCGGCGCAAGCTCAAGCGGCTCGACGCCTACACCGCCGGCCGCCGCGCCGTCGCCCAGCGCTACGTCGAGGCCCTCGGTGATACCGAACTGAAGCTGCCGAAGACCGTCCAGGGCAACGAGCACGTGTACTACGTGTACGTGGTGCGGCACCCGCGTCGTGACGAGATCCTCGAACGCCTCAAGGCCTACGACATCCACCTGAACATCAGCTATCCGTGGCCGGTGCACACGATGACCGGATTCGCCCACCTCGGTTACGAGAAGGGTTCGCTGCCGGTCACCGAGAAGCTGGCGGGCGAGATCTTCTCGCTGCCGATGTACCCCGCGCTTTCACCCGACCTGCAGGACAAGGTCGTCCACGCCGTCCGCGAAGTCCTTTCCACCCTCTGACCGAGCACAGGAGCAAGCCGTGCAAGCACGCAAACTCGCCGTCGAAGGCGCGATCGAGTTCACCCCGCGCGTCTTCCCCGACGACCGGGGCCTGTTCGTCTCGCCGTTCCAGGAAGAGGCCTTCGCCGAAGCCCACGGCGGCCCCCTCTTCCCGGTGGCGCAGACGAACCACAGCATGTCCAAACGCGGTGTGGTGCGGGGAATCCACTACACCGTGACACCGCCGGGTATCGCGAAGTACGTCTACTGTGCCCGCGGCAGGGCGCTGGACATCGTCGTGGACATCCGGGTCGGCTCGCCCACGTTCGGGAAATGGGACGCGGTCCTGATGGACCAGCAGGACTTCCGGACTATGTACTTCCCGGTCGGCGTCGGCCACGCCTTCGTGGCGCTCGAGGACGACACCGTCATGTCGTACATGCTTTCCGCGGGTTACGTGGCACAGAACGAACTCGCCCTTTCGGCGCTGGACCCCGCGCTGGGCCTGCCGGTCGGCACCGAGGTGGAGCCGACCCTGTCCGAACGCGACCAGGCCGCCATCACGCTCGCCGAGGCGGAGCGGCAGGGGCTGCTTCCCGACTACGCCACCAGCGTGGAGCTGGAGCGGCAGCTGACCGGGGTTTCGCTCTCCGCCTGAGTTTCTCTTCCACCAAGGCGCTGATCCCAGCGCCACCAATGTGGGGTCAGGGACGCTCAAAGATGCTTTCGCGCCGGGGTCGTGAGTGATAAAGAGCGTTCTAACGCTCTTTATCACTCACGACCTCCATCGAAAACCCATCCGGCCTTGAACTGACCAACAGCATCGCTCAACGTCCCCAATGCCGCTTGGGAGCAGGTCTTGCTCGGAACACCGCGATCCACGACCTCTTGACAGCTCTTCCACCCGGCCGACGAGGGCCATCACGGACCCGACACGGCGCCGCCCCAGCGGCGGCGCCGACCGTGATGGCCCTCTTCGGCGCGGCCGCATAGCCGAGTAATCGATATCCAGGGCGGACCGGGCGCACCGGCCCGCCGGGGGAAGGACGCCGAACTTGACGACCGATGGCCTTCAGCCGTCAGTGGACCCTTCGAACGACAACGCTTTCCTTCGCTGGGTGCGGAAGCACCAGCGGTGGTTGTACGCGGGCGTGGTGATCGCCCTGCTCACCCAGATGGCGATCGCGATGATCACGACCGCCGTGGAACAGTCCCCGACCATCGACGAGCCGGTCTATGTCGGCACCGCGGTGGTCTACCTCGAAGAGCACAGCCTGCGGTACAACCCCGAGCATCCGCCGCTGGGCAAGCTGATCATCGCGGCCGGGGTGGCCTTCACCGATCCGAAGATCGCCCCCGGCTTCTCCGGCCACGAGTGGGAACTCGGCAAGCACGTGGTCTACGAAGCGGGCAACGACCCGGACCGGCTGATGCTGGCCGCCCGGCTCCCGGTGATCCTGCTGACGTTGCTGTTCGGGCTGGTCGTCTTCGCGTTTGCCTCCGATCTGGCCGGTCGCGCGGGCGGGGTGCTGGCGCTCACCCTGTTCACCTTCTCGCCCGACGTCATCGCGCACGGATCGCTGGCCACGCTCGACGTGCCGGTGGCCGGGTTCCTGCTGACGTCGGTCTGGCTGGTGTGGCGTGCCCGGCGCCGCCCCGGGCTCTACCTCCCGCTCGCCGGACTGGCCCTCGGCGCGGCCACGGCCACGAAGGTGCTTTCCCTGGTGGTGGTTCCGGTCCTGATCCCGCTGGCCGTGGTGTCCGTATGGCACGCCCGCCGCGCTCGCGGACTCGACCTGAAGAGCCCGGCCCTGCTGATCGGACGCGGTGTGCTGGCGGGAGCCGGGATGGCGCTGATCGCGATCGTCGTGGTGTGGGCGTCGTATCTCGTCGTGGATCCGGGCCTGCGCTGGGAGACGCCGTCGGGTATGCAGCCCCTGCACGGGATGCGCACGCTCGTCGAGTGGCTGCCGTTCCCGCAGCCGTTGCGGGACGGGATGCGCTTCCAGTTCGAACTCGAAGACCATGTGTGGCACAACTTCCTGTTCGGCAGGCACTACACGGGGTCGCTCTGGTACTACGGACCCGCCGCGCTGCTGGTGAAGACACCGTTGGGGGCGCTGGCGATCTGGCTGGCGGGCGCCGCCGTGCTGCTGTCGGTCCGGCGCCTGCGCCCGGCGGCGCCGTACGTGCTCGTCCCGACCGCCCTGCTGATGGCCACGGCCATGGTCATCGTCCGCGACAACGGCGTGCGGTACCTCGCCTTCGCGCCGATGTTCCTGGCCGTCGCCGCGGCCGCCGTGCTCGTCGTGCGACGGCGGTGGGTGAAGGTCGCGGCGGTGGCCGTGGTGGCCTTCGCCGCGGTCAGTTCGCTGATGACGTTCCCGTACTACCTTCCGTACTCCAACGAGGCGTTCGGCGGACCGGAGAACACGCACAAGTACCTGCTGGACTCGAACGTCGACTGGGGGCAGGATCTGGGCCGCCTGGCGGATCGGTTGAAACAGGACTACGCGGGCGAGCGGACCTGGCTCGTCTACCAGGGAAGCGGTCTGCCGTCCTACTACGGCATCGATGCCGCCGATCCGCTGACGGTGCCCGAGGATCAGGTGCACGGTGTGCTCGCCGTGTCGGATTCCGCGGTCCTCGGCGCGTTCGCCGATCCGATGGGCGGGGGAGGGGCGCCCGGAAACGGCCACGGCAGCGACCTCGGCTCGCTGATCGCCGGCAGTACGCCGGTCGAGCGAGTGGGCCATTCCATGACGATCTACCGCCGCCCGTAACGCGCCATTAGTCCACTTGAGACGGTCGATCGCCTCATTTCCCTTGCCGTACCGGGATTGGACGCGTTGACCATCGAGTTCACCGAAGCCTAATTTCGGAAATGTCCACTGCGATCCGCGAAAGGTGAGACCAATGCCCGCTGCGCAGGTCAAGCAGCTGCTCCGTAGCAAGCTCAGAACATGGG
Organism: Amycolatopsis sp. MJM2582; assembly: GCF_000754115.1. NCBI lineage: Bacteria > Bacillati > Actinomycetota > Actinomycetes > Pseudonocardiales > Pseudonocardiaceae > Amycolatopsis > Amycolatopsis sp. MJM2582. The sequence continues at coordinate 348,940 of NZ_JPLW01000007.1, forward strand.
GGTGGATGTACCGATGACGGCCATCGTCGAACCGGCCGAGGACCTTTCCGTCCTCACCGGACTCACCGAGATCACCCGATTCGCCGGCGTGGGCACCGCGGTGTCCGAGTCGTCGTACTCGCAGACCGAACTCCTGGAGATCCTCGACATCGAGGATCCGAAGATCCGCTCGGTCTTCCTGAACAGCGCCATCGACCGGCGTTTCCTCACCCTGCCGCCGGAGGGTCCCGGCGGCGCCCGCGCGACCGAACCGCAGGGCGACCTCCTCGACAAGCACAAGCGGATCGCCGTCGACATGGGTTGCCGCGCCTTGGAAGCCTGCCTGAAGTCGGCGGGCGCGACGCTTTCGGATCTGCGTCACCTGTGCTGTGTCACCTCGACCGGTTTCCTGACGCCCGGCTTGAGCGCGCTGATCATCCGGGAAATGGGCATCGACCCGCATTGCAGCCGCTCGGACATCGTGGGCATGGGCTGCAACGCCGGTCTCAACGCGCTCAACGTGGTCGCGGGCTGGTCCGCGGCGCATCCCGGCGAACTCGGCGTCGTCCTGTGCAGCGAGGCGTGTTCCGCCGCCTACGCGCTGGACGGCACGATGCGGACCGCGGTGGTCAACAGTCTTTTCGGCGACGGATCCGCGGCGCTCGCGCTCGTTTCCGGTGACGGGCGCGTGCCGGGTCCGCGCGTCCTCAAATTCGCCAGCTACATCATCACCGACGCGGTCGACGCGATGCGCTACGACTGGGACCGTGACCAGGACCGGTTCAGTTTCTTCCTCGACCCGCAGATCCCCTACGTGGTCGGCGCGCACGCCGAAATCGTCATCGACCGGCTCTTGTCCGGGACGGGCCTGCGCCGCAGCGACATCGGCCACTGGCTGGTGCATTCGGGCGGGAAGAAGGTGATCGACGCCGTCGTCGTCAACCTCGGCCTGAGCCGGTACGACGTGCGCCACACCACCGGTGTGCTCCGCGACTACGGGAACCTCTCCAGCGGCTCCTTCCTCTTCTCCTACGAGCGGCTCGCCGACGAAGACGTCGCCCGCCCGGGGGACTACGGCGTGCTCATGACCATGGGGCCTGGCTCCACAATCGAAATGGCGCTAATTCAATGGTGACGCGTAACGAAATCGAGGGCGAACTGGTGCTGCGCTTCGACGGATCCCGTCCGCTGTCGGCCGCGGTCGTCGAGGAGATCGGCGCGTTCTGCGATCGGGCCGAGGACCAGCGTGAACCGGGACCGGTGACCATCCACGTCACGGGGGCCCCGCCCGCCGACTGGGCGAAGGGGCTGGCGGTCGGGCTCGTGTCCAAATGGGAGCGGGTCGTGCGCCGGTTCGAACGCCTCGGCAGGCTCACGGCCGCGGTCGCGTCGGGCGAATGCGCCGGAACGGCCTTGGACCTCCTCCTCGCCGCCGACATCCGGATCGCCGAACCGGGCACCACGCTGCGGCTCGCGTCGGCGGGCGGTGGCACCTGGCCGGGGATGACCGTCTACCGGCTCACCAAACAGGCCGGGGCGGCGGGCATCCGCCGGGCCGTGCTGCTCGGAACCCCGCTCGGCACGGATCGGGCGCTCGCCCTCGACCTGATCGACGAGGTGTCCGACGATCCGGCGAAGACGCTGGCCGAATTGGGCGTCGTCGTGGACGGCGCCGAGACGGCGATCCGGCGGCAGCTGATCTTCGAAGCGGGCTCGACCACCTTCGAAGAGGCGCTCGGCTCCCACCTGGCCGCGGCGGACCGGGCCCTGCGGCGGGAAGCCAAGTCGTGACGGCTCTTTCGCCAGGGCTCGATCTCCGGGCCCTGGCGGGGGAGGCCCACCGGGTCGACGACGAGGTCCGGACGCTGCGCGCGGCCTTCGTCGAGGCGCACGCCGAGGAGCTCTACGCCGAACTCACCGGCGGCCGGACGCGGTACCTGCGGCTCGACGAACTCGTCCGCGCCGCCGCGCTCGCCTTCCCCGGTCTGGTGCCGTCGGAGGAGCAGATGGCGGCCGAGCGGGCGCGGCCGCAGGCGGAGAAGGAAGGGCGCGAGATCGATCAGGGCATCTTCCTGCGCGGGATCCTGCGCGCGCCGAAGGCGGGCCCGCATCTGCTCGACGCCATGCTCCGGCCCACCGCCAGGGCTCAACGGCTGCTCCCGGAGTTCCTCGAAACCGGGGTCGTGCGGATGGAGGCCGTCCGGCTGGAGCGGCGGGACGGCGTCGCGCACCTGACCCTGTGCCGGGACGACTGCCTGAACGCCGAGGACGCCCAGCAGGTCGACGACATGGAGACCGCGGTCGACCTGGTGCTGCTCGATCCGTCCGTCCGGGTGGGACTGCTGCGGGGCGGGGTGATGAGCCATCCCCGTTACCTGGGGCGCCGGGTGTTCTGCGCGGGGATCAACCTCAAGAAGCTCAGCTCCGGTGACATCCCGCTGGTGGATTTCCTGCTGCGGCGGGAAACGGGGTACATCCAGAAGATCTTCCGCGGTCTGCTGACGGACGATTCCTGGCATTCCCGGTTCACCGGCAAACCCTGGATGGCGGCCGTCGATTCCTTCGCCATCGGCGGTGGGACCCAGCTGCTGCTGGTCTTCGACCACGTGCTGGCGGCGTCCGACGCGTACCTCAGCCTGCCCGCGGCCAAGGAGGGGATCATCCCCGGGGTGTCCAACTTCCGGCTTTCCCGGATCGCCGGGCCGCGGGTGGCCCGGCAGGTGATCCTCGGCGGCCGCAAGCTCCGGGCGGACGAGCCGGACGCCCGCTCGATCGTCGACGAGGTCGTGCCGCCGGAGGAGATGGACGCGGCCATCGACGGCGCGCTCGCCCGGCTCGACGGGGAAGCCGTCGCCGCCAACCGGCGCATGGTGAACCTTTCCGAGGAACCACCGGAGGAATTCCGCCGGTACATCGCCGAATTCGCGCTGCAGCAGGCTTTGCGCATCTACGGCGCGGACGTGATCGGCAAGGTGGACGGCTTCGCGGTGGGCTCGCGATGAACGGCGTCCGGTACGAGAAGAAGGACCACGTCGCCTACGTCACGATGGACCGGCCCGAGGCGCTGAACGCGATGGACCGGCGGATGCACGCGGAACTCGCCGGGATCTGGGACGACGTCGAAGCCGACGACGACGTCCGGGCCGTGGTCCTGACCGGGGCGGGGGATCGGGCGTTCTCCGTCGGGCAGGACCTCAAGGAACGCGCGCGGCTGACCGACGAAGGCGTTGAAGCGTCGACGTTCGGCAGCAGCGGTCAGCCGGGGCATCCCCGGCTGACCGACCGGTTCACGCTGTCCAAACCGGTGGTCGCGCGTGTGCACGGCTACGCGCTCGGCGGCGGTTTCGAACTGGTGCTCGCGTGCGACATCGTCGTCGCTTCCGAAGAAGCGGTCTTCGGCTTGCCGGAGGTCCGTCTCGGCCTGATCGCCGGGGCGGGCGGGGTGTTCCGGTTGCCGCGCCAGCTTCCGCAGAAGGTGGCGATGGGATATCTGCTGACCGGGCGCAGAATGGACGCGGCGACGGCGTTGCGTCACGGGCTGGTCAACGAGGTCGTCCCGTTCCCGGAATTGGATCGGTGCGTCGCAGAATGGACGGACGACCTGGTGCGCGCCGCTCCGCTTTCGGTGCGGGCGATCAAAGAGGCCGCGCTGCGATCGCTCGACCTCCCGCTCGAAGAAGCGTTCAAAACCTCGTATCCGTGGGAAGAACGGCGACGGACGAGCGCGGACGCGAGCGAAGGCGCCCGTGCCTTCGCCGAGAAACGGGATCCGATCTGGACCGGTCGCTGAATTCGGGTTGGACCATTGTTCCGTGTGGCGGATGATGGAACATTCGGGGTAAGAGAATTCTCGCTCGAGTAAATGCCGGGCCTGCTTCTTAGTTCACCCGAGACCGCCGTCCGGGCCGGGAAACCCCGGCTTTCCCGCGCCCGGTACCGGCAGAAACCCTGGATATCTGTGATGACAACCCTCGCCACGGTCGAACTCGACAACCAGCGTATCGACCGGATGGTCCCGCTGGTCACGCCCGCCCTGCTGCACCACGAACTGCCGCTCAGCGCGACCGCGGCCGACACGGTGCGCCACGGCAGGGAAAACGTCCTCCGCGTGCTCGACGGCACGGACGACAGGCTGCTCGTGATCGCCGGGCCCTGTTCCATCCACGATCCCGCCGCGGCACTCGAATACGCCGACCGGCTCGCCGCGCTCGCCGGCCGGTTCGTCGACGAACTCCTGGTCGTCATGCGCGTGTACTTCGAAAAGCCCCGCACGGTCGGCGGCTGGAAGGGGCTCATCAACGATCCGCACCTCGACGGCACCGGCGACGTCAACCGCGGGCTGCGCGTCGCCAGGGACCTGCTCCTCGAACTCGCCGAGGGCGGTCTGCCCGCCGCTTGCGAATGGCTGGACACCACGATCCCGGCGTACCTCGCCGACACCGTCTCGTGGGGCGCGATCGGCGCGCGCACCGTGGAAAGCCAGAACCACCGCATGCTGGCGAGCGGCCTGTCCATGCCGGTCGGGTTCAAGAACCGCCGCGACGGCGATGTCGGCGTCGCGGTCGACGCCATCCGCGCCGCCGAGGCCCGGCACGTCGTCCCCGGTGTCGACCCCAGCGGCCTGCCCGCGATCCTGCACACGGTCGGCAACCCGGACTGTCACCTCGTGCTGCGCGGCGGCAACAGCGCACCGAACCACAACCCGGCGTCCGTCCGCGCGGCGCTCACCACGCTGCAGAACGCGGGACTGCCCCGCCGGGTCGTGATCGACGCGAGCCACGACAACAGCCGCAAGGACCACCTCCGGCAGCCCGTCGTCGCCGGCCAGATCGCCGAACAGATCAAGAACGGCCAGCGCGGCATCGTCGGCGTCATGCTCGAATCCAACCTCCAGGCGGGCCGCCAGGACCTCCACCCCGACCGGCCGCTCACCTACGGCCAGTCCATCACGGACGCCTGCATCGACCTCGCCACCACCCAAGAGGTCTTGCAGACCCTCGCCACGGCCACCGCCGCCCGCCGCTCCGGACTGCGCTGACCCGTGATCGCCCCCCAATCACGCGAGATCGCCGTTCAATCACGCGAGATCGCTCTTCAATCACGTGAGATCGCTATCCGATCGCGTCGGCGCAGCCCATCGCGGCGTTCGGCGCGGCGTCGCCACGGGTGCGTTCGAGATGCGCTTCGCCCCAGACCCTGACTCCCTCGACCACCGGCAGAACCGTGGAGCCGTAAGGAGTGAGCCGGTAGATGACACGCGCCGGGACCGGCCCGGTGACCACGCGGTCGACGAGCCCGTCGGCCTCGAGTTCGCGGAGCTGTTCGGCCAGCACCTTGGGCGTGATGGGGGCGCCCCGGCGGCGGAGGCCGGCGAAATGGGATTCGCCGTGGGCGAGCCAGTACAGCAGTGTCAGTTTCCATTTCCCGCCGATCGCGGCGAACGCCGCGGCCATCGGACAGCCCGGCAGCGGGTTGGGACGGGGAAGGTTACCCGGAAGTGCCTTCTTGTCCATGGTCGTCCTCCGCTCGGATAGTTCGGACCATGACCGTGCCATACAAACGAATCCTGACAGTGGGCCTTGCGGCCCTGATGCTGGTCGCGACGGCGGCGTCGGGCGACGCGTCGACCTCGGGCACCGATCCCCAGCGGGCGTTCGACTGGGAGATCGGCACCTGGCGCTCGACGGTGCGGGTGCTCGCCGAGCCGCTTTCGGAGTCCGCGGACCAGTGGCTCCAGTTCGCGGGCACCAGCACCGTCCGCCCGCTCATGGACCGGCGGGCGAACGCCCTCGAATTCGAGGTTTCGGGCCCGGACGGGCGGATCGACGCGCTCAACCTGCGGCTGTACGAACCGCAGGCGCAGAGGTGGAGCCTGACCTTCGTCAACATGCGCGACGGTCTGCTCACCCCGTCGGTCTATGGCGGGTTCCATGACGGCGTCGGTGAGTTCCACGGCGACGACCAGCTCGGCGGCCGTCCGATCAAGGTGCGTTTCCTCGTCTTCAGGCAAGGCGCGGACGAAGCGCGATTCGAGCAGGCGTTCTCGGCCGACGGCGGGGCGACCTGGGAGACGAACTGGGTCGCCGTGGACCGCCGGATCCGCTGGTGAGGCTTCGGTGCTGTGGGTCGTGAGTGGCGTTTCGGGTTCTAACCCGAATCGCCACTCACGACCACCCGCACCACGGCCGCACTCACGTGACTGATTGGACGACACGCGTGAGCCGATGGACGACACGCGTGACTGGGTGGACGACACGGCGAGCCGTCCTTCTGGACACGTGTGTCGTCCCGCTGATCACGCGTGTCGTCCATCCGCGCACGGCGGCAGGGAACGCCACTCACGACCCACGCGAGGCCGGACAGGTCACCCTCGACCCACGCCATCCAGCAAAGCGAGCTCCTCCTCGCTCAACCGCAGCCCGCCCGCCGCGACGTTCTCCGCCAGATGCCCGGGATCGCCGGTCCCGGGGATGGCGAGGACGTGCGCGCCGCGGTGCAGCGTCCAGGCGAGCCGGATCTGCGCCGAAGTCGCGTCATGCGCCGCGGCGACCTTCGCGACCTCGGCCTCGCCGCGAACAGCGCCGGGCGCCGCTCCCGGAATCGAGGTCGTGACGGCGAAGAACGGCACGAACGCGATGCCGAGCTCCCCGCACAGGTCGAGCAGGGCGTCGTCCTCGCGGTCGGTCAGGCCGTAGCGGTTCTGCACGCAGACCACCGGAGCGATCGACAAAGCCTCGGTCAGCTGGTCCGCCACGACGTTGGAGACACCCAGATGGCGGATCAGGCCCGCCTCGCGCAGCTCCGCCAGCGCGCCGAAATGGTCGGCCACCGAGCCGGGCTCCTTGCCCATCGCGGCGCCCCAGCGCAGATTGACGACGTCGAGGTGGTCGAGGCCGAGTTGCCGGATGTTCTCCTCGACCTGGCCGCGCAGCTGATCCGGCCGGGCGAAGGAGAACTCGCCGTCGCGGTCGCGGCCCGCGCCGACCTTCGTGGTGATCACGAGGTCTTCGGGATACGGCTGGAGCGCGGTCGCGATCAGCTCGTTCGCCGAGCGCGTGGGCGTGAAGTAGAACGAAGCCGTGTCGATGTGGTTGACGCCGAGTTCGATCGCGCGGCGCAGGACGGTGATCGCGTCCTCGCGGCTCTTGGGTCGTTCGTCCCAGGGCATCCCGGTCAGCCGCATCGCGCCGAGCCCGAGGCGGTTGACGGTGAGGTCGCCGAGCCGCCAGGTGTCGTGAAGATTCGTCATGACCATCAGCGTCGTGAGGAGGCCGTCCGTAGTCAGAAAATGGCAACAAGCTGCCACGTACTGGCGAGGCTGGGGCAGTATCGGTGTCATGCGGACGAGTGATGCGGTGACGGTCGTGCGCGGCGAGGAGGAGCTGTTCCGCCGCGTCGGGCACCTGTTCTCGACCGTGACCGACCTGGCGTGCGCCGCGAACGACCTCGCGACCTGGGTCGCCGCCCACGGAGCCGGCGAGCTCGCCGAGCGCCGGGCGGGCCAGGTCCGGATCCGCAAGATCTACCGCGCCGGGCTGCTGCTCGACGAGGGCGCCGCGCAGGAGCTCGCGAGGGTCCGCGACCGGCACGGAGCCCAGGTCCGGATCTCCACCGAGGACCTCAACGAGACGATCGTCCTGGACGGCAGGCTCATCATCCTCGCCGGTGACCTCAGCGCCGGGCAGCGCGGCTACAGCGTCATCACCCAGCCCGAAACCGTGCAAGGTGTGACGTCGCTGTTCGAGGCGGCCTGGCGATCGGCGACCGAACTCGCCGTCTTCGACGCGCAGGTGTCCGAGATCCGGCGGCTCGCGCCCGCGGTGCTGGACCTGCTCGGCAGCGGCGTCAAGGACGAAGCCGCCGCCCGGACCCTCGGCCTCGGCGTGCGGACCTACCGGCGCCGGGTGGCCGAACTGATGGCCGCCCTCGGAGCCGAGTCCCGCTTCCAGGCCGGAGTCCGGGCGCGCGAGCTCGGCTTGGTCTAGACGCCCGCCCAGTCCGGCAGCGGTTCGCACGCGTCCCGCCAGGACGGCGGCAGGCCGTCGGCACCGATACGGGTCGCGACGATGCCGCCGACGATGGCGCAGGTGGTGTCCACGTCGCCACCGGCGCCCGCCGTGGTCCAGAAGGCCTTCTCGTAGTCGTCGAGGTGGCGGGCCGCGACCCACAGGGTGAAGGGCACCGTGTCGTGGGCGCCGGTGTGGCTGCCGTTGCCCAGTTCGTGGGCGGCGGTCGCGGCGGAGGGCTCGTCGGCCAGGCGGATGGCGGCTCGGACACCGTCGTGCACGCGGCCCGGCGGCACCCACCGCAGCACCTGGTCGAGGAAGTCCTTCGGTGACGGCCGGTCCGGGGCGGCGGCCAGCGAGGCGGCGACCGCGATCGCGATCGCGCCGGCCACCCCGTCCGGATGGGTGTGGGTCACCTCGGCCGAAAGCGCGGCCTGGCGCGCGGCCTCGTCGGGATCTCCGCCGAACCATGCGCCGAGCGGCGCGACGCGCATCGCCGCGCCGTTGCCCCAGGAGCCTTGCCCGTCGAACAGATCCGCGACGAGTTCACGCCACGAGCCGCCCTCGCGGACGAGACGCAGCAAGCGGTTCATGGACGGGCCGTAGCCGCGGTCGAAGTCGTGGTGCGCCGCGAAGCTCGCGGCGAGCAGGTCTTGGTCGACGTGGCCGGCCCGGTCCAGGACGGCGAAAACGGAACACGCCATCTCGGCGTCGTCGGTCCATTGCCACGGCCCTGGCGGCGGCTGCCGCCGTGCCCAGTGGTCGCGATTGGCGGGGACGAAGAACTGGGAACCCAGCGCGTCGCCGAGGGTCAAGCCGTACAGGGAGTTCAAGGCGCGAGTGCGCCGATCGATGGTCATCGCGGCCCATTCTGGCAAAGCCCCCGACCGGGTGAGCTTCGGCTGCTGTCGGTGCCCACCGGGAGGGTAAGATCTCCCCTCCGGGGACGCCGTGGAAATCTTCCGGGAACCAACGCGCGGCCGGATGCGTCGGTGTACACGAACGGCGTCATCGCGTTTACGGAAACGGTGCGCACGCGTGGGTGGGAACTCATAGGGTGCGCGGTAGAGCAACATGGGTCAGGCAAGCACGGGCCGGAAGGATCATTCATGACTCGCCGATTCGATCCAGAGCAGATCGCCGCGCTGGCCAAGAAGGTCGGCGGGCTCAAGGACGGCTACACCGGCACGGGCAAGGACCTGGGCGACGGTGATCCCGGAGCGGCGTTCGGCGATCTGAAGAACGCGGCCAGCACGGGGACCACGATGAAGGGTTTCCACCGCGGTGTGAACGCCGAACTGGCGGCCGCCGCGAAGCTCGTCGACGCCGCGTCGAACGCGCTGGCCAACGCCGCGCAGCGGATGCGCAACGACGAGGCCGCGGGTGTCGACACCCTCCGCGGCCACGCGCGCGAGCGGGACTGATCGGACTGAAGACGGGAACCAGGGGGATTTACCGATGACCACCGCGGAGCGGAATCCGAGCACGCTCGACGACCCGTCGCACGACCGCCCGAAGTCGCTGGACGCCATCGACAAGCACGCCCAGCAGACGCAGAAGCTGAACTCGGGCGCGGTCAACGACCAGGCCAGGAAGGTTGGCGGAGCCGCCACCCGGGCCAACGACCTCGGCGACGACCTCAAGGCCTTCCGTGACGACGTGCTGCGCCACTGGGAGGGCAAGGACGCCGACGCCGTCGCCGACCATCTCGAAAAGCTCGGCAAGGCCAGCTACAAGGTCAGTGACAAGGCCGAGGCGGCCAAGAACATCCTCCAGCGGGTGTCCGAGATCATGGACGAGGTCAAGAAGAAGGTCGCACAACTCGCCCAGGAAGCCAACGACAAGGACGCGGACAACCGCAAGCTGATCGACTCGGCCCGCCGCCGGAAGAACACTTCCGAGGACGACAACGAGATCGCCGCGGCCGCGTCGGATATCGAGCGGCTCCGGCAGCTCAACGAAAAAGACTCGAACGGCAAGAAGGACGAGATCGAAAAGGCGCTGGATGACGCCGAGAAGCAGATCGACGAGCTTCTCAAGCCGCTCGGCCTGGAGATCGAAGGCGGCTTCCTCGAGCTGATCCCGGCCGACGACGGCCAGACCACGGCGTCGAGCGTCCACGCCAAGCCGGTCAACCAGCACCTGAGCGCCACCCCCAGCTACGGCGGGGGAGACGGTGGCGGAGGCGGCGGCGGCGGTGGCGGTGGGGGCCACGCCGGGGTTCCGGGCGACGGCAGGCCCGCCAAGCCGATCGACGCCCGCGGCGACAACCCGGCGAAGATCGCGGAGAAGTTCCTCGGCCGCAACGCCGGCGATCTCAAGGGCAGCGGTGAGCTCCCCGCCATGCAGTCGTGGGTGCCCAACAACGTCAACTGCGCGAACTTCGTCTCCGGCTGTCTCGAGGCGGCGGGCCTGATCGACAAGGGGCAGGCCAGTGCCTCGGTCGCGGGTCTGACGGCCAACCTCGAAGCGGACGGCTGGCGGTCGGTGCCGCTTTCCGAAGCGAAGCCCGGCGACGTGGTGATCTCGAACAACGGCGGGCACGTCGTGCTGTACGCGGGCGATGGTCAGTTCATCGGCTCGAACAACATCAACCCCGACGGTTCGCAGAAGATCAGCATGGGTGGCGGTGGCGGCCTCGTGAAGATCCTCACCCCGCCGACCTGATCCGACAGAACGCCGTAGCAGCACCGGGCAGGCGGACGCGAGCGCTCGCGTCCCCGCCCGCCAGTGGGAGGTAGCTTGATGTACACCCCGTCCGCACGACCGTTTCCGGTGGCGCTGAATCCCGGCGACCCGGTCCGGGAGGCGGTGCTCCAGGCCGCCACCGCCCGGCTCGACGAGGAGTTCGGCGACCAGGTCCGGGTGGCCGTGGAACAGCTCGACCGGCTCGGCCCCTGGGTTTTCCTGCAGGGCACGATGCGTCCCGCCGAAGCGGGCCGCCCGTACTACGCCGGCACGATCTACGAGAACCGCCGGGCCGACGGCGTCATGTCCGACGTCTACGTCGCCCTGCTCAAGAAGAAGAGCGAAACGGGCGTCGACGACGACCCGCGGTCCTGGCGGGTGGCCAACTGCGCCATCGGCCCGACCGACGTCGCGTGGCTGACCTGGCCGGACGACTACGAAATCCCGCAGGAGCTGTTCGGCTTCTAGGCCCGAGTCCATTCCGGCAGGGTGCGGGCGACCTCGTCGGGCGAGGGCATCCGGGCGATCTCCTCGGCGATCGCCCGGGCTGCGTCGCGATGCGCGTTCTGCCCCAGCAGGGTCAGTGTGTGCGCGGCGACGGCTTCCGCGCTCAGCTCGTCGGGCTGAAGGCTCAGCGCTGCCCCCGCGGCGCACAGCGCTCCGGCGTTGGCGAAGTGGTCGGCTCCCTGGGGGAGGACCAGTTGCGGGACACCGGCGGCGAGCGCGCCGAGCGTCGTGCCGCTGCCGCCGTGGTGCACCACCGCGTCGACGTGCGGCATCAGGTCCGGTTGCGATATCCAGGCCCGCACCGTGACGTTGTCCGGGACGGCGCCGAGTTCCTCCGGGCGGATCCGTCCCGAGGCGACGACAACGTGTGCGCCGAGCGGGGCCAGCCCCTGGATGGCCGTGGCGAGCACTTCCGGCGTGCCGAACGCGGTGCCGAGGGTCAGGTAGATCAACGGTCGCGCGGTCGTTTCGAGCCGCGCCGCCGGTTCGGAGAACGGAACGGGACGTAGTTCGACGCGTTCGGCCGTCGCGAGGAAGTCCTTGTCCTGCAAGGACGGCGGGCAGATGTCGAGATGCGGCCGGTCGGGCCGCGTCGGCGGCTGGAGTCCGATCCCGTCGGGGAACATGCGGCCGAAACCGTGCCAGAGTCCCGGGATCCCGGCGCGTTCCGCGGCGACGGCCACCCCCGGTTGTCCCCACTCGTGCACGACGAGGTCGGGCTGTAGCCGAGCCAGTTCCGGTTCGAGGTCCTCGGCGTAGATCTCGTAGAACGCGTCCGCCGGCCGAAACGGTCGGAGGCCGTTCCTGAGCAGTGGCGGATGGACGTTCTCGCCGGCGGCGAAGAACACCTCGTGCCCGGCGTCCCTGGCGGCGATCGCGAGCGGGATCAGCGGATAGGTGTGGCCGACCGACGCGAGGCTGGCGAAGAGGACACGCATGGTCGAGATGTTAGCAACAGATGTTCAGATCATCTGAAACTGCGCAGGGATGCAACCCCTTCCCGGCGGGTCCACCGGGAAGGGGTTGCGAAGCGGGTTACGGGATGACGCGGTTGCGCAGGTTGTTCGGGTACGGGCCTTCGCCGTGGATGTTCAGCTCGTTGGCCACTTCGAAGCTGTAGTACGGGTGTGAGCTGAAATAGCTGTCCAGATTGGTGCCGCCGAAACAGATCAGATCCGCGCCGCCCGCCGCATTGGGGCCGTTGCAGAGACTCAAGGTCGGGTAGCGGAAGGAATCCACCGGCCGGAAACCGGCGCCACCGGGACCGGGAACGGGAAGATGCCCGATCAGCCCGCCGGGGTCACCCGGCCAGTTCGACTCGACGGGCTGCCGCCGCCCGTCGGCGAACAACACGCCCTGGATGTTCCGTCCGGGCGGCTCGGTCTCCAGGACCGTGCCCGCGACGAGCGCGCCGAGGCTGAATCCGACGATGTACACCTTCGTTTCGAGGTCGCAGCCGTAGGTGACATAAAGGTTGTAGAGCGCGGTCCGGAGATTGGCGACACCGGCGTCGACGTCGGCGTACAGATTGATGTCCCCGGCGCTGTTCGGATACGGAATGCGCACCGGGTCGGCGCCGCCCGGCGCGAGTCCCCGGTCGAGAAGCTTTTGCGCGCCGCCGTCCTGATATCCCGGGACGACGAACATGACGGGCCCGCACGGACCGTCCGGCCGGGCGGGTGCCGCCTGCGCCGCTCCCGTGCCGGCGATCGCGCCGACCAGGGTGACGACGGACAGGATGGCGGTCGCGAGCAAACGCGCTCCGGTTCTTTTCATCGGTTTCTCCCCACTGTCGTATTGCCGCGCCGAACGTTAATGAGCGCGGATGAAATACCGATGAAATGCGGCGCTGTACCCGCTTTCGGGTGAAGTTTCGGCGAGAGGTAGTTTTCCGCCATGACGAAAAGGCGAGGGATTTCGATGCCGGCACTGGCCGCACTGTTCGCTTGCTTGGCCATCGCCGGTTGTGGTGGTGATCCCCAGCCGTCCGCTCCCGCGGCAGGGCCGGCATCGAGCCAAGCGGCGACCACGGGGTCGGCGTATCCGATGCCCGCGGGCTGGCCGTTGGCGGAGTTCCCGCTGCCGCCGGGCGGTACGGCGCCCGCCTCGCGCGCGGATGACAGTGTCGTGTCGTTCCGGGTCGACGGCGTGGACACCGAGAGCGCGAAGACCTTCTACGCGGAGACGTTGCCGAAGCTCGGCTACACCGACACCCACAACGCGAACCTCGCCATCGCCCGCTACGAAGGCAACGGGCTGAAGATCCTGGTGCAGGACGAACAAACCGGCTCGGCGCGCGTCACCATCACGAAATCGGCGGGCTGACGGGGGAGCACCCGCGGCGCCACGGGTGTCCTGCCGGATCCGCGGGCTCAGGCCCTGGTGTTGACGCTGACCGGTCGCGAACCGGTCGGCGGGGTCCAGCCCTGCAAGGTGGAGCGGATGCTCACGCGGTTGGCGCAGTTGATCACCTGGTAATGCAGGTGATAGTCGGTGGCCGCCCCGGTCTTGCCCGACCAGCCGATGATCCGGCCCTGCGGGACCCAGGCGCCCGCGTCGTAGATGGCCCGGTTCAAGTGGATGTACTGCGTGCAGGTGCCGTTGGAGTGCCGGATGATCACCTCGATACCGTTCGACGCGTACGGCGACCAACCCGAGACGAGGATTTGGCCGCCCTGTGCGGCGGAGACCTCGTAGTTGGCCGGGAGTGCGATGTCCCAGGCGTACTCGTTGTAGGGGCCGGTGTGAGAGAAGGTGCCCTCCGGTCCCTGCGAGATGGTGTAGGCCTCACCCTCGGGGTACGGCATTTCGTAGTAGAAGTCCGCGGCCGAAGCCGTGGCGGAGCCGGCGATCGAGAGGCCCGCCGCCGTCAGTACCGCGGCCGCCATCGTGATCAGCTTGCGCGGTAACGCTTTTCCGCTCATGTGTCCCTCGCTTCCGTGCGCTCGACGCCCTGCCATCGGCCGGGCGTCCCTGACTAAACAGGCAGGCCACGGCTCCGACAATGGTTTGTTCAGGGCTTGCGCGAGGGCGAGGACCCGGTTATCCGGTCAGCGACGGCCCGCGGCCAGGATGACGAGGAACTGGCCACCGCCCGGCTCGACGGCGGCGGTCACCGGCAATCCCGGTACCAGCCGGGAGAAGCGGTCCACCAGCCAGTCCGCCGCCTCTTGCGCGTCCTGTTTCGTCGGGCAACGGGCCACCATTTCGCGGCCGCCCTTGCGTTCCAGCCGCCCGGCGACGGTGATCAGCGGCGCGGGCTCGACCACGTGCAGCCGGTCCGGCCAGGCGATGACCACCTTGACCGCGCCCTTGCGGGTGTTGCAACCGCGGTGCGCGAGCCGCTCCGCGATCTTGGCCTTGCGGTCCGCGGTCCGGCTGTCGACGCTCGGGCCCCGCGGGTCGTTCACCGACATGTCCGGGTCGACCGGTTCGTCGCACACCCAGCAGCGCCAGCCGTCGCGTTCGGCCACGTCGTCGAGAAGACTCACCCGGCCAACCTAGCCTGAACATCCGTGAAGGCCTCCTTAAGGGACCCAGAGTCCCTCAAGGAGGCCTTCACGGCCCCTACTTCGTGCAGTGGATCCCGGCTTCACCCCGGTACATCACGAAGCTGATCTTCACCGAGTACAGATGGATGATCACGCACTGATCCTGCGTGTACCCGTAGGCGGAAGCGTGGTCGTAGGCCTGCTGCAACGCCGTCCGCTTGGCCGAGGCCGACGTCTTCTCCACCGTGGTCCCGAGGAACGCCCGGGTCTCCTCGGCGCTCGCCGTCGACGGCGCGAGTGTCATGAGTCCCGCGAGGACCACGGCGGCCCCCGTGGCGCGGGCGATCGTCCTGTTCATGTTTTCCCCTCCTGGTTTCAGCGCTGGCAGTAGAGCCAGACGCGCGCGCTGTAGTAGTCGAAGTGCGACCGGATGTCGGAGCCGCGGACGTAACACTGCGAGTCGAGCCAGCCCGTGTTGCGCGCGTACAAGCGCGCGACCTTTTCCGCCGACGCGACGGCGTCCGACGGTCCCGGGCCGATGCCGGTCGCGTAGAAGTCCCCGGTCTCCACGGCGAGCGCCGGCTGTGCCGACATGGTCACCGCGGCCACCACCAGGGCGGCCGCGGTCAGCAACTTCTTCATGGGAGATCCCCCTTCCGGGTGTCAGCCAGGATCGACCGACTCCCCTTGGTCATTCATCTCAGCTAACGTGGAAACCGTAGGGCGACGGCCGTCTGGATGTCAACCCAGATGAACGAAGCAACGCATGTCATTCATTTCAGCTAACGGAGGTGAAGATGACCGAACCACGGGCGACCACGCTCACCGACCGGATCGACCGCCTCTTCCAGGTGGTCCGGCGGCCCAACGGCGAGCAGCACAGCCACGAGGAGGTGGCGCGGGCCTGCCGGGAGAGCACCGGCGAGTCGTTTTCCGCCGCCTACCTGTGGCAACTGCGGACCGGTCGCCGGGACAACCCGACCAAACGGCATCTCGAAGCGCTCGCGGCGTTCTTTCAGGTGCCGCCCGCGTACTTCTTCGACGACGAACAGGGGAGGGCCCTTGCCGAGGAGGTCGAATTGCTGGGAGCGTTGCGCAACAGCGCGGTGCGCAACCTGGCGTTGCGTGCGGTGACGCTGTCCGAGGAGGGGCTCGGCACCGTGACCGACATCGTCGAGGCGATCAAGCGGCGCGAGTCCAAGCGTGACCAGGGGGAGTAGCCATGCTGGGCAGGAAGAGTGCGCTCTGGCGCAGATGTGAGCGCATCGCGGGCGGCGTACGGCTGCCGGAGCCGTTCGACGTCACCACGTTGTTCGGCGAGGTCGCGGCGATGCGGGGGCGGCCCATCGAACTGGTGCCGCTCGAAGCGCGGACGGGGGCGCCGTGCGGCGTGCTCGCGGCGACCGATCGGGCGGACTACGTGTTCTACACGCGGGACACGTCCCCGCTGCACCAGCGGCACATCCTGCTGCACGAACTCGGTCACCTGCTCTGCGGGCACGTCGAAGGCGAGGTGCGGCCGGAGGCGATCGCGGAGATCGTCGCGCCCAGCCTGTCGGTGGACCTGGTCCGCCGCGTCCTCGGCCGCACCACCTACGCGCGGGAACAGGAGAAGGAAGCCGAGCTCGTCGCTTCGCTGCTCATGCGCCGCGCCGCGCGCACCGGGCCGGAAAACGATCGGCTGCGCCACGCCCTCGGTTCATGATCAGCTACCTGTCCGCCGCGCTGCTGGCGCTGATCGGCCTCACCCGGCTGATGACGGTCCGCGCCGGCCCGGGGTATCTGGCCACGTTCTTCCTCAGCATGGCGGTGGCCCTCGCCGTCTCGGCCGAGGACACGGTCCGGCTGCTCGGTGACGAACTGCTCCCGCGGCTGGTCACCAACGCGCTGCAACTGCTCGCGATGCGCGCGTTGCTGCAACTGGTCCGCAGCACCCGGTCGCCGGAGAAACCGACGCCGTTCTGGCCGATCGTGGTGTGCTGGACCCTGATGGTGGTGTGCTACCTGGACTTCGCGCCGCATCGGTCCGAGGCGGGCACACCCGAGTTCCAGTGGCGCCTCAGCATCGTGGCGTACCAGGTGGTCCTCACGACGTACGCGGTCACGTGCCTGGTGCTGTTCATCCGCACGCTCGTCCGCAGCGCCGCGGGCCGTCCACGAGGGGCGTTCCGGACCGGGCTGCGGATCCTGGTCTGCGCCGCCGTCGTCACCATCGGCTGGGCGCTGTTCTCCGGGCTTCCCTCGCTGTGGCTGGAGATCACCGATCTCGCGGACCTCGACTTCCTGCCCCGCGCCCGCCTGGTCGGGCTCTGCGCGATGGTGTTGTGGGTCCTCGGTGGCCTGTTCACCACCTGGGACGGCGCGCTCCGGCTGGCGCGTGCGTGGCTGAGGATCCGGGCGGTGACACCGTTGTGGAAGGAACTCGTCGCCGCCCACCCGCAGATCGCGCTGCCCGTGCGGCACGACCTCGAATTCACCTTGTACCGCAGGGTGATCGAGATCCGTGACGGGTTGCTCGCCTTGCGGGCACACGTCCCGCCGCACGTCGGGGACTGGCTGCGCACCCCGGTCGACGAACCCACGCGCGCCGCCGCCGAACTCGCCGCCGCACTGGTGATGCGGCAGGCCGGCCGGAGCTGGCCGAACCGATCGGCGGGGCCGCATCCCAGCGCACGGGACGAAAGCGCCTGGCTGGGCGCGGTTTCGTCCGCGTTCACGCGGTCCCGCGTCGTGCGGGAGGTACGCGAACGCGCACTGGCGGAGGTCAAGGCCTCTTGAATTCCGGTGCGGCCGGCCCGGTTTCTTCACAGTCGAGTCCCCGGAATTGCTTTCACGTTATTTGCTGGTGCGGTGTTGTCGAAAATCGGCGATGCTTTGGTCGTTCGTGGGGTGGATACTCATACCGCGCCTGTGGCGCTCCTGGAAAGTCTCACCGATCCCGAGGTGTTGACCGCGGTGAACTCCGTGGTGGATTCTTTGGATGACAAGGATTCTGTGGCGTTGGCGCAAGCCGCCTCTCCGACGAGGACGCTCAAGCGGTCGATGCGCTGCTGGAAGAGCGGATCGCGGACAAGAACCCGGATCAGGTGCGGAAAGCCGCGAACCATGCGGCGAACACTATTGACCCTGAGGGTGCTGGTAAACGGGCCGAGCGTCATCGTGAAGGCCGCCGTCTGACTGTGCGGCATGGTGAGACGGGGGTGGCGTCGATCGAGGTCGAGGATGGGCCGGTGGAGAAAGTCGCTGCCGCGTATCAGCGGATCGACCGTGAAGCGCGGGCTCTCCGAGCTGGTGGTGAGACTCGTACGTTGGAGCAGGTACGGGCGGATGTCGCGCTCGATCTTCTGCTCGGTGGCCAGGGCGGGGCGAGTGAGCGCAGCGAAGTGTTTCTCTATATGGATTTGTTCACTTATCTCGGGCTGAATGAGGAGCTGGCCGGGCACGGCACGATCCCTGCCGCGTTGGCCAGGGAGATCGCCGCGGGTGGGAACAGTGTGTTGCGGCGGATCGTCACCGATCCGCTGTCCGGGCAAGTGCTCGATCTGGGCCGGGACCGGTACCGGCCGACCGTAGGTTTGGCCGAGTTCGTGCGGGTGCGGGACCGGGAGTGCCGAAGACCCGGCTGCCATCGCCCGGCGCAGGCGTGCGACATCGATCATGCGGTGCCGTGGCAGCACGGTGGGCACACCACCGACACCGACCTCATCGACCTCTGCCGCCGCGACCACCGATTGAAGGATGAACCCGGCTGGATCTACCACCTTGCCTCTGATGGCACTCTGACGATCACCACACCGACCGGGCAGCAGTACGACAGCACACCACCACCGCTGCACGAACCCCACCCGGCGGCCGACGAGCCGCCACCGTTCTGAGCCGTCGCCGAAAAGTGGCAAGGGTCGGCGAAAGCGCGAGCGTTGGAAAGACCCGAACCCTCACGATCACCACACCCACCGGGCAGCACCACCGCCACTCCACGAACCCCGCCCGGCAGCCGACGAGCCACCACCGTTCTGAACCCGTCGCCGAAAAGCGGCAACGAACGGCAAGCCGTCAAAGCGCCAGCCGCCGCTCAGCCACCGGTGACGTAGATCCGGGCGATACTCCCGTCCGCCCAGCACAAGCAGAGCCGATGCCCGTCGACGTGGTAGACGACCGTGGCTTCGCCGTTGGCACGGTTCACCCAGCTGTCGTGCGGAACGGCCCCATGCGCCCGCACGAAGGCATCGACGGACCCACGATGTCCGCCGAGGTCGAGCCCGGAGATCAGCCGGTCCGCGGCCGGGCAGACCGCGACATCCACGCTGACCTTCGTCACCAGCCCTTCGAGCGCCTCGATGTAGACGCCGTCGGTGCTCGGCTCGTCGGGGACCAGCTCACTCCGCCTGACGGTCGAGCCGGGGAAGAGCCGCCGAAGTTCCGCGAAGGCGGGAGAGTCCTCAGGCTCGCCCAACGAGGCGCACATCGTGACGATGACACCGGTCAACGGCGTCCCGGGGGCCGGAAGCGGATCGGCCGTGGGCTCCTCGGTCTTCAGCGGTGCCGGCCGCGGATCCTGCCCGCCGAAGTTCGCCACCCGGTCCCAGATCCAGTCGGCCATCGAGTCGGCGACGGGCTCGTCGGGCTGTCCTGGCCGGCGTTTCACCAGCTTCCCGAACGCGACGGCGACCAGGTAGGCCCCGGCGTCGTCGGTCATCACCTGCTCCCAGACCTCCTTTTCGGGCCAGTCGGGGTGCGCCGCCTGGTCGGCTTCGATCCCGGCGTCCATGGCGATGATTTCGGCCGCCGACATCAGGCGGAACGGCTCGGTCCAGCCCCAGGAGGCGCCGGAGCCGGGCGGCTGGCCGTCGTGCCAGGTGAGCAGATCCCTCGCGGCCATGGAGCCGACCTTGTCCTCGCCCTCGGCCAGCTCCGCGGCCGAGGCTTCCGGCCGTAGCGTGTCGCGCAGTTCGGCGGGCATCACGGCGTCCAGTGCCGCCAGCGCGGAGGCCAGGTCGATGCCCAGCTTCAGGTCGCGGATCTGCTGCCAAGCCATCTCGAGCGCGCCGGTGGCTTGGATGTCCGCCAGGCTGATGTCGTCGCCGCGCGCCTTTTCGACGATCGTCAGCATCGTCCGAGCGGTCTCCACCAGGGTGTGCAACAGGTCGTCGGTCGGGTCCTCACGCAGCAGCCGGAGACCGAGTCGTTCGGCGTCGTCGAACCGGTACTGCGCCAGGTAGGCGTAGCCGAGCAGCATGGCGACCCAGGAGTCCGCCACGTTGGTCCGGATGGCCTCCTCGGCCGCGGGAACGAACCGTTCGGGCGGGGCGCAGCCGGCCAGCAGGTACTCCGCGCGCTTCGCCAGCGCTTTGGGGAGATCGTCCGGCGCCGTCCGCGCGCACAGCGCCACCGCCTCGTCGAGCTGCCGCCACCCGGCCTCGTGTTCCCCGGCGCAGGCCTGGGCGTGGCCCAGCTGCATCCAGTCGTCCCAGTCATCCTGGTTCTGGCCCAGTACGGTGCGTGCCCACCGCAACGCGTCTTGGTGGTTGTGCTCCCCCGACTCCAGATGCCGAAGCGCACGAGCCGCCCAGATGAACTGGTTGTCGCGGCGACCGGCCACCCGCAGATAGAGGCGCCGCGCTTCGTCCGTGTCGCCGCAGGACTCGCGGTGATAGCCGAGCACCATCGACGCGCTGCTCCGCTCCGGCTGGGCCGCGAGCACCCGCACCGCCAGCTCGGCGACGCGGGGATGCGTCGGCTGTGCCTCAAGGAGTTCCCAAGCCAGGTCGAGGTCCCGCTCGACGGTGTCGCTCATCGCATGCCCCGCTTGACCCGGTACGCCCGGAGCTGGTCGAAGGTGCCGTCGTCGACGCCGAACTCCAGCACCGGTGCCACCTGGTCGAACCAGGATGTCGTGGACGGGGTGATGCCGCGGACGGCGGCCAGCAGCGCGCCGGTGGTGACCGGGACCAGCTCGCCCTTGCTCATCGACTCGACCATCGCCTGTTGCAGCACGGTGGTCGTCAGGTGACTGAGATCGGCACCGGAGAACCCTTCGGTCGCCGCCGCGACGGCCACGACGTCGACGTCGTCGGCGGGCTTGCCGTCCAGCGCGCCCTGGACGATCGCCGCCCTGGCGACCGCGTCCGGGGGCAGCACCAGCACCGTCTTGTCGATCCGGCCCGGGCGGCGCAGCGCGGAGTCGATGTCCCACGGCCGGTTCGTCGCGGCGAGGAAGTAGACCCCGTCGTTCGCGCCCGCCACACCGTCGAGCTCCTCCAGGAGCTGGGTGACGAGCATCCGCATCGCCTGCGACCCGCCGCCACCGGAGGTGCGCCGTCCGCCGAGCGCGTCGAACTCGTCGAAGAAGATCACGCACGGTGCGGCCGCGCGGGCGTGGCGGAACACGCTCTGGATCGCCTTCTCGCTTTCACCGATCCATTTGCTGAGCAGGTCCGCGAGGGTCACGTGGATGAAGGACGCGCCGAGATCACCGGCGATCGCCCTGGCGATGAACGTCTTGCCGCAGCCGGGCGGGCCGTACATCAGCAGCGATCCGCCCGGTTTCTGCCCGAACGCCGCCGCCAGTTCGGGATTGCGCAGCGGCGTCAGGAACGCGGTGTTCAGATGCTGCTTGACCTCGGCGAGCCCCACGACGTCGGCCAGCGTCACCGCCGGGCGCTCGGTGTCCCACAGCGACTCCGAAGCGCCGGCGCTCACGGCGTGACGGTCCTCATCGGACGGGGCCGCCACGGCCTCGGCGGGCGGTGGGGTCGAGGTCCGCAACCGCGCCGCCATCAGCCGGGCGCGCAGCAGGCGGATCCGCGCCTGATCACCACCGTGGGCCTCGAACGCCGTCAGTTCGGTGGCGGCGCGGTCCGGGTCCTTCTCCAGCAGCAGCGTGATGAAGTCCTCACGCAGCGCCAGATTGCCGGGGTCGGCCTCCACTTCGCGGGCGATCACCTCGATGAAACCGTCATCGCTCACCGCGCACCTCCTTCCGCGAACGGTCCAGTGTCAGACCAGAGACAATCATCCCGGCGGTCGTGGCGGACAGGCGGTCCGGTGAAGATCCCTGTCAGGGGTGAATCGGGGACGCTCCCTGATGTGCGCCCGCCTCGCGCGATGGACCGTGATGGGGTGACAGCAAGGACAACGGAATCACCCCAGTCTCTTGATCGCGGGATGTTCTTCGGTGGCAACGTGCCGATGGAGGGCGTGCTGAACGCGCTGGCCATGGAACCGTTCATCACCGGGGCCAAGCCGCATTCACGGGCCGCCGAAATCACCGAGGTCTCTCCGGACGCGACGCTGCTGCCGCCAGGAGTCACCGCGGATCTGACGTACGAACTGGACGGCAAGCGCTCGCATCTCGCCTCCGGTCCTGATTGGACACTCGTCGCGATGCGCCGCCGCGCCGGCGCCGCGACCGTGTGCGTATGCGCCACTTCCGGCGAGCTCGCCGAGGAGGTGCTCGCGGCCGCGGTCGGAACCGTGCGGACGGGACTTCCCGGGGAATCGGCCGTACCGGTCGGGTTCTGGCACGTGCAGGGATGCGGCGGCGCCGGCGTACGCGCGCCCAGGACGATGGACTTGCCGCCGTGGCAGGCGATCCGCGGCAACTACCCGCGGTCGGCGGTGACCGCGCTCGACACGCTCATGGCGGCGCGCCCGGAGGACATCACCGGCAGGCTGATCCTTCTCCACGGCCCCGCGGGCACCGGCAAGACGACCGCCGTGCGCGCGCTCGCGCACGAATGGCGGGACTGGTGCCAGGTCGACAACGTCCTCGACCCCGAGGTCCTGTTCGCCGATCCGGGCTACCTGACATCGGTGGTGCTCGGTGAAGAGCGGGCGGACAAGCGGAAATGGCGCCTGCTGATCCTCGAGGACTGCGACGAACTCGTCGGCGCGGACGCGAAGCGCGACTCCGGCCAGGCTCTGTCCCGTTTGCTCAATCTGACCGACGGCCTGCTCGGCCAGGGCCTGGACATCCTGGTATGCCTGACCACGAACGAGAACGTCGCGCGGTTGCATCCTGCGGTGGTCCGGCCCGGCCGCTGTCTCGCGGAGATCGAGGTCTGCCCGCTGCCGCGAGACGAGGCGGCCGCGTGGCTGGGCACGGAGAACGGCGCGGACATCGGCGCCGAGGGCGCCACGCTGGCCGAGCTGTATCGCCTGCGAGCCGCGGCCTAGCCGAGGGGTGGGTGGGATTCGGTCGTTCGGCCGGATTCCCGGCCTGCGGACTGTTAAGGTCCGCGCCATGCGGGTGTGGCTGTGCGGGCTGGTCGTGGGCGTGGTGGCGCTGCTCGGCGCGTGTGCCGGGGGCGGGCAGGGGCGCGGCCAGGTGGTGTCCCCGGCGACGACTTCGCTGACGGCCCCGGCGACGGCTCCGACGACGACCGGTCCGGTCACGACGGCCTCGCCGCAGACCCCGGCGACGACCACGACGACCCGGATCACCCCCGGGACCACACGGACCACCACGTACCGCGCCCCGACGACCGCGAACCGCCCGACGACCCCGCGCCGTTCCACTCCCACTCGCAGACGCTGACGGCCGCGCGATTCCGTCCACATTCACGTCATTCCGGAAACGCGGGCGAAGTTCGGCGCGAGCGCCGTGGCCGCTACGGTTCCCGTTCGGGACCGACCTTCCAGGGGGACGAATGAGCGAGACGTTGGACGAGACCGTCGCGGGCATCATGCCCGAGGTCAGCACGACGATCGCCGAGGGCGACAGCATGTTCGCGGGCAACAACACCGCGCACTACATGAGCGTGTCCAGGGACGCGTTGCGCGCGGTGCTCGCCGCGTTGCAGGTCACGGGGAGGCCGGAACCGAAGCGGGTCTTGGACTTCGGGTGTGGTTACGGCCGGGTGATGCGTTCGCTGCGCGCTGCCTTCCCGGCGGCGGAGCTGATCGCGTGCGACATGGACCCGGCGGCGCTGGCCTCCTGCGCGGAGGCGTTCGGCGCGCGGGCGGTGCCCGGCGCCCCGGATGTCGACGACATCGAGCAGGTGACCGGTGTGGACCTGCTGTGGTGCGGTTCGGTGCTGACCCATCTCGATGCCCCGAACTGGGGTCCGCTGCTGCGCTACTTCTCGCGCGCGCTCGCTCCCGGTGGCGTCGCCGTGGTCACCACGC
This sequence comes from Amycolatopsis sp. MJM2582, assembly GCF_000754115.1. Taxonomy (NCBI): domain Bacteria; kingdom Bacillati; phylum Actinomycetota; class Actinomycetes; order Pseudonocardiales; family Pseudonocardiaceae; genus Amycolatopsis; species Amycolatopsis sp. MJM2582. Next base: position 372,737 of record NZ_JPLW01000007.1, read on the forward strand.
ACGGCCGCCGGATGGCGATGCGCGCCGAGGCGGGCAAGGACTACGGGCTGGACTCCCGTGCCACCGATCGCATGCTCGCCGCGTACAAGGCGTGCGGGTTCGGCTACAACGACTACGCGGGCAACGACGGCTACGGCATCTCGCTCAGCTCGCCCGGCTGGGCGGTGCAGCGCGCGCTGGAGGCTCCCGGCCTGCGTCTCGCCGGGTACGACGAGGCGGCGTGGGATCGCCACCAGGACGTGATGGTGCTGGTGAAGGACGCCGACGAGATCCTGAAGTCCGACTTGTAAACCCTTACCCCGTATCGGGACTTTGCCGCGTTCGCACGGACCTGCTCGGGCTGCATGAACAAGGGACTGGTCGACGCGCGGCTGGTGCGGTCCGCGGTCGAAGAGGTCGGCTACGAGGTGGTCGGCTGACGACGATGGCCGACAAACGAATACGAGATCGGCGGCCGCACGCACTTGCTGTGCCGGTGCGGTAATTCGGCGAAGAGGGCGGGTGACGTGAGGTCACCCGCCCGCTCGTTTGTGTGGACGGGTCAGGAACGCACCAGGCGCGCGATCGCTTCGGAGGCTTCCCGGATCTTCCTGTCCGCCTCGGCACCGCCCTTCGCGGCGGCTTCGACGACGCAGCCCGCCATATGCCGCTCGAGGAGTTCGAGGGAGAACGATTGCAGGGCGCGGGTCGCCGCTGAAACCTGGGTGAGGACGTCGATGCAGTACTTGTCCTCCTCGACCATCTTCTGCAGCCCCCGGATCTGCCCCTCGACGCGTCGCAGGCGTTTGAGCTGGCGCTCCTTGTCGTCGCCGTGATCGGCCACGCTCACTCCTCGAGTCGGGATTCGCGGACGTCCCAATCATGCCCGCCCGAAGGTGGCGCGTCGAAGGCGGCTGCCGCGGGAGCGGGTGGTGACATACGCCACCGGGGTATGCCTGTTGCCCTACCCCCCTAGGGTATGTAGAGTCCTCTTCAGGAGGTCGAGATGCACGGATACACGCAAGGCAAGGACGAATACCTGACCCGGCTGCGGCGGATCGAAGGACAGATCCGGGGCCTGCAGCGAATGGTCGAAGAGGACAAGTACTGCATCGACATCCTCACGCAGGTGTCCGCGGCCACGAAGGCGTTGCAGTCGGTGTCGCTGGGGTTGATGGACGAGCACCTCAGGCACTGCGTGTCCGACGCCATCGCCAAGGGCGGCGACGAGGCCGACGAGAAGATCAAAGAGGCGACCGACGTCATCGCCCGCCTCGTCCGTTCCTGAAGCACCGCAACGAATCCGGAGGAGAAGAGAAATGAGCGAGACCACCTACACCGTCACCGGCATGACCTGCGACCACTGCGTCCGTTCCGTCACCGAAGAGGTCGGCAAGATCGACGGCGTCACCGGCGTCCGCGTGGATCTGCCCACCGGCGCGGTGACCGTGACCGGCTCCCGGGAGCCCGCCGTCGCGGATGTGCGCGCCGCCGTCGAAGAAGCCGGATACGAGCTGACCGCCTGAGCCGCGGTTCGCTCCCGATCGCGGGTCACGGCCCGCACTAAGGACTTCACGATGAACACAGTTGCGAAGCTCTCCGCCTACGGTGTGGCGCTTGCCCTGGTCGCCGGTGGCGCCTGGGCCGCAGGCACCGCTGTCGGTCCTTTCGCCGGCGCGGCCGGCCTTCCCGGCGGCGAGGACGCCGGGCATGGGGACGCTCACAGCGGCACCGTCGCGGAGGCGGCGCCGACCGACGAGCCCGGCGGGCTCGCGTCGTCCAGGGGCGGCTACACCCTCACGCCCACCACCACGACGCTCACGCCGGGGACGAACCAGCCCTTCTCCTTCAGGATTCTCGGCCCCGGCGGCGCACCGGTCACCGCGTACGACGTCGAACACGAAAAGCGGATGCACCTGATCGTCGTCCGTCGCGACACGGCCGGATTCCAGCACGTGCATCCCGAACTCGCGCCCGACGGCGTGTGGAGTGTCCCGCTGGCCCTGCCCGAGGCGGGCAGTTACCGCGTCTTCGCGGACTTCAAGCCGACGGGCGGCTCGGCCTCGACACTCGGTGTCGACGTGGCCGCGGCGGGGGAGTTCGAACCCGTCGAGCACCAGCCCTCGCGGGTCGCGAACGTCGACGGCTACCAGGTCCGTCTGGACGGCGAGCTGGCGCCGGGCAAGTCGTCGAAGGTGACCTTGACGGTGACCAAGGACGGCCGTGACGTGACCGATCTGCAGCCGTACCTGGGCGCCTACGGTCATTTGGTGGCGCTGCGCGGTGGCGACCTCGCCTATCTGCACGTCCACCCGGACGGCGAGCCCGGAGACGGCCGCACGAAACCCGGCCCCACGGTGACCTTCTTCGCCGAAGTCCCCTCGGCCGGGACGTACCGGCTGTTCCTGGACTTCCAGCACCACGGCAAGGTCCGCACCGCCGAGTTCACCGTCGCCACCGCGGGCACACCCGCCCCGGCCGCTTCGGCGCCCCAGAACCAGACCCCACCCCCGGCGGCCGGCGACGGCCACGGCGGACACGGCTGAGGCCGAGCCGGAAAGGAGTGACCACGATGACTTCCGATCTGGACCAGGCCACCACGGCCGAGGTCGAACTCGCGATCACCGGGATGACCTGCGCGTCGTGCGCGATGCGCATCGAGAAGAAGCTGAACAAGCTGGACGGCGTCACCGCCACGGTCAACTACGCCACGGAGAAGGCGAAAGTCACCTACAGCGGGGACATCGAACCCCAGCGGTTGATCGAGCAGGTGGAGGCGGCCGGTTACGCGGCCGCCCTGCCGGCTCCGCCGAAGCAGGAGCAGGAGCGACCGGGCGGGCCCGCCGAGGAGGCCGACCCGATCGCGCCGTTGCGGCAGCGGCTGATCGGTTCCGCGGTGCTGTCGGTGCCGGTGATCCTGCTGGCGATGGTGCCGGCGTTCCAGTTCACCTACTGGCAGTGGATCTCGCTGACGCTGGCCGCGCCGGTGCTGGTGTGGGCGGCGTGGCCGTTCCACAAGGCGGCGTGGGCGAACCTGCGCCACGGCGCGGCCACCATGGACACCCTGATCTCGATGGGCACGCTCGCCGCGTTCCTGTGGTCGCTCTACGCGCTGCTGTTCGGCAGCGCGGGGACGCCGGGGATGACGCACGCCTTCGAGTTGACCGTCGAACGGATGGCCGGGGACGGCAACATCTATCTCGAGGTCGCCGCCGGGGTGACGACGTTCATCCTCGCCGGACGGTACTTCGAGGCGCGGTCCAAGCGCCGGGCCGGTGCCGCGCTGCGCGCGTTGCTGGAGCTGGGCGCGAAGGACGTCGCCGTGCTCCGTGACGGCAAGGAAGAGCGGATCCCGGTCGACCGGCTCGTCGTCGGGGACCGGTTCGTGGTCCGGCCGGGGGAGAAGATCGCCACCGACGGCGTGATCGTCGAGGGCAGCTCCGCCGTCGACGCGAGCATGCTGACCGGCGAGAGCGTCCCTGTCGAGGTCGGGCCCGGCGACGCCGTGGTCGGTGCGACGGTGAACGCGGGCGGACGGCTCGTCGTCCGTGCGACGCGGGTCGGCGCGGACACGCAGCTGGCGCAGATGGCGAAACTGGTGGAGGACGCGCAGACCGGCAAGGCGCAGGTCCAGCGGCTGGCCGACCGCGTTTCGGGTGTGTTCGTGCCGATCGTGATCGCGCTCGCCGTCGGCACGCTGATGTTCTGGCTCGGGGCCGGTGGTTCGGTCGCGGCGGCGTTCACCGCGGCGGTGGCCGTGCTGATCATCGCCTGCCCGTGCGCGCTGGGGCTGGCGACGCCGACGGCGCTGCTGGTGGGCACCGGACGGGGCGCACAGCTCGGGATCCTGATCAAGGGCCCGGAAGTGCTGGAGTCCACGCGCTCGGTCGACACGGTCGTCCTCGACAAGACCGGCACCGTGACCACCGGGCAGATGTCGCTGGTGGCCGTCCACGTCGCCGAAGACGTCGACGAGGAGACGACGCTGCGCCTGGCCGGTGCGCTGGAGAACGCTTCGGAGCACCCGATCGCGCAGGCCATCGCCCGCGCGGCACGGGAGCGGGTGGGTGAGCTGCCCGCCGTCGAGGAGTTCACCAACGTCGAAGGCCTTGGCGTGCAAGGGATCGTCGACGGGAAGGCGGTGCTGGCCGGACGCAGCGCGCTGCTGGAGGAGTGGGCGCACCACCTGCCGTCGGATCTCGCGGAGAAGAAGGCGTCCGAGGAGAAGGACGGCCGCACCGCGATCGCCGTCGGCTGGGACGGGAAAGCTCGCGCGGTCCTCGTCGTCGCCGACACGGTGAAGCCGACCTCCGCCGAAGCCATCACGCAGCTGCGGGCGCTCGGCCTGACCCCGGTCCTGCTCACCGGGGACAACGAGGCCGTGGCCCGCGCGGTGGCCGCGGAGGTCGGGATCACCGAGGTGATCGCGGAGGTCCTGCCCAAGGACAAGGTCGACGTGGTCAAGCGGCTGCAGGGCGAGGGCAAGGTGGTCGCGATGGTGGGCGACGGTGTCAACGACGCGGCCGCGCTCGCGCAGGCCGACCTCGGCCTGGCCATGGGCACCGGCACGGACGTCGCCATCGAGGCGTCGGATCTCACCCTCGTCCGCGGTGACCTGCGGGCGGCGGTGGACGCGATCCGGCTCTCGCGGCGGACGCTGCGCACCATCAAGGGGAACCTGTTCTGGGCCTTCGCCTACAACGTCGCGGCGCTGCCACTGGCCGCGGCCGGGCTGCTCAACCCGATGATCGCCGGCGCCGCGATGGCGTTCAGCTCGGTCTTCGTAGTGACGAACAGCCTGCGGCTCAAGGGATTCCGCAGCACGGCGAGCCTCCGCTGACGTTGCGAAAGCCACTTTCGCAACCTTCAACGTTGCGAAAGTGGCTTTCGCAACCTGCCCACCGCCGATCAGAACGCAGCAACGACAAAGGGCCGCCCCCGGTGCGAAAAGCACCAAGGGCGGCCCTTGATCCGTCGTGAATCAGTGGTGGTAAGCGTGCACCACCGCGTGTCCGGCGCCGCGGCCGATGAGCCACTTGTTGACCGGCGTGGTGAGCAGGAAGGCGACGAAGAGGGCGAAGGCGAGCGCGCCCCAGAACAGCCCGCTGGTGAGACCGGCCTCCATCGCGCCGGGGACCACGAGCATCACGCCGTTGTCGATGATCTCCATGACGATGATCGAGACGGTGTCGGCGGCGAGCGCGACCTTGAGGGCCTGCTTGAACCCGACACCCGCGCGCAGGACGCCGCGCATCGTCAGTGCATAGCCGAAGACGAACGCCAGCGCGACGGCGAGCACGATGGTGGCGAGGTTGCCCCAGCCCAGCGCGGTGCCGATCACCATGCCGAGCACTTCGCCGATGGCGCAGCCGGTGAGGCAGTGCAGGGTGGCCGACGCCGCCATACCCCAGGACACCTTGCCCTGCTGGTGGTGTTCGTGACCCCCGTCGCCCGAATGTCCACTGTGGGCACCGTGGTGCTGGTGCTCGTGGTGCGCGTGGTCGTGTTCAGCCGACATGATCGTGTTTCTCCTTTGTGGACTGCTCGGCAGGCGCGGGTTCGAGTCCTGCGACGAGATTGAACGAACCGGTGAGCAGGTTGAGGGACACCAGCCCCACCGTGTCGGCGATGTGCCGGTCGCTCCAGCCGTGTCGCCGCAATTCGGCGACGTCCTCGTCGCCGATCGACGACGGTTCGGCGAGGACCCGCACCGCGTAGGCGATCAGCGCGGCCTCGCGCCGATCGATGGAAGTGCCCTGGCGGGCCAGCGCGATGTCGTCGTCGCCGAGTCCGGCGGCCCGCGCGGCCTGGGTGTGCGCCTGCAGGCACAGTGCGCAACCGATCCACTCCTGCAGGGCGAGTGAGATCTTCTCGCCGAGCGCCCGGGGAAGCTTGGCCCGCTTCATGGCGCGCGAGAAGTCGAGGTAGCCCTGAAGGAGCGCGGGGGAGTTGGCCATCGCGGAGACCATCGGGCCCACCGAGCCATGCCGCTCGATGAGGTCGCCGAGCAACTCGGCGGACTTCGACGGCGCGTCGGCCGGATCAAGCGATTTGAGACGCTGCACGGCTCCTCCTCTCTGTCGGGTCGCCGGAACCTTATACCTGTAAGGGGTAACTGTCGACCTACTTGGTGTCGCACAACGGTTCTCCGCCAGGGAGCGCCTGTGATCACCACTACATTAATACCCCCTAGGGGTACTTGTGCGGCGGTGTCCGATCGGTCTAACTTCAACTCCGCAATACCCCCTAGGGGTAATCGAAATCCTGAAAGGACGGTCGTCATGGCGGAGACAACCCCGGACCCACGACGGTGGTGGGCGCTGGGACTCATCGCGTTGGCCCAGTTCATGGTCATCATGGACACCTCGATCATCGGCGTCGCCCTCCCGGCGATGCAGCAGGACCTCGGGTTCTCCCCGGGTGACCTGTCGTGGGTGTTCAACGCCTATGTCATCGCGCTCGCCGGGCTGCTTCTGCTCGGCGGACGCCTCTCGGACCTGTTCGGCGCGCGGAGGATGTTCACCGCCGGCTGGGTCGTCACCCTCGGCGGTTCCGTGGTCGCCGCGGTCGCGGGCACCGCCTGGGTCGAACTGCTCGGCCGGGTGCTGCAAGGCGCCGGAGCGGCACTGATCGCGCCGTCCGCGCTGACCCTGCTGATGATGCTGTTCGGCGCGCGTCCGCGTGAGCTGACCAAGGCACTCGCGCTCTACGGCGCGGCGGCTCCCGCGGGCGGCACCGCGGGCGTGTTCCTCGGCGGCGTGATCACCGAATGGTTGTCGTGGCCGTGGATCTTCTGGCTCTACGTCCCGATCTCGCTGGTCGCTATCGTGGCGACCGGCAAGCTGATGCCGTCCGCTCCGGCCCGGCGTGGCTCGGTCGACATCGCCGGTGCCATCGCGGCGACCGCGGGCCTCGGCCTGACCGTGTTCGGCGTCGTCCGCGCCCCGGAAGCGGGCTGGGACTCGGCGGGCACGTGGGGTGCGCTGGCCGGAGGCATCGCCCTGCTCGCGGTGTTCGTCGCGATCCAGCGGAAGCGCGAAGTCCCGTTGGTGCGGCTGGGGATCTTCCGGACGCCGAACCTCGGCGGCGCGAACCTGGCGCAGTTCCTGCTCGGCGCGGCGTGGATCCCGATGTGGTACTTCCTCAACCTGTACCTGCAGCAGGTCCTGGGCTACGGCGCGTTCGCCAGTGGTGCGGCGCTGCTGCCGATGACGGTGCTGATCGTCGTGCTGATGGTCGCGGTCGCGCCGAAGCTGATCGGCCGGTTCGGACCGAAGAAGATGATCATCGGTGGGCTGTGGGCGCTCGCCGCGGGCCTGGTGTGGTTGTCCTTCGTCAGCCCGACGGGGAACTTCGTCGTCGATGTCCTGCCCGCGTCGCTGGTCGCGGCCCTTGGCCAGGCGCTGGCGTTCATCCCGTCGCTCGGCACCGCGATCTCCAGCGCGAAACCGGAGGAAGGCGGCCTCGCGTCCGGGATCGTGAACACCTCGTACCAGATCGGGTCGGCGCTCGGCCTGGCCGCGATGACCGCGGTCGCCGTGTCGGCCGGTGCGGGACGGGTCGGCGACCCGGTCGCACTGACCGGCGGCTATTCGGCCGCGTTCCTCGGCGCCGCCGGGATCGCGATCGCCGGTGGCTTCCTGGCCATGGCGACCCTGCGCACTCCCAGTGAGGTCGGCGGAGGTGAACCGGCGGTCCGGCGATGACCGGCTGTATCCCCGTGTGGAGGGCGAGACCGATCTCCGGTCCGCCCTCCGCACGGCGTTTCAGGCAGGGGGCTCCTCCTGACCCCGGTCGCCGAAAATGCCCGCCAGCTCGTCCGGACGGCAAGGTCCGCCGTAGTGATCGCCCACCGCGAGCTCGGCCCCGGCGGCCAGCCAGAATCGCGCCTGGTCGGCGGTGGCCAGACCGTCCACGATCACGTCCGCGCCCGTCCGGTGCGCCAGCTCCGGCAGGTCCCGCAGCAGACCGGCCACCGGCGAGTCCGGCGCGATCCCGTCCAGCAGCCCGCAGTCCAGTCGCACGCCGTGCACCGGCAGGTCGGCCACCAAGGCCAGCGCGCCGTCGCCCAGTCCGCGGACGCTGATCACCGGCCGCACCCCGAGGTCGGCCAGCGCCCCCAGGTTGTCCCTCGTTTCGCCGAGGTCGGCGGCCAGGGCCAGCATGGGCAACTCGACCAGCAGCCGCTCGGGCGGGAACCGCGTCGCCTCCAGCACGCCGACCAGCCGGGTGAGCAAGTCGGTGTCGGCGGCCTGGTGCGGGCTCAGACTGATCAGCAACCGCAGGTCGCGGTCCAGCCGCTGCCGCCACCAGCCCACCTGGCGGCATCCGGTGCTCAGCAGCCATTCGCCCAGCGACAGCATCAGCCCGGTCTTCTCGGCCAAGCGGCGGCAGTGCTGGTCCGACAGCGGGCCCACACCGGGCGGGTCCCAGCTGAGCTGCACCTCCACCCCGTGCACCGCGCCGTCGGTCAGCCGCACCAGCGGCCGGTATCGCGCGTCCACGTCCCCGTGCTCGAAAGCGCCCGGCATGATCGCGGCCAGCGCGTCGGTCTCGCGATCCAGCCGGTTCTGCTCGGGGTGGAACAACTCCCACTGCCCGTGCCCGTTGGCCTTCGCCCGGCGCAACGCCTGATGGGACTCGCGCAGCAGATCGGCGGCTTCGCGGTCCTGGGCTGGTCGATTGACCACGCCGACACTGACCGAAAGCGCCAGCCCGTGCCCGTCCACGTAGGTGGGTTCGGTCAACGCTTGACGCAGTTCATGCACCAGACGCACCGGGTCCGGGGTGCCCGGCCCGTTCTCCACCAGCACCGCGAATTCCGCGCCGTCGAACCGGGAAAGGAGCGCCTTTTCCTTGGCCATCAAGGACTTCAGCCGCTTCGCCACGGCGATCAGCAGCTGTTCGGCCGCACGCTCGCCGAGGCCGTTGCGCACCACCGCGAAGGAGTCGAGCTCCAGCCGCAGGAGCGTCACGCCCAGCTCGGGATCGGCCGCGCCCAGCAGGTTCTCCATCCGCGTGCCGAAGCACTGCCGGTTGGGCAGGCCGGTGAGCACGTCGTGCAGGGCCTGCTTGCTGAGTTCGTTCTGCAGCAACGAAAGCTCGGTGCCGTCCTCGACGACGGTGACGAAATGGCTGGGCTCGTCACCGGCGCCGCGCAGCAGCGAGGCGGTCAACGACACCGACACCGGCTCGCCGTCGCGGTGCAGCAACCGTTGCGACTGCTTGATCCGCTCGACCTCGCCCGTCAGCAGCGCGCGGTAATCCTCCCGCAGGACCAGTTTGTAGTCGGGGTGTACCAGTTCGAACAGGTCGCAGCCGGTCAGCTCGTCCGGGGCGTGCCCGAGCATCACACCGGCCGCGGCGTTCACGGTGACCAGCTTGCCGTCCAGGTCGGTGACCAGGATGCCGCTGGCGGAGGAGGTGGCGACCTCGTCGAACCGCGCCTGCGCGGTCCGCAGCTCGTATTTGGCGTCCCGTACCGCTTTGAGCATGGACAGCTTCAGGCTTTCCTGCTGTGCCAAGGTGGCGTTCTGCGCGGCCACCACCACACTCGCGGCCAGCGCGCCGAGCACACCCACCACGCGTTCGGCGAATCGTTCGGCGGGCTGGAATTCGGGCAGCGTGAGCAGGCCCTTGCCCAAGACGCCCATGGTGACGGTGATCGCCTGCCCGCTCGCGCAGTTCAGCTCGGCCAGCCGCGCGCCCGCGGCCTCCAGCGAACCCGTGCTGCCGGGCGAATGTTCCTGCCCGCTCTCGTACACCTCGGCGCACAAGGCGTCCAGCAGCGCGGCCAGCTCGGCCTCGAAACTGGCGTGCACCAGCGGCACGTAACCGATCCCGCCGAGCAGGTACGCCCACTTGCGCGCGAGGAGAGCGCGTTCGCGGCGCACGTTCTCGGACGGCTCCTGGAACGGCAGACTGCCGGGGTCGGTCATGGGTTCAGGACTTCCGTGCCACGCCCGCGTAGAGCAGCTCGTTCCAAATCGGGTCCTCGGCTATGTCGGTGGGCCCGGCCGGCCGCCAGCTTCCACAGCCCACCAGGCCCGGCTCGACCAGTGCCAGATCCCCGAGCAGGCCGAGGACCTGGTCATGGGAACGGGCCAGCGGTACCTCGCCGCGCCGCTCGGCCATCTGGTTGGTCACCGCGGTGAACAACTCGTGGTGCACGTCGGACGTGACGTGGGTGAAGGCGAGCAGGCTGCCCGGGGCGAGGGGTTCCTGGTACGCGCGCACCAGCCCGGCCGGGTCGTCCTCGTCCGGGATCCAGTGCAGCAGCAGCATGCACAGCAGGCCGACCGGCTCGGAGAAGTCGATCAGCCGCCGGACCTCCGAGCTGCCCAGCACCCGCCCCACATCCCGCACATCCGCGTGCAGGACCGCGGTGCGGTCGTCGCCCGCCAGCATCAGCTCGCCGTGCGCGACCGCCACCGCTTCCTTGTCGACGTAGACCACCCGGGCCTCGGGCGCCTCCCGCTGGGCGATCTCGTGCACGTTGCCCACGGTGGGGATACCCGCGCCCAGGTCGAGGAACTGCTGGATGCCCTGCGCGACCATGAAACGCACCGCGCGCCCGAGGAAGGCCCGGTTGAGCCGCACCGATTGCCGGACCCACGGCAGGGTCCGCTCGAGATGGTCCGCCGTAGTGCGATCTTTTTCAAAATTGTGGTTTCCGCCGAGCCAATAGTCATAGATCCGGGCGACGTTCGGTGTGGCTGTATCGACTCCGGCCGGGACCCAGTCCCGTGTACCCGCCATCGCGCACCTCAATCGGTTCGGGAGACGGAACAGCATACCCACTGCAGGGAAATCGGCTTAATCCGTCTTTCGTGGCCGGGATACACCCGATCGGGCGCTGCCGTCGCGGCCGAGGGGCCCGTACCGTGGCGGCCTTCCGGATTTTCCGTCAATGCCAAGGAGTTCCCGTGTCCGTCCGGGTGGCACCCGGCCGGTGGCCCTTGCTGGGACACACACTCGCACTGGTCCGCCGTCCCGTCCGATTCACCGCCGGACTGCGGGAACACGGTGACGTGGTCAAGGTGTCGTTGGGGCCATTGCAAACCTATTTCCTCACGAATCCGGAATTAATTCACCGAGTACTGGTGACGAACGGATCGAGCTTCGGCACCGGGATCATGTTCCGTAAATTTCGTCCGTACGTGGGCAACGGCTTGGCCTTGTCCGACGGGCCTTTCCACCGACGGCAACGCAAGCTGATGTTGCCCGCCTTCGACCGGAAGCACCTGCGCCGCTACGCCGAGATCTGGGTCCGGGCGACCACCGCGCTGACCGAGTCCTGGCGGCCGGGCGAGGTACGGCGGATCGACGCGGACATGCAGGCGCTGGCCATGACCAACGTCGGCGAGACGCTGTTCGGCACTGAGCTGGGGGAGGCGGCGATCCGCGAGGCCCGCCGCTCGATCCCGCTGGTCATCCAGCTGGGTATGTACCGGGTGCTTTCCCCTGGCCTCGTGGAGAAACTGCCGCTCCCGTTCAACCGCCGCTTCGACGAAGCCATCACGCGGATGAAGGCCGTGGTGCACGAGCTGATGGCGGGCCGCGACGCCGAGACCGATCACGGTGACTTGCTCTCCACGCTGCTGCTGGCCCGGGACGCCGAGACCGGGGAGCGGATGACCCGGGAGCAGGTGCACGACGAGGTGATGACCCTGCTCACCGCGGGCACCGAGACCACCGCGCTGATCCTGGCGTGGGCCTGCCACGAGCTGGGACGTCACCCCGGCGTCGCGGACCGGCTGCGGGCGGAGGTGGATCAGGTACTGGGCGGGCGCCCGGCGATCTTCGACGACCTGCCTGCGCTGGCCTACACCGGACAGGTGGTCAGCGAGGTGCTGAGGATGTACTCGCTGTGGATCCTGATGCGCCGGACCGAGCAGGAGATCGACCTCGGCCCGGTGCGGCTGCGGCCCGGCGACGAAGTGATGTTCAGCCCGCTCGCCCTGCACACCGATCCCCGGTATTGGGACCACCCCGGCGTCTTCGATCCGGACCGCTGGTCCACCGACCGGGTGCGGTCGTTGCCGCCGGGGGTGTTCATCCCGTTCGGCAACGGGATCCGGCACTGCGTCGGCCGCCTGTTCGCCAGGGCCGAAGTGGTCATCGGCTTGGCCACGATCTTCGCCCGATGGCGCCTCGAACCCGCCGGCCCGGTCCGGGTGCGCTACACCACCATCGCCTACCCGCGCGGCATGCCGATGACGGCGCGCCCGCGGGATTAGGCCCCACAAAGGAGAATTCCGTGCGTTTTCGTTTGCGTCGCCTCGCCGCCGCGGTGGCCCTGCTGTGCGCGGGTGCGGTGCTCGTCCCCGTGCCGGCGTCCGCCGTCGAGGCGGCCTGCCAGGACCTGGACATCCCCGTTTCGCTGGTAAATGTGCCGCTGCTGGGACTCAAGGATCAGACCATGTACGGCAGGCTGTGCGTCCCGCCGGGTGGCAGCCGCACCCTGCAGGTACTGGTGCCGGGTGGTACGTACAACTCGACCTATTACGACCCGCCCGGCCTGTCGGAGAGCCGATCGTTCCGCAAGCCGGTGAACGACGCCGGGTACGCGACCTTGGCGGTGGACCGGGTCGGCTCGGGACGCAGCTCGAAACCGCTGAGCGGGCTGCTCACCGCGAGCGCGCAGGCCAACGCGGTGCACCACGCCATCCAGGCGATGCGGACGGGCAAGCTGGGACCCAGGTTCGACAAGATCGTCCTCGTCGGGCACTCGCTCGGGTCGGCCGCCACGATCATCGAGGCGGCCACCTTCCAGGACGTGGACGGCGTGGTGATCACCGGGTTCACCCACCGGATCGCCCCGCTGACGGTGGTGCCCACGGTGGCCGCGCTGAGCCCGGCGGCGCTGGACGAAAAGATGTCCAAGGTCGCCGGACCGGACCCGGGTTACCTGACCACGATGACGGGTACGCGGTACACCGCTTTCCACAATCCGGGGCCGTTCGACCAGCAGGTCATCGACGTGGACGAGGCGACCAAAGACCTGATCGCGCCCGGCGAGATGGTGGACGCCGTCCTGATCGGTCTGGTGCTTCCGTACAGCAGGCGGATCAACGTCCCGGTGCTGGTGGCCATGGGGGAGAAGGACAGCGTGTTCTGCGGCCCGCTGGCCAGCGATTGCTCCGGCGCGGAAGTCCTGCGGCAAGGCGAGGCCGGGTACTACTCCCCCGGGGCGAGGCTACGCACGTTCGTGGTGCCGGGCTACGGGCATTCGATCAACCTCGGGCCCAACGCGCCGCTGCTGCACGACGCGGTGACCGGCTGGATGAACGAGATGGTCGGCCGGTGACGCGCTCCGTTCGGACCGGATCTTTACGTCGGGCTGTGGACAGGAGTACCGCGGGCATGTTGGGCTGAGACCGGGCCGGACCTGACGTGGTCGGCTTTTTTCTGACCTGCGACGTCGAGGAGCGGCGCCCTGAGCCTGTCGGAGTACCTCCGGGAGAACTGGATCGACGTCGTGAACGACGCGATCCTGCACGTGGATCTCACTCTGGCGGCGATGGCGCTGGCCGTGCTGATCGGGATGACGATCGGCCTGCTCACCTACCGGCGGCGGTGGCTGGGCGCGATGGCGACCACGACGACGGCGGCGTTCCTGACCATCCCGTCGATCGCGCTGCTGGGCATTCTGATCGGCCCGTTCGGGCTGGGGCTGACGAACGTCCTGTGCGCGCTGGTGCTTTACGCGCTTCTGCCGATCACGCGCAACACGATCGTCGGGCTGCGCGGCGTCGATCCGGCCGTGGTGGACGCGGCGCGGGGGATGGGCTTCGGCCGCACGCGGCTGCTGTTCCGCGTACGCCTGCCGCTGGCCTGGCCGGTGATCCTTTCCGGCATCCGGGTCTCCACGCAGATCACGATCGGTATCGCGGCCATCGGCGCGTACGTCAAAGGTCCCGGCCTCGGCAACGAGATCTTCGACGGGCTCGGCCGGTTCGGTTCGGTCAACTCGCTGAACCAGGTCCTCACCGGAACGCTCGGGATCATGGTGCTGGCGCTGCTGTTCGACCTGGCCTTCGTGGTGGTCGGGAAGCTGACCACACGACGACGTCCCCGCGTCCGCGGAACGGCGGCACCGGCGACTTCGGGTGCGGCGGCCGGAACGGGCGGTGCGACGATCGAGCTGCTGGGCGTCGGCAAGCACTACCCCGGCCGGGCGGTACCGGCGGTCGAAAACCTGACGATGCGCATCCCCGCGGGCGAAATCGTCGTGCTGACCGGTCCGTCGGGATGCGGCAAGACGACGACCATGCGGATGATCAACCGGCTCGTCGAGCCCACCTCGGGCGCCGTCACGATCGGCGGCACCGACGTGTCGGCGCTCGACGTCGACGAACATCGGCGCAACACCGGCTACGTCATCCAGCAGATCGGGCTCTTCCCGCACCTGCGCGTGGACGCCAACATCGGCGTGGTGCCGCGGATGCTCGGCTGGACCCGGCAGCGCGTCGCCGGCCGCGTGCGCGAGTTGCTCGACGTCGTCGGCCTGACCCGCGAGCACGGTTTCCGTTACCCGCGTGAGCTTTCCGGCGGTCAGCAGCAGCGCGTCGGGGTGGCGCGGGCGATGGCCGCGGATCCGCCGGTCCTGTTGATGGACGAGCCGTTCGGCTCCACCGACCCGATCACGCGCGCCCGGCTGCAGGACGAATTCCTTCGCCTGCAACGGGAAGTGCGCAAGACGATCGTGTTCGTCACGCACGACTTCGACGAGGCGCTGAAGGTCGGCGACCGGATCGCCGTGCTGCGGCCGCGATCGGTGATCGCCCAGTACGACACGCCCCAGGCGATCCTCGCCGCGCCGGCGGACGACTACGTCGCGAGTTTCGCCGGCTCGAAGCGGAACCTGAAGCGGCTCGCGCTGATCCGGGTGGGTGACCTGGACCTCTGGCAGGAAGAAGGGCCGGACGGCTCGCCCGCGGTCCGGCCCGACGCCACTTTGCGGGACGTGCTGGACGTGATGGTGCGGACCGGCCGCACCGCCGTCGTGATCACCGAAGGCGACACCGCGCGGCCGCTAGGGGTGTGCGACGTGTCCATCCTGGTCGCGGCGCTGAGGTCCACCGAAAAGGCTCCCGCGATCCCCGATGTGGAGGAGACGCCTCGGCCGGACCCCACGCTGCCCGCGCGACCTCGTCGACGTCGGCTCGGGCTGCTGGTACGCCCGGTTCTGCTGACACTCGCGTTGCTGGCGCTCTTCATGATCGTGCGCGCACATCCGATCGACTCGATCGAACAGCGTTTCCTCAACGCCGGCGCGATCTTCACCGAACTGGGCGAGCACCTGCGGCTCACCCTGATCTCGACGGCGTGCACCATCGCCATCGCCCTCCCGCTCGGCGTCCTGCTCACCCGCGCCGGTGCCCGCTGGGCGCGGCCCATCGGGCTGGGGCTGGGCAACCTCGGCCAGGCGATCCCGTCGATCGGGCTCGTCGTGCTGCTCGCGCTCTGGATGGGCACGGGCACCGCGACCGCGGTGACGGCTCTCGTCGTCTACGCGACTTTGCCGGTGCTGCGCAACACGATCGTCGGACTCGACGGCGTCGACCCGACCCTCGTCGACGCCGCGCGGGGGATGGGCATGGGCAAGACGGCCGTCCTGTGGCGGATCGAACTGCCGCTGGCCGTCCCGGTGATTCTCGCCGGGATCCGGACCGCGCTGGTGCTCACCGTCGCGAGCGCGACACTGGCGACGTTCATCGACGGCGGCGGCCTCGGCGGCGGGCTCGTCGCCGGGATCGGGCTGGACCGGCCGATCCTGAGCCTGACCTTCGGCATCATCGTCGCCGCCCTGGCGCTTTTCGCCGACTGGCTGGGGCTGGTCGCCGAGGAGGTCCTGCGCCCGCGCGGAATGTAGCTCGACCTACTCAAGGAGGCCCCACCCATGCGGATGCTTCAGCGCACGACCGCCGCCGTACTCGCGCTCGTCGCGTCAGCGTCGCTCGCGGCGGGTTGCACCATCGGCAAGGACGAGACCGCTGCCCAAGTGGGCGCGGGATCCATCAAGAAGATCGACGCGCTGAACGGCGCCCGGATCCGCGTCAGCTCCAAGGAGTTCGACGAGCAACTGCTCCTCGGCCAGATCGCCATCGTCGCCCTGCAGGCGGCCGGGGCGAGCCCGGAGGACAAGACCAACATCACCGGTTCGAGCAACGTCCGCCAAGCGCTCACGAGCGGCGCGGTCGATCTGTACTGGGAATACACCGGCACCGCCTGGATCAGCTACCTCAACCAGACCAAGCCGATCAGCGACCCGCAGGCGCAGTACGACGCGGTCAAACAGGCCGACACCGCGAACGGCGTCACCTGGTGGGCACGCTCGCCGGCCAACGACACCTACGCCCTGGCCGGAAACCCGGCGACAGTGACCCGGACCGGCGTGAAGACGCTGTCCGACTACGCGGCCCTCGTGAAACGGGACCCGGCCGCGGCCTCGACCTGTATGGGCCCGGAATTCAAGAGCCGGGACGACGGGTTCCCCGGTCTGGCGAAGGCCTACGGGTTCACCCTGCCCGACCCGCAGGTGCACCTGCTCAACGACGCCGTCGTCTACCCGAGCATCGGCAAGGGGGACCCGTGCGGCTTCGGCTCGGTCGCCTCCACCGACGGTCGCGTGGCCGCGCAGCAGCTGACCGTGCTCGAGGACGACAAGCACTTCTTCCCGACGTACAACCCGGCCATCACGATCGCGACTCCGCTCGCCCAGAAGTACCCGCAGTTGGAGCAGGTCTTCACGCCGATCGCCGCGAAGCTCGACACCGCGACGCTCACGGACCTGAACAAGAAGGTCAGTGTCGATGGACAGAAGGCGGCGACGGTCGCCCGCGAGTGGCTCAAGTCGGCGGGCTTCATCAGCTGAGTCGTTCGCGTGGTCGGCTACAGAGTCCCTTCGAATACGACGGTGCCGTCGGCATCGCGCGCTTGAAGGTGGACCCCTTGTGGGAACGGATCGTTCACCTCTTTCGGGACGAAGACCACGAAGGTCCCGTCGACCACATCGGTACGGCGTCCGGGCATCTGACGGGATTTTCTGCCCTCACGACCGCCCTTTCGGACAGTGCGCGGCTGTGCGCCCTGCGGTTGCGTTGGGCGAATGCGCGCGAAACTAGACCGAATAGCCCGATTCGCCTGCTCCGCACAGCCCTGTGCGCCAAGACCGCCGCACAACAATCTGCTGGCCTTGCAGCGAGCGGCAGGAAACCGCGCGGTCAATGTTGCTGTCCAGCGGCAGGTGACGTTCAAGTCGGGCGGGCAGCCGAAGCGCGCGATAGACGTACGTACCGAGGACCTGCAAGCCGCTTTCGCGGCGCGTGAGTTCCTGCACCCGGAGATCCCGCCACGGTGGGGAGATCCCAGCGCGGTGCGACTCACAGCGCTGCGCGGCGCCCTGGCTGCGCTTGACGAGTCGGTGCACGACCACGGGCTCATTGATCTCGACGAAGAAGCAGGGGTCACCGCGCTCTGCCGGGCGTTGATCGCCATCGCTGGATCCGGTGAAAAGCCGGTGTCCGGGCTCCGCTACCCCAGGATGAACGCCGAGGTCATCACCCGCAAGACCCGCGCCGGGATCGAACTCACCCTGGCGAAGTGGCACGACTATGCCAAGAAGTGGGTGGATGACGCGAGCGAAGAACACAGCGAGTGGACCGCCGCACGGAACAAGCTGGGAAACCAGTACTACGAGGACGCCGCCCACCAAGATTTCCGCAAGCAGTACAAGGCCTTCAGGACCACCTACGAGCACATGGACGGTGTCATCCGGGAGTGCTCGGTGCTGCTGGTAGGACTGAAGCACGCGAGCAAGGAGGACCTTCGCAGGTTCCGCGCGGTGTACAAAGCGGAAGCACTCCAGGCGGTCGTCGAGTGGAGAGACGAGACCGCCGGTCACATCGAGAACATCGTCTCCAATCCGCACAATCTGACGCCGGCGAACGAGCATCACCGCGTGCCCGGTGCCGCAGCCGCGGTACTCGCCCTCACTGTCCTGCGGAACCGGGCCCACCACGGGGGGTCGGGCCAGGACATCACCCTCACCACGCTCAACAACAAAGTCAAAGCGATCTACGACCGGTACTACTTCCGCGTGCGAACCGAGGAAAACAGGATCTACGAACGACCGAAACGTGGAGAGCTCAAACGGAAAGGTGACGGCAGACTCAAGCCGGCCAAGACGACATGGCACAAGGAAGACGACATGGTGCTGACACCGGCTATGGCGGATCGACTGTTGAGCGACGTCCAGCCAAACGAATGGCTGACCACGCCGCCCGACTGAGGTTCGCCGTGTCAATTCTTAAAGTGAGGCGCAACGAAAAAACCGCCCTACCTCGGCGAATCTGCCAGGTGGGCGGTGTTTCGTACTGTGGAGCTAAGGGGACTCGAACCCCTGACCCCCTCACTGCCAGTGAGGTGCGCTACCAGCTGCGCCATAGCCCCGGAGCGGATTTGTTCTCCGCATCTCGTGTGTCCATACATTACACCGCCCGCGAAGGCCGTTCACTCGGGGGTCACTCTATGCGCCCGGGAGCCGGTCGAACGTCGATGACCTGCATCTTTGCGACTTATTTTTAGCCGTGTATTGACTCCGCGTGTGACCGCCGTTACTTTTCGAGCATCGTGACGCCGAGGTCCCCGCCCGCTACGCCGCGTCTCCACTGGGCTCCGCCTCAGCTCGCCCTGCCCGAATGACGCGGAGGAGACCCTGATGAGGGCCAGAGCAGTCCTGGTAGCCCTGTTTTCCCTGGTCGGAGCGCTGTTGGTGGTGGTTCCGGCAGCGCAGGCGGCCATCGTTCCCGACACCTGGTACACCGTGTCGACCACCGGCGGGAAATGCGTGGACGCGCGCGCCGCCGGGACGGCGAACGGGACGGTCGTCCAGCAGTACGCCTGCAACCAGACCTTTTCCCAGCACTGGCAGTTCCAGCCCACCTCGGGCGGCTACTACCGGGTCAACACCCGCAACGCCCCGGCGCAGGTGTGGGACGTCGCCGAGGTGTCGACGGCCGACGGTGGGCTGATCCACCTGTGGGCCTACGGCGGCGGGAACAACCAGCAGTGGCAGCCGGTCGAGGAATCGGGCGGGACGTATCACTTCGTGAGCCGCAACAGCGGCAAGTGCCTGGACATCCCCGGCCTCTCGACCCAGGACAGCACCCAGCTCCAGCAGTACGCCTGCAACGGCACCGGCGCCCAGTCCTTCCGGCTCACCCCGGTCTCCGGCGCCGCGAACCCCGACCTCGGGCCGAACGTGCTCGTCTTCGATCCGGGGATGTCGCAGTCGGCGATCCAGTCCCAGGTGAACAGCGTGTTCTCGCAGCAGGAGACCAGTCAGTTCGGCCCGAACCGGAAGGCACTGCTGTTCAAGCCGGGCTCGTACAACGTCGATGTGAACGTCGGGTTCTACACGCAGGTGCTGGGGCTCGGCCTGTCTCCCGACAACGTGACGATCAACGGGGCGGTGCACGCGGAGGCCGACTGGTTCCAGGGCAACGCGACGCAGAACTTCTGGCGTGGCGCCGAAAACCTGTCCGTCAACCCCAACGGCGGCACCGATCGGTGGGCCGTTTCGCAGGCCGCGCCGTACCGCCGCATGCATGTCCGCGGCAACCTGCAGCTCGACGACGGTGGCTGGTCCAGCGGTGGGTGGATGTCCGACGTGAAGGTCGACGGCCAGGTGCGGTCGGGCTCGCAGCAGCAGTGGATCTCGCGCAATTCGCAGTTCGGGAGCTGGAGCGGCTCCAACTGGAACATGGTGTTCGCCGGAGTCGGTGGCGCGCCGTCGACCAGTTTCCCCACTCCGCCGTACACCACGGTGAACACGACGCCGGTCGTGCGGGAGAAGCCGTTCCTCTACGTCGATGCCGCGGGTGCGTACCAGGTCTTCGTGCCTTCCAAGCGCACCAACGCCTCGGGGATCACCTGGGGCGCCGGCCAGCCGGGATCCTCGCTGCCGATCAGCCGGTTCTTCATCGCGAAGCCCGGCACGACGGCGTCGCAGATCAACGCGGCCCTCGCCGAAGGCAAGGACCTCCTGATCACGCCGGGCGTGTACCACCTCAACGAGACGCTGCGCGTCACGCGGCCCGACACCGTCGTGCTGGGACTCGGCCTGGCGACGCTGATCCCGGACAACGGCATCACGGCGATGACGGTGGCTGACGTCGACGGCGTCAAGATCGCCGGCGTGCTGATCGACGCGGGCACCGCGAACTCGAACACGCTGATGGAGGTCGGCCCGGCGAACTCCGCGCAGGACCACGCGGCCAATCCGACTTCGCTGCACGACGTGTTCTTCCGCATCGGCGGGGCGGGCGTCGGCAAGGCCACGAACAGCCTGGTGGTCAACAGCGACGACGTCATCGGCGACCACTTGTGGATCTGGCGCGCCGATCACGGCAGCGGGGTCGGGTGGAGCACCAACACCGCCGACACGGGCCTGATCGTCAGCGGCGACGACGTCACGATGTACGGCCTGTTCGTCGAGCATTACCAGAAGTACCAGACGATCTGGACCGGCGAACGCGGCCGGACGTACTTCTACCAGAACGAAATGCCTTACGACCCGCCGAATCAGGCCGCCTGGATGAACGGCTCGACGCGGGGTTACGCGGCCTACAAGGTGGCGGATTCGGTGACGAACCACGAGGCCTACGGGCTGGGCAGCTACTGCTTCTTCAACGTGAATCCGAGTGTGGTGGCGGATCGCGCGATCGAGGTGCCGAACAACGTGAACGTCCGGTTCCGCAGCATGGTCGCCGTCTCCCTCGGCGGGAACGGGACCATCGCCCGGGTGATCAACGACCGCGGTGGACCGGCCAATTCGGGATCGAACGTGGCCAACCTGGTCGCTTATCCCTGATGACCCCGGTGCGCGTCGTGATGGCGGTCGCGGCGCGCACCGGCCTCACCCCAACGGGTGGCGTGCCGCGCGCTCCCGGGCGGGCGCTCCGATACTCGGCACATGCCTCTCGTCGGTCTCACCGTCGTCGAACCCCGCCTGGCCTGGCCGCTCGCCGCCGTACGCGGGGTTTTCGCCCTCCTGTTCGGCATTCTCGCGTTGGTCTGGCCGGGAACGACCGTCCTGGCCCTCGCGATCCTCTACGGCATTTACGCCATCTTCGACGGCATCGGCGGCATCATGCAGGCCTTCCGGCCGGGCGACGCCGCTCATCGCGCCGCCTACGGTGTCCTCGGCGCGTTCGGGATCATCGCCGGTGTCCTCGTCCTGATCTGGCCCGGCATCACGGTGCTGGTGCTGGCCCTCCTGGTCGGTTTCTGGGCGATCTTCACGGGCATCGTCGAGATCGTCGCGGCGATCCGGCTGCGCAAGCAGATCGAAGGCGAGGCGTTCCTCATCGCGGCGGGCGCGCTGTCCCTGATCGCGGGCATCGTGATCGTGTTCAACCCGATCGCCGGCGCGTACGGGATCGCCCTCCTGGTCGGGATCTACGCCCTGCTGTACGGCGTGATGCTGCTCGTCCTGGCCTTCCGGCTGCGGAAACTCACCCAAGCCTGAAGGGCTAGGGGCTCGGCAAGAGGGCTTAGGCTGATCCGGTGAGCCAGCCGATCCTGTTGACCGTCGACGACGATCCCGCCGTATCCCGCTCGGTCGCCCGTGACCTGCGCCGAAGGTACGGAAAGGACTACCGGATCATCCGGGCCGATTCCGGCGCCGACGCCCTCGACGCGTTGCGCGAGATCAAGCTGCGCGGCGACGCCGTGGCCGCGATCCTCGCCGACTACCGGATGCCGCAGATGGACGGCATCGTCTTCCTCGAGAAGGCGATGGACCTGTTCCCGAACGCGCGCCGCGCGCTGCTGACCGCGTACGCCGACACCGACGCCGCGATCCAGGCGATCAACGTCGTCGACGTCGACCATTACCTGCTCAAGCCGTGGGACCCGCCGGAGGAGAAGCTCTATCCGGTCGTCGACGCGCTGGTGGAGACATGGCGCGCGGTGGGGGAGCGGCCGGTCGACGAGATCAAGCTCATCGGCCACCGGTACTCCTCGCCGTCGTTCCACCTGCGCGACTTCCTGGCGCGCAACGCCGTGCCGTACCGCTGGTACTCCGTCGACGACGACGAGGGCCGCCGGATTCTCGAGGCGGCGGACGCGGCACCGCACGACATCCCGGTGCTGGTCACCCCGGACGGCACGGTGCTGCGCCAGCCGTCCGGGCCGGAACTCGCCGACGCCGTCGGCCTCTCCACCCGGCCCACCCAGGAGTTCTACGACCTGATCGTGATCGGCGGCGGGCCAGCCGGGCTCGGGGCGGCCGTGTACGGCGCGTCGGAGGGCCTGCGCACGGTCATCGTCGAGCGCAAGGCGACCGGCGGGCAGGCGGGCACCAGCTCCCGCATCGAGAACTACCTCGGCTTCCCGGACGGCGTTTCCGGTGCGCAGCTCACCGACCGCGCGCGGCGGCAGGCACTCAAGTTCGGCGCCGAAGTGCTCACCGCCCGCGACGTCGTCGGCCTGGAGGCCCGCGGCTCCGCGCGGGTGGTCATGTTCGGCGACGGCACCGAGATCTCCGCGCATTCCGTGGTGCTGGCCAGCGGCGTCACCTACCGGGCCTTGGAGGCTCCCGGTGTCGCCGAGCTAGCCGGGCGCGGCGTGTACTACGGCTCGGCCGCGACCGAGGCGCCCGAGTGCAAGGGCGAGCACGTCTACATCGTCGGCGGCGCGAACTCGGCGGGGCAGGCGGCCGTGTTCTTCTCCAAACACGCCGCCGACGTCACCATCCTCGTCCGCGGCCAGTCGCTCGAAGCGTCGATGTCGCACTACCTGATCGAGCAGATCGCCGGGATCGAGAACATCCACGTCCGCACCCGGACCACCGTGGTCGAGGCGCACGGCGACGATCACCTCGAACGGCTGACCCTGTGCGAGAACGGTGGCGCGACCGAGACCGTGCCCACCGGGCACCTGTTCATCTTCATCGGCGCCGCCCCGCGCACCGACTGGCTCGGCACCGAGATCCAGCGGGACGACCACGGTTTCGTGCGCACCGGGCCCGATCTGCTCACCGACGGCGGCCCGCCGCCGGGCTGGCCGCTGGACCGCGACCCGCACTACCTGGAGTCGTCCATCCCGGGCGTGTTCGTGGCGGGCGACGTCCGGGCCGCGTCGGTGAAGCGTGTCGCGTCGGCCGTCGGCGAAGGCGCCATGGCGGTCACCCTGGTCCACCGGTACTTGGAGGAGCAATGAGCGTTCTGCCCAGGGAAGAACTGCGCGGGCTCTTCCTCTTCGAGCACCTCAGCGAGGAACAGCTCGACTGGATCGACGAGCACGCCGTGCTGGAGCAGTACACCGGCGGCACCACGGTCATGCGCGAGGGTGAACCGGCCACGTGCTTCTATCTCCTGCTGTCGGGCGCGTTGCGGATGACGCGGCTCGTCGGCGGCACCGAGGTCGAGACGATCCGGTCCGACCAGCGCGGTGCGTACTGCGGCGCGACGCAGTTCTTCGTGCACCAGGAGACCGAGCACACCTACGGCGCTTCGGTGCACGCTGTCAGCGACATCACCTTCCTAACCCTGCCCGCGGCCGAATTCGCCACCGAGTTCCGCCGCTGGTTCCCGATGGCGACGCATCTGCTGGAGGGCATGTACCTCGGCTGGCGCAACAGCGACACCGTCATCGGTTCGCGACGGCGCCTGCTGGCGCTCGGCGAGCTGTCCGCCGGGCTGACCCACGAGCTCAACAATCCGGCGGCCGCCGCCGTCCGCGCGACGGCGTCACTGCGGGAGCGAGTCGCCGGGATGCGGCACAAGCTCGCGATGCTGGCGAAGAAGAACGTCGACCCGACGCTGCTGGAGCAGCTGCTCGACATCCAGGAACAGCTGGTCAAACAGGTCGCGGCGGCGCCGAAGCTGACCGCGATGCAGCAGGCCGACCGCGAGGACGAGATCGGCGACTGGTTCGACGACCACGGCATCGACCAGGGCTGGGATCTCGCCGACATCTACGTCCGCGCCGGGCTGACGGTGCCGGATCTCGACCGGCTGCTCGACGCGGTCGGCGAGACCTTCCTCGACGGCGCCGTCCGCTGGCTCGCGTACGCGCTCGAGACCGAGATGCTGATGGGCGAGATCGAGGATTCGACCACCCGGATCTCGGTACTGGTCGGCAAGGCCAAGCAGTACTCGCAGATGGACCGCGCCCCGCACCAGTGGATCGACGTCCACGAAGGCCTCGACTCGACCCTCGTGATGCTGGCGGGCAAGATCGCCCCGGGGATCCGCGTGGTGAAGGAGTACGACCACACGATCCCGAGGATCCCGGCGTACGCGGGCGAGCTCAACCAGGTGTGGACGAACGTCATCGACAACGCGCTCGGCGCCATGGGGACCGAGGGCACGCTGACCCTGCGGACGTCCCGGGTGGACGATCACGTGCACGTCGAGATCGGCGACACCGGGCCCGGTATCCCGGCGGAGGTGCGGCAGCGGATCTTCGAGCCGTTCTTCACCACGAAACCGGTGGGGCAGGGGACCGGTCTCGGCCTGGACATCTCCTGGCGCATCGTCGTCGAACGGCATCAGGGCGATCTGCGGGTCGATTCGGCGCCGGGTGACACGCGGTTCACCGTGTGCCTGCCGGTCTCGGAGCAGTCCGTGATCTGATTTCCCTTATCCCCCAAGGTTTCGCCAGAAACTACCGACGGCTTCCGTTCATCGATCGTTCACTTCGAAATGGCTCGCCCGCGCGTCAAAAGAGTCGTACGGGCTGAAAGATCGAGCCTGTGAACGAGGGGGTTGGCCGGTGAAACGCCGTCTGTCGATCGGTCTGGCCGTGGTGCTGCTGCTGGCCGTGGCCGCGGTGATCGTCTGGGGCCGGGACGGTGACGAGAACACCGCGCAGGGCACGGATCTGACCACGGTGCGAGGGGTCATCGGTTCGGAGAAGCTCGCCTTTTTCTCCGACAAACGGGTGGCGGACGCGTTCGCGAAGCACGGGCTGAAGGTCGAGGTCGACACCGCGGGCTCGCGGCAGATCGCGAGCATGGACCTCGGGAAGTACGAGTTCGCGTTCCCGTCCTCGTCGCCCGCCGCGCAGCGGATCCAGCGCGATCACCAGGTGACCGGCGTGCACACGCCGTTCCAGTCGCCGATGGCGGTCGCGACGTTCGAGCCGATCGTGAACCTCCTAAGCGCCAACGGGATCGTGCGCAAGGGCGCCGGTGAGTATCAGGTGCTCGACATCGCGAAGTACCTGGAAGCCGCCCAGAAGGGCACGCGCTGGGACCAGCTTCCCGGCAACACCGCGTTCCCCGCGCGCAAGAACGTGCTGGTCACGACCACGGACCCGCGCGAATCGAACTCGGCGGCGATGTATCTGTCGATCGTTTCCTTCGTCGCCAACGGGAACAACGTCGTCAGCACGCCGGAAGCCGAGGCGAAGGTGCTGCCCGCGGTGTCGAAGCTGTTCATCGACCAGGGATACACGCAGAACAGCACCGAAGGCCCGTTCGAGGACTACCTCGCGGCGGGGATGGGCAAGACCCCGATGGCGCTGATCTACGAGTCGCAGTTCGTCGACCGGCTGGTGCGCGCCGACGGGTCGATCCGGCCGGACATGCGGCTGCTCTACACCGCGCCGACGGTGTACTCCAAGCACACGCTCGTACCGCTGAAACCGAACGGCGACCAGGTGGGCAGGCTGCTCGCGACCGACCCGGAGCTGGGGAAACTCGCCGCGACCTTCGGTTTCCGTACCGGGGATCCGCGTTTGTTCGCCGACGTCGTCGCCGCGGCCAAGGCGCCGGTGCCCGCGGATCTGGTGGACGCCGTCGAGCCGCCGTCGTACGAAACGCTGGAGCGTCTGCTCGACGCGGTGAAGAAGCAGTACTGATGGACGATTTCACGCTCACTCCACCCGAACCGGTGGAGGCGATCCCGGCCGAGCGCGCGGCCGGCCTGGTCACCCTCGCGCCGGAGGTCCACGCTGAGATCGCGAAGCGCGCGGAGGGGTTCGCCCGCCGCCTCGAAGCGCTCGACGTCCGGTCGCCCGACTTCACGCGCGTCCTGGACGAACTGCTCGCGGTCGGCGAGTCCGACATGCGCGCGGCGGCGACCGTCGCCGGTGCGCTGCTGGACCGGTCGACGCGGGCGCTCACGGAAATCGGGTCGCCACAACACCAGGCGACGGTGAGCCTGGCCGGGCTCCGGCGGGCCGTGGCGGAGATCGATCCGGCGAAACTGCCGATCACCGGCCGCAAGCTGATGGGGCTGATCCCGGTCGCGAGCAGCGCGAAGAAGGCTCTGGACCGCTACCGCGCGGCCAACGAGCCGGTGAACGCGCTCGTACTCGATCTGCGGGCGCGGCAAGACCATCTGCGACGGGACAACGCCGCGCTCAAGGGTGAACGAGAACGCCTGTGGGCGACGCTCGGCAAGCTGTCGGAAGCGGCAGCGTTCGCCGAAGCCGTCGACACGGCCGTCGACCGCCAAGCCGGGATCTTCGACTTCACCGACCCCGCGCGGGCCAAGGCCTTGCGGGCGGACGCGCTGCATCCGATCCGGCAGCGGCATCAGGATCTGCTGACCCAGCTCGCCGTCAGCGCGCAGGGTTATCTCGCGCTGGATCTGGTGCGGCGCAACAACGACGAGCTGATCCGCGGGATCGAACGGGCGGTATCGACCACGGTCGCGGCGCTGCGGGTCGCGCTGGTGGTGAGCGGGGCGCTCGCCGGGCAACGCGACGTGCTCGACGAAATCCAGGCCGTGCAGGCGACCACCGACGGATTGATCAGGGCCAACGCCGAAATGCTGGAACTGCGCAGCGCCGAGATCCGGCGCGCGGGCAGCGATCCGGCGGTGGCGGTGGCGACGATCCGCGAGTCGTTCGAGCGGATCTACCGGAGCATCGACGCGATCGACGAGTTCAAGGCGGGGGCTGTCTCGACGATGGCGGCGACCGTGGAGGCGCTGTCGGGGGAGATCCGGCGGGCCGAAGACCATCTGCGCCGGTCTCACGAGACGGCGGCGGCCGAGGGGGCATCGTGAAACGCTGGGCTGTGCTCACGGTGGCGGCGATCTGCGCGCTGTCACTGGTTTCCTGTGATTCGAGCGAAGGTGGGACGGGGCTGGGGGAGGCCGAAGCAGGCACCTTGCGGGTGCTCGCGGGCAGCGAACTGGCCGACCTGCGGCCGCTGCTGGAACAGGAGGCGGCGGCGACCGGCGTCAAGGTCAAGTTCCAGTTCACCGGGACGCTGGAAGGTACCGAGTCGCTCGCGAACGGCAAGGTGGACGGCCAGTACGACGCCGTCTGGTTCTCGTCGAACCGGTATCCGGCGGCGGTTCCGGAGGCCGCGAAACGGCTGGGCGAGCAGGTGAAGATCATGAGCTCGCCGGTGGTGCTCGGGCTGTCCGCGTCGGCGGCGCAACGGCTCGGCTGGGCCGGGCGCCCGGTGGGCTGGGGTGAGATCGCCGAACAGGCAGGCAAGAAGGCCTTCACCTACGGCATGACGGATCCGTCCGCGTCGAACTCCGGTTTCTCGGCGCTCGTCGGGGTGGCGTCGGCGCTCGCGGGGGCGGGCAACGCGATCGACGCTCAGCAGATCGCTTCCGTCACCCCGAAACTGACCGAGTTCTTCAGCGCGCAGGCGATGTCCGCGGGCTCGTCGGGCTGGCTTTCCGAGGCCTACCAACGACGGGCGAGCGGCCAGGATCCCGGCAAGAAGGTCGACGGCCTGATCAACTACGAGTCCGTCCTGCTTTCGATGAACGCGAGCGGGAAACTGCCCGAACCGCTGACGCTGGTGTATCCCTCCGACGGTGTCGTGACCGCGGACTATCCGCTGACGTTGTTGCAGAGCGCGAATTCCGACGCGCGGGACGCGCACCGCAAGCTCGCCGAACGGCTGCGGACGCCGGACACCCAGCGCAAGATCATGGAGACCACGCAGCGCCGTCCGGTCGTGCCGGGGGTCCAGCTGGGGCAGCAGTTCGCGCGAAAGGATCTCGTCGAGCTGCCGTTCCCCGCGACGCAGCAAGCGGTCGACGCGTTGCTGGGCGCCTACTTCGACAAGATCCGGCGGCCGTCGCGGACGCTGTACGTGCTCGACACCTCCGGTTCGATGTCGGGAGACCGGATCGAGTCGCTGCGCGCCGCACTAATCGGGCTGACCGGCGCCGACGGTTCGCTGACCGGACGGTACCGCCGGTTCCGCAGCCGTGAGGAGGTCACGATGCTGCCGTTCGACACCGTGCCCGGCAGCCCGGAGACGTTCACCGTCCCGGAAGGCGATCCACAACCCGCGTTGGACAAGATCAAGCGCTTCGCCGAGGGCCTCGACGCGAACGGTGGCACGGCGATCTACGACAGTCTTCAGCGCGCGTACGACATCATGGGACCTTTGGTCGCGCGGGACCCCGATCGCTTCAACTCGATCGTGCTGATGACCGACGGGCAGAACGCGAACGGCGCCAAGTTCTCGGATTTCCAGCTGAGGTTCCCGTCGTTGCCGGAGGCGATGCGGCAGATCCCGGTGTTCACCGTGATCTTCGGCGAAGGCGACTCCGCCGAACTCGGCGAGGTCGCGAAACGCACCGGTGGCAACGTGTTCGACGCCCGAGGCGACGTGCTGCCCAAGGTGTTCCAGGAAATCCGCGGGTACCAGTGATCGGTTACCTCGGCTCCACGAAGAACCTCGCCGGCTGCGTCGGCGGGCTGATCGGGCTGGCGCTGTACCTGACCGGCGTCGTCGGCGGGTTGTGGCCGCTGGTAGTGGCGGGACTGTACGCGGTGTTCGCCCTGCTCGCGCCGCCCGAGAAGGTCCGGCTCGTCTCGGTGGACGCCGTCGCCGAGGCCGGGCAGCTGCGGGCGGACCTCGAATCGCTGGTGGGCAAGGTGACCGAACGCGCGCAGCGGATGCCCGAGTCCTCTGTGGACGGTGTGCGGCGGATCGCGGAGGTGCTCGAAGACCTGCTCGCGCGACCGGAGCGGTGGGCGGCGAACCCGGATGTCCAGCACGCCGTCACCCGGTTGGCGCGAACGGATCTGCCGCTTTCGGTGGAGACGTATCTGAATCTGCCGTGGTGGTTCGCCGCCAAAAGGCCGGCCGAGGAACTCCTCGCGCAGCTGGAGCTGCTGGAGACCGAAGCGCACCGGATAGCGGAACGCTTCTACGCCGGTGACGTCCATCAGCAGGCCGACCACACGCGATATCTGCGCGAGCGCGGCGAATCGGCCTAGCGGTCCCGTTCAGTGGCAAGCGAAAAACAGTCTGCCGGTCGTTCTGCATGGGCAAGCCGGTTTCCCCGTGGTGGACTCGTGACGCCGATCCGATCATGGTCGGTATTCCGTCTTCCCCAGGGAGTTCAGACGTGCACAAGTACAGACTCGGGGCGGCCTTCCTGGCCGCTGTGGCGATGTGTCTCGCCGTCGTCGTGCCGGCGAACGCCGCGGAACGTGACGAGCACTGTGTCGCCGACACGATCACCGGAGCCTTCCGGTGCTTCGACAGCGTGGGCGAGTCCCTCGCCGCGGCGTCGGCGGGTGAGGTCGGCGCGTCCGCGACAGTGATCAGCGTGCTCTACGAACACGCGAACTTCGGCGGCGCGAGTGTCGCCGTCACCGGATCGCCGTGCGTCGAGGGGACGAACCAGACCATCGGCTTCCTCGGCTCGATGAACGACAAGGTCTCCTCGTTCCAGACCTTCTACAACTGCTACATCACGATGTACGAGCACGCCGAATACCAAGGCGCCACCCAGGAGTGGTACGCCAACGACAGCGCCAACTACGGGTCGGACATGAACGACAAGGGCAGCTCCGTGGTGTATTCGCGCGGGCCGTCCCGCGCCGAACTGCTCAAGGACTGCGGCCGCGCCACCAAGACCTGCAACGCCCACGTCGACCAGCGCGGCCAGGACTTCTACGGCGAGTGGAACCGGGTGGACACGGTCTTCAACTGCAGTGCCAACAAGATCACCCAGGTGATCGGCAAGCGGGACACCCGCAGCGGGAAGAACACGGTGTCGAACGAGATCAGCGTGAGCGCGGGCTTCGAGTTCCTCGTCCAGTGGACGGTCGCCTACAAGCGCACGTGGGGCCAGGAGTGGGGCTGGGAGACCAGCGAGAACGTCGAGACCCGGATCGAGGTGAATCCGGGCTACTGGGCGGGCCTGGACCGCTCTCCGGTGATGCGCGTGGGCTACGGCTCGTACGACATGTGGTACGACAAGCGCCGATGGGGCCACCACCAGTGGTACGTCTGGAACTTCAGCGGTGAGGGCCCGGCGCCCGGCGTCGTGGGCCAGACCAGGACCGTCGGCAAGAAGATGACCTCGGACGAGAAGAAGAGGGTGTGCGGCAAGAAGACCGGTCTCGTGCGGTCGTCCGCCCTCGCGGAGGCGGAAACCGCCGCCGCGCCCGTCGCGAAGCCCGCCGCGCCCGCGGTGCGTGTCGCGCAGGGCGCGTTGCACAGCTGATCCGATGATGGCCCTCGTCACCGTGGCGAGGGCCATCGCCGGTCACCGTCCGCCGAGTCTCGGCAGGGTCAACGTGGTCACGGCCGTCGTCACCCAGCCCAGCAGGTCGCCGAGCGGGATCGTGGACAGCTTCTCGGGCCATTCCTCGGCCAGCGCGTGCAGGACCAGGTGACCGTCGTGCGCCTCGACCGCGGTGAGCCGGATCCCTTGTGGGAGTTCGGGCAGCGGCAGCACGATCGGTTTGAGCCGGGACGGCGGGCCGAACCGGCGGCGTCCGATGTGGACGGACATCGGCCGGAGGACGACAGCGTCGTGCTCCACAGTGGACTCCAGGGCGAGATGTCCCCAACGGGGCCGCTTTTCCCAGCGGATGTGGAAATGCCCGTCGTCGCCGGGGGTCACGATGATGCCCGGCCGGACCTCGGCCACATGGGCCTGGAGGACTTCCGGCGATACCCGGATCGCCATCTTCACCTGTTCGGGGATGGCGGCCGGGGAGGGGAGTGAGCGAAGGCGCACGTTCGACGCCAGGACGGTGATGCGTTCGAGCGGGGTTTCCGGCCAGTCGACGTCCTCGACGACGATGCGGACGTCGCCGACCCGGCCGGTGGCGGCCAGACTGAGGCTGTCGGTCTGGTAGTCGAGCCCGGTCAGGGTGAGACCGACGTCGTGCCCGTCCACCTTGGCCGTCAGCCTGCGCCCGACCAGCTGCTCGGTCACGGTCTTCAGGATCGCGGCCGGGGTCACGGGCACGTTCGGCAACAGCGCCCGCCCGGCGGCGGCCAGGCCGAACAGCTCGGGAAGCGGGTTCAGGTCGAACCATCTGCCGTCGCTCATCCGTCCAGTGTCGCCGAACGGGACGCCGATCGCCGCCGCAGGGGGTCAGCGGGCCGCGAAACGGGCGATGACACCCGCCAGGATCACCCAGAACGCCGCGGCCAGACCGTAGTCGAGGATGACCGCGAGATTCGGGTCACTCACCGGGAAGAGACCCGGCCAGAACAACGCCAGCGGCCTGGCCAG
Organism: Amycolatopsis sp. MJM2582; assembly: GCF_000754115.1. Taxonomy (NCBI): domain Bacteria; kingdom Bacillati; phylum Actinomycetota; class Actinomycetes; order Pseudonocardiales; family Pseudonocardiaceae; genus Amycolatopsis; species Amycolatopsis sp. MJM2582. The sequence goes on from NZ_JPLW01000007.1 coordinate 404,197, forward strand.
CGCCTGGATGAAGATGAAGAAACCGTTGCCCGCGTTGGCACCCGCGAGCACCATCACCATGTACAGCAGTTCGATGAAAGCGAACAGCGCGCCGATGCCGGTGATGACGCGCACGGCGGTGTTGCTCCTACTGGTGGTTCGCCATCTGGACATGCCGGAAAAGTTCCCGCACTCCGGCGGGACAAACGCGTCAAGGGCCAAGTTGCGCCGATCGGCCGTACCTCGCTTACTACCCGGAGACGGACCGTGACGCACTGCTCAGTTGGTGATATCGATTATCATTACCGGTATGACTGGGGACTGGAACGACGGCTGGGATCGACTCATGGCGCGGTATCAGCCGGGACGTGAGCAGGCGATCGAGCGGATGATCGACCTGATCGCGGCGCGCTGCGACGGTCGGGCGCCGAGGGTGCTGGACGTAGGTGGCGGTACGGGCACTCTCTGTTCCCGTCTGCTCGCGCGTTTTCCCGACGCGGAGGTCACGCTGGTCGATCTCGACCCGGTGATGCTGGCGATCGCTCGCGCGTCGCTGCCGTCCTCGGTGGAGGTGGTCCAGGCCGATCTGCGTGATCCGGGCTGGGCCGCCTTGTTGTCGTACAGCGGCTACGACGCCGTGCTGGCGATCATGGCATTGCACTACCTGCCGCCGGACCGGCTGACAGCGTTGTACGCCGAACTCGCCGGGCTGGTGCGGGCGGGCGGTTTCGTGGCGAATGTGGACGACATGCCGGAAGGGGAAGTCGTGGCGTCCGCGAGCGATGACGGCTCTTGGAGCGACTGGTGGGGTCAGGTCGCGGCGGATCCCGTGCTGGGACCGGCCGTGGTTGAACGGGCTCGGCTGTTCGGCGATTCGTCCTCAGCGGAATGGCATCCTCCCGCCGAGTGGCATCTGCGTGCCTTGAAGGCCGGGCCGGTCGACGAGCCCGCCGTGGCGTGGCGGAACGGCGACCAGGCCGCTGTGGTGGCCTTCAGGCCTCGCTGAACGGCGGATCGTCGAGCGGGGTGCCTCGCCATTGCCACCCGGCGCGCGACGGCCGTCCCGGTAGCTCCGTGCGATCCGTCGCCCACAGCAATGCCGTCCAGGGATCGACGCCGGTGACGTCGACATCCGGGAACATCCGCGCGAGCACTCGCGAGCAGACATCGCGCGGCGGATCGAGGGTGACGTCGAGCCCCCTGGCCATGTCCTCGCCGTGGACCAGGACTTCGACGCAGCCCATCCCGGCGAAACCTTCGAGGTCGGCGCGGCCGCTCGGGTGGTACGCGCGGACGTCCGGGGCCACCGTGCGGAGCGTGGCGCCCAGGATGCCGCCGGCGACCGTGACGAACTCCAGCATCTCCGACGGAGTCGCGGCCTGGTCGGCGACGGCTTCGAAGCAGACGAAACGTGGTGTCGACGGCCGCGCGATCAGCAGGCCCGCATAGGAGATCAGGCAGTCGCCGAGGTGTTCGGCCGTGCGCCAGGCGTTCAGATCGCCGGTGCCCGACGCCGCCGACCAGTCACGGCCCGACGCCTGGCTTAGTTCACCGACCACGCTCGCGATCGCGGCGTCGAGGTCGCCGGGGGTGACTGTCATCGTGGCATCAGCTCAGCGACCTCAACTCAGCGTCTTCAACTCGGCAACCCTCAACTCGAGGGCGTCGGAAACGCGACCGGACCGCGGTGGCCGTTCTTGCCGACCGCGCGGACACCGAAGAACACGTTGTCCTTCGACAGATCCACTTTAGCCTCGGTCGTGTCGCCGACCGTGACCAAGTGCGTCCAGTCGGGCGCCGTCGTCTCCCTCCAGACGACCTCGTAACCGGCGAGATCCGGGTCTGTCCCGCGCCGCCACACGAGATCCGTCTCGTTCGTCAGCCGGTTCGTGCGGATCCGGACGTCTTCGGGGGTACCGGGCGCGGTCGCCAGCGACCACATCGTCGCGGCGTTCACCCGGGCGACCCTGGCGATGAACGGGAAGTCGCAAAACTCGGGCAGATCGCCGAACCGCTTGCCGTTCTCCACGCGGACGTCCTGATGCTGATGGGCGTAGTCCTCGTGCGGTTCGGTGAACCGCGCGGCGGGATACCCCTGTTCCAGGAACGGGATGTGGTCGCCGCCGCGGAGGTAGCGGTCGCGCCGGTGGATCACCCGTACGGTCATGCCGGTCGCTTCGTTGTCCGCGACCGAGCGTACGAACCGCGCCAGCTGACGGGAGGGCGAGTCGTTCTCCCCGCCGACCGCGCGCCGGATGTCGGCCTGCGCCGGGGTTTCCGACGTCGGCACGCCCTCGGCGAACAACCGGATCGTGCGCGGGTCCCGCGTCCCGTCGTCCGCCCGGCTGGAACCGACGATGTCGTTGGTGAACATCGCCTGCACGTTCGTGCCGGCCGTCTTGAACAGCGTGGCCATGTGCCGTGCGCCGAACAGGCCCTGTTCCTCACCGGCGACCGCGGCGAACACGATGGTCGCGGCCGGACGGCGAGTGGCGAGCACCCGGGCGAGCTCCATCGCGACGGCCACCCCGGAGGCGTCGTCGTCGGCGCCCGGGGCGTCCTTCGTCGCGTCGAGCGGGTCCGAACACCGCGAGTCGTAGTGACCGGACACGACGTAGACCCGTTCCGGGGTGGTGGAGCCGCGCAAGGTGGCGACGACGTTGGTGATGGTGGTCGCGACCGGGATCCGAGGCGGGGCGGGCTGCTGGAGATACGACTGCGCCTCGACCGTCATCCGGCCGCCCGACCGCTCCGCGGATTTCGTCATCTCCGCGAGGATCCAGTCGCGGGCGGCGCCGATTCCCCGGACAGGGTCGGTCTGCGAGGACAACGTGTGCCGGGTTCCGAAGGCCGCGAGTCTGCGTACGGTGGCCTCGATGCGGTGTTCGTCTATCTCGCGGAGGATCGCTCGGAGTTCGGCGTCGGGTCGTTGTGGGGTGAGGCGTTCACCGGCCTCTTCGGCGCCGGCGCTCGGTGCGAGGGTTGCAGATGACAGGGCGGCCGCCGAGAGCGCGGCCGACGTGGACAGGAAAACTCGTCTGGACCTTTCCTCAGCCATTCTCTCGTTCCTACGCGTTCCGTCATCGGGCGTCTACCCGCGAAAAGGATGAGCGCGGTGGGTGGTGGATCGGGGAAGATCGCCGGGTGATCTTCGGGAGAAGCAAGTCCGTGGCCGAGGCACTCCAGGAAACTTTGGAGAGCAGGGGACAGCGCGTCGGCGTACTCATCGATGCGCTCATGCGCGTCGACAAGTCCGGCGACGACTCCGCGATCAAGGCCGCCTTCGCGACGATCACCGAGACACCGGCGCTCGTCGCGACTCTCGACGTGTACTGCCGATCTCAGCCGGCCTTGGCCGACGTCGGGCTACCGCTCACGGGACGTGGGGCCGGACCGTTGACGACGGCGATCGCCGCTTCACACGGCAACGGTCGAGTCCGCGAGGTGGCGGTCACGAAGATGCTGGCGAACCCACGCCCGGAGATGCTTCCGTTCCTGCTGGTGCGCATGACGGATTGGGCGTCTCCGGTCCGCGACGCCGCCCGCATGGGTGTCGTCCGGCTGCTGCACGACAAGCCATCGACGTACCTCCAGCCCGCCGCCGAAACGATGCTTCACCTGCGGCGTCGTCGTCGCGGGGGCTTCGGCGTCCAGCAGTTGTACGCGGCTGCTTACGACGCCCCCGTGGCGGTGCTCGAGCAGCTGATGTGCTCGGCGACCTCCGCGGTGCCGAGGTTCGCGTTCGAAGTCAGAACCCGGCGTGGCGATCTCAGACTCGACGAGATGGTTCGGCTTGCCCTGACGAATTCCGACAAGGGTCTCCGCGCCCGTGCCGCTGAGGCCGCCGCCCGCGAGGCCGTGTGGACCGGTCGCGTGGACGTCCTGCGCAAGCTGGCCGCCTGCCGGTACGGCGAGGTACGGATCAGCGCGCTGACCGGACTCGCTCGCCTCGGCCACTGGAACGAAATCGCCGGTCTGCTGGACGATCGTTCCTCACTGATCCGTGCGCTCGCACGGGATGCTGCCCGGCGTACGGGCGTCGACGCTGTCGACTGGTACCGGTCGGCCGTTTCCGCCGCGAACCCATCCTTGGGCGCCATCGCGGGCCTTGCCGAGTCGGGGCGGAAAGAGGACGGGGAGCTGCTGTATCCGTTGCTGAGGCACCCTGCGGCCAGGGTGCGGGCCCAAACTGTTGGGGCGCTTCGGATTCTGGACGCCATCCCGGTCGATTCGGTGAGGTCGATGGTCGAGGATCCTTCCCGTCGGGTGGTCAGGGCGGCCTTGAAGGCTTTGGGGCCACGGGCTCAGGTCTGAGTTTCATCGTCCTCGGGGCCTGTGCGTGGTTCGTGGAACGGCTCTGGCGCTGACTCATAGGTATGGCCGCTCGGCGTGGTGATGATCATGCCGCCGTCACCGGTGGGTACGGCCGACCACCCGGGTTCCTCCTTGAGCAGGTTGTGGTTCTTGCAGTGGACATGACAGTTGTGGTGATTGGTCTTCCCGTTGCGAGCCCGCGCGATGATGTGGTCGATCTCGGAGGCATCGGCCGGAAGGTGGCAGCCTGGTTGTGTGCACTCGCGATCCCTCGCCTTGATCAAGCGGGCCAAGGACGCCGGTGATCGGTACTTGTCACCGCCCGCCTCGAGCAGTTGGCCCGTGGCGGAGTCGGTGATCAGCCGGGACCAGGTGGACCCGGGGTCTGAGGCGATCTCGCGGACCAGCCAGTCGGGGATGGGGCCGTACCCGGCCAGCGTCGCGGGATCGTCGCGCGCGCCGACGAGTGTCAAGAAGTCGACATAGACATGGATGTGGGCACGCGGCTTGCCCCGACCGTTCTCGGCCAGTAGCCGTTCGGCGAAGATGTCGGCGCGATGCTGGTCGAGCGTCCGGGATTTGTCCTTGTTCCGCCGGGAGCGCGCTGCGCGGCTCATCGAGGCGTAGATGGAACTGGCGACTTCCGTGGGAAGGTGGCCGGAGAGTGTGGACATGGTCTCGTCGTCGTGTTCCAACGAGATATGCCGCAAGGCGCGTTTCTTGGCCGCTCGTTCGCGATAGCCGTCGGGATCGAATTTCTGCACGGCATGTCTCACCGAACCCCGGATCGCTCCGGGATCACGGTCGGCGAGACGTTTGGTCAGCCAGGCGTCGACCTGTGCCGCGACTTCGTCCGACACCTCTCTGGTCAGCTGCATAACCTTGGAAGCCTTGTACAGGTCGATATCGCCACGCTCCAACGCCGCCAGCGTGTTCGGCAGGCGGGCGACGAGGGCGCAGGAAGTCTCGACGAGCAGGAACGCGTGATTGCGGGTGACCGAGAAGCGCAAGGCGACCTCCTCGGTCACGGATCTTCGTGATCCACCGCGAGCGGCGAAATCGGCTAACGCTCGTACCTGACGTCCTTGCGTCCGCCGAAGCGAAAGCTCTTCGTCGAACGCGGCGTCGAGAATGCGAGCGGCTTTCGGGTTATAAGCGAGAGTTGTGGTCATGCCCATGATCATACTCGAACTTACGTTCGAATAGTGGCGAGAGCGTGATCGAATTTACGCGGAGAGTGAACGGGCCAGTCATGGCTGTTAGTCCCGGCTGAGGCGCGATCGCTGATTGAATGGGAAGGTGAGCGACTACCCGAGGCTGCTGGAAGACCGAGAAGTATTGGTGGCGCGTGCCGGTGAAGGGCGACGGGCGCGGCTGCGGGGCTGGCTGGACGGTTACGACGGGCCAAGGCCGCTCTATCGGATCGAGCTGTTCCTGGGCGTGGACCGGTTTACGGCCACCGCCATGGACATGTTCGAGGCGCTGGCCCGGCTGCGTCGTCAGCTGGAACCCGGGGGTTGGGCCATCGCCGTTCAAGGCGCCCGCCGCGACACCTACCCGAGCGGGATGTGCAGGGACATGGGCGGCGGGATGCAGATCTACGTCATGCGCACTGGCGAAAAGACTTCGGAAGCGGACCTCGTCGATACGCTTGCTGATGCGGAACTCGACCAGATCGTCACTGCCGCGGAACAGGAAGCCTGGCACGCCGAATGGTGGGAAGCGGCCACCGGTCGCCGGCTCTGAGCGCACGTGAAGGGAACTGTCATGAGCCAGGCGAGCGGGGGCGACGGCAGACGACGCAACCGCGACCTCGTTGCTCGCCACCGCAACGCCTGAGCCTCACTTGTCGGTGGTGCTTTCCCAGAGTGCATAGAACGTAGAACGGGAAACAGCTGTGAGGCCGGGGTCGAGTGCTTGATCGGTGAGTCCGCCGGCTTCATCCTCGATATTCCGCCACCAGTAGCGGCGAATGGCCCCGGACGAATCCAGCTCGATTTGCTTGATGGCCACTGTCTCGTGCTCGACCACGACCGCTTCCCACAGCCAGCGAGCTCCTTCGTCGACCAGGCCTTCATGGTCCACGTACTCGTAGTACTGGCGAAGCCCAGCGCCCTCGTCCAACGCCCGATACCTCGCGACGCTTGCCCGGAAGGCGGCTTCAGTCTCGTGCGGCCAGTGCCGTTGGGCTGCCAGACGCCGGTAGTACGCCTCCACGTCCGGCGGAAAGTCGGTCACCATCAGAGTGCGCCGGTGGTTGAGTCGGAAGACGCGGGATCCAGCTCTGTATCGGGCCATGACTGTGGCGCGGGCCCGAACGCGCGTCGGGCGGCTCGGACCGCCAGGGAGGCGAGGGTGGCGTTGGCGCCGCCGCCGATCACCGCGCCGATGCCGAATGGAGCCACCCTGCCGAGCACGATGATGCCCTGCTTGGTGCCGTACTTGGTGATGAAGTTCTTGCCCAGGACCTTGTTGATCTGGCGGAGCGTCGCCGTGGGCACCTTGCTGACGAGCTGGCGGGCCCAGTGCTGGCCGGTGCGCTCGGCGGCCTTGCCGACAATGGTCGTGGAACCGGAATGTCCGAGGAGAATCCCCATGACCAGTGTGCGACGGCGTTCGATCTCGTCCAGCTGAACGCCGTGGACCTCGGCGACCGAAAGCACGAACAAAGTGCTCAGTTCAAGCGAAGAAAATGCCTCACCCGCCGACAAGGCCAAGGCGACCCCGGTGCCGACGGCGGGTGCGGCCGCGGTGGCCCCGACTGCGGCTCCGGTGCCTGCCAAGGCACTGACGTACATCCGTTCCAGCGTGCGCACGACTTCTGCGGGCGTCGCATCCGGGTTGCGCTGACGGGCCCGTGCGATGTTCTTGCGCACCAGCGGTGTCTGCAAGCCGATGGCCTTGTCCAGCAGTTCGAGGATCGGCTGTCCCGGCCCGCTTGCCGCCGGTACCGGGCGTTCAAGGGCATCAGAGGCCACAGCGAGCTCCTTCGCGTCGTCAAGTTGCCGCCAAGTCTCGCACTGGCGCGGCCAGAGGCGTCGAGTTGTCGCAGTGGTGATCCCTCCGCCGACGGCCCGTGCGAGTCGGCGACCCTACTTGACCAAGTGGAAGGCAGGATGTGCGCACCACGCGGCCATCGCCGGTGCGTCGAGGTAGACGTAGTCCTCGCCACGGATGCAGCGTCCGTTGCGGTCGAAGTGTTCAAGCAGGCTTGCGGAAGGGCGAGTCTTGAATTTGACGAACACCCAGCCCTCGGTCTTCTCGGCGATTCGTTGTGCAAGGCTGCCCAGCACTGGCCTGCCGATGAGATCGCTGACGAAGATGTGCAGCCCGATGTCGCAGTGCATTGTCCTGCCTGCTGCCTGTTCGACGATTTCGATCTCCGAGGGATCGGTTTCGTGGTCAGGCCGATCGAGGGAGTAACGGTAGGGAAGCCCATCGGCCGAGTGCCAAAAGCGCGGGTCATCGGCGTTGCGGGTCATCCTGCCCGAACCGCCCGCACGGATGGCTGCCCCCAGAGGTACCGACGCAGCGCCCAAACGGCTGTCACCATGGGCTGACCGGACGAGAGGCCTGCCTCATGTCGCTGCGAACCCCCCGATCGCTGACCGACGCCGGAGCCGAGCCCTTGGCCACCCGCGTACCCACGACGCGGTCGACCAGACCGTCGGGACCGCGACGCTGACATCTGGATGAAGAACGCGATGAGCCGGGTCTTCGACGAACATCCTGGGCACACAGACTTCCGAGGGACCGACGAGTACAACCAGAGGCTTTCGGAGCGACGGGCGCAGGCCGTGGTCCTCGCGGAGGACGGGTCGGTTGCACACGTCCGGGCGCGGCGAGGCGGAGCCGGTCGACACCAACGGAACGTCGGCGCAACCGGAGGGTCGAGCTCGGATCGACGCCGTGATCCCAGGTCGCGCTCAGGGGTTGGCAGCAGGGTCGTCGAAGTCGAGCGGCGGCATCGTCGCCACATCCTGGGCCCAGGTGTCGCGGAATCCCGGCTGCACCGCGAGATCGACCAGGTCGATCCGCGCTCCGATGCTGTCGAGCCGGTGGTAGGTGAAGGAGCGACCGTAGGGGCAGGAGTCGAACTCGATCGGCGCGCCGCGATCCGCCAGGCGCTGTTTGTCCGTCATGACGTCCTTGGACCAGTAGCCGATGTGGTCGAAGCGGGACCCGTCGGTCGCGTCCCACGGGCTTCCGGCGGGTCCTTGGATCACCTCGAAGAACGGCGGCCCATCGGTCGAGAACACGATGTCGTAGTCCCAATCCCCGAGGGTGCCCGCACGAACCGGACTCCAGGTCACGCCGAGGGTGCGGGTGAGGTCTTCGGTCGCCTGTCCGATGTCTCGGACGACGAAGCACAAGTGGTAGAAGGCGTTCAACTACTCAACCCTCGCCCGCCGCAAGCAACTCCCGCAACATCGCCAGCAGTTCCCGCCGGTCCCCGGCCCCGAGTTTGCCCCGGATCCGTGCCATGTGGTGCTCCACGGTCTTCCCCGAGATGAACAGTTCGCTCCCGGCCTGCTTGTACGTCAGCCCGCCGACGACGAGACGGGCGACCTCCAGTTCCCGTTCGCTCAAGGCGTTCAGCCCGGTGGCCGCGACGGGTTCCGGCGCCCGGCCTTGGAACTGCCGGGCCGCTTCGAGCAGCTGGACCATCGCCTTCCGGTCGGAGGTCCGGATCGCCGCCTGCCCGGCCAGCCGGGACGCGTCCCAGCAGAGCCCGAGTTCGTGCAGTTCCGACGCGGACGCGGTGATCGATTCCGGATCGAAGCTGCCGGTCAGGACCGCGAGCCAGCCGGACGCGGCGGCGGCGAGGGCGGCGGGATAGCGGCCGCAAGAAGCGAAATCGTTCAACGCGGCCAGATGTTCGCCCGCCGACGTGTGGTCCTCGACGGTGATGGCGGCGTGCAGTTCGTGCCAGCGCAGGGTGGCCGTCCACAGTGGAGGGTTGCCGAGCGCGTCGAGCACGGCGTGTGCCCGCTCCAGCTGCCCGGCCAGTTTGGCGCTCGCGCCGCCCCGTGCGGCCGCGATCGCGAGTTCTCCCAGCGGCAGCAGCGAATACAGGTCCGGCTGCTGGCGCATCGAAGCCTGATACGCCCGGTCCCAAGAACGTTGCAGGCCGGGAAGATCGCTCGCCCGCCGTGCCAGGCCCAGCTGCAGAGTGGCGGCGAAGAGTTCGTCGCGCGCTTCGAGACCGTCCGGTGGCATCAGGGCTTCGGCTGCCGTCTTGAGGTCGCCCGCGGTCATGGCGACCCAGCCGAGCAACAGCCGGTGCCGCTTCGCGAGCAGGTCGCCGCCGATCCGGCCGTTCGCCGCGCGGCTCAACACCGACTCGGCCAGCGCGAGTTCGCCGGAATGCAGACCCACCAACGCCGCCAGGGCCGCCGGGCTGTCCGGCAGCGGAGCGGGCGCGCCCGTCGATTCCAGCATCGAAGCCGCGCCCAGCAAGGCGGACAGGGTTTCGGCGCCGCAACCCGACACCGAATCGGTGATCGCCCGCGCCATCCGCGAGGCGGCACCGGCGAACAACGTCGGGACTTCGGGAGTTTCCAGCACACCCCGGGCGGCTTCGAGTTTTCCGGTGCCCAGCAACGCGATCGCGGCGAACGCCTTCGACGCGGCCCGTCCGGACCATTGGTACAGCTCCGCGCTGTGCGCCAGTTCGCCGCGATGCGCCAGCACGGTCGCGGCCACCTCGGCGCCCGCGGCCCGGGCGTCCGTGTCCGAAGTGCTGCCGAGCATGCCGTCGCCGAGCCGCAACGCGGTGTCGAGGTCACCGGCCAGCGCCGCGGCGTGCGCCCAGCCGACGGTGAGCGCCGCGCCGCGCCCACCGGCCTCGGACGCGGCCTCGTAGAACCGCGCCGCGAGTTTCGTGTCGTCGGGCATCGCCTCGCGTGCGGCGGCTTCGAAGGCCGCAGCCGCGCTCGCGCCCGAACTTCCCGTTCCCAGCAACGACTTCGCGAGGTCCAGCACCGGAAGCCCGTCCCGCAACTGGAGTTCCACGAGCCGCTGCAGCACCGTCAGCCGTCGTCCCGGCGAACCCCAGGTCCGGATGGCTTCGGCCGCGATCGGCAGCAGGACGTCGTCCTCGCCGAGAAGACCGGTCGCCCTGGCACTGTCGAAGATTTCGGGCAGGCCTTCGCGATCACGGTTGAGGAGTGCGGCGAGGAGATCGAGATTCCGGCCCGCACCCGCCTCCGCCGCGATCAGGTAGCGGTGCACGTCGTCGTCCAGCTGCTCCAGTTCGCCGCGGAAGTCCGCGAGCCGCCCGGTGACCGCGCGCACGACGAGTCCCGGCACACCACCGGTTCTGAAGTGGACTTGGGCCGCGGTGGCCGCGTCGCCCCCGGAGTGCTCGACGAGCTTCCGGACGTCGTCGACGCCGAAAGCGCCCAAGGACACCGATCTGCCGAAGGAATCGGCGAGCGTGCGCAACGCCTTCGTGCGCGCCGTCCGGAAGGCCAGCACCACGGGCCCCGTCGTTTCCTCCGTCCGTGCCTTGATCTTCGCGAGCTCGTCGTCATCGAGCTGGTCGGCGTCGTCGACCAGCAGCGCCTCGACACCGGCGTCGGCGTAGCGACGTCCGAGCAGGCCGAGCAGATGGGTCTTGCCGTACCCGCCGGGGGCGACGACGGTGACCCGCACCGGGACTTCCGGGGCGGTGGTCACCTCGTCGAGCAGGCGCCGGGCACCCGGCTGGATGATGCCGGGCTGGTCGAGCAGTGCGTTCAACAGCGACCTTCGGGGGAATCGGTGGCACCGGGGGTGGGCGGCGCGCACGAGCTCGAAGTGGTGGGAGGGGCTTCGGGACCCTTGTCGGCGGTGGCTTCTCGAGTGGTCAGGGTGAGCAGCAGGGTGGTCGCGGCCAGCACCACGACCGCGGCTCCGGCGACGAGGGGCTTGCGCCGGCTGAGCAGTTTCGCCGCCCCGGTGCGTTCTGGCAAGGGGAACGGGGTGATGTCCACCGGCGGCCGTTCGGGCCGCTCGGTGAGCTCTTCGGGGGTGTCGACCCGGGGGAGCAGGGTGGTTTCGACGGTCGCGACGGCGTGCGATCCCGCGCCGCCGGGTTGAGGAAGGTCACGTCGCGCGGCGATGTTGGCCGCGCCGGTCGCCACCGTCAGCACCGGGTCGCTCGACGCGAAGACGGGGCACGGTGTCCGGCCGGGAACCGGCGGTGCCTCGCCGCAGAGCACGATGCCCGCCAGCGCCTGGGGCGGGACCCCGGCGCCGTGCGCGAGTTCGAAGACCTTGCCGACGGCTTCGGCGGGGTCGACACCTTCCAGCGTTTTGACGGGTTGCCAGCCGTTGACGGCGGTGGCGGCGGCGATCGTGACGACCGCGCCGTCCGGGCCGAATTCGCAGACACCGGCGGTGACGTCGCCGTGCGGGGCGAGGTACGCGTGCAGTGCGGCGACGGGCGACGCCACCAGTGCGGCACGGGGGAATCCGGCTTCCGCCAGCGCCCGGCGCAGCAGGTCGCGGCGGAACGAGCCCCAGCCCACGGGATGCGTGAGCACGATGTGGTGCGGTTTCTCACCGAAGCGTTCGGCCGCTTGATCCACCGCCGCGTCGACGAGGACCGCGCTGAGGGATTCGGCGGGGAACCGCTCGCCGCCGACGATCACGGGAACGTCGTCGCCGACCCGTTCGTGGAACCCGGTGAGCAGACGGGCGGGCGCGGACCGGCCCGCCCCGCCCGCGGCGGCCCCGGGGGGCCGG